>NZ_JBUBVM010000002.1:0-103154 GCF_054898105.1 Pseudomonas sp. MDT1-17 | reverse complement strand
TCGACATTGAGTTTCAGTTTCGCCGAGAACTTCGACTTGGGCGTTTTGCTGGAACTGAAGCCAGTCAGCAGCGCCGTTTCCTTGCCTTGAAGCAGAGTGTCAATTTCAGCCGGCTTGAGCATCCTTCCGGCAACTTCCAGCCACAATTTGAAATCGCATGATTTGCAGAAAATCGTCCGGCGATCTTCATCCAACGCTGCTTGACAGCGCGGGCATTGAGCTTTGGTACTGCTGGGCTTGATCGGCAGTTTCATCTCAGCTGTTGCAGCGAGCTGCACGATCGATCGTACAAACTCGACTGTCTGAGCCATGAACTGATCCAGGCCAACTTCGCCGGTCGATACCTGGTCTAGCATCGACTTGAAAACGCCGGCTTGTGCGGGGTCTTTGACTTCGAGCGGCAAAGCATCGATAACCGCCCTCGTTTGATCCGAAGTCCTGAGTTTGCGGCTTCCGGGTTTGAGCGGAATGATCACCTGGCGATCTTTCATTTCTTGAATCATTGGTGCTCGTGTTGCGGTGGTACCGATGCCGTCACCTTCTTTTAGTCGCGCACGCGCTACAGGATCGCTTACGTACTTATGTACGTTCTTCATGGCGGCGATCAGCATCTTGTCGTCGAAATACGGCGGCGGTGTGGTTTTTGCGGTCTTCGCCTCGCAACCGTTGCAATGCGCGGAGTCTCCTTCTGCCATGGCAGGTAGCACCTGCTTGTCGTCGTCCTCTGCGTCGTCCGAAGGCTCTGCATCATCCGCGACGGTGAACACGTCCTTCCAACCCGCCTCAACCGGCGTACTTCCTGTAGCAGCGAAAACCTCGCCTTCGACCGACACTTCGATACTCGTTTTCAGGTACTGATAGGGACCGGCGAACTGCGCCAAGTAGGACCGAACAATCAAGTCGTAGACATTTCGCTCGACTTCAGTCCACTGGCTTGGCGTAACCGGGTTCTCCGGTATGGTCGGCACGATACCGTGGTGAGGTGTGGGCTCTCCCTTGGAGTTCACCATCTTCTTGTCGTCGAAGGCACCGGACTTGCGCGAAGGATCGATTTTGTCGCGAAGGTGGGCCAGGTCCGGACGGATACCGAGGACGCTTGCAATGACTTCTGGTGCGCCCTGGTGTTGTGCTTCAGATAGGTAACGCACATCCGATCGAGGATAGGTCGCAACTTTGTAGGCTTCATACAGTTGTTGCGCTGCCTCCATGACCTGGGCGCCGGTGTAGCCGAATTGCGAAAACGCCTCCATCTGCAGCTCGTCCATTGCCAATGGCAATGGCGGCTGCTGGTCTTTCGGTTCGACCTGGTAGAGCTCGATCCGGGCGGGCTTGTCTTTCACGCGTTCAGCGATGCCTTTGGCTCGATCCGCGTCGACCAGGCGACCATCGACGATTCCCTCCTGCCCTTCGGCAGGCTTCCAGCGCGCGGCGAAAAGGCCATTGGCATGCTGAATCTGCGCTTTGAGTTTAAAAAATGTCTGCGGCACGAAGCCTTCAATCTTGCGCTCCTGCTCACGCATGATGAATTGCAGAGGGGTTTGCACGCTGCCAACGGGCAGTGTTGCGTCGTAGCCGAGCTCACGACCTCGCAGTGTCATTGCTCTCGTCGCGTTGAGGCCAAGTAACCAGTCGTAACGGCCACGAGCAAGTGCCCATCGGTGCCATCCCTGGAACATTTCCTCGTGGTTGTCGCGGAGATTGGCCAACGCGTGCTCTACCTTCGAACGGTTGTAGTCGTTGATCAGTACGCGCTGTATGGGATTGGTAGTACGGAAGACATCGACGCCATGGAACTGCAGCGCCTCATCCACCAGCAACTGGCCTTCCTGATCGGGGTCGCCGACGTGGTAGATCACGTCGCAGATCTTTAGGAACTCTTTGAGTTTCGCCAGTGTTGGACGTCTCGCATCCTTGGGGATCAGTACCCATTGATGAGGAATGATCGGTAGATCCTGGCTGCGCCAGACCTTATTCCCCTTGGCGGTTTTCGGAAGGTCTTCCGGCAGGTAGTGGTCCGGCTTCGCTTGCTCATAGGCGTGGCCAGTCAGCCATATGCAGTGGTAGTTGCCACGAATTATGTGCGTTCTCGCCTCCTCATCGTTGCGGCCAGGCAACACATTCAGCACGGCCTCTATGAGTGATTTCTTCTCTCCGACCAGGAGAACCTTTTGATCATTCGCCATGAATTCCTCTCGTTGCGGCGGGGCAATGCTGCCCCATGGGTGCATGTATGTACGGGTTGGTTGCTTGCGGATATTCTGTAGAATATATACCATACAAAATAATTAAGCACCCAATGCACCCGATGCAGAGAGGATCAGTGATGGTAGAAATGCCCCCCGCGTTGCCCCCGGTAGCGGCCTGCGAAATCCAGGCAGCACGGGATTATTCCGTACCGCTCACTGCACTCCTTGCTCGACGACAAGCCGTCGTGGAGCGGGTAATCCGCCGGGCTGCTGAGCCACCAAGGAAGCAGGCCAACGGGGTTTACCCCATCGGCCTGCGTTGGGCGCAACAACTTGAAGTTCAGTTCGGCACATCACCTGGAGCGCTCGCAAGCGATCAATGCTGGGGTGCCCGTGCGACTGCTTACATCCTGCGGTTCAGCCAGGAGCAGGACTTTGACCGATCACAGGTCGAGGCTACCGATCCCTTCACCAACATCCCGACGATCCGTGTGCAGTATCTGGATCGCTCGAATGCCAAGCCGTTGAGTTTTTGAGGTGAGCCTATGAGTGGTCAGAGCGAAATCAAACGCGACGACAGCGGAATGCTAAATATTGCGCTGGTAGGCATTGTCATCGGCGTGTGCGTTGCCGTCTGGTACATGGAACACACCTATTTCGCGTATCAGGGCTTGAAGTGGGCTTGGTATCAGCTAGCTGTATTCGATTGGCCCTTCATGCCTGAGTTCATCCGCCACTGGCGGCAAGAGGCTGCGATTCTGGCTGGTCAGCCATCGTTCGTGACTTTCGAACAACTTTTCGCGGTGCTGAACAAAACAGGCTACTTCTTTATCGTGATTCCGTTGTTGATGACGCTGCGCGGAATCAAGCTTGCGACCACCCATCCTGCTTACAAAACGCGCCGGAAAATCACGGCAGAGACCCTGCCATGGATCATGTCCAACCACTCACCTGGTGTGATCCCGTCGCTGTACTACGGCGATCTGCTAAACACTGATCCGGAAGAACACAAATCCTCGGTCAACCCTGAAGAATGGGTCGAGGCCAAGGGCTTACTCGTCAACGGCCAGCTTGACCGCGATCGGATCAGGTCGATGTTGATTCAGGATCTGGGCCAACCGATCACCTCGTTGGATCAGTTAAAACCCCACGAAAAAGCCCTGTTTGCAGTGTTCGGCGCGCGACTTCTCTCCAATGGCAAAGATCTGAAAAAAGCTCAAGACCTTCTCGATGCGCTGAACCGGTCGTGCCACACACATACATTCGAGGGAAAAAAGGGCTACCCCGATCTCTCTTTGGCGGACAAGGCCTTCAAAAAATATTCAGCTCATCCAGAAGCTGACGGCTGGCTGAAAAAGCACAGCTATCCCCGCTCTATGCTGCATGCCATGCACGCGAAAGCCATGCTGAGCGGAAAGCTCCCCTCCTCCCACTTCCATTGGCTCAAAGGCATGGATCGTGGGCTCTGGTACGCCCTGAATACGACTGGCCGGAAAGGGCCATTCCTTGAGTCGTGCGCGGTATTCACCCAAACGCTCTGGGAAGAGTACGCCTTCGATACAGGCTACCGGCTTGTTGAACCCTTTATCGATGACGCCATAGACGGCATCGAAAACTACCTGATCAAGATCGGCCTGTTGGCCCCGAAAGCTACCGAGGAATGACCTGTGAAAAGCAACGATAACGTGCGTGTGGTTGAGCATTCGATGCTCGTTCATTTCGGTAGCACCGGTGAGAGCCAGACGATCTCGACGATCGATCTGGCGACTCAAGGTGTCAGTTTCTGCCTGCAGAAGAATGAAAAAGCGATCACCGTGCAACGACATGGTTCTGACGTCGTGCAGACCATCGAATCCTTCGGCACGGAACAATTGGCGAGCGCCGGTTTCGCCCATCTGCAGCATCAGCTCAATCGGTATGCGAAAAAGCGTCGGTTGACGGCCTGGTACAAAGGCGCAATCAAATGGGTGCTGAGCCCTCTTCTGGCTTTCATCCTTGTCGTATCACTTAACGCCGCGGTTACGGCGGCAGTCGCTCCTGGTGCTGTGCCGGCCGGCCAGCCGCCGGTAGCGGTTCAACATTCAGATCTTCCACCAGCGCTTCCACCAGCAATCCAACCACCTGTCGCAGAGGTAGCGCCTCGATCGGTAAAACCTCGACCGGACAGCAAACTCCTTATTAACGCGCTGCGCGATGGTGTTGCGACCAACAAATACAGCACCCAGCTATCGAACGGTCCGAAAGGCGAGCTCTATGTCTTTTCTGACCCCCTGTGCCCGTACTGCCAACGCCTGGAAACTCAACTGGAAAAGTTGACCGGTGACTACACGATCCATGTGTTCCCGGTATCCGTGATCGGCGGCGACGATTCACAAAAGCAGCTTGGCCCAATGCTTTGCAGTGAGGCAAATGCACGCGCGGGCCTCTGGAAACAAGCCGTCAGCAGCACCCGCGAAAAGCAGTCAGCTTCGTGTGAACAAGCATCCGAGGTGCTCGCTGCCAACAACGAATTCTTCCGGGCGATGTTGTTCGAGGGAACGCCTGTGATCATCAACGCGCAGGGACGTGAGTTCCCGTCGAATCAACGAGCGACCGCCGAAAATATCACTCAATGGGTCGCTACGTCGGCTGGAGCAAATCGTTAATGGTCAAGCCCAGCAACGTCTCCGTCGTCCGGATCCAGGGCGGCTTTCGTCATGGCTAAGTTCATACGGTTCAACGACGCCTTCCTTGAGAACCTTCGAGACCAAATCAGTCTTCCGGAGTTGATCGGTCGCGAGATCAAACTGAAGCGCTCGGGCCGCAGTTTCACTGCGCTGTGCCCTTTCCACGACGAAAAAGGGCCATCTTTCACCGTCAGCTCCGAGCGCAATACTTTTCGCTGCTACGGATGCCCAGCCAAGGGTGACGCGATCGAGTGGATGCGTAAGCGGTTTCACCTGAGCTTTTACGATGCCGTCGTGAAGCTCGCGGAGGAGTACCGTGTTGAACTCCCGGCCGCTGAAGTCGACGAGGTCGATGACAAGGAGAAGCGTCAGCGGTTGAGCCGTTACTACCAGGTGCTGAAAGAAGCTGCCCGCATCTACCAAAGCGGCTTGGCGAAAAGTCCTAGAGCACGCTCTTACCTGCACGAAACGCGCGGACTTAAAGAAGAGACGATCCAAGAGTTCGGGCTTGGTGTGGTGACCAAAGGCGTCATTAGTCTGCTGTCTAAATCGGGTGAGGACATTTTGATCGGCGCTGGCCTAGCGGCCCGCAACGACACCGGGCTTTATGACCGGTTTCGTCAGCGAATCATGTTTCCCATCCACAACGAAAGCGGAAACCTCATTGGCTTCGCCGGCCGAACCCTGTTGGCGAACCCCGACAAGGCGCCGAAGTACCTCAACAGCCCGGAAACAGAAATCTTCCACAAGGGCAAAGAGCTGTATGGCCTGTACCAGGCCAAGACTGCAATTCGTAAAGCAGGCTTAGCGATTGCTGTAGAGGGTTACATCGACGTCATCAGCGCGCACCAGGAAGGCGACAAACGAGTTGTTGCCCCAATGGGCACTGCAATCACAAAAGATCAAATCCGGCGCTTGTACATCCACACGGATCGGATTGTGTTCGCTTTCGATGGTGATCGGGCTGGAAGACGCGCAGCGCTGTCTGCGTCCGTTGTTTTGCTCGAAGAAATCAAAGATGGGCAATCCGCGCAGTTTCTGTTCCTTCCAGAAGGCGAGGATCCCGACACGTTTATCCGCACACACGGACTTGCGGGCTGGGAAGCGGCGCTCGCTGAAGCACGCCCATTGAGCACATTCCTTTGCGATTACGTTGCTCACAGGCTTGACCGTTCTGTTCCGGAACAACAAGTCACCGCTGCCAATAAAGCGAAAGCGATCCTGGCCAGGACAACCAAGGCACTGATGTTCCGGCATGCGATGCGCCTGAAGTTTGAAGACCTGGTCGGCGTACCTTTGAGTTGAGGGGATAACGATGGCACTCGACAGCAGACACGAAATTGACCAGTCGCAGTTGACCCGCGACACCAGGTCGCCTTGGCAACGCTCGATGATCTGGCTGTACCGGCCGGCGAACTTCCGAACCTTCCTGATCGCGTTCGCGGGATTGCAATTGTTCGTTCCCGCACTCTGGCCGGTCTGGATCGTGGTTTTGTTGATCATGCTCATGTCCTTCCAGGACCAAGAGTTCAACATGCCGCTTCGCCTTCCGAAGGATGTGGGTGGTCTCGATACCACCGATTTCTACGAAGAGCTTGTTGAAAAGAACACTCTGTGGGGTCTGATACGCAAATCCAAAACAGTCCGTCGCTACCTCGCGGCAGGCGGAATTCTCTATTTGGGTTTCTTCCGTACCGCAGATAAAGAAGAGCAAGGCCGCGAGCTCTGGCTGAACAACTCAGATGCCAGGACGCACCTGTTCCTGGGGGGTACGACCGGGTCCGGAAAAAGTGAAACCCTGATGGGAATCGGCTACAACGCCCTCTGCTGGGCGAGCGGATTTTGCTACGGGGACGGCAAGGCCGATTCAAACCTTGCATTCTGCTTGTGGTCTTTGACACGCCGCAGGGGCCGTGAAGACGATTTCCTGGCACTCAACTATCTGACTGGCGGAATGGACCCCTTCAAGATCATGGTGGACCGCGAGGAGGGTCGTTTCGCCGGCAAAGCATTCTTGTCTCAGTCCAACTCCATGAACCCGTTTTTCGACGGTTCGGCCGACTTTCTGCTGCAGTTGATGGCTTCCTTGCAGCCTAAGGCGGGTGGTGATGGTGCTGGGTGGCAAGACAAAGCACTCAACATGATCGACGCTGAGATCCGCACGCTTTGCTACAAGCGAGCGAAGGGTGAACTCGATATCTCCATCGCAGTGATCCGTAACTACATGGCCCTGCAGAACCTGGTGAAGTTCTACATCGAAGGTCTTGAGGGAAAGATTCCCGAACTCGCCTTCCTCCCCATCAAAGCGTATTTCGAAACCGGCCTACCCGGATTCAATCCGAGCCTTGCAAATGACCCATCTCAGTGGGATCCCGAGGTGTTCAACCAGCACGGGTATCTGACCGGCCAATTCGCGCGGACGCTCGGCATGATGATGGACACCTATGGATTTATCTTCGAGGACAAGTACCCCGAGATCGACATGCTCGATGTGCTCCTCAACAACCGAATCCTTGTCGTCATGATCCCGTCCCTCGAGAAGTCAGCATCGGAAGCGGCGGCGCTCGGCAAGCTGTACATCTCGTCGATTCGACTGATGATGGCGCAGAACCTGGGCTACCGCTTAGAGGGCACAAAGGCGGAAGTGCTGGATGCAAAAGCAACCAACGCGCCTAATCCATACGTAATCATCAGCGATGAGCTGGCTTACTACTTCGCTGCCGGCATCGCGGTGATGTTTGCTCAAGCTCGATCACTCGGATTCATGATGGTCGCAGCTGTTCAGGACATCCAGGGCCTGAAACGAGGCGAAGCGAGCGAAGAATCCGCGTCGATGATCGCTAACACGAAAGTCAAATGGACATTGGCGCTGGAAGACCCGGAAGACACCTACGAGCTCATCAAAAAGGCCGGGGGCGACGCTTACTACAGCGTGCTAACAGGGCATGAATCAACACAAGGCATGCTCGCTTCTTCCTACGACAATAACCGTACCGCGACCATCGAAAAACGTGACCGGGTCAGTCTTCGCGAGTTGAAAGGGTTGGACTCTGGCCAAGGGCTAGTGATCTTCAAAGACGCGGTTATTCCGAGCGCTTCGTTCTACATCCCAGACGACGAAAAGAAAACTGCGAAGCTTTCGGCACGTATCAACCGCTTCCTGCAGATCGAACGCCCGGTTTATGCCCGCCTTCCTCGTTCGGCGGTGAAGCTGGACGAGCATGACGTTACGTCTGCGGACTACATCTTCGCCCAACTGCGGCGCTCAGAAAAACCGTACTACCCGAACCTGGTCGACCCGATTCTCGACCACGTGATAGCCGCTGCCGAAAAAATGAACGACATCCGTCGCTTCGAGGTGAATCCGATCGAGCGCGGCATCGTGCTTTTTGAAGCCGCCCGTCGTGGATTGAAGGCCGCAGAAGAAGCAGGCCTGACCGGATACATGCACGAACCTCGTCACGACGACCCATACGAATTGATGCCGGAAGAGGGATACGAAGACGAAATCCCTGAATCCGCCTACGACACTGATGAATAAGGAATAAACATGTCCAAGATTTTGATTGGAAACGACTTCTGGGAAGAGCGCAGAGGTAACAAGCTTCCTGTCTACTGGCAGGAAAGCCAAGTGTCGAATCACCATGTAGGTGTCGCTGGCACGTCGGGCTCCGGTAAAACACACTGGATCCGTGAATTTGTCACCGGCATGCC
Organism: Pseudomonas sp. MDT1-17; assembly: GCF_054898105.1. NCBI lineage: Bacteria > Pseudomonadati > Pseudomonadota > Gammaproteobacteria > Pseudomonadales > Pseudomonadaceae > Pseudomonas > Pseudomonas sp. MDT1-17. The sequence continues at coordinate 94,588 of NZ_JBUBVM010000002.1, read as the reverse complement.
TGATGACGTCGAGATCGACATTTTTGATTACCACGGGGATATCGAGATCCCGGGAGCATCCACCGTAATGTTCAGCGAGGCGACTCGCTACGGTTTCAACCCGTTGGTCCTCAATACTGACCAGCACTACGGCGGCGTGCGGCGTTCCGTAAACGATGTGATCGAGGCGATCAACAGCACCTCCCGCCAACTGGGCGGCAACCAAGAAGGTGTACTCCGTCACTTGCTGACAGACACCTACATGCTCAAGGGAATTTTTGGTAACAACCCGCGATCCTGGGTTAAGCGTGAAGCGTCCGAGGCTGAAATTCGCGACATGATCGAAAAGAAGAACTGGTCGGGCCTGCGGGACGTGTACCCATCACTCGACGATGTGATCCAGTTCGCCAGACGCAAGCTGAAGGCGCTTTGGATGGGTGTCGAAGATAAAGAAACCGGGCGTAATGCCCTGGGCGCTTTCGATGACTACTGCAAAGCGCAGAGCTCACTGAATCTACTCCGCACGAAGATGAATCGTTCGGGTGGATCGGGCAACGACGAAGAGCTGGAAAAAATGGAAAAACGTATGGAGACCTCGAAGGCAAAGTCCATCGAGACCTTCACGACGTTCGTCAACAGCATGGACACCGGCCGTGAGTTTGAAGAAGCGATCAAATACAACAGCAAAGACGTGCTTCTGAGCGTTATCACTCGTTTGGAAAACCTGAGCTCCACAGGCATCTTCAACCCTAATCCGCCGCCCTTCGGTAATGCCAGGATCCGGCGTTACATCCTCAAGCCCCTGGCCCAATCCGAAGATGAGCTGAAGATGTTCGTCCGTTTCCGCATGCGAGCAATCATTCGCGAAATGATGCAACGCGGCGAATCTGGTGGCCGTTTGCGGCGGATGATCGTTCTCGACGAATCAAAAAAATTCAACAGCGAAGACGGCAGCAACCCGATCAACGTCATCGTCAACGAAATGCGCAAATTCGGTCTGGCCATCTTGTTGGCCGGACAGTCGCCTGCTCACTTCTCACAAGATTTCATAAAAAACGCCGGCACCCTGTTGTTGTTGAATCTTTCCACTTCGGATTGGAAGGAAGCCGCCTCCAAGTTGCGCATCGAAGAAAAAGACCTGAAGTACTTCAAGCCACAGCAGACCGGCGCGGTACGCATGCTTGAAAAAGGCCAAGCAGCAGCGTTTCGGCAAGTCAGTTTTCAGCAAAAGGAGTCTCGCGTATGAACCATTCAGTGCAGTGCTTTCGCTACGATCGTTGGTCGGCTGTACCAGCAATGGAATTGCTGGAAGGTGATCTGATTTTTCACGCCGAGCAGCTGATCCATGTAACGGCCTCTCCTTACCTGAAAGATGGGAAACCGCACATTCCGGGTGAGGTAAGAGAACCAGGCCCCATTCAAATCGATTTTTCCAGCGGCTACCTCGCCAGAGTAATGGACCTGGTTGGCTCCGGCCTGCAGGAGTTCGAAGACGGCACGGCGCTCATCACCGATTTCGACCTGGCACCAGGTTTTGTGTACTCACCCCGCTTGTCGAAAGCGGATCTTGAGGCGTTCTGTGAACGCCACATTGATCAATACCGCGCGTTCTACGAAGCCAATCGGCCGGCGATCGACGAATGTATCAACGTCCACCTTGTGCCGTGGTGGATCGATGCAGCAGAGGAATCATCGAGATGAATCCGCTTGCTGAGATCCTGGGTGTCGGCAAACACGTGTGCGGCCCGACGAGTTTGCTCTCACTGGCAGATGTCGTCGACAGGGTTGCCGAATGGCCTCAAGGCGTCACTGCGGTGACGCAGGAGCCTGATGGCGAGCTCTTGTACTGGGATGCCCCCGTCGACGATGTAAGGCAAGCACGCGCTCGAGCCGGTGCCGGAAGCATGCTCCGCGAGCTCGGCATCAAACACCAGATCCATTCAGCCTACCTGAACCTTAATAACCCCGTTCTGGCCCACGATTGGCAGGTACGCGTCGTCGTGCCGCCGATCGTTGCGCAATGATTGATTGAGAGGTGCACCGTGATTCTGCCATTTGAGCTTGATCCACAAATTATTCATCACATCATCTACAGCCAGGCCGGTTCGGTCGGTAAGGCAATCATTGAGCTGCTGATGAACTCAGTCGACGCCGGCGCAACGACGGTGCGCCTGACGATGGCCAAAGATGGTTTCCATTGCTCTGATGACGGCACTGGCTTCGCCAGCCGGGAAGATGTACTGCGCTATTTCGGCCGATTTGGCACGCCACACCAGGAAGGCGACGCAACCTACGGGCGCTTCCGCCTGGGACGAGGCCAAATCATGGCCCATGCGACCACAGTGTGGTCTTCCAATAATTGGAAAATGACCGTCGATACACGATCCATGGGCTACAACTACGAGCTCGATGACCTGGCTGTCGAGGCGCCTGGCTGTTCGATCGTGGGTTCCTGGTACGAACCGCTCAATGATCTTGAGTTGATGTCAGCGGTGCAGGAAGTCCGCGACCTGGTGCGTTATACGACCATTGCGGTGGAACTGAATGGCAAAATCATCACCCGCAACCCAAGCTCCGAAAAATGGGACTTTGAAGACGAATGGGCTTTTTACCGCGCGAAGGAGGATGGCCCGGTTTCGATTTACAATCAGGGCGTTCTGGTTCGTCATGATTCCTCGCACGTCTGGGGTGCCGGCGGGCTGATCGTTTCGAAAAAGGCAATTGATCTCAACGTCTCGCGCACTGAAATCCTGCGCAAAACGTGCCCCGTCTGGAAGCCGATTGCTAAGCAATTCGGCAAGCTGGCAAGTGAAGTGTCGGCCCGCTTGGGCGATCACAGAAAGACGGAGGCTCGGCGTGAAAAATCTGCTCGGGCGCTGCTCAGTGGAGATCCGCAGCTCACTCACATATTCCAACGAGAAGAAGTCATCACTCTGCTCCCAGGAAAAAGGCACGTCACGCTGCAGGACTTCGTTCGGAAAGCTAAGCGCGACCACAAAGGACAAATCACGGTAGTCGAATGCGGCGATGATGTTCCAAAGGGCGAGGCGATTGCCCGGGATGGAATAATCCAGGTTGTACACCCCCAGACGCTAGAACGGTTTGGTTGCAACAGTCCAGAGGATTTCCAGGAAGTACTGGAGCGGGCGATTTCGAACGTAGGTGACGCGTTCGTTAACAGCAGCTCTCGGTCGGGATGGCAAAAAGAAGAAGTACTTCGGCAGTTCCCTATGCCCGAATTCGTGTTCTTTGCGACCTTACGCGAAGCGTTCGTAGAACGAACCCAGATCCTTTCTGAAAAGACAGCCCTCGATAAAGAAACACGTCGGGCATGGACTGCTCTGCGCTGGTGCATTCAGCAATACGCCGGTGCGTGTACAGGGGCCAAACGTTACACCAATGGCCGGATGGCTTACGACGAACCACGTATGCACGTGCTCCTGGGGGAGTCCAACACCGCAGAGGCGTGGACGGATGGCGAATGCTACCTTGCGATCAATGTTCGAATTGTGAAGCGCCTCAATGCGGAACCGCTGAAAACCGCAGCATATATTTTTGGGCTGGTGGAGCATGAGATCGCTCACAAGGGCGATAGCCTTGAATGCGGCCACGACGAAGCGTTCTATCAGCGTTATCACGACATTTCTATCCAGATGAGCCCCGAGCGTCAGCGCTACATGCACATGTGGCTCATGAAATATACGTCGAGCATGGAAAGCGAAGGCAAGAAGGCTCGTGGGAATGCATGGAACGAGCGTTACTTGGTGGACCGTGTGGGCAGTGGCCGCGTGAAAAGAGGCCTGCCACCGGCCATCGAAGATCTATCCGCTGATCGTTTGGTTCAAGCCGAAGTTCCAGCCGAAAGCATGGCATTCATCAACGTGGTCAACGCGGGGCTCATTCAGCGTGGTGTCTGCCCTCCACCTCCGGATTGGCAACAGGTGTTGGAACAGGCTGCGCACGACCAGGTTGAAATCAGCAGGGAAAATCGAGCTAAAGCGGAGCAAAAGCGGCTAGAGAACGATGAGTGGTGGGAGGAAGAGAAAAAGCACATGCAGGCGGAAATAGGTGCGATTTTGGGTATCGATGCTCAAGTCCTCTGTGATCCCGGTCTACTGCACCTGTTCTACCGTTGGTTAGATGGCGTCGGCGACGACGAAGTTCGAGCTGCATGGCAACGGAAAGATTGGGAAATAGTGCAGGCTGAACAGGATCACTTCGACCCCTATGACCACTACGACCACCTTACTCCAGACCAGGAGGCCGAATTAGAACGAATGGCAATTGAGGCAGAGGCTGAAGAAGAACGAAATCCTCCGGATCCACGCCTTCGTATCGACGAAGACTGTCGTGATTTTGTCCAGGAGGGTGAGTCGTACTGGTCCTTGGAACGAAACGCTGCAGTGGCAGGGTTCTGGACCGTTGAAGCCTATTTGAAATGGCGAGCTGCTACCGAAGTGGCGTAGATAACCGATTTCGATAGGTTCAGAGTCATAAGGCCTGGTTGCATGAGCACCAGGCCTTTTTTATTCAGCTGGCTGAGAAGCGATCTGGGCCAGCCAGAGGCGTTAACCGCTTCAATCTGGTCAAAGGGTCGGCCCGGAAGCCGCAAGCGGCGCGCAGCCTGCTTGCAGGCGAGCACCGAACGGGTGAGGACTGAAGCGCAGCGCTCCCTTTACCAGGTGGCTGGTGATCAAGGCTCCCCCGGCGGTCATGGGGTTGCTCCTCCCCCATGGCCGTTGGGGTCAGAGGCCGACTCGCTCCCTTCCTGGAGGGAAGGGCGGGGGGATGGGTTTGGCCGGCGGCGGCCGGTGTTGGCCGTCATCCACAAATCCACGGGCTGTGTTAGGGGATGGGCCAGGGGATCCCCGTGCAGGCGGTGGGGTTCGTGGGTGATCGGTGCTCCTGCAGGTGCCGGCGGTGCTGGTGGCCACCGCCAGTGGCCGTGCCCTGCCCTGGTCTTTCCCGCGGCTGATCGCGCACCTGGTGCACGTCGGTCGACGTGCCCGGACCAGCACCTGGTCAGCTGCTCGATGCCGGCGGCGCCGGCGACTGTTGCAGGTGATCCTGATCGAGGCCGGTGCCGGTGCCGATCGGCACGGCGCGGCCGGCGATCGCCAGTAAGGCATATCCACGAGTGGGTGAGGTGTTGGCCAGCAGATCCGCGCTCGATCGGCGCGACGGGTTTGGGCGACGTCCTGGGCCAGGCGCTGCAGGCGGTGCTGGTGGCCACCGCCAGTGGCCTTGCCCTGCCCTGGTCTTTCCCGCGGCTGATCGCGCACCTGGTGCACGTCGGTCGACGTGCCCGGACCAGCACCTGGTCAGCTGCTCGATGCCGGCGGCGCCGGCGACTGTTGCAGGTGATCCTGATCGAGGCCGGTGCCGATCGGCACGGCGCGTTTGGCGATCACCGGTGAAGCACATCCACGAGCGTGGTGAGGAGTTGGCCAGCGGATCCGCGCTCGATCGGCACGGCGGGCTTTATCGAATCAACAAAGATTGAGGCAGTTGCACTGGTAGAGCGCTTCATCAGCTGTTGTGGTCTGTCACCCTGCCGTGACTGACAAAACGCTCTCCGGTACAACCGCGCTGTTTGGGATATGGAGTATTGGATCAGTAGAGAGGATATGAAACCGCATTCATCGAATAGAGCATCACAATCCACCCTGCAGCGGAAATGTAGGGGCCAAACGGAACGACTGCCGAATCGGTGGTGGAATCAACGATGGCAAATCGTTTAAGTGAATAAACCAGGACACCGAGTAATGCGGCTAAAAACACAGTGAATGGCAGAACCTGCCACCCACCCCAAGCCCCGATAACACTCACTAACTTGAAGTCGCCATGACCAATGCCTTCCTTGCCAGCGGCCACGCGAAAGAGCCACGAGACAATCCAAAGTGACATGTAACCGCCGATAGCCCCCCACAACGCCGCCGAGCTCGTAGTGTAAAAACCGAAGTTGTTCACTATCAACCCGGCCCATACGAGCGGAAGGACAATCATATCCGGTAGGAGCTTGTGATCAGCATCTACCAAGCTCACTGCGATCAATGACCACGTCAGCAAGATGAAGGCCAACCCTTCCAGGGTAAGCTCGAAATGGTGAATTACTCCAACGCTCAGTAAACCGCAGGCCATGACAACAAGCGTTCGCCGCGTCGCTGAGTGAGGGTTGTTGAATCCTGGTAGAGCCGGATGATCTGCCGATAGCCCAAGAATCTCCCGGGCGTCCCTCTCCCATTGCCGGTAAAGGTACAAGGGTAACCAGGCTACGACTACGTTGATAGCAGTCCCTGCAAGGATCCCGATCACAAACACAACTACAAAGAGGGTAAGACTATCTGACATATTCTTACCCCTTGATCGTACTGGTTGTGCCAACAGCGGTGAACCAATCGGCCTCACCAATTTCTGCATCAGGGTGGGTTGCGAGGACGCATAGGCCTTCATAGCCCGCCCAGGAGAGCAATCGCCCTGGTGCCAGGTCCTCGGCGGATTTACAGAGCGCCATGATGTCCTGCGGGATTGCGCCGGTCTGAGTAGCGTGCCTGTTTTTGAGTGCAACCACAGCGAGCGTGCAGTCATGAGTACGATCGGAGTCTCGTCCGGTCCGCCTTGCTTTCACATACTGGTTTATGGAGGTGACGCCGAGAGCTCTCATGGACGCCACGATTAGGAAGCGATCGTTTCGGTAATCAAGCAGTCGATCCAATGGATCTTCTTTGATAAAGGTCAAAAGATCATCAGCAGTTTCCAGGATCCGGACACCTTCAAACTCACGCATGGTTCTTCCTCTTGCAGGCCAAATAGAGCGACCGAATGATTCCAATCGGGTCGGTTGCCAGTCCTTGAACTCCGGGGTCATGTGATGGAGTTACGTCATGAGGCGAGGGATCGAGCAGAGCCAGCAATTCGTGACGAAGATCCAAACTTTCGTACAGCACCGAAGCGCGAGGATCACGCCCTTCGTCAAGGCTGATCTCAGCAAGATGCTGCAGTGCGACTACCAGACTATCGCGCGCCTGGGCATAAGCGACGCGTGACGCTACATCACTGGGTGCTTCCCCGTTGACCACTGGATGGCAATCTGAAGAAACGCGAGGATAGGCGTATAAAAACCTTGAGTAAGACTCGTCCCTGAGTATTTTCGCCAAAGTGGTACGAGCTTCTTCCGTCGAGTTGCTCCATCGCTCATTGCCCATCCGGGCCAAAGATCCATCAGGCAGTTCGGTCCATGGACCAATAAAAAGCGATTGCTCATATATGCGACGAAAACTTCGATATTTGACGCTTGCTAATGCCGCGCTGACTAATGCCAGTAAATACCCTTCGCGCATTGCTTAACCTCCGCTAGGTCAATTCAAGTTTTGCCAATAGGTTTGGCTTACCATTATTTCGTATTGTAACCATTATACAGATAGCGATGAGCGATTTTTCAGCGCATCAGGAACGATATTGGTCGCGCGTTTGGTCAAGGGTCAGCCCGGAAGCCGCACGCGGCGCGCAGCCTGCTTGCAGGCGAGCACCGAACGGGTAAGGACTGAAGCGCAGCGGTCCCCTTTACCAGGTGGCTGGTGATCAAGGCTCCCCCGGCGGTCATAGGGGTTGCTCTTCCCCCATGGCCGTTGGGGTCAGAGGCCGACTCGCTCCCTTCCTGGAGGGAAGGGCGGGGGGATGGGTGTGGCCGCCGCCGGCGGCCGGTGTTGGCCGTCATCCACAAATCCACGGGCTGTGTTAGGGGATGGGTCAGGGGATCCCCGTGCAGGCGGTGGGGTTCGTGGGTGATCGGTGCTCCTGCAGGTGCCGGCGGCGCCGGTGGCCACCGCCAGGTGGCAGTGCCCTGCCCTGCTCTTTCCCGCGGCTGATCGCGCACCTGGTGCACGTCGGTCGACGTGCCAGGGCCAGCACCTGGTCAGCTGCTCGATGCCGGCGACGCCGGCAACTGCTGTAGGTGATCGAGATCGAGGCCTGTGCCGATCGCCGGTAAAGCACATCCAGGAGAGGGTGAGGTGTTGGCCAGCGGATCCGCGCTCGATCGAGGTGGTGGGTTTGGCCGGCGTCCAGGGCCAGGCGTCGCATAGGGCGCCGCCGGCGCGAAGCATCATTCAAGGGCGCCTCAATCGAAGGGTAGATCTCGGCTGACATGAGGCTCGGTAGTAGCTTAGTGCCACGTCTGTAAACTACGCCTCAGTAAATCGGCATAGATTCAGATGAGACCCACTGCGGACAATAGTCCGCTGACGACAATAGTCAGCAACCCGACAATCCCGGCCTTGATCCCTGGGCCGGTGTTTTGAAAGCAACTCCTAAAATTCTTGACCACAACGCCGCATTCGGTTGCGTACTTGCTGAAAGGCGCAAGGGCCTCGGCCTGTCTCAAGAAAAGCTAGGGTTTGAAGCTGAAATGGACCGGTCCTTCATCAGCCTCCTTGAGCGCGGAAGACGCTCTCCCACACTCGACACATTGATGCGCCTTTGTCAGGTACTGGAAATTTCCTTGACGCAGCTCTCAGCCCTGGTGGAGGCAAAGCTGGATAGGAAAAATGACTGTCAATCTGACCCTCGCTGAAGCTCTACAACGCTATCGCGCACAGGTTTCTATCCTAAAAAAAGGTTACCTGCAGGAAAGCTACCGCATTGATCAGCTCTGCCGATGCTCCCTCGCTCAAAAGCAGCTGCGTGAGATCACGAGTCCAGATATTGCGACGTACCGAGACGAGAGATTGGCGCAGGTAAATCCTCGCACCGGAAAAACAATCTCGGCTGCAACAGTTCGGCTGGAAATGTCACTCCTGAGCAATTTATTCGATGTCGCGCGCATTGAATGGGGAGCGACTGAGTCCAATCCGGTCTCGAACGTCAGAAAGCCGAAATCGCCCCCGGGCCGGGATAGGCGATTGCTGCCCCGCGAAGAGAGAAAAATTCTTCGTCATTGCCACCAGTACCCAAATCCGGAGCTGTACTCGATCGTGGTCCTTGCTCTTGAGACCGCCATGCGGCAAGGCGAAATATTGAAGCTGACCTGGGAACACATCAACTTCAAAAGCCGTGTTGCACACTTGCCTGAAACAAAGAACGGTACCAAGCGAGATGTACCCCTCAGTCAAAAAGCACGGGACGCACTTGTGCGCTTAGGGCCAAAAACCAAAGGTCGCGTGTTCAGTTACACATCGAATGGCTTGAAGTCGTCGTGGAGGTACATGCTCATCAGGCTGGGTATAGAAGACCTCCATTTTCATGATCTGCGTCATGAAGCATGCTCCAAGCTCTTCGAGCTCGGCACCCTGGACGTCATGGAAGTCGCAGCGATCAGCGGCCACAAATCACTGTCGATGCTAAAACGGTACACACATCTACGGGCTGCGCGGTTGGTCAAAAAACTGGAAGGTAACAAACATCGTGGTCAACAACTGATCATCAATCACCTGGTCCCGTACCCGGCGAGGGTGATCCCCAGCGAGACCGGCGTCGAGATACAGCTCCTCGATTTCGACGATGTAGTGGGCCGCGGGACATGTCACGCGACCGCTCTGCAAAGCGCACAAGACGCACTCCTTCGGCAGCTCATGCTGTCCATCCGTGACAAACTCCCGATCCCTCAACCGGATCAATATCTTGAGGAAGTCGATGAGTTCGACGTGATCATGCTCGATCCGTTGGTGACCAATGACTCGATGCCCCGAGCGGTGGCTTAACACTTTATTAGCGACAAAATGTCAGAGCGATACGAGCTAAAGGCCCGGCTGGCATGGCTCCCAGCTAGCCGGTCCTTGCCAATCCGGTGTGTGGACTAGTGCCGGAGCAAAATTCAAAAACTATATCTCCGGCGCGTGCCAAGGTTACGGTGGGTGGAATCCAAATGTATGCGCTATTGCTGACTCAACTTGGACAATATGCACTCTGTCTGGTGCTTCGGCCGTAGGTGAAGACGAGTCCGGTCAAGTTTATCGTGACGGTGCTGGAAACTGGTTCCTATACGCGGTCAGAGCCGGTTGGGCAGGCGTATTTTATTGGCAGTGCCTAAAATGAAATAGGTTTACTGATGCTTTTGTACGGCGTACTTTATGCTCCGCGTAATTAACCAAGCTTATAATGCACAGTTGTCATGTTGCGAATATAAACGAGACTCGCGTTACTGTAGATGGATGTAATCTCTGTATCGCAAGAACATAACAAACCTTGATTAGGGCCCCGCCGAGCGCGGGGCTTTTAGGTTCGGATAATTATTTCAAGCATACAGCAAAGGCAACAAAGCACGAGTTTGCAGCTTTTGCGCCGGCGATAACTCCCCAGCCATTGGCAGAAGGGGCACTATAGTCAGGTGCATTAGAAGAGCTCTCATTAAATGGCCCCCACCAAGCTAATTGATATCCCCCACCGGTGACTTGATAACCAGCCGGGCACGTCGCGGTCACAAAGTTTCCGTTAAACACAGGGATCTGTGTAGAACAAGAAGCAGCAGGAGAAGATACGGTGATCATGGAATTTCCCCACTGTTTAGCCCACACACCGGATTGGCAAGAAGCGAATCCAATTGGTAAGTACATTTGTTAAACAGCAGTTGCAATATCCCAGTTACTCGGGCTTCAAGAACGTCGACTTCCGAGAAGCTATACTCACAGCGGATTGCGCAATATCCCACAGCCGATTGAAGCCAGACTCCCATGCAGAACCTGCGCAAAGTCATCGGACCCAGTGATTACCAGCAATATGCGAGCCTGCCCACCCACCTCCGATTGGCCGTAGCAACCTATTGTCAAGCTGAGCGGCACCAGTACTCGCTATTAGCCAAGTCATGGCGATATGATCGCCACTCAGTGATCCACGCAACGGTGCACGATGCCCACACCTGAGTCCATATCCCATGCGCAATTGCCCCATACCCGGGCTGTTCCAGAACAGACTCGCACAAGTCGATCGGTCACGGTAACCAGTCCTATAGCAAGGCTGTACCCCCCACCTGTTGACCCACACACCGGATTGGCAAGAAAGTGTTAAACCGGCAGCATTTCGCCCCACCAAGCCGTTCGGGGCGCAGCCTGCGCCTTCCGTCGCAATGGCATTCAGTTGCAGGTATTCACCGACTTCGGTGCGTCCTCCGGAGGTGAGCTTACCGGCACGCATTTCACCACCCGTGTACACGTTCTTGTCGCCGTAGGAACGCACCCAGTTGGGGTCGCTCATGTACCAACCACCGTTCCACTTCTGGTTGTACCAGCCGCTGTCGCCCGTACTGCGGAACCAACCACCAGTCGTGGTTTCGCCCGCGATGGTGGCGTTCGCGGCACTGATGTCGCCACTGGCGGTCATGGTGGCGGTAGTCACAGCGGTTGCAGCAACGGTGCCGGCGTTGTTCAGGTTGTTGCCATTCATGTTGATGGCGGTATTCATCCGGTTCAGCTCCGGATGGCCAGGCACTGCGTTGCGATAGAGATAGTCGTTGACGAGAGCGCCGTCCTCGAGGAACAGAGCGGTAGCTACGTGACCTGCTCCCGGGCTAATCGCAAATGGCGAGAGCGCCATTTGCCATCCACCAAAGCTGCCTGTAGCCACCGTGGTGTCCACAGTCGAAATGAATCCACCCTTTGCTCCCATGTACTGCGCGATGCGGCGACCGTCCAACTCGCTTATGGTCTGGCCGCCGGTGGTCACCACCATGGCTTGCAGTTGATTTGGCAGTGGTTCGATCACCTGAATACTGTAGTCCTGGCCAAAAGCATTTTTGTCGCTGATCCCGGCCGGCAAATAACCGGTCGACTTCAACATGGCCACAGTAACCACGGCCGGTGTCGTCGGACCGGCGCTGGCCACCACTGCGGCGTAGTTGTCCTTCAAGTATTTGCTTCCTGCACCGGCAATCAAGGTCGCGTGGTCTGCAGCCTGTTTGTTCGTAATGTTGTCCAGGTACTTGGAGTACTGTTGCGCTCCGGCGCCAAAAGCGATCGCTGAAATGATCAGAACGATCAGTGCTTCAACCAGACCTGCACCGCGTTGATTGCTGTAGCCACGCATTGTTTTCATTTCTGTCTCCGATGAAGCTTGGCTATTGGGACCACGTAGCAGAGTTCTGCTGCAGGGTCGCGTCCTGCAGAATCTGTTGGGTCTTCCCTTGGCGGATTTTTTCTTTGATGCCCAACCCGTCCGGGCCCGTGAGCACGAGCGGTTGAGCAGACATTCTGGTAATCACGCGTTCCCCTTGGTGCATTCGATTCAACGATTGCCAAAGGACCATGCTTAAACCCGTTGCCAGGACGTCAGCAGCGTTCTCCATGCCCCCGGCTGCGAACGTGATGATGCGTTCGGCGGCCTGGGCGACGTTGCCGGCATGTATCGTTGCGAGTATCAGATGTCCGTTGATTGATGCTGTCAGGGCTTCGCAGGCGGTAGCCTGGTCGCGGATCTCGCCAATGAAAATCAGATCCGCGCCCGTCCGCATCGCGTGATAAAGGTGCTCGGCGTAACCGCCAGTGCGACGGGAAGCGTGCACCTGGACACAGCGCCCAGGACCATGCTCGCCGTTCAGCTTGGTTTCTGGTGGATCCTCGATCGCGATACACAAACCACCGAAGTTCATTAACCGATCTACGACGAATCCGGCAGCGGTCGATGTCTTCCCGTTTGCCATCTCACCGGCGATCAAGACCAGTCCGCGTAGGTTGGGTTGCCTCCAGGTGTTGATGACGTATTCAGGGAAGACCAGGTCTTCAATGTTTCGGATCTGCGCACTGGACTTCCGCACAAAAAAGACGTCTTGGAAGTTGATGTCTATAACTTTTGTGACACGCAAAAGCATGTCATCCAGTGCTACGGAGAACTCTGCGCCGTGCTGTTCCGCGCATGCCTTGCACTGCTCACGCAGAACCTGAATCTCGTCCTTCCACTCCTCAGGCGCTGGAACACGGGGCGAGCTCGCCCCGTCCAGCCCTTTGACTTCGCAGAACGTATCGCCAATGTGCAGATCGACGAAAGTCGCGTGGGCAATTTGACTCACTGGCTGATAGTCCAGGCGATTGTGTTGGTAGTGGCGCTGCAGTTCGTGGTTGCGGTCGCGCTATCGACTTCGCCGATGACAGCTGTGCCGGAGTTGATCTTCGTCGAGTACGCTCGGGTTTTTGCCACTTTGGTCGCCAAACTCACGCACGAGTCCTGTGGGATGCTTCCGTAGGTCAACACGAATGCGGGGCCGGTCGAGGTGACGGTTACTGTGCCGTTCCAGGAGTTGAAAATGGCACCGCTGGAGTTCGTGAGCCCGTCTGGAATGCCATCAGTCGTGATCAGTTGCGGAATCAGGTTGGCTCCGTTCGTGCCATAGCCTTGGCTGCCTTTCAGCGCCCGGGTATTCACGATCAGGTTGGCGACGTTGGTCTGTTCACCGTTGTTGGTCTGCTTGTTGAACAGTTTCAGGCCCAAGGCGATTGCACCACCAACAACAAGGGCTGCGAGGATGAGGTAGAACAACATTTCCATGTTGCTCGAACCAGTTTGTTTGTGGAGACGGTTGATAGTTTTCGATTTCATAGAGTTTCTTCCAGTTTGTTGTTTACAGTTAATAATCAGGTTAAGTACGGGCACTTACGGAGCGATCAAGAGCGTCTTGCATATCCAATGTTCCCAGTACTACCAGGGCCATCAGTCCGGCCATTAAAGCGGCACTGATGATTAGAGAAAGTGCGGCGGATTGCTCAACGCGCTTAATGCACTGCTCGACCCAGTCTTGAGAAAACTTATTGATCGCTTCATCGAAACCTTCACGAGAGGCCAGAATTTTCAAGTACTGAACGGCGCGCTTATCTGGGAATCGATGGCCAGCGCGATCAAGCGCAACACCAAGGTTTCCGCCTTGCCGCGTACCCAGGATGGCGGCACCGATACGCTCCTTCAGCCACGGTTCAGCGTCCTGGTGCAGTAAGAGGAGCGCGTCGTGCAGCTGGATTCCGGCGCGGATCATGACCGAGACGTTGAGCAAAAACGCAGACCCATGGAGTACGCGGTAAGTTGTATAGATGGGCGCTCTATCAAGGAAAATCCGAATTTCACCCGTAAGTCGCGGGAGACTGAAAAACACCGACACCAACACGCCAACGATCGCAACTATGAGATAGATGCCGAAGTTGGTTACCGCCCAGGAAATGACGCTGAGTAAATAACCAACGCCTTCCCAAGTATCGGGATCACTCAGTTTTGCCATCTTTGGGACCAGGATTGTCGCAATAACCCACAGCAACAGCCCTGCGAGGCTGTAAAGAAATGACGGATACACAGTTGCGCTCAAGACTGCCGCTTTGATTCGTTGTTTGTACGAGATCATGCGGATAGCGTCTTTAAGCGAGGTTGCAAGTGCGCCGGACTGCTCGCCGGCGGCGATCAGAGTGACCTCCTGGTGCGGTGCCCATCGAGAAAGTGCTTGGCTGAGTTTGCGTCCGTTAGAGGTGGCCTGAAAGCATTCCAGGGCCACGATCGCCAGGGGTTCGCCCGTATTCTTTCTGTCGTCACTGAAAACGTTGTGCAGTTCCAGCAGGCCAGCATTGAGCGGTACGTTGTTTTCCAACAGCAACGCGATCGATCGATACAGCTCAATGCGAGATCCTGAGCCGAAGCGAATTTTGGTAAGCCATTCGTCTAACGAAGACCAGAGTGTTTTGAGCATCATGGCTTGGCTGCTCCGATCGTCATGAAGTCTTCATCGAGCGGGCCTACATCACCCTCGACCATGAACGGGTCAACCAAACCTTTATTGAGCTGCCGGATGGCATGGGCGTTTTTGGTAATTCCCCCCATTTCGTGTACCCAGTAAGCCTTAGCCTCGGCTTTGCTTCCGCTGAACACCCTCATAAATTCCAGGTTCGGCAACAGGACTTCGGCGATGACCGTACGGCCGGAGACGCCCTTGCCTTTGCATTTTGGGCATCCCGGGCCTTTTACGAACACAGTGTCGGGCGTACAGAACGTTTCAACGCGCCGTTGAAGATCAGGTTTAAGACCTGCCTTACCTTCGTGATAGGGAATCTTGCACTCCGGGCATAGCACCCGAGTCAGCGACTGATTGATGAAACCTTTGACCAGCGAAGGGTCCAGTACCAGGGTCGAATCAACACCAAGGTCCAAAAGCCGCTGGATACTGGAAATAGCGTCCTGAGTGTGCAAGGTGGTCCACAAACCATGCCCGGTCAGAGCGCCACGGAATGCTGCCTGCGCCGATTCGAAATCACGCATTTCACCGACCATCAACACATCGGGATCCAGGCGAACCGCGTTTTTGATCGAGAGTGCCCAGTCATCAACGCCAAGTTCCGTCTGGTTGGCGCCGGCGATTTTGTACTCGGGCGGATCCTCGATCGTCAGGAGGTGAATCTTGTATTGAAAATGCTCCAGCAGCTCCTGCAAGAGCACTTGTAGCGTTACAGACTTGCCTGAACCTGTGACGCCCGAGACAACAACGATCCCTTTTTTGATGTGAATGAGTCGACGCATCTGGAGGATTTGTTCGGCGAGATAGCCCAGCTCCTCCAGCTTGCGTTTTTGCCCGTTGTCGTACAGCAGACGAAGCACCATAAGCGGGCCGGTCATCATCGGGCGGGTCGCGACGCGCGCTCCGAAAAGGCCGCACTGGGTCACAAATTCCTTCTTCAGGCGCGCATCCTGGCTGACGTGCGGTTTGTAAAACTCATCCGAAGCCTCGCACATGGACGCATAAATTGAGCTGAGGAACTCGGATCCCTCGGTTTTGTGCAGCTGGCCGGCTTCTTCAAGATCGCCGTGAACCCGATACTTGATCTCAAGAGCTGACTCTTCGAGCATCAAATGAACGTCACTGGCTTCCTGCTCGGATGCTTTGGTGATGACTTGAACAACCAGCTTTTGAAAGTCACTGGTGCCGTGACCGTTCGCCAGGAGTTGGGTGACGTTGTCAGCGCTGGAAGATGATCGATACAAGCGATCAATTTCTTCGACGCGTACATAGACCACTTCATAATCCACGGCGTTGTATTCAAGCCGCTCCTGATACGACATAACCTGAATATGGTTCTGATGAGAGTTCGACACGTAGAGGCGCATGTCGTCGGTCAAACACACCATTTTCATGAGCTCGGCAGAAACCTCCCAACGCTCTCCTGGTGCACTGAGCACCCGGCGGGCAAGGATTGGCAACGGCGAGACATTGGATACATTCAAACTGGTCATATCAGGCTCCTAGCGCATGACGGGCATAATGGGTTGCCCCATTGGGGACGGCAGACCGGGCGTCATTTGAAACGGCTGTGAAGACGAATCCACTCCCTGCGTTTGCTGCATCAGCTGGATCGTCTTGCCATCTTTGATGAGCGCAGCCTTGCCGACACCGACAGAGGAAACGCGGAACCCACCTGGAAGGATGTCACCGGCTCGTGCTTCGACCTGGCTTCCGCTGGTGTACACAAACGTTCCGTAGAGATTCAGATCACTGCCAATCACGCCACTCAATCTCGGTACGGAACTGCCCGTGCCCGTAACCGGTGCCGCCGCCGATGCGCCGGTAGCGCCTTCATAGCTTTGGGCGTCCTGTTTAGATTTGTCGCGCTTGGCTTTGAGTTCGTAAAACATCTGCTGCGCCTGCATGGTCGACAGATCGCCAAAAGTGGGAACGTACTCGTCAGCCATCAAAGGCGCTGCAAACAGCAGGCTCAACGCGACGAAAACCAGGCTGTTATTTTTTTGCATACAGTGCTCCTTTGATGGTCCAAAGCAGCTGAGCTGCTTCACGGCTAATCACGATTTCGGTCACCCGCACTCCCCGACCTGGCAGACCCTGAACAAGAATTTCGGGTGGGATGCGCGACTCAATAGTGAAAGAGAACTCGATCCAGTCAGGTAGTGGCGGTGGGGGCGGCGCTTGAGCTGGATCGGCGCCAGGCAGCGCCTCTGGTGCTGCTGGAGGTACGTACTTGACCTCCGCGAGCTCCGGCTTGATCAGCACTTGCTGGAAATGGCTGTTGAACAACGCCAATGCCGTATCCAGATCAGTGAGTTCCTCGTCCCCCGCCAATTGCATTTCCAACGGTTGATTCAGCGACGCAGCATCACCTCCGTTGGTGAATGCCGGTGCAAGTTCGAACAAGGGTTTGGCGGCTTGGATGAATTGGTTGACAGTCGCTGATCCCGCTCGCGCGTAGGTGACGGCGTACAGATCGGATTTACAGTTCGCCGAGACCGCTGGCCAGCCAGCCAGCGAAAGAGGTTTAGAGTTCGCGACCTTCAGGCAGGCAATGACAAAATCGCCTACACCTGACTGTGTAGACCAGGGGTGCTTCAATGCCGGCGCAGCCTGAGCAGCGCGAGTCTTCGCGTTCAATTCCGCAAGGCGTGCGGCTTCGATTTGAGCGGCATGGATACGTGCAGCTTTCGCTTGGCGCTCTGATTCAAGATGCCATTGCCATCCAGCCACAATGAGTGCCAGTAGAACGGCTACCGCAACACCGGTGACAATCCACTCCTTCTTTGTCAGGCCAAACGTGAGCGGCTTCAGGGTGTAGGACTTGTTGAGGTTCGAGGGCTTCAGGAGCTCCTCGATATCCATTACTTCGCCACCGAAGTTCATTTCTTCAGGCGCGTAGATTTTTTTGTACTGCGTAGTTCCACGACCAAACAGCCGGCTCAACTGCTTTTTGATCGTTTCCAGATCACCGATTTTGTCGGCACCAGGAACGACGGCGCCGCCGTCTACGGCGACTACCGCGTACTGGCCGTCCGGGAGCTTGAACGCGCCAATCCACGTATCGCCCAGCTGCCCAGCCAAGGCCGCCGCGAGGCTATACATGCCCTTATAGACGCCGTCTGCTTTGCTGACGAAACCGGCCTGCTTGACCTCGACGGTGTCCCGTATGGCAACAATGTCCAAGCCTTCGCGCTTGCCAATTTCCTTGGCTTCTTTCATGTAGCCGCGGGGCTGAGTAAGCGCTTGCCAGAACAGGCCCGATACAAACTTTTGCCCGTTGATCGTAGTCACCGAAGCTGGCGGACGGCTGCGTGGTTCGGTCGCAGCTCGTTGATTGATGGTCGCCATCTATCAGCCCTTCACGATCGGAGTGATCATCACGACGATCACGTCGCGGACGGTAGTGCGGTTAACGCCGCCACCCAGGAGGAAGTTCCAGCTTTCACCGACACCGGCTTTCGTGCCTTGCTCGGAGGTCTGGTCGAAACCGGATAGAACCAGCGTTTCACCAGACTTCAATCGCACTGTCTGATTGAAGATACGGTTGTCGATTTCTGGCACTTGAATCCTGTTGTCGCCACTAGACTCCGCGCGCAGACGAATGAGTGTGCTGATGTTCATGAAGAACTGCAGACGCATCTGGTTATCAGACTCGACGAAGGGCAACAGGCTCATGTTGAAACCAGAAGTCACGGTGCCCGGTGTGAGCGAGGTGGACGAGCCGACTTGAGCAGTGTTGGTGGTCTGGATCGACGCCAGGTAGCCAGTTTGGCGAGCAACCTGGACCGGGACCGGTTGGAGGTTGAGAGTGGTAACGGACGGCGAGGTAATTACAGACACCCTGCCCTGCTGCGAAAGCGCTTTGATAACAGCGTTGGAGCCTGCGAACGAACCATCGAGAATGCCGACAGCACCACTAACGGAGTTGGTCGCAGCATCCTGGAAGGTGTTCTTCAGGTTGAAGTTCCAGTTCGCGGCTTTGTAAACGAGGTTCCAGTCAATGCCGGCGGAGTCCTGGTCGTTCAGTGTCACGGAGTACACTTTGATGTTGAGCAGAACCTGCTTGGAGAGGTTTGCGTTTTCTGCTGCGACGTAGGATCCGACCTGGTCAAGAACGTCAGGCCGATCAGTCACGGTGATCATGCCGGTCGATCGGGAGAACGACATGCGCCCGACATTGCTGAGCATCGTTTTTACGTTCTTCTCGATATCATCGGTGATCGAAGTTTTCAGACTCAAGGTTGTAGCTTGGCTGCTACCTGAGTAGCCGGAAATGCCTGAGGTGCCACCCGAACCCGAGCCGCTGCCGCTGCCGCCTGTACCAGCTGATGCAGTAGTACCCGACTGAACGGTCGACTGCATGTCGGTGCTTGAGGCAAACACGTAGAAGTTGTAGGTCCGGGTATCGAGATAGAAGACCGTGATCGAACGGTCATGCGAGTTGTACTTCCAGGACAGTCCCAGTTGGGTCGTGGCAACGTCCAATAAGCCAGAGAGATCGCCGGTGTAATTCAGATTCCGGAGTTGGGTGTCGCGGCCACGGTAGGATGAACCTGAGCCGCCGCTGGCCGAACGATTAGCCGAGCCCCCTGGAAACAAACCGGAAATATCGTTAGCAGACATTGGTGCTGGACCAGGCCCACCGGATTGCCCTTGAGATTGCGGAGCGCCTCCGTCCATCACATCCGAAGTTACGCGCACTGGAAGACCGCAACTTTTGGTGATCGCTCTCGCGAGCGCCATGATGTCGCCTTCCTGGGTATAGGTGATCTTGCAATCGCTATTGGTCGGAATGCCTGGCTTTACCTGCAGCGGCTTGAGATTTACCAGGGGCTCATCCTGGAACGCTGAAGGTTGCCGCCCCAGTTTTTTGGGGTCGCGCATAGAGGCAACAAGATCGGATGCTTCTTCGGCCTGTGCGTCGACGCGATCGACGGTTTTGTGAACCCGCAACACTTCGCAGCCAGATATAAGGCCAAAAGCCAGTAAAGCGACAGTCAGCCTGCCTACGTATCTGATTTTCATGCAGACTTCCTCGGGTTGTTGGAATTGGTGACTTCGATGACTCTGATGAACTTCTGCTGCCGAGAGCCTTTCGGTAGCAATGGACGTTCTGCGTTTTGGTAGTACGAGAAAATCTTGAGTACGGCGTCCTCTATGGAACCTTCGATACGCAGGTATGGGACTTCGTAGTTGAGATCGTCTGGCACCCACTCCACGGTCCATCCAGCGGTTTTTGCCCACTGCTCAACTGTCGCGCGCAGCGTGGAACCGTCTTTGGCTTCCCATACAGGGAGTGGCTTCTTGGCGGGGACTGCCGCAGCGACGGGCTTGGCTGGAGTAGCGGCTACAACAGAAGCCGGCGTAGCAGATGCAGGAAGTGCAGTGGTAGTCGTCGACACCGCCAGTACCGGTGCGATTGGAGCGGACTTAGCCTGGCCAGCTACCAACGACTGGGCCGTCGCGCCGACTGGGGGGGTTGCCGGGGAGACAACCGGGGTCGCTGCACGCACTGGTGTTACGTCGATAGGTGCTCGTGCTGTTGTCGGCATCGCTGCAGGTGTTGTAGAAGCAGCGGTAACCGGTGCGGCGACAGTCGCCGAAGCGATTTTCGATGATGTATCGGCAACAGTGATTTTCTGCGCAGGCGGTACCGCCGTGGCTACCGCGCTTTGCGCCGGAACGGCGACAGTCGATTTCGCTGGAACGGGGACTGGTGGTGGTGGCAAGGCCCCAACTTTGATCGTCGGACGCCACCGTGCTGCGTCCACCTGGAACTCGGCCTTCCCTACGAGCCGACGCATTTTGTCGCCAAGAGTCAGCTGACCACCGTCGCCGGTGACAGTTTGCTGGGACTCAGCAACTTGGCTCTGCCCCACCATGCCCTGCTGAAGCAACGTTGAGTAAAGCAGCATGCCTTTATAGTCACGGGTCAGTCGATTGAAGTTAGCGTCCAAGATTGCCAATGCCTGATCTGCACCCTCCTGCCAGCCCTGCTTTACAGCTTCCTGCCAAATCTTCATTTCTGCTGAGTCGACCGGGCGCGCTTCCATTACAGGCAAATCGATATTCGTCTGCGTTGGCAAGCCAACCAGCAAATAGTCGCGCCATGTTGGAGGGACACTTACAAAACGCTCATCTCGCTCTTTCTTGTAGACGCGATTCGCGGTGCGGATCTGGTCGGGGGTAAACGCTGCAACATCACGCGATTCGACAATCACAGGTGGAAGCATCCCGCTAGGGCTCACCAGGGAGCCAAACTCATACTGAACATCGAGAGCCCGCTCACGAAGGCGCAGACCACTGATCAGGTCTTGCGCACGCGCTGCGAGACCACCGCGAAAGCCAACGGTACGCCCGCCGTCAGCGAGCAGTTGAGCGCGCAAGCTGTTTACGCCGGTGCTCGCTTCTGAGGTTGGATTCATGAGCGAATCCAGTGAAAGAGTCGATCCACCGCTACCAAGTCGCGGATCTGTGCTCATGCTTCTGGCATCTGCCACTGCATAGGAATGCCAAGTCGCTTGAGCCAAGATGATTGCGATTGCAATGCGTTTCATCACGTCTCCCTTTACGGCGTTGGCCGGCTATAGCGGAGAACGAGACTGGTAGTTCCTCTGTCGATAGACGCTCGATAGCCGATCTGTGCGCTCACCTGAGTAAGCACCGCATCGAAAGGCATATCCTTGACGTCCATGTTCAATGGAAGGGGCAGTCGTAACCCGACAGTTGAAAAAGAAAACCCTCTGTCTTGCGCAAGGGTTTGGAGAAGAAGGTAGGCATCACCTTTCCAGGTGAAGGTGATCGGCTGCTGCCCGCTGAAAATGCGAGCTGCCGATGGGTTTGCAGGTTTGCTGAGTGCGCCTGCCTGATAAAGATCGGCTTGTGCAGCCTGGATCGTCCGGGCGGAATCCAGGATTAGTCGATCGATCTCGGTTTGAGCATCAGCGGGGTTCGGCTTCGTCGCACAACCAGCCAGGCCGGTTGTGAGAAGAAGAACCCCAACAGAGAAACGCCACGAATCCATAAAGACCCCCAAATTTTGTATTAAGGGTACTATACGGAATGAGGTCGCGCAATTCCAGTTTTAAGATGGTCTATGTCCCTTCCCGCCTCCTTTACGCTCAGAAGCCCTGTATTCAGCCTCGTAAGCTTTTCGAGCGGCTTCCTGCACTGCATTATTCAGCGTCACGGATATTTTGTATTCTGTCATTACTTCAACGGCGATCTTCTTAAATTCGTCCGTCCCAGTGAGCTCGAATCGTCCCCCATACTTTTCTTTGGCAAATACCAAAGCAGCAGCGATAACAGCACGCTCAGTGTCAGCGCCTGGCAACAGATGGATCGAGCGCCCCTGGTCAATGAACTGATCCTGGCCACGATCATTCTGGTAATGAACGCTTCCGCTCCGGCGCACCTTGAAGGTCATGCCAACGACGTTCGTTTTCGCAACAGGATCAGCTTCACTATCGTGTCGCAACCCGTTACGCCGATCGTCTTTATCAGCGTCTTGGATTTCCTTCTGCTTGCGTTTTTCGGAGTAAGCCCAGCCACGCACCTGACTGATCGCGGCGTCGTCACCGGCCGCTGCTTGTTCCTCAACCCACTCCTTGAAGGTCCGACTCTTGTTGTGTGGATCTTGGCGAAGTTCGTCTCGCTCTCGCTGAATTTCGGCCTTCAAGCGCTCCCGATCTCGTAGGGTTTCGAAGGCGATGACGCTGTACATCGCTTTTTTTGCCGCGGCGCTGCCTTTCGATGCCTTGACCCTTGATCGCTGATCGCGCGCTTGCTCGGCTATTTCCGCATAACGGCGCTTGACGTCAGCCGGGTTCAGACGCTTCGTGACAAAGCTCTTTTTATAGGCCTGGTAGCGATCGCGCAGAGCTCTGCGTGCGTCAGCTCTTGCCTGCCGGCGATCCTCACGAAGTTTAGGGTCGCGCTTTAACGGTTTGTGTTTGTCGTATGTTGTCGAGGGTTCTACCTCGACAGGACGCGGCTCCTGGAAGTCACCAAGGCGTTTTACCAGGCGGGACTTTGAGAGGTCTTCGTGGAGGTCGCTGGCCTTGATCGGAGTGGTTGCGTCCGAGCCCTGGTCATAGATGGCCAACCCCTGCCCTTTCTCGCGTAACTCAAGATTGAATTTGGCGAGCAAGTGGTGAATGGCTTGCCAGGTAAGTGTCTCCCGCTTCAGCGCGGCTGCGATGGCTTTTCGAGGTTCATTTCGGACGTAAGTGAAGAAGCTCTCGCTGCCGTCGTATCGCTCCATCTCCGAAGCCTTACTTGGTCGCTTCCCTTTTGAATCAGGCGACTTGCTCGTCCAGTCGATGACCTTCTTTCCGTTACGCTCAAATATAGAGAAAACACCCTCGACTTCCTGCCAGCCATTGGCAAGTTCAAGTTCACGCATTGCACGATCGAGCTTGTAGTAGTCGCGATCTGGGTAGACCGCCTTGAACGTCTCCGGGTTAACCCGATTTACAGCAATGTGAACGTGCGCGTTGTCGGTGTCGCGGTGCACGGCAAAGACATATTGGTGATCGCTCATGCCAACAGCTTTCAGCGCGTAGTGCGCACTCTCGAAGGCCTCCTGATCAGTAGGGTTTTCACCCGGAGCCCAGGAAAGCACTACGTGATAAACCGGGTCTTTGACGCGGGCATTCTGAGCGGCGACCGCCGCCATTTCAGCACTGGCGCTTTCAAGCGTTAGGCAGTTGTGTTGGCACACCACTCCCGAGCTCGTGACTACCTCCTGTGGCCCACCCATCAGTTGGAGCAGCGCTAGTTTTTCGTCTGCATCAACGTCTCTTGCATTACGTCGATTCCGTCGTTCAGCGGCGTCAGTAGCAACCGCAAGGTAGGTTCGACGGGCTCTGGCTCTTTCTTGAAAGTCTCTATCAGCTTCAGGAGCTTGTCCGAGATAGCGACCTGCTGCTCTAAGATTTGCGCGAGTGCGGGCAATACTTCGTTGATGTTCACGCCCATCTATTTCACCTTCAATTGGGTTGTCAACGTTTCGGTCAGATCGGTCATGCTTTCCTGCATCGGAGTGAGCAGGCCTTCCAACACTTCCAAGAAGGATTCTGATGGCGTCTCCATCAATGACATCAACTCGTCCAGCTGCGCGCAGATGGTCGCCTGCTGTAGCGAGATTGATTCCAATAACCCTAAGAACGTCGAGGTGTCTTCTTCGGTCGCTTGTATTGAGCTCATCGGTAAGTTTCTCCTGGTCTTCATCCCTGTTCGTCATGTACTCAACCAGATCCTTAAAGGATGAGTCTCCGTCTTCACGCTTATCCGGGATCTTGGCGATCATGATTTCTCCTCGATACGCCTGATCGCCGCTTGGATCTCCACGAGCACCGCTGCGTACTCCTTCGAGAAGACACCGCCACCTTCTTTGAAGAGGTGCTTCTGAAGCCCGCCGAGTTTTCGTAGCTCGTTAATGATGTGCTTGTCGACCTTGCTTTTAGTCTTGCGCGCAAGCGCTGCGCTGAGCATGAACTGACCAATGCTCATTCCGCAATCTTCGGCCTTTTCACGCACCGTCTTCTCTTCTTCCTCAAAGCAGCGCACGGGCGGTAACCGGCCTGTGCGTCTTCGCTGCTCGCTGTCACTCATATTAGGTCCTGAAATGTTTTGGGGTCTCGGGGCTTGCCCTGAGCAGGGGAGGTAGGCTGCGCAGAGGGAGTGGAACGACTGGAGCGCTGCCGATTGTAGGATCGCCATTTATTGCGGGAGTACAAACCCTACCTTGTCCCAGATTCTAAGAGCTATTGTGTTCAACTATATAGCGCAGTAGTTGACGCAGCAACGACAAAAGCTAGAATGCGGAAAAGCATAATTAGCAGGTGACAGAATGAAGATTGCGATCGAGACGATCGAAAACCTGCAAGAAAGCTTGAAAAGCCTTCCTGCGGTTGAAGTCAAAAAGCGTGAGGTAAGCAAACCAGAAGCTGTAGAGCTGCTTGCAGCTCAGGTAACCGAGCTGCAAGATAAGGGCTATACCATCGAGATGATTGCCGAGATATTTACCAAGCATGGCTTGGAAATAAAGCCGCAAACCTTGAAAAGCTATCTCACGAGGGCGAGGGGTTCGAAGGGTCCGAAGAAACGCGCTTCCAAAGCACGTACGAAGCCGCTCACAAAACCGATTGACGGAAGCGGAAAAAAAGCATCCGATGAAGCAGGAAAAAAGCAAACCGATAAAGATTCTGTAGCAGGCAAAACAGCATCAGTTGCTGATCAAAAAAGTACAACGCCTGTTGTGGAACCTACTGGCAGCAAAACGATTCCTAAAGAACCCGTTAAAAGCGGAACATTTCAACCACGCGATGACAGTCGAGAGATTTAGGTAAAGCACATGAATGAGCCAATTTTTGTATCTGGTGGTAGCAAAGGCGGTGTCGGTAAATCGATGATTACCATCGCACTTATCGATACCGCTTTGCACGAAAGAAAGAAGGTAATTCTGATTGAATCGGATACCTCTAATCCGGACGTTTACAAAATGTACAAAGACGAGATTGAAACTCACCTGATTGATCTCGACGTTGCAAACGGCTGGATCGATATGGTCAACCTCTGCGATGCAAATAAGGATGCAATCGTCATCATCAACACCGCTGCACGTAACAACAAAGGTGTTAGCGCATATGGGAGCACGTTGAATTCAACTCTTGAAGAGTTGAACAGGAAGCTGGTGACGTTCTGGGTAATCAATCGTCAACGAGATAGCCTGGAATTGCTGAAAGACTATATGGACGCAATTCCTGACTCAGTCGTGAACGTAGTCCGCAACAGCTATTTCGGTGACGAAGGCAAATTTGAGCTCTACAACGGCTCAAAATTGCGGGAGTCGGTTGAAGCTGCCGGAGGCAACTCGATTACCTTTCCAGACCTCGCAGATCGCGTCAGCGATGATTTGTACAGCAAGCGCTTGTCGATAGAGGCAGCTATGAAAGAGTTGCCGATCGGCAACAGGGCTGAGCTGACTCGCTGGAGAAATGAATACAAGAAAACACTCGGGGAGTTGATCAATGTCTGACCTCGATTCTGCCTTCGCCAAGTTGCTAGGTCGGCAACCGTCAGAGAAGGAAATCGAGGCGATGTATCGTGTAAAAAACGCGCTCAACATTCGAGACAACGATTCGCTCTGGCTCATACTGATGACGCTGCAGTCCTATGACACGCTGTTTAGCAAGTATCCAGGGATGATCTCCAAGCATGCTGGGCAAGTCATGGAGGACATTCGCAGGACAGCTGCAGATGTTGCGGATGTTGAAACCAAAAAGGCACTTGGAACACTGTCGGAAGCGGTAGCTCGAACCAGTGAAGCAGTCGCGGTGAAGGCCGTGGCTGCGTCCAGATATCAGTTCATTGGTATCACCATGCTTGCCCTGGTGGCATTTGGCGCTCTATGCACGTTTGTGGGATTCGTCCTGGGCACTGGCCGGATGCCTTTTTGGGCAGTTATCAACCCAGGTCAGCATCCCTTGGCGATTATTCTTTCTACGATTGCAAGAACGCCGGCCGGATGGATCGCAGCAATTTGTGGCTGTGCTGCGGTTGCATCATCCATATGGACGGCGAGACATGAAATTCGCCAAGGAAAGAGGATTGGGCTTGTTGTTGCGGGTATCAGTCTCCTAGGCCTTTCGGCTGCATTTGTACTTCCATTCGTATAACCCTCAATGGACCTGGGCGCGTTTTAACGTTCCAGGCCATTGATGTCCGAACTTGACCGCTAAAGCCATCCGATGAACTGATTCCAGACTTATCCGTGTCAGGACTGGTCATTTCTGGTCGACACTGTCCGGCCGGCTATCGGGCGCCGTCCCGGATAAGTCGCTGCATACGGTGCAGGTGGCCACCGCCGGGTGGCCGTGCCCAGCCCTACGTTTTCCCGCGGCTGATCGCGCACCTGGTGCACGTCGGTCGACGTGCCCGGGCCAGCTCCTGGTCAGCTACTCGATGCCGGCGGCGCCGGTGATTGCTGCAGGTCATCACGATCGAGGCTGGTGCCGATCGGCATGGCGCGGCCGACGGTCGCCGGTGAAGCACATTCAGGAGGGGGTGAGGAGTTGGCAGCAGATCCGCGCTCGATCGGCGTGGCGGGTTTAAGCGACGTCCCAGGCCAGGCGCTGTATGCGGCGCCAGTGGCCAGCACCAAAAGGTCGTGCCCTGCCCTGTTCTTTTCCGCAACTGATCGCGCACCTGGTGCACACAAGTGGACGCGCCCAGGTTCCTTTCAGTGAGACGAGTTGCGCGTGGATTGTTTAACGCTGTAATCGGCCAGACGCTCGATCGCCTGGGCTAGCTCGGTACTCGAGCCGCCGGCCTCCAAGGCCTCATCACAGATCAAGAATGCCCACACATCATATTTAACCACGCGCCGGCCACGATCCGTCGCCAGGCGGACTAGTCGCTTATAGGCGGCACGCAACACCGGGGCGTGCGTCTTGATTGCCGTAACGGCCAACGACAGGCGCGCCTTGTCCGGGTGCATGGCGACCAGTTCCGGCGGCAGGTTGATGTCTTCAGCCATGGCGAGGTTCCTTTCTACTCAGTTCGTGACTTGTGAAGCTGCGGCCTGCTTGCGCGCTTCGCGCACCAGGTCCAGCAGCGTAAAGACCTCGGCGTCCGGGTCGGCTTCGCTGGCCGACACTTTCTCAAGGTGGATCTTCAGGTCGTTTAACTGGCCCGCCGTCAGGTGAAGGGGGTAGCGCGGTTCGGTCAATGGTTCGTTCATGGCCGGGATCCTTTCAATGGGTAAAGTTTACCTAAATCAAAACAAAGCTTTTCTTTGACTCAGTAGCCACAGCTTCAACTGCATGAGCATACATACTCGGGTGCTGTTTATCGAAAGCAGGCATGTGCTCAGTTTCCACCCATTGCCCTCGAATTGTACCTTTTGCCAACCATGCAGGCTTGCTACCAGCAGGTTGAGTCCAGCTTGTAGCACCGATGCCGTGTGCGGCAATCTGCTTCGCAGTAACGAATCCCTGACTGCGCATCAACGCGATCACCTTCAAAGCTGCCTCCTTCCATGGGGTCAGCCGTACTGGGGCCGGTACTCCAGCAGGAAGATCGGTAACAAGTGCGGGTACCCAGCAGCGCTCGGCCGGCGACCAGTCGAATAGACGCTCCCTGCCGAACAGAGTATCTCCAGTTTCGTCGATAAGGAGCGAATGTCGCAGGTCGAACGTGTGTTCGTAGCCTGTGCGCTCCCAATTCTGCCTAGGGCTCATTACTTTCACGCCTAGGCGATGCAACATTTTGGCTATAACAGCGCTTGCATCAGTAATTCTACTGACAATTACCAACCGATGATCCGGACCAGGTCTTCCATAGTAGTCATCGCCATTGCCTGGCAGGATCTGGTCAGCGACTTTCGCGTTCAGCGTCAGCTTCGCTTCCACGCCGATCTGGCGGCCATCCTGGTGGACAACCAGAACATCAAAGCCTGCTGCCTCCGGATAACACGTCCAACCTTCAACTTTGTTGAACTCGCGAATGAACAAGTCGCAAAGGTCTGATTCTTTCCTGATTGGCTCGGGGACATCCTTAGGAGGAGTTTCAAAGTTGGCCGCCTGAGCGATGCGATCTTGCAGTTCCTGCTTGAGAATGGTTGCCATAAATCCGCCTCATTGAGCGAACTCAGAAATCCGAGTCCTGGTACTACCGAAGCCCCGAAAGACGGGGCTCGGCGGTGGATCTGGGCCTCAAAGCCACATTGCGAACTGTCCACTGGCTTCGGGGTAGCTGGCTAGTTTGGCGCCACGGGCCGTCAGCTCCATACGCAAGGTGTCTTCAGCACCTTCATCGTTGAGATCCATGTAGTAATAATCGTCGACCAAACCACCAATTTCGTAAGGCGACAAACCGCACTCGACCGCTTCACCCAGTAGGCGTGAACACAGCCGGTCATACTTGGCAGAAACAGCCATCTTTGGATGGTCGATAGCGTTATTAGCCATGAAAAACGCATAGGCAAACCCTTCGGGGGTGACGCTACGCGCGTTTTTGGTCGCCAGGCTGCTACCGCCGTACATGCGGTGCATTTTCGAGCCTTCAGTGGGCTCTACTGGCGCAACGGGTAAGTCAGCATTGAAACGTCCCCAGATAAGGGTCTTTTTCGTGTACGTATCACCAACGTGATAGGGGTCGAATGCCAGTCTCCATTGTGGAAGGCCCCCAAGCTTCTCAATACGTCCGACCGGATTTTCAATTGCCCAAATGGAGGGTTTGAAATACTCAATTGCACGCAGCGTTTGGTGAACCAATTGTACTGACGCAACGGTACGTCCATCGGTATCTTTGGCGGCGAAGTGGCGAGCCCCGGACACTGCAAAATCGGTGCATGGGCATGCAGCCAGAATCGCGTAAATGTCCAAACCATTGAAATCACCGAACCAATCACCAAAAAATTCGGCGCCGAACAGATTGACATCGCCAGTTTCGGGATTGTCTTGGATGTCGAAGCGGTACACCTGATACCCCGCTTCCTCCCATGGGCGGGACCAAGCGCCTGTTTTGTCGAAAAAGGACAGCACCACTTTGTCGGAATTGTTTCGCTGGTCCCCTTGCGTCGCCGCTCGGGCCTTCCAACCATCGATACGATCGCGGGCTTCTGCCGGTGTCATCCAACCATGGGCCTTGTGATAAACCGATGCCTTGTCCTTGAGACGAATTACTTCGCAAGCTTGTGGCGAGTCAAACAGATGGTGCGTGCGTTCTTCAGCAGAATTCATGCAACGCTTCGCCTCTGCAAAAGCAGCGACAATTTCTGCCAACTCGCGATCATCCACTCCAACAGCTGCGTGCTCTGGCGCGTTGCTCCTCACTTGGGACTTTAATGCTGAATTGTTCAATTGATCTTCCGAATTAGATTGTTAATTCTGTATAATAGCCATAATACAGAATTATGAAACAATTATATACGTACTTACGCACATACGTAAGCTGCTATTTACAGGCATTCAATGCTCGTCAGGCACGAGTCCGTACTCAATGGCTGCTCTAGCGCCTGCATACGGTTTTCCTGCTTTTGCCTGGTCAAGGGTCTGCCCGCAAGCCGCACGCGGCGCGCAGCCTGCTTGCAGGCGAGCACCGAACGTGTGCGGACAGAAGCGCAGCGCTCCCTTCCTGAAGGGAAGGGCGGGGGGGGTTGGGTATGGTCGCCGTCGGCGGCCGGTGTTGGCCGTCATCCACAAATCCACGGGCTGAGTTAGGGGATGGGTCAGGAATCCCCGTGCAGGTGGTGGGGTTCGTGGGTGAGAGGTGCTCGAGGAGGCCCGCCGGCGCCGGTGGCCACCACCAGGTGGCTGTGCCCTGCCCTGCTGTTCCCCGCGGCTGATCGCGCACCAGGTGCGCCGATCGGCGCTGGCCAACTCCTGCAGTTGCTCGACGAACTCGTTGCCGGCGGCGCCGGCATCACCTGCAGGTGATCGTGCTCGAAGCCGGCGCCGATTGGCGCGGCATGAGCGATTGGCACAGCAGATCCAGGAGGGGGTGAGGGGTTGGTCAGCAGATCCGCGCAAGGCCGGAGTGGTGGGGTTAAAGTGACGTCCTGAGCAAGACTCTGCAAAAGACGCATCGTTTTAAACAGCAACCCACCAATTTGGGTAGCCGCCTGGGTCAGCCCCGCTCAATGGCGAGACTTGGGACGTACCTAGGCGGTCTTTCCGTGATTACTGGATGGGTTCGTCCGGCCTGGAGTTTTCAGCGGTCCAGCGGAACTCGGCTCTCAGACGCAGAGCGTCGGCTTCATCCAAGTTGATGAGCTTCTCATTGAGCATTTCATCAACCTCGTCCATCAGTTGAATGTTCCAGTTTTCAAGATCGTCAGCCGCAACAGACTTGCTACACAGCAGTTCCCACGCAGCCAAACGCTGCTGTTTACGGGAACTGGTGGCTGGGTCGACCACAACCCAGCACTTGGCGCCGTTGTAGTCATCACCACCCTCGGCGATGAAGACGTGGCCAGCCTCGTCAACGGCATAAGCTCCCGGGCGTTCGTGAATCGCATCCCGCAAGCTGTTTTTCCATCCATACACTTCACCCTGCCAAACCAACACCACACCGCCACGGCGATCCTGGTTGGCTGCACGCCACTTAGCGACCGCCTCGATAAGCTGACTCATGATCGTTTTCCTGCTCGATCCAGAGGGCAGAAAGTGACCCTCTCCTACGGGCTTAGCCCGCGACAATGGCGGGCTTGTGGGTGCAGCTGATTTTCCTACTTTCGTTCAGTGTTGCGTTGAACCTGCCAGACAGCACCGGCTTCAAACGCTTTGATAGCGGAGTGGCCGAAGTAAAAGGGTGCGTTGGTTTTGTCTTCGTGCCCATCAGCCTCCAGATGCCCATCCACCAAGTACGCTAACCCTGCGGTATAACGCTCACCGTCGAAAACTGCGTTGCTCGCAGTATTAGGGGTAGATTCCATTAGCAGCAGCGCAGCGGCTTTGAGTGCTTGTTCAATCGGCGGCAGCGAGGCAACGGCCGAATCGAGTTGGACGCGCTCAAGGGCGTCGGATAACAGGTTCTGTGGACTCATCATCTTTTCCCGGATCAATCGCGGTCGATCAAATAGCGCTCTTGGTTGAGCGTATGTTGCTTGCCCAGCTCGTCCATTTCCCGCCAATACTCTGTCCGGCCGTCAGGGTGATCGTCGGGCGACGACGCTGCCAGCTCGTCCAGATTGGCCTTGTTCTCAACCGCCCAGCGGCGGCGCTGCTCGATCATTTCGCGGCAGACTTCCATAAACACCGGGTCCCCCTCGCCACGGATCGCATACGACTGGGCCATTTCCAGGAAAGCCCGGCGGTGCTCCTGGTCGAGGTTGGTCAGGCGGTCGCCACGGAACTGCCAAGTGTTGCCGTTCCAGCAGGACAGCACGAACGATTGCAGGGTCTGCGCCGCCGAATAGTCGTGCTGGAGCAGCACGGCGCGATGGCGTTGGAACGGGGATTCGGCCTTGTCGGTCATGGGATTTTCCTTTCCAGCAATAGATGTTGTGGTCGATCAGCTGGTCAGCGGCACCAGATGTTGTGTTGCCGCCCCCTCTACGACCTCAGCCCCACACTTGGCGGGGCATCGGTGACGCTGGGTGGCTAGCAATCGCTGCACAGAAACAGGCGTTCTTTGCGGCTGCGCGGGTCATGCGCGTGCGGGCCACAGTTCATGGTGCAAGTTTTCGTCGCCGGGTCAAACTTGTCCAATGCGGCTGGATCGGCACGCGGCCATTCAATCGGAGCTGATGCCGCTGGCCGGCTCGGTTTCTCTTTCCGCGCTTTTGTGTTCATGGCTTCTTTTCCTTCCTACTTCGACTCTGCGGCTCTTGCTGCTTTTGCAGCAGGGAAGCAATCGCCATTCAGCGTGGCGCCTTTTGGGATAAATGCTTTGCCCTCTGTTTGATTCTGTTCGCGGATTGCTTCGTTATTCCGTTAACTGTGGTTGTTGGCAGCCGACTCACTGAATCGGCTCTCGACAATCACTGATCGAACCCGAAGTGAGCCGAAAGGATGCTGCGCATTTGCTGATACGCCTGCGGGCTGCTGGTCGCCATCCGTGCGAGGCCAGTACCCAGTCCCGCTGCTGGAAACACGACAGTCCTGGTACGCGCAAGCACGTAGAGTTCGCGCAACGCTTGCAGCACTGCCTGCAACTCGTCAGGCCGATCAGAGAAGAAGGCCGATGACGCCATAGACGGTGCCCGCTTGGTAGGAATGCCGAAAGCATTCGGCTCGCCTCGCACGGCTGCTTGGCCGGCAGTACCACGGCGCAAAAGGTTGTCGCCGAAGACGTAGATTTTGTCCGGATTACTCCGCAGAAGCTCCACGCTCAGATGCGCTTCAACCATTGCTTTGCTAGATGCTTGAGCCGGATTTTGATTTGCTTGAGAGTGATTCAAATCGGATTCCCCCGAGGTAGTTACCATTGCTTCGCTGAGTGCCTTTCGCCGTAGCACGCCGGTTGACTGGCCGGGAAAGCGCACTGCAAGGGCAAAAGCGGAAGCCGCAGCTAAGCGAGCAGAGCGAGTCTGAACGGGTGAGCATTTTGGGCGTAGCCATGCCCTTGCTGGGTGCCCCGGCCTGGCTACCGTCAAGTGCAGGCGGAAGGTTCGCAGCGATGCAGGCGCACACGGCACAGCGGACTTGAACACTGCTTGATCTGCGCTCTGCATCTTCATGGGATTTTCCCTCAACTCAGAGCTTGGTGACGGACACTGTGTATGTCAGTGACTTGAGAACAGCTTTCGTGCCGTCAAAGCCAAAAGAAAACGACTCATACAGCTCGACGTCTGGCTCAAATTTCCCAGCGGCAAGTTCTTGCTGGATGTGATCTGGTAGCACCCAGCCGGTCACTGTCGGCAGCCCATCAATCTGCCCGACACACAGCTTTATGTTTTTGTCCGATTCCTTGCGGCCGCGATGATCGTAGGCTTTCACGATGCCAATGCGGCACTGGTCGTCTGGTACATCCAGTGAGAGCGACCTTACTGCGTCGGTGCCAGGTTCGGGCCGAACGATTGTTGTCTGCGTGACGACTACCCGCCAAACCTGCGGGTTATTCGATGGACCTGCAACTTGGGCATGTGCGGTGCATGCCAAAAATGCGGTGAGAGCTAAGAGCGTGCGTTTCATTCGTGTCCTTTGTCGATTTCGCGGACGCGAAAATCGGCGTCCTTCTACTGACCTGGCCCCGGTTTTAGGCCGGGGCTTGGGTGGATCTGTGCGGAATTTTCCGTGACCAGCTCATGATGGTGTCGGGTGCCGATTGCACCCATGTCAACCGCTCGCCAGGCCGCACCTATGCGCTCGCAATGGAGGCTTTCTTGGCGGCTTCCCACTCCGCAACCAGCGTCGACCACACTTCATGGCTCAGCAGGTGATTTCTGGCCAGCGCGTTCAGGTAGCCGACCATCACCCCCGATTCATGGGTGCGGGTACTAATCCCCATCGGTTCGGCTTTGCCGTACGACTGACGAACGGCTTCGGCCGATTTCGCCATCTCGGCGCGCGTGCTGGCCAGCAGCTCGGGGTTGTCTTGCTCAATTTGGATCAGGGGCATAATGGAGTTCCTTTCAGTTTTACGGCTGGGCTTGGGTGCACCTGTATGGGATTTTCCTCGAACTTACTGTGATGCGTCGCTTGGGCCAGTTGGCAGGTGCCATCCTACATTTTCGGCACAAACAGCAACTTTCCCGCTAGGGAGCGCCTTCCAGCTCCCTCCACTACAGATACCTTTTAGCGCTGCATCATCTTTAGCCTGCGCTGCCTGCTGGCTTTCAGAAATCGACACCAACTTCGCAGCTCTGAGCTGATCGTCCGACTGCGCTGGGGACAGCCACCAGTAACCGATCCCGAGGCCGAGCGCTGCACCAATAATGGCTCCAATGATCTGCTTCATAAATTTCCCTTAATTTGCGTCTTGAGATGAAAACAGCAAGGATTCCCAAGAATCTGAAATATTACCTATGGATTCTCGCGGCTCCCCCCACTTCACCCCATCGGGCAGCCAACCTTTCGCTGTTATTTCTGGTTTTTTTTCGAAGAAAATCCAATAACCGAGCGGATCGAGCGCGCACCAATTTGCCCAAAGTGGCCAAGTTGCGACTGATGGGGGGGCAATACTGCCGGCTTTTTTCCGGGGCTTTTTGAAAACTCTCATGAAGGATTTTCCCTTAACTTAACTCGGGTATGTCGCGGCAGAGCTTCTATAGCGTTTGAGCAATGCTTCCAGGAAAGTAGTCACGGCGGAATCGTCCTGAAGAAACGCTTTCACTTGGTCCTTGTCGTTCTCTTCCAGATCCGCCGTATCTTCGTCCAACGTACCAGCCCAGTCAGAAAGTACGTCCTGCCACTGCACGTCTTCTTCTTCCGAAATACCAAAGTGCGCTTTCAGCCACGTATAGGCTTCCAACTCACCGCCAAACCCCTCTGGCCCCCAGACACGATCCATTTCAGCAAGCACTGACTCGATTAACTCTGATCTGATTTGACGTTTCATGGCTAATTTTCCTACCTAACGCTGATAGCCGATGGTCACGAACATTTCAGAGGTCGTAGCCCGATAATCAGGATTCTCATCAGTGACGCCAAGCATGTCGGGGGTGAGCATTGCCGTCTCACTGGAGCCCGTTACAAACTGATTAGCCTTGATTTCCATGGTCTGATTCCTTATGCCTGCTCGGCAGTTTTGAATGCGCGCACCGCGTCCTCGGCGGCCTGCTTGGCCATCTCGTAAAACTCGTCGCGCTCGTCATCGGTGATGATATTCGCGTCTGCCAGCGCCTCGGCATAGGCGCGCACATGTTCCTCGGCCCGGTCAATGTAACGGCGCTCGGTGCGGGCGATCTTGTTGATCTTGATGCGCAGGTAGTTGAGGAACGTTGTTTTCGGGGCAATTTTCGTGCTGGTCATACTGGGTATCTCCCTGCTCGATCCTGGGCGCGAAAACCGCGCCTCTCCTACGGGCTTAGCCCGCACTGGGCGGGCTTGCGAGTGCAGCGGATTTTCCTACTCAATGCGAGGGCAAGTGCCGCTTGATCAACTGCCCCAAAATGCCACTAGCTTCGCAAATGGACACCTGGGTGATCCGATGAAGCGCAGACGGCAGTACACACTCTGGGCGCAAGTCGCCGTTGTCGAGAGCCGTTAGCAGAACCAGCGAATCGAATTGCGACCCTTCCGGTAGCGCGTCAATGCTGACTTGGGCAGTGCCTGGAATGCCCGCTAAAAGCTCGCGGAGTTCATCCACAGTCGCAAAGGCGGCTAAGTCGTCTACGCGGGTTACTTCAACCATGGGCATTCCCTCGATCAGCGGACGCGAAAGCCGCGCCCTGTTACTGCAAAAGGCCCTTTCGGGCCGGTGGTGTGCATGCTCCTTTCGTATCTAGATCTGTACTTCGGTTTCAGGCCCACCGAGCCAGTGAAGTGCATCCGCAGGAGCGTGAAAATATGCTGGCTTGCCTTGACCTTCCTGAATAGAGCCCGAGCCGTTCGGGTGAAGGGTGATAGTTACAGCTTCTTCATGCCCTGCCTGAACTTTGGCGAGCCATTCGGTAACAGACAAATCCTCTATTTTCTTCATTTGCGCGACTCCATTTTCGGCACGACGACCGTACCCTGGTACTGCCAAAGCCCGCACGGCGGCGGGCTTGTGAGTGCAGCGGATTTTCCTATGCGTCCAGCCTAGGTGGGGCAGGCTTGATAAAAATCATCAAACCCAGCCAGTTCATTAGCGCATGACCAGGTACAGAGAAGTCGCCGCCAGGTAGCAGGCGGAAACGCTTTGCGGCCCTGATTTCGATTTGCTTTGTACGTACGTTGAAGATCACGGTTTTCCCCACTTATGGCGAAACGAGTGGGACGCCCTCGACCAACCGCAGCCATTCGTTCACTTGTGTCAGATAGACAACCGGCTGCTGAGTATCAAAGTCAGCCAATATTCGTGTTTTGACAGCGCTGTACTCAGCGGGAATAGTTGCGCAGGCCTCGATCATTGAATGCTGAAGCTGCAACATGCGCAGAACAGATTCACGCAAGACCGTCACACCCGCAGGTGTAAGCTCTCGCTCCCCCTCCCTAAAGCAATTGACCTGCCCGCGAAGAAACCTCATTGGCTCTGTGTGCTGCTGTCTGAGATTGCGAACACTCAATAGGCGGCGGTCGGCTGCAAAAGCCTCGAAAAGTTCACGATCCGGCGTACTTTCAGATGACATGGCTGTCCTTTTTCAGTGTATGAGCGCGACGCGAAAAACGTGTCTCTCGTACGGGCTTAGCCCCAATCAAGGGGCTGTGATGTACCTGGGCTGCAATTCCTTGAACATTTAGCTTCGGTCGCTGGGGTCCAGGATGGAAGTCGCTTTGGCCCCCTGTATCTTGAATTCGGGTGGATCAAGGATCAGCTTGCGCACCGCTTCGAGGTAAGCCTCGGTGCATGCCTGACATGCCCACGGCTCGCCATGACTGCCCTCCTGTGAGCAGCCACGTTTGAATTCTTCCGTCGCGGCAACCAGACCTCGCGCAATGTTCAACTCAGTCGGATTGCGGTTTGCTTCACCCAGCACGGGACCGGCTGCGTTAAAAAACACTTTTTGCTGCTGCATCTTCTTGACTCCTGCCATTCGGGTTTTGCAGATCGGCGTGATTTTCCATTGTGTCTGTGACTGTCGGCAACCGACTCGCTGAATCGACTCCCGACAGGCCCCGCACGTAGCAGGGCTTGTGGGTTACTTCTGCTGCAAATCGTGGTTGAGCTGCTGCTGTTGGTACGTGAGTTGAGCCTTCTGGAACTCCATCGACTTCAACTGATTTGCCTGAATCTGCGTCAGCACAAGCGTCATGGTTGCGAGCTGCTTGTTCTGCTCATCGATCTGAGCTTGGGATGCGCAGCCAGTGAGCGACAACAGGGCCAGAGCAGATGCAACAAGAGTGATACGGACTTTCATGGTGAGTCGTTCCTTCATAGCGTCCAGGCCATCCCTGTACGCTTCTACTGACCCAGCCCCGCACTAGGCGAGGCTTGGGGTGTTTCTCGCATGCGAGAATCAGTGTTCCTGCTGAGATTCCTAGAAGTCGCTGCCGTAACCGATTGCTATGACTTTCGTGTCTTCGTCCAGGCCATCGCGGAGCAGGCCAAGCATGCCGGGCGTGATCACAACGAGTTCGTCACTGGTAAGCGCTTCCCCCTCCGCAACGCTGCCGAACGCGGTCATGCAGACAACGCCAATGTCGCCATGCAACGCCTTTTGTTCCTCAAGCCAAGCCTGTAACTCTGAAATTTTCATACCGGTCTTCATGGGAATTTCCGTTGATTCAGTTGTTCGTGCTTGGGCCGGTCAGTTTCACGCCCGATTTATGGATCGACGAACTGCTGGCATTGAGGTCGTCCATCCACTTTTCTTGCTCCGCAGCGGTTCTTGCTCCGCAAACCGATCCGTAAACCGACCAACCGTACTCGTTTTGCGAGCTTGGAGCTCGAACCATATTGAGGGTGCATTCCTGTCCCATGAACAGCGCCTTTACCGTGGCTTCGTCGCCTTTAACTTCTGGTGGGGCTATGACGATAAACCGATTGGTCAGATACGGAATGGCCATCGCCTGGGCTGCTTCTGGTGAACCTGGCTTTATCTCTGCCTGAGCCCCCAAAGCAACAGTGAAAAGCAAAAACAAAAACTTGGACTTCATGTGTTTTCCTGCTCAATCCCGAGGGCCGAAAGTGCCCCTCTCCTACTGACTTAGCCCGCATAGCGGGCTGTGGTGTACGGCGCGATTTTCCGTTGATTCAGGCGTTGGTCAAAAGCAACGCACCGCGATGTGCTTGAAACCGCCGAAGAACGCTTTGATCTTGTCGGCAGCGTCGTAACTGTCTGAAGCGTTGAATTCCCATGCCAAGAATTTGCAGGCAAAGAACACACTACCTCCTTTGTCCATCACCAGATCGCCCCCGCCAAAGCCGTTTAGGCCATTGACGGTGAACGTCAGGCTGTCATGAGCCGGGCAGTCGCATTCATCGTCGCAAACGCACGTCGAGGCGGAGCGAACATCAATTACATCAGCAGTCCCATCAGCCATGATTGTTCCTCGGAATCGATGGTGTGCAGCCCAACTCGCGAGGGCCAGCAAGGCGAGCAACGTAGCGAGGCTTAGGCTTACGCTGCCTGTCGTTCTCTTTTGCACAAATTGCGGCAGCGGAACCAGTTCTTGCCCGCACGTACATGGTGTGGATCACCTTCTGTTTCTTGCCCTGGTGCTCGATCAGATCCACGGCGAAAGTCTTCCATACTTTGTCTTTCCAAAAGGCGTGAGCGTCGGCCTCATCGCCAAACAGCATGCGTTCTTGCCGTGGTGTTGGAATCATCGCAGTTTCCTACGCCGCAGCGGGTTGCTGGGGGAGGCTGCGAACGTCGAGCATTGAGGCACCTGCGAAAAGCAACGAACTAACCGCTAGCACACCCAAGATCACGTCACTTTTGACGATGCCAACCACGAGCAGTAGTACCGCAATAACCATCAAAATTTTCATGCTTCGTTTCCTAGAGAAAAACGGTATCAGTGAGGGTCTTGCTCCCATCGGCGCCGATGGTGGTCATTCGCATGCGGGCGCCTTCGCCGCCGCGAGTCTCAAAACCTTCTGGTGGTTCGATGATAAAGCCTGCACTGCGAGTGCTCGGGTCACCTATGCCGTAGACCGGGTTTACACCCTCCGCGGTCGGTTTCACATCGCCAAAACACGGCAGCACCGCTTCGATTTCTTCGGGGGTCAATGGCAAGTACATGTTGTTGGAGTGCTGTACCAGCTCGCCGTTGCAGTGGCGCAGAAGGTAGATGTCAGACCCGAAAATGCCCTGACGGCGACGGATCTGCACGACGTAACCAATCTGGTTGACCAGTGGTGCAGGGCCCGGCCCAGTCCGCACGTACTGACCAAATACAGGCAGTCGATCTTGGAACCCGGCGAACATTGTCGTGGCGCGCTCCTCCCACACAGACGGCAGGAGTACGCGGGAGAACACCTCTTGATAATCTGGCTTTTCGCGATCCATCGTTATTACCACCTCAGTTTCGCGGACGCGAAATCCGCGTCCTTCTACGGCCTCGGCCCCGCGTTTGACGGCGGGGCTTATCGGCTTTCCTGGCATGTGATAATGACTAGCGGACCAACGCTTGCAGAATCATCTGACGCTGCAGCGGGCTGCTGGCTTCGAAGTAGCGGGCAAACGCCCAGATGCCCATCTTGCGAATATCGGACAGCGGCGTCTCAAGGATGCGGGTATACTCTGTGCCTGACATAGCGGATACCTTTTGCGGGGTTTCGGTGTGTTATGAGCGCCAAGGTGGTCGAAGACCTTGGCGCTCTTTTTTTGGTCGAAGGAAAAGTGCCCTCCTTCTACGTCCTTAGCCCCGCGTTTGACGGCAGGGCTGGTTTGTTTTCTCGTATGCGAGAAATTGCCTTGTCACCTCTTCACGCCATCCCGACAGCCTTATCCAGTGCCGTGTTGAACAGCTCGGTAACATTCGTTCCGTCTTTTAGTGCCACAACAAACTGACGATTCTCGACTTTCAAGAAAACTTGAATGCCGGTGATCTTGCAGGTAACTGACTCAGGCAATTTCTCGTCATCATCGAGGACGGCACACTGGGCGGCACAGATGAGATTCACCAACTGACCACGATACAAGCCATCCAAAATGGTGAAGCCGCCCGCTGGAGCAACAGGGTCCACCTTGTTTGCAGTCAAATCGTAGAGCTCACCGTCGCTGGTGAACCAAACGCGGTACACAACACCCTTGTCGATTAAAGATTGAAGGCAGTTGCGGACTTTCAGACCGTCAGTTGACTTGGTGACGTTCAGGGCTCGCACTGCTTCGACGATTCCGCTTCTCCACTCCCCATTGCCAGCGGAGATAGCCTCAAGGACTGCTCGGGTAATCAGTTGGTTGCGCTGGGCGGTGTTCAGCGTTGTTGCCGGCTTTACAGGCTGAGCAGTGTCTGTAGAGGTCTTGCGTGCATGGGCGATCATTGGCCTTTTCCTATGGTCAGTCGTCGTCGGACAGGAACGTAAAATTGATAACGTCGGAATAGATGCCTTCGACCCAAGCGACCTGCTGTTGCCACAATTCACGGGCGGTCAATTCACCCGTTTCAAATTCTTCAAGCCCAATAGGCGGCTGACCGGTCATGTTTTCAAATTTTGCCAAAACCGCATTCTGGTGAGCGGTCAGCTTTTGGCTGTAAATGGTCGGTTTAGGTGCGGTACTCATCTGTCAATTCCTACTTCACTTCGTCGAAAGACCACTGGACGCAATCGAAGGCTGCTTGTTTCGCTTCCTCGTCGATTTGCTCCTGAGTGGCATCGTCTTCAACTTCGAATTCAAACTCGACTTCGGAGCCTTGTACGTCTGTTTTGATGGTGCCGGTAAAAGTGCGCATTGCAGACTACCCTATAGGTGCTTTACCCTTCGATAGAATCAATTTTAGTTCCGTTAAACGGAACTGTCAAAGCCTTTTTAACGCCATTCCGCTTTAATATTTCACCCCATGATTCGACTCTATATTCCGGGCCGTCCTTGACGATTAAGGTGCCAAATTCGGCATTCAGCGCCTGCACGTAGTCGTCAATTTTGCCCTTGCTGAGCCCGGTCAACGCCGCAACGCTGGATGCGGTCGCACGCTCCAGGCGATCAATAGCTGCCAGTGTCACCAAAAGGCGACCAGCATGCCCCTTGGGGTACTGGGGTACTCCGTTTTCATTCACCTCAAACACTGAAATACACACTCCAAACGTACCAATTAACGGAACTATAAAGCCACCTCGAAAGCCAGTCGAATGGTTTCTTGTTTGACCGACATATATGGCTTGCTGTGATCGAGGCAGGCGTGCCCGAGGATGGTCTGTACTGTCTCTACGTCGCCAGTAGCGGCCAACACCTTGGCCGCCAGTGAGCACCTGCCACTGTATGACGAACCCTGCTTGATACCGGCCTGCCGGTAGAGCCTGCTGATCGTCTGTTGCAGCGAGTCACAGGCTCGGTACACCTCTGGCCCACTGTCCAACTGGCGGTGTTTGAACGCCAGTTCAAAGGCTTGCCCTTGTGCGTCATGACCAGCTTTGAACCTGGGCGCAACCCTCGGTACTCATCTGCACCGGAAAGCCCCCAGCGGGGCCGGGATCGCACCCCCAACCACGCATCGAGCGCAGCAAGGCACCGTGCATGCGTCAGGTACACGTTGCGCGGTCGACAGCCCTTGGTGATATCTGCACGCAAATACACCTCGGGCTTGATGGCTCCGCTGGGATACAGCACGTCGGCCACCTCCAGCAAAGCCAGCTCGGTGACGCGGATACCGGTCGTGTGAGTCAGCCACAACAACATCACATCGCGCTCTGGTAGACGGCCAGTGACGGATGCAACGCGAATCAGGTGTTTGAATTGTCCAGGGCGTAGCGAAGTAGCACGGCGGGGAGTCATACGGGCTCTCTGTCAGGATTGCGCGGGAATCGCGCTGAATCTGGAGAGAGTGGCCAGCGGGCCTCCTGAATAGCTTACAGGCAAGCCCGCTGTAGGGTTCACGGAAAATTGGTTGGGGTTTTACAGTGGGCAATCCACCTCAACATGCACACCCCTAGATTCCACTTCGGCAGCGATCATCCGCGCCTCTCGTAGCTGTGTGCCACTCGCAGCAGCATCCAGACGCAGCCGGATGGATTTAGGCTCATTGCGCAAGCAGTCCTCTACTTCCGCCCGAACAGTGTCTGGCGTCATGTCTGCTGTCACGCACACGGTAGTAGCGGCCCATAACGAATTGATCGTATTGAGGCCTAGCCGGGTCAGGTTTTCGACGGCAGCAGGCGGCCACTCCGGAAAATTATTGTCCTTGCCACTCATCGCGACAGCAGTGTTCCAGTTCTTGAACTGTCGCTGAACAGCGACCGCTTCAAGGGATTGGGAGGCAGTGATGGGGATGTCTATAGAATTGAAGAAGCTACGCAGACGTTTGGCGTCAGCCTTCATTGTTTCGATGGTTTGCATGGAAAGATCTCGGTAAGCCA
This sequence comes from Pseudomonas sp. MDT1-17, assembly GCF_054898105.1. NCBI lineage: Bacteria > Pseudomonadati > Pseudomonadota > Gammaproteobacteria > Pseudomonadales > Pseudomonadaceae > Pseudomonas > Pseudomonas sp. MDT1-17. The sequence goes on along the minus strand of NZ_JBUBVM010000002.1, from coordinate 52,359 downwards.
GCTCACGGCGGTGTCGGTCCCTCCGTTGCGACGTGCTGGCCAAGACCATTCACGTAGTGGAACGCCTTGTTTTCACCATGCCATTTTGGCGGAGGGGGCAGGCAACAAGTGGCCTTACCCCAAGGCTATTTCAGCCATCTGTGATTATCAAGTCCAAAGATCACGGAAAATCGCAGGACGCAGGTTGGCTACTATGGGCCAGTACGCGGCAGCGCCTGGGCGATCAGCGCTTCGAGCTGCAGCACTACTTCCTCGGCGGCCTCGTCACGGTCCCCGGCCAGATACTGTGTCTGCTTGCCCAGCTTGTCGGCCAGCGCCAAGTCGCCGCGCCTGGTGGCTTCGGCAGCGTCATCCACCGCTTGGGCCACTGCCGCTCCGGCCTTTCGCCAGGCTTCCAGCGCGGGTTTGAGCTTGTCTGCATCAATCATGGTCATGCCGGTGTCCTCGACCTTGATAGGGGGAATATTCAAGCTTAGTACGCCTCCAGAAGCCCGGAAAAAGCACACGCCCGGAAGTCACGGAAAATTCGCCACGGTGTCGCCCGCGTGCGCGGTCGACCAGTCGCCGAAAATCTCACCCCGCGCCCTGTTCAACCCCGCTTTTAGTGCGCGGTCTTTCGCGGGAGCGTGCGCGGTCCCACCACGGGCAGCACTGCAAGAGGAATGGTCCCGGCAGGTACAAGGGTGCAGCGAGCGGGGTAGGCCGCAGGCCGCAGGGGCAGGCCCCTGTTCGGAGCGACGGCGGAGACAGCTTTTCCGGGGCAGCTATTACAACTCCAATTCCATCTGGCGCGCTGTTGCCGCGTGGTCAAACGCTAAATACAGCGCCTCGATGCTGGCCTGGTTTAAAGCGCGTAGCGTCTCAATGCCCAAGCCGAAGCCTTCGGCGCGATCGGCAGCACGCTGTAGATCGATTACGCTGCGTGCCCCCTGGATGGCGAGCAGCTTGGTCGCCTGGGTCTGAACCGCTGCGGGTAGATTCAATGGGTCGAACGGGTTCATTGCTCGCCTCCCGCCAGTCGCTGGTAGACAGCCCGCTCGGCCCAATGGACCACATAAAGCGAGGCCTACGGAGCAGTTGAGTTATCTACGGCTCTTCAACAGCAATGCCTGAAAGCTGTAGCACGTATATCACCGACATTAAACAGTCTAGGCACAGACTTGCACGGGTTTACGTTGGCAGCTTGCGACTCTTCAACATTTTGTAAAGACCCGTCTTGAAGTCCATTTGGGCAACTGGTTACTGCCGCAGCAAGCCGCCATACGGGGAGCTCAGGCAGCCTCCAGAGCGGAAGGTGACGAATTTCAGAAGTGGCATATGGGCGAGTTCTACGCGTGCTTGCGGCATTTTTTCTCCTCAATGGGCTCTTAAGCCGGCGATATCAGCCGATATCGACACCTTGCACGCATTACGTACATACGTACATGTGCACGCAAAAAAATGTCTACAAGGCTTCGTCTTGGTCCATCCCGAAGCTCAACCCACCGACATACAAGACGAAGTCTTTACCGGCCAAGCCTTCCATATAAAACAACTCGTACATCACCGACAGCGCTTCAAGAGCCTCTCAATTGCGGGAAAAACCGGCACAGCACCCTGGAACGTCTTTCACCGACAACCCCTTAAACAATGCGAAGTGAGCTGATAGCAACGATCTATCCAGTTCAGTATATTCGGCATAAAACGCAGTAAATAGCGAAGCAACGAAGGTATGTGATTCAAATAATTCAGGTAAAAGCAAAAAAAACAGCTAGAAACAGGTTTTTAGCTTGATTGTGGCGAACAACCTATTAATATTCGTGAACCACACATTAGAAAGGTTTTTCACATGCAATCACCTTTGGACTCATTCGAAGAAGACGTCATAAATTTCACTGACTTCACCACCCTCCTCTACTCACCGCAATTTGCAGCAGACTGCTTGGGGCTCACAACGCGCCGCCTAAAGGATATTGAGGAAGAAAACGGCATCGAAATTCGCCGGATACCACGCGGGACAGGCACTTCTCGTGCCTACATCCTGAGTGACATCTTTGATATCGCTGCTGTGCGGCGAGCGAAGGGCTACACAAAGGGGCTTCCTCGCCAGGTTAGGCTCGCCACTTTTGTACAAAAAGGCGGAACGGGTAAAACGACATACACAGTGAACTTTGCGATGTACGCTCAGTTCGGCGGGCTCAGAACACTGGTCATTGACAACGACCCACAAGGTGACACATCAAGTGTGTTCGGGTACGACCCAGACCTCGAATTAGACGATCTTGAAGCGATGAAAATACCTGCCGATCGGTATGTCAGTGGGCACTTGGGTAATCTCCTTAGCCCAGATCTACGGGTTCGCTGCTTTGACGTGAAATCATTCGATCAAATTGTCAAAAAACCATTCGGGGAAAATGGCCCGCACCTCATCCCTGCTGATGCGTATCTGGATGATTTGGCAGTTGCACTCGATGCGGAAAATAACAGTGATTTTTGGTATGCCAGCTGGCTTGAGCGAGCGACAAATGGCGAAATACCTGGACTGGACCTTTCCTGTTACGACGTCATTATTTTTGATAACGCACCGACAGCATCACGGCTGACCAAAAATTCTATTGTTGCAAGTGACTTTGTTATTTGCCCGGTGCGGATGGACAAATTTTCGTTTCGAGCACTAAATCGACTCAACGACTGGATGGTTCGTTTTGCGAAAGCATACCGGCGCTCCCCTGGGGTTTTGGCCGTTCCGACCATGTTCATTCGAAATCGAAAACGCATTATGGGCAATCTGATGGTGCTGAATGATCTTTTCCCTGGACGCGTTACTGAAGAGAAACTCTATTACTCTGAGGACTACGGTAAAGCTCTGGATCTGGGCATTCCGTTGATTGTTTGGAAAAACGCCACAAACAAAACGATAGACGCAATGCGTAGCGTTTTTGGTGAAACACTCAACAGAATCAAGGAATTGGTTTCTTAACCTTGCGGCCTCGCCCAGTGTTGCGTGACGCAACACGGCGTCAAAGACAGGGCTTAGGGGTGTTGCGTGACGCAACAGGTGACGCAATACGAATAACTAGTGTTGCGTGACGCAACAGTTCACTTTATCCAAACGCCGAACACGCAGCTGCCAATCCTTGCCGTCAAGGACGGCGGACTGGAAGGAGAAAAAAATTGGCTAAGTCACAAGATTTTCCCGGGGCACCAAAACCGGATGCACCAACAAGTCAGATTAGAGGTCTGCGTAGAAACGACCCGGCACCAGAGCCCAACGTTGGCATTTCAGTTAGCCAGATGCTTGAAAACCAGCGCACTGCCAACGCGTTGGCCGAGGGCGGCACCAAGGATGAGAGCCCTACCAAACCCTCCCCCGCTGCTGTAGGCGAATTCGAAAAAAATGAAGAGTCCGAGTTCGGAGAATTCATATCGGTCGATGTGGCCAAGCTAAAAAAATCCCCCTTCCAACCTCGGATCGTCTTCTCAGAGTCAGAAATTGAAGAACTGGCAAACTCAATACAGACAGTTGGCTTGGTAAAACCAATCCTTGTCCGTCCTCTTGCGGATGGGTGGTTTGAGCTCGTTGGAGGAGAACGCCGCTGGAGGGCACATAAACTTCTCGGAAAGCAAAAAATAATGGCGCAATCGCGCCACCTTACAGACGCAATGGCGATGGTTCTTGCATTGACCGATAACGAAGGTCAGGAACCACTTACAGAATACGAGCGTGGCCGAGGCTACAAAAAAATATTGAGCTCGAAGGAAGAGCCAAGTATGCGCGCCCTGTCCCGCCGCTTAGGTGTGAATGTTTCAATCGTCAGCAGATGCCTGCTGCTGACAGAGTTTCCAGAAGAGATTCTTGATATTTTGGATGTGAACCCTGGACTGGTAGGAGGAACCGCAGCAAAGGGGTTTGTAGACTATTCGAAAGAAGAACCAGAGCTTACTAAAAATGCAATATTGCTCATTCGAAACGAACAGATCAGCCAAGAGCAAGCTCTACGCTGGATTGCCAAAGAAATCGCCTCAAGAAACCCTTCATCTTCCACCAGGCTAATTGATAAAAAGGTTGCTGGTTTCGGAACGCTGAGGGTTGACGGAAAAAAAATGGAATTTCGTTGCGAAAAAGATTTGAATGCTCAACGGCTCGGTGAGCAATTCGAGGTATTTCTAAAAACGCTTAACCGGGAAGAATTAAAGACTGATTAATCATCTGACTTAATCACTGCTAGTCGATTTAACCCTTTAATAGACCCTGCCATTCGTGCAGGGTCTTTCTTTTCCGCCTCCCGCATTCCTTCGCTATATCCCCCATCCCTCTTAGCTCCTCACTTACGAGCACTCTCACAGACCATAATCACCTGCTGCTGTATACCAAATCTGGTCAAGGGTCGGCCCGGAAGCCGCAGGCGGCGCGCAGCCTGCTTGCAGGCGAGCACCGAACGGGTGAGGACTGAAGCGCAGCGGTCCCTTTACCAGGTGGCTGGTGATCAAGGCTCCCCCGGCGGTCATGGGGTTGCTTCTCCCCCATGGCCGTTGGGGTCAGAGGCCGACTCGCTCCCTTCCTGTAGGGAAGGGCGGGGGGATGGGTGTGGCCGCCGGCGGCGGCCGGTGTTGGCCGTCATCCACAAATCCACGGGCTGTGTTAGGGGATGGGCCAGGGGATCCCCGTGCAGGCGGTGGGGTTCGTGGGTGATCCGGTGCTCCTGCAGGTGCCGGCGGCGCCGGTGGCCACCGCCGGGTGGCCGTGCCCTGCCCTGTTCTTTCCCGCGGCTGATCGCGCACCTGGTGCACGTCGGTCGACGCGCCCGGGCCAGCACCTGGTCAGCCGCTCGATGCCGGCGGCGCGCAACCCCTACTGCAGGTGATCGAGGCCGGTGCCGATCGGCACGACGTGGCCGGCGATGGCCGGTGAAACGCATCCAAGAGAGGATGAGGAGTTGGCAAGCAAATCCGCGTCCGACCGGAGTGGTAGGGTTGAGCAACGTCAAGGCTCAGTCGCAGCTCGATACACCGACGGCGCCAGTATCAAAGTGCAGTCGAGCTGAAGAGAAGGGCAGCGAAGCAAGTAACCACCTTTAGGGTGCTGTTGCTAAACATCGTAACGCGCGACTGAAAGAGGGGAGGGGGGACAGAATGATTAACCCTAGATTCTACAAGCCGCAGACGTAAAAAACCGCCCGAAGGCGGTTCTGAATGAAGGTTGTAATTTAACGACCTGAACTGTTCTTTGATGTACGGTCTGCCTTTAAGAAATAGGCTTCTAACGCTTCATCAATGATGTCCGACTCATTTACTTTCTTCCCTTCCTTTTTTGACCTTGCGAAAGCCTCATCGGCCAGGCGCGAATTGTAGGTCTTTCTGATTCTGATCGTTTTGTTCTGCTTTTCATGGACCGATACTCCCGGAGTCTCACTAGATCCAGATAAGTGCTCGCTAAGAACAGAATTAGCTAACGCTCGGCCCGCGGATGTGCTGTCTTTCATATCATTACCTTGTCTTAAAACGCATTAGTATCCGCAATTTCCCGGAAGGCCTTCGTTGATTTCTTGCGCAGACATGCTAGCGAGTTGATCAAACCTGTACATAAATAATTATGTACGTATTTACGTAAATGTAATAGCTGAACGCGTGGAAATCAAGGTGAAACCGTGAATTGCGACATGCCTAGGGTCGGTCTTGAGTTTCTGTGACAGCTCCCTGCGTGTCTGATCAAGAAGTCGTTCCTCGATTTGATTTTCGGTAAGGTTCTCGACTTGGACCTGAATTCGAGCTTCCTCTGGAGAGGGCGTCATAGCGGTCATGTCCACATAGAGGACGTCATATTCTCTAAGCATAAGTAGCACCACATGCACACAATGAGTTTTTATATAGCAATCCCGCGCTTCGCTTTTTCAAGAAGCCCTTGGAGATGGTCGATAGCTTCTCGATTGTTACGAATGGCATAGTCAGGAAATGCGGACCTACCAGACTCCTTGCGCTTGAGTAGATCAGCGATGTGATCTTCCTCAAAACCCATACATAGAAGTGTCTTCTCGTCATCTCTGACTACGGCTTCGTTAGCGTCCAACATCATCTGCTGGGCGTCTTTCAAGCGACGGATTTCGGATTCAACCTGGTTTATCACATCAGGATCCGGGGGTTTTGGCGCAAAAATCATCGCGATGCTCCTAGACGGTTTCTCGGCACTGCGAGCACTGGTAGCCGCCAGTAGCTTGCTGTGTTTTGGACGTGGCATGCGGAGTATAGTCATATTATGTACTTACGTAAATACTTACATACGTAATAAGTAGTTTGAGTTTGTCGGCGATATACGTGCCGCGAAACACAGCGTGAGAGCTCCTCCCTGAGCCCCCAGCGAATCGTTTTTTTGCGTATTTCACAGACCTGCGCTGAAGCGGCAAAAGGCCTACACCAAGCCGGCGATTAGCCGGGTAGGCGATCCTGGGAGAGGAGGGGGGGCGCATGGGAAATGTCGGCGATATACACCTGGAAGCTAAACAGGGATAGTTTTTTCCAGTTTTTCGTACCACGCGTAACCGTCAACCATGTTGCTCAGCTCTTCCGAGAGCGCCTTGTTATTACGGGTATAGAAAACGACCCTTTGCACCTTGTTGCTCTTATCCAAAGCAATTCGATAATCCGGCAATGAGTCACGCTTGATGATGCTCCTGATTTCGGAGCGGAAACGCCGAAGATCCTGGCTGGAGCCTGACTTTTGCCGGAGAATTTCGATGTCACACTTCCAAAAAACCTTTTTACCAGCGTGCTTTCTGGCCAACTCGTAGAGACGCCGTTCAAGCGCTTGGCCCAGTCCGAAGTACCGCCGATCGATGGTGAGAACTTCAAAGTGGATCAGAGCGTTGAAAAGCCATTCGGAAATCGTGACGCTGACTTCCAGTGCCCCCTTGCCGTTCGCAGTAGTCCGCTCAATTTCATAGTCATCGATAAAACCGAAGCCTTTGACCTGTTCGACACCACCCGTGACGATGTTCGTTTCGAGGTTCGTACCTTTGAGACGACGGAGCATATCGACGACCAGGTAATAGGAGTTTCCACCTGGTGATCGGCATGTACCGGTCAAGAAACGATAGATGTCCACCTTTACTTTTCGAGCAAGAGGTTGACCCAATTTCCGCCCTTCGATCAATTGAGAACCGATGAAAAGCAGAAGATCCTTATCGAAAACCGTTGCAGCTCCGACAACAGAGGGTGTTATCCGGATTCGCTTCTTGGTGGTGGGGTTTTCGTACTCCCGGATCTCCGTGTCGTGTTTCTTCGACAGGGAAAAAATAGGGAATTCCATACTGGCCAAATCGTCCTTTACCGGCCATTCCATGAGATTGGCGTGAAAAAGATCGGCTTGTTCAAATGGTTTAAGGTCGTCGTTCGAGCTCACGCTCATTCCCCCCGCAAGGCTGCTGGTAGCAAAAACACCACCATCAGATAAATTCCGGTCACCACTTCACTTGCTGACCATCAAATCGAAACGTAACATGCTGAAACCCAAAAGTGCTCCTAGACGGACTCTGTCGGGTAGAAGCCCGAGTCGGTAGCCGCCACTCGGGCTTCGTCGTTTCTGACGCGCATGTTACTCAGATTACGTAGATACGTAAACACGTAATTACGTAGATACTCCCTCACTTCGCATAATCAGTCCTCATCTAGCCGCTCTGCCTGGTCAAGGGCAGCCCGGAAGCCGCACGCGGCGCGCAGCCTGCTTGCAGGCGAGCACCGAACGGGTGAGGACTGAAGCGCAGCGGTCCCTTTACCAGGTGGCTGGTGATCAAGGCTCCCCCGGCGGTCATGGGGTTGCTTCTCCCCCATGGCCGTTGGGGTCAGAGGCCGACTCGCTCCCTTCCTGGAGGGAAGGGCGGGGGGATGGGTGTGGCCGCCGCCGGCGGCCGGTGTTGGCCCTCATCTCATCCTTAAAGCGAAAGGCTCATCACGGAAGGCGTGAGGTGATTGCCAGGTACGGATAGACGGTGATCAGTTGGAATGGTGGCTTGGCTCTGGTGCACAAAACGGAAGCATCTTTCTACGCGTTTCTCTGTAGACGTAGAACACCGACAGCCTGCCGGCCACTGCGTACTGCTCTTCCTGATTACGCTTTTCAAATCTAACTGACGCCGCGGGCCGTTGATCCTGGCCCTGGCCGCATTCGTTTCCTGGAATGCTCCATAGCGAGAAGTCTGAGCGGGATTCCGGATGCATCGTGATCTTCAGGAAATTCATCCGAGGTTGTTGATAACGGGTTAGAAGCTTAAAGATTGGTTAAGACAGGTAAAAACCGCGCGCGCGTGTTAACCCTTTAACAATTGCTCTGAAGCCATTGAATCTAAAGGGTTCTGGAAACATGAATGTCGGTAAAAGACGAAATGCCTGTCGGTGTTATACGTGTAAATGTCGGTGATAGACGGTCGCCTCTGTCGGCGTTATACGTGTGAGACATCGAGTTATCCACAGTTGTCGGTGATATCCCTAGGGCGTCGGCGTTATACGTGTCGAGCTCGAAAGGGGCGTAACTGGCCGTTCTGGATGAAAACGCCAGCTTTGCGGCGTAATTACGGGCTTTCGACACTGTTCAATCATCAAAAAATGTCGGCGATATACGAAATGAGCCCCGTTTTGTCGGCGTTATACGTGCCATGCCGGGCAGCGTAAATCGCACACCGCTTTCTGTAATCTATCCACCATGGAAACTAACAAAAGCTGACACCACTTGCCGGATAGTGGCGTATAGCGCTGAAAGCACTAGTACTCGTCCCTTGTTCCTTTTCGCATCGTGTATATAATACGGAAAAGCGAGGAGGCGAATCCGCCATGAGCAACGACACACCACTAGGGGCTGGATCCCAATTATCCAGCTCTTTCGCCTTGGAAAACCGTGAACTGATGAATCAGATCATATCCGAGGTGGTTTCGCAGGTTAAACAGACCAGCGATGCAATTGAGCCTGCTGAACGTGTTCAAAAGGAGCGGAAGAAGATCTCCTTCATCGCCGTGTCAGCAGTGAAGATGAATTACATCCTCGGCACAGCGCTCCTGGTTGTGTTAGGCCTCCTCTGCGTAACCACCTGGTTCGCCGTGCATCCCCTGCGTGAGTATTTTGCAAGTGACAATGGCCGGATTTTCCCAATGATCCCCATGTCGCAACCCTACCGTAAACCCGGTGACGTGATTCAGTTCGCTAAGGACACGCTCACGCGTTCCTTCACCATGGACTTCGAAAACTATCGCCAGGATCTGGAAGATAACCGACCTCGATACACCCGCCTGGGGTTTAAGTCATACATCGACGCGTTGCAGAACGCTGGAATCCTCGAGCTCGTGCGGCAGAAGCGCATGAATATGTCGATCACAGCGGGCACCGGTGTGCTGGTGAAAGATGGGATCGAAAACGGCGTGTACTTCTGGACCATCGAAATTCCTATTCAAATCAGGCTGACGGGGCAGACCTCCGAACTGCCGACCCAACGCTTCCTTGCGACGGTGCGTGTTGAGCGTATCGACACTCTCGACTCCATTGAAGGTATCGGCGCGGCCCAACTGGTCACCAAGCCGCTATAGGTGAGCTCATGTTCGATCGTTTAGTTATTGTCTCCGCGTTGTTGGCAGTTTTCGGCTCGCCTTCTGTTCTTGCCGTTGAGGGTTTCCCCGCCCAACAGCCAGTGCCAACTCAAGCACCAATGCCAACTCAAGCGGTAGGTGCCCAACAAGCCGGTTCGAAGGAATCGCTTGAATGGGTTAGTTCGACACAGGTTCCGCAACAACAGGCAATGTCGTCTCAGCAGCAAATCCAAGCCGCATTCCCTCCTACTAGCTACGGCCCGAACAATTATCCGGTGCAGCAGCCCGGGCAAGCCTTTCCCGTGCCAGTGAACGCTCAAGGTTACCCGGTGCAGCCTGGCGCGCAGGCGCAGTATCTGGCGCAACCAGGTCAACCGCAGCGACCTCAGGACGACGGTACACGGGGCTTATTTCCGCCTAACCAACCATCTGCCGGCGCGATAGCGGGGGAGGTTGTTTCACCCTTCACCCCCGGCGAAATCCGTGAATTGCGAAAGCAATTTGATGCCAGCCGTGACGCTAAGGCGTTTAAGACGATTCGTGCAGTGCCGAGGATCAGCAGCATTTCCGTCGACCTATCACCTGGGTCGTCGATGCCGATCGCGCGGCTAATGCAGGGCACACCTGGCTCGCTGGTTTTTATCGACTCGACGGGAGCACCGTGGCCGCTAGCGGCCGCACCGCGTATTTCCGACGATTCGTTGTTCTACGTGGAATGGTTGAAACCATCCCATGCCGTGGTGATTTCGGCGTTGAGCCAATACGAAACTGGGACGGTGACGGTATTCCTTCAAGGGCTAGCCACTCCTGTAGTCATTCAGCTCGCAACCGGCGAGGAGAACAGCAAGGAGATCAGTCGGATTGTAGATGTCCGGCTCGATGTCCGCGTGCCTGGCCGAGGGCCAAACGCCAAAAACGCCGTGACCGGTCCAGGAAAAATCTCGTTGTACGACGACACGCTTCAAGCCTTTCTCGATGGACTGCCACCGACTGGTGCCAAGGCGATTAAAGCCAATGGCGAAATTCCAGCTGGTACGAAGGTTTGGCAGTTGGAAAACGAACTCTTCGTCAGAACAACGTACGACATCAAATCTCCGTTTGATCAGACCAGCTCTGCTGCCAATGGCACGCGGGTTTACCGCATGCCTATTACCCCGTACGTCACGTTTTCAGACATGGGTCGTTCCGTGACCGTCCAGCTCGACATTCTTTGAGGTTGAATCATGAGTGAAATGCAAGCAGATGTTGGACGGAACACTATCTGGATCATCGCCACAGTGGCCCTTGTGGTCGTTGGTGGGTGCTACGTGGCTTACGGCTACTTCGCTACTGGATCCACGGCCGCGCCGAGCACGGTGGCGATCAATACTGCCGGCAAAGGCACGGCCTCGCCCGAAAGCGAGCATTACGGGAAGGTGCTGAACAAGTACAACCAGTCCAATGCAACTAATGCGGAGCAGGAAGGAAAAACCTACGTCTCCGTAATTTCCACCAGGGATCAACCAGTTCAGGAAGCTCCTGAATCCAAGGTCGCTGCACAAGAGCAACCGAAACAACCTCAAATTGTTTACGTGTATCAGCCTGCGCCTCAGCAAAGCGCCGGTCAGCATCAGCAAGAGGTCTTGTCCGACCAGGAAAAAGAGCGCAGAGATCGCATTCGAACTCAGGCGGCGGGGCTTATCAAAAACTGGGGGGGATCGAAGCATACGGTTGCGACAGTTACTGATGAAAGCGGCTATGCGGGCACTGTGAACAACAGCGTATCGAGTGGCGTAGGTGTGCCGGGTGGCCACCCGAGCGCGGGTCAGCTAACCAGTGCCGTACCCGTCGTGAAGATCCTTGATGACTTTGTTCGAATCCCTGCTTTGCTGGGCACTGATCTCGACACCGATGAAAATTCTGTAGTGGTTGCTTCGGTCCCCTCAGGTCCTTACCAGGGGCTGACTGTGTACGCGCAGGGCTACAAGCGCATAAATGAATCGATCGATATGACCTTCACCATCATGAAATGGCGCGGGCGCTCTTACAAAATTACCGCAAAGGCGATCGACCAAAACACGTTACGCAGCGCCCTTTCCGGAGAGGTCAACAACCGTTACTTCACCCGGATCATCCTTCCAGCAATTGCTGCCGGCATAGGCAGAACCGGGCAGCTGTACGAACAGTCCAGCGCCCAGAACATCATCACCCCGCAAGGTGGCGTCATTCAGACCTATCCATCCACGCCGGACGGCACGGCCGTGCTTGGAACGATGATCGGTGGCATGGGGGAAACCGCAGGCAAAGTGTTGGCTCAAGACGCCGCTCAGATGCCCACTAAGCAAGTGCTGATCCCGAAGAACGACACGATCGGCATTCAGTTCATGGCGCCGGTGTTGTCCACCGACGACATTTCCGCAGGTGCGTCTGCTCCCGCGGTGGATCTGAATACGCTCAGCCAACCCGCATCGCAGCCACCCGTTCAGCAGCAACAACAGCAACAGCAGCAGCCAGCAATTCGACCAGCGGGTTACCCAATCACCAATCTGCCGGCGACTGGGCTTTACCCAAACACTCAGTCTGGCTATTCTGCCTATTAATTCTGTATCATTGCCACGATACGAAAAGGAATGATCATGACTAATCAGACAGAACCGCAAGCGGACGTGTTCGACATGTCCCGGACAGTCCCAGCGCCCGGAGCTGCGCCTGAAGTTGAAGTGCGCGAGAAAAGCGAGCCGAAACCGAAGCAAGCCAAGAAGGCCATGAGCCTGCCGACTGCTATTTCATTTGAAAAAGTGAAGAAGTACGCCGTGCCAGCGGGGTTGGTATTGGCGGTTGTGGTCGGGGGGGTGTGGTCCTTCGTGCCGGGAATCTTTTCGTTTGGTGGTAGTGCAAGTCCCGCACCCAGAAGCATTGCGGCCCAGCCGTCTTTCACGCCTGCAGACGCCATGCGAGATGCAGGGCAAGCCACCTTCAAAGAGGCGCAACGAGCTGTTTCTCAACCTGTAAGTGGTGCAGATCAGGTGCCGACTGCAGCAGCCGAGGTTCCAGCAACGCCTGCCGCTCTTAGAGCTGAACCCGAGCGCATAGAACCAGTTGCTGCTGTGCCACCTCAAGGCCTGTCGGTTGTCGACAAAGAACTGCAGATGCGTGTGGTGACACTCGAGCAGTCGATGGTTGAGCTGCAAGCGAAAATCGCTCTACTTGAAGGTCGACCTGGTGCGGATGTCACCGCCGGTGGCACCAACGCAAAAGCGGCCAAGTCTGCAGCGGCGAAAAACGATGCTCACAAAATTCCAAAAACCAATGCTCCTGGGGCCTCACGTTCGGCGAAAGCGCCGAGCAAGCCAGCCAGCACAACGCTCGTAAACAAGGGTTTCACGTTGAACACCATCTACGCCGGTCAAGCCTGGATTCAGGATTCCGAACAGGTTTACGTGGTGCAGGTGGGCGACCTTGTTGGTGATATGCAGATCCAGTCGATTGATCCGAAGGGCCGCCGGGTTATGACAACCAAGGGCGTAATTCGCTAAGGAGCTGTCATGGATCTCGCACAAATGATTACCCAGTTCGCGAACACTTTCGCGGTCGCCCTTTGGCGATTCCTCTGGGTATTGGGGATTCTCGTCGGCACGGTCTACGCGGGATCAGCGTTGATGCGGCTGCAGAGAGCATCCCGTCTGCCAGGTTCAAGTCCAGTAACGGTGGGGGACATTGTCCCACTGCTGATCATTGCTGCGCTGATGGCGAATTTGTCTCGTTTTATCAACGCTGCTTGGACGTCATTCGGGTCCGGCACCGTCAGTTACGGGCCAATTGCCTACAGCGGTGCTGCGGAGTTCGGGCGCTTCGCCGAAGCGATCAACTCTGTGCTGACTCTCGCGAGCGTTTTCGGTGGTGTGATGTTCTTCAAAGGCGTGTTGCTGTTGAAAAAAGCTACCGTCGACGGGCAGTCGAACCAGGGGGCTGACGATGTGGTATGGCGTGCCCTCACGCACATGATTTTCGGTTCCTTCCTGGTGCAAATTCCGGATGTGATTGACGCTGCCCGGGCTTCTCTGGGCCTTGTTTGGTGAAACTTAAAAAAGGGGATGTATCGATGAAAATTAACCCAATGGAATACACCATTGACCTGGGCCGTAAGGCTCAAATTGGTCTGCAAACCTGGTGCGATAAACACACTGCGGATCCGGCTCAACGGCGGATCATGCTAACCACGGCTGCGATAACTTTCGGTGCGTTGGCATTCTCCACGGGAGCAGCTGCTGATGGGGAAGGTATGGCTGGGATGCTCAGCACCGGCGCGACCCAGGCTGACTCGGGAACGAATAGCCTGGCAAAAATCTTTAAATTTCTGGGCTTCGGCGGTGCCGCCTATGGCGGTTTCAACTGGTGGAAAAAAGGCCAGGACGGCGCGCGCAGTGACATCAAGGCGACCCAGATCTTCATCCCGATCCTTGCCGGTGCAGGAATTGGCGGTATCGGGTTCCTCATGGGTAAAGCTGGTGAAACCGTGGGGATGGCGACTAGCACTTACGGTCAAGTGCCTCAGTAATCCCCCTGAGGATCGGCGGCCGCAAGGTCGCCGGGTTGGAAGCCATGAACGATCTCTCAACACAAGACCCAGCTGCAGTCGACCAGGACAAAGTCGTGCCCAAAGAAGGTTTGGGCACAGGCTTTGACAAGGCGACCTACCCAGCGCTTTTTTTCTCAACGAAGAGCCAGATTTGGGGTGATAAGTCAGGCGCTGAATGGGAGCCGGTGGAGCGGGAGTTCAAGTCAGGGGACTTGAAAAAAAAGACGCTCCTGAAAGATGGCCACCGCTGCATGTTTTGCGGCTTTCACTCAAGCCATAACCAAATCCACAACTTGACGGATAACCACCAGGACATCCGTGAGCACAACCTGCGAGCCGTTGATCATCTCTGTCATGGGTGGCAACACCTGGGCGAGTTGGGTGAAGGGAACGCTGTTATTGCTTATCTACCGGGCCTGACTGCTCAAGACGTAAACCATCTGCAGAGAACGCTGATGGTTGCGTTGCAGGCCGGGGACGAGTCGATCAAGGCCGACGCGAAAAAGTTGCTGAATTGGCTCGGTTCTCATTTCAAGTACACCGAGGACGCCTGGGGCACCTTTTCACCAGCAGTGTTCGCCAAGGCGCTTCTGCGTCAAAGCGACACCGACAAGGGCCGTCGAGAACTTGTCTTCGAGGGGCTGGCGGTCGTTTTCAACCCTGGTCCATACAGCCAGGCCGCAAATCTGTGGGCTCATGATTACCAGGTGACTTATCCAGTTGCGAAATGGGCTGACGTCTATTTCAGCGTCATGAACCCACCAGCATAAATTTTTGAGGGAAGCACGATGGGCGTTGCTAAGTTTCTTGATGGTCTTGTCGATGCCACTGAAGGCTTCCTTGCCTACATGTCTCGGTACATGGTCGGTAAAGACCTTGCGAGCTACTGTGAGCTCGCTACAGCCATTGGGCTGACCGATGAGGACATCAGTCGTAATCCGGCGTTGAAAGACCCCTATACGCTCGTTACGCACGACGGTTCTCTCCTGACGGTTTTTGACGTGCAGGGCACTTACCAGATCCTGTCCGAGGACGACTTCGACAAGCTGATCGAAAACCTTCGATTGAAAATGAGTGGCTATATGCGTGAACCCGGACACTCCTTAACGTTCGGGTTCGAGCGCGATCCCGATCGCGCGCTGGATGAGCTGATGCGCCTTGCTGAGCCACAAATCAACGCCGCTCGTCGAATGGGCATCAATACCGAAGACATCATCATCGATCGCGTGAAGCGAAACGCACCGTTGGTTGCTTGGGAGCAGAATTTGTTGGTGGTCTACACCCACGCGAGCTGCATCGGCGTTGATCTAAAGCGCGAGCGGAAGGAGCTTGAGCAAGACATCCTCAAATACGAGATGCCGCGCGTTGAGTTCGGGCAAAGTCCAGCCCAGGTGCTGATGACGTTGAAGTATCGGCACGACACAATGATTGAGCGCGTACAGAAGGATTTTGACGGCTGCGGCGCAGAAGGGCGTCCGGGCATACTGTTGAAGCAGCTGAGCGCTCATGAAGCGACCAAGCGCATACGCATCATGGTAAACCGCGAAAGGACGTCTCAAAAGTTCCGGCCGGTGTTGCCAGGTGACCGCTTTATTCCTCATGGCCGTGAGGATGAAAAAGACTTCTCTGATCTCACTGCGCCACTTGTGAATTTCCAGGTCGTGACAAATGACGTTGATACCAGGCGCTCGCTGATTGAGACCGACGATCTGTGGCACGGCAATATTGCCATGGAGCTTGGTCCCCAGAATCCGCAGCTGTTCTCCTACCTGTTCAACACTGTCGCACGGGAAATTCCGTGGCGGATCCGCATCGACCTTTCGCCAGGAGGTTTATCCGAAACCCGAGGGCGGCAGATGATGGCCGGTTTCGTTGGCATGATTGGTTCAAACAAACAGATTCGCCAATCCTTTCTGGACCTGGAGGAGCGGAGCAAGATCGACGCGATCTGCTCGATGAAAATAACGGCTTCAACGTGGTCGAGCACCGAGCGTGAAACCAAGCGTCGTATGGCAGCGTTGGAAAAGGCCATTCAAGCCTGGGGCATTTGCAATGTGACCTCGGTTCATGGGGATCCGGTGGCGGCTTGGGCTTCGACCATGCCGGGGTTCACTTTGAAAAACCCCGCGAATCGGATGGTTCCGCCTCTACCGGATGCACTGAAGATGATGCCGTTCCAGCGGCCGGCTACGCCTTGGAGCGAGGGCGGGTCTTTGGTACTCAGGACGCCGGACGGTAAAATCTACGTAGTGCAGCTTGGTAGCTCTCTCCAGGACACCTGGATCGAAGCATTGTCCGCTCCTCCAGGTTCCGGCAAATCCGTGCTGCTCAACACGATGAACAGCGCAACGATCCACCGGGCGGGCAATACTCGGCTTCCGTTGATGACGATTATCGATGTTGGGCCATCGTCTGCAGGGCTGATTAACCTGATCCGTGACTCGTTGCCTGAGCATCGCAAAAACGAAGCTATTTACATGCGCCTGCAGAACTCGGCCGAGTTTGCGGTGAATCCGGCTGATACCCAGTTGGGTGCTCGTCAGCCCACTTCTCGTGAGAAAGAATTCCTATCGGACTTTCTGACACTCTTCTGCACGGATCCGAAAACGAAATCGGCGCCGGCGGCTTGTTCTGGTGTCGTCGATAAGCTGATTGAGATTGCATACAGCAAGCGCGCAGTAGAGTCAGCGCTTACGTACGAGGATCATGTGGAACTTATCGTAGATAAGGTTCTGGATGAGTCCGGTCTACGCGCCAAACACGATGACGCGTGGTGGAGCGCTGCGACCTGGTGGGAAGTCACGGATATGCTCTTTGCTGCCGGCTACATTCGCGAAGCAGCTATCGCGCAGCGGCAGGCCGTTCCTGTATTCACTGATTTTGGGGCCTACCTATCTGACGAATCGGTCCGTCAGTTGTATGGAAGCGCGAAAACCGCTGATCAGGAGCCGGTACTTGAATACATGAACCGTTGCTTCAGTGTGGCGATCTCCAAGTACGCGCTATTCAGCGGTCGAACTCGCTTTGAGGTAAGCGGCGAAACTCGCATAATTTCGATCGATTTGAACGATGTGATTGGCTCAAAGACGCCTGAGGGCAGCGTGAGAACGGCGATCATGTACATGTTCGCTCGGCAAATGGCAGCCAAAAACTACTTCCTCCGCGAAGAGGTGGTGCTCCCGGTTGTCGCGCCGATGTATCACGAATACCACATGAAGCGGATTGCCGACGTCAAAGACGAAAAGAAGGTCATCGCTTACGACGAGTTCCACAACACCCAGGGTCAAGAGGCTTTCGTCCAAACCTGCATCAAAGATGCGAGGGAAGGGCGTAAATGGGGCATCCGCGTCGTGCTCGTTTCGCAGTACCTCTACGACTTCCCGGCGGCACTACTGGATGCCGCGACAGCGGTGTACGTCATGCGTGGCGGTAACGCTGCCGACGAAAAAGTTTTGCGTGAGGTGTTCAACATCTCCGAAGAGGCCATTCGCCGCCTGCAACGCGAAGCTACCGGTCCTGATCCGCGCCTTGGGGGTAATTTTCTCGCGCTGTTCAAAACGAAGGTCGGCTACATCGTCCAGCTGCTTACCAACACTGTTGGTCCGATCGAGCTGTGGGCCTTCTCGACAACGCTCGAGGACGTGGCGCTGCGCGATCGTTTGTACAAGCGACTCGGCGATTACGCAGCACGGAAACTTCTCGCAGAGAAATTCCCAACAGGCACAGCTCAACCGTTGATCGAACAAATGAAAATCGATGCCTCTGACAACGACGGTGCGTCCGTGGTGAGCACGTTGGCCAAGAGGCTGGCTGACGGATATCTCAATAAGCTGGCCAAGGAAATGGAGGTGGGAGCATGAGTCTGCACAATCGGAAGTTGCTTTCTGTGGCGGTGCTCGCCGCTGGCGTAGCGATGAGTAGCAACGCCAATGCTTCGATTGTTCCTGTGGTCGACGCCGTGCTGATTCAAGCGGTGGGAATGATGAACACCGCTGTTACAGGGGCCGTCAATGGCACCACTGCCGCCGTCAACTCTATGAACAGCAGCGTTACACAGTTGCTGCAGAAAATTGGTACATCAGTCAACGAAAATGGCCAGAAAATCGCCAAAACGATCGAGGCAGATGGCAAGACTCAGCGCGAGTTCGCCGTGAGCCAGGAAAAGAACCGCAAACTCGAAGAGGCGCGTCAGCGCTACTTCGTCGGTTCGAACATTTGCAGTGAGTCTGCCTCTGGCGGTGCACACGAGGTTGCTGGATCTGCTCAAGCCGCCAAGGGCGGTATGCGCCCTGGTGGTGGAGCGAAGGTGAGCAATAAGGCGATCGCTCAAGCACTGAACACCCCACCGATCGCCCCTGAAATTGATTCGTCCCGGGCGGCCAAGGTTCACGCTCAATTCTGTGATGCTGACGACTACGCGGCGTACGGTGGCTCACAGGCCTGTCCAAGCGTGTCAACCAATATGCCTGGTGCAGACAAGCGAGTTGATTCGGTGCTGTCAGGCGCTGGGGAGAATGGGAAAGCCCCTGATCTGACGTTCAACCAGGATCAGATCGACGCTGCACGCATGTACGTGCAGAACTCCACTCGTCGTTCGATCGCACCTCAGCTGAAAAAGGGTGAAGCGGACACTGTTGCCGGCAGCCAATACGTCGGCTTGATGAACCAATACAACGCGATCATCTCAGCCGCGGCGGATCCGCAGGAGCAGCGGATCGCGAACAGTCAGCCGAGCCCAGCGACGAAGGACTTGTTGAAGGAGGCGTTGATCTCTCCTGCAGCAGCTGCGTACTACAAGGAATTTGCGTCTGATACTGCCAAGAGCACCGGGATGATGTCGGCTCGGGAATTTGAAGCATTCGAGGTTGGCCGACGTTATGCCAACACCGAGTACCAGGCCGATCTGCAGGCGTTGAGTGGCGAGAACCTGCAGCGTGAGCAAATCCGTATAGCCTCTCTGAACAACTGGCTGATGTTAGGCATCAAGGACGAACTGCAGAAGTCGAACATCATCAACGGTCAGCTCCTGGCCAGTGCGGCAAGGGATGAATACACGCCAATTCTCGGGACTTTGTACAAGTCCGTGTCAGGTCGCATGGGGGGGCAGTAATGGACTTAAAGAACGCTGTAAAAGCCGGTGCCAAAGGTTCTCTCTGGACTATTTGGCACGTCATCATGCCCCTCTCTGCGATGAAGCGGACGTTGTCGCTTACAAAGCGTGAAATCGAGCGGAACAAGGAGAACTTGCAGTACCTGAAGGAGCTCAGCGCTGAGGCTAAACGAGTTCTCTCCGACGATGAGGCAAGCGATGAAGATCGACCTGGCTTGTCGTTCGAGGAAGCAATGGCTTCCCGCTCAGCTGATGCGCCGTCGATACCAGAACTATACCGGTCATTCCTGATGAAAAAGCGTTGGGCACTTGCGGCGGGAGTGTTTTTCGCTCTCACAGGGGGGTGTGCCGTCGTTGGAGGGATTGTCTTCGGGCATCCCAAGGACATATTGCTTGGGGCTCTATCGCTTCTTGTAAGCCAGCCAGTGTTCTTTATGGCCGCGCTAGGGGCGCAACTCAGGCTCTGGCAGCTTAAAACTAAGCGACTTTCAGTGCAGGAGAGAGGGAGCGTGCGCGACTTCATGTCCGACTACCGGGATTGGTTCCGACAACTGATGAATCCGGAAATCAATTGGAGCCGACAGACTCAAAAACCGAACCGATCCGATGGAAGGAACCAGTCATGAAAAGGCTAATGCGTGCTTGGCTTGCCATCATCGGCGCTGTGAGTGCATTGCCGGCAATGGCCGATTCAACGTCGTTGAGCGGTATTGCTGAAGCAGCCAAGCGCACTGGTGACAAATCCAGGGAAGCCCTGGTATCCATCTACGGCAACGTGGTCAACAACCCGCTAGCCACCGGTGGCTCAGGGGGAGGGGACACGGTGTTGGCCAGCGTGTTCCAGGTGACCAATGCTGCCTTGCTCGTGATCGGAGGCTTCTTCGCGGGCTACATGCTCTTCCGAAAGCTGACCCAATCGGCACACGACGGCGCCGTATTTGATAAACAGCGCCACATGGTGTGGGATCCGATCCGGCTTGTCTGGGGCCTTTCTGCGTTGGTACCCACGGCAAACGGTTGGGCGCTATCCCAGCTATTGATGCTGTGGGCAGCATCGTTGATGGGCGTGGGGATCGCAAACCTGGGCGTGGATGCCTCGGTGCAGGCGTTCAACGAAGGCAAGTCTATGGTTGCTCAGCCGGTGATGCCGAGCACTGTCAGCCTCGCTCGCAGCGTTTTCGAGATGAACCTGTGCATGCACTCCATCAATGCGGGACTGGCCCAGGCAGAGGCTAGCGGGGCACTTATAACGCAGGACGGGTACATTCAGCAGAACCCGACCGCTAGCGGGTTCGCCCTGAAAAACACCAGCTTTGTCTGTGGCGGGGCCGACATCAACGCATCGCTGGAGCCGCAGCCACAATCCACAAGCTGGTTCAGCGGCACGATCGACGCATCGGATATCCGCCGTGCTCATCTGACTGCGCTGCAGCAGATGCAAGCGACCCTCAATAGCGCGGCGCAGGGCTTCGTCACTGGTGTTCTGAAGAAACAGGCCGGGAGCGGATCGGTACCTGACGCAGAGATGGCGATTCAGTCCGCTTCGCAACAGTACGAAAACACCATCAGCTCGATAGCGGCCACTAAGCAGGGCAACATCGCTGAGCTCGCTTCGAAGCTGAGTAACTCCATCAAGGAAGGGGGGTGGTTGACGCTTGGTGCCTGGTACCAGACTTTTGCCCAGGCAAATACCAAACTTTCTGACGCGGTAGCCGCGAAAGCATCGGTGTACGGTATGTCGGCAGATGGCGACCCGGCAATGCTCTCTGTCCTGGGAACTACGAGTGCGGCATTTCGTGCACAGCAGTCGAGTTCTTCCTACAGCCCAACCTTGGGCACCAGTAGTTCAGGCGATTACTCAAAGGGCGCAACCGGTTCCGACGCGAGTAAGGTCATCGGCTCCGTGTTCTCGGCTCCAGGACAAAGGCTTGTTAATTACCTGATAGATGTGAATGCCGGCGGGGAGGGCAGGGGTCAGCTGAATCCGTTGATCAAGATGAAAAATCTTGGCGACTACACGATGGTTGCCGGCGAAACCGCTCTCGGTGCTTACGTAGCTGCCAAAACCTTAATCGCTGTGAAGGACGGCCTGTCCGCCGCGGGCTTGGCCGCTCGTGCAGCTAACGCGCTCACGTCGATCGGAGACGTCCTGGGAGGCGTGCTGGACGCAGTCTCTCCCTTTGTGGTCATGGCGATCATTGCGCTGTTCATTCTGGGCGGAACGCTATCGACTTATCTGCCAATGGTTCCGTTCGTGATCTGGTTTGGCGCGGCTGTCAACTGGCTGGTGGTGGTGGGTGAGGCCATTATCGGTGCACCACTCTGGGCGCTTGCCCACCTTGGCGGGGATGGGGATGGCATGGGCCAGAAGTCGGGCCATGGCTACATCTTTCTGCTGAACGTGACGGTGCGACCAATTCTCATGGTGATCGGCTTTTTCCTCGGCGGCGCCGGGGTTGTTGCCGGTGGAACGCTGCTCAACCAGATGTTCGGCATCGCGCTGGCCAACGCACAATTCGACTCTATTACTGGTCTGGTGAGTATCGTCTTCTACCTGACGATCTACTGCTCAATGTGCCTAAACCTGGTTCACAGCTGCTTCAACCTGATTTACATCGTGCCGGACCAGGTCATCAACTGGGTTGGTGGCCATGCGTCAGGCACTCTCGGCCGCGATGACAACGACAAGATGAAGAACGCGCTCAACGTCTTCGGCGCCAAGCTTGAGCAAAATATCAAGGGCGGTGGCGGCGGCGGGAAGAACGCAGGCTCTGAAAAAGAAGGTAATGGGATGAAGGCTTGATGGGTGAGGGGCTGGAAAAGATCTTCCAGCCCTTTATCAATCCCCCTTTGCGCTGTCAATATCGCGTGCTAATATCAACTCACGAGTCCGTATTATGACTACGATACAAAAGACAGCGCCACTAAGGGGACACACCATGAACACCGTTTGGTATCTGCTTCGACCATTTTACGCAGTAGGCCTGTTCCCGGTAGCGTTGCTGCTCGGGATTGTCTTGTTCAGTTCCAGCAAAGAGCCCGAGGTGACCGTGCCGGTACTTTTGGCCAGTGCCGGCTACTTTGCACTGGGTTACCTGGTGTTCTCGGTGATCCCGAAGTGGTTGAAAAGCCGCCTTCTTGACCAGGTTCACAAATGTGCGCCGGATTTCAAGGTGGATTACGAGGCTGTGTCCTCGGTATTCAACCGCTATGTCGGGTTCAACCGTGATGCGAAAAAACTGGTTTACGTCGATATCTCCGATGGAACCAGTGCCGTGCTCGATTTTCCCGACGTAAGTGCCTGGGAGGTCGAAACCAACAAAGGTAAACCTGCGTTGCTGAAGCTGATGACGTCAGTCGCGGCTCTGCCGCTGATCGGCGTGCGTTTTGATCGTCGTCAGTCGGACGATTTGATGGCCAGGCTTACAGCCTCGTTCGGCTGAAAAGATCCTGGATCATAAAGGGTAGGGGAGAAGTATGAAGATCAAGCTTGCGATGGCTGTGTTGGGATGTTCGCTACTGGGTGCTTGCGGCCAGGTTGAAAATACACCGAAAGGCGTGCGGCCTGACGTTTCGCAATCGACTAACAGTGCGGCGAAGCCAAAGGATGCTCTGCCCGAGGCGGACACTAGCGTGAGCCTCGACAGCTACGTGAGCTTGAACACTGAGGCCGGGGGATTGGTTTTGACGTATGTGCTGACCAGTCGATCGGGTGAAACACTTCCTGACTCAGAGTTGCTGAGTCGTCTATCACCGACATATTTCCAAGAACTGGACAGCTTCAGGCGCAAAGACATCGCTGATGTAGAGATGCCCAAGGTGAAGGCCAAGTTGCGTACCTACAGAGCGTCCGAGTACTACAGCTTGCCATTTGGTGGCCTAGCTCAAGATCCGTTGGCCATGAATAACGTCACGTTGGGGGCTTACGATTTCTCGGCAAAAGGCTTTCCACTGTCTAGTTACGGCGCGTCTTGCTGGGCTGGTTCCTTGCGGAATCAACAAGGGGTGTATCTGAAGACTCTCCCAGGTTCATTACCTTGCGTCCTACCTGTCAGTGATGAGAGTGCTGCACGTCAAATTGAGGCCGCGCGCGCTAAAGGCGGGTTGAGTTTGCGCGGGACCGTCTACCTGTTCGTCCAGGGCACTGCAAGAGGAACTGTTTTAACAGTTCCCGTGCACGCAAGCATTGAACTTGTAGACTCGTTTACCAATGAAGTTTTGCGCACAGTAAACCTCTAACTAACTTCTAACTTGCGTATCCCCCGTGATTATTCGCGGCGGGTTCGCTTTGCCAAAAAATGTTGTTTAACCGGAAGTTTGATTAACAGGCTGGAGGTTTACTATGCAAGAAGATAACGAACGGCTCAGTAACACTGAGGAGCAGAAGCTCGAAGCATGGTTCACCACCATGAACTCAGTGGAGTCGATCAAAGACCGACTGACGGGACTTAGCAAAGAGCAAATCTACGCTGAGTTCAAAGCGAGTGAGCTGGGTCCAGAGCAACTCGCCATCGTGCGGCAGCAACATGATGAGTTCAATCGCGAAGAGCTTCAGTTCTACGCGATCAAAAGTGCTGGCGAACGAGGTGATCCGATCCCTGAGGAAGCACAAGACAACATCAAGTTGTTACGGTACTACGAGGAAGGGTTGACCGATCGTGAAACCGATCTTCATATCAGTGTTAAGGAAGGCGCATCTGTATCCGATGATGCTTTCAGTGCAGTTCGTGAGTTGTTGGTCGCTGTTCGCGATCGCATCAGCAATTTTTCCAAATCGTTTGAAGATCCGTTCTCTACTCCTGGTTCAACTCTCCCAGACCCAACACTCAAAAACAGTGTGAACGAGCGTTACGAGGCTTTCATCTCCGTAATGGATTCTGTCGAGTCTCAACGCGAGCGTATGGCCGGCTTGACCGAAGAACAGCGATTTGCCGAGTTCGAAGCAAGCGAGCAAAGCTATGAACGCTTGTTGGATGTACGGGCCGAAAACAGCGCTTCACGTATACCCGTACCGGAAGTTGATGAAAGCTGGGTTGCCATGTTCGGCGAGTTCAATCAGCAGCATTTCAAGGATTACGTAACTCTTGAATTTAGAAACGATCCGATACGCACGGAGCTTCTCAACGAGAATGAAATCCATGATGAATACTTCGGCAGTCAGTTCGAAGATAGAAGCGAAGAGGTTTGCTTTCACAACGATCAAACAATTGAGCGACGTGTTGCTGCACGGAACGAAGTAGGTTTATCGGGGAACACTGTTGCTGAGCGCTACGAAGCATTCTCCACCGTAATGTCCTCCGTAGCATCCGAGCGCGAGCGTATGGCCGGACTGACCGAGGAACAGCGGTTCGCCGAGTTCAAAGCAAGTGAACTGGGCGCCTTTGTCCTTGCGGAAGTTCGCTCGGCGCACGATGCCTTGAGCCCTCTGACATTGCAGGTCGACACCACAACAGTGCTGCCTGACAACCTCGAAGAGTTGCTTCGCGCTGATGTGCCTGAGTCACGAGTCGACACCACAACAGTGCTGCCCGAGAACCTCGAAGAATTGCTTCGTGCTGATACTCCTGAGTTACGCGTCGACACCACGACGGTGTTACCCGACAACCTCGCAGAAATACTCCTGTCTGACGCTGATGAGATGCGATTCAACAGCTGGATGGCCGGCCAACGCGCGGAAGATCCGGAACGCACTTTACGACTGGATGACCCACAGGCACGCGCGGAATACGCCGCAAGCCTGCAGGGCGTTGATCAGCTGGCCGAAGCCAGGGCTCAGAGCGACCAGGCGTGGCGAGAAATCCGCGAATCGACGGCGGCGGCCCAGGAACGACGGTCGCTCATGACCGACGATGAAAAGCGGCTGGAATTTGCGGCTAACACGCCGCAGGAGCTGCACACGATTAAGGGCGAAATTGAGGGGGCCATTGCCGAACGTCAACTTCCGACGCCGAAGGCGGATGAGCCCCAATCCAACCTGCCAGGCCACGATCGGCTCTCGAACACCGATCAACAGAAATTCGAAGCCTGGCAGGGGGTGATGGGGTCACTCGACTCCGAGAAACCCCGTATGGCCATCCTGACAGTCGATCAGCGCCGTGCAGAGTACGAGGCCAGCCAGATCGGTCCTGAGCGTTTTCAGCAGGTACGTGCTGAACATGACCTGGTCAATGGCTTTGGAGCTGTTAAACCCGTGCCGCCAGAAAAGGGTTCGCTGGCCCATTGGGCGAATGAGTTGACCGAAGCGGCGAATAAAAACCGTCGCCCATTGAGCGGTTCGGAGTTCAAGCAAATCGTGAACTCGATCGAGAGCTGCTCGCGAGGTGCGGATATGGAAAAGGCCAAGGCGCGTGAAGTCGCGGGATTATTGGCAAAGGTTCATGGTCCTTCCGGTGAGAGTCTTTTCCGGGATCCTGAACTGCGCAATGCCTACAAGTCAGCGATTGCTCCTGATCGGAACAATCCACAGGCCGGTGTACCAGGTACTCAAGCCCCCGCGGAACAAGTTACGGAAAAAAACAACAGAACTGCCAGCCCTATGAGAATGCGATAACCGTTCAGTTAGCTACCGAGCATCAGGATTGCTCGGTAGCTAGTTAGGTATATCTCATAACGCAATGATATTACGCATAATATAGATTATGTATAACGATGGCTGGTTCGATAGACAGTGTTAATATGGAGCCAAATATGACAGATTTGCAAGCCTCTCCGTCTTTGTCGTTCCCCTCTGGTGACAGGCGGTCGCGACTTGCGGTGCTGAATAATCACCAGTTGCCTCCCAACATGGTTTCCTCAACGCCTGAACGGTTGAAAACTGCGCTGGTAGCTCTTCAGATGCAGGCACGTTCAGCCAGTGACCTGATCGGATGCTTTAAGAGTGGTAAGGATGAGGACAATCTCAAAACAGCTGACGCTGCTTTAGTTCGTCTGCGCAGCTCTCAGGAGGTCATGAAAGTGATGCCTCGGGAGTGTTTTATAATCGTGGAAGCTGCGCGGCTTCTAGGAAAGCCAATCCCGGACGTCAGCGTCCAGGATCTGGCATTCACTGGCCTGATCGCACTCGATTTCAACCGGTGACTGAACCGCTATCACCTGGTAACGGGCCAACCGTTCTCGTCACCACAATGACCGCCAGTGGCATTGTTTTTTCGTCAAAAACGAGCAGCGCCTTGCGTTGACTGAACTCCGCAGTATTCAGTCCCTTCTTGGAATAGATGCCCTGGATAGAGTTCTGAGTCGATTGAACTGTGCTGCTATTGCACGGGATGATCAGGCTCTCACCGTGCTCCAGCCCACAGATTGCCGCTGTTTTATTTTCTGGTTGGCAGATAAACATTTCTGTCTCCTAGACGTTGATTGGTACTGATCGATACCGGTAGCCGCCGGTGTACCTCCATTCTATCACGTTACGTAATTACGTACATACGTTATTGCGTAAGCTGCATAACTCCCCCTCTCAAGAACTCCAGCAATAAGCGGTTTCGTAGCGATTGGTTTGACGTGTTCGATTGTTTGGTCAAGGGTCGGCCCGGAAGCCGCACGCGGCGCACAGACTGCTTGCAGGCGAGCACCGAACGGGTGAGGACTGAAGCGCAGCGGTCCCTTTACCAGGTGGCTGGTGATCAAGGCTCCCCCGGCGGTCATGGGGTTGCTCCTCCCCCATGGCCGTTGGGGTCAGAGGCCGACTCGCTCCCTTCCTGGAGGGAAGGGCGGGGGGATGGGTTTGGCCGTCATCCACAAATCCACGGGCTGTGTTAGGGGATGGGCCAGGGGATCCCCGTGCAGGCGGTGGGGTTCGTGGGTGATCGGTGCTCCTGCAGGTGCCGGCGGTGCTGGTGGCCACCGCCAGTGGCCGTGCCCTGCCCTGGTCTTTCCCGCGGCTGATCGCGCACCTGGTGCACGTCGGTCGACGTGCCCGGGCCAGCACCTGGTCAGCTGCTCGATGCCGGCGCCGGCGACTGCTGCAGGTGATCGTGATCGAGGCGGTGCCGATCGGCACGGCGCGGCCGGCCATCGCCGGTGAAGCATATCCAGGAGATGGGTGAGGTGTTGGCCAGCGGATCCGCGCTCGATCGGCGCGGAGGGTTTGGGGCGACGTCCTGGCATGACGCTGAGTAAAACGTTGAGCATCCAACCACGGCGTTGTGCGATTAAAGACGGATAAACTGCTGGTTAAATTCAAGATCAACGAAAAAGCCGGCAAGAAGCCGGCTCTTAAATAGCTAGTCCGATCAGCGCATACGTTGCGTTGCTTTAGTCTTATGCTGAGGCATATGAGCTAAAGAATCTGAGCTATCGGAATTTGTTGGAGGTGGAGGATCAAGTGTGATGCGTATATTTGGATTGAGTCGGCAAGTAGCTTCTTGAATAGCGTCCCAATGCCGGAATGGTACCGTACCGACATTCAATGGCCGAGGACTAAACTCAAGATCCGCCGGGTGCGCAATTACCTTAAAGTGCTGCCACTCGGGTTGATTCATCAACTTCGCCACCAAATCGGGGCGTTGCATCAAAACAATATGCGGTTTAAATATGCCGAGGCTATCCGGATCAGTCCCTTCAGAAATAAGTATTGCCCTGAGTGTTGACTGAACCTCTTCCGTAGAACTTTTTGAAAGGCGTTGAAACGTAATGAAGTCATGATTAGCCATGTCCTCCGGTTTCATCATCAACGGATTTTGCTTTTCATTTAATTTTACTAAAAAATCAATGACTGTGAAATCTAGGCGATGTTCATTCGCATAGCTGCGTGCAGCCATAAAAGCTTCCTGCTTACTTTGATATCCATACAACGCAGAAAAAGCTCCTTCTATGGAGCTTTTAGTTTTAAGTCCGCAATCCTTTAACGCAATGGAGCGCGGCGCATTACCTTGGTAAAAGTAAAGTGTCGATAACTCGATAATATGTTCGTTCTTTTCTTGCTCATTCGTGTTCGCTACTTTCACCATTTTTTGTCCAACCTTGAATCAGAACTTTCTCAACGCCTTGGTGGTCAGCAACAGTGCTCACCGCGTCGCGCATAAATTTTTGACTCTGCTTTGAAGTCATATTCAGTCTGCGCACAGCTTCGATCCATCGTATTACTGGTCTTCCTGGCTTACCGCCATGTTTGATCAAGCGGTAAGCCGACGGCGCCGACCTCCCGGTCAACGTAGCAAACATCTCTAGATCCTGCGGGGCTTCAGCATCAAGCCCAAGGTAGTCAAAAAACTCCTTAATAGCGGGCGGATGCTCAACCGGCGAAGACTCCGGATAACTTTTATACGCATAGAGGCACAAAGCCACAGCAGGGTCGCTGATAGGAGTGCTTGAGCGCTCCTGGCTGGTCAGCTCTTCCCATTTCGCCTTCTGCAAACCGAAAGCATCTGCTGCCGCCACTTTTGATAGGCCATTTTCAAGGCGCCACCTTTCGAGGTCGGTTCCGCAGATCGGCTGAAGGGGCTGTTTGGTCATGTCCACTCTCTTTTCATTGATGGTAGCAAAGAAGCATCACTCGGTAGGAAATTTCTGACTCACATGCTGGGAAATTGGTTTCCCAGCATGGAGATTTTACAGATCTTCCAAAATGCTGCTATTTTGCATAGTATACACAATACAAAAGAACGGCAGCACGCAAACGGCACCACCTCTGACCCTCGTTTTCAGCAGTAGTTCAGGACGACTGAAGGCGAGGACAGAGGTAGCTATTACCACAAGCATAGGGAGATCCCCATGAGCGCAGAGTCGGACGCACAAATGCAACAATTTACGGACGCTGTCTACAGTCAAAACGACTCGAATAGCGATCTTGTGGGCCAATCGCCACTGGCGGCGATAGAAGCCCGGTCGGTCAGGTTTACCCAGTGGCGCGACACGATGCTCGGAGAATCTGAAGCAGTCCCTGAGATCCCAGAACGATTGCTGCGCCATTGGGTCGACGGTGACATCGCGAGCTTCAGGCTTCTTTCATCAATTGACGAGGAAATTGCCGCTGACAATATCTCCGCTAACTTCCAAAACTACGAAGCCTACCGCGTTGAAATGCAGCAGTTGGCCGGCGATGTGGCGGACAAGGTGGAAGAGCTCAAGAAGGAGAGTTTACGCCGCGGGATTGAGCAGGACCGCGTGACGGCTAAAGACCTCGTCGCCCGCCTGCGTGATACGGACGCCCAGGCGAAGCTGCCTAAGGATGCTTCCGGGCTCAATGGGTTTTCCGGCGGCGAGCAGCACCCCGACCATGCACCAGAGTTGCCTACCGCAAGCAAAGTGCTTGAAAGCATCACCTACAAGACACGGCCGGATGGGAGCGTCCTCTACCTGGTGAGCGAGCGGCCAGCGTTCATCGATCATGGTCGCCACATTATTGTCGAGGACAAAGCGCTCGACGACGAGGAGTCGATCCTCGGCGCCATTCTTCTCGCCAAGGAAAAGTACGGCGGCGCTTTCTCCTTGACCGGAACAGATGAGTTCAAACGCAAAGCACTTGAAGTGATGCTGAAGAACAATGTCGAGGTTCGTCTCAAAAGCCCGGCCCAAGAAATGCTTTTGCGGGAATTGGCCGTCGCGTATCCCAACTACAAACTCCCGGCTGCAATGCCAAAACATACCCAAGGTGCCACTGGCGAGACTGTTCAAGATGAGGCGTTGGTCAGCGCTGACGCGCAGGCCACTGTGGATTCCAGTTCAAGCCCCAATTTGGTTGTGGTCAAACGTGAGGATCCCAAGCCCGTCAATCGTCTTGCCGGCAGATTGGTAGAGCACGGTGTTGCGCCGTACGACCATGAGAAAGGCAACAAAGACAGTTACTTCGTCGTTCTTGAAAATAGCGACGGTCAGTTGTCGACAACCTGGGGTGTAGGTTTGGCCGATGCAATGGCAACAGCATCTGCTGCAGGCGGTGAGATGATTGAACTGGTCAATAACGGTAAAAAGCCAGTAACCGTCGTAAAAGACATAAAAGATGACCAGGGCAAGGTTATCGACACCGAAACTATCAACACTCACCGTAATGAGTGGATCGTAGTTACTGATCGGGGCGCGGCCGATACGCAATTTGCCGATCTGAAGGAATCAACTCCCCCCACGTTGACTTTGGTCGAACCCGCCACACGACCAGTCCTTTCTCCCAGTGAACTTACGCCAATTTCCGCTATGGATTGGTGGCAAGTGCAGCACGCCGTAATTGAAAGCTGGAGCGCCGATAACAACGAGCGAGAGGTCTTGCTCAACGAACTTGGGCCTGGGCCTGCCGCAGATACCTACTACTGGTTTGATAAGAGCGGTAACCAGGTCATTGCTCCATCCAACGCCAAGGAACTGCTGGTTGCCTTCGAGCAGAGCCGTACAGCGATAGATTCACACACAGCACAGCAGGAGAGTCAGATGACAGAGCAAAATGCTAGTCCAGGTGATAAACACGAAAACGGCGACGATCAGAAGCTGATTCTTCGAGGAGTCATTAAGGTAGGTGACGATTACGACACCACCGTACTGCTCTTCAAAGGCAAGGGCGACTATCTCCAAGGTTTCATGAAAGTTGACGGCGTTAAACATCAGGTTATTGCGCATCTCAATGAGCGTAAGCCGGATGAAGGCACTGGTGAGATCAAGCCAAACTTCATCAAGTTGTCCAAAGCGGTCGGCCAGGGTGATGACACCAAATGGGAAGAATTCGGCTTCGGTAATGCACTGAACAAGCGTAATGACCAGAAGCCTGTTTATTTCGATGATGTGTTGTTCAACATCGGCGGCAAGACTTTAAGCGGACGCATCACCAAAAACGTCGACGACGACATGCACCGCAAGTTGGGGTTCGTGCAGGACCGCGTTGCGCGTCCGGAGCGAGCAAAGGCTGGCGAACAGCAGGCCGAGGCAGCGACTGACCCAAAGGTGAAGGCGCAGGCGGCACAACCGGAGGCACAGCAGCCTCCGGCGGCAGCCAGCGCCCAAGAGCCCAGCGCCCAAAAAAAACCGCGTAGTCGCGCTCGAGCTTGATTGAGCTGCCGCCTTCTCCACCGAGGATCCGTTATGAAAATTGTGTTCAGTGCCCTTCTACTTCTGTTTTGCATGTCTGCGAACGTGAATGCAGCAACGTGCCGGAGCGGTGAGGCCGCTGTTCGTGGTAGTAAAAGCGGGTACGAAGAGGACAAGAAGGCGGCAGAACAAACCGTCGAGGACGAGCTTTCGTTTTCAGACGTTTTGGAAAAATGCGTGGGTGGCGTAACTGGAATTAAAGCTGGACCAACATACGGTCCGTCAGAAACATTTGGGGAATGGGCTGAAAAGATTTTCAACCAAGTCTGCAGGTTAGCCCGTGACAAGATTAATGACACGGCTGATGGTGCCACGGAATCCCGAATGGGCTCTGCACTACAGAGTTTGTACTCGGATTACGATAAGTACCAACAAGCGACAGGCGCGGGGACTATCAATTCCGGCTCACCTGGTACTGTGCCAAGTAGCATAGGAACGCTTTCCAATCTTAGTTCTACGTCCGCCCCGGCGGCTGTCCAACCTACGCAGATTCCAGTTTCACCATCAGGAAGTACATCTACTTCCGATGACAGTGCATTCTGGAACGACATCTGGAAGTAAGGTCATGCCTTTAATTTGGGTACTGTTGGTCGCGCTGCTCTTGGGCGATTACATGCTTTCCGAAAACTCGAACAATTCCGAGCAAGCCTCCATTGCTGCAGAGAACGAGGCAATTTCCGGGAGCATGCAAGTCTATAAAAACGCAATCGTCCGGTATGTTGAACTAACGCCATCGGCGTCCGGTGCAATCCCCGATTCGAGCTTAGCTTTACCTACGTGGTTCTCGCGATTTCAAGGAATTTCCAATTACGTAGCTTTTGGAAAGGTCTACGTCTATTACGTCGGTCGCAGTGAGCTAGCCTCCGTAATCGCTGGTAAGACAGAGTCAATGACTGTCGGGATCAACAGGGGGGGAATGCTGATGAACCCTCAAAGCGGTAATACCGGCATAGTGCTTCCACCCGTGATTCCTGAGTCATCAGTGGTGATCATGCAATGAACATAATTCGACTATTTGCAGCGTTCCTTTTAGCATTGGTGCCATTAGTAGGACACTGCGAAGTACCGCCACCTTTATATGGTCAGATTGCATGGCAGCAGGGTGTTCCGGTTAACTACCTCTATGCGATTGCGCAAACTGAAAGTAATACGGAGCTGACGATAGGATTTTATCCTTGGCCCTGGACATTAAACGTTGCAGGGACATCGAAGCGTTTTGCGACATTTCAAGAAGCATGCAATGAGGCCAATAGCGCTGTTGCGAAGCACGGCGGAAAGTCTGTAGATATCGGGATCGGTCAGTTGAACTGGGGGTATAACGGTCATAAGTATTTCGCGACACCGTGTGACTCTCTCTTTCCACGAAGAAATCTAGAGGTCGCCGCGATATTATTGCGGACGCATTACCAAACAACCGGGGATTGGCTCCAAGCGGCTGGAATGTACCACCGCCCTGCTGGAGGCGAACCTGCGCGTCGCTACAAAAAAGAAATAGAGCGCCGCTTAGGTAAAATTACGGTTGCACCAGGACAGAAGGCTCCCTATGTCGTCACAAAATGAACCAGGTCGGATTTCAACTGAAGGTGCGCACTCTGCAGATGGTTTTTTGCTGCAGGCCACGTTGATCAAGCCATTTGAGTTCCAAGGTGATTTTAGCCCTCATAATTTCAAGCGGTTCTTAAAGTACTGCGCGGACAACGGCGTTTCAGACCTGACTATTCAAGGCGGCGATTACATTTGGGCAGAAATTCACGGTCGCCAATGCCGGGCGACGTTGCACACAATCAAACAGGGTCAACTGCCGACCCTTATTGCAACCGTGTGGCAAGCTGAAGTTGAGTCAAACATCCGCTCCGGCAAGGGCGCTGATAGAGCCCTTGAGTTGCAAGGTGAAGAGCTTGGCATTGAGCGCGGCGGGTTTCTTCGGTTTCGTTGCAACTTCATTCAGGCTCGTGTTGCGAAGCTCGATGAAGCGTATTCGATTACGATGCGAATTATCCCGTCAGATCTGCCTGATATTCTAAAAATGGGGATCGAAAAAGAACTCTTCGAAGCCATGTACCCTAGCCAGGGTTTGGTCCTCGTTTGTGGTCCTACCGGATCGGGTAAGACAACGTTGCAGGCGGGCATTTATGGCTACGCTGGGCAGGAAATGCCCGATCGCAAGGTTGTCACCTATGAAGATCCGATCGAGTTCGTGTTGGGAGGCGCTCATTGGAAAGGCCCCCAGCCGTCCCAATCACAAATCGGCCGGGACATCGCGACGTTCGCACTAGGTTTGAAAAATGCAATGCGCCGGAAGCCAAGCATCATCGGTATCGGCGAAGCGCGAGACCTGGAAACGATGGACGCGATGATCGAGGCCGGATTAAGCGGCCACCTCTGTTATGCAACGGTACACACCGAATCGGTTCCGGAAACGATCAACCGGATTATTCAGGTTTACCCGCCCGCGCAGCAGTCGGCTGTCGCTTCGCGATTGATGGGGTGCTTGAGAGTAATCGTCGTCCAGCGCTTGCTCAAAACCACAGATGGAAAGCGACAAGCTATCCGCGAATTCGTGGTGTTTGACCGGGATCTACGAAATGAACTTCAAAATCACTCATACGAGCGGTGGGCATTGGAGTTGCGGTTAAAGCTTGAAAAGGCCGGCGCGACTTTAGATGACAAGGCGTGGGCTCTATTCGAAGCTGGGCGTATCGATAAAGAGGAGTTCATCGAACTAGCCGGACACAAAGCTTTCCGTACACGTTCTGGAGTTGCTGCATGAGTGCTTCAATTTGGCAACACGCTGGTCGGTCCCCGAAAATATTCGGTATCCCCTGCATGGCATTCTTGCCCATATTTATTTGGATGTTTCACTGGGCATATTGGACGTTTGCGCTGGCTGTGGGCACGATCGTTTTTTTTGCCGTGCTTGCACGCTTCGGTCTGACATTCAAGGTGCTTTGGGGCAAGGCTTTGCACTTTGTACGTGGATCGAGAATCTTTGCCAGGCCATGGTGGTATCGCAACCGGTTTAAGGATCTCGATTAGGATTATCCTGGTTTACCAGTCAACTGAGGCTCCGTAAGGGGCCTTTTTGCGTTCTTGTGGTCAAGGGTCTGCCCGGAAGCCGCACGCGGCGCGCAGCCTGCTTGCAGGCGAGCACCGAACGGGTGAGGACTGAAGCGTAGCGGTCCCTTTACCAGATGGCTGGTGATCAAGGCTCCCCCGGCGGTCATGGGGGTTTGCTCCTCCCCCATGGCCGTTGGGGTCAGAGGCCGACTCGCTCCCTTCCTGGAGGGAAGGGCGGGGGGATGGGTTTGGCCGGCGGCGGCCGGTGTTGGCCGTCATCCACAAATCCACGGGCTGTGTTAGGGGATGGGCCAGGGGATCCCCGTGCAGGCGGTGGGGTTCGTGGGTGATCGGTGCTCCTGCAGGTGCCGGCGGCGCCGGTGGCCACCGCCAGGTGGCCGTGCCCTGCCCTGTTCTTTCCCGCGGCTGATCGCGCACCTGGTGCACGTCGGTCGACGCGCCCGGGCCAGCACCTGATCAGCTGCTCGATGCCGGCGGCGCCAGCGACTGCTGCAGGTGATCGTGATCGAGGCGGTGCCGATCGGCACGGCGCGGCCGGCCATCGCCGGTGAAGCATATCCAGGAGATGGGTGAGGTGTTGGCCAGCGGATCCGCGCTCGATCGGCGCGGAGGGGTTGGGCGATGTCCCGGGTCAGGCGTTGCGTGAGGCGCCTGCAGCGCCGAGCATCCAAGTACGGCGAGCAGAAACGACACGGTGATTAGTCGGTTGGCTGGGAGAGAGCGGTTAGCCAGTCTTTCATGTTGCCAGGCAATAACAACTCGTGCCTCGCTCGCGAACTCGCGGTGTAAAGAAGGGAACATACCGTGGCAAGTGCGTGCGTCGAACCTTCCCGAGGCGGCCGTAACAGATCACGCGACAACAGGACGGTGTTGTACTCCTGGTTCTTGACGTCATCGACTCTGGCGAGCTTGATCTTGGCACTATCTTCACTGCAAAAATTCTTCATCCGTTCAGCGAGGTCGTTGAAAGTAAAACCTCGATCAAGTAACTCTTGAACTGCTTTGAATTCGTAGTTGCGTCCCATAGCAGAACCTAAAGCGTCCCAAGTGGCGTAGCCGAATATCATACGATGCCGGGGCCTGGTTCCTTCTGTGAACAGCAAGATCAGGTCTGTGAGGAACGTATTCAGTTCTTTCTTCGCCCGATCAGCCATTTGGAATTTCGCACCTGCTTCGGTAAGCCTGATGAACCACCCCATCAGTCCCCATTCATTGGCAACAATAATTGTCGTTGGCTTCTCAGGAATCGACATGTTGTTGTATGGAAGCAATTGCATAGGGTGTTCTGACCGGCCTTCGTAGCTTTCCTTGATCACACTTGGGTGTTTTTGGATTAGCGGGTTCAGAATCTCGCCCATTTCTTTACCCGCGCGCACGGACTGCGTCACGTATCTCTGTCTAACTACTGCGCCATGACGCGGTGTCATACCATGTAGGTGTTGAAACTCGTCTCCAAGAGTAAGTACGGCCTGCGGACTGCGGTCGAGGATTTGCAGCATAGGTGCACTTAATTCGTGACTTTCATCAATAATGACGTGTGTATATTCCTCTGGAATAACCTCCCGACGCAGCGATAGAAACTTTATTCGGTGCGCGTTACGTACCGGAAGCCTAATTTCTGGGGCGGAAGGCCAGATCAGCTCACTCCATATCAACCGGCTATACTCCATCAATACAGCAATATCCGCATCATTAAGCGCGCCACCTATTGCAGGTAGGTGACGCGGCTCTATAGTTTGACTCGGAGAAAGACAGTAGCTATACACAGCTCGATGACAGACGTTTGCAACATCCCGAGGTCTTAAAGAACCTACAGCCCGGAAGTTCAGCCAGTTGGCAATCTGCTGATCGCTAACCAAATAGGTTGACTGCGATCGCTGTGAATCACTGATCCTCCACCCTAATGACGTTTTGTCCCGGTTAAGAATCTGATTGGCAACATGACCGAAGGTATGAGCATTGAGCTCCGCTGTTACTCCGGATTGAACCATCCGGTTTTTCAGAGCCTGAACTTGACTTGGCATGTAAGCCATCAACAACGTCGAGTTCGGGTTTAAATACTCAAAGAATTTTGCGATCAAAAAAGTCTTGCCGGTGCCAGCGTAACCCTGAATGTGGAACGACTCGTCCTGGCAAGCGTTGAACTCGTCGAATAGTCGGCTCTGTTGGTCGCTCAACTGCAGGACGCCACCAGTAGGAAGGCGTACCTCGCGCTTTAATGGTTGGTTTTTCTGGCTGTATCGTTGGCCAAACGTAAAGTCCCAGTTACCGTCAGAAGTAAGATAGTCACGTTTCGCTACTTCGTCGGCATCAAGCAAACTCGCTCCGATGGATGGGAGCAACGTGAGCCCGTGGGCGAATATAGAGGCTTTGAAGCGACTTTGAACCTGCGCAGCGAAAGATGGCGCATCGGCTGGGGACGGCGCGCGACCTGCGCGCAGAGCTCCGTCATACATCACCTCGATCCTAGTCACCGAGACCTTCTGCTGAACAAGAGCGTTGAGGTTTTGTATCAGCAGAACCGCTGCTAGCTCAGTCGTGGACGCCGTTTTGAAGAAGTTATCGGCAAGCGCTGCGTCGGACAGCCCTCCTGCGGTCTCACTGGCCAAGGGGAGGAAGAGGACTGGTGCTGGTACAAAGCGGCTTGGCGAATTCATTTCTTCGGTTCGTCCTGGAATGATGGTCACGGCGTTCGGGCCAGGGCCCGAGCGCAATGCCACCACTTTAAATTGAATACGTAATTGCGTAAATACGTAAGAGCGTAAAAGCTCTAGATTTATGTCATGCTTTGCTCGGTCGCTGCGCCCATGGATCCGCTGGCGCCTCTGCCACACGGGCCATCGACGGGTATCAGCCCTCGTGCTAGGATTAACCCATACACACCTTGCTGGAGCGACGTTATGCGCCAACCAGACCAATCATCAGGCAGTTTCTTTGCGATCATGGAAGGCAAGCGCTCGCGGCGTGATGTCCTCATGTCCGCAGTTGCGTCTGCACAGCCTGCCGATCTGGAGGCTTCTGCCGAACGCATTAAAGCGGTTATGCGTAAACCGGCGGGATCTCAACAACGTCGTCAGCGCATCGCTCCTCCGGCTTTCTTGGCATTGTCTGAATGAGTTCTGAAGATAGCCCTGATCTTCCTGACGGCACTTCACAAACCCCTGACCACTTTGAGCGTTCCGAACTATTTCTGTATTTTAAAGAGAGAATCAAGGACGTTTATAGATCACCAGAACGCGAAGCTGTAGACCAATACGGTCTGATAGTTGTTGGTGGACAGGCGTTGTCACTGTGGGCGCGGGAATATCTATTAGACGAGATGACCGGCGAGGAACTTCAATTTGCAACTAGCGACGATCTCGATTTTATAGGCAGACAGGGCTCCGTTGGTTTCTGCGAAGATCGAATGAACGTTAGTTTTCGTCGCGCCACTATTGAAGATCATACTCCGAACTTAGCAGCGGCAGAAATTGCATGGGACGGTGATCGGAAGATTGTTATCGATATTCTTGATGCCATCGCCGGCGTCAGCACCGCTGACATTTACAAATATTTGGAATCAGTTGTATTAGATGATGTACGCATTGCCATTATTGACCCAGTGTCTTGCTTACAATCTCGTCTGTTCAACTTATACGCTCCCTGGTGCAGTAGCCGTGAGCGGGAGTCTGTTCGAACGCAGTTGGCTATTCGCGCATCGAACTGCTATCTACGTGAAATACTCGTTGAGGACGGTTATCGTGAAGCCGTTCCTCTATTTAAACGGATTCACGAGCTGGCTCTTTCCCGAAATGGCAAAGACGCGTTTTACGATTACGGGTTGGACCTTCTAAAGGCAATTCCGATTGATCCAGACTTGCTACCCAAGCAGTTTGTTGAAAAGAACTGGCCCAGTATTCTGAAACAAGTTGGGGATGCCCGGTTGAGGAAAGAAACCCAATATAAGAGCCATAACCGTGAGCCGCTGGGGTTGAAGTTTTCTGCGCCTAAAGCAAAAGTCGAACTCGATCGACCTGTTACACACAATACTCCCCCACCAAAGCGTCCAAAGTCTTAAGCATCACTAATCTTGCTTAAAGCCCGGTCAAGTGTCAGCCCGGAAGCCGCACGCGGCGCGCAGACTGCTTGCAGGCGAGCACCGAACGGGTGAGGACTGAAGCGCAGCGGTCCCTTTACCAGGTGGCTGGTGATCAAGGCTCCCCCGGCGGTCATGGGGGTTTGCTCTTCCCCCATGGCCGTTGGGGTGATCGGTGCTCCTGCAGGTGCCGGCGGCGCCGGTGGCCACCGCCAGGTGGCCGTGCCCTGCCCTGCTCTTTCCCGCGGCTGATCGCGCACCTGGTGCACGTCGGGCGACGCGCCCGGGCCAGCATCGTGGTCTGCAATTTGGCTACTTAAGAGCGTTGGGGATGGATCGGTTCACGGACTGCTTGCAGGCCTCGCATCCGCTCATCGAACACAATGCGCTTTAGCATGTAGAGTGCGACCAACTCGCCGCCAACTTCTGTGCTCCAAGCTTGCTGGATCGACCCATACAAGCGATCTATTTCGAGCATTGCGCGCCGGTAACTCTCGACCTCAAGAATCAAGCGACGGACATCCGAATCAGGGTGCTTAGTCCAAAAATCCCGCAGCTCGGACTGGGTGACTGATCGAAAAGGTGGAAGATCGCGAGTCATACAAAAGACCTGTACAAATAAACAGTACCCGCAAGAATACCTAATCGAGCCAAGTAATGAAGAGATCGCGACGACTGACATTGGCGCGAAATTGGTCAGTTGCACACTCTTGCAAGCATTGGTCACGTTAAGAACAAACCACCAGGCCTAGTCACTAAGCGACAAAAACGGCCTTGAAGCTCGCAAGCCTTATAAGTGGTGATAAAATAGGTTATCACCATAATTCAGAAGGGTAAGCCGTATGTCGCTTTTTGAGCCGATGCGCGACTTTTTCCATAGACGTGCGGCAAAAAACATGAGTGACGGGGCGGTGCGTGTTCACCTGGTGAATCGCCGGCAAGAATCACCCCGGGGCAATTTCGTTTTTCCCGGTACCGACTACTTTGACGACATCGAGGTCGATGGCCAACGCGTTGGCCATGTCGATTACGGCATCAATCCGCTGCTCGATCGCGTGTACATCAACATGCTCGACATTGACCCGGCGTATCAGCGCAAGGGCATTGGTTTGGGCGTGCTGTGGCACCTCTGGCTGACACACCAGGTGCCGATCGTACCGATCTACCAATACGCGTTATCCAATGGTTTCTGGCACCGAGCCCGGCGTCGCTTTTTGGCCGCCGGTGCGTTGATCGAGGAGGAGTTGCGTACCGACAGCGAGTTGGCCGACGCCAAACAGCGTTGGCAGCACCTGGTACCAGAATCGGAGGTTGACCGCTCGATCCGCGAATACTGGGCTTGGGTCGAGTCTGAAAAAGCTGCCGGGCGCCCGGCCGGGCCGGGTATCCGATGAGCAACCTGATCCCCACTGGCGCCGGTGAGCGGCGACTGTCCGCCGCCGAGTTCCAGCAACTCGCAGCCGTGCCGGCTGCAGCGGAATGGTTCGCCAATATCGACAACCCGCGCACCCGCCGCGCCTATCAAATAGACCTGGCCGACTTCTGCAGTTTTGTCGGGATCGCCGGCGCTGATGAGTTCCGCGCAGTCACCCGCGCGCATGTGCTGGCTTGGCGCGCCCAGCTCGAAAACCGGGGCCTGGCTGGAGCCACGATCCGCCGTAAACTGGCGGCGCTGGCCAGCCTGTTTGACCACCTCCTGGAGAACAACGCGGTTGCTGGCGGCAACCCGGTGCACGGCGTCAAAAGGCCCCGGGTTGAATCCAACGAAGGCAAGACGCCGGCCCTCGGGGATGACCAGGCTAAATTATTGCTGACGGCGCCGGACGGCTGGACGCTCAAGGGCATTCGTGACCGGGCCATTTTGGCCGTGTTGCTGTACCACGGCCTGCGCCGGGAAGAAGCCGCGCAGCTGATGGTCGGTGACCTGCAGGAGCGGCGCGGGATCAAGCATTTGAAGGTCAAGGGCAAAGGCGGCAAGACCCGCTATTTACCGTTGCACCCGGTGGCGGCCGAGCGCATTCATGAGTACCTGGAAAGGGACAACAAACGCGAGCCCGGGAATGACTCGCTCTTCCGCTCGATCCGCGGTCGCACCACCGGCGCCGGCATTTCCGCGAACGGGATTTACACGGTGGTTGCGCAATGGGCCAAGGCAGCGGGTATCAAGGTCGACGGGCTGGGCGTGCACGGGCTCAGAGCGACGGCCGCAACCAATGCCCTGGAGCATGACGCCGATATCGCCAAGGTGCAGGAGTGGTTGGGCCACGCCAATATCAGCACAACTCGGCTATATGACCGACGTGGCCAGCGGCCAGAGGATTCACCCACGTACAAAGTGAAGTACTGAGCTACGCGCTTGCCTCCCCAAGGCTAACAACCGGCGAGGGTTGAAGGCTCGCAAGCTTGGATTCCAACCTCAGGCCGCATGGTTCGCAAATGATCAGCAGACCGGGTTTACCCCACACGTTCGTTTTGCAGGAAGGCGTTGGGCAGGAATATTTGTCCCGGTTACTCCGATCGACTTCTTCCCGAACGCCAATATCAAGCTCCCCTATCGCCGGCGCTTGGTAGCCTGCATCGATCAGTGTCTGCTGCGGGAGTTGCTCCTGAGCCACAAAACCAGGACTGACACCGTTATGGCCATCGTCCAAATCTGCAGCCGGTGGAAGCGTATCGTTTGCTACGGCAGCATGCCGAACAATTTCCACATCCATGGATCCCGAAGGCGGTGAACTGGGGGCTAAAGCAGCGAGTGGCCGAACGCTGATAGGAAAGCGATCCATCCATGAGATGGCAAAGCCTGTGCTCAGCAAACGGCGGGTGGCTTTGTCGAAACGGCCGCCCGGGATGACGTAGTCGTTCATCGACTGACCGATTTTCTTACCACCAGGTTGTCCTGTTGAGGACGGCATCAGGCCCAAGGCCTCCATTTTTCTAGCCCACTCCCAATTGTGATAACAGGATCTGCTGGGTTTGCCGAAATGCTCCTGCCATAGGTGGACCATCTCATGGACCAGGGTTTGCAATATCTCCACGAGAGGAATCGACGCGAAGTAGTCGGGATTCATGGCGATTTCGTCGGTCTTCGTACCATCCAACCGAATGAAGCGTCCTTTCGAAAAATAGCCCATCGTCCGCTTTTCACGCTGGTAGGTGATCATGCACGCCGGCAGGCGCTCCTGGGATGCAAACAGGTAATCGTTGTAATAATCGTAAGCACGCTGAAGCTCAGCGTACGCTTCCTCGGTTGGGCGAAGATAACCTTTCACCACCACGTTAATTCCCCATTAAAATGTATTGTGCAATACATATTTTGTGCTGAAAAAATGGCCCTTTACCAGGGCCTTTGCTTCATAAGACTACGAGTTACTACCCGGTGATCTCGTACACCGCCCTAACTACCCCCAACGTCCATTCATCGCTATTCCAATTAGCAATCGCGTCAGCTAGGGTTTCCCCGCTTCGAATGGTGGCGTCCTCTTCGTGTAAACAGACAACCTCGCCTTCCCCTGTACCAGGTATCAAACCGGAAAGGATACCCGGGCGCTTGCCGCAGTCCGGACATGCCTTGATGACCTTGTGTAAGGCTTTTAATTTGGCCAGCTCAACCGCTGTGTCAAGCGCATCAGCGGAACGCAAAATCACGCGTAGTCTGTCTACAAGGTCTTCGTGTTTAACGGGGTCGGTCTGCATGAGTGTTGTCAGCGTCCAGTACAGATCGCCACGGCAGGTCGCCGGATGACCCCCGAAACCGGCATCGATCAACGCCTGCTTAACGGTCAAATCTTCTTCCCTCACAGCCCTCTCCTTCAACAGCGTGTAAACACCACCGGTGATTAGCTGGCGATGTCGGTTTGTGTTTTGTATAATAGCTGTTATACGGAAACTATCAAGGAAGGGGTTTGCCTGGGTCCTTCTGCAAAAGGAACAGTTGGTATCTTCTGGAGTGGGTGCAGGACGACTCCGATAGGGCCTGCGAGCGGCGGACAACGGGAGGTGCTAGCCCTCCCAGCGAAACCACAGGCGCGCACTCACTACCAGAAGGCATCAGACAGGTGTTGCACACGGTAATGCTACAGCGTGCAACAGTCGCAACATGTATGGGGACTTGACATGACACCGGCTACTGAGAAAGTTGAAGTGACCTTTCGTACCAATGAGGGTGATGACAAAACTGTTCTTGCTTCTGATATCGCGGAAGCGCTGAGCGTTGCGAAGAAGATGAGAACACCGGAAAGCTACATGGTCTGCGTCGTTCAAGACGGAGTGCGTACGATGCGCTGGGATCGGGCAACGATAGTTGGTGAAAACCGATGGCGACAGGAAGATCCCGGTGCCTTTGAGCTGCTGGGCGCAGTACGGAATGTCCGTGTTGTTCACCCAGCGCCGTCGCAGGATTTGCTCGGTGACGAGATTCATCCTGCGGGTCTGCGTTGCTATCAAGTTGGAGAGTCCGATTGGTTTGCGGCCGCTTCGCCTGAACATGCTCTTGAGTTGATGCGTGAGCTGATGGGGGACGAGGAAGAATACGAAGTCGAGTTGACCGGCCAATTGTTGCTTGATGAGCGCTGGGGTACAGAAGACGAACCTGGTAAGGATGCTGGTTCGCTGCGAGAGTGGTTA
Organism: Pseudomonas sp. MDT1-17; assembly: GCF_054898105.1. NCBI lineage: Bacteria > Pseudomonadati > Pseudomonadota > Gammaproteobacteria > Pseudomonadales > Pseudomonadaceae > Pseudomonas > Pseudomonas sp. MDT1-17. The sequence continues at coordinate 9,357 of NZ_JBUBVM010000002.1, read as the reverse complement.
GCAGCCGCAGAAGAGCCGGGCTGGCTTGCCGGTACGGAAGGATAGGATAGTCCCGCTACACACCATTGGCCCTTGATTGGGCCAGCGGCTGTAAAAACCAACCAATTTCGCGTCCACGAAAACAACGAGGAATCACGATGACCAATAAAAATCTGATCGTCACCACCTGTGACTTCACGGACATTCCGGTAATCATGGCACCACCAGGCCACGGGGCCAGTTTTATTAATCCAAAGCTTTTCAGTTGTCTGGGGACTCCGGCTGTTACTGACGTGATGGCCGAACCGCGTAAGCGGGGCTACACCAAGCCGAAAGCTTGGCCTTCGAAGTGACAAGTAAAATCCCGCCCAGGAACACAACAAGCCCAGCCGTCAAAACGTTGGGCTAAGCCCGTAGGAGAGGCGCGGTTTTCGCGTCCGCCAAAGTGAGGTGTGATGATGCTGACCAGTTTTAAGAAAAACCGGGACGACCTGAATCGTATGGATGGTCAATCCCAAGAAGAAATGCACGAAGCACTGCGTGGCTGGATGATTCTCGCCCATGAACAGCGCACAGTTCTTTGGCGCTTCGCTCACCTGGAAGAGGTGTTGACGGTGGAGGACATTCCAAGGGTTCAGAATGCAAATCTCATCCTGCGTCAGATAGCTGACCATACGACCGAGTTGCGGGAGTTCTTCAGCCGTACTCCTGCGAGCAACGTGTTGCAAGGCGCAGTCGATGCTCTCGAATCCGATCTTGCAGACGCCGAGCTGTTCACTCGCCAGATCATGAAATTCGTGCCAGAAGTAATGGGATTGACCCCTGGTAAGGCTTCCTAAGGGAAAATCCTGCTGCTCACCTTGGTCCTGATTGAGCTTTGGGAACATTGAGGTTAGCGATAGATATGCGGGACTCACTTTGGCTGGTCAAGGGTCAGCCCGGAAGCCGCACGCGGCGCGCAGCCTGCTTGCAGGCGAGCACCGAACGGGTGAGGACTGAAGCGTAGCGGTCCCTTTACCAGATGGCTGGTGATCAAGGCTCCCCCGGCGGTCATGGGGGTTTGCTCCTCCCCCATGGCCGTTGGGGTCAGAGGCCGACTCGCTCCCTTCCTGGAGGGAAGGGCGGGGGGATGGGTTTGGCCGGCGGCGGCCGGTGTTGGCCGTCATCCACAAATCCACGGGCTGTGTTAGGGGATGGGCCAGGGGATCCCCGTGCAGGCGGTGGGGTTCGTGGGTGATCGGTGCTCCTGCAGGTGCCGGCGGCGCCGGTGGCCACCGCCGGGAGGCCGCGCCCTGCCCTGCTCTTTCCCGCGGCTGATCGCGCACCTGGTGCACGTCGGTCGACGTGCCCGGGCCAGCACCTAGTCAGCTGCTCGATGCCGGCGCCGCCGGCGACTGCTGCAGGTGATCGTGATCGAGGCCGGTGCCGATCGGCAACGGGCGGCCGGCGATTGCCGGTGAAGCACATCCAGGAGAGGGTGAGGTGTTGGCCAGCAGATCCGCGCTCGATCGGCGCGGCCGGTTTGGGCGACGTCCAGGGCTAGACGCTGCATGCGGTGCCAGCGGCACCGAACATCAAAGTGCTTCGGTGCGCGCCAGGTTGTTGCGATACGAGACTCAAGACCGGCAAGTAAAAAGGCCAGCAATTGCCGGCCTTCAAAGCACTACATGCGGAGTCGCATTTTCTCCTGCGTTGGTTTGGCCTCCTCTGCATAGGACAGTGGCTTCCAAGTCGAAACATGGTTGTCATCGGCCTGTATCAGCTTGAGTTCAGTCATGACGTCACGAACATCCTGCCGAAGCATTTCGAGTTTTGCTTGTTGAGGGAACGGCTTGTCCTTCTCCACGATCGCCCGACTATGCTCAAGCTTCTCTTTGACTCGGTACTCTTCGGCCTCCTGCCTCCAGCCTTCAAACTTGCCCAGAAAGTTGTCAACTCGACTGGTGAAACCTGCCAGGCTGAACTTATCATCGACGGTGTAGCGAAGATTTTCAGGCTCATAGCTGTCGACGCCGGCGAGTGAGAACTGAATGGTGTCTCGGCGCGCATAGACCTCGATGTCGTAGCCACGGTAATTGCCTACCTTGATTACTCCGGGGGCTTCGGCCAGCGACTGGGCGCGTGATTCGACCGCTTTTTTCATGCTGTACATGATCTGGCTGAGCAGATGGTCACGCTCTTTCTCGCGATACACCTTGTCATTGATCTTGAAAGCGAACTCAGGACCGGTGTTAGCGTCACGCAAATCGATCTCTGCGCAGCAGCGTTTCACGGTTCGGTTCGCACGCAAGTCGGCGCCCGCGAGCCAATCCAGTCGGCTTTCGAGACTGTGCAGGTTGCGCTTGTGATTTGAGTAAACCGCCTCGATTTTTTTCAAGTCGGCACTCAATTTCACCTGCATGAAGATCAGCGGGTTACCAGTTGCTGCAGCTTTCATCTCAGCGGCGTTGGCCGCTTCGCTGGCCACGTCCTCGATCTCCCGCTGCAGCGTATCGCCCTTACGGAATTGCTCAATGCCAGAGGCCTTGTACTCGATGGTCTGCCACATCCGGCTGTCGTATGTCTGCTTCGTGGCGTAGCGAAGGATCTCAACCTCAAAGAGGTCAGGATCCTGCTCGTAGAACAGGTTGCCCTGGCGGATGATGCGGCCTTCGCGCTGCTCCAAGTCGCTGGGACGCCACGGGGCATCAAGGTGATGCTCGGCGACCAATCTCCTTTGGACGTTTGTGCCCGCGCCCATTTTCGCCGTCGATCCCAAGCAGATTCGTACATCTCCTCGGTTGAGTTCATCGAACAGCTTGGACTTCTGCAGGTCGGTGCTGACCTCGTGAATGAACCGCACCTGGTGCTCGGGTATGCCCCGGGCGATCAACTTGGCTTTTATGTCGTCATACACGCTGAATGAAGAACCATTGGCCAGGAGCTCGTCCATGGAGATTGCCGGCATATCGTCGTCCGGTTCATCTTCATCGCCAGTAGCTACGACGACTGAGCTTCGTTTCAGCTTCGGCGTAGACAGATCGCAGAACACAAGCTGAGTGCCTTTGCGGTCATCCCACTCGGACCAGATCCGGTGAATGTTCTCGACCGCGACGTTGATTTTGCTACCTGGGTGATCGTCAGCATTCGGATCGATCAGTCGGAAGTCGAGGCCTGCCTTTCGTGCTTCATTGGTGATCTTCAGCGGGTTGTCGATTCGAGGATCTTTCGGAAGGTTTTCCATGCGATGGATGATCGAGCCCTTGTTCCACTCCTTCATCATGATCCCATCGGCGCGGTACACCGTCTGGCCGTGCAGGTCTTTCATCACAGTCTGCACACCCATGAACTCGGCTTGATCTTCCGATCGCTCAACCACGATGTTCTGTGGTCGACCGCCTTTCACACGCGGTACCGGGAATCGGCTACCCCGCTCTTGTGCCTGGCGATCGAGATCTGCCTTCGTGATGACGTCCGCAAACACTCGGTACTGTGCCATCAATTCCGGGACGTTTTGGAACTTCGAGAATCGGCTGTTCAGTTTATAGTTGACGCCAGTAGCGTCGAGCTCCCAACCCGACACGACCTGGCCAAAGGTACTGGCCCATGCGTCAAAGTGGACAATTCCGCGGGCCTTCAACTCGTCGTACTGCATGTAGCGCTGCATGGTGTACAGCTCAGCGATTGTGTTGCTGATAGGCGTGCCGGTAGCAAAGAATACTCCACGGCCGTCGTTACGCTGCTGCAGGTAGCGGCACTTCACAAAGAGGTCGAACGCCTTTTCGGAACCTGCAAGATTGCCCAGGCCGGAGATGCGGCTTAGAGCGGTGGTGATGTACAGGTTCTTAAATTCATGGGCTTCGTCCACGATCAGCGCATCAACCCCGAGGTCAGCGAAGCTGACAGCCTGGTCTTTCGATCCGGTGTCTGCTTTACGCTCCAACCGCTCTTTCATGCGCTCGCGAGCTTTCTCCATCTCTTTGATTGTGATCCGGTCACCGTTCTCCTCCTTCAACTGGCGCATCGCCTGAGTCAGGTCACGGATCTGCTCGTTCAAAATATTGGAGAGCGTTTCCTCGGGCATGCCGATTCGTTTGAATGAGCTGTGGGCCACAATGACAGCGTCCCAATCGCCGGTAGCGATTCGGGCAAACAGCTTCTCGCGATTGTCCTTCTTAAAGTCCGCCTTCTCGGCGACCAGGATGTTCGCGTTCGGGTACAGGGAGTAGAAAGCGTCTTTCCACTGCAGCAGCAGGTGATTGGGAACGACCAGCATGGGTTTATTCATCAACCCCATGCGCTTACTTTCCATCACGGTGCCAACTGCCACCAAGGTTTTGCCCGCTCCCACAACGTGGTCAAAGAGCGCGGTGCCATCCTGAATCCCGCGCCAGATTGCGTCCTTCTGGTGTGGCCGCAGGGAGATGTCCAGAGACGCACCTGGCAGTTCAAGATGAGAACCGTCGTAGTGCGCCGCGACGTTCGTGTTGAAACGATCGTTGTAGATCCGCGCTAGCCGCTCACGGCGGTCCTTGTCCTCCCAAACCCAATCAAGGAAGGCTTGGCGAATTTCATCCGCTTTCTGATTAGCCGCTGCTGTCTGAACGTCGTTGATTCGGTAGATCTTGTTGCCACGATCATCCTTGCCGACTTCGTCACGAACCTGGATCGCATGGCCCAGCAGTATGGCTTCAACGAGCTGGTGCGCCGGGTAGCGATCGGTACCCCACGTCACGTGACCCGTGGTGTGATCGGCGGCGCCGATCTTGGCCATGTACTTGCCCAAAGACGGCTGGTACGAAACCCTGCAGGCCACGCGGCCAAGCAAATGCCTGACAAACTCTTCCACGTCCAAGTCGGGTACCCAGGTGGACCCGAGTTGCACCCGAATGTCCACAGGTTCGATGTCCGCTGGTTGGACGGCTCGCAGCGCCTCGACGTTTTCGATAAAACGGGGATTGAGCTCAGCTGCGACAACTGCTGCTTTCAGTTTGTCCTTCACGTTGCCAGAGAGATATTGGTCAGCTGTTTCCCAGCGCTGCAGTAACGGGTTTTGGTAGATCAGCCCCTTCAGGTCGGCAATGAGCTCGTCCTCAGGTTTGCCGGAAAGCCTCATCATCCTCGGCAGATCGATCCGCCCAGACTGATTCATAGAGACAACCAGGGCGTCCTTGGCCGTTTCAACCTGGGTGACTTCTACGCGAGGGCTCATCACTCGCCTGGAGAAGATCGCCGCTTTTTTCGCCGAAGGCGCGCGGGGATCTACGCCGTGTTTCTTCGCCGTTTCAGCCGACACACCCTTGTCGTAGTCGCTCTCCAGGGCGTGGATCAGTGGATATTCAGGATCTTCACTCATCGCCAGACGGTTGGCCTGGGCACTGACGTGTCCGAACTTGCGCAGGAACTGGTCATAAGCCTGGTTCAGCATCTGGCGTTTGCTGGCCAACTCGAAGTCAGTTGAAGAGTCCGACTGCTCGCCTTGCATCAGATCACGCAATGCTTCTCGTATCTGGATCATGCCCTTGATGCGTTCGCCGGCACGTTCATTCTTTGGCTCGATGACGACATAGTCGTGGTCTGCCAGCAAGTCGGGCAAGCGACGGGCGATACGCCCATCTGGGACAAGGAAAAACGAACCGACCTTTAGCGCATCGGGCAGCACCAGGGACGGCTTTTCCGGTGCAGAGGAGTCAACGCGTTCGCCTGAATTTCGGGCCGGGGTATATCCGTTCACCGGTAGCACGGATAGCCGCTCGGCAATCGCCAGGGCCAGGTTCTGACCTGGCTCTGCCACAAGCTCTGCGGTCTCACGGTGCATGTTGCGAGCGAGCACCATCGTGCCGGCCATCTGCTGCGGGTTCTCGATGAAGTACTGGTTGAGGGTGATTGGCGAACCTGTCTCACGGTCACGTATTTCACCGACATTCACCCAGCCCTTATCCGTTTCTTCGCCGGCGGCCGCCTTGCGGAAGAACACGATATCGGTGGTAACTTCGGTGAGCGCGTTGCGTTTGAACGCATTGTTTGGCAGGCGGATCGCCCCGAGAAAATGGGCTTTGTCGGCGATATACGACCGGGCGGCAGAGTTGTTGGCATCAAGGAAATAGCGACTTACAACCTGGGCCATCACGCCGCCTTCGCGGAGCTTGTCGAGTGACTTGGCGAGGAAGTAGTTGTGAATCGAGAATTCGCTGATATCGCGGTGATGCGGGTCGTAGAGTGACTGACTGCCAAACGGCGGGTTGCCAATGACCGCATCAAAGTAACCTGCTGGAATCACAACGTCCTGAAGGCCCTTGTTGATGTAGGTGGCTTCGGGATAGAGCTGCTTGCCGATGTCGGCTGTGAGAGGGTCGAGCTCGACGGCGGTGAACTTCGATTTTTCCCGCAACGCCGTGGGGATCAAACCTATGAAGTTGCCGGTGCCGGCGGCTGGCTCAAAGATCTTGCCACCGTCGAAGCCCATCTGTTGGAGGCCTAGATAAATGCCCCCAATGATCACCTCGGAGGTGTAATGGGCATCCTGGGTCGAGCGTCGGGCTCGCTCGAACTCGTCCTGAGTAAGCAGTTCAGACAACTGGCGATATTCCGTTTGCCAGTCGTTGTTCTGGTGGTCAAAGGCCTGCGGGAGGCCGCCCCAACCGACATAGCGCACGAGCGTGGCTTGTTCGAGCGGCGTCGCCGATCGGGATTCAGACGTGAGCTGTTTGAGGAGCTCCAGTGCAGCGATGTTGTCCTTGAATTTGGCTTTTGCACCACCGTCGCCGAGGTTGTCGTCTGCGCTGATGGTGTAGTTGCGCGGTGCTACAGCTCTGTATTGATCTCGTTCTGCGCGAGGATCTCGTGAGCCGCGCTGCCCGCCTGCAGCAATTCGAACGCTTGATTGAGCACGTTCTGTTCGATCGTCTGCTGCTCCAGCAAGCGGCCGAGCAGGATCACTTCCCCCTCCGCTTCCAGGGCTACCAGCCGATCCGGAGTGTTGAACGCCCAACGGTCGAGGATCTTCCAGCCCTGCAGGCTGTACGAGGGAGAACTCCGGACTGCTTGAAGCGTTTCCGCTTTCAAGATTTTCGAGGCGATTTCCAGCGGTTGTTGTTGTCCGATCAGCATGGGTGACTCCTTGGTCGTCATCGTGGTCCATCTCGGCTTCGAGAACCTGGATGGTTTCTAATGTTTTGTTGAAGGTGAAATCGAACGAGAACTGGTCAAGGTTCTCACTGGGTTGTCGACGTCGTGCCACTGCCTACGCTCCTGCATGGTTTGTATTGTAGGCAGTATACAAAATACTTCCTAACAAACCAGCCCGAGCGCAGTAGAGCCCTACTGTTACAAGGTCAAGTGCCGCGTTTAGATGACCTGAGGAAGTGGTAGCGCCAAGCCAGAAGCCCGAATATCCCCAGATTGATCACTCCGAATCGCAGCCAGTTCGCGCTGGATGGGTGGGTTGGTACGTTAAAGCCGGCGAACAAGAACAACGCACTGAGCAACAATGCAAGGATGGCCAGCAGCAGGATGCCTAGGTGCTTCTTCATTGGTCAGAGCCTCCTTCGTGCGCGCTTGCTGAATAATCCACCCCGCCGGTTTTCAGCATGACCAGGCCGTGACGCTCAAAAGCACCAATCAGTGCCAGGAGTGTCAATTTTTGGGGTTCCACCTTCCCAGACTCGAAATTCTTGATCGTCCGCAGAGCGGCTTTGCTCTCGCGGGCAAGATCCGGCTGACTCCAGCCCAGTAGTGCCCTGGCTGCTTTGCACTGATTGTTTTTCATGCTGATCTCTAAATGCCCCTTAGGTGCATCATTGCCCTAAAAGGGCACTATGTAAAGTGGTCGAGGGAGTTTTTTATTCGCCCGCGTCGGCGACCTTCTCTTGAACCATGCTCAACGTGTAGTGGGTGTTGAAGTGCGCCATGAGGCGCTCACACAACTCCGGGCTCTCACAGCGGAATAGGACGATCGCTCCATCCAGATCCATGGCTCGTTCCAGATACTTGGACGCGGTGTCGTACAAGTTGTCTGTTTCGCGAATCGTTGCGCGCGCAAGGCCTTCTCGGCCTGTCACTTCAATGGTGCGGTCAATGGAACGCTCCACGGCAGGTGTAAGTCGAGGGTTACCCTCATTGTCATAAAGCAAAATGGCAATGATGAACGGCACCGTTCGACCGCCTTGCGTCGTAGCGTGGTAGGCCGGAACAGCCTCCAGTTTCGGGAATTCCATTATTAGTGTCCCCCAGGTTTTTCGCTGATGGTGATGTAACGCGATTTCTGCCCCTCGTGAAGCCCAATACTGCTGAGCGCCGCCACAGTCATTGCTCGCTGCTTGAGCCAGGCGTCGACTCGCTGCTTTGCAGTTTCAGCTGAAACTGCCACGAGCTGGCCGTTTTCAGTGAAGAAGACTGGCATGCGGAACGATCGACTGCCGTCGACAGCAATATCAACCTCGAACCAGCGCTCCTCACCTTGCTCAAGTTCATAAAAAGTCACCTGCATACCCTGCACGAGTCGCCGGGTAGTGCCGCTCGGATCGGTTTGCTCTGTCTGCTTTCTCTCACAGCCAGTGACGCTGAGAGCTATCAAGATCGCGAGTAACCGCAACCAAAAGCAGGTCTTGGGCTTCAACATGGGCTACCTCTTTTCCTACGTCACACGGTGTATGGGATTGGTCGTATTCCCAATTTCCGCAAGCTCTGGAGAGTGTGATCCAGCCAGTTGGCAGCCCAACCGTCCTCTATGGCTTCCCTGGCCCAGCGGTTGATTGACTCCGGGTCAGTCAAATGCAAACGGGGCCTAGTGAACTTCACGTACGCCGGATAGATCGCCTCAGCAATGTGCAGCCTGGCAAAGCTCGAAAGCTCATGTGCTTCCTTGGTGTATTCAAATCGCCAACCGACCGTTAGAGCTGCCTCCATAATTGATTTCAAAATTGCAGCGTGCATCTGCTCATTCATGAGGCGATTCACAGAGGGGGCAACCAACTCAAGGTCGATTCCCTCATGTTTTGCCATGTCTTGTTCCATGTCGATTTTCCGAGATAAGTTTAGGGCTTGGTTTGGACGTTGCCGGTTCACTTCCGGGGCTCAAATTCAAATTCGACCTTGCCGGCCGCAACATCGAGTACCAGGTACGCTGAGAACGCTCGCTTAGGCGTTTTCGCGCTCTGGAAGCCTTTCAGCAAAGCGGTTTTTTTCTGGGTCAACAGCGACTCTGCTTCGTCGACCTCAATCTTTCGGCTGGCGATCTCTTTGCGAATTTGAATGCAGCCGGCTGTGGTGCAGGCGTAGACCCCTGCCCTGTTTTCGAAAGAGCACTGGCACTTTGGACATGGGGACGCTAGAGCTGTAATCGGCCCCTCCTGGACCGGCGCGGCGCGCTGCTCAAAGATGAACTCAACCTTGCTCAAC
>NZ_JBUBVM010000001.1:4800000-6353491 GCF_054898105.1 Pseudomonas sp. MDT1-17 | reverse complement strand
CGCCGCACTTGCGTTCCCTGACGATGGTGACGACGGGTAATAAAACCGCCGATGGCAAGGATCAGCATGAAGCCTTGGCGATCCTGGAGGATGGCCACGGCAACCTGTTGTCCGGTGCGACCTTGACGTTCACAGAAGTGGAAGGTCTTACCCCAGCGTCCGGTGCCAGTGATGAACATGGCCAGTTGGAAGTGAAATTTGCCAGTACCGCGTCCGGTCCGGTGGTCCTGACGGCCAAAGCCGCGAATGGGCTTGCGCAGACGGTTAAAGGCTCGTTCGTGGCCGATGCGGCCACGCCGCACTTGCGTTCCCTGACGATGGTGACGACGGGTAATAAAACTGCCGATGGCAAGGATCAGCATGAAGCCTTGGCGATCCTGGAGGATGGCCACGGCAACCTGTTGTCCGGTGCGACCTTGACGTTCACAGAAGTGGAAGGTCTTACCCCAGCGTCCGGTGCCAGTGATGAACATGGCCAGTTGGAAGTGAAATTTGCCAGTACCGCGTCCGGTCCGGTGGTCCTGACGGCCAAAGCCGCGAATGGGCTTGCGCAGACGGTTGAAGGCTCGTTCGTGGCCGATGCGGCCACGCCGCACTTGCGTTCCCTGACGATGGTGACGACGGGTAATAAAACTGCCGATGGCAAGGATCAGCATGAAGCCTTGGCGATCCTGGAGGATGGCCACGGCAACCTGTTGTCCGGTGCGACCTTGACGTTCACAGAAGTGGAAGGTCTTACCCCAGCGTCCGGTGCCAGTGATGAACATGGCCAGTTGGAAGTGAAATTTGCCAGTACCGCGTCCGGTCCGGTGGTCCTGACGGCCAAAGCCGCGAATGGGCTTGCGCAGACGGTTAAAGGCTCGTTCGTGGCCGATGCGGCCACGCCGCACTTGCGTTCCCTGACGATGGTGACGACGGGTAATAAAACCGCCGATGGCAAGGATCAGCATGAAGCCTTGGCGATCCTGGAGGATGGCCACGGCAACCTGTTGTCCGGTGCGACCTTGACGTTCACAGAAGTGGAAGGTCTTACCCCAGCGTCCGGTGCCAGTGATGAACATGGCCAGTTGGAAGTGAAATTTGCCAGTACCGCGTCCGGTCCGGTGGTCCTGACGGCCAAAGCCGCGAATGGGCTTGCGCAGACGGTTAAAGGCTCGTTCGTGGCCGATGCGGCCACGCCGCACTTGCGTTCCCTGACGATGGTGACGACGGGTAATAAAACTGCCGATGGCAAGGATCAGCATGAAGCCTTGGCGATCCTGGAGGATGGCCACGGCAACCTGTTGTCCGGTGCGACCTTGACGTTCACAGAAGTGGAAGGTCTTACCCCAGCGTCCGGTGCCAGTGATGAACATGGCCAGTTGGAAGTGAAATTTGCCAGTACCGCGTCCGGTCCGGTGGTCCTGACGGCCAAAGCCGCGAATGGGCTTGCGCAGACGGTTAAAGGCTCGTTCGTGGCCGATGCGGCCACGCCGCACTTGCGTTCCCTGACGATGGTGACGACGGGTAATAAAACTGCCGATGGCAAGGATCAGCATGAAGCCTTGGCGATCCTGGAGGATGGCCACGGCAACCTGTTGTCCGGTGCGACCTTGACGTTCACAGAAGTGGAAGGTCTTACCCCAGCGTCCGGTGCCAGTGATGAACATGGCCAGTTGGAAGTGAAATTTGCCAGTACCGCGTCCGGTCCGGTGGTCCTGACGGCCAAAGCCGCGAATGGGCTTGCGCAGACGGTTGAAGGCTCGTTCGTGGCCGATGCGGCCACGCCGAAGATCGTTTCTCTGACGGCGATCACTGGTTCGGACACCCTGGTGGTGTCGGCCAACGGTCAGGCCGTGCACTCGGCGACGGCAACCGTGACCGATGAGCAGGGCAACCTGCTGTCCGGTGCGCAGCTGACGTTTGAGCATGCCGACTCGGTGAGCGCGAATGCGGCGCAGACCGGTACGGACGGCACGACGCTGGTGACCTTTACCAGCAAAATGGCTGGCGAAGTCAAACTGACAGCGAAAGTGGGCAGCAGCTCGCAGGCAGTCACACTGAGCTTTGTGGCCGACTTGAGCACTGCGCAACTCACGGTTTTATTCGACAAGTCGGTGGCTACGGCCGGTGATAAAGACAGTATCGCCGTCACGGTCCTGGTGAAAGACATCTATGGCAACCCAATTAAAGGTCAACAAGTAGGCTTTACTGCGAGTGTGAATGCTTCAGTTACGGTCGTTAACGCGACCACCGACAAACAGGGCCAAGCGACCGCGACCCTGAAAAGTAAGAAGGCAGATGAGCACATAGTGACGGCGACCTTTCAAGGCAAATCGGTGACTAAGAAAGCCACCTTCGAGGCGGACAAAGCTACGGCTGCGATCGATGCAAGTAGCCTCCAAGTGGACACAGGAGTTGTAGCGAATGGTAAAGATAGTGGCACTGCTTGGGTTAGTGTTAAGGACGCTAATGGCAACGGCGTTCCTAATCTGAATGTGCATTTTACAGCGACGAATGACGTGACAGTTCATGGCTTGCCGATAACTACCGATAAGATAGGCGGCGCGGGAGTCAAGTTGCGCAGCGAAACGGCTGGCAAGAGTACCGTGACCGCAACGATAAATGGGGGTAAGGCGGCAAGCAGGGATACCATCTTTATAGCGGACAAGGAAAGCGCGCACATTCAGTCAAACACACTGAAAGCCACGAGTGGTGCTATTGCTAACGACATCGCTACGAACGAGGTAACAGCAACGGTAGTGGATAGAAAAGGCAATCTTATAGAAGGTTACGAGGTTAAGTTTTCCGCTAGTAATGGGGCAACTATCGCTTCGTCAATTTATACTAACGCACAAGGTGTAGCTAAAACCTCTGTGTCCACTAAATATGCCGGCACTGTTGTCGTGGAAGTGATTGTCGGGACTCAGGTGGCTACAGTAGAGACTGGCTTCGTAGCCGATCAGACGACCGCGAAAATCATAAAGGTATCTTCGAAGGACGAATTTGTAGCGAACGGAAAAGATGTTAACCCTGTTGTGATTAAAGTGGTGGATGCATACGATAATCCACTGATTGATAAAGAGATTAAGTTTGTGGCGCAGTTCGCAACAGTAAGGCCTGTCAATGTGAGGACTGATGTTTCAGGACACGCTCGCGTCAATTTGGTTACTGTGGTGTCTGGAATTGATAGTATTCAGGCCGCATTAAATGATGCAAAGCTAACGATTGAATTCAATGCTGAAGGAGATAAAGCCACTGCTAAAATGTCTATGGGGACAGAAACACCTAATTCACTTGATAGTCCTGCGCGAGAGATTTTGCTGTTCGTTTATATTAGTGATGCTAATGATAATCCATTAGCTGGCATCGAAGTGGTCGTTACTAATAATGTAATAATAAATTGGGCAGGAGGGCTGCAAGTTGTTAGCCGAAAAGCCGTAACTAATCACCTGGGGCTCGTCGAATTTAAGTTGAGTAGCCCTCATATGGTGAGTTCTTTTGACGCATCCGCTACTGTTTCTGGTAAGCGCTTACAAAAAAAAATGCATTTTTACTTTATCGGGTCTTAGTGGGGAGTAATTTCGCGCGGAGATGAAGTGCTTGCTACTACTGCTGTGAAATTGACTTGGGTGAAGCATTGAGGGTAATTGTTGTTGTGGCACGCTCAACCGGTCGGCGCAACAAGACATTGCAACCTATCAGCCGGTGTTTCGAAATCCAAGGTTTTTTGCGTGGTCGTTGATTCATTTGTAGCGCAACGGCATTGAGATCGGATTGGGAATAGCCACTCAAGTCGGTGCCGTTGCGAAAGTACTGACGTAACAATCCGTTAGTGTTTTCATTCGTGCCACGCAGCCAAGGGCTACGCGGATCGCAAAAAAACACGTTGATGTCTGTATCTACTGTGAACCGCTTGTGCTGGGCAACCCTTGTCCCGCGATCCCAAGTCAAGGGCGCCAGAGTTGCTCTGGAAGTTGTTGGACCTCGCATATCAGGCCGTCAACGACACTTTTGGTATCTTTACCCTCTACCCGGACAAGAACCCAAAATCAAGTGGTGCGCTCTACCAGCGTGGCAATGTGTCTGTTTTTAGAACCGGTTATCAAGTCGCCTTCCCAGTGTCCCGGTACGGCCCTGTCAGCCACCTCAGCAGGGCGTTCGGATATCGAAACAGCATCGATGATATGTCCTCTGGGCTGCCCCTTGGTCGTGGCAGTTTTTGCGCGGCGCATCATGCGTCTGGAGCGAAGTACGGCAACCAACTCCTTCTTCAAGACACCTCGTGCTTGAATAAACAGGCTTCGGTAGAGCGTTTCATGGGAAATCTGCATGGCGGGAGCGTCGGGATATTCGCGTTTGAGCCAACCTGCAATCTGCTCGGGTGACCAGTAGAGCTTCAGCTTACTCGATACCAGTTCGCACAGTTCAGGGGACTGATTCAATCGATACGGTTTAGGGCGAAGTCCGCGTGTCCAGGCTTGCGCATCCGCGTCCGTTGCGCGGTAAAGACCTCGCCCCTGGTTTCTCGATACGTCACGACTGACTGTTGAGGGTGAGCGGTTTAACTGGCCTGCGATGTGGCGAATGGAATGACCGATCGCCATTCCTCTGGAGATTTCTTCACGCTCGCCCAACGTTAAAGCAAGTCGAGAACGTTGCCTAATTCGCGGCCCCCCCCCCGTTACGAGCCAGCAATGTATGGACAGTGCCTGCCGGTTTTTGAATGGCTAGCGCAATTTTTCTGAGGGTTTCGCCCTTGCGCCACTTCCAAAGCTCTGATTTTTGCTCAGCAGAAAATCCATGTGCGCCACTGCGTGCCATTTTTTTATGGTACCCCAATCAACGAGCGGAAAGTGTACGTTGCGTTGACCGGTTGAGCGCGCCATCCCTACCGCGACCGGTCATTCGACGTGGTCGCGACCCGCTTGATGCGCGCTGGAGTTTGCGGCGGATTTTAATCGTATTTTCGTAAATGAAATTCAAAAAACATCATATGCTGTGCTTTTGTGGGTGCTTACATTTGGCGGGTCGAATTTCAGCGCTGCTTTGAAAAAACACCCGAAGTGTTGGTGTCTGCGGATTCCACGCCATCCGGACACTCAGCCCACCAACATCCGGACACCCATTCCACGCTCATTCGGACAGGCAGTCGGAGCGTAGCGCCGCAGGTTTGCATTGTTAGTCTGAAGTCCCTGTTGCCGTCAATTTCGTTGCGCGCCTGCGCATCGATTCGCCTTTGAGTTCGATCCGATAAGCGTTGTGCACCAGCCGGTCGAGGATCGCATCACCCAGGGTTGGATCGCCGATCAGCGCATGCCATTTGTCCACCGGCATCTGGCTGGTGACCAGCGTCGTGCGGTTGCCGTAACGGTCGTCAAGCAGTTCCAACATGTCGCGCCTTTGCGAGGCGGTAAACGGAGCGAGACCCCAGTCGTCCAGGATCAGTAGGTCAGTTTTAGCGTAGCCAGCCATCAGTTTGGCAAAGCGGCCGTCGCCGTGGGCCAGGCTCAGTTCTTCCATCAAGCGCGGCAGGCGCAGGTAGCGCACGCTTTAGCCATCGCGGCAGGCCTTGTGGGCCAGCGTGCAAGCGAGCCAGGTTTTGCCCACGCCGGTGGGGCCGCCGATGATCAGGTTCAGGCCGTCGCGTAGCCATTGACCGCTGCCTAGTTGCAGGATCAGAGACTTGTCCAAGCCACGCGGGCTGCGGTAGTCGATGTCTTCCAGTCAAGCGTTGTGGCGCAGTCGGGCCGCTTTGAGTCGAGTGCTCAAGCGTGTATCTTCACGCTCGGTCACGCGGTCGACCATCAGGCCGAGGCGTTCATCGAAGCCAAGGTCGTTGATGTCGGACGTTGCGTGTTGCTCGCTCAGCGCCTGATCATGCCGTGCAGACGTAGGGTTTGGAGCTTGTCTAGCGTCGGGTTGGGCAGCATTTGGGTGATCCTTTTTAGGTCAGTGGTAGTAGCCGGGGCCGCGCAGGTTGATGTGCTCGTCGGGCAGTAGCGGCAGGTTTTGCTGGGCCAGCGGCAGGCGTTCCAGCCCTTGGCGCAAGATCGATTCGAGGCTTTTGTAACTACACGCGCCCAGTGCCAGCGCACGCTGGCAAGCGGCCTCCAGCTGCTCTTCGCCGTGCTGCTTGCTCAGGCGCAGGATGCCCAGGCAGGCGCGGAAGCCGTGCTGCGGATGGATTCGGTGTTCGAGGATGTGGGCCATGACGCCAGCAGTATTCGGCCCGGTCTGCTCAGCCCAGCGGATCATTCGCTGCGGTGTCCACTCGGCGTGCTCGCGGTGACTCTTGGGCATGTGCTCGGTTTGGGTGGTGTGGCGGCCTTTATGCAGCGAGCGCAGGTGACTGGCCAGTTACTGCCAGCGATCAACGTGAAGCGGGTTTACCGGGTGATGCGTGACCACAACCTTTTGCTTGAACGCCGGATCAAACAGCCCGGCGTGCCGCGTCGGCACGAAGGCCGTATTGCCGTGGAAACCAGCGATACGCGTTGGTGCTCGGACGGCTTTGAGTTCCGCTGCGAGGACGGCGCAAAACTGAGCAGCACCTCGGATGAAGCGCTGGTTTACTGCGGTAAGCTTCTAGGGGGGCATGGGGGGGATATTGGGAAGAGGAGAGGCTCTGGTGACCCTAAACGCCCGAGAGCCCGTAGGATTGGCTGCTGAAAGTGCATCGCTGTGAGCCAGCGTCATATGTACGAGCGTTTGCGAAATTCGACAGGCATTGAAATGCTGCCATGGGGCTGAGAGACTTACCCCCCAAAGAAAATCGGACACCAACTCCTGTTAAATTGGTGGTGTGGCTAAACGCATGAATTCTCGTGGTGAGCGGTATTTCAGCGCGCTGTGCGGATGCGATCGTTGGAGTACTTGAAGGCAATCGTCAAGTTGTGTAACGCCGTTTCCCGATCAGGCTGGGTATGTGCGCGACGTAGTCGCGTTTGTTCGTTTTGACGAAGCTTTCGGCCCATGCCATTGCTTTGATGGTTGCGCACCGGCGTGGTCACCTATTGCCGATTTTTCAAGGAAATAGCCGCGTTTTTACGACCATATAGGCCGCGCGGTTAGTGCTGAGTCATTGCGCTGGTGTTATGGGGCGTTAATCGCCGAAGCGCTTCTCCACGTTTTCCAGCATCAAACGTCACTGTTGTAACCCGTCGCTCGAGCAGCAAATGATTATCACGCATCACGCGATAGACCCTTTGACGTTGATCGGCGCCTGGCGCTACTGTTCACGCCGCCGACGCAGCAAGCTCCACCCCCGGCTATAACCGTAGCTGGGACTCACTGACTTCAGTCCCTATCACCTCGACCAGCGCCGGGTGGTCCCGCATGCGCCGCCTAATGATGCAGCACCAGGTTGAATCGAAACGTCAATTGCGAGCGCGCTACACCGAGACTTCCATTGACCGGATTCACTAATCGCCCCAGCAAATAAGGGGAGTACGCGATCCATATTCGCGGCCGAGCAATCTCCTCCGCTTCATGGCGCACTTCGACCGGCATGGTTTTCCCCAGTATTCGCTGTAACTCGCGAATCTGCTTGGGCGCATCGGTCAGCTCGGACGCAGGCACCACGGCCTCGCGAGCGCTGACGACCAAGACGCTGCCCTTTTGAAAGCATTGAAACAGCTGATTGGCACTAATGCCGTTATGCCAAGCAGCCCTTGAGAGGCTTGTCCCCTCGCCATTTTTTGCTCCGAACCCCAGCGACATGGCCGCTCCATGCTCAAAAACTCCTGCCCCATCTCTGCTATAAATCATAAATGCAGTCTTTTACCTTCAGGGGAGAAGGGGGTGCTGTCTTTCAAGCGGTCTCGTTCAGCAATCACCAGAAAAACCAACTCGACACCTTGGTAGCTGCGCATACTCTCCGAGTAGAGGTTCGGGGAGCAACGGAACCGTGCGACCTCAGGTCGCACGGTTCCATTGCTCCCCCAACACTCAGTCACAAGTGGCGTGTTGCATCCATTGCTTTGTGTAAAATACGCACAATGGCAACGCCGTAAGGTTCTACGGTTAAGTAGACCGTGTGATGTACAATGCTTATGCGGCGATAGCCCTTTCGGATTTCATTGCAGCCCCTTGCTCTAGAGGGCCACGCCGCTAAATCATCAAAGGCGGTCGTTAGGATATCTGTGTAGTAATTGGCTTGTTGGAGACTCCACGTCTGAGCGGTGTAGCGCCAAATATCCTCCAGATCCATTGCTGCGGCAGGCGTAAGTCGGTATTCAACCATGCTTATTCATCATGCGTTGCTTGAATGCTTGCGCATTGAATGGGCGAGGCTCACCGCTGGCTTCACCGGCGATCAGTGCGGAACGGATCGCTTCAAGGCTATAACGTTGTTCCTGCTCTCGGCGGATGAGGTCGCGGATACATTCGCTGTCGTTCGTGTACTGACCGGAATCAATTTGAGCCTTGATCCAGCTGTCTTGTGCGTCGGTCACGGTGATGGTTTTGCGCACGGTAGCCATGATTTACCCTCAAGATGTTTTGTTGGTAACTGCACGCTATCATACTATTGGTGCTACTTTGCGCCATTAGTCGTTTAAGACGACGTTTTAGTTCGGGAGATCTGCTCGCCTGCTGCCCGAAGTAGTCCGCCAACCCCAGATTTTTATGCCGCGAGCAAAACGGTCAACGGCTGGTTGCTCGCCGCGTGAGCTTGCGTTGGTTTTTGTCGGGTAACGGCGGCGCATTACTGCGCCGCCGTCCCCTAAGAACCGGACATGAAAGTCGCCCCTCATCCGGCTCAAGCCTTTTAACTGCACCATCGTCTGGTACCGGGCAATTAATCAACGTCCATCGCGGCTCGACGTCGGGCAAAGTAAGACGACCACGCGGGATCAAAGAGAGTGGCCAAACCACGTATTTTGACGTGCCGAACGATTGGAGTCGTCGAAGCTCGAAAAACCACTATCGTTGGACAATACCACCGACGTTGGTTTGCCCTGCAAACACCCAGTTTTGGTACCCCTCTGCGTGGAAGTACTTCTGTCTTACTCAGCCTGCGCCTTTATTGGATGCCGACGCAGGACCCGTGTCCATAAGAGACGCCAAATTTGATAGGTGACGCGCTCGCTCGTTTTTGTCCAAATGCTTGGGGTGGAGGCGATCGTATACGGTGAGGATCGATGGATAGAGCAGGATTTCACCACAAAGGCCCGGTTGTAGGGTTAAGAATGGACTCAGGAAGCGTAATGAATCCCTACGCGAAGAAATTAGGTTTCTTTTTGAGTGCTGATGAACAATGCAGCTGTTCAGAGAGCTGTATGGTCAGTGAGGACGCAAAGGGGGCGGTGAGT
This sequence comes from Pseudomonas sp. MDT1-17, assembly GCF_054898105.1. NCBI lineage: Bacteria > Pseudomonadati > Pseudomonadota > Gammaproteobacteria > Pseudomonadales > Pseudomonadaceae > Pseudomonas > Pseudomonas sp. MDT1-17. Next base: position 6,344,198 of record NZ_JBUBVM010000001.1, on the reverse strand, counting down.
TTGCCTGGTTAACCCCTGATACATCATGTTTCGTCGCGTTCAGATTGCCTAGGCGCTGATGATCAGGGCATAAATTCAAAAGGGGTAATCTGCAGTCACCGATGGTTGGAATACGGGCGAAGTGGGTGGTCGGCGGAAAGAGGCAAATAAGTCAGGGGGAGAGGCGGTCACCGTCAGTCTGCATCCGCTCCCGACCTGGTCCATCACAAGCCACAGTGGGGGGCACGTACGTGTTGTTTGAGGGTTCGTTAAAAACTCACCAGGCGTTCTAACCCAGGTTTGAGTCGAACGCGGCATTTCCGCGATTATGCCGAGTGGGTACGTGACCGCCCGGACAACTTATTGCCAATACTCTCGAGGCCGCGCGGTGCGCAGCTCACTGAGCAGGTGCTGCGGGAGCACTTTGATCCACGCCTGGGTGCGAAGTTTTTTGCGCGCCTTGAGCTCATCACAACAGCTTCGCTGGCAGAGGCCCGTCCAGCCGGTCGGTATGATTGGTCTGGGGCCAAAGGGGAGCTGTCAGGTCAATGCATCCCATGGCCAAAAAACGTCAGGACGCATGCGCCTGAAGACCATCCGCACCCTTGGCTAATTGTCGAATCGCGTTTGCGCTTGCTCGTCGCAAAAAATTAAAGATCGGCCAATTCCGTAAGACGCCTCGGTTTTGCCTGCGTAGAGTGGTGATTTTTCTTCAGGTCTCCCTCTGATGATTAACCTTACTGCTGTATCCGCCTCTACCTCGAATGTGGATACTCAGCTTGACGTTTCTGCCAGTGCTAGCCGCGCCACACCCTGCAATCCTCAAGATGCCGCCTTTATCGCTATTACCACGAGGGGGGATTGGGACAGTCAATACTTGGAGCAGGTGGCAACTTCGTTGCCGAAGTTGTCGCAGTGGCCTGCCTGGCGGGGGCTGGTCATTATCGAGCAGGAACGTATTCAGCGTTACGATGTTGCCGGTTCGCAGCCGGTAGATAAAGGCAATATTGATCCCAACGACGTCATTATTGCCCGTAGCGACGTTCAATATATGAGTAGGCCTAACCCAGGCATGGAATTCTGCTTTCTAAAGAATGGGGACGGTTTCTTTCGGGCCGTGCTCGCAGGCTTGCATGGCCAAGAATTGGATGACCGCACGGAAGCCAAGTTGCTTCCAGCACTGCGTGGCCAGGTAGCAGATTACGTCTACCGAAACTGGGATGATTTCAAAGATTTTGTCGTTCCGGGCAGAGAGCCGTTGGCGGGCGATGCCACGCTCGAGCCTCTGGGCGGCGCGGCGGTTAAGCCGTCGCCATTGCCGGAGGTGCCGGGGGGCGTTCAATCGATGGAAACGTTCAAGCAGGCGTCGGGCATCGGGAAGCCCTCGTTTATCACGATGTTGATGACCCAAGTACAGGCGCTGCTGGCTCCGGCTTTAGAGGCCATCCGCGGGGCTGCCTTCACTGAAAAAGATACGCACGGTCTGGCGGTGGCGCTGCGTCTGGTCAATCGCACCATCGCCGATGCGCCGCTTGCTGAAAAAGCTGAGTGGATCGAGCGTTGTTTGCAGGACTTGTTTTCCAGTGATGCCAAACATCCGGTTTCCAAGGCAGAAGCCATCCTTCAGCATCGCAACGTGGCGGCGCTAACCCCGCTGGTTAACGAACTGATGACGTTTATGGAAAACACTGCCCAGACGTTGCAGGGTGATGCGCTCGTGCGTCTCGGGGAGCTGCTGGGCGTAGATATTGCCGTCGATGGGATGGGTCGAGGGATTGGGCGGAGTTTTTCCAGCGAAGCTTCCACCTCGGGCCCGGTCGAACAATTCCGGGCGCGCTTTGAGAATCTGCGTGAAGAATTTGACATTGCGTTTTGATGCCCCCGATCTCAATCGCCAGCTAAGCATTTTGCTTGGGTGGTAAGGCAAGAAGTCGTTAATCTGTTGCAACAATACACTGCAGCGCTAGGTGGATAAACATGTTTCGGCCACCCGGATCGCCCAGGCATTGTTTTTACCAGCATCAGTTTTCATAACCGACAGATTGCGGTGAACTCAGCAGCAGTTCGATCAACCGGTTCAGCGGCACCAGTTGTTTTTGAGGGGAAGACCCGCTTTTTACGGGTTGACTTTTCCCGCCGGGCTGGTGGGGTTGGAAAACAGGAGAAGCCTTCGGGTCGTCACGATAACGCTCAATGACCTTGCGGACGTAGTTCTGCGTCTCCGGGTATGGGGGTATGGTTCGGCCGTATTTTTTTACCGCCCCTTCTCCTGCGTTGTAGCCGGCAATGGCCAGCTCAAGATTGTGATCGAAGTGGTTTAACAGCCATTTGAAATAGGTGGCGCCGGCCCGGACATTGGTGTGGGGATGGCGCAAGTCGGTATAGCCGAAGCGTTCTCCGGTGCCAGGCAGCACCTGCATCAGGCCAACGGCGCCTTTGCTGGACAGGGCATCGGCGTTGTAGCGCGACTCCACGTAAATCATCGCATGGAGCAGCCGGGCATCGAGCTGCAGTTCAGCGGCGACGCTGTCGATGACCCAGTCAAAGGAGGAGGCGGGGGCTGAAGCGGACGCCACCGCCTTCTCGGCGCGAACGGCGGATGCCGCTGCGGGGGATGGCGGTAAGGGCGCGCCGAGCTGGACGCTTTCAGGGTCCTTCCGGCTCCAGATCAGGGGTGCATCCTGGGCCATGGCGTGGTGTCCCCAGTGGCTTATCCACAATAGGGAAATCGCCAGCGGCCAGCGCAGAGGTTGCCTAGGCGGGCTCATGCTCGTAGTCCAGTTTCATGGCGATACGTAACAGGTGGGCGACGGGCTCAAACAGTTCAGGCGGAATGTAGCTGCCGACCGGGCATTGAGCCGCGAGCGTCCGGGCGATGCCGATATTTTCTACCACCGGGACGCCCGCATTTTCGGCCAAGGCGACGATGTTGAGGGCGAAGTGGTCGCGGCCGACTTCGAGCACCTGCGGCAAGGGTGTTTCGCCCTCGCGAAAGTACAGACAGACCGCGATGTGAGTCGGGTTGCGCACCACCATGGTGGATTTCCTGACATTGGCGGCCAGGCTGCCGCTTTGTACCTCCCTGTGAGCTTCCTTGCGCTTTTGTTTCATGTGCGGATCGCCTTCGGCGTTTTTGTATTCCTGTTTGATGTCTTCCAGCGACATCAGCAGTTGCTGCTCCGTGTTGTAACGCTGGAAGGCGAGATCGGCGGTGCCGACAATGATATAAAAGCCAATGAGCACCGCCCACATCCAGAACAGCAACTGGATGCTGACTTGCAGTCCGCACGCCACGGTGCACAAGGGCAGGAACTGGATCGTCGGGCCGTACTGACGAATCAGGTAGAAGAAAATCAGTGATAACACCGCCACCTTGGCGATGGACTTGCCGAACTCGAACAACTTCTGCGTGGAGAACATCTGCTTGGCATTGGTCAGCGGATTGATCTTCTCCAGCGACGGTTTCATGGCTTCAGGCGCCAGCAGAGGGCCCGTCTGCGCCATGATCGTGAGAAGGGTCACCAACACCAGTGGCGCGGCTATTCCGCCGACGACCCGCACCAGGATCTCGGCAAACAGATCGCTGAGCTGTTTGATGGCCGACGAGAGGTCGAGGTGGATCGCGTTGATGGTCGTGTCGAGTAGTGCGGTAAAGCTGTCCAGCAGGTAGCGGCCCTCAAGCATGAAGTAGCTGAGCATGACCGCCAGCTGTACCCCGCTGGTGATCTCGGTGCTCTTGGCGACCTGACCTTTGGCGCGTGCGTCGCGGATTTTTTTGGCGGTCGGCTTTTCGGTTTTTTCGCTCATCGCAAGTAATCCGGCAATTCGCGAGTATTACGTGTCGCTGACGTGCTGTGCTCCAGCGGCGCCTGAAAGGCAAAGCCGAAACTGATGGCCAGCATGAGAATGGCAAAAGCGCTTTTGATCGGCATAGACAAAAAGAAGACGTTCAACTGCTGGGCAGAGCGGTTGATCAGTCCGAGCGCCAGGTCGACCAGAAGGATCGCAACGATCGCGGGCATGGAAAAACGCAGACACAGCTCATAAGCCAGCTGCCATTGCTGGGACAGAAAGGCAGGAAAGCCTGGGCCCAGTCGGAAGACCTCGCCAGGCGGCAGGCTGACGTAGGAGTGGTAGATCGACTCGATCAGCAAATTGAAGCCACCGCCCATGAGAAACAGCACACCAAAGACCTGAGTAAATAATATGCCCAACAGCGACGATTGCTGGCCGAGCATCGGGTTCAACACGCTTGCCATGGAGGCGCCACGCAGCGTGTCGATTAAAAAACCGGCCATGTCCATCGCCCAGAAGGGGATGGCGGCGCAAAAACCCAGGAGAATCCCTATGCACAGTTCGCCGGCAATCAGCAGCATATAGCCGGACACGGTTGCCTGCTGGCGAGCGGCGTCCAGCAGGGGCCAGGTATCGGCGATTGCGACCAGGGGCAGGGCAATCACCAGCGCCAGGGCATTGCGCACCAGGGTGCCGCCCAGGATGGACGGGTTGAACAGCGGCACCATGATCATTACGCCCAGCGGACGCAACATGCACAACCCGAGAACAGGCAGCCACTGAGTGAGTGCTTCCACCCTCAGACCCTCATCTGGTGGATCAAGTCGAATGAGCGGTTGGCATAGTTGAGCAACAAGTCGCCCATCCAGTTGAAGCAGACGGCCAGAGTGATCGCCACCGCCACCAACTTGATCAGAAACTGCACTGTCTGATCTTGTACCTGAGTCAGGGCCTGCACCAGGCTGACCAGCACGCCGACGACGGAGGCGACTACCACCACCGGAAGGGACAGCAACAACACCAGCCACATCATCTGCATGGCCAGCTGGGTAATCAGGGCTTCACTCATCTGGCCGCCTCAGTGAAATGACAGGATCAGTTGCCCCAGCAGCTTCTCCCAGCCGTTCATCAGCACAAACACCAACAGCTTGAGGGGCATCGAAATCGTCATGGGCGAGACCATCATCATGCCCATGGCGAGCAGAACGTTGGAGACGATCAGGTCAATGGCGATAAAGGGTAAATACAGCAGCAGGCCGATCTTGAAGGCCTCGATCAGTTGACTGACGGCGAAGGCTGGCATCAGGACCAGCAGTGAATTGTCCGGGATGCGGTCATGGTATTTTTCCGGCCAGACGTCCTTGCCGATGTTGGCAAAAAACAGTACTTGATCAGGCGCCGTGTTGCGCTCGAGAAATACGCGATAAGGCGCCAGGATTTCACGTTCGACCTGCTGGGTAAAATCGCTAGATTGCATCTGCACCGGATTGGCAGCCAGGTTGTCCTGAATTTCCAGGGCGATCGGCGCCATGATGAACAGGGTTAGGATCAAGGCCAGCCCATACAGGGCAATGTTGGGTGGAATTTGTTGAATGCCCAATGCGTTGCGCAGCAGTGAAAGGACCACCGCCAGTTTCAAAAAAGACGTGCCCAACACCAGCAGCAAAGGCAGTAGGGAAACTGCGGACAGCAGCAGTATCAGGTGCAGCGGCTGCTCCAGCAGATTCATCAAAAAGCTCCGGATAAGGGGCGGCCATTATCCGGAACCCTTCACGGGCGGGTTATCGGGCACACACCTGAGTTTTCAGAGGAGGGAGGCCCCGCATTTGGGAAAATCATACGCTTGGCATTTGCCCCTGCCCCTGCCCCTGCTTGAGTGCAGTCGCATAGCGTTGTGATAAGTGAATACATGTATTGTGTAGGAGCCTTAGACGTGGCCACTCCATTCGCCTGGCGTCTGGAGCCGAGCAGTAACTGGATTTTTTGGCGACCTGCACCGGGCGTACCAAAGATGAGTGCGTCTAGATAAATTCAGGCCTCACTCAGGCCCATCCTTCTCTTTTAATGAGGCCTGAGTCTGTCCTTACAGGCCAAGCTCGCTGTGCGATCCGAGACGCACCAGTTGCAATACGTCATCTGGCTTGCGGTAAATCAGCACCAGATCGGTCTGATATGACAATCCCGGTGATCTTTCCAATCGCCAGTGAGCGCGTGGTCACGGTGCTTCTCGGTCAGTATCTGGTCGTTCGCCAAGGCCGTGACGAGGGTAACGAAATCACTCGCCAACGGCTGACGATGCGAGCCTTTGGCTTCACGCTTGTAATCGCGCTTAAACCGACTGGTCTGCTCAATCGTCCGCATTCAGGTCCGCCATCAGATCCTCAACGGTAGAGAACGACGTCAAGCCGCCGCGTCGCGCTTCTTTCATCGCCTCTATAGTGATGGCGTTCGGTACCAACGGTTCGAAGGGCAAAGCCTTCTCGCGGGCGACACGAGTCAACATGATGCGGAAGGCGTCGGAGACAGTCAGTCCCATCGCTGCTAGCACGATGGTTGCCTCTTCCTTGATGTGTTCGTCAATGCGGGCCCGGACTACAGCATTTGCAGGCATGGTTTGATCCTCTGGGTTTATGAGCCACATTGTAGCTCGGCTTTTCCGAAAGTACACCCAATAAAATCCAGCTTAAACACTAGGCCGGGACGAGGTCGTCCGCTGCGGGCGTCACACTATCTGTATCCACCAATATTAATATCCAACGCAATGCTCATGAGTATAGAAACCATGCTGATTGGATATGCGCGCGTCTCAACCGATAACCACTTCCTCGATCTGCAACGCGATGGATTGAAAAAACGTTGGCTGTGAGCGCGTTTTCGAAGACACCGTCAACGGTGCCTGAGCGAGTAGGTTTGGCTGCCTTGCAGGCCATACTGCGCAAGAGAGACACCTAGGTGATTTGGCGCTTGGATCGTCAGGGACGCTCGATGAAAAACTTGATTCGTTTGGTCGATCAGTTGGACGTCATCGGTGCCGGCTTACGTTGCTTGCAAGAAGGCAACTCAACTGCCTCGACTGGCGGTCGTGTGGTATTTCAACTGTTTGGTATCTTGGCTGTGTTTGAGCGAAATCTGATCCGAGTACGGGCCCAATCGGGCCGGTCCTCCGCGCGAGCGGGGGGGGGGCGCAAAGGCTGAGGCAAGAAGTTGATCGATCCGGCCAAACAAGAACTGATTCTGAGCCTTTACCGCTGACGAAAACAGGCTTGTCGGCTGATGGGTATCGGTCGCTCGACGCTCTACAGCGACCTGAGCGAGGCCGATTGCAATACCTTGCGGGCGAATAGTACCATCCTTGGCGATGATGCAGCCGCGGCAGCGGCTTGGCCACTTGCCGAAGAAAAGTCCGGGGCGGGCTATCCAGTTGGCAGCGATAGCGGAGTTGTATGGTGTGTCTGCCAGCACCGTACCGGCGATGAACCTCATCCATAAACCTCATGTGGCCCACCATGCTAATCAAGGTAAACCGAGCGTAATTGCAGCAGGGTGAGCTAGAGCGCTACTGTGAGCTGATTGCAGCGTTGGAACTGCGCACGACCAGCACAGGGTCGACTCCTTTTCTGCCAGTCGCGCGGACCTGTCCTGACGCGCAGCAGGGGCGGCGTGGCGCCTACTTGCCTACTTAGCGTTGCCCAGATTTGACGCATCACAGCCCCTAAAAAGTTATGTGCATCTTTATTTTGCGTGGAGTAGGGTTTAAATCCTAATTTTTCGGGAGGTTCGTCATGCGTAGCACTCAATAATTCAGTATCACTCTGCCTAACCCGATGGCTCGCCTGGTGGGTGCCAGGGCGGATGCCGGTGAATATGTCACCGAAAGCGAGTGATTCGTGACTGCCTGTGGGCTCTGTTGGCCGTGATCGTACCTTAGAAAGCTGGCTCGTAGGACAACTAGCCCCAGCATACGATGCCTTGAAAGCTGACCATTCGCGAGCTCAGAACGCCGATCAGCTGCGTGGCTGGTTATCGACAGACCGCCAGACCGCCACTGCAAAATCTTAGTGTCATATATCGTCGAGTTTGCACCGAAAGCCCTGGAACAGTTGGCTGCGCTTTGCCGCTACATTTCCGTAGCGGCTTCGCCGCGGACTGCTCAGCGTTTACCGACGTAATCGCGCCCCATTGCGAAGATTTTCGGCGTCCCCACACCGAGAGAGCCAGAGGGACGATTACGGCCAGGTCTGCGTATCACGAACTATTGCAAGCTTGCCATGATTGCCTTTGTCGCTGATGCCGAGCAGGTTTCCATCCTAGGCATTTTTTGCGGTGGACAAGGTTTTAAAGCAGTCTTGGAGTTTGAGATGGGCGAACAGAAAAGAGACCCCGTCCATGAATGAGTCCCTGAGCTCTTTGCCTTATCTGGGCATGGCTTTGGCGCGGTGCAGTGAATTGATTTGTTCTGCCTAGCTTGGATCAGCCTGACCATACTCCTGAAATCATTAACGAATGAAAGGGGCTTCCGTTTCTGAGGCCGCGGAGAATGTTGCGAATCGTGGAGAACCGCAGTCCTTGACCGCCTAGCATTGTTCCGGCCAAGTAACGTAGTACGCGATTTTTTCCGAAGTCTGAAGTCCCGCTTAGACAAACCGTTCGATACGCACGGCGAGCCGCCCTTCGATATTCAGCAGCAGGCCGTGGGCAATGGTGCGGCCCGCCACCTTGAGCAGAACCCCGTCCTCCAAACGGGCGGGCCCTTGCAGCACCTCGCCGATCTGCAGGCTGGCCAGTTGATGCAACGGGACGTCAATCGAGGCCACTTGGGCGACAACGCTTACCAGCAGGTCAGGGCACAGCAGGGCGGCGGACGTCGAAGCGTCGGGCGTTGCGTCAAGCCAATCGTCGAAATCTTCCATCACGGCCTCAAGGGTATAAGTGGCAAAGTCGTTGGCCACCACCGTGGCCAACGGACGGTTTAAAAACAAACCCAGTGTGCCGGCGTCGGTCGGGTAGCTCTGGTGTAACAGCAGGCCATCGCCGGGCTGCAGGCGCGCAAGGGCCTGTTGTTCGATCCGGCTCCAGCCGGCGATGAGGGCGACGGGAATCGCCCGGTCGCCGATCACCTCGCCATCCTCGATGGGCTCAAGCGCAGCCGCAACGCTGGCAAGCCAGGGCAGCGGCGACTCCAGAACCCATGCCTGCAGGTGACGCCCGTCCTGTTCGATTTCGAGACACCCGTAAGGGCCGAAGGGGGTGCTTGCCGCTTCAATTGTGAGTCCTGCCGGCCAGGAGAAACCGCAGTAGTCCAGGATGTCGCCGACGCAGGCCAAGGTCCAGCTGGCTAGCGCCTCATGCAGCTCAGGACAAACACTGCCCCAGTCCGGCACTTGGAGCTGGGGCTTGATCCACCGACACCACTGATCGGCCGCTAGCCATAGCTTGATGGGATGGCCCTCGGCTTCGGCGCTCAGCACCAGACCTTCGCCGGCGCCGGCGCAATAGCGCAGCGTCAGTGTGCAGTCCTGGCCGCGCAGCCTTCTGCCCGCGCCGATGTCGCGTACCAGCTGGCCGGCCGCTTTACTCAGTCGCGGCAGAGGCATCGTGAACCTCCAGAATGATCGGGCGATTGAACCGTCGCGCCAGTTCGCTTTCGAGTGCGCGGCAGGAGCCTGCAATTTGCTCGAAACGCGCTCGGTCAGGTGTGCGCACTTGCAGGTGCAAGGTACTGGTCTGGACGGTGGCGCAGATTTCCAGGCCTGCCAGCGGACCATTGGTCAATCTGAGGGTCAGGGTGGCTTGGGCGAATTGGCCCAGATTGGTCAAGTGCGTTTGGTAAGGTTCAAGCTCCAGCGTCAAGGCCTGATGAGCACGCTGCGAGGGTGTTTGTTCGCTGGGCGCAGGACTGTCGTTCAGCGGCGCGGGTTTTAGCCACTGTTGGAACGCTTGCCGTTGACGCTCATCGTCCTGCGTTCTTGCGAACTGCTGGGCCGGTGGTCGTCGGGCGGCGGTTGAAAGTGTCATGAGGCAGGGCATCTGTCACTCCAGAAGCATGTTGAGTTTTTCTTGTTCGATCAGCAGCTTGTGTAGCAATGACTGACGTTCTGCCTGCTCGAGCCGCAGACGGCTGCATTCGCTCTGGAGCATGTCAATGCGCTCGGACAGGACGTGGTCGTGCTGGTTGTAATCGGCCAAATCGATTTTCAGGTCGCGCAGGGCGCCCGGATCCAGAACCTCGGAAACACTGCTGCGCTCGCGCCATTGCGACCACAGGTGACGGCGTTGATCGAGCAAGCGGCTGGTGCTGGTCTGCAGCTCACTTTCTTGCTGGGCCAGCATCGCCAGTGCGGTGCGCTGGCTCTGCTCGCGTCGCCGTTTGAGGCCAAGCAATCTTCCCAGCGTTAAGCTTTCAGTATTGTGCATAGGTGCTCTAGCGTTCCTTGAAAACTGACTTTCTCCGTGATGGGCTGGCACAGGAACTGACGAATGGCCTCGTGGCGTGCGAGGGCTTCGTCAGCTTCGGGGTCCTGCCCCTTTTGGTACTCTCCAACCCTGACCAGCAGTTCGATTTCTTTGTAGGCGGCCATCAGTCGCCGCAGCTTGCCGGCGAGCTGGCGATGCTCGCCCTCCACGATCTGGCCCATGACCCGGCTGACGCTGGCACCAATGTCAATGGCCGGGTAGTGGTTGGCTTCGGCGAGCGCGCGTGACAGCACGATGTGCCCGTCAAGAATTGAGCGCACCTCATCGGCCACGGGCTCGTTCAGGTCATCGCCCTCGACCAGTACGGTATAGATTCCGGTGATGCTGCCGGTGCTCGATTGGCCGGCGCGCTCAAGCAGCTTGGGTAAGTGGGCGAAAAAGCTGGCGGGATAACCCCCAGGCCCACAGGGCTCGCCCGCCGCCACGCCGATTTCCCGGGCGGCGCGGGCAAAGCGTGTCAATGAATCCATCATGAGCAACACCGATTTGCCCTGATCGCGAAAATACTCGGCGACTGTGGTTGCGGTGTCAGCGGCTTTGTAGCGCTCAAGGGCTGGACGGTCGGAGGTCGAGACGATCACGACGGTGCGTTGCCGGGCGGCCGGGGATAGGGTGTGCTCCAGAAACTCGCGAACTTCGCGACCCCGCTCGCCGATCAGCGCTAGAACGATGACGTCGGCGAGGCTTCCATCGCAGATCATACCCAGCAGGCTTGTCTTGCCTCCGCCGGCGGCGGCGAAGATACCCAGGCGCTGGCCCACGCCGCAGGTCAGCAAGCCGTCGATGGCCCGCACGCCCAAGGGCAGCGGGGTATCAATGATCGGTCGGGAAAGAGGTGGCGGGGCGCTGCGTTCCACACCGCGGCGCACATGATCCGGTGGCGCCTGACGACCATCCAGGGCGCGACCCAGGCCATCGATGACCGTCCCAAGGAGGAAGAGACCGAGTGCGATCTCGTGGGGTTTGCCCAGAGCGTGTACGTGGCTGCCCGTGGTGACGCCCCGCGGTTCGCTGAACGGCGACAGCAGGGCGTAGTGGCCTTGTAGAGACACAACTTGCGCCTCGATGCCGGAGGGCTCCAGGCGACACAGCTCATGCAGGCCCACCCCGGGCAGCGCGGCGCGCAACAGCGTGGAGCCGACTTCGGTGATGCGTCCGTTGACCTGTTCACCGGTGTCGGGGCGCAGCGGCAGGGCGGCCGTAAAGTCCGGCTGTTGGTCCAGCAGACTAAGCACGTGGTGAAGGCTGGGCAGTTTCATGTCAGGTCCGCTCAATCAGGTCGATGTTGCCCAGCACGCGCAGTTCGACTTCGTCGCCCAGTTCCTGGAAGGACAGCACCGGCAGGGCGGCGTATTCGCGCTCGATGATCTTGCGCACGAAGCGGCGCACGTCGATGGCAGTGATCAATACCGCGCGCCGTGTATCACTGTCGCCGATGTGCTCGCGGATGCCTGCGATAATCGCCTGGTTTTGTGTGGCTTCGAGGGTCGAATACGACCCTGCGGCGGTCTGACGGATCGATTCGCGGATCAGCTGTTCAATGCGGTCACCAATCATCCAGCCACTGATCCAGGGCTGGCCGGCGCGGTAGCGGGTCGCGATATGACGACGCAAGGCGACGCGCGCGTATTCGGTGAGCATGATCGGGTCTTTTTCCCGGGGGGCCCATTCGATCAAGGCTTCAAGGATGCTGCGCAGGTCGCGAATCGACACGCCTTCTGCAACCAGGCGCTGCAACACGTCGGAGATCTTTCCAATCGGCAGTTGGCGCTGCGCTTCCTTGACCAGTTCGGCGTAGGTGTTTTCCATCGAATCCATGAGAAAGCGCGTTTCCTGCACGCCGATGAACTCGGCAGCAAAGCGGTCAATTACCAGTGATAGGCAGTGGCTCATGCGTGCCTGATCCCGATGCACGGTCACCCCGAGCGCGGTGAGCGTCTCACTGTGCTGCGGCTCGATCCATTGCAGCGTGTGCCCGCCAAAGGGCAGGCGTTCACTCTTGAGGGCTTGCGCCAGTGGCTGGGACTGCGCATCGGCCAGCAGCAGGCGGTCGGGGATGGTCAGTGTTAGCACAGGTTCCTGATAGAGCAACACCTGCAGTGTGCCTGGCGCAAGCGTGGAGTCTAGCTGCAGGTGAATCTCGGGCAGGGGGATCCCCAGTTGCTCGAACTTCCCCTGGCGTAGCTGACTGAACATCGCCTCAAGCGGTCCGGCGTGCATCAGGTCACTGGCCAGGCGCGCCATCAGCGGCAGCGCACCTGGGTTCATGGTCTGAGGCGAGTCGCCAGCGTGAGGCGCGCCCTGCGAATTAAATCCTGCTTGCTTTGCGGTGTGGCCGGCGTGCCCCCGGCGCTTTTTCGCCCACCACGACGTAGCATAGACCACCCCGGCCAAGGTCAAAAAGTAGAGGATGGGAAACCCTGGTATCAGCGCGAAAATCACCAGCACCCCGGCCGCCAAGGCCAGGGCCTGGGGTTGGCGAGTGATTTGCTCGCTCAGGTCCGAGGCCAGGTTCAAGCGTTGCTCGCCCGGGACGCGGGTGACAATGATGCCGGCGGTGATGGCAATCAGCAGCGCCGGAATCTGGCTGACCAGCCCGTCGCCGATGGACAACAGGGCGTAGGTCGACATCGCGGTACCGGCGCTCATCCCGTGAATGAAGACGCCTACTGCCGTGCCACCCAAAATATTGACCAAAATGATGATGATGCCGGCGATCGCGTCGCCTTTGACGAACTTCATCGCGCCATCCATCGCGCCGTACAGCTGGCTTTCCTTCTGCACCAGGCCGCGTTGGCGGCGGGCTTCATTGGCATCGATGATGCCGGCGCGCATGTCGCCGTCAATGCTCATCTGTTTGCCCGGCATCGCATCCAGGGAAAAGCGCGCACCCACCTCGGCCACGCGCTCAGAACCCTTGGTGATGACGATAAACTGCACGATGGTGATGATGGTAAACACGATCAGACCAACGCCGAGGTTGCCGCCCACCGCAAAGTTACCAAAGGTATAGACGATGTCGCCTGCGTCGGCCTGGAGCAGGATCAGGCGCGTGGTGCTGATGGTCAGTGCCAGGCGGAACAAGGTGGTGATCAGCAGCACTGCCGGGAAGGTCGAGAACTCCAGCGGCTCGTGGATGTACAGGGCCATCATCAACAGCACGACCGAAATGGTCAGGTTGATGGCAATCAGCAAATCGACCAGGCCTGTGGGCAAGGGCACGATCATCATGAACACGGCGAGTAGCAGGAGGATTGCCAGGACAATGTCCTGGCGCCCGGCGGCCACCGCCAGCCATGTGTTAAGCCGTTTCAAGGCTGCTCTGCGACGTGAAGTGCCAAGAGTCGACGCATCACGTTCAGGCAGTCCAGCCATTGATTGACGTCGCTGCCCGGTGCAGGCGCACAACTGAGCAGTTGGTAGTCATTGAGCAGGTAAGCACGCAGCGGCACGCCGCGGCTACAGGCTGGCTGGCAGCGGCGCAACAGGGTTTTTAGCGAGCTGATCCGCTGGCAGGGGTCGATCTGGCGAGCCAGCGACAGCAGAATGCGCCCTTGCAGGTACTCGATATACAGTCGAAGGGGGGGCTGGGAGAATTCCATACGCGCGTCGACGCGGCACGGAGAAAGGTCTGCTAGGCGCAAGAACTCCTCAAGGCTGCGTTGCGTTTGTAGGTCCATCGTATTCTCGTTTTGCAAGCCTATCGGTGCAGGTGCGCACCGATGCTCAGGGTAGGCGGCGAGGGTGACGCCAAGGGTGGTTTCAATCATCCAGCATCGATGCGGCGGGAGCCATCGGGTGATGACCTGATGTATGGCGGGGCCTCGGGTGAGGTAATTTGCAGGGGGTTGTAGCGCGATGGGGTGAGAGCGTGATTCGCATACATAAATTTTGGCAGGTTTCCTTGACTCGCAAGGTCATCTTGACGCTCGCGGGAGCGATGTGTGCGTTTTGGCTGCTGTCAGAGACTATCAGTTTTTATTACCGTTACCAAAAGGCCGAAGCCGAGGTGCGTGATGATCTGGCGTGGGAACTGAAAAGGGTGTCTCAGGAGGAGCATCGCCTTTACGAGTTGGCGCAGATTCGGGTCAATACCTTGTTACGCCTCTGGAGCGAATTGCTCAGCGGTGCTCGGCTGTCAAAGTCGCCTCGCGAGTTGCTCAGCCGAACGGTGTTCGTGCCCTTTGAGGGGGGGACGCTGGACGACGATACGGTGGCCGCGGTGGGACAGGTGCTGGAGGTGTTTGGCAATGCCGACCCGCAAAGTCCGGTGACCACCTTCTTGAAGGTGCCCGGTCAGGGGGTGTTTTTTTATCGCCCGAATCACTTGGGTCACGAAACTGCGGACCGCGCGTCTCAGACGGTGACCCGCCAGCGTTTTGGCGTGCCTTTCCAGGAGCCCTTTCTCAATGCGCACAGCCTCTCGCGCAGCGTGGTTACTGCGCTCGATCAAGGTTCCGGCGTCATGGCCGGTCAGGCGTTGAACATCAACCGGATGGGTGAGCATCGGTCAGAGTTTTCTTACCTGTTGCGCGATGAAGCCGGCACGGTGTTATGGAGTGATTTAGGCGTGGGGGCCGAGGCTAACGCCTTGCAGGCGCTGGTTCCGGGCTGCCGGCCGGACGTGACGCCCCTCGCCGACTTCATCGTGGCGTGTACGGTGCTTGAGGACACCCATTTGCAGATGCTGGCCCTGGCGCCTCGGGATCTGGCGATGCGGCAAGTATTGTCCTTGTTGGCGTTCACCGCGCCTTGGGCCTTGTTGGCCCAAGTGCTGCTTCTGGTCCTGATTGCGCTAATTCTGCACCGCCGACTGGGCGGCCCGTTACGTCACATCGTGGCAATCATCCATCGTCAGCAACAGTCTACGGATTTGAGTTTCCGCTTACCGGAAAAGCGCAAGGATGAGTTGGGGCGCATCGCGCGGGCTTACAATGCGTTGCTGACCAATCTCAATGCCTACCACCAGACACTGGAAGACAAAGTCAGTGAGCGAACCCGCGAACTGAGCGTGGCCAAGCGTATGGCCGAAAATGCCAATGACCGTAAAAGCGAGCATTTGACCAGTGTCAGCCATGAAATTCGCACGCCCCTGAACGGTATTGTCGGTGCCCTGAGTCTGCTGGAGCGCGGCGCGTTGTCTGGGCCGCAGCAGCAGGAATTGATCGCCACGGCGCTGCAGTCCTCGGGGTTCTTGCTCAGCATCATCAATAACCTCCTGGATTTTTCCCGTATCGAAGCCGGTCAGCTGGAGTTGTCTTGTGAACAGACCGACCTGTTGTCGCTGCTGGATCAGGCGTTATTGACGGTCAACTTGCGGGCTCAGGAAAAGTGCCTGCAATTGCAGGTGCTGGTGATGGCCGATGTGCCGCCATTCATGCGTCTGGACGGCATCCGGGTGCAGCAGATTCTGGTTAACCTGCTGGCCAATGCGGTGAAGTTCACCTCGGTCGGTGGTGTTTGCGTGCGAGTCGCACGCCAGGGCGACATGCTGATGATCACGGTGCGGGACACTGGTCGGGGGATATCGGACATACAGCGGCTCGACATTTTCAAACCGTTTTCTCAGGTGAGTGTTCATGACAACGGCAGTGGGCTGGGGCTGGCGATTGCCTCGCGCCTGGCCCGCCTCATGGGTGGGGACATAGGGCTGCAAAGCCAGGTAGAGAAAGGCTCGGTGTTTACGTTGCTGCTGCCGATCGACGAGCCGGGTAGCCCAGCGCCACAGTTTGCGGCAAGCCTGATGGCTCCCCTTAGTTTGCACCCCCAGTTGTCGCTGTGGGGGATTGCCGTGCAGGCGGGGGAGTGCCCTGCACTGGATATGCCGGAGTTGGCGTATTTGCCGGGCCGTCTGCGGCAAAAGCTCACTTCGATTCTTTTGAAAGAGCCGGTTCCTCGGGAGGGGGTGGCGTGGATGGCGCCTTGCCCTTGGTCGTTGAAAGTATTGATCGTGGACGATATCGCGATCAATCGCGATATCGTCGGCAAGATGTTAACGGTCTTGGGACATAAGGTGCATGGTGCCAGCGGTGGCCAGGAGGCCTTGGCTTGGGGGCGAGAGCATGTGTTCGATCTGGTAATGATGGATGTGCGGATGCCGGACATGGATGGTTTTCAGGTGACCCGGCTCTGGCGCGATGAGGGCAGTGACATGCTCGATCCGGGAACGCCCATCTGGGCATTGACCGCCAATGCGCTACCCGCTGAGCGAGGCCGGGCCAAGGCTGCGGGCATGGATGGCTATCTGGCCAAGCCGGTCAGTCTTGAGCAACTGGCGGCAACGGTGGGCCAAACGGTATCCCTCTTGCTGGCGCGTGGCCTCGACCTGGCACCCAATCTTCAGTTGCAGCAGCCGCTATTGGACCTGAGCGACACCGTCTTGCATGACAAGCTCTGCGCGACCCTGCGAGGCGTTTACGATGATATCGTGGTCGCGCACCGTCAAGGTGAGCGGGAAGAACTGTTGAAGTGGTTGCACGCCCTCAAAGGCTGTGCGGGGCAGGGCGGGCTTGATCTGGTCGCCGAGCTTGCGCAAGAACATGAAGATCAGATTCAACAGGGCGCTTGGCCGAGCGACAAGGATGTGCACAATCTGGGCTGCCTGATTCAGCAGAGCGCCCATGTCGACCCTTAATGAATCCCCAAGCGCCAGGCCCAGTTGACCAGCTCGGCGACGTTATGGGCGTCGAGTTTGCGCATCAGGTTCAAGCGGTGCGTTTCAACGGTTTTGATCGAAATCCGCAGCTGTTCAGCAATGTCGCGGTTGCGGGCGCCTTCGGCAATCAACTTCAACACCTGGTTCTCACGCACGGTTAACTTGCTGGGGCCGTCCAGGGTGGGCGAGCAGGTCACCTGTGCCTGGTTGAGTTTGGGATCCAGATAGACCTTGCCGGCCAAGGCTGTTTGCAAGCCGGCCAACAAAATCTGTTGCGAGCTCTTTTTGAGGACGTAGGCCAGTGCCCCGGCCGCCAGTGCGTTGTGGGCCCGGTGCTCCGACGCGTCAGCGGTGATCACGACAATCGTCAGCTGGGGAAGACGTCGTTTCAGTTGGAGGATGATGTCGACACCGTCCATGCCGGGCAGCCCCAGGTCGATCAGAACCAGATCGGGTGTCAACTTCAGGCAGGCGCCGTACACCTCCAGGCCGTCGCTGATGGCGCCCACGACGTGATAGTTGGCCACTGTCGAAAGAAGCTTTTTGAGTCCGTAGATGAGTATCTGGTGATCTTCGACAATGAGAATTCGTTTTCTTTCGTGCTGGGACGGCGAGTGTTGCCACATGGTTAAAAAGCCTGGCTTTCAAGGATGATTAAGGTCGATCGGGAGGGGCAAGTGGTGCCAGATAAATGATAGCGGGATCAGGTATTTACCGGATTAAGCTTTGCGTGAAAACTGACACTATCCTGTGAATTCTTCCTACTGTGATCCTATGAAGTTTCCTGTTTCCTTGGCGGACGTTGAGTCCCTGCATGTTGTGAAGCGTGAGGGTGGGCGATGGCGCATCACGCTGGCCGGCGTGCCAGGCTGGTGTGGGGAGTTCCCCCGGGGGCTGTGTATGGCATTGGCGATTGAACGGCCTGCGATGGATGAGGCCATGCTGTTGCAAACCACGCTGTGGCTGGCGTCGATCCCGGACAGTCTGGACGACAGCTTGGTGCTGGAAGGCGAACGCCTGTTTCTGATCCGCCGCTATGGGCTGGAAGAGCCTGCGGCCGAACGGGACACCCGCATCCAGCAGCACCTCGTCATCGTCAGGTGGTTTGCCACGCAGGGCCAACCACAGGCACTGGCCGCCGACCTCAAGCCTTCGGGGCCTTGGGTATGAGCCGAAGTAAAGCCATCCTCATAGGTTTGATACTGGTCAGCGGCTGGGCCTGTGCAAAAACGACTATGCCCACTCGAGGGGGGGCTGACTTTTTCCTGGACACCCGCGGAGCCAAGCTGGCGGATATCTTGCGCGATATGGGTGCCAATTTTCGATTGCCCATCATCGTGAGTCCCAGTATCAACGACTCCTTTATCGGCCATCTGGATGCAAAGTCCCCCGAACAGGCGCTCGAGCGCCTGGCGCAACTGTATCCGTTGGCGTGGTACTACGACGGGCAGACGATGCATGTTTATAGGACCGACGAGGTGGGCATGGAGTTACTGACGCCGGCTTACCTGTCTCCTCAGACCCTGATCGGCCAACTGCAATCGACTGGTGTGCTCGATCCCCGCTATTGTCGTGTACGCGCTATACCCACCTCCAATGCGCTGGAGGTGCAGGGAGTCCCGGTCTGCCTGGAACGGGTTGCGCGCTTGTCGCGGGGGCTGGATCAACAGAGGCTGGACCAGGAACGTAATCAGGAAGGCATAGAGCTGTTTGCCTTGAAGTACGCCTCGGCGGCAGATACGGCCTATACTTATCGCGGTCAACAAGTCGTGGTGCCTGGCATTGTCTCGGTGCTTAAAGACATGGCTCGGGGGCAAGCCCTGCCGCTCGCGCAAAAAGACGGGGGTGGGGCCTCCGGGGATCGGGTGCAGCCGACGTTCTCGGCCGAACCGCGCCAGAATGCGGTGTTGGTGCGTGACCGAAAGCTCAACCTGGGGTTGTACCCAACGCTGATCGCTCAACTGGATCAAAAGCCCCAACTGGTCGAAATCTCGGTCACCATCATTGATGTCAATTCCCAGGATCTGGGGGCATTGGGGGTGGACTGGTCAGGCGCGGCGAATCTCGGCGGCGCAGGGGTGAGTTTCAACACCGGTAGCGAATTGGGAGCGGGCAACTTTTCCACGGTAATCTCCAACACCGGCAACTTCATGCTGCGGCTCAGTGCGCTTGAGCAAAACGCCAAGGCGCGGGTGTTATCCCGCCCCTCTGTGGTCACGCTCAACAACATGCAGGCCGTCCTGGATCGCAACATCACTTTTTACACTAAGCTTGTGGCCGAAAATGTGGCCAAGCTTGAGTCCATTTCGACAGGATCGCTGTTGAGGGTCACCCCGCGGGTCGTTGGCGAGGCGGATCGCCAGGAAATCATGTTGGCGCTGATTATTCAGGACGGCCGGCAAACAAGCCCCATCAGCCAGGCAGAGCCGTTACCGCAAACCCTGAATTCGGAAATCTCCACACATGCCTTGCTCAAGGCCGGGCAAGCCTTGTTGCTGGGAGGGTTTGTTCAGGATGAGGAGAGCGAGAGCGTGCGCAAGATTCCGCTGCTGGGGGATATTCCGTTGCTCGGCCGCATGTTCCAGACGAAGCAGAACACCAAGCGTCAGGCCGTCCGGTTGTTTCTGATCAAGGCGGATCCTTGGCACCAGTCTGGTAGTTCCTGATGGAATGCAATTACCAACTTAAGTGGCTTAACGGGCTATTGGCGGGACGCGAACTGGCACTGCCCGACGGAGAGTTGCGCTTGGGCGGCCATGACCCGGACATTGCGCTGTCCCTGGAACAGGATGCCCAGGCGATTCTGAGGATCGATGGGTCGGCGGTGAGCCTGCTGACGCCTACGCCGACCTGGGTGGACGGTGCACCGTGGGATCTGCAGCAGTCCTTGCCGCTGGGTATGGTGATTGACGTGGCTGGACAGGCCTTCGTCCTGGCACGCTGGGGTGAGCCGTTGTCGTCTCTGGAGGTACCGCTGCGCCAAGGCTTGCGGCCGATGCCCGTCGCCGGCCCTGTTTGGGGGACAGCGGGCCTCATCCTTGCTGCCTTGGCCGTCGCAGGGCTGTTTTGGCAACCCGCGCCCGACGTGCCGCCGGCGACGGCGCAAGATTGGTTGGCGGCGCAACTGAAAAGCCCCGATTTGGCCGGTATGACGCTGCAGCGCGATGAGCAGGGCGGGCTGACGCTCACCGGCCTTTGTCTTGCTTCCTCCAGCGTCGAAGCGCTCAGGGTGCAAATACGTGATCGAGGCATGCACTTGTACGACGAAAGTGTGTGCGCCGACACTGTGCTGGACAGCGTGCGCGCGGTGCTCGCGTTTAACGGTTATGCGGATGTCATGGTCGAGAGCGATGAGGCGCCGGACCGGGTGATGATTTCGGGTAACATCGTTGCCGATGCGCTCTGGCAACGCACCACCCAGCAGCTCAAGTTGATTCAGGCCCTGGGAGGCTGGCGGGTGGTCAATGACCATGAGCACTTGTTCAATGAGTTACACACGCGTTTGACTGAGCATGCTGCGCTGGAGGGTTTGAGTATCCGTATCGTCGACGGCGCGCTGCGTGTCAGTGGCCAACTGGAGCCCGCGCGCCGGGAGACGGTGGTGCAGGTGCTCGAGACGTTTAACCGCCAAGCGCCACGGTTGCTGGCGGTTTTCCAGAATCTGCCGGCCGGTGCGCTGGCTGTCACGTACCTGCCCTCCGGCATTGTCGGTGTGGGAGGCAACCTCAAGTCACTGTACCTTCAGCTGGCCAACGGCATGCGCCTGCAGCAGGGCAGTGTCCTGCCCAGCGGCTACAAGGTCTATGCCCTCAGCCGCTCAACCGTGGTGTTGCTCAAAGGGCAGGAATTGATTTCCGTGCCGCTTGAGCTGTGATTTTTCCAACGATCAGGAGACCGTATGACCCGCATCACCCACTTGGAGGACGCCCTGTACGCGGATGCGCAGGGGGGCATGCGTGATCAGTTATTGGGCAAGCTGGCGCACACACAAGCGCAATTGAGCGAACAGCTGCGTATGCCCCAGCCGCCCGAAGCTTTCAGGGCGCTGGGGCAATGCCTGGAGGCGTGCGTCAGTGCCAGTGCCACGATTGAGGTGTTGTGGCAGCGGTATCATTTTCCGGGAGGGATGAAGGGGGGCGCACCTTCAAGTCCATCGACGCGCAACTGATCCGGTTCAGTGTCCCGGGCGTGGGGGGGGGGGGGGGCGTTGGTATTCCCCTCGGCTACGTCCCTTTCCTCCACTATCTCCGCGGGGCTTGGCCCTTTGTTCGATGGCTTCTCAGGGACTACGGACGTATCCGACTTCTCAGCGACGTAGACAGCAGGGTTACGGCTTTTGGCCTTGCTCCGCCCGGCGCTTGCGCGCCGGGCACCGCTGAGATCTCGCAGTACCTGTGCGAAGGACTTCCCGACGTGCACAGGGTCTCCGACCGCGCAGGATCAGAGCATGACTGGCGTATAACGCCATACTCCGTATGGCCTTCTGCTTCGCTTACAGGCGTGCTCATCTGGCCATATCGGCCAAACATGGCTCGGGGCGTGGTAAATCAGCGCGGGGAGAAGGGGGCCAGGGTTCATTAAACAGGGTTATTTTGGCCTCGACGACCACCCCTGCCCGCGCAAGATCTTTTTAAGAATGTTGCCTAGCCAAACGCAGAGGCGCTTCCAGGTTTCCACGTAATACGTTCGCCGCCCTTGAACGAGGATTTTGATCGGTGGTGAACGTTGAACCGCAGGCAAGCCTTTACGTTCCTCTTTTGGGATTAAAGCTTCGCCCGTATCGAGAGTGGTCTTAATCTCGCTCATGGCAGGGCTTGAGTTCGCAGCGATGGCGGGGGGGGCTTTGCGCTCACTTTGAGGCAACGCTGCTTTGGCGTTCAGCGCGATAAGCCGCGTCAGCCAACTCGCGCATTTCCTTTGCTTCGTCGGCATCGATCAGGCCTTGGGCAATCAGTTGGTGGAGCTCCTGGCGTAACTCGCGGTGCCAAGCGTCCAGGCTTACGATGAGGAAGGTATTACTTAACCGTTCGTACCAACTAGCCAAGTGACGCAATTTTTTACTGGGGTCAATCATGATCAAAATCCTATGCAGTGTGCAGCGGGCTGATGACTCGTCAAAGCTCCGTCTTTGCGTTAACTGGTCGCGTCCTGCGCCGTGGCCGATGAATAAGGAGCCTGCGCAAACCTCGTACGTGATCTGGGTTGATACCACGTGTCTCTTATCGATCTAGACCAACGGATCCTTTCCACGCTCGACGGCTGCCGCTGTGCGGTCAGTGGCTAAGTCTGCGTTCTCGCTGTCATGGCGATAGTTTCCTTTCCCGTTGGTTACTCGCCAGACACCCATTCGCTGAAGAACGCACGCAGCACGCCGGCTTCGCAAGACTGATCTTCTTCAGGTGCAGCAGGACGTTACCGCGGGAGCAGACGAGGCTGCGCGCGTAAACATCCTGCATGGGTTGTGGATCAGCGTGTTGCTTTTCCGGCGCTCTCTTTGGATTTCTCCGCTCGCGGCGTTTCAGGCTTCGGATCAGATGTTGTCTCAGACGTAGCGGCAGCTGACGCCAAGTTCGCCGCCTGTTGACTGTAATCGCGCAGGTAAACGATGAACTCTTGCAGGAGACGATCCCACAAGCTCAAGTTGCTGTGCAGATGCTCAGGGCTGACCCCGGCGCCGACCGTGACATCCAGGTCCATCACCAGAAAGTCACTTTGCACCGACAAGCGGGCAAAGCGGCGGGTCGCATTCCAAAGCTCGGTAATGCCTGCAGGCAGCACACCTTGAATTCGTAAGGCGCAACTGTAAGTGAAGTCGACGTAGGCATCTGATTCGGTGGCCCGGTTGCCAAAGCGCACGGCATAGCCGATGCCCTGGCTCGCGCTGAGCAACTGTATAACGCCGTTCTGTTCACTTTGATTAACCCGGTAGCCGGCAGTTTGCAAAACCTCTGTCAGATTCTCCGGGGTTACTTGCGTAATCAATCCGTTATTAGCCATATGTGTTGAATTCCTTTTTATTCGAGTAAGTGAGGTCGTGGGGTACGCTGCTATTATATCGAGCGCACACGAGCCCGTTTCTTTCGATAACAATTCCAGTGTTGCGGTGCGCCCGCCATTTATCAACAAAGAGCCCATCGGCAAGTAGGTATTTGACTGTTTTTGATCGCGATTGATGTTTTATGCCGGGATTTAACAAGTGTGCCTTTGTACTCTTGAAACATTCACCGGGCACGTCGGTGCGCAAAAAAATGGGGCTTGATCTATGGCGCATTAAACGCGCTGAGGCTGAACGGCAGGGCTGTGAAAATAAGATCAGTGAAGCAGGGGTGGAGGTCCGGACTCTGACTGTCTGATCTGTGCGCTCATCGAGGCAATTGGCTGCGCGATATCATGCGTTAACTTGTTTTTTTAGTATCGCGCATCGACGTCATCTCTGGCGGTGTGGCCCAGTGATCTAGCCTGTCGCGGGAGATGGCCGAGAGCGACTTTTGTTGCGTCGTGTTGAGCTGCAAGCGCTGGCGTATGACGCACGCTTGACGCTTGCTGCAGCACATCTCAAAGAACCACGCCTTGCGGCGGGGCTTCATTGTCTAGGCTCGTGAAAAACACAGCGTTGATGATTTTTCAGTGCGTGAAATTCAAGCCTATTGGAATAATAGGCTGTTTAATTACGGCATTCGCTTGGCAATCGCCTGACTGCCCAGCGACGCCCATAGAATTTGTGCCTTGGTGGTTTGCCAAGCGTGATAAATACCCGAAAATCTTGAAAAATCCCAAGAGGCGTATTAATCGGTACTGGCTCAAGGTCGACTCCATCATCACCGGACATGCCATACGCGTTCATGGCGTAGAACTTATTAATCATTATCCCGCCACGGTTGTGTTGCCGTGCGACGCAAGCGCCAGGTAAGGAAGCAAGCGTGTTCGGCTAGCCATGCCAAAGGGTATGGCTGGCGACTGAACGCTTGGGCCGAGGCCACGTATTTGGCCCTGCGCGACGACCTTCATCGAGATTACCGTGTGGTCTTAGCCTCAGAGCAGGCCGCCGCCGTCATTTTATGGAGCAAACCTTGGAACCTCGATTGGACAAAAAACACTCCGGTGCGCCTGATCTGGTGTCAGGCCCTCGCGCGACGAGCGCAGCGCCTGGCAGGAACCGCGACGCAGACAGTGTCTCGCTGTTGCTCATGAAACCTGACAAGGTTATCCCGCCCCCAGCGGTACTGTCTGTTTTTGATTTTGACGGCACCCTCACGTGGCACGATAGTTTTTTGCCCTTTCTGATTTTTGCTTTCGGCACGCAAACAGCGTGTCGACATATGCTCAAGCTGGTTCTGCCAAGCCTAGGATTTGTCTTGGGGCGTTATTCGCGCGATGAGCTCAAGGCACGACTGGTGCAAACCTTTTTGACAGGCGTCGACGCTCAATGGCTTGGGCAAACAGCAGCCCAGTTCAGCCAGGCCTGGTGGGGCAGGTTGATGCGCCCGGCAGGCTTGAGCGCAGTCGCCGCCGAAATTCAATCGGGGGCGGTCGTCACCCTCTGCTCCGCCTCGCCATCTTTGGTACTGCGTAGCTTCGCCGATCGCTTGGGGGTCCAGTTGATTGGTACCGAGCTTGAGACTGTGGATGGTTTGCTGACCGGCCGAATCGTCGGTGACAATTGTCGTGGCGAAAACAAAGTACTTCGTCTCGAAGAGGTCTATGGGCCTCTGCGGCAAATGCGCTTGCGAGTGTGGGGCGACTCTCCTGGCGACAACGCCTTGTTGTTAAGGGCGCAAGATCCTCATTGGCGGCCCTTTCATCCGCGCTGGCAGGTCTGGTGACCGCGCTCGCGGGCCAGCCTTTCGTGCACACCGTGGGGCCTAGGGCGTGTCAGCCACGCTGTCGTTTTTAACGTTAAGGAGAGGTAGCCAATTGTCGCTTGAGCAGCAGGAAGATACCCGCGCCCAGGATAATCGTTGAGACGGGCAAAGCGAGAAACACACCCGTTACCCCAAGCCATGGAGCCAGCAACAGCAGCGCTGGAACCTGGATCAGCATATTCAAGAGCGTAATGGCGATGGCCCTTTTATTATCATTGACTGCCTGGAAGTAAGCGGCAGCCAATACCAGCCCGCCATCGATGAACAACGCAAACAGGTGCAGTTGCAGCGCCTGCACCGTTGCCGCGGTCAACGTCGCGTCCTCGGCGCTGATAAAAATTCTCGCCCAGACCTGTGGGGCGAGGAAGATCAGGGCAACGAACACCAAGCCACTGCCGAGGATCCAGCGCAGCGCCAAAAAGAATGTTTGTCTGATCGGCGCCCTGAGGCCCGCGCCGTGGAAATAACTCACGATCGGCTGCATACCGGTGGCAAGACCTTCGGCGAGCAGGTAATAGACGGTCATGACGTAGCCGCTGACAGCATACGCGGCCACATGAACCGTGTTGCCGTAACGCATGAGCGCAACGTTGTGCAATAAAACGGCGACGCTGGCATAAAGGTACATCAGCAAGCTGGAAAAACCGCTCACCATGATGGCGCGCAACAGAGTCGTTTGTGGCCTGGTCCAAATGTGGGCGCTTTGTAATGGCAATGGGCTGCGCTTGGAGAACAAATAAATCGTGCCGATGATCACTGACAGTGACTCACCGATCACCGTAGCCCACGCCGCTCCCTCCAGCCCCCAGCCCATCACGGCGATAAAGACATAATCGAGCAGGACATTAGTGACAGCCCCCGCGAGCATCATGAGAGTTGCCAGCAGCGGCGCGCCGAGGTTTCGGACGAGGATGGGCAGTGCCAGGCTCGCCATGATCAGCGGTGAACACCAGCCAAATACACGCAAATAGTCACGCCCGTGGCGCAATACGCTGTCCTCCACACCTTGGGCCTGCAACAAGTGGTCACCGAACATAATGATCAGCGAACCGACCACTAGGCCCAGCACGATGAGGGCTCCTAGGCCTTGGGAAATGAACTGCTGGGCTTTGCGCGGGTTGCCTTCACCTTGCGCGATCGAGCAATGAATGCCGGCGCCCATACCAATCATCAGACCTACACCCGCCATGAGCCCAACCCAGGGCCAGGCGGTGTTGACTGCAGCTAATCCTTCCACACCGACAAAGTGACCAATAAAAATCCCGTCCACAATCTGGTAGAAGCCGCTGACCAGCATGGCAAACACCGTGGGCCATGCATATCGCCAGTAGCTAGTTCTAATGGTCTCGGAGCAGAGGGGGATATTTGCTTCAGACATGGGGCCTACCTGCAAGGGGAAAAAGCCTGACCGTCACGGGTAAGGCTGAAAGTGGCGCGGCATCAGGTTGATCAGGCCAGTGCCGGCCGTGCTAAACGCCCTCGTGATCACAATAAGTTTGATCGTTCAAGCCACGTTTTGACTGAGGGCGAAAGTCCCAAGCCATGCGGGGCAAGGGCAAGTCAGAGGCAGGCGAGAACAGCTCGGGAGGGGGCCGACGCTAACCAGGCGGTTTTAGCTTGTGCCGCCCTCACTCAACTCAAGTGGCGCTGTCGCATAGTCGGCCTTGGCACGACCAGCTGCAATAGAGCAGGACTCATAAGGGCTAAACGACGCCTTGCATGCTCGGATGCGGTAGGGAAAAATATGCCCTGACTAGTGCCTGGGCCGATAGCTCCTTGGAATAGAGCCAGCCTTGTGCCTTCTCTGCACCCAGTGCGCTGACCCGCCCCGCTTGATGTGTGGTTTCAATCCCCTCAACTACGACGTCGATGTCCAGTTTCTTGGCCATCTGCAGCAGGTGGGACAAGATAATGTTCGAGGTAAAGCTTTCGCTGCGCAAGGTGAAGGACTTGTCAAATTTAATCATGTCGACCTGCAATTGATCCAGGTAGGCCAAGCTGGAATAACCGGTACCAAAATCATCCAACACAATTCGATGGCCCCGAGCGCGCAGACGGTTTAACTGAACGACGGCTCGCTCGCGGTCTAAGGCCACACGCTCGGTGACTTCAAAGGCAAACCGTGACGCCGGGAGCTTGTGGGTGTCCAAAAGGTGCTGGATAAAATCCGGAAATGTGGGGTCCATGACATCGGCGGCCGAAAGGTTGATCGTGATGTAAAGCTCATCGCATGCCCAAAGGGTCTGCGAATATTCTTCAATGACCCGCCGGCATACCCAGCGTGTCACGTCTTGGATAAGGCCCACCCGCTCCAACTCGGCAACGATCGCTTCCGGACTAAAGGTTGAGCCTTTGGCTGGCCAACGTAATAACGCTTCTGCGCCTAGCCATCCTCCCGACTGCATATCCACAATCGGTTGGTAGTGCACCGTGATTTCGTTGCGGTCGAGTGCATTGAGAAAATCAGAAATTGTCGTGGAGAGATACTTGTAATACGAGACAACAATTTTTCTTGTGAACCAGCCCAGCGGGGAAATGGAAAAGGTTCGATGTATTGGATGTGGAGGCGTCGCGACTGCCTTTATCAACGGGGCAAACTTTGACAGTGCAGAATATTGCGCCAGCAAGGCCACTGAATTAGCGGTTAAAAGCCGCAGCCTCATCGCCAATGCTTTGAACTTTTGTTGACTGCGAGTCATCCGAGCTAAAGGAATTAAAGAGAAAAATGCTCGCCGGGCACGAATCGGCGGGGTGGCGGCAGGTGCATTACATTTCATGTAAGTTCCCCCTTGTCATGTCAATGAGCCGCTGCACTTTTAGAGGGCGCTGAGGCACGGAATTTGTTGTCCCCCATCATCTTAATGAGGAAGCGCTTTAAAACATACGAGGTGCGGTTTCCCGCACGAACGAGTATAGGGTTAGGGGTTGCATCGTAAGATCAATAAGCATGAATTTATCAAAATTCACAACAATCTGAATGCTGAGGGGTTCTCATCTACGCTGTTCGAGCGAACCCCATGTGAACGTGACAATGGCCCGCTCTCGCGGGACTTAAACGTGGGGCGTTTTAAGTTGAAGTCTGACCTGTCGGGAACCGTCGAGCGAGACATTGACAGTGCGCGTTAAACATTTTCATAGTCGATAGGGGAGAAGAGGCGACAAGGTGCGATAGCCCTTGTCGCAGGTAACTCATCTTATAAGTGAAAGGTTAAGGCGCCTTCGGTGCGTAGCGCTGATTTTGCCGAGGCAGTTCTGTCCGGACAATATTAACACTTTTGGGTGCCGTGAGCCCTAACTTGATGTAGCCGCGCTGTATGTTTAGCACCCTCACTTCCACTACGTCATTCAATATAACAGCTTGACCTATCTTAAATTCTAGCTCAATCATCGTCATCATCCTTTGATTAATGTCAAAGGATCGTGACTGAATCGAAGAGGCGACCCAAGACAAAAACTATGAAAAAGGGGTTTTTGTGGGTAAGCGGCTGTCTGCGCCTAGTCATGACTCGCCGGTTTAAGGCTCGGGCCCGAAACAACGAACAGCACTCAATTCCTTGACATAAAAGCACAGGCTGCTGCCTGTGGTGTCGAGTTTATACAAGGTAAGTTCCGATAAGGCGGTCGAAAGAAAAGTTTGATTGAACGAAATATCTCGGTCAATGGGCAGGGTGTATTTCTGAGTGACTTCGTTTTTTTCGATAATAAATCGGCCGCTGCCGGCGAGGCTGCTGATGCGCTTCAATGTGTATTTGCGGCTTTCCTGGTTGATCTCTTCGAACTGGTGAAGTTGTCGGCCGTGAGACTGCAATCGTAAATTGGCGGGAAACTCGGTTCCGTTGCTCGAGAGAATGGTGCCGGAGGCGAAATAGATGCCTTGGAAAACCGGTTGTTGCGACAGTGCTGTATAGATGGTATGTAAGATGATCATCAATACGATGACTGAAATGAGGGCAGTTCTTGCATCAAACGCGATACGGTTCATTGCATGCACCCCTTAAGTTGCTCGTTTGTCAGAGCGCTTACTTGCTTTCGATGGACGGTTAAGAATTTAACATTGGTCCCACTGTCGATGCAGGTGATTTCATAAAAGCTGTGCATGCGGTTAAAGATCACTGTTTGCGGTCGTGTGATCATTTTCTTCAGGCGTTCATGCACGGCGTGGAGATCTGTTTTTATCTGGATCAGTTCATCTTCGCTTTCGGAGGCATAAACGGTGGTCAGGTCGCCCGTGGTTTCCTCAATGACCGAAAGGCCGGACTGTTCGAACAGCGGCCAATCGAAGCGCCAGACAAAGGTGGCTATGAGAACGACCAAAAGCGCTGCTAGCATATAATTGACAACCGACCTGGTCGTCGGCGCTCTTGGTTTGGCTGGGAATGCTTGGGGCGACTCGATGGGCGCGTGGCCATGGGGCGCTGAGTGGCTGTCTTTCATATCAACAAAGAAAGTTGGCTCGTGGTCGCTGCTCAGAAAAGCCGAGTTGAATCGGTAGCCCCGCCGGGGGAACGTTTGGATAATGGCCCGGTGGTCATCGTCGTGAAACAGCTCGCGTATGTTGGAAATGGCTTGATTGAGGCTGTTCTGGCCCACCACACGTCGCGGCCAGGCGAATGAAAATATCTCTTCTCGGCTGACAATCACGTCCGCCTTGAGTATCAACAATTCCAGAATTCGGCTGGAGGTATAGCTAAGCTCAATACTCTTGATTGAGGATCCATCGTGAATGATAATTTGATGCTTGGCGGGGGTGAAGCGGGCGTGTTGCTGTCCCTCGAGGAAAGTTATGAAATAGTTGAGCGTATTAAGATCGTTTGTAGAAGATGTGACGTTGTCATCGGTTAGCATTTTCGTATGCCTCTTGAACGCTTTTAATTTGCTACCAGGTCAGCAGTTATCGGCAACACGCAGCCAAGAGTTTTTACACATCAACCGTCGCGTCAATGATCGCGCCATGCGGTCGCGCAGCAGCCTAGGGTCTTTCCAGGCGCGATGAAAGCAGGCTTTTGTAACTCGGAGTGAATTCCGGGTGGCTGCTTTAAATGCCCAAGTGCTACCTAGTTTCATCCACGCTAATCTCTGCCAGTGTGCAGTGCCAACGTTCCTTAAGCGTGTTGCGTACGCCTTTAAAGCGTGACTGTAAGCTCGAATTTTCACCTCATCAATGCCGGTTTCTGCATGCCGCTATACACCACTTAAGTAGCAAGGCTTTTGGGTTTTTAGCACAACAGCCTTTAGTGGTGCAGGCGCGCGAGATCCGCAAAGTAAGTGTCGGTGGAATCCATGTGGCGAGTTCACCAGGTTGCGCCCCGTTGCAACGTGCTGGCATTGGGGAGCCGTTGGATAGGTGTCGGGGCCATTGCATTGTTAAGGCCTCCTCTTCTCGATTAAACGCGGGAGTATTATGTAGCGACCGCCAGCCTTGGGGCAGTGACGCCTCGACTCATTCAGGCGGAGCTGCACTTCTGACGGCCTTTTCTTTATGGAGCGTTCTTAGTCACCATCGTGTAATTCCCTCACTTTGTTTCACCTTTAATGATCATGCTTGACGCCATCATAGTTCAGATTGGCTGGTCGACAGCTTTGCCGCTCGTGATAATTGGTAAATTCACTGGTATTCATCTTTTGAGCTTGGCTTTTCTAGGGGGACTGTAGCGCTATTGTTCTTTTGGTTGGTCGTGTCATTGGGTTTGCGGGGGGGGGGGGGGGGGCGCTTGCTGTGACTCTTGGCATTCTATGCCGCTTGATTAACTTAGCTCGCGCGCCCGCCGTGCTTGGGTTTGATTTTTATGGGTCGCCCCCACTTATGTTGGTAACGGGCCGGCTTCAATCGCGTCCTATGCGTTTGTCGCTGTGAGTCAACGCAGGCGACCTGCTAAAAGTTTGAGCAGTGCGCAGAGGCGACATCGTATGGGTGGGTGTGCTGTAGCTGACAAGGGTTCGCGCGATCCTCGAGCTATCAAAATACATTATTCACAATTATTGTTCCTTGGGTTTCGTCGCTCTGGCTTCGTGGCCTGATGTTAAACCGGGTTGTTTATTTATTGGGGTGACTCCGTGTTTAAGGCGCCTGCGCGCCTTGTAATCATGGGTTGGACGTTTCTTTTAGGGTGCCACTAAGTGGCTGCTGATTTAGTGAATTCACATTCATTGATTTTGGTGGTTTGCTCCTTGTTGTGAAAAAAACAAGTGCGTTTGTGGATAGATCGGTTCGGCAAGGACTGCCTCAAAGTGAGCGGTATAAAACGGGACTATGCTGTGTTCAGTCGGACCATTCTTTTAACAAGTTTCAAATCGAGATCAACGACTAAGGCCAGCAAGCCCGGTAGGGCACACACAGTAATGTCTTTGGGGACACCCTCCTCAACAGCCATTTGAAACGACCAGAGCGAACCGACCGAACCGGTGGAGGTGCATAATGACAGTGGCGATCTCAGTAGTTAATAAAAAGACCCACGCCTTCAGCACCGTTCCCGGGTTGTTTGTTTCGATTGTCTTGTCCATCGTGATGGTTACCTCTGTGCCGGACCTTCCTGGCAACTCGGCGGTGGTGGGCAATCACGATGGCCGCCGAAAGCGTAAAGAACTCCGGGGGCCGCTGAAGCTGGCGGCTCTATCACGTCGATATTTCCCGATGTTTGCGTCCTGCGTGGCGGTGCGGCCGGTGACGGCCGTTCTGGCCCGATTACCAAGGCCAAGCCGAAGACTTGCGGGACCAGCCGCATCACTCTGGCTGATTTGGCTGCCAACATTAGCGCTCAGGCCCCCTAGGCTTTTATTGACGATCTGGCGCACTCGACCCGGCCGGCACCGTGTATGTACCAGGTCCACAGGTAAGGCGTCGAAGGGGGAGCAATACCCAGATGGTCATTGACCGTGATGGCACGGGCTCAAAGTTCGAGCCGACGGCAGTGGTGAAAGTAAGGGGGCGGTGACGGGGTACCTAGGTACCTCGCTGTTGAATCACCAGTTGATTGTCTGATTAAAGCAGTAGTGAGAGTGCGTTGGCTGTGACGACCCACTCTGCCATTCGACAAAGACCTGGACGCTAACCCAATTTAGAAGTGCGACATTTTGGCGGGGAACTCTATATGCGTAGCGATATCAGGGCGTCTTCTGCGCGCCCACTTATGTC
This sequence comes from Pseudomonas sp. MDT1-17, assembly GCF_054898105.1. Lineage (NCBI taxonomy): Bacteria > Pseudomonadati > Pseudomonadota > Gammaproteobacteria > Pseudomonadales > Pseudomonadaceae > Pseudomonas > Pseudomonas sp. MDT1-17. Next base: position 6,312,301 of record NZ_JBUBVM010000001.1, on the reverse strand, counting down.
TAAAATGGGCCATAACAATGGCGCTCTTAAACGTGCGCTGTGCGGCGTACTGATTGCGCTTATGTTGCCGCCCATGACCCTGCCGAGCGCCTTTGCGGACATGTCGCAAGCGGTTGAGGTTACCGGCACCTCTTATTTAACGGCTGAAGCGGCGATCCTGTTGGCTTTTGAGCGCAGTCCCTCATTGGTACAAGCGTTTGCACTCATCAAGAAAGGCGAAGCGCGCAAAGATGAAGCCATGAGTGCTTATTATCCACAATTAAGTTTAGCCACTAGTTATGGCCTGCATGATGAATATACGTATGGGCCGAAGCTGAAACAGCTGATTTATGATTTCGGCAAGACCTCAGGGGCCATTGATAATCAAACATTCCTGACCGAGTCTTACCGCGACGACCTGATGAAGACCATTACCGAGGTGACCGGAGATGCGTTGCTGGCTTATTCCAGTGTCAAACGTTATCAGGAGATTATTGCCGTTACGCAAAAGATGATTGATTCGTTGGAGGCGGTGAAGTCGACTGCTCAACTGCGTTTGGCGTCCGGTTTGAGTTCATCTGCCGATGCACTTCAGGCGGCGACGCGTATTGCATCTTTTAAGACAACACTGGAGCAATACCGCAGCCAGTTGGAGAACGCCAAGGTCAGCCTGGCGCAACTGACCGGCAAGCGTGCCGAAACCCTTGCCGAGCTTCCGCAGGCGCTAGCGGTTGAACCGAGTCGTCATGCCGACAAGGTTGATTACGGCTCTATCCCGTCAGTGCGTTCCGCCGTCGCGCAAGTGAAAGCGGGAGAGGCGGTTCTTAGTTCTACCAAGGCGCAGCACATGCCGAGCATCAGTTTGGATGCGGCCCGACTTCGGCAAAACCAGCGCAACGCCACCAACGCTTATTCCGGTTGGGACAATCAAGTGGGGGTCTCGGTTGATATCCCGCTGTACCAGGGAGGCGCCATTTCGGCGCGTGTCTCCCAAGCGTACGAAGACCTTGAGGCCTCCAAGGCGTCGGTGAATCAAGCGATGCTGGAGGTCGAACAAAGAGCTTCCACCGCCGTGAGCAACTGGCGCGGCGCCGAGGCCCGGCTGCAGAGCAGTCGTTATCAGGTCGATATTGCCACCCGCACCCGAGATATCTACCAGGAAGAATACAAGCTCGGGGACCGTAGCCTCACCGATATGTTGAGTGTGGAACAAGACGTTTTTCAAGCGTTAAGCAACAGTACTGCAGCGAAGTTTGATCGATATGACGCCGTGATCAACTTTGCCGTGATTCAGAACACGTTATTGCCTCTGCTGGGCGTGGACAGCCCGTCAGAGCGGGCGCTGCCCAACCTTTAATGGCGACCACGGCGGGCCCGGCATCAGGTCTTACAAAAAGACTATAAAAAGAGCTAAGGATTTATATGAGCGAAATCGGCGGAATCATAGACATCAAGAAATGGATAGCGGCATTTGCTCGAGTTTCTGCCTCGTATGGACACCCGGTGGATGACCAGTATCTGGTCCAGCAAATGACCTGGCATCAAGGGGCTACGCTTGAGCAGAAGCTCTTGCGTTTGTCAGCGTTAATGAACCTGCAGGCGAAAATCAAGAACCCCACCCAAGTGCTTGTGAGTCCACAACGGGTTCCGTTTGTCGTCGTGCAGCACGATGGTCAACTAGCGGTCGTGGAATCGATCAATGATGACGGCGGTCTGAGCTTTTGGCTGACGGATGGCAGCGATCTAATAAATGAGTTGCCAGCGGACGAATTTTGGGCGCACAGCCTTGCCATGGTGGTCCTGCTCAGCCCCGCGCTGCGAGGGCGGGACGCTCGGGTGGATGAGTTCGTTAAACCCTATGAAAAGCATTGGCTGGCCCAGGCTTTTCGTGGGATGGGGCACAAGATTGCGGAAGTTTCCCTCGCCTCTTTAGTGAGTAACGTGCTGGCCTTGGCGGGCATCTTGTTCTCGATGCAAGTCTATGACCGGGTGATTCCTGCCGAGTCGTACAACACGCTGTGGGTGTTGTTTATCGGGGTCCTGGTCGCGGCCCTTTTCGAGTTTCTCATCCGCATGGCGAGAACGCAGGCTTCCGACCTCATGGGCAAACACGCGGACCTGAAGATATCCAGCTTTCTGTTCGCCCGCGCCATGGTGATTCGCAACGAAGCCAGACCCAAATCAACCGGGTCTTTCATTTCGCAGATTCGCGAGGTGGACCATGTTCGGGAAATGATCACCTCCAGCACCGTGGGGGCGGCCGCTGACATGCCGTTTGTGCTGATATTCATTGCCATTATGGCCCTGATCGGCGGCCCGCTGGTGTGGATTCCAGTGCTGGCCATTCCTTTGGTGATCATCCCGGGGTTATTGCTGCAATGGCCGTTGCGCAAGTTGTCGCGCGAGGGCATGCGCGAAAGTGCCTTGCGCAGTGCAGTTCTGGTGGAAACCATTGAAGGCATTGAGGACATCAAGGCATTGCAGGCTGAACCCTACTTCCAGCGGGTATGGGAACAGAACCACGAGATCAGTGCGGACATTGGCATCAAGCAGCGGATGTGGGGCGCCATGCTGTCTGGCTGGGGCGGGCTGGTCCAGCAGCTGTCGTATTCGGCGATGCTCGTGATGGGCGTTTATTTCGTGTTAAAGGGCGATATGACCACCGGCACGTTGGTGGCCTGCAGCTTGTTGTCCTCAAGAACGCTTTCGCCGCTCATGCAACTGACCATGGTGTTTTCCCGCTGGCAGCACGCCAAGGTGGCGATGAATGGACTGGACGAGCTACTAAGAAAGCCGATCGACATGCCGTCTGAAGAGTCCCGTGCGCATTGCCCCCATCTGCTGGGCAACTACCAGCTGCGGCATGTGCAATACGCGTACGACTACATGCAATCAAAAAGCGTCCTGGCAATCGACCAGTTGAGCATTGCCCAAGGCGAGCGTGTGGCGATCTTGGGGCGCGTGGGGGCTGGGAAGTCGACCCTGCTCAAACTCCTGGCCGGACAAGGCCAAGCCACGCAGGGCAAAGTCACGCTCGATGGTGTGGACCTGAGCCTGATCGACCCGGTCGATGTGCGTGCACAGGTCGGTTACCTGGGGCAGGACGCCCGCCTGTTTTTCGGATCGCTGCGGCAAAACCTGCTGATGGGCCATCCCCACGCCACCGAGCAGGAGATGCTGGACGCCCTCGCTGTCAGCGGCGCACTGACCATGCTCAAGCACGACGCCTCGATACTCGATCAAGTGGTTCATGAAGGCGGCAAGGGGCTATCAGGCGGGCAGAAGCAAATGGTGATGCTCAGCCGCATGCTGTTGCGCAACCCCAAAATCGTCCTGATGGATGAGCCCACCTCGAACATGGATGAGGGACTGGAGCATCAGGTGCTTAAACGACTTGATGAGTGGGTCGCCGGCAGAACGCTGGTGGTGGTAACCCATCGTCCCGCACTTTTAAAGATCGTCAATCGCATCGTCATTGTTGAGGACGGTCGCATTGTCGACGACGGTCCGCGGGACAAAATTCTCACCAAGTATGCCGGCAATGTCACCAACTCGGTCAGCCCCGTGGCACCCTCCGAGATGGCTAAATAGTTTGACTCCCCCACAACGGGTTGATTGGCAGGTATAAATTATGAGCAATGTAGTGGCAAGTGAATTGATGGCGTCGGAAAATATTCGACCGTCTTGGATTATCTGGTTGTCGCTCTTGGCGTTGATAGCGTTTGGCGCTTGGTCGTATGTTGCACTGCTGGATGAAGTCACTGTCGGGGCGGGGAAAGTCGTGCCGGCCTCTCAAGAGCAGATCATTGAAAGTCTCGACGGCGGGATTATTGCGCAACTGCTGGTCAAGAAGGGCGACCTCGTTAAAAAAGGTCAGGTGTTGGTCGAGCTAGATCCAGATTACTTTGAGTTTACCGTCAAGGAAGCCAGCGTGCGGGTCGCCGCCTTACAGGCCTCGATCGAGCGTTTAACTGCCGAAATCAATAAGCAGCCCTTGACGTTCAGTGCCCCAGTGCAAGCCGATCCTGAACTGGTCAAGCAGGAAACCGAGCTTTACACCGCGCGCAAAGAAGGGTTTGAGGCCACGCTCGTCGATTTGAAAAAGACCATGGCGCTTATCCGGGCCGAGTTGACCATGACCGATCCGTTGATCAGCAAAGGCGCGGCCAGTGAAGTGACCTCGATACGCCTGCGCCGCCAGTTGTCAGAGCTGCAAAGCAAAATCAATGACGTGACCAGCAACTATTTTGTCCAGGCTCATGAAGCCCTGGTCAAAGCCAAAGCCGAGGTGGAAGCCCAAAAAGCCATCATGTCGGGGCGCAAAGAGCAACTCGATCGCATGGTGCTCATGTCGCCGGTGGATGGAATCATCAAAGAGATCCACGTGACCACCCTCGGCGAGGTCCTGAAACCTGGCGATAAGCTCATCGAGATTATCCCGCTGGGCGGCGAAATCCTGATTGAAACCAAAATCAATCCTCGAGACATCGCCTATATCCGCCCGGGTCTTGCGGCCAATGTAAAACTAACCGCCTACGACTCTTCCATTTATGGCGACATCAAAGGCGTGGTCGATATTGTTTCCCCCGACACCATCCGCGACGACGTGCAACCCGACCAATACTTTTATCGGATATACGTGCGCACCAGCAGCACGTCGATAAAAAACAAAGCGGGCATAGAGTTTCCTGTGATGCCGGGAATGGTCGCGAGTGTGGAGATCAAGACCGGTGCCAAGACAGTGTTTGACTACCTGCTCAAACCGTTGAACAAGTTCAAGGAGTCGCTCAGAGAGCGTTGAATTTGCGCCTTTGTCACCCACGTATGAAGGAGGTGCATAGAGCCACCAGCGAAACCAGTAGAGCGCGTATGGGTAAGTTTGATATTCCGACAAAAAGCCTTGGCTTATTTTCGATGTAAACCGGTTGAGCCAAGGTCAATGACAAGAGGAAGTTGATATGAAACGTGCAGCGTTAATTGTCGCGATGACGGCGTTCCCCCTGGTGGCTGTGGCTGCCAGTTCCAACACCCTCACTTTTAAAGGAGAGGTGGCCTCCCAGACCTGCGAGGTTTCCATCAATGGCAGTTCAGCCACTGTGGTTCTATTGCCTACGGTGTCGGAGAAGTCACTCAATAGCAGCGGTGCGACCGCGGGAGATACCAGCTTCAGTCTCATGCTGAGCGGTTGCTCTGCGCCTTCGAGCGATCTCTCTATCACTACCAATTTTCAGGGCTCTAACGTGACCAGCGGCGGTAATTTGCGCAACAGTGGAACCGCCGCCGGGATCGCCTTGCAGTTGCTGGCCCCTGATGGAAAGGCGGTGAAGTTGTCCGGCCTCACACGCGTTAGCGGGCTGACCTTGAGGAAGGGAGAGACCTCCACCAGCAGTGATTTCACCGTTCGTTATATCAACGAGGACGGCAAGTCCGGGGCCGGCACGGTGACCAGCACTATGCAGTACTCAATTAGCTACCTGTAAGGCGTCAGAGCGACACTGCTGACCCCAATCATGGGGTTGGCAGCTTGATGTTCTCTCAAACATCCGATGGAATGAATCCGTTATGAGTTACCTGATGCGGTTCAGCGTTTACCTGTGCTTTTTGGTGTCGATGGTCTTTGCTTCACCGGCTTATTGCAGTGTGGTGTTGATTGGGACACGCATCATTTATCCTGCATCCGCGTCTGACAAAAGCCTGCAGTTCACCAGCCAGGATGCCTACCCGAGCCTGGTGCAAATCTGGGTGGACAAAGGTAACCCGCAATCCAAGCCTGAAACGGCTGACGCGCCTTTTGTCGCGACCCCGCAAATTTTCCGAGTGAACTCCAATGCCGGGCAACTGGTGCGGCTGGTGTTCACCGGTGCCGACTTGCCATCCGATCGCGAGTCGGTTTTTTACCTGAACTTCATGCAAGTGCCAGCACTCAAGGCTGACCAGCTATCGTCCAATTTGTTGCTGTTAGCGGTCACCAGCCGCGTGAAGCTGTTTTACCGCCCGCTGAGTCTTAAAGGCGATGCCGATAGTATTGCCAGTACCCTCAAGTTCAAGCTTCAAGGTAGCGGTGCCAGTGCGCGCGTTCAGGTTGAAAATGGCAGTGGCTTTCACGCTGTCATCAGGCAGGCCAGCCTGGTGGGGGGAGGGCAATCGATCCCGCTGGTGTCCAGCGTGATGCTCTCGCCGAAAAGCACCGATTCCTGGTCTATTCCCGCGTCCACTCAACCCCTGCCCTCCGGTCGCCGGCTACACCTCACACTGATCAATGATTTGGGCGCGGATATTGTCAGCGAATTGGCACTTGAGTGACGGCCTAGATTGGTCGCGGTATGGGTGATTGTGCCGATCGAAACGCCTCTGGCACCAGTGTCTGGCGCCCCCGCTGTCTTGTAGCTGCCTGTCTGTCTGCATTCCTAGCGCTGGGCCTTTGCGTCAGGGCGCAAGCCTCCCCGACGCCCCCGGCAGCCACCAGTGAGGAGTATCAGTTTGATGAAAACCTGTTATTTGGGGTCGGATCCCTGGCGCGTTTCAACAAGCCCAGTGCCGTCGAACCGGGCCGCTACACGGTCGAGTTGTATATCAACAACCACTTTGTGCAGCGCGCAGACGTCCGCTTTCTTGAAACGTCCAACAAGGAGGTTCAGCCGTGCCTGTCGGCGGCCTTGCTGGAGAACGCTGGGGTGCTGCGCAGCGCCATTCAGGCCGCGGCGAGCGAAGACTGTCCGCTGTTGGCGCAGACAATTAATGGCGCCTCTTTCACCTTCGATCTGGGCACTCTGCGATTGGACCTGAGCGTACCGCAAAGCTTGATCAATCGCACGCCACGCGGCTACGTGCCCCCTGACAGTCTGGACAGCGGTGCAACCATGGGTTTTATGAACTACAACCTCAATCATTACCATGTCACGCGCACAGGCAGTTACACCAGCCGCACAGAGCGGCTACGCGCCCTCGGTGCGCGGAATTGCGCAAACCAATGCCCAGGTCAGCATCCGGCAGAACGGCAATGAGATCTACCGGACCGTCGTGGCCCCCGGGCCGTTTGAAATCAGTGACCTCTACGCCACTCACTACAATGGCGATCTGCAGGTGTCGGTTCTGGAAGCCGATGGCCGCCCGAGTCATTTCACCGTGCCGTTTTCCGCTGTATCGGAGTCACTACGCCCCGGTACCTCTCGCTATCGCTATGCACTGGGCCGCACGCGGGACACGGGCCAGGACACGGCGTTTACTGAGCTGACCTACCAGCACGGCTTGAGCAATGCGGTGACGCTCAATAGCGGCCTACGCTGGAGTCAAGACTATCAAGCCTGGCTGGTCGGTGGTGTGTATGCCAATTGGCTGGGCGCGTTTGGCCTGGACACGACCTATTCACAAGCGAACGTGGCCGGGGAAGGCGCCATGAACGGTTGGATGTCGCGACTGTCCTACAGCCGTACGTTCGCACCGAGCCATACGCTCCTGACGGTGGCCGGCTATCATTACTTCAACGAAGGCTATAGAGATTTTGGTGACGTACTGCAGCGTCAATCGACCTCCACCGACACGGGCGGCGCCGTGACCCGCTACTTGCCGCGCTCGCGCCTGGACATTTCGGTGAATCAGGACCTGGCAGCCTTCGGGTCGTTATACCTCTCTGCATCCATGCAAAACTACCGTGGGGGCCACGCCCGCGACACCCAACTGCAGGCAGGTTACAGCCAGACGTTCCGCAATTCGGTCAGCCTCAACCTGTCGGTCGCCCGTCAGACCACGGGACCGTCGCAGCGCAATGGTGAAAACAGCACTATCGGTTCGGCCAGTAGCGACCTGATCGACACCGGGTTTAACGATAACCTGCGCACACCGGGCACCACTGAAACAATTTTTTTACTGTCCGTTTCCCTGCCGCTGGGCAGTTCCTCGAATTCGCTGGCGCCGATCTTCAACAGCGCTTTCAGCCACAGTGCCAATTACGGCGATGTGTACCAAAGCTCTCTATCGGGCGTCGCCGGGGCCGATCAAAGCCTAAGCTATGGCGTCGATGTCGTGCACGATGCCGAGCAAGCGCAAAATACCTTCAGTGGCAATCTGCAAAAGCGCTTGCCCAACGGCGCCGTTGGACTGAGCGCTTCCCAGGGACCGGATTACTGGCAAGCCTCCGCCACGGCGCGGGGCGCCTTGGCGGTGCACAGCGGCGGGGTGACGTTTGGCCCCTATTTGGGCGAAACCTTTGCCTTGGTACAAGCCAACGGCGCGGCCGGTGCCAAGGTCATGAATGGCCAGGGTGCGCAGATTGATGGGGCCGGTTTTGCGCTGGTGCCCTCTCTGACGCCTTATCGCTATAACACCATTGCCATTAGCCCCGAGGGTATGGATGAAAACACTGAGCTGGAAGACGGCCAACGGCGCATCGCCCCCTTCGCCGGTGCTGCGGTCAAAATCAATTTTGTCACCCGCACAGGCGCCCCGTTGTTGATCAATGCGCGTTTGGCGGGTGGGCAGCCCATCCCCATGGGCGCTGATGTCATCGATGAGCAGGGCCGTGTGGTGGGCATGGTGGGCCAGGGCAGCCAGGCCTACCTGCGTAGCGAGCAGCGCAGCGGTCACCTCACCCTGCGCTGGGGCGAGGGGGCTCAAGAGAAGTGCGTCATGGCTTACGACCTGCAAGGGCTCGACGTCAAACAGCCGTTGATCCGTCTGGATAAAGAATGCCGTCTCCAGGAGTAATGCGCTGATGCACAGCGTTCTTGTATCTTTGCTGATAATGCTGAGCTTGTTATGGAGCGTGCAGGCGCGTGCCCTGTGCGAGCAGGTCTATAACGGCATGCAGACCACCGACGGCAGTTCGGTGCAAATCAATGCGGGCAGGATCAACCTCACGTCCACCCATCTGCAGCCGGTGGGGGCGTCGTTGGCCAATACCCTGGTCAGTGCCGCCAATGCGCCCGGGATCAGTGCCGAGTCGGTGCTTTGGCAGTGTGACCTTAGGGACAAAGACCAACTTTATGAACTGTTCGCCACTAACGGGGCAGAGCGGGTGGGAGGCTACTGGGAAATTGGCGATGGTGCGGGAGCGTCTACCAACGACGGGTTGCCGGGCTATTTTGCGACCTATTTCGCCTACGTTGGCCTCAAACTCACCCACTTGAATTCGGGCAAGGCCTTCACCCGTCAATGGCAGCAAAGCCCGATCACCCAATACGACGTTGTGGGGGATAAGATCCTGATCAAAGCCAAGCACCTGAGTATGGTGCAGGCCGAACTGGCACGGGTCTCGGCCATCCCCCCGGTGGGCGGCAGCACTAGCGATCACTGTGCCGGCCTCGCTCAACGAAATGCCAGCAGCACCGCCAGTTACACCTGCCCTGTGCCCAATGCCTATATTCAATTCAAAGGGCCGGGGATTATTTCCGACGGGGCGGGTTCCGATGCCAGTACCAGTCGCGCCTTCATGGGGGCGCGCAATGGGGTGGCGTTTGGCTTGCGCAACGCCGCCTCCATCAGTTACGCCGCCGCCTGTACGGTTCGAACCGTGACGCCGGTCGTGACCTTCATGCGAGTGACGGACCGTCAGCTCAATACCGGGCAGACCAGTGAAAGCGATTTCTCCATTGAGCTTGAATGCAATGATTTCACCCCAAACGCGGCCGTCGCCCAGAATCTGTTTGGCATCCAGGTGTCCCCCTCAGCGTATGATCAGGCCCTTAAGCTGGGACTGATCACCGGCGATGGCGCAGTCACCTACTTGTTGTCCACCGGCTACGGCCGTGATCCCTCCATGGCCACCGGTGTCGGCATTCGCTTGCGCCACAACGGCAGCGGCATGCCCATGAATTTTGTCGGCCAGGCCGGGGTGTCTGCCCCCCTGGTAGGCAGCCGCGGTGCAGGGGGCTGGTATCCTATGGGTGAGGGCCAGGCACGCGATGCCTCCCGGTCAGGAACGTCTTTTTACACCGAGTCCATCACTGCCATTCTCTCGGTGTTGCCGGGGATGACGGCGAAAGTCGGGAAAGTCGATGCCATGGCCGTCGTGCTGGTGAAAGTGCAATGAGCCCCATCCGGCGGATCATGACAGGGCTATCACTTGTGTTCGTGTGGGGCGCGAGCGGGGGGCTGAAAGAGGCGAAAGCGGGGGTGATGGCTGAAAGCACGCGGGTGATTTATCTGGGGGGGCAAAAAGAACGCACGCTGATGGTGGCCAACACCAATGCCTACCCCGTGCTGGTGCAAGTCTGGGTCAACCATGGTGAAGAGGCGCTGGCACCGCAGTCGGCACTGACCCCGATGATTGTGCTGCCGCCGGTGTTTCGTTTGCAGCCAGGTGCCTTGCAGGGATTGCGGCTGATTTTCAACGGCGATCCGTTGCCTGTGGATCGCGAGTCGGTGTTTTGGCTCAACCTCTATGAAGTGCCGCCAACGCGGGAAATAGCCCCGACGATCGCGCCAAAAATCGCGGTCGCGATGAATACTCAGATGAAAGTTTTCTACCGGCCGATAACACTGTCCGCTACCGTCAACGATCTCGGCTCGACGCTACGCTTTGAACTGCAAAAATCAGCAGATAAAACATGCCTGAGGGTGCGCAACACCACGCCATATCACGCGTCGTTTTCCGCGCTAAGCCTGGTTAAAAACGGTCAGGAGCTGTCGATCACACCCGTTCACGACATGATGACACCACCCTTGAGCGAGCGATGTTACGCATTGCCGCAAGAGCGGACGTTTGATGTTACAAGCGCCGAAGTGCGATTTATGTTGATGGATGACGCGGGGCATGCTCAGGAGGGGACCGCGCTGATGTCATTGACCCAATGAACCTGGATTTCATTCTGTGCAATATCCGCAGGTCCCAGAGCACGTTAACGCTTTTTCTTGAGGGGCGAACTCCATGGCCTCTCAGAAGCGGACAGTTATCCGAAGCTGCCAGCGAATCTGTCGTCGAAAGAATTCATCAGAGCGACTCGCTCTCAGAATCGGGAACTCGAGTGGCTATCTTGAACGGCTAAAAGCCCTGCTCTTACCATTGGGTTAGCGGTCCTGCTTAAAGCCTCCAACAGCGGCATTACTTCGCCACCTGTGGGGTCACAAACTCGATGGGCAAAATTCGTAAGCCTGCTAGATGGATCTTGGTCGTATTACCTGCCCGACTTTTGCCGCTGGCCTCGGTGTCAGCGCTGCACCTCCGGTACTGTTTTGGTGAGCCTTGATACAGCTGCCATCAATGAATTCCCACTCAAGGTCTGGTTGGTCTACCAGAACTCTGAAAACCCTGAGCCATTTACCACCTGCTGACCAGGCATTGAACCGTTGGTAGATGGAGGTCCAGCAGCCACTGGGCAGTAGTCGGGGCATTGCAAACTCGTTTTGTTTCGGTGTAGGCCACAACAATACGAGTTTGCTATTTTTATCAAAGGGTTAGCACGAAACGTCAACAGACCTTAGGCTGATTCGAGTCTGATCGAAATTCGCCGCCCTAACCGGTGCAATGCGCGTTCAATGTTTTCGATTTTCGAGGGATAGAGGAAATTGATTAGGCAATAGACGTGGGACCGTGGCACGCAAAGACGGCGAGCCAGTTCAGTTCTGCTGGTTCCGGACTCCAGCAGCGCATTCCACAGGGCGATCTTGGCAGCGGTCCGCGCCGGCAGATGCAAGTGCACCTCCTCAGCCTGCGGTTGTCTGTGAGTGACCGGGATGGATCGGCGCTGACTGACATAGATTGACAGCACCGCTTCCAAGTCATTTAGGGCGCTGGCCAGTGCTTGCTCGAGCGTATCGCCTGCGATATGTAGCTCTGGGATATCAGAGCTCGTCAGCCAGATGCTGTCAGGTTCTTGATGAATCTTTAATGTGTATTCAAACATAGTGACTCCATTCGAGAATAGCAGGGCTCCCTTCCTTGGGAGCCAACAGGTTGATGACTGATACGTTGCCAGTGTGGCCGCTCCTAAATCAAAGCTGCAAGTAAGTCCGGTCGAATATATGTTTGAATCTAGGGCGCCGGCAGCATTCGGAAAAACATACTCTAACGTTTTCGGGGCTTAGAACGTGGCCCTGGATGGTCTTTACCAGCCGCCGGAGAAGGGCCGGTGCGGGCGACGCTACAAGCTGACGACATCGGATCCGTTGTGGATGTCACACTCCGTAGACTAGACACTTCTGGCGGATCGGGGCTATGACAGCGATGCCTTTGTCACGCAGGTGCAAGAGCGAGGAGGCAGTGGCTCCTGCGCGAAAGAATCGCAAGGTAGCGTGTGAGTACGACAAGGCCATCTATAAACTCCGGTACCTGGTCGAAAATGCCTTCCTGCACCTCAAGAGCTGGCGAGGCATTTTGCAACGCGCTACGCAAAAAAGTACCGCCTCGTTCCTCGCGGCTGTCCAGATTTTATGCATTTCACTCTGTGCTGTAATCGTGTGGCGACACCGTCTAGGCAGTGGTCCAGCGCAGGACTAGTCCGCGATACAAGGCTGCTCAAGACAATGCAAGGAGACGCTACAATGTCCCTGATGATGGACGCCGACGCCCTGCGGCCCGCCGCGCGGCCTCGGTGGTCAATACCCAGGAACGCGTGGTCCGAGCCGCTCTCGGCGCAACAATCCACCGCTTACCAGCAGGCCTATCAGAATGTCGAGCGCGCGCACCGACGCCTGCGAACGGCGGGCCCGGCAGGGGGGAGGAGGCCGAAGTGTTGTGTGAGGTCGCCGAAGGGTAGGGCGCCCCCATTACTCGTCACGAACTTTCAGAGCCTCCCCAAGCCCCTGAATCTCTGTGACTAACTTGAACCCGCCCTGACGGCGGTGACCGACGCTCAGAAAGCCTGGGAAACCGCTATGGCGGCGACTCGCGACGACTGCACCCTCGTAACGGGCGAGCCATACCCGCAACGGTTGCACGCGTCGGCCACGCCGAGTGCCATGGCGATCAAGTCACTTGCGAGATCCTGCGGGCCGAAGGGTAAGGTGGATCGGCTGACCCCTTGTCCACAATCGGAAATACTTTTCACCAGAAAGCCCCCTCGGTGCCCAGCTACGCTGCTTGCATCAACCTCAAGGCGCGACACCGATGGCCATATATGAAGTCCATGAAGCGCACGAGGTCTACAGCCCGCCGCACGGATAGGTGGGTGGCTGATACGTCACGAACGCAAAGGAATCTGCGCCATGGCCATGATCGACAGTGATCGATTCAAATACTATTTATACGCTGCGAAATACGCCAGGCCTGCGTGGGTCGCGACCAATTATGCGCTGCTGGCCGTTGACCGTTATGATCGCGCGGCCTGGGCGCAGGCCCAGGAGCACAACCAGCAGGCGCTTAACGCGTACAACAGTAAAGCCCGTGATGTGACGACCGTGATGCAGCTGCTGCTCGAGCAGGCCGAGCAGCACGGGGCGCAGCCTGGGTAGGCCGCGTGTGGCGAATAACGAACTGAACACAACGGAACCCCTGAGATGTCCACTTACAAAACAAATTCTGGAAGCCTTGATAAATGCCCAAGACTTCATTGCGCTGATCCGCCGGACCTAGACGCCGCGGAAGGCTGATGAGCAGGCCGGCCCGTGGTTATGTCACTGCGCTGTCTGATCATCAGCTGATTGAGTCGCTCCATGGAAATAGCTGATGGATCAGACGGCAGCGCGCGTCGGGACTGGACGCGCCCGAGCCCGAGTCCGAGTAGGTTGGAGACTACCAATAACGAAAACGGGAACCCCACCGTGGCGATGATCGACAGTGGCACACTTAAACCGGCCCTGGAGACCGGGCGGTGGCCGCGTACGGGCTGGATCATACCTCCCGCCGCAGCGACGGTGTCCAGAGTAGTTGACTGCGCAAAGCGGGCTATCCGGGTGTGGCACGAGCGGGCCAACGACGTAGATGATGACCGACTAACTGAAAGGACCCCCACCATGAGAAACCAAGAAGTCCCGCGCCGTGACAAGAACAACGCCGGCACCCTGGAGCGGGCGCGTGAGTGCATTGCCTCGGTGATTAATGCTGAAAGCCTAGTGTTCTGGCGGGAAGATGCCCTTATAGCCCAAGGTTGGATCAGCGCGTTATACATTGAAGGGCTATTGGATGTGGTCGGCTACGAACAGCTGGACGCCGAGCTGGAGGTGGCGATGGCCGCGGGTGAGGGCCGCTTGGCACGCAGAGTGCGCACCCTGGGTCACGAGTAACGTCGTTTTCGGGGGTTCCGGCTTACACCCCCAAAACGCCGCGATCGGCGGCGATATGAGCGAGCAGATTCGCGGCTTGCGCAACAGTGTAGCAGCGGTGGGTCAGCAACTGATTGCGCCCAAGACCTGGATCGGCTCACAAGACGTCAACGTGCTGCAGGTGCTGTGTGAGGTGATTGAGGTGATTGAGGTACTCGAGCAGATGAACACCCAACTGGCCGCGCACAAACACGGGCCATCACCAGTGGCGGATAACGCGAGGAGTTTGCCGGCAACGCCGCCAAGGCGCTGCTGCTGGGAAAGCTGCAGCCGATCACGGCGTAAAAAAAAGCCCGTCACCTGGGATGAGGATCCAGATGACGGGCTAAAGCCATGAACTTTTACCAACTGCCGTAAGGAATGCCGTAGCGCTCGATGTAGCGCTGCGCCTTCTCGCTGATCTTGTAGGCATACCGACCTTCGGTTTTGCCTTGACTTGGCCCCCGGGGTTCCACTTCCGCCTGAACCCGAGCGACCTTAACCGACTCGTTACAACTATCCCTAACCCATACCTGCACAATCCCGCCCGGTGCCATCCCCACCACCAGCCAAGCTGAGTAGCGTGAACGTTTGGTCTTCGCGCACGGCGGACTAATAGACGCCTGCATGACCTGCCGCGCCTCGTCGGGAATGTCTACCCAGACGTTATAGGGGACGGTAGAGAAAACGGACAAAATCGTACGCTAAGCATGCGGCCTGTCAGGTTGAGGTCATAGAGTTTGACGTTTAGGCGTCAGATAATGCAGAAAGCGGTCCTAGTCTGACGCGATGTCGGTGAGCCGACTGACGCCCAGTTGAGGTGTACTTCAACTGGACGCGACAGCGGGTTACGTTGGTTTCAGCGGTAAACTTCTCGACGGTTGCCAAGCTTTACAACCAGTATCCGTAAGGCGCCGTCCTGAATCTCGCAGATTACCCGGAAGTCTCCTACGCGATACCGCCACAAGCCACCCCATGGGCCTGTAAGCGCCTTGCCAGTAGTTCTCGGATCATCCCTGCTGGACACCCGCTCATCCATAAAGTCAAGAATGCGCTTCGCTGACTGCTTGTCGAGCTTCCGTAACTGTGTTTTGGCCGTGTCGGTGTAATCAATCGTCCAGGCCAAGGTCTTTCCTTACGTCCGCAGCAGAGTGAACGACCTCTGTATTTTTACGGACTCGCTCCAGGACTTCAGCCGCGAGGTAGTAATCCTCAAGGTCAGTCAGGCCATGATCGATGATTTCGCGCAGATAATACGCCTTGGTACGCCCGGTGCTTGTCGCCAAAAAATCTAGGCGCTGCTCGGTTTCGGGTGCCAAGCGAATGGAAGTGGCCATGTCTAAGGCTCCTATGTGATACGTGTATTCACATTATCACAAATGTGCGCGAATGCTTAGCGTACGATTTTTCCGAATTCTGCTGGCTCCCCTTATAGGTCTGCGGCTCGTCGATTGACTGCCAACGGACATAAATTCTTTTGGGCAAAGCGGCACCGGTCTCTGGTCGAATGTTCCCGCCAATTCTCTGCCAGCCTCGGGCGGACTCCGTACCGTCTTCTGGGGTATCAGTTCCCAACGCACCGCCGGCACCGTTGTTGAACAACTGGCCATGGATATCTTCCACCGTACTGTTTTTCCACCCAGCCGATCAGGTAGGACGGCCCCTGAAAATCAATGCTCCACCGGGGTAATGTCGAACCTGCTCGTCGGTTATCGCCCCACTGGCCTGACAATCGCTCATCAACAACAGGCCTACCAGGGCCAGCCACATTGTCATCGTCCATGAACTCATCCAGGTACGTGGGGGTGCCGCACGCGCACGGCATCACGCGTGGGGGCATTGATATACAACACCGAGGACTCACGCTGCCCCATAGTGTCCAAGGGGTGGTTCCAGTGTGCGGACATGTGGATGTAACGCAACTTGAGCAGAGCGTCTTCCGCCGGCGTCACAGTGTAGTCACCGGCGATAAACCTATCACACAGTGGCTGAAGTTCTGCCGGCAGTTGATACTCGGGCGTCTCGGGGATGTCCAAAAAACTCACCCCTTTTTGCTTAGCCAACTCATGCATGACCCGCATATATACCCGTGACAGCTCGCCCCGCACCGTCCGTTTGAGTTGCAGGCCGGCATAGACCCGCTTTTGCTCAGGGTCCATGAAATTGTTTTTGACACGCTCAAACACCTTGGGCGGCGGTGTGACCACCTCCAGCATGGCCTCGGGCCAACCCTGGGTCACCAGTTGAGTCTTGTAGACCAGCGCATCACGATAGATTGAAGTGGTCTTCACGTCCGTGCCTTTAGCCACGGTCAATCCCTGCATAGGGCCTACCAACACACATTCCAGCGCCTCAGCCCGGTAACCGCCACCTATGTTCGAGTGCACGCCGGGCAATACAATCTCCCGGTGGTCGGGTGCCACACGGTTCAGGGCAAAGTTGGCTCGGTATTCATCACGGGCTACCAGCTGCACCACATCCGGAAACAGCGCACGCGGCAAAAGCAGATGCACGCCGGGCGTTATCGCCCTTTGAACATTGCCCCAGTTCTTGAGCCCTGCCACCGAGGCGACGGTGTCGAACAGGCCAATAAAGCCCATGCGAATGTCGCTGTTGTAGAAATCCAGGAAAGTTCGACTAAAGCCTTTTTCATTCCGATTCAGGCTTTTTCGCAGCGGAGCATAATTACCCAGGGCGACCTCATTGGCAAAATGGCGGGCCGCAGCAGCACCTCGGCTGAAGCCAAAGGTATCGAAGGTCAGCGAGGTGATTTCGCCGTCGGGGTTAGTCTGAATGACGTCCTCGACTATCTCGATCTGAGCAAATGCCTCCAGCACTCGTCCAGTGACACCGGTGTCACCCCGTCCTGCTCCCAAGCCCAACGCACGGTCTTTTTCTCCGGCTTGGGTGCCAATGCCGTCAACGTAAAGCATACGCGATGCCAACTTTCCGGAGTCGTCACCGTCAAGTCCTTGAAAATAAAGATCGCTTAGCTTTTTTACATTGCTGACATCGTTGCCGTAACGGCTATCCGGATCGCTCATGTACGGCTTGCAACTGGCATCCAGGTCTTCGCGTTTGACCGGATGATGAGCACCGCAAGCCAAACCCTAGGCGGAGTTGGCGGCATTGTTGCCAGTGCCGTCGAAAAATACACCGATACGCAGGGCAATTCGGGTTTTCGCCTGGACGGGGATCGGCTTCTCTTCGAGCAGTGCGGGAGGGGCGGCGTACTGCGCCGGTATAGACCGGCTTTTAGGCGTGTTGCGGGGTGGGTTCGGGATCAAGGGCCGACACACATTCGGCATCACAGGGTCACACGCTTTTTCCCAATCGGTCGTCATTCCTGAACGCTCTAATTCTATCCATTGAAGAGCGACGCAGGCTAGCAAACGACTCCAGCGATAACTGCTTGTAAAGTCTTACCTGGTGTTTCAGCCAAACACTAACTGAGGCGCTCCGCAGCTTTGCGATAAACCTGATCTCGCTCGCGCTTATCGACAGCCACTACAAACACCAGCACCTCCTGATCACTCACTTGATTGACCAATCGGTAGCCGCTGCTGCGCAGCTTGATCTTGTAGCAGTCCGGTAAGGCGTGCAGACGGTTGGCTTCAATCCGGGGATTAACCAGGATCATAGCCAGCTTCTTCTTGAGTTGCTGGCGCACCGTACCCCCCAGTTTGGGCCACTCCTTTAATGCCCTCGCATCGAACTCGAGGCTATAGGTCATCGAGCGAAACCTTAACGCGTTGCGGAGCGGCCAGACGTTCACGCACCGTGGCCAACAACTCTTCATCGTCCTCGGTCATCAGCATGGGCTTGAACGGTAATTGGCCTCGCTCTGCCACGTATTGCAGGGCTTGACGCATCAACTCAGAAGGCGTCACGCCCAGTTTTTCCAGCTCATGGTAAGCCCGTGCCTTGAGGTCATCGTCGATACGAACGTTGATGGATGCCATGGAAATACTTTCACTGTAATGACGATTGTCATTACGGTGACGTAGAAAGACTTTTTAGGCAAGCCTGCGTCATGCACCGCTGAAAAGAAAACTTGCGCGAAAAGAAAAATGTTCAAGGAAACGCACTTTCCCCCCTCCCGCCGACGGGCTCTGTACATTTTTTTTGTGAAAAAATTTGGGTGATGCAAACATCCCTCCCGGTCAGGCCGGCTGCGGGCTTTGGCGGATTAGGGCATTTTTCAATTTTTGAAAGGTTTTTCAGTTTTTTGCAAAGACATCGCTCCGCGGCGGCTAGGTGCCGCCCAGACGGCGAAATCCGAGAGGCCCGGGCTAGAGCGGTCAAAAACGAGAAAACGCAGGGTTGGCCGTGTTTTCCAAAACTGAACGTCACCTCACGGCAGTGAAAAACGAGGTCCATGGAGGGCATTCAAAATCAGGCTGTAGCGCTAGCTACACGAGGGCTGCAGGCCTTGTTGTTGTTGGCTGATTTCAGATTTCAAAATCTTTCGCGAAAAAAACGCCCAGAAGAGCGTGCACTAGCAGCGCCATCAAAAACGCCAAAAAATCAGGTCTAGGCTTTTTTTCCACGCTACGACATTAGTGCTTTCGGTATACCTCACGACGATTACCAATACGCCCCACCAGGATCGTGACCACACTGTCTTGAATGCTACTGATTATCCGGTAGTCACCCACACGGTATTTCCCAAACTCCCCAAGCGCCGAGCCCTTTAAGGCCTCGCCGATGCTGCGTGGGTCATCCAATAACGAAACACGCTCCTGCAAAAACTTGACAATACGGCGGGCGATTTGGAGATCAATCTTGCCCAATTCTTTAGCAGCAGCCGGCTCTACTTTAATCTTCCAAACCATGCTGTTTGATCACTTCATCCAAGGATAGGGTTTCGGTTCGGCCTGCCCGAATTTCGATCATGCGCTGCTCGGCGACGTAAAGATCTTCGAGGTCGTCCAGATGCTCGCAGATGGCCTCTGTGGCGTAGTAGGTTTTGCTTCGCCCGGTGAGTTCTGCAAGGCGGTCTAGGCGCGCCTCACCCTCGTCTGGAAGACTCAGTGAAATAGCCATGGCTGACCTCTGTGGTGTATGTGCAATACAAGTATTGCAGCGAGACCGGAAGGCCTCAACTGCACTGCTGATCTGACAGACGTAGTTCTGCGGGCTGACTGACACCCCGGGGATCTCAAAATCGATGCCTTCACCGATGGCACACGACGGTGTCACCGGTTCGATCATTTTGAATCAGCCAGCGCACGCGCGCGCCCGGTTGAGCCCTGGGGCGATTTATCCGGGTCTTAGCGCCCGGAGGGCCGAAGGCCAGAGTAGGCCTGCTCCGCTTAGACAGACGGTCACACGGTCGTCAGGTGGTTGTTGTACAGATGCGGGTGCAGGGGTCGCAGACCCTTGCCGGGGTTTGGGGCGAGCAGCCCCATTGCACTGTCTTCGCGCCGTGCCTGCGGCACGACTTGCGCGAGCATTGCCGTAGGCAGACCAGGCTTCTCTAGGAGTGTTACTGGAAAGGCCAACACCGACTTAAACCAAGTATAAAGGGACTTAATACTTTCATGGTGTGAGTTGATTTTGAACGCGCACCGCACGCGGCTGCCGCGAACCGAAAAGTGGGGCCTGACTAAGGAGTAAGGCGCATCGACAGAACATGCCGCGCCAGTGGCTTCACTCAATCGACCATCGTTGCCGGCCCCTTGTTGCTGGACTTCCATCGCAAGCAGGCTCGCCTCGATAAAGAGCCTGTGGCACTGACCGCGTACGAGTATCGGATACTGGAGTACCTGATGCGTCATCACTGCCAGGTGGTGGCCAAGGAGCGCCTGATGGAACAGCTCTATCCCGACGACGCTGAGCGGGACCCGAACGTGATCGAGGTGCTGGTGGGGCGTTTGCGACGCAAGCTGGAAGGTCCTGCGGGATTCAAGCCGATCGAGACTGTTCGCGGCCAGGGTTATCTGTTCACCGAGCGTTGCACATGATGGGATCGCTTCGCCTTCGTCTGATGCTCGCCGCCACCCTCTTGGCGGTGTTTTTTATGCTGGCCTTGTTGCCGGCGATGCACGGTGCATTTAGCTTGGCGTTGCAAGACGCCATCGAGCAACGCCTAGCGTCGGATGTCACCACGCTCATCTCTGTCGCGCAGGTAGAGAACAAACAGTTGCAAATGCCCACGCAGTTTCCCGATGAGCGCTTTAACCTCTCCGACAGACGTTTGCTCGGCTACATCTATGATCGCCAAGGGCGCCTAGTCTGGCGCTCCAAAGATAGCCATGAAGAGAGCATCAATTACACGCCGCGTTATGACGGTCACGGTAACAAGTTTGCTCGGATCCGCCAGACCAATGAACAGGAGTTTTTTGTTTATGACGTGGAGGTCAAGCTGCTGGGGGGGCAAAGTGCAGCGTTCAGCATCGTTGCCCTGCAACCGGTACGCGATTACGAACTCACCCTCAAAGGCTTGCGCAAACACCTTTATCTGGGTTTCGGTGGCGCGTTACTGGTTTTGTTGGCGTTGCTGTGGATTGGTTTGACTTGGGGCTTGAAGGCTTTGCGCCGGCTCAGTCAGGAGCTGGATGAAATCGAAAGCGGTGCCCGCCAAAGCCTCAGTGAACAACACCCGCGAGAACTGTTGCGCCTGACCGGCTCCTTGAACCGGTTGCTGGACAGCGAGCGTGATCAGCGCAGCCGTTACCGGGATTCCCTCGATGACTTGGCACATAGTCTGAAAACCCCCCTGGCGGTTTTGCAAGGGGTCAGCGAAGACATGGCGCAGCGCCCGCAAGATCGAGATCAAGCCAGGATACTGCAAACCAAGATCGAACGCATGAGCCAGCAAATCAGTTACCAACTGCATCGGGCAAGTCTGCGCAAAAGCGGTCTGGTGCGCCATCAAGTACGGCTGCGACCTGTACTGAAAAGCTTATGCGACACCTTAGACAAGGTTTACCGCGACAAACGCGTACAGGTGGCGTTCGACTTGCCAGAACGATGTTACGTGCCGATCGAGAAGGGTGCCCTCTTGGAGATGATGGGCAACCTGCTAGAAAATGCTTATCGGCTGTGCCTCGGTGAAGTGCGCATCAGTGTGCGTGAAACGCTCGAGGGTGTTGAGTTGTGCGTCGAAGACGATGGGCCCGGCGTGCCTGCGGATCAGCGTGCGCGGTTATTGCGGCGCGGCGAGCGCCTTGACCGGCAGTATCCGGGCCAGGGCATTGGGCTGGCGGTTGTCAAAGACATCATCGATAGCTACGGCGCAAAATTGTCCTTGGATGACTCAACGATGGGCGGCGCGGCGTTTTGGATTCGTTTTGAGGTCCGTTGAGATGCGGTCGCACGCGCGGGGGCAACGTTGGAGTCGTAAGCACGGAAGCCCCAATGGCCGGCATCAGCATTAAGGATATCTGCAAGGCTGTGCGTGCTGATGCTTGTTTGGAGGGCGCACGCGACAATTCTCTCGAGAAGGCTCATCAGCGTAGGTGTGTAAGGCTGCGATTCATCCCCGCCCGCGATTGGCTTTTCCAATCATGGAGCTAAGCGACATCCAGTTTACTTGCCAGCCTTAAGGGTAATGGCTTCACTTGTGGGAGGAGGCGGCAGGCGTCGGCTTCGATCTCAACATCAAGGAAATGTTTGGCATGGATTCAGGTAAAAAGCTACTCGTCAGCGCCCTCTTCGCCCTCTTACTGCCTGCTTGCGGCAGTGAAAACAAGTCCCAGGCAGTCAGCGTGACCAGTGAACAGGTGTCTTTGGTCAGCGGTGGGTTCATGAATGGCGATGAACCGGGAGTGAGTATTTACATAGGACCGGATGAATTTAATTTTTTCGAGATCACGCTGGATCGGATCAATGTGAAGTCGGGGTATGCAGTTAAGGACATGGGCAACAGCGTCGCAAATTTTTCAGTCGCGGCTAACTGGGGTGGGGAGCACTATGTTCAGTCCTCTCACCATGCCACCTACACCACCTTCCAGATCCGTTCCCTCTCTCCTGATGAGGCGGTCATCGAGCTTTCTGCAAAATTGCTGTCGATGTCCTCGGGCAAGTTTCTCGTTTTGGCCCCCTCACTCGTCCACATACGGGGTGAACTGCTGCAAAAGCTGACTGCACCTCAGTAAGGGCAGTGCCGCCTGCACTAGTGTCATGAGCGCTGACCAGACTTCGACCGTGGCTCAAGCCGAACGCCTGCGGATACTGGAGCGAACTAACGAAGGCCGTTTGGAAGCAAAGGCCAAGGGTGTCAAGTTCGGCCGCAAACCTACTGTGGACAAGCTCAAAGTACTCGCGCTGCGTGATCAGGGTATCGGCGCGATGGAGATTGCCAGGCAGCTAAAGATTGGCCGCTCAACAGTCTACAAAGCGCTGGCATCGTGAATTGATGACCGGTTGCATGCTTAACGTACTTTAAATTCCGTTTTCTGAGGCGACCCCTGTTATCTGCGTACCAGCGGTCTTCTGAGATCGTTTCATCAGGTAGGCGATCCCTTGCGAAGCAATGCAGCCCATAGGTGACGTTGACCCTGAGTATCCATTCTGGCCGCGCTGGCTGCTTATCTGTTTTCTCCACGCCAGGAATGACGACCTCCCAGATATAGGGGTGTAGGTGGCTCAGTGTAGACCTCTCCCCCTACTGTCACTGCCTTCCAGGCAATACCACTCGTGGGTTTTCCCATCTATTTGCGTTCGCGTGCTGTCACCAATTACGTACATGTTGCCATGCGTACGTTAAATCGCTTGCTGATAACGGTGTTAAAAGCGATGGATTTCGGAGTAAAGAGGTTCTGCAGGTTTTCCTGTGGATCCTGATCTCCTCTTTAGGGGAGACCGCAGAAAACAGGCCCGTAGGTTCACCCGGTGACACGGGTGGTTCCCTCCACTGAAGTGGGAACAACTTCTGCAAGCGACCTCGTGTCGCACTTTTCCGAACTCTGTGGTCTTCCCTTCATCAGATAGCTGCTTAGCGCCAAGCCATAATAATGGGGGGCGACTTCGCAGCCAAATACAGGATCGAAATAAACCATTGTGTCGGCCTCAGCGTCGCGGACGGCGAGAATGGTATGACGGGCAAATGCAACCGTTTGACCGCCTTTGAGGTTAGGGATCTCAGGGTTTTCGGAAAGTGTAAAGGCCATCTCTGTATCGAGTACCTTCGTAGTAATCCCCTGAATGCCAGCGGCCTCGCCTAACAGAGCAAATAGATGCGCAAGCGATGAACAATCGCCGTCACGATGGCGAACCAGATCAAACGGATCGCGGTACTTGTCTATGCGATAAGAAAATATACGCTGTCGAAAATTCTGCTGCGCCATCTGCCCAAGAATTCCGAGGGGACTTTCATCGTCGGCGATGCCTTTTACCAGTTGCAAAAGTAAGCCTGGTAACCGCTGAGCATTTTGGCGGTCTTCTAGAGTCTTTCGCTGGAGTTCTGGATGAAAAAGCCTGGGGCGCTTGGCGATTAAATCAAGCCGCGCCTGAGATGCTTTTGCCAGCGCGGCTTCAACGCTTTTTAAAATATTTCCTTCTTTGGGTTGCCCGCCGCTTTTCAGGGCAAGGTTGGATTTGATTAAACGACTGGTGAGCAAGGTTAATGGACGGGTTCCCAATGGGGCGGGAGATAATGTCGAGGACGTTTCTATGGCACCCTCCTGCGCGAGCTCAGAAGATCGACCGGTCTGCGTGAGAATGATATTGGCATATTCTTGAATGGGGCCGCGGGGGTGATTCTCCTCACGCTGGGGCAGCCCTGTAATGGATGCGATCAGTTGCTCGGTCCAGTGTCTCCTTGGGCTGCAAGCGCGTTCCCCCGTAGACAAGCTGTGTGGAGTATCAATCCTATGGAGTTCTTTCTGGGGAGCCTTGGTATCTGCGAGGAGGGGAAAGAGACTCTGAAAATCACCGGTGTGTGGCTGTAGCTCAAGCGTGAAACGTCCTCCCTCATTCAAAATCGACGCTTCAAACGCGTGATTGTAAAGTCTGCGAAAGGTTGAACTTTTGTCGTAGCAAAGGATTAGTGTTTCAATGAGTATTTGTTTGGCGCAGACTATTTCTTTTGATTCATCTGCCCCGCTGACGTCTACAAGCAGGTGCTCTTGAAGTCGGCTTAATTCAAAGACAGGGCCATCATCCAGGGCTTGCAGGTCGTATTGTTTACGTAGGCGACTCGGGTTCTTCCACTGCTCGAACATATCGCTGTGACGTGTAGCTAGAGTCTGATCGCAATTTTTCAAAGGCCCAGTGTCTGGATCCTTTGTCACCCCATGAAAAGTTTTTAATGGATGGATTGTGTACATGTGCGCCTCTTGAGTTTATCGCAGACCGGGAGTGAAGAGCATCTGGTGATAAAAGCAAATTGTCCGGCAAAAAGCCAGTTCGAGCAATCCGGTACCCAAAGACCCTCCACCCCTGAATAAAAAGCAGCACGCTCGCCAGTTCGCCGAGCTGATGGGCGAGGCAATCGTTAAAGGGACGCATAAACTCATTTCGCTAATCAAAGTCTACAAATCCACAGCCTTGGATGAGTAAGTCGAACTTTAACCAAGGCTTACGTTGGTTTTTGGGTCCATTGTTCCCCAAACCCCAAACCCCAATATTCCAGTACGGCAGAGGTACGACCCCCGCATCTTACAGTTGGACTGTCGGCCAAAGTGATGAGGGCGCTTGCGGCAACTAATCATTTAGAAAACACATTGGGCCCCCAGCGTATTTTCCAGACGCTCGATCGAAAGGCCCAGACGGCAACTTTAGCATCTGCCACAGTCCGTCAAAAAATCGCCGATCATTCCCTGCCCGTTTTTTTTTCTAGGAAGGCGTTTTAGCCAATGACTGGGACTAGGGCTGGTGTTTTAGTGCCAAGTTCCCCATGTCGCAGAAGCAAGTTAGAACAGGTATTCAAGTTGATGCGCAACGCTCTAGGGAAGGTCTGAAGTACCCACCGATTTTTGATGCCCTCACTACTTGAGGCTCAAAAAATCATAAGTCGGCGAAAATCAGGCCTTTCTTGTCCTTAATCCACGGTTCTTTCCTCTAATTGCACTGTTTCAGGGCAATTGGCCCGCATTACAGACGCACCTCGTCCATACCCATCAACCGTTTTCGCACCATCCACAAGTTCGACAAAGCGAACAACGTTGTCTGCTGCGCGATGTTTTTCGACAAACCACGAAAGCGCACTTTCGTATAACCAAACTGGCGCTTGATCACGCGAAACGGATGCTCAACCTTGGCCCGCACCTGCGCTTTCGCGTATTCGATCTTGCGTCGCATGCGCCCGATCAGACTCTTTTTTGCGTGCTTTTTATAGCTGCTTGGTCGGGCGGCAATCGACCAGATCATCTTGCGATCCTGATGCTCTGGACGTTTATCCACGCCGGTGTAACCGGCGTCGCCACACACGTAAATTTCCTCACCGTGCAGCAACTGATCGACCTGCGTCACGTCCGCCACATTGGCCGCCGTGCCCACCAGGCTATGCACCAAGCCGGATTCGGCATCGACGCCGATGTGCGCTTTCATACCAAAAAAATACTGATTCCCTTTCTTGGTTTGGTGCATTTCGGGATCGCGTTTACTGTCCTTGTTCTTGGTCGAACTCGGCGCGTGAATGATCGTCGCATCGACCACCGTGCCGTGACGCAACAGCAGGCCACGGTCGCCCAGATAGCCATTGATGACCTGCAAAATCCCGCCTGCCAACTCATGTTTTTCCAACAAGCGGCGGAAGTTGAGGATCGTGGTTTCATCGGGAATCCGATCCAGATTAAAGCCCGCGAACTGGCGCAGAATCGTCGTTTCATATAGTGATTCTTCCATCGCCGGATCGCTGTAGCCGAACCAGTTCTGCATCAAATGAACGCGCAACATGGCCATCAACGGATACGCCGGACGGCCCCCTTCGCCCTTTGGATAATGCGGCTCGATCAAAGTAACCAAGCCCTTCCAGGGCACGACCTGATCCATCTCGATCAGGAAGCGCTCGCGGCGGGTCTGCTTACGTTTGCCGGCGTACTCGGCATCGGCGAAGGACATCTGTTTCATCGGGGCTCAACCGTTCTGTTCATGTGAGGTGCGTATTTCACCAAATATGGAAGTCTTTTTCAGAGTTTCCCTAGATCGGGTCCAGGCCCTCGTTGTTACGCCATCCACAGAACTGCACGATTGGACCATCGATGGCAGGGAGTTTCCTTTTCCCTGACGCGTGCAGTGTTTGCGAGTAATGACGCAGCGCCATTGCTCCTGTGCAGTGTTGCTCTTTTTTCCCCCAGACCTCCAGGTTGTGTTAACTGAACACCCACTCATCGCAGGGGATGCCAGAAGACGCTCGGCAGATCGTTGCTCGACGCGGTACGGACTGTCACCGTGTTCAGCGTTTACCCAGCACTCAGCCAGCTACGCACACGACAGGTGGCAAATCGACTGGTACTGCAATCACCGCGCACAAGTGCTTGGCGCAGTTGAGCGATATCGCTGCGCATGACGTAGCGAGTCGCCTGGATCAAATGCTCTGGATCGCCGTATCCACCTTCTTGCAGTTCCTTAAGTGCATCCTCTTTGCTCCAGTCCTGCACCACGGTGCGATACATCGCTGCCATCAGGCCCGTGCGGTTACGTCCGTGTTTGCAGTGCATCAGCACAGGCCCCTTCAACTGCGCGGCCTGTAACGTTCGCAAAACGCGCAACACATCGGCATCGTTAACCCGGTCTGCGTGCAAAGGAATGCTCACTAACGTCATCGGAGCGTCCCCCAGCCAAACCGCGTCATCCTGCTTGATAAAGCTCACGACAGTCTGAACCTGCAGGCTCTGTAGCAGTGGCACGCTTTGCGAGACAGGCAAAGCGCTGCGATACAGGGTCGGGGTCATTCGGTGAAGATTGATGGACTTATCGATCGGCGTTGCCCAGGCACTGTCAATGGATGTGGCTAGTCCGGGCGTGCTGGCCTGGACAGCCGTAGCCATCAGGCTAAGCAGAATCGAAGTCACCCAGATACGCGTGGAGAAAAACCCTGTGGGGCGTACCGCCCTGGTTCGGCCTTCCATGACATTCCTTGATCGGTGTGTGAATCTGGAGCGTAGCAAACGAACCGACAGTGGGACGCAGGGATTTCCCTCAAGACATTTCTTAATGAGCGTTGCGCTGAACACGAGGAGCTTCTGTAGTCCCCCCCCCTGAGTGCGCAATCCATTTTCGCGAGCGAGCAATCGTAAGCGTCCGGCGAAGTCACCTACCCGATCCCAGCGATAAGGGCGATGTTGTCCACTTAAAAATACGTGGACACTATCGCCCCTATCATCAGGATTGCCATGCGCCAAAGAACCTCTTATCCCAAACCCTTTAAAGCCCAGATCGTCCAAGAATGCCTGCAACCTGGCGTGTCGATGGCCAGCGTGGCCCTGCGTCACGGCATTAACGCCAACCTGGTTCGAAAGTGGATACCTGCTTATCGTGATCATCAGGCGCCGGCTTTGCCTGCTTTTGTTCCGATGAAGCTTGCGCCCGCAACCCAGCCCGATCAGCAGATGTCGGTCAACATCGAGGTTCCTTTCGGGCCGCAAAAACTCACTGTGAAGTGGCCATCCTCAGATCCTGGCGGGTGTGCTCGTTTTGTCCGAGAGCTTGCCAAGTGATCCGCATCGATGCCATCTGGCTCGCCACCGAGCCCATGGATATGCGTGCCGGTACCGAGACCGCGTTGGCCAGAGTAATTGCAGTATTCGGTGCGGCGAAGCCGCACTGTGCTTATCTCTTTGCCAATCGACGTGCTAACCGAATGAAAGTCCTGGTTCATGACGGGATTGGTGTTTGGCTGGCTGCACGGCGGTTGAACCAAGGCAAATTCCAATGGCCAGGCATTCGGCAAGGTTGCGAGATGGAACTGGATACCGAGCAACTTCAGGCCTTGGTATTAGGTCTGCCTTGGCAACGTGTTGGCGCTGGCGGCACAATCACACTGCTGTAAAAACTGTAATTAGCTTCTTGGCCTACTGCCGCAAGCGATCTGCTTTGGTAAAATCCAAGGCATGACTTCTTCGCCCAATATCGATCAGATGACCCCCGACCAACTGCGTGCATTCGCTGCGCAGTTGATGTCGAAGGTCGACACCATGGGCAGAAAGATCCACCGCGATCAAACCATCATCGAACAACTGACCCACGAGATCGCCATCCTCAAGCGGCACAGGTTTGCCAAGCGCAGCGAGCAGATCAGCCCTGAGCAAGGCAACTTGCTCGACGATCTGCTCAACACTGATCTTGAGGCTATCGACGCCGAGTTGAAGGCCCTCCGACCAGCTCCCGCTCCAGAAGAGAAGCGCCAGCAACCCAAGCGTGCGCCGCTGCCACCGCAGTTTCCACGCACCGTAATTCATCACGAACCGGAAAACACCCAGTGCGCCTGCGGCTGCCAACTTCAGCGCATCGGCGAGGACGTCAGCGAGAAGCTGGATTACACGCCGGGCGTGTTCACCGTCGAACAGCATGTGCGTGGAAAATGGGCCTGCCGTCAGTGCGAAACACTGATCCAGGCACCGGTGCCGGCCCAGGTAATCGACAAGGGAATACCTACAGCAGGTCTGCTCGCTCACGTAATGGTGGCGAAATTCGCCGACCACTTGCCGCTGTACCGGCAGGAGAAAATCTTTGGCCGCGCCGGCTTAGCCATCGCGCGTTCAACTCTCGCGCAATGGGTTGGGCAGACCGGTGTACAGCTTCAGCCATTGGTTGATGCCTTGCGAGAAGCTGTTCTGGCCCAACGAGTTGTCCATGCTGACGAAACTCCGGTGCAGATGCTTGCGCCCGGGGAGAAGAAAACTCACCGCGCTTATGTCTGGGCTTACTGCACCACGCCGTTCTCGGCGCTTAAGGCAGTGGTTTATGACTTCAGCCCGAGCCGCGCCGGTGAGCATGCACGTAACTTCCTCGGCTCGTGGAACGGCAAGCTGGTGTGCGACGATTTTGCTGGCTACAAAGCCGGTTTCGAGAAGGGCATGACCGAAATTGGTTGCATGGCCCACGCACGCCGCAAGTTTTTCGATCTGCACGTGGCGAATAAAAGTCAGTTGGCAGCACAGGCACTGCACTCGATTGGCGGCTTGTACGAAGTTGAACGCCAAACGTGCGAGATGAGTGATGAGGATCGCTGGCGGATACGGCAAGAAAAAGCTGCGCCGTTAGCGAAAGCGCTGCACGACTGGATGTTGGCCCAGCGCGATCTTGTACCCAACGGATCAGCGACGGCCAAAGCCTTGGATTACAGCCTTAAACGCTGGGTCGCGCTGACGCGCTACCTGGAAGATGGGGCCGTGCCCATCGACAACAACCCAGTCGAGAATCAGATCCGGCCGTGGGCGCTCGGGCGTTCAAACTGGTTGTTTGCCGGGTCGCTTCGCAGCGGCAAACGAGCGGCGGCGATCATGAGCTTGATCCAGTCAGCGCGTATGAATGGGCATGATCCGTATGCCTATCTCAAAGATGTGCTGACGCGGTTGCCGATGCAGCGAGCGAGTGAGATCGACCAACTGCTGCCGCATCAGTGGGTATCTGCCTGAGTCATGCAAGGTGACTTCGGCGGACGCTTACGTAACTTGAAGCACCACCCAAATTGATGTTGACATTGAGTTTGCCCATCGACATCGACATCGACATCGACATCGACATCGATGGACATTCGAGATTCCCAATCCAGTCGGTCAAGATGACTTTGGTAGACGCTTACCTTGAGTTTTGAAGGGCTTTGGATAAGAGGTTCGTTGGCGCATGGAAATCCTGACGTTAAGGGCAATCGCGTCCGCTTAAAAATACGCGGACACCATCGCCCTTAATGTTGGAGTTCGGAAGGTGTGTTGGCTGGACGCTTACGAGTGTCCACCCTGGGTCAGGAGTAACGTCGTTTATGTTCAATCGCCCCCCCCCCCCGCACTGATAAAGGCGGGGGGCTTTTTTACCCTGCGGAAACCACACCCCCTAGACTGGTGTGCCAGACGGCCAGGCGGTGATGAAGTACGTCGAATCAGTGGGGATGCGCAGGTGGTCAGGCCGCTATTGATGCTTTGATGCTTGAGTGTCGAGGCGCTGGCCGGGGTTTCGCGCTGCCGCCGCAGCAGGGCGCGGCACTGCTAGAGAATTTCCAGGTGATGGTCGGCCAGGTCGAGGGCAATAGTCATGGATAAACTTGCGTGCAGCGCGGTAGCGGTCCACAGGGGCAAGCTGTGCGCCGGTACGTTTCTCAGAAATACGGCACAAGCCCTTGGGCGTGGAGCGGTTCAAATCTCTACTCACTTGCCATTAATTCTGGTCAGCGGCGTTGGATTGTAGATCGAGCCGGTAGATTCAGGTTCATTCGTAATCACTTCCAGTGCGCGGGGGGGGCGGATAGACGCAATTAATGTCGATCGAAAAACACGCTGATTGCAGGTCGGCGTGTTTTCGATTGCAGGCCCTACAGTTGATGACCCTTTGCTTCGACACGGGCGGGTTAAGTAGGAGGCAAAGTAATAAGCTATACAAGATACAAAGCAGGCTTTTTAGCTGGTTCAGGAGCAGTGGTGTTGGCGTGCTGAGTGTCACTCCAAACAAACGGAGTTAAAGTGTCCAGCGTACGGCGCATCAGGGTGAACGCTCCTTTAAGCAAGAGCTGCTCTTCCTCCTCCAAAGACACCGTCGATCCTAGCTGGATATCATTTTGGGTCTGCTCACCAAAATGGCGGAGGGTGTTAATGGTTTGAAGAATATCCATTATGGCAAGGCGAGCTTTCACATTCATACTTAGCACTCCTGTGTCAGGTGAGCCGGAACATTTAAGTGTCAGGCTAGACGAATTAAAGAAGGCGTTAAAAAAATTGCCAGGATTGGTCTGCTCAATTTTGATCATCAATTTTTTTTGATAAGAAATCACAACTCAGCGTTCCGGAATGAATGCGGTATCACCATAATGTTGAAGAGTTGAACAGGCAGAAAACTTGGTATTTGGTCGGTTAGGGGGACTATTACCTACCTCGTCGAATCAGTGAGCATGAATACGGCCTGTGCCGATCCCGCATGCCGAAGCGGCGTATCAATAGATCGTGACACGCTTTACGGCTTTATCATGACGCGTTCCTATACGCTCGCAGGATAGGCGCGAGAGGTTGTCCATCGCCCTCATCTGCCTTAGGGGGGCTCTGAAAAAGACCTCCAAACGTGCGCAAGCATGGCGGTAAGTTGCTCATCAAACCAGCTGCCAAGAGCGAAACAGCACTCTTGGAAAAGGTCAGAGGAATTGTGAAGAAGAACTGGACAGCTACTCAAGCCAACCTGATTTTACAGCTCAATCCTGTGATTCGGGGATGGGGTATGTACCACCGGCACGTAGTGTCCAAATCCCGCTTTACATCCATAGATGCTCAAGTTTGGCGCCTCTTATGGAGATGGGCATTGCGTCGCCCCCCCTCAAAAGGCGCGGGCTGGGTAAGGCAAAAGAATTTCCACGCAGGGGGAAATCGGACATGGGTGTTTGCAGCGCAAACGAAGGTCAATGGACTAACCCAACGACTGCGGCTCTTTCGTATCGCAACCAATCGTTCGTCATGTCAAAATACGCGGCAAGGCGAATCTGTTTGATCCTGCGTTGATGTCTTACTTCGCTCGCCGTTGCACCGCGACCGTTTCGGATTGATGCCCGGTGCCAAAACATGGTGCTGACAATTGGCTTGAGCCGGATGAGGGGCGACTCTCACGTCCGGTTCTTAGGGGGCGGCGGCGCAGCAATGCGCTGCTCCTACCCGACAGTAGCCCCCAGTCGCCGTCGTCGATGTGGAAGATCAGCCAGCCTCTGCCGTCGGCGCCGCGATCGCCCTTGAGCAAGGTCCCGCCAAGCGTCCGACCGTTGGCCAGCTGCACGCTCGCGTCATGAGCTAGTAGGGGCCTTTGGTCCGCTCGATTCACTGAATCGCTACGTGGAAAAGCTGGGCATCGCAAGGTACAGCGTAGAGCTTTAGGACATAAAGCCTAGTTCTACGCTGCTCCCTTTGGTTGGCGTCCTTTAACGAGTGAACTTCTCAGCATGAAGCTTCGTCAGCATCACGCAACCTCGAGTCGTATTCGTTCTGAGACACTTCTACTTAGCCAGATGAGCGACATTTCTATCTGGCCTTGACAGGGCGGCCTATCCTTCGGCGACCATTGCTTGGCATTCCTCGCCCAAGGCCATCAGTTCCTCATAGGTTTCGAGGCTGATCAACTCCAGAGACAGCAACGTTGCCAAACGGCCGTCGACCATCCCGCATCGATAAATGTCCAACCCTTGAAACGTCACCCGTTCGGTGTTGATGTCTTTACAAATGTCTTCCAGATGCTGCGCAACTACGTCAGGCTGTACGATTAGACTCATTAGGGGGCTTCCTTTCTCAAATGTCCGTCTTTACACCAGGTGCAAAGGGTTCCTTTCGGTTCCTTACTCGTAACACGTATTACGTCCTACCCTTGCGCAGCGTCCTGCTGCGCCTTGGCGGCCAGCTGATCGACTAGCTGCTCGACCTGTTCGCAACCCTCGTCGATCCTCCCGAAACACTTGGGACACAGAGCGCCTTGCGCCGGTTGCGCCGGATCCAGATGGCCTTGGCAAAAACGATAATTGCGGCACGGGAACAGCTGCTGCGGGGTGGATTCGTCCATGAGGCCGCTTCCTTGTGGTTCGTTATTGCGATGCGACACCTTGTCGCCCTCGATCAGGCCCATACGGCGCGCGAGCGCCGCCACGGCCTCTTCGTTGTCGACAGCCTGACGGACATAGCCGTACAGTCGCCGACACGCGCCATGGTAAACATGTTGCGCCTTCTTGGCCTTGTCCAGGGCGGTGCCTTTGTCGACC
Source organism: Pseudomonas sp. MDT1-17 (assembly GCF_054898105.1). Classification (NCBI taxonomy): domain Bacteria; kingdom Pseudomonadati; phylum Pseudomonadota; class Gammaproteobacteria; order Pseudomonadales; family Pseudomonadaceae; genus Pseudomonas; species Pseudomonas sp. MDT1-17. The sequence continues at coordinate 6,279,321 of NZ_JBUBVM010000001.1, read as the reverse complement.
GGCGCCGCCGCCTTCACAGCGGCAAAGGCCTGCTGATAGGCCGCTTCGGCGCGTTTCACCGGCAGCAAAGCGTGCTTGAGTTGTTCGGTGCCTATCATTGGCATAACTGGGACTCCTTTGCTTCACTGTGGTCGTTACGGGGTGCCGCTGGTGACGGTCGCGCCGGCTCCCATGGCAGCGGCTCGCCGCGCTGTGCTCGCTCCAGGCATTGCTCGGCCCAGGCTACGCGGTCGTACCGGTCAACGGCCAGCAACGCATTAGTGGCCGCGACCCACGCTGCCCTGGCGTCTTTCGCAGTGATCAAATGGTGTTTGAATCGCTCACTGTCGATCATCGGCATGGCAAGAATCCTTTGCCCTTCCCCCACTCGGCCTCTTTCCTGTTCCTGAGCGTTCTGCCGATCGGCCTGCTCTTGCAGCTCGACCCGTTCATAGCCGTCGTCGATCTTGGCGAAACAGTCAGGACAAAGGTCGCCTTGCAGGGGTTGCGCGGCATCCAGGTAACCCTGGCAGAAACGGTGGTAGTGGCACGGAAAAAGCGTTACGAGCGTGTATTTGTCCATGGTTCAGCGTCCTTGTTCATTATTGGCGAGGCGACATCCTTGTCGTCCTCGATCAGCCCCATCGGGCGCGCGAGCGCCGCGACGGCTTCTTCATTGTCGATCGCCTGGCGAACATCGCCGTACCGTCGCCGTCATGCGTCATGCTATACAGGTTGCGCCTTCTTGGCCTATCCAAGGTCGCGCTGAACATTTGCCAGCGGCCGTAGGGAATGCCGTAGCGCTCAACGTAGCGTTTCGACGCTTCTGTTTGCGGGTACTAATGATCGCTGGCTTTACCCAGATAAGGTCCCAAGGGCTCCACTTCCGCCAGTGCTCGAGCAACTTCGACCGGCCTGTGGCAACTGTCCTTGACCCACACACCACCACGCCACCCGGCGTCAATCCTATGATCAGCGAGGCTCCAGCGCGAGCAAGGCTGTCCGGTCTTTCCGAATAGCGCCGACTGGTTGACGTCTGCAAGAGCCGGCGGGCCTCGTCGGGGAGATCTACCCAAACCTTGTACATTTGCGGCTCGACGACCGATTGCCAGCAGACAAAAATCCGTTTAGGCATGGCGGCGCCGGTCACCGGCATGACATTACCTTTGAACCCTTGCCAACCTCGGGCGGACTCGGTGCCATCTTCCGGGGTATCAGTCCCCAACGCACCGCCGGCACCGTTGTTGAACAACTGTCCGTGGATGTCTACCACTGTACTGTTTTCCAACCAGCAATAATGTAGGACGGCCCCTAAAAGTCGATACTCCACCAGAGCGGGTGGGGGACGCCCTCGCCGGATAACGGGTCAGTGGCTTGGCAACCGCTCATCGACAACAGGCCCATCAGGGCCAGTAACGATTTTCATCGTCCTGGATCTCAACCGGGTACGTGAAGGTACCGTACGCGCACGGCATCGCGCGTGGGGGCATGGATATACAACACCGAGGGTTCACGCGGCCCTGTGGTGTCCAAGGGATGGTTCCAGTGCGCGGACATATGGATGTAACGCAACTTGAGCAAGACGTCTTCAGCCGGCGTGACGCTGTGGTCATCGGCGACAAACCTATCACACATCGGTTGAAGTTCATTGGGCACGGCATAGTTTGGGTCATGCTCATCAATCGCTTCAAACTTCCCCCTTTTGTAAGCCTCCAGCCCAGCCACCTGTAATTCCCTACCTCCACTCGCCACGCTGTGCTCTCCAAAAAAGGAGCACACATGAAACCACCCACCACACTTACTGCCCGGCGCACATTCTGGGCTGAACATGTCCAGGCATGGCGCAGCAGTGGGCTCACGCAAGTCGCCTACTGTAAGCAGCACCAACTCAACACCAAGTCTTTTGGCTATTGGTTTCGAAGTCGCGAGTTGGGAAACGAGACGCTGACGCTGGTACCCATAGCTGTGCATGAACCTGCCCAAACAAGTGACTTGCTGCTACGCCACCCAAGCGGCTGGGAATTGGTATTGCCCCGCGCGGTGGAGCCGGCGTGGTTGGCTCACTTGTTTCAGGAGATGCTCTGATGCTACTGCCGACACAGGTCTGGTTGAGACTTGAACCCATGGACATGCGCCTTGGCATTGATGGCCTTTCGGCACGTGTTCAACACGCGCTGGGGAACTCGCCGTGCGACGGCACCGCCTATGCCTTTCGTAATCGCCGAGGTAACCGCCTCAAACTTTTACAGTGGGATGGAACCGGCGTCTGGCTAAGCCAGCGACGTTTGCATGATGGGGTTTTTGTCTGGCCAGACGAAGGCGATAAAGCCTTCACACTGACCCAGGCTCAATGGCGCTGGCTGATCACCGGCGTTGACTGGCAGCGCTTGGAAGCTCGCCCCATGAGTCACTGGAAAGTGTAGAAAATAACCTTCATTACCGTTCGCGGATAACGATAGTGTTCACTTTTTCAGTAAAATCCACGGATGCCTATCGCCGACGAAATCGCCGCCCTGAACCTTGATCCCGCACTGCGGGAGCAGATCATGGCTGCGCTTCTACATAAGGCCGATGTCGATAAGTTACGTGCCCAGGCTCAACACGACGCCTTGAAAATCCAGGCTCTGACGCTTGAACTGGCGCACTACAAGCGCATCCGTTTCGGCGTCAAGAACGAAGCCCTGTCGCCTGAGCAGCGCGATCTGTTTCACGAAACCATGGAGGCCGACTGCGCCGCCATTGAGGCTGAAGTCGAGGTGCAAGTGCCTGAACTGCGGGCTCAGCGTCCGCGGGCCGGGCGTCAGGCACTGCCGGAACATCTGCCGCGCATCGAACATCATCACGAACCCGAAGTGTGCACGTGCGGCCAGTGTGGTGGTGCCTTGGTGAGAATCGGTGAAGACATCACCGAGCAGCTCGATGTCGAACCTGCGAGGTTCTTCGTCCACCGCCATATTCGCAGCAAGTACGCCTGCCGCCCTTGCGAAAGTATTGTCTCAGCCGACGTTGCTCCGGCTGTCATCGACGGTGGTATGGCGGCCCCCGGCTTGATTGCCTGGATCTTGATCAGCAAGTATCTCGATCATTTGCCGCTGTATCGGCTGGAGCAGATCGCCCAGCGTGACGGCGTCACGCTGGCCCGCTCAACCTTGTCGGAGTGGGTAGGCCGTTATGGTTTTGCCCTGCAGCCCTTGGCCGATCGCTTGCGTGAGTTACTGCATCAACGCCTGATTTTGCATGCCGACGAAACCCCGGTGCAGCAACTGGATCCCGGCAAAGGAAAAACCAAACGCGCCTATCTGTGGTGCTATCGCAGCAACGACCTGGATGACGGGCCAGGCCTTGCCGTGTTCGACTATCAGCCCGGACGCAGCGGTGCGTATGTGCGTGCGTTCCTGGAGGGCTGGAAAGGTCATCTGGTGGTCGACGACTATGCCGGTTACAAGGCGTTGTTTGGTCTTGGCATTACGGAGGTGGGTTGCATGGCCCATGCACGACGCAAGTTCTTCGAACTGCATGCGGCCAATCAAAGCCCGGTGGCGGCTGAAGCCTTGCGAAGGATCGCCGAGCTTTACGAGATTGAAGGGCGCGGCAGGAAACTCGCCACAAAACAGCGGCAACACCTGCGGGTTCAAGAAGCAGCACCCAAGCTGCGGTCGCTGCACGACTGGTTGCAGTCGACTCGCCAAGGCGTGGCCAACGGCAGCAGCTTGGCCAAGGCCATTGATTACAGTCTCAAGCGCTGGGAGGCGCTGTCGCGCTACGCGCTGAGCGGTGATTTGCCGATTGATAACAACCCCGCCGAGAACGTCATCCGGCCGATAGCTATCGGTAAGAAAAACTGGTTGTTTACCGGCTCAGAGCGCGCCGGACGCCGAGCGGCGGCGATTCAGAGTTTGCTGGCGACGGCCAAGTTGAACGGTATCGAGCCGAGTGCATGGCTGAAAGATACGCTGGAAAAGCTGCCAACCTTGCCCAATAGCCGGCTGGATGAGTTACTGCCGTTGAGATCAGCTGCCGAGTAAAGGTGGCTGGGCTGAAGGCTTACCCCCTTTTTGCTTGGCCAGCGCGTATGTGACCCGTAGATACACCCGCGACAGCTGACTGCGTACCGGTCGTTTGAGTTGCAGGTTGGCATAAACCCGCTTCTGCGCAGGGTCAATGAAATTGTCTTGCCGCGCGCCAACACCTTAGGAGCGGTGTGACCACCTCGAGCACGGCCTTGGGCCAGCCCTGGGCGACCAGCCGAGTCTTGTGCTTCAACGCATCGCGATAGATTAAGGTGGTTTTCACGTCCGTGCCTTTGGCCACGTTCAGGCCCTGCATCGGGCCAATCAGCACGCACTCCTGCGCCTGGGCTCGATAACCGCCACCAATCGAGTGCACTCCGGGAAATGCAATCTCCGAGTGGTCTGGCGAAATCCGGTTCAGCGCGCAGTTGGCCCGGTAATCATCGCGCGCCACCAACTGCACGGCAGGTACAGACGCACGCCTGGGGGCATCGCGCTTTGGACATTAAGCCCATTGGTGAAACTAGCCACCGAGGCTACGGTGTCGAACAGACCAATAAAGCCCATGCGGATGTCGTTGTTATAGAAGTCCAAGAAGGTTCGACTGAAGCCCTTTTGGTAAACATTGAGGATTTGCCTCAGTGGGCCGCGGTTGCCCAGGGCGACCTCTTGGCGAGGTGCCGAGCCGCCGCACCACGGCTAAAGCCGAAAGTGTCGAAGGTCAGCGACCGGATTTCCATATCGGGATGGGTCTCGACAATTTCTTGGATTACGCCATTGATACCGATAAATGCCAGCTGAACACGTCCTGCCACACCCGTGGCACCTCGTCCTGTCCCCAAGCCCATTGAACTGTCTTTTGCTCCGGCTTGGGTGCCGATGCCGTCAAGGTAGAGTTTGCGCAACACCATCTGGTTCGTAAGCGTTCGAGCTACACCGCCTTGCAGCTCAAACCTTAACCCGTTTAAACCACTGGTTCACGCGCTCGCACTCAAATGCCGCTGGATCAAAAACATCACCATGCCATTCAACCATCGCCTCATGCTCTGGATGATTGGGGTTGGCCATCGCTTCCAGAAACTCCTCGTAACCAGGCCCGCCACCCACGTCTTCCGGTGGACAAGCATTGGCACCATCGATGCAATACGGCACCTGAGGACAGGCAATAACGGGTAGCGTTTTTTCGACCTTGATACGGTGATGCCAGCTATCACCGAAGTCGTAGAGATAATTGAATGTTCGCTTACCGCTCAACGCCTTGATCAGCGTTTTACGAGCTTGCGGGTTAACCGTCGGCCCCCAGCCATCGGGATCGGGCATACCATAACGCTCACCGGCAATTTCAAACTCATGCAGATGACTATCACTCCAGCCCATCACGGCCTGGATGACATGGTGCAGTTTGCCCAAGGTGATGTTTTCAGGCACCGCGAACCTACGCCAGATTTTCGGAGTGATCCACTTCAGCTCAATGTGCAGCAGCAACAAGTCGGAGGCGGGTTTGGGTAAACGGACAGTTTTAACCATGGATCAGGCGGCCTCGCAGTATTCAGTGTGGTTCAAGGAAATGTTCCAGGGCAGCAACTCGCTCACCCGATTGATCGGGTGCTCGGCAATGTGCTCAAGCACGTAGGTCAGATACGCCTGTGGGTTCAATCCGTTTAGCTTGGCAGTGCCCCACCAGGCTGTAAATCGCAGCCGCTCGTTCTCCGCCGGCATCGGAACCGGCAAACAGGTAGTTTTTGCGGCCCAGCGCCCGGTCGGGTAGTCAGACGCGGTCACCCGCGTCCACCCCCCTAAGAACCGTGCATGCAAGTTTCCCAGCGCACGGATCAAGCCTCTACAAAGGCACTATCAAGCACCCGGCGATACCTCTTTAACATTGGCGAACTGCTGATCTCCGGGGCAGCGCTGGTGATAGATTTCAAGATTGACTGCCGCGTCCGTTCCTCCACAAGCCCGTTTCACGACGTGGCGAGCATCCCATGGCGTGTCTTTGGTAACGGGTTTATGACAAGTGGAGCACAGGCCGTCTTGCTGCCGCCAGATCCAATATAGCTTCGCGCGACCCCGTGTCGATCTGAGCATTTTCTTGCCCCAGTGGGACTCGAAGTACTTGTGCCAGTTGGGGTCATGCGGATTAGCGGCCGCTTTGATCCTGATGTGCCGCATGATCGCCGTGTCCGACTCCAACCGCAAGGTGTGTTCCTTCACCTTTCCCCCTGTGAGTTTTACAACGGTGGAAAACACCCACTGTTTCGGAACAGGCGGAAAATCGGTCACGTTGTTAGCGAAATGAGCGGTCACGTTGTACCGAAACGGGCGGTCACGATGGGCCGAAATACGCATTTCGTGCGGATTTTCTGGCACTCGAGCTCTGCAGAACTTACTGATGGAAGTTGGCAGTGCTTTATCCCACCTCTGCAGGGATCCGCAGGCTTTTCTCACCTGTTGTTCGCGTACGAAGCCCCCGGCCTGGGCTGGCTTGAGCCAGGTGCAGAAGTGCAGAAAAAGAGACCTATTTAGCCCGCAGGCGTGGTGGGGAGACGATTGCGCGCGCCAGGTGTAGACCCCCTGCCGCTCGACAGCAGGTCGAAGCCCCACCACCTCCGACAACCAGTAGGAAGCGCGTCATACATGACCCCGCGTCCCAAGGCCTATTGCTGGTCGACGTTGCAAGCCGTGAAGAGGCAGATCACACTGTCCCTGTGATCAAGACAGGGGGCCTCATGGCTATGCATACCCCTCCTCATCCAGGCGAAATGCTCTACAGCATGCTGCAGGAGCTGATCTAAAAATCGCCGAGATGGCCCGACGCTTGCGCTTTTCCCGTGAGATGCTTTCGCGGGTGATCCACGGACACACCTCGATCAGTCCCGACCTCGCTGTGCGCTTGGAACGGTCCGGACTCAGCACTGCCCGCTGTTGGCTGGTGTTGCAAATGAACTACGATCTTTGGCAAGCAGAGCATCACCAACAGCCATCGGTAGATCGCTTAGTCGCTGCTTGATTCGACCTTTACGAGCGCCAGATTTTTGCCGACCGAAGTCGGTGACTACGCCTTCAGTTCGCTTGGAGTATGCGTCTTGAGCCAGTCGGCTAGGGCGGCGTTCATTCGGGTTTGCCAGCCTGGGCCGGATGCCTTGAATTGTGCGAGCACGTCCGGCTCAAGCCGAATCGTTATCCGCTCACGCACCACGTCCGCCTTGGGCCTACCGCGTCGGACAAGTCGGGCTCCCTTGAACTCGTCAGCGTGCTTAAAGAAAGCGTCTGTGAGTTCAGGTGCGTCGTCCGGATCAACCCAGGCGGTTTCGGTATTGAGTTTGTTCGCGTTCATTGGCTTTTCTCATAAAGATGATGCGGCGAGCCTCGCCGTGAGGCGTCCAGACAATTACAACCATGCGACCGATCAACAGACCCACGGTGATAAAGCGGACCTCTCCGTAATCCTGTCGTGTGTCTTCGCCAGTGAAATGGTGCCCGGCAAAGACGGCGGCAGCGTCGGCAAAGTCAACGCCCCGCTCCATCAGGGTTTTGTCACGCTTGGCAGGATCGAAGATTATTTGCACATGTTTATTGTATGCACAATAATTAATGTATGCAAGGTAGTGGCCTGAACAACGCGACTGAAATACTGAGCCATCGGCCACGATCCGCTCTGTCAATGCGGCAATCCGGCTTTCGATCGTGCCGCGTTTAGCCTGTTGGTTAGAGAATACGCGGGCATAGAACGCCACAATCACAGCCTGGCTCATTGCTCACCTCGCTTTGCACTACGATGCTTTTTCACACAGGGCAGGGATTGTGACAATTCTGAGGAAGCCCGCGTTTCTGTCGGTTTAAGCTGCTCGCAGACCCTCTCGAGCTGTTCACGAGAGAATCGATTTGGTTCGAAGCCAGGCGGATACACCAATGCTCGTTATTCGGCTCATGACTGAAGTCTCCCGTCAGTGGGGGGGCGATGACCTCGATGACGAGAACAGTCTCGACATCGGGGTAAAATTTTCCCTGGCAATACGCAGCCGCCATTTTATCCGAGAGTTTGCTCTGTGGTTGCCGGTGCTATTTCACCATTGCTGGCCAATGTATTGCTGGGCGAGGTGGCAAGGAGATATCGCGACGAGGCCGCATCGTCAGGTACGCGGACGATGCGAACGTTTACGTACACAGCCTCAAGGCCGGTCAGCGGGTAATGGCAGTGCTCCGTCGCCTTTATGATCGACTTAAGCTGCAAGTGAACGCAGAGCGCCATTGCCAGTGCGTTTGGCCGCTAGGTCTGGGCTTTGGGCTGTCGGCTCAAGGCGAGGTCAAACGCTGGGTGGCAAGCAAAGCGCTGCAGACGTTCAAAAGCCGCATCCGACAGCTGACATCTCGTAATGGAGGCCGATGTATGTCGCAAGTGGTGGAAGGTCTGAGACTGTACCTACTGGGTTGGAAAGCGTTCTTCGGTTTATCGCAAACCCCTCGTCTCTGGCACCGGTTCGATGAACGGATACGCCGACGACTCAGGGCCATCCAGCTCAAACAATGGAACACCGCAAGGAGAACGTACCGTGAACTGCGCAAACTTGGAGCAAACCCTGATTTGGCAGCGGCAATAGCCGGCAACAGCCACAGGTTCTGGCACAACAGTGTCGGTCTGATCCATGGAGTGCTTACGGTGGCGTGGTTCGACCGGCTGGGTCTGCCTCGACTCTGCTGACCTCAACTTCTCGAACCGCCCGGTGCGGACCCGCATGCCGGGTGGCGTGGCAGGGGGGGCGGCCAGATGGCCTTCCCCTATGCCGATTCGTATTGAAAGACCACCCGCCGATCCGCCGATTTAATGCCGTAACTCGCAGACAGTGAAATCGCTGTGAAATTTTCTCAAATTCACGGTAGGCCGTCCTGCCGCTCAAATTTTGCTGCTTGAATAAGGCCGTAACCCATCCAGCAGGAGAGTCTTATGCACACCGAAGCGCATTTCGTGTTGAAAGATGTATTGATGACCTGCCAGACCCTCAATAATTTTGCTTATCGCGCGATCAAAAATCTAGAAGCCGGCTTTCCCAACGATCTGGACGATGAGGAGAAGAGTGAGCTGGAGCGTGCCTTCAACCTGATGCGCCTCACATTGGCGTGCATCAGTCCGTTGATTTCTGTCACGGCTGATGAAGCGCGCCTGAGGCGCGTAGGCTAGCGGCTATTGTTTATACTCCATTTTCCCTATTCATCCGGGGGTGTGCCAGGTTGTTTCCCGTCTTTCGACGCTCTAGATTGGCCGGATACAGTCGACACTGACTTTCACCCACCGCTTTGGCTCTGACAGAGGAGGCAGGACCCCAACATTGGCCTTGAGCGAAGGTCCGTGATGACTTGCCGTCCAGAAGAAACCCTGATGGGGCGCAACGGGACGTTTCGCGATGAAGCGGCTTTTCCAGTCAACGTAGGAGGTGGATCATGTCGGCGAAAACGCCAACATCTCGCTGGTGTATCGCCATCACTTTTGGCGATGAAGAAAATAATGGATTCGTCACCCTGGGTGGTGCCGCCTGTAACACGCAGGTCGAGTGGGAACAGCACTGGCAAGCCATCCTGGTATCCCCGCTGAGTTCAGACGATCCGGCCATGCTCGTTGCGAACAAGTTCGATCAGGACGGCGAACGGGTCGAAGAGCAGCGTATCAGCGCCGCCACCGCCGAGCGAATGTTGGGACGGCCGCTGGCCGAGTTGTTGAAGAGAGCCCAGCGAAAACATCATTCCCCTTGGGCCCAGTCTTGAATGTGAGATAGGTCGGGAAAACGACGGGGTTTCGGGAGAACATTCAGGGACGGCGCAAGGTGTTGGTTGGCCGAGTTGATGGTGACCTGTGACTGAAGGAGAGGGGGTCGTCGTTACGGGAAACAAATGCCCCTAACCGGAAGCTGCCCGTTAGCAAGAAAAGCTGCCCCATTCTGCAATGATCGATAAGGAATTGCTGCTCTCCTAGGAGCGTTGTGCCGACTGATTGAGCAGGCCGAGCACGACGCGACCGGATAAGTGCGCGGCGTTACGCGCAACGATCGCCTAGTCATTCACGCTCCCAGTGTTGGTTTGACGCAGGGGCGGCCGCTCGCTCGAAGAGGAATTGTCCGTATGCCGTGCTCTCCCACCCAGATCCCCCTTGACCCGCTGACGGTCGACGTGCCCAGCGCGACCCTGCACACCACTTGGGAGCGCGAGCTGCACAGCATTGGCGAGCACCTCAATGTCCCGCGGATCCTGCACCATGTGGCCCACGCCCAAGGCTTTGTCTGGGGCCTGTATGCCGGCGAACTGATCAGCGCCGAGCAACAGCGGGTGATGAATGAGGCGGTGCAGCGGGCCGAGCGTGCCGCTTTTCGGCGCGTAGCGGAGGGCAAGCCATGATCGGCGCGGTGATTCAACCCCTCCCCAGTGAAAACCCTGGTCAGTCAACACGGGATCCATGAAACGGTGGTCGACCGATTACGTGGCAATAATTAGCAGTGGACTATCGTGGCACAAGTTGAAAGCGCCCTATAAGGGAAGCTTCCAACTTGACAGCTCTGCAGAGAGTCTGCGAACCGCAAACTTCACCAAAAGGCCAATACGTTTCAGAAGGGAAGCTCTGCCATACCCATGATCGACGACGAGTCCCTGCGGCCTTACCTGGAGGCGGTACGGGCCCACCCCGTGCCGCGCGACTCGCGCTGGTTAGTGCCTTGAAGGCCCCCCAGGCGCACATGCCGCAGCAAATCGCCGCCTTCACACGGAACTATACGCTGGCCGATCTTGCGCATACCGATGCCTGTAAAGAGCTGGTTTGGCAGGTGAGCGAGGCGGGCGAAGGGGAGGGTGATCCGTGACGAGTACGCTGTTTATGCAGCAAGCGTGGCCACCGCCGACAGGCTGGCCCAGACCCGGCAGTTAGCGCCGCGAGCGCACTGGGATCAGCTGGCCGATGGGTGATCGGCGTCCAACAATGGTTATCGCTATTAGTCCAGCTGCCTCGCCGATCCGGCTTGGCCACCGGTGAGGGCGGCCTGCTCCAAAGTCACCAGACGGTCGTACCACTGCCGATCGATGGCGGTGTACAAGCGATCCGCTTGGGCGACGGAGATGTCCCGCCGCTGTTCCAGGCCGGCGACAAAATCCCTCGCATCGTCGCGGGCCTCACGCGCTGCCTTGCCATGCTCGGCGCCGCGGATCCGGTTGAGCCAGGCATTGGCTGGGGCGTCGACTACCAGCGGCAGCCCCAGTTCGGCAACTAGACTGACGCGTGGGACGACAGGCTTAAGGTGGTGTCGATTCATCTCAGCAACCCCCAGTCACCGTGCTCGATTTGCAAAAGCAGCCAGCCGCTGCCACGGAGGGTGCGCTCATCCTCGAGCAGGTGGGCACCGAGGGCTTGGCTGTTTGCCAGTTGCAGCTGCACGTAGTTGGCGTGATCAGGGGCATGCAGGACGCCGGCGAACTCTAAACAGGCTAGGTGGACCGCGCCGTGGCGGGCGAGGACGATGGTGGGGGCGTGATTGAGGTTGACGACTGGGTCGCTGCCGAGGTGGCGCACCGAGACGGTGACCTGGGCGGGATCATGGTAGGCATAGGCCATAAAGGTGTTTCCTTGGCGAGTAAGAATAACTCACGCAGCGTAGACCACAGTACGGGGGGGCACAGTCTAGGGTGGTCGGTTGCCGCCGATGGGTAGGCGGATTTTTTGCCGCCCGTCCCGGGAAAGGACGCACGCTCTCAGAGCACTTGCTATGCCCAGGCAGCATACGCTGCGGTTTCTATTGAAGACAATCAGAGGACTGCAACAACGCATCTCCAAGGCCATCGGGCGGCATGCTCTACCGTTGAGCGGTAAAGGGGACGACACAAACACCGGCATAAATAGTCCATGATTGCCGCGCAATTACGAATCAGCAACAAAATGGCTGCCTGAAGATCTCTACTTGGCGAGCCAACACAAGGAAGTCAAGCCGATGAAATTAAGTTCAGGTCTACACCCCGGCCAGGCCAGCAAGGTCATTAAGGAAGAAGGCTGGAAGCTGATGGCGGTCCCCGCGTGAGCAATCGTGAGGCACTGCCATTGATGACGGTGATAGCACGCCAACCCCAAGCGTTGAATAACGGCACACAGACTGGTACCCAGGTAAACGGTCGCTCGGGTGCGTCTTTTTGGATGACAAACTGAAAGGACTCTTCCCATGCCAATGATTGACACCGAGCACCTCAAACACGCCTTGCACCCGTACTGCATGCCCAAGCGGCCTATCAGCTATGCCGCGGTAAAGGCGGCGGCGCCGATGAACAAAAGCGTGGCCCTGGACAAGGCCAAGAAGGCGCAACACGTTTACCACGACGCGTGCCGACGACTGTGTAGCAATGTCCGACAGGCAGTCGAAAACGAAGAAACCGTCGCGGTATTGGTGCGCCGTATGGGCTAACCGGAAAACTTTTCCGATCTTGAAAGGCCCCCCGTCGTCATGAGTAAGCCCCCGATCTCCGCCCGGCGCCGCTGGCCGAGCCGCTGTCTGTCGTTACTGATAACACTGTTTATGTTCAAACGGATCCCCTCTTTGTCCAAGCAGGTGGTCGTTTGCTTCGTCACGGATGGCCGAGAAAGACGCTCAAATGTCGCTCGCTGGCACCAGTCAGCGTGGAAATTTTGGTCTAAAGGCCCTGGGCAAAATGGACAAAAGCAAAGGCGTTTTCGCCATAGGCGATGCAGCGTAACCGCGGCTTTTGGTTGAGCCTACTCCTGCGTGACAAACGACATCGGCCATGACCCTCGACAGTGTATGAATTCCGCAATTCGTAATAGCCGCCGCAGTGCTTGCGGCAATGCATAATCCCTGCCGATCAACCAGGGCAGGCCCAACCCCTCAGTTTAGTCATTGGCCACTTGGGCGCCGAGGGGACTGAGTCGCTGAATTTTTCGTGTCGCACGGCGGCTGAAAAGATCGGGCTGACGTGGCGTCGCACACAGTCCAGTGGACGTTGAAGGTGGCACTCAGATAGCCAACTTTGGCAAAAAGCCAGTATTGTCGAACAAAATTGTTAGGGCACACTGCCACCTCACACCAACAGGGATGGACGCGCGATGGATCAGCGCAGGCAACTGGAAACAGACGTTTTTTTAAATCTCTTAAAACCGGCATGGATGGGCTATCCCTTGCAGGGCCGAGCCCATCTTTGTCAGCGCTCGTTGTTGGCCACCGTGAGCACCGGCCATACCGATGACCCCCATGAGCACGACGCTTTCTCGATCGCTTCAGGACAACCTCAAGCTGCGGTTCTGGACGGTCGCGAACGGCTGTGCCAGGTGTTTCGCTCTTTTGGTTATCCCTGCCAGCTCGAGGGCGGCATTTTTCAAGGTAGTTGTCGCGTCAACCGTTCAACTATGCCGCTCTTTTCTCGTCCTGCTGCTCCCGATCCGGATTCAGCATCACCGCTCCTATCGGCTCCCAGTTCCGCGTCTGGCCTGACCAACGTTCCGGGCTTTTCTTGCGCGCTCGCTGGTACAGTTCATGCCGCCGCGCCAGGATCTGGTGGTCCAGCCCTCGATGCCGCTCCGTCGGTGTCACGAAGCGGATCCGGCTATGCCGGTGCTCGTTGTTGTACCAACGCATAAAATCTCTCACCCAAGCGCGTGCGGCGTCCAAGCTGGCAAAACCCTCCTGCGGCCATTGCGGGCAATATTTCAGTGTTCTAAACAGCGACTCCGAGTACGGATTGTCGTTGCTCACTCGCGGTCGGCCACGGGACGGCGTGATGCCCAGGTCGTACATCTTGCTCAACAGCGTCAGCGATTTCATCGGCGCACCATTGTCCGAGTGCAGCACCAGCGGCTCGCGTAAACACTGCTCGCCGATCACGCTGCGTTGCAGCAGCGCAGCGGCTTTTTCGCCGCTTTCTTCTTCGTAAACTTCCCAGCCCACGGCCTTGCGGCTGTAAATATCTTCGATCAAATACAGGTAGTAGTACTTGCCACGTATCGGCGACGGCAAATACGTGATGTCCCACGACCACACCTGATTGGGCGCTTTGGCGACATGCGTCGTCGGTGCCGCATGCCGTCTGGGTCGCTGGCTACGGCCCCGATGATGTTGCTGGCCGGCTGCACGCAGGATGCGATAAAACGTCGCTTCCGACGCCAGATAACGCCCCTCGTCAGCCAGCCTCGGTACGATCTGACTCGGCGGCAAATGGGCATACGCCGGGCTGTTACACAGCGTCACGATCGCTTGTCGTTCGATCTCGCTCAACGCATTACGTGGCGTGGGCCGCACGGTGGTTGTGCGGGCATCGGCTTGAACATCCTCACTCTGCGTCCATCGCTGCAAGGTTCTGAGCGACAGCCCCACCTCCTGGCACGCTCTGATTTTTCGAGCACCGGCCACGATGGCTTCGATCAACCAAGCCACCAACAACTGCCGTTCCGGCAAAGAGGTCAGGTGTCCTCGTTGTCGATCCCCCAGTAATCGTTGAGCTTTTTTCGCAGCACCAACAACGCGGCGGTCTCGGCCAGCGCCTTGTCTTTACGCAGCAGTTCGCGCTCAAGTTGCTGAATACGTTTCTTGTCCTTGCGAGACTGTTCGCGGTCGACCTTTTGTTGGTTCTGAACACTCTGCTGCCCCGTGATACAGGCTTGGCGCCAGGCGCTGACGTGTTCGGGGTACAGACCTTTTCGTCGGCAGTACTCACCCAGTTCGAGCTGCGACAGACCGGCGGTTTCAAGGACGACAGCGAACCGGGCTTCAGCAGACCAGTTCTCGGGGAGTGGCTTGTCTTCAGGCACTGCGCTTCCTTCAGAACTGACCTTCTTGCGCCAGTTGGACAAAGACATTTCGCTAACCCCTTCACGCCGGGAAACCTCGGCCATCGTCAGGCTCAGCGGGGGAAGCAGCATCTTGAGTAATGCGGCTTTGCGTTCAGGTGAATAGTACGGCACGACCAGTCTCTTTCCGCCCCCGATATGCTTTTTCAGGAAAATTCGGAGAGGCGACAACTATCCTGACACCGGGGGAGGGGAAGAGCTGATCAATCGAGGGCATGTCGTTCAACGATCGGACCCCCCCACAATGGAAAAGACCCTACATGGAATGTATTGGCAAAGTCCTGGCCCTCATCGGTCTGGCGTGTGTGCTTATGGCCTGCAGCGATACGGAGAATAACTCCGCCGTAATGAGCGGTGATACAACCTTAAGTCGCCCAGTGCTGAATCCGGGAGAGCGGGTTGGCATCAACGTCAAACAAGTGAAACGAGTGGTCTCTAAGCGCAACATCCTTGGTGAGTCCACGGTCTCGATTGTGATGGGATCGAACAGTCCAAATCTTTTTGAGCTCACCCTGCTGCGTTCGAACATCCGAACGGGCTATTCAGTTAACAGCGAGCGCTTTAGTCGTCCTGAGATTTTACTGAGCACGCTCTGGTATGGCAGCCGATTCATCCAATCGAATCAACATCGCACCGCGGTGAATTTGACAATGGAATCCATTAACTCCCAGGAGGCTGTGATCCATGTTTCCGGAACACTCGTCAACCCCGCGACGGGTGAGTACCTGACCTTGTCGCCGTCGATCATCTCCGTACAAGGGGCCTATCTAAAGGAGTTGGTCGCTGAGAAATAATGTTTTTGGTTGGGCCTGCGAGAAGCGCAATCGGATTTAGCTAGGCGCAGCGGCTGTCCGCCATGTTGTCCATGACATCACGCGGAACAATCCCCCACTGGAAAAAGCCTGGGTCGGAATTAAAAGAGCCAGGCCGACCGTATCCATCACCGAAATGGATGTGCCGAGCCACACTCGCGCCCCGCGTGCAGACCGAGCCCGCGCCCCGCACAAGCTTATGTTGGTGCTTCGCGGGCTGCCCAGCCAGCGATGGCCGCGCACCGTGGCGTAACGAGTCGCCGTGCTCAACCTGTATCGGCGATGGGTTTGTGCCGGATAGCAACTGAACTGTTCAAGGAGAAATAGCGATGTTGATATTGTCCCGCCGCTCAGGCAAAGCCGTGATGATCGGCGATGAAATTGTTTTTCAGGTGCTAGGCGTTGATGAAAATCAGGAGCACGTAACAATCGGAATCGAAGCTCCAGTGTCTATCCAAGTCCACCAGCAGGAGGTCTACAGCCGCATTAATGACCGCAAGCCAAGCGTCGTCATCTCCCACAAACCCAGGGTTCGGGTCTTGGTTCGGGGTAACCCCTAGACACTACCGACGCATAGAAAACTTTTCCGCCAGAAAGACTCCCGCCATGCCGATGATTGACGGTAACGAACTCAAGCCCATTACGAGCTGGGTCAATGAGTGACATCCTCCCCTGCATGGATGAGGGGGCTTCCCGCTGGTACGGATTGAGTCCCATCGTATCCCCTGTCTCATTGATTTTTAGAAGTGGAAGCACTGGTACCCGGATCATGAAAGCTGATGCAGTCGCGCACTCCCCAGAGAACTGGGCGACCCGACCCAATGATCCAACGTGGGTATTGGCAAAAGCTGGCTGGAAGTGAATCAGTACATCGTGAAAAAGCTGATAAGTGGGCTGATCGTGCTATTCACCGTCGTCATGGCGCAGCGCAAAATAGGCGCTACGCCATTCCCTACGCTAGCTGGCAAATGTTCATGGCTGCAACCCGGCAATACGTTTTTCACTAAAAGGACTTCCCCATGCCGATGATCGACACCAAACCCCTCAGGCACGCCCAGCAACCGGAGGAGCAGGCCGAAGCGGCTTATCATGCGGCTTACACTGCCGTGAAGGCGGCGACCGCTGTGGACACAGGCGCGGCTATGGACAAGGTCAAGAAGGTGCAACATGTTTATCATGACGCGTGTCGGCGACTGTGCAGCGATGTCCGCCAGGCGATCGACATCGAAGAAGCCGTCGCGGCGCTCGCGCGTTGGATGGAGCTGACCGAGGACGACAAGGATGTCGCCTCACCAATAATGAACAAGGACGCTGACCATGGACAAACCTACGCTCGTAACGCTGTATCCGTGCCACTTCCATCGTTTCTGTCAGGGTTACCTGGATAACGCGCAACCCCTGCAAGGCGACCTTTGTCCTGACTGTTTCGCCAAGATCGACGACGGCTATGAACAGGCTGAGCTGCAAGAACAGGCCGATCGGCAGGACGCTCAAGAGCAGGAAGAGGCCGGGGGGAGGAAGGGCAAAGGATTCCTGCTATGCCGATGATCGACAGTGAGCGATTCAAACATCATTTGATCACTGCGAAAGACGCCAGGGCAGCGTGGGTCGCGGCCACTAATGCGTTGCTGGCCGTCGACCGGTACGACCGCTTAGCCTGGGCGAAGGCCCAGAAGCACAACGAGCAGATGCTTAACGCGTACAACAGTAAAGCTCGCGATGTGACGACCGTGATGCAGTTGCTACTTGAGCAGGCCGAGTATTATGGACCCAGCCTGGGTAAGACAACATGGGGCGAATAACGATTCGAATAGAAAGGCCCCCTCATGGCCCTGATCATGGGTACCTATCCCCTGCCGCCCATGGCCCAACAAATGGCGGCGTATAAGCGTGACTATCGAGCGGCGGATCGGGCGCACGCGGATGCCTGCGAGCGGCTGGCCGGGCTGGTCATTGAAGCCGTGGAAGGGGAGGGTGGTGTGTCGTGTTCGCCATGAGTTTAAACACTACGCCTGCTAATTTTGGCATACATAAAATTGCTGGGGCGCAGCGGGACTGGGTCAGGTTGACAGTCCCCGCACGGACCAATCAGCAACGAAAAGGAACCCTTATGAGTTTGATCGTAAAGCCCGAGGTCATTAGCCAGCATCTGGAAGACATTCGTAAAGACATCAACACCGAAAGGGTGAAGTTCCAAGGACTGGACCTCTATCGGTGCGGAATGGTCGACGGTCGTTTAGACACGTTGCTGTATCTGGAACTGATCAGCATCGAAACTTTTGAGGAGCTGATGGCGCTGGGTGAGGAATGCCAGACGATGGACGCCCAAGAGTAGGCCGCCATAACAGTCGGATTTCGAGTAACGCCGCTTACGTTCAAAAGGCCCCAACCCCAGCCCAGTGAGGAGGCCTTTTCTTTTGCCTGCGAAAACCACCATAGTCTGGTGTACCACACCCTCAGATCAGGATTACGCACCGAATCTCCAGCACGGCCTACAATCGGTGCAACGTACCGGAGCGGCCTGTTAGCAGGCTTTTGCTTTGCGAGATGGCGGCGGTCGACAACGGCCTGGCTCTGGACAGGGCCGTGGCGACGCTCGCGTGCCGTATAGGCTGATCGAAGGCGACAAGCCACCGCGTCTTAATTACAAACCACAAGGAAAGTTACATCATGGATGAACCCACTCCGCTACAACTTATTCCCTGCCGCTATTATCGCTTTTGCCAAGGTCATCGGGATCCTGCACAACCGGCGAAAGGCTCATTGTGTCCTGACTGTTTTGCCAAGATCGATGAGGGCTACGAGCAGGTCGAGATGCAAGAGCAAGCCGATCAATTGGCGGCGCAGGAGGACGCTGGACATGCTTAGGGTGAGGGAATCGAAGCCCGAACTGATGGGCGGTACAGTGCCAAGTGGCGAAATCAGCCGTCAGCGCCTCGATGCCGCTCTTGGGTCGATCGAGGTGGCCAAGACGGCGCTTGAGGTGGGTTATGCCGCGGCCTACGCGGTCGGCTTCAGCGATGCCTTGCATGTGGAAAAACAGATTTGTCACGACGGCGTGCGCCGCTATCGTGAGGATGTGCACACGCGCTGTACGCGACGGCTGGCCGCGTTGGAGACCTTGCCCAGCGCCAAACGCCAAGGGTAGGGCGGCGCTCGACTGATCCTGCGGCGGTCCTATCGCAAAGGGGAGATGCCTGGCTGCAGCTCTCCCCTTTTTAATTGAATGACTCGGGAACCCCGTCCTTGCAGGAGGACGCATACTGTTAAGGCTATGGTTGAGGTCGTGATCGCTAATCATCCAAAAGGAATTTGTATGCCCCATATGCACCAAGGCCCGGCCCATGTCACGCTTTACGCCGGCCACTCTGGCCTGGAAGCTCTCGACATTTTGAATGAGGCGGTGAGCATTACCCTGACTGCCAGCGCCCTCCTCGACGTCGCGTGCTTGGCTTTTGCCCAGCCGTTGTTCGGCCCTGCACGGCCGCATTACGTGCGGGTGATGTTGCCCAGCGGCCTGGCGGTGGCAGGTCCCATTGTCCAGCGCAAGTATCAGCCGGATGGTAGTGGCTGGCTAACATTCGAGGTGGAAGAAACCAACCTGGGATGGACGTGATGCGTACGCCTGACTCTAAGAGTCGTGCCCACAGGCGACGATCCTGTTTCCACCCTGTTGCTGTTGCTGTTGCTGTTGCTGTTGCTGTTGCTGTTGCTGTCGCTGGTGATCACCGGGACGGTCAAAGCTTGGCTTCGTCGGGTGCTCAGGGCTGAGGAGTTCAGGGGCACGCACGAATCCCGCGTCGACGCCTCAGCGTTTGTTACCGGACTGAAACGACGACAGGACATCACCCTGGCCCAGGCCGGTCTGTTGTGTGCTGCGGTCGTCAACCAGTGGCGCAAATGCCTGCTGACTCTGGACATCAAGGTTGCGCTCCTGAGGACTGCTCATGAACGATCGCCCAAGCCGAACGCAGCGAACCACAGGCGCAGAACAGGTTTTAGGCGGTGGGGGTAAGGGGGCTTGTGCAACTTTAGCAGTGCCTGGGCCGCTTCAATGACGACATTCGGCCAGTTGGAAAAAGGGCCGCAGTACCTCCGGGAGGGCGTCGATTGGAAACCCGGGTAAATCCACACCAGGTCGTCCCTGGGACAGTCAGGGCATTCGCCAGCTCCTCCAGACTCACCGACCCCAGTCCAGGTCCAACCTGGGAGTAACAGCCAGTTGAGAGGACCTGCACGGACCGAGTGTTGTCGCAAACGCACGCCTGATGGGGTAAAAAGCGTAAGGAGTATAAGCAAACTCTCAAGGGCAGGGAGCCATCAAGGTCCAGCGGCGGCGTAGTTAAACGGTAAAAGGCTGCATCTCCAAGTCCCCACGAGACCACCATGGCCAAGCGTGGCGCTAACGCACAACTTGCCGTTTCCGGCGCAAAAAAAAGCCCGCCGATGGGAATGAGCGAGCTAAAAGCTTTCTTTCGGAATGCAATTAAACAGGATTTTTAACTCCCTCGACCGCGTGCTTCGCTGGAGACGAGACAGAGGCTACCAGACAATCTCCGCGGCGCCTGTAAAACGTCTATTGCTGCGTGTAACGGGAGGCGGAAAACCTCGTCCTTCAACTGAGCGCGAACCCATGGGTACGCCCTGTACCTGCCCGAAATCCGTGGGGCGTGGATCGTGCTCCCTTACAAGGTGATGATAAAAGCCGCCAACGCTACGATCGCCAAACCGGACGTAACCTCACCCGTCAAGGGCAGCAACACGGTCATGGACAGCACCGTCAGCAGGGTGGCGGCAAGCATCCATCCCACCCAGCGCGGCCCAATCATGTGCAACGCTCGGTAAATCGATAGCCCTGGCCACGCACGTTGTCGATCGGCTGGAAGCCGGTTTGGCCTTCAAGTTTACGCCGCAGACAGCCCATCAGCACTTCAATCACCTTCGGATCACGTGCGTCGTCGTTTGGCTGGAGGGCCAGCAAACTTTCTTCAGCCACCACTTCCCGGTGATGGCGCATCAAGTATTCAAGAATGCGGTATTCATACGCGGTCAGCGCCAGGGGCTTCTTATCGAGCGAGGCCTGCTTGCGATCGAGATGCAGCACCAGCGGTCCGGCGACCAGGGTCGGCGGAGTCAATCCGCTGGAACGGTGCAGCAAGACATTCAACCGAGCCTCCAGCTCATCGAACTGGAACGGCTTGACCAGGTAATCATCGGCCCCGGCGTCCAGACCTTCGACCTTGTCCTGCCAGTTACAACGCGCGCTGAGAATCAGGATCGGAAAACGCTGGCCGACGGCGCGTAGCTGGCGGATCAGCTCCAGGCCGCTCATGCCGGGTAAGCCGAGGTCGATCAGCGCCAGGTCGTGGTGGCCCAGCCCCACCTGGACCAACGCCGCTTCGGCACTGGCCACCGCCTCAACCGCATGGCCGCGCTTACTCAGGCAGCGTTGCAGTTGCCGGCGCACCAGCGCTTCATCTTCCACGACCAGCAATCTCATCACACGCTCCCTTCGGTGGTTTAAAACGCGTAGTTGGCCGCCAGGTAGGTCTGGGCGCTGCTGTTGAGTTTCATCGAACCCTGTTTGCTGCCACCGCGCTCATTGAGCTCAGTACTGGCGTTGGTGCGCAGGTAGCGGTAACCCAGTTCCACGGAGGTGTTTTGCGACACCTGCTGCAGTACACCAAGTTGCGCACCGACGGTGTACCCGACGTTGGTGTCGCGGCTAAAACCTGCCGATTCCTGGCTGACCTTGGTCAAGCCGGCCGAGGCACCGCCGAACAGTTTGGTGTCTTTGCCCACCGGCAAGAACAGGTCGTAGTTGCCCAGCAGGTTTTCCTGACGCTGTTTATTGGCATGGTGCGAGCCCGACACGTTGTCGTAGGTGGCGTAGTAACGGCTGTCGTCGCTTTGGCGACCGGCGCGCAGACCAAAGGTGTGGTCCCTGTGGATGATACCGTCGGCATTGGGGTGGTTGAGGTTGTCGTTCAGGGACTTGGATTTGCTGACCTGGTTGCTGGTCTGGCCGTAAGTCAGGCCGGCAAAGTTCTTGGTTTCGGCTTGCGCCGCGGCAGCGGTGCCCAGCATGGAGAAAGCCAACAGCATTTTTTTGAAGTGGGTCATGGGGAAGCTCCTGATGCGCGGATGGCGCTGAGTAGGGATGAAGCTAGGTTACGCCTCCCGTCCTGAACGCCCGCTGTACCCACGCTGTACCGCAGCTGAACCAGATCAAACGATTGTTTGAGGAGCCCATCACCGCCGCTGGGCATATACGGGGGGCACGGCGCAACGGCCTATTTTGACCGCGTGTATAAACTCCGCCGGTTTGGGCGTACCACCCCAGTCAATTTCTGCCAGGCTAAATATCTTTTTTAGCTTCGCTCCCAGTGGGCGCGGTACCCACTGCGATTTGTACCGTCCCGACGGTACAAATGCCCGGCGACTGCGATTACGGGTACTCGTTAAATGGTAATCCGTGCAGATGGCGGCGCAGAGGGATCCAAATGGCATTGATTTTTTTGGTAAATCGAGGTTCGCAACATGACCAAGGGACTGGCTTGCCAACGTTTCACGTCGATTCGATCCAGCATTGGGATCCGTTCAACTGCAACGGCATGTCAGATGGCCTAGTCACCTATCCTCGATGGTACTCGCTGAAGACTCCCCCGCAGCCGGTGCAGTATTGAGCCCGTCAATATTCACGCAAATACACTCTCTAACTCTGCAATGTCCAGCGATTTCAAGGTCAAAAGTATTTGAACCTGACTATCACGCATCATCCAGCGTTGACGTGCCTGGGGCGTTTTGGTGTCCAACGGTACATAGACTACACCGCACTTCAGTATGGCAAGTTCACTGACAATCAACGTGGTAAATCTGTCCCCAATAATCGCTATATGGGTTGCGGTCTTAGCTCCGCCACTGCGCAGGAAACGGGCTAATTGGGTCGTCTGCCGATTTAAGGTTTGATAACTTATGCAAGCCCCTTGTGCTCCACTGCAATAGCGTTGGGGCGCGCTTTCACCTGGGACTCGATACTTCATGGATCAACGATGTTGATCGCGTACAGGCCGCTTCGTCCGTATTGTCACCGTTGTGATAGTTCGCTTTGAACTTAGAAATATCTGACATTGCTTCATTCCTTACAACCCAAAGAGACTGCCAACTACAATAGTCGTCTTTTTAGCTGTTGGGCTTGCCTTTCTGAAAAATAACAATAATTCATTCATAGATAGGGCAATTCATAACAGGTGCCGGAATTCCATTATGATCATCAGTTTGATTGTTTCTGGCATGCAGGAAGTAAGTTTCGGCATGCCAGTACCTTAATGCGAGTGGCCTGCTGCGGTGTTGGCGGTGGCGCGCCCGTGTATGGGGTCGAGGGAGTGCCTGATCGAATTGATACGAATCATGGCAAAAGTCGCGACGCAGCAGCGGTTTTGGGGGCCAGGTCAACGGGATAAAGCCGTCCCGCGCAAGACACAGGACAAAGGAAACGGGCGGTCACGATGAGTGAAATACGCCGTCGGGGACGATTTACGGGTACGGGGCTGACTGAGGAGCCAAGTATTTTGGGGGGGGCGCCTGTGCCCCTGGATGGGGTGGTTGGCATTAAGCGTGGAGGTAGCGGTACTGGGCATCAAGCCACGAATGGGCGTGCTTCGTGACAGGCGGGCTTCTCCAAATCCGGGATGTTGTTTAGATAGCTACACTGATCGCTTGCGCCAATGTCGCCCCTGGTCTTAAACCGCCGAAATGGGCGGCGGCAGGGGCATCAGCTCTTGCTAACTTCGCAAGCATTCCCCTCACGATCGGTATAACTTGTACCACCGCACTGATTTCCTGAACCTTCTCTGACCCTGCATTTGGGGTAATAGTCCCATTCATTCATTCATTCATTCATTCATTCATTCATTCGTTTGTAAATCACGTCCTCTTAAAAAAGATGAACATTGCGAGTTGCGCGGGGGGCCTGCAGGTTATTGTTAAGAGTCGCCGGAGAAATGGCTAGCGACGGCTATGCAGAATCAAGTTGTCGTTCTGAGGAGTCGGCAGCCCTTATTTCGATAGCTTGCTAGCTTGTATGACCAGGCGCAGCACGAAGTCCCGCATTCTGATACAGACATCACCGAGGCCGGAGTGAAAGGGTCGACACGGTGCGACAGCCTCTGCAAAAGGAATGTGCACCGTGACGGACAGTGAAGGCGTGGATATCAGAGTGTTCGCAATTTGTGTGGCTTTTACGCTCGACAAAACAATTACAAACAACGCGATGGAGATTTACCTCATGGAAAGAATTACGAAATTCATGGCCATTATCGGCCTAGCGTACCTGCTGTTAACGTGCGGCCATGTGCCGAGACTGTCAATTGCCGGCAGCGAAGATGCTGGCGGGTATTCATTGTCGGTGCTAACTCCTGCCCCCAGCATTAGCTTCAATCAGGTAAAACACATTGCGCCGGCATTCAACGCGACCGGGGAGCCCACAGTATTCGTGCTGTTAAGCTCAGACGATCAGACGCTATTGGACGTCTACCTGCTGCGATCGGCCATCAAGGAGGGCTATTCGGTGCAAAGCCACCGATCGGATAGGCCCGAGATAGAGCTTAGGGCGCAATGGAAGGGCCGTCGATTCTCTCAATCGGCCGAGCACCCCACCATCGTCAACCTGACCATTCAGTCAATCACACCCACCGAGGCCGTGATTGATGTCTCTGGAACCTTGGTCAATCTCGCGACAGGCGCTTACCTGAGCGTGTTTTCGACGGGGATTCGTGTGAGTGGTGAAGATCTCAAAACGTTGGTGGGTGAGTTCTGAAGTCGCAATTACCAGAGGGTCCGGCCTGTGCCGGACTTTTCAGTTGTGGACACCACGACGGTTGGTATCGTGGACCTTGCACTTAGCAGTGGAGGTTGGGGCATGAGCATCCATTCAAACTACCACATCAAAGTGTCACAATGGATCATGCCGCCTGCATGGATCGGCCCTCAATGTGAACACCGGGAACATAACACCGCAGACGAAACACCCAGTTGTTGACGATAGTGGCTGGGGCTGCAGGCCGTGGAGGCTGGAGGTCATCGTCAGAGGGGCAAGGCAGTTTTTTTGTCGGCTGGGAGTGAATCGACCTGGCCTAGCCTTCGGTGCTGACCGACGCCGGCGCGCGCAATCAGCACCCCTCGCACAGCGCATCAAAAATGCAGCGGTCAGTTTTGGGTTACTCACGGGAAGCGCAATCTTTAATGGTTCCTGCTTTTTTGCACAGGTGTGACCTGCCACGGCGGAACAGTGGGTGGTCAAGCGGCCTCGCGGCGTAAAGAGCTCAACCGCGTCGGTACTCGCATTGAACGCGACATCACAACAGCGCTTCAAAAGACGCGATCAGGTCGAGCAGAGTGCGCGAACTCTTATCGAGGCCGGGCTGATCGAGCTCAGCGATCAAGTGAGTCACTTGTTCGGTGATCGCGCTCAGGCTTTGAAACTGTTCCATGCCGTGGATGGGCGGGCGCAACTGTCCGGCTTCGTCCCATGCCAGATGAATGTAAATGTCCAATGACTTCAGATTTTTGTGGCCGGTGAACTCCTGTACTTTGCGCTTCAATGTTTCCGTATTCAGCAGCGCTTCCTTGAAGTCGTTGAGTGTCCCGATTTTGCTGCGCATGATTTGCGCGACGAAGATCTTGGTGATGAAACGATGGCGGAACAAGTGCAGACTGACAGGCTCAGCAATGTGAGCCAGGGTGCGCAATTTTTGGATCTCAAAGGTGATGGTGTTGGCGCATAGGGGCCGACCGCTGGTCTCGCTGACAAACAGATAACCATGGTCAGGTTGCACTGTGAGGTGCTTGGCCATCAAAGGGGCGCGATGAACGTCCACATAGTCCTTCAGCAACTGGATATCCCGATCGCTGATCGGAATTTCCCGGTACGTCAGGCGGTCGTTGTGCTCAGGCGCATCGGCTCTCGGCGTTTTTCCCACTTGTTTGACCAGCAGCATGCGTAAATGCCCGGTTTTCTGGGCATGGGCCACCTAGGCCAGGGTCAGATGCTTCAGTTCCAGCCTTCGCCCCCCGGTCATCTCCAGTGTGCGGATCATCACCCGACGGCGTTCCCTGACGAAGGCGCTGGCCGTTTGATCACCGAACGCCGCGAGGCGCAGCCGTTTGATCTGCTCGGTGGTGACTGGCAAGCGGCGTGAAATCCTCGACTCCAGCGGCATGGCCACATGATGCAGTCCTGTACCCCGTATCTCGGTGCCGTCCGGCAACACCCGATCATACAGCTTACGCTGAATGCTCAGTTTAACCGGCAGGGCAAATGTGGTGGACAGGTAATGGATAAACTCAAGGCAGCTGCGAACAACGTTCAACGCCGGGTTTTGATTTCTGACGTGTGCTCCCTGAGCATTGCGCTGCCCCAGCAGACCGACCACAAAAAATGAAAACTGGACGTCGGTGATGGCCATGAAGGGGGTGTCGTTGGCGTAGGCAAATCGCAGAAGATGGCTCAGATTGGCCGCATAGGTGAGCAGTGTGCCCCCTCGCTCTGTGCGAGAGCGGCCCTGCTCATACAGGTGGAGCATCCACATGTTCGCTTCGATGCACTAGGCCCCGTCGGGCCAGCGGAGCGTGGGTATGGCGCAAGCGTCGGCGGTGATGGGTTTATGGTCAAGGCCGACGGAAAACGGCAGGGTCTGCGTTGCGCGGGTCAGCGTGTACAATTTTTTGAGGGTGTAATTAGTTTTGTGTAAACGGTCATTTGGCAGGAGACTGCCTACCCCAAGGAAATCCAATGACCGAGCCAAAACCCAAGCGCGCCAAACGAATCAAGCCTGATCCTGAGCTGGTTAAACTGGCCGACAGCCTGCTGACCAACTACAAAAAGCCTGAAGACCTCATCGGCGAAAATGGCTTGCTCAAACAGCTCACCAAGATGTTGGTCGAGCGAGCCCTTGAGGCGGAAATGACCGAGCATCTGGGTCATGGCAAAAGCGCGACGATCACCAACGCCGGCGCCAATGCCCGCAACGGTCACAGCGGTAAAACCCTGAAGGGCGACTTCGGCGAACTGCCGCTCGACATCCCTCGCGACCGGCAGGCGTCCTTCGAGCCGCAACTGGTCGCCAAGCATCAAACCCGCTGGACCGGCTTCGACGACAAGATCATTTCCCTCTACGCCCGGGGCTTGAGCGTCAGAGAAATTCAAGGTCACTTACAGGAAATGTACAGCACAGAGGTGTCTCCCAGCCTGATCTCGGCGATTACCGACGCGGTGAGTGACGAGGTCAAGCTGTGGCAAGCCAGACCGCTGGACGCGCTGTACCCGATCCTCTACCTGGACTGCATTCACGTCAAAGTGCGTGACGCTGGCGCCGTGCGCAACAAGGCGGTTTACCTGGCTATCGGCGTCAACATGGCCGGTCACAAGGAAGTGCTGGGCTTGTGGATCGCTCAAACCGAAGGCGCAAAATTCTGGCTGCAAGTGGTGACCGAACTCAAGAATCGGGGCGTGCAGGACATCTTCATCGCCTGCGTGGACGGCCTCAAAGGCTTCCCTGAGGCGATTGAAACGGTTTACCCAAAAGCCGTCGTTCAGCTGTGCATCGTGCACATGGTGCGCAACAGCTTGAACTTCGTGGATCACTGCATTTTTGAGCCTAATAAACGCTAAATAAATTCGTACTAATAGTCCATCAGGCCCCAATCCAAATGCAAGCAAGGCACACTGTATCTACATGATGATTCCGTGGGTCGTGCTAAAGTATAAATACAGTTGAGCAACACACCTCAAGATTGAGTAAGCGGTGGGAGAAAAAGCCAAGCCAACGGGCCATAAATATTTACCTTTTTAGGCGTAAACCTATTCACATTGTCGATCACTGCTGAAAAATATGCGACAAAGCAAAATCTTACGACAAAGAAAATTTCGGACAGGATTCACAAAGTGGTCACTACGCTTAGCGTACTGAAGGAGAAACATTCATCGGAATCGTAGTGTTTGTGTTCGAAGGTTGATCCGATTCCATACCTTTCAAGGAGAGATGGAGTGATAATTTTTCTAGATATCGATGGCGTTTTGCATCCGCTTTTTCCTCGAAGAGACCGGCCTGCCACGGAGTCTGCGCCATTTGCTTACCTCCCCAGGTTGTCGGCGGTTTTGCGTGATTACCCGAAGACGTATGTTGTCATCAGTAGCACCTGGCGTGTAAATCGCACCTTGAATGAACTAAAGTCTCTGTTTCCTTTAGATCTGCAAGATCGAATCATAGGGTCAACTCCAATTCTGGAGGACTCCCAGCGGCCGGGAGGACGAGAAGCCGAGGCATTAAGCTGGCTTGATTCTAATCCTGAACATACTAGCTGGGTTGCGGTTGATGATTGCGCAGTCTGTTGGTTTAGCCTCTCCAAACTAATCCTCTGCAATGACGGGTTTCGCAGGGAGGAAGAGGTGGATCTACGAGCCGCCATTAAAGACGAAAGCTAAGGTATCCGAAGTAGTGGGAGAGTTAACCTCAAATACGCCTACTACAATCTTATCGCCGTCTGTCATGAAGCTGGATCGCGAGCAAAATCCGATCTCCAACGGCTAAAAATGGTTACTAACTGCAATCGGTTTAATTCGCTTGGAGATTTTAGAATTGAGAGTTGGCAAGGCGCCGGAGTCAATGTAATGATATCCATTGTTTGTGCTGCAAAAAGTCGAATCGGTCTTAAAAAATAGTATCATTCGAGTTCCTTCAGGTAATCAGAGATCGATTCAAGAAGCTCACCAACTGGGATTATAGAAAAACCTGCCTTTATCTCATCTTGAGTCATTTTTATAGTCTGCCTTAGCGATGATATATGCTGACTACGTATCGCGGCGCTCGCGACTTCTTTTCGATTGGTTATATCTCCAAATGCTATTTTTATATAAGGGTCTAGAGAGCTTAGTCGTTTATGACCGGTCCACTGCTGTATTTCTTGCTTGAACGA
This sequence comes from Pseudomonas sp. MDT1-17, assembly GCF_054898105.1. Classification (NCBI taxonomy): domain Bacteria; kingdom Pseudomonadati; phylum Pseudomonadota; class Gammaproteobacteria; order Pseudomonadales; family Pseudomonadaceae; genus Pseudomonas; species Pseudomonas sp. MDT1-17. The sequence goes on along the minus strand of NZ_JBUBVM010000001.1, from coordinate 6,250,723 downwards.
CTCTGTGTTGACAAGAAGGTTGCGAAATTCATCAGGATTTTCGAAGTTGTGTTGAAGTATTAACTTTATGAAATATTGGGTTATGAATCTATGTCGATACATGTGAGGGGACAAACGTTCATGAATATCAGCTGCGGTTGCAAGCTCAGATATTTCCTGGGTAATCGTATTGGCGTTTAAAGCTCCTCCGGTGTTAGAGTTAATAAGTAGAAAGCCTTCGTCTTTCATGCTTAATATTTTGATTTTTGGATTTCTATTGTATTCGATGTAAGAAGCGATAAATTTTAAGTCAGGTAAAGATATAGGCAAATATCTTGAGGCTGGTTTATTCCCACCTGTTTTTGCTGTTGGCACTTCGAGTCCCTTGCTTGGGTTGTTAAGTGCGGCATACACGCTACGTGTGGTTATTTTTACCAATTCTGATCTTCGGCAGCCCGTGTGTTCAAGCAACTTCAACATTACGAATCTTCGTTTGCGACGAAATAAATCGTCAGTCTTGGCAGCAGCCGAAACGATGGCTTTCGCATGGTTTTCGGTTATTGGAAATCTTTTCTTCTCAGGCGACGGCTTTGGAAAAGATCTGTGGTGCCAGTAATATTTTATGAGTTTTCGGGCTCCATTTGAAATGTCGATTTCAGCTCGTTTTTTCTCAGCTTTAATTACTCCGTTCTTGCCTACAAAGTTCTCTATTCCTTTGATTTTCCCTGTGTGAGCCAGTAAGTCGATACAGTTTCGCCCAATTGTTAATATTGTAGTATTGGAGCGGCTAGATTTGGTTGAGGTAATATTGTTTTTCTCGGATAACATTGACTGCATGAACAGAACAAATAAGTTGTCTGTCATTTGAGAGATGTCGATACTATTATTCCAGCAGTAGCGTAGGAGGTGGCTAATATTTCCAGCATAAGTTTTAAGCGTGCCTCCATTATTGTTTCTCGACAGGCCTTTTTCAAAGAGGGAGTGCATATAGCAGTTGGAGTAGTGGCACCATGATCCATCAGGATAGCGGAGCATGGGAATGTATGATGCAGAAATAGAAATGTAGTTATCGTCTGAGAGTATTGCAAGCGGAAGCTGAAAGTCGCTAGCAGTAAGTCGATATAATTTACGCATCACCTGCGGACCTCGGATGTTTTAAGAAAGCGTAAATTTCAGCGTGTTGCTTTTCGCACAATCGAATGTTGACCAAATCATTGGTCTTATTTGCAAAGCTTCTTGATTGCTCCATGCTTGACTGTAATGCTACTGTGTAATATAAGATTTCTTCGTTGAGAAGTTGGATTTCCCTTTTCAGTGTTGCTAGTTGGTCCTTTGTCTGCGGTTTTTTTATAGTTTTTGTGTCAGTGATAGCTAGTGACGCGACAGCTTTCAAAGCTGCAGATCTTGCTTGATCTAATGCTTCGAACCCACCGTTAAGATAAGTGTTAGCACGTGTTTTAAGAGTATTTAACGAGCAAGGGTAAATGTCACGCTCGGGTGAGGTGTATCTACAGAGCGTTGTCTGGTTTTTTAGAAACGGCCGAATAGCGTTCTCTCGAAATTTCTCACTGTTTTCGGAAACCATTACGAGTAAGGCATATAGATTCAAAACTGAGTCGATCTTTTTCTTCATGGTTTTTGCGTTAATTTCGTGACTATTTGATAAGAAAGTGATTCGCCACAATTTAAAAAATGTGGTTCCACAGTTATAGTGTTATCTTCAATGAGTGTCTCTAAATATGCTTCAACTTCTTGCATATCAAGCATCGTAAAATCTGTCGTTCCAAAGCGGGTCATCATTATTTCTTCTAGTTCATTGGTGACATCCTTGTCGCCTTGAGTTAGGCAGTCACTTACATATGCAGATTTGACTCCACGCAAAACCTCCCCTGGGGTCGACTCGGTAATATAGTTGTAAAGGTGTTCAACGTCGGTGTGTCCAAAAAACCACCGGAGGGTCTCAAGCCCACCAAAGGAATCGCCCCAAAAAAACATCATTGAGAAACCACGTCTTAATTGATGCTGACGTATATAGAATCGTTCATTTTTGCAGTTTTTAGGTGTTTCTATATAGTCACAGAAAAAGTCTAGGCTTCGGTTGTAACTTGGCGATCGTAGTCCGCTCCCTAAGCCTTTGGCGTGCCGGTCTGGAAAGGCAAACAAATTAGTATAATTGCCTATAACCTCGTTTTTTATTAGCGTTTTTTGAAACTCTTGTAGCGACTGAATAATTTGTACGCCGATACTTGGAATTGGCCTTTTCAAAATCTCCTTTTTTGATAAGTAACCAGACTTTCCGTTCTTAAACAATAGGTACTTTCTTGTTTTATCTAAACATTCAAAGGGTATGAGGTTCCTCAATTCTTCTTGTCGCCTAGCCATTAATAGCCCGACTACGATCTGCGCCGCTCCATAATAGACCCGTAGCAACTCCCATAATCCTTCGTTTTTTCGGAATCTGGTAAAGTATTCTTGGAGTTTCACTGTTCTTATTTTTTTTGAAAACTTTCGACCGGAAAGCATATTTGAACTTAAGGACCAGCATTTGACTCCTGCTTCAGCCAGTCTAGGGGATATCTCATTTTGCAGCGACCAAGTGGAGTCTTGGGTATTAACGCTTTCGCTATTATTCAATTGGGCGGTCATTACGGCGGCGGCTGACCTTAAGATATCATCCCCGTAGTCAATGATGAAATCGATAGCTTTTTGAAGGGATGGAAGTAATATGCTTGGCCTTAAGGTTCTGTACCGCGCGGTTTTAGCTAGGTTTAAGTGAGCAGTTAAGGTTTTCAGGCTCAGAGTACCCAAAGCGTGCGCAGGCGTATTTATACCTACTTCTGCTAGTCTAGTTACGGCCATAAACGAAGTGTAAAATCTTGAAAACTGTCGCTCACTCATGATGCTCTTGTTTTCCGAGCGCACGTTCACCGCGTTGTGCTCAGTAGATATTCCATCATACGGATCAAAGCTGAATTCGGGAATTGCGGTTTTTAGATTTCGGCCAAGTAAAGTGTTTTTGTATATATTCGATGCAAGTTTGGAGGTATTAATTGAGAATCTGTGCCCAGAGCTGAAGTTTGGCATATAGTAATCATTCTGGATTAGCCATATTTTTGATTTCTTTGTCTGGTCGATGGATAAACCTAAAGCCGGTTGGGGGACGTCTATAAGTGCGTAGATTTCGGGATATTTATATGAGAAGTCCAGTATTGATTCATCGTCTACCAGCTTGCTGGTATGTATAAAAAAATCCAAAGTTTTTGTTTTCCAGCTATATACGGCATCAATAATCTTGCTGGAAGTCGCTAAAATATAAAAAAAAGTTCTGACATCGTTTTCAGTTAGGCATTCTAGGCCAAATGTCGCGAGTTTAAATTTGTCTCCGTTCAGTATTAAGTAGTCAATGATGTGTATCGCCCTCCGTGTATTATTATATGCTGTAGCATCGCCCGGTGACACTCCTTGGTTTAACGAAGGTGTATTTTGAACCGTAATCCAATTTTTGAAGAGGAACAACAGTTCGCTATTGTTTTGATCCGTAAGGACTGAGCCGTTTTCAAGTTCAATTTGGAAGTCCACATCGAACTTTCTTCCTGAGCCGAAATCGAACGACCAAATTTTCGCATTGAAATCTTTTTTAAGCCATTGGCTGTTGAATTGCTCTGTAGTAAACGGGAACATTTCTTCTAAAAATGAAAGCGCCGAACCTTGATGATTTAAGGTCATGTCAGTATGTGGACTCCATAATTGTTTTGGCGTTCCTCAATGCCGACTGTATATCCGGTCGATCTGCCAAATTTAACTCGACGTGGTCTATGATTTTCGAGCTGAGGACAATCCAAAGATTCGATTTTGTTTCGCTTGCTGATGGGTACTGATTATTCTTGATTTTCAGTAGCTCTGTGAAAATCCCTTCATTTAACCCTATAAGTATTGAGCTTTCAGAGCCTACAGTAGTATCTACATTATCTAACGGTTCAGGCGGCAACTTGATCGCATGATTGAACAAAAACTTTTCGACTTGATCAAGGCTATTAAAACCAGAAGCATGAATCTTATTGGGGCGATCCTGCATAGCTTCGAGAATTATTCCTGCTTGGAAAATTCGGATCCAACGCTCTTGAAAAAAATCCCAAATTACGGCAGGTAGATAACGAGATAACAATTGTGGGTCATACTTTTTATGCCCTAGTGCTTTTGACATATCCTGAGTGCTTTTCGTCTTTAAATAAACCAGCACCCCAGCTGTCGCTCGCACAGTTGAAAGATTTGCACGGGGGGCTAGGGTAATTGCTTCTTCATGGCTTAGGTGCGCATATTTTTTTAAGCCTTGGACAATTTTTTCCAACATTTTTGGAGACGTAGTGCATGATGCTAGCTTAGGTCTCTGGAATTGACCGAAGCTTCTGACAGCAGATAGGAATAGATATCTGTAACTATCATTCCCTGTAAGTCTTAAATGCTCTCTTCCATAAGCTGTTATATTAATAATCTGCTGTACAATGTATGCCCCGTTTTCCGTCAGTTCGATGACCTGTTCAGCTTCGCGTCTACCAGCCCTGAATTTATAGCCAACAAGTTGATGACCATGGTCTGTTTTGTTGAAGCCTATTTGCTTGCCGTTTTCGTCAAATATCTCTAATTCATAAAGGAAGCCAGGTGTTATTTTTGGATGTAGGATTGTTAGCAGCACACAGTGCGGGTATAGAGATCCCGTCGTTGCAAGGCCAAGGTCGTGAGCTGTCAAATCGAGCGGAGTGGGGAATATCTGCTTGCATTTATCCATTACATATTGATATGAGTGGTTTTCTAAGTTCGCCGACGAATTTGCATAGTGCTCAGGGTTTTGACGATTGCGCATCCATATGCTTTTCTCACGACCATATTGGTTTGTACCGATGTCATTAATCCATCTTATCTTTCCATTTGGTGCTGCAAATTTTCGACGTTTGTACCGAGCTTCAAGGTCTGCTATCTCGCAGTGAGCCCATTGTTGTAGTGCTGCCATAGAACTATTTAATTTATCAAATATGCAATATATTGCTGCTTCGTCGGTTATCTCCAGTGGAATGTCGTGGATGAGTTTGGTGTGGACAAGGGTTTCATCAGAAGCTCTGCTGACTCTTGTAGAGCTATTTCTATACAGTTTTTTAGGTAACACCGGAAGTCCGCAGTAGCCTGAACTTAGCAAGCCAGCTGGAACGAGTTGGCTGTTAATGAAAGCTTTAAATTGAATATTCCAAGCAGACGCAATTGTGTTAAGTTGCATGCCTTTCCCATCGGCATACATAGTGTTGACATAGTGCTTAACGAACCTATCCCAGAAATCAGCCATGAACACATCAGACCTAAGTTGTGATGGTGTTATTTCTATAGGCTGGTTCTCTAAGAAATCTCCTAGTTGTAGTAGGCATGGTATACCTCGATACCGCCTGCCAGACAGATACAGATGGGTCTCGGCGTATAATTTTTTTGTGAACTGAAGTCCAATCTTTCTACAGAATCCCCATAATGGTAGATAGGATAGACCACCGGAAGTGGTTGATATTGGCCATCCACGCCAGTATTCGACCTTGTCGAAATCTAGTTCAAAGCTCCTAAACATTTCTTCATAAGAAGCTACGGCTTTTGGCGCTAGAGAGAAACTGAAAATAGTTCGCTTGTATTTTGATCCAAAGAAGGGGATCGCGCAGATGAAAAAATTTGCTCGATCATTCCTTGTCTTTTGTGAGGCCTGGACATGTGCTTCGGAGTACAAAAAGCCGAGAAAGCCTTCGACCAAACTTCGGAATTGGGCAGACGATTGCGGGACGGGCGGCTGCGCCGTTATCTGAAGGTAACACTCAAATCCCTTGACCGTTCGCTGCACGACAGATTGTGACGCCCACTTGACGTCCCTTGCTGCGGCGGTGAACGCCTTCAGATGCTCTGACCGCAGCCTCTCGTAGGGATAGTGGTGATAATGGACGCCATTTGAGAATGTTGGCAAAGGCGAGTAGGTACGGATTTCCAATGTGATTCCTTTGAAAACATGGGTTTATCCGATTTTTGACAACGCGCCTAAAAAAGTCAAAATACGAGTTCATCAAGGAACAGAACGCCATGGTGGGCGAGGGTGATTTCACCGGGTTGCGGCTTTGAACCACCGCCCACCAACGCCGGGCCGGAGGCCGAGTGATGGGGCTGGCGGAATGGTCTTTGCGGCCAGTGGCTCAAGGGCACGCAACTGGTGACGGATTGAATGGCTGCGACTTCCAGCGCCTCGTTTTCGGCCAAAGGAGGAAGCAGCCCCGGCAAACGACTCGCCAACAGCGTTTTCCCGGTCCCGGGTGGTCCGCTGAACAGAAGGTTATGAGCGCCCGCCGCCGCAATCAGCAATGCGCGTTTGGCCGAAAGTTGTCCCTGGACTTCATTCAGGTCCGGATAGGGTTTGCTGGCGTAGAGCAACCCGTTGGAAACGTAGGGTTCGACCGGCGTATGTCCGTTGAAGTGCGCAACGGCTTCCAGCAGGTGATCCACGGCAAACACCTTCAACCCCGACGCCAGGCACGCCTCCTCGGCATTCGCCCGCGGCACCATCAGCGAACGCCCGGCCTTGCGTGCTGCTAGCGCAGCTGGTAACACGCCTCTCACCGCACGTACCGCGCCTGACAGTGCCAATTCTCCGAGGCATTCAATGTCATCCAGCGTCAACGTCGGCACCTGGACGCTGGCGGACAGAATTCCCAGGGCAATCGCCAAATCGAATCGTCCACCGTCCTTCGGCAAATCCGCTGGGGCGAGATTCAACGTGATGCGCCGCGCCGGGAATTGCAGCCCGGAATTGATGATCGCGCTACGCACCCGGTCCTTGCTTTCCTTCACGGCCGTTTCGGGCAAACCGACCATGGTCAGCGATGGCAAGCCGTTGGCCAAATGGACTTCTACGGTAACGGCAGGCGCATCCACACCAATCTGGGCGCGGCTGTGGACGATGGAGAGGGACATTGTCGTTCCTTGAGCTTTACGGGAACCGCTTCCTGCGGTTTAAAAAGCATAGGTCGAGGTTGTCGGTTCGCTGGTAATTCGATAGCTGGATATACCTCAGGATGTTGCTAATCAGTTTTTGCAATTTATACGACCAGCATCGGCGCTGGCCATTGGCCTGCGAGTTTTATTACTTCATTTCACGAACGACAGTAGTTCCGCTGCTCGTGTTTATCCCACTTCGAAAGCTGGATAGGATCATTGGCGCTGCAACAAATTGTTAATGTTGCCAACTAACGTAAAGGAATTAGTGATGTCTGCGAACCTGGATGTTATGGATGTTGATCAATCGCATTTGGAAATTCTTGACAGTGATCCTTACAAGGAGCGCGACTTTTTCTGGGAGCAACATCGATTTGCCCGCGACGGCTATTTGAAAATAAATCATTTGGTTGATCCTTTAGTTCGCGATTCAATCATGGCTGACGTGAAGTTCCTCATGGCTAATCACGCCAAACGCCGTGATTTCCTGATCGAGTCAACGGGTAATACACCACGCTATTTGAGTAACGTAAGTCGAGACAATATCGAGGAATTCGGCAAGTACATTTCCCTGGCTTATAACTCGAAATACCTGATGAGCCTGATTGCCAATATCGTCAAGGAAGAGGTAATACCGACGCCTTGGAAGTGGGATAACTATATTATCAACAGCCAGCACAAATCGGGCGATACCCATGGCTGGCATTGGGGTGATTACCCTTACACCATTATCTGGATAGTCGAGGCTCCGAGCATTGAGAGCGGCGGTTTGCTCGAGTGTGTCCCGCATACCAATTGGGATAAAAAGAACTCCAGAATTGAAAACTTGCTGGTAGAAAATACCATCGATTCCTATTTTCACATGACCGGTGATGTCTATTTGCTCAAGGCAGATACTACGTTGCACCGAGTAAAACCACTGACTCAAGATGTTCAACGAATCATTCTGAATACAACATGGGAACGCGCTCGCGACGTTGATCGTCATGTTGAGCACGAGACTTTCGTTTTTCGCGATTGATCACGAAGTCGGACTGCTGATAATGAATACAGTTAAATATACCCACACTAATCTCATTGCGTCTGATTGGAAAAAGATCGCCAGATTTTATTCAGATGTGTTTGGTTGCGAACAGGTAGGGCCCGTAAGGTATTTGTCAGGAATCAATGTTTCCGGGGGTACGGGCGTTGAAAATGCCCAGCTCGAAGGTGTGCATTTGCAACTGCCGGGTTACGGCCCTGAGGGGCCTACCCTGGAGATATTCCAGTATGTCGAAACTCGAGAGCGAGAAGTGGCTTACGCCAATTCAAAAGGCCTGACTCACCTGGCATTCGAAGTTTCGAATATGGACGATACCTGTTCGAAAGTAATAAGGGCAGGTGGCTGGATGCTTGGAAAACTAGTCAGTCAGGTAATCGACGGCGTCGGGGTCTGCACGTTTGTGTATGTGCGAGACCCTGATCGAAACATTATTGAAGTTCAGATGTGGGATCACAATTGAATGGCAGTCTTGGCGCAGTTTGATCTTGTGCAACCGCGTTATCGAAAAGACAACCCTCTCATGACCGGATTTTATGAGTCTGTTCGATACGTCAACAATCTTGCAGAACAACACCCAGGATTCATCTGGCGTGAATTGAATGAAGATCAGGCACTCCTGGATGAGTTATGGGGAGAGGGATATCTCTACACGCTTTCATTATGGAAAAGCCCCGAGGCATTAAAGGACTTTTTGTACAAGACACCCCATAACGAGTTTAGAAAACGAGGTGGTGAATGGTTTATACCGATCACCAAGCCACGAGTCGTGATGTGGTGGGTGGATGAGGGGCATATTCCAACACTGAGTGAGGCGCATCAAAAGATGCAGATCCTTTATGAACTCGGGCCTTCCCATCAGGCGTTTGACCTCAAGTCCAGTGCACTGCCAATCGTTATTTACTGAGGAAACTGAAAATGGATTTTGAACAACGAGAAGGTCAGCAATTTATGGCTGACTATTATCGCGATTTCTTGAATGATCCGGCTGCGCTGGTGGGCCAGGGTAAGTTTCTCCATTCTCGGCGGGAGAGCGTAGAGAGCATCGAAGATGATTGGAGTCGTGCAGAAGAGGCAAAAGTTGACCTGCGTGAATTACCAACAACTCGAGAAGATTTTCTGACTTGGTATCTGGATTGCGAAAAGAAGATCAACGAAGATATCGACTTTTTTGTCGATTACATGAAAAACAGCGCGACGCTTGAGCAAGTAGCTTATTACATCTGCATGGAAGAAATGGTCGACGGCTCTTTCGATGACTTGATGGCTGTCGTGCAGTTGGGTATGCCGATCAATTGCAAAATGGTCGCGGGTGAAAATTACTGGGACGAAATGGGTAACGGTAATTTCGACTTTGTTCACACCTCCATGTTCAAAACCTCTTCAGCTTATATGCGCAATGTATTGGCGCAAAAAAACATTACTCCCGAGATTCCGCCAAAAGAATGTTTGATGAATGGCAACATTCTTCTGATGTGGGCCGTGCGCCGCGAATACAACATGCGTTTGATTGGGGCGATGGGCTTGGTTGAGGGGTCTGCGCCGACACGTTTTGGTGCCACCACCCAAGCGCTGGAGCGTCTCGAACAACCCAAGGAAGTGATTGCATACCATAAGGCGCATATCGGTATTGATACCCATCACAGTGAGGCTTGGTTCGATACCGTGCTGCAGCACTATTCCAAGGGTGGGGCCGAGGTTATTCAGGAACTGGCCATGGGTGTGATGATTCGCTACAACGTCGCCGTTCGTTACTACCGATACATGTATGACGCCATGCGGGGAATCTGATGATGACGCCAGCAGCCTCTATCGTGGTTATTGACCCAGTGAGTTCCGGTCGCCGTTATGGCCGTGAAATCGGCGAGAAGGGCTTTCACTCTATCGCCCTGACCACGCGCGACAGGTTCCCTGGGATGCTTGATCGTTTGCACAGTTGTGAAGAGTTCAACCAATCCATCAAGGCATACAGTTTTGATGAGGCGGTGGAGAAACTTTCCAGCCTTAACGTCAAGGCCATCATTCCGGGTTCAGATTCGGCACTCAAGTTCACTGACCAACTTGCGCAGCATTTTGCGCTGGTCGGCAATCCGGTCGCGACGCGGCAAGCGAGAGCCAACAAGTACGCGATGAAGCAACGACTTCGACTGCAGGGAGTTCCCGCAACGCAATCGGTGGAGGTGTCACTTGATCAAATGCTCAGCGGTGAATTGGCGTCGCTGGCGTACCCCGCAGTGGTCAAGCCAAGTCAGGGCACGGGCAGCAAGAACGTCAAGGTTTGCAATGATCGCTCTGACGTCTACAAGGCGCTGGCAGCGATTGAATCCGCCAATGAAGGGCATGTGGAGGAGGAGCGTGGTGCACTTATTGAGGCGTTTATCGAAGGTCCTGAGTATTTTATCGCTACGGCAAATTTTGGAAAAAACAAGAAAAAGAAGATTCTGTGCTTCGCGGAATACGAAAAAATCAGCGTCGGTAACAACCCCAGCATCTATAAAAACATACGATCCCTTCCGCCCCTGAATGAAAAGGCGATAGAGGCTTTTGCCTATATCAGCCAGGTGAACGAGGCGTTGGAGGCCGACTTCGGAATTAACGATATCGAGTTCAAAATCAATGATAAAGGCCACTTCATCATTGAACAGAACGGGCGGCTACCCGGTGCGAATGTGCCTTCACTGGTAGAAGCGTGTACTGGCCTGAACTGCTACAGCCTGAACCTGGATATTTTTCTGGGGCGGGAGATGGATCATTTGGCTGATGTCGACTATTCAAAGCACTTTTGTATTTGCTGCCTGATCAATACTCAGCCTGGTGAAATCAAGTCGATAACGGGATTGGAAGCCGTCGCTAAACTGTCCTCCGTGCACGATCTGGCCCTATTGGTAAAGGAAGGAGAGTACATCGAGGACACCCAGGACTTCCTATCTACGTGGGGGTTTGTTTACCTCGTCCACGAGGATCCAAAAGTGCTCGCGGAGCATTCGAGATTCGTCCACGAAACATTGCGGCTGCATTATTCCTGATACGAGAGCGGTTGCCTCGGGCAGCCGCGTGCTTGTTGTGCGCCGGACAAACCAGGTTGTAGCGATCGTTTACAGGAGAAGTTCATGTCGCATTGGATGCTTCAAGTCTGTCTGATTCTGGCTGTTTCCATATTGCTCGGCCGGATGGCGGAAAAACTCGGTCAGAGCCGCGTCATAGGTGAAATCACTGCGGGTATTTTGTTGGGACCTTCCGTATTAGGAGCGCTTTTCCCGAGTTTTTCCGAGTTTTTGTTTTTCACCGAATCGCTGCGTAACTTGAAAGTGCTGGCGGAGCTTGGGTTGGTGCTTTTGATGTTTGAAATTGCCTGGCACATGCCTGCTCAACGCTCCGGCGAGGGAACTGCAGCGAAGTTCGCGCCAATTACGATCGCGCTCTTTGGCATGCTTTCATCATTTGTGATCGGTTGCGTGATTGCGGTCCTTTCAAAAAAGGATTTGGCTCCAGACAAGGCGCTCTGGTCGTACACACTGTTCTGTGGCCTGGCACTTTCGGTCACGGCGCTACCGGTATTAGTGCGGATCATTGCCGACGCCAGGAACATCAGCGCTGACGCCGCTTCATATGCACTGTCTTCCGCGATCTACACCGATGTATTTGCCTGGCTAGGTGTGGCGCTTCTGGTTGCCTTCCACTCGATGGGGGCGACGGACCTTCTCGACTCCTTGATCAAGACGCTATTGCTGATCGGATTCTTCTTGTTGTCCTTTTATATGGTACGGCCGCTGATATTGAATTGGCGCCTCATGACCTCGACTGGCGGAATCAGCGTCCAATTATCCATTGCGTTCTGCTACTGTTTGATCAGCGCAGAAATAACCGCAAGACTTGGCTTTCACCAAGCCATTGGAGCCATAGTGGCTGCGTACGTCTTCTGCAAAGTACCGGGCCTGCAACTTAACTGGGAAAACGTAATTGGACGTTTCTCCGGTACGTTTTTGACGCCTTTATTTTTTGCTTACTCTGGACTTCAAGCGTCGTTTGGTTCTTTTTCCGAGAGCAGTGTCTGGGGGTGGCTGGGACTGTTTGTTGTCGGCGGTTTTCTTGGAAAGATTGGCGGTACGTATTGGGGCGCAAGAGTATGCGGTCTGCCTTCCGCAACAGCCCTGGAAGTGGGCGTGTTAATGAACACGAAGGGGCTGGTTGAATTGGTAGTGCTGAGCATTGGTCTTGAGTTAGGTATTTTGTCAGCGACTACTTATAGTGTACTACTAGTTCTTGCATTACTGTCCACCGTCATGACCATGCCACTATTGAATATGTGGATGCAACGTTCGTCGCGAATACGGGTTATATCTACAGTTAGTGATGGTTAATAAAAATGTTTGACTTTTTTATTGGATCCAGTCTATTTTGCGGGCGAAAACAAAAATGGATCCAAAAAAAAGGGAAGATGATTTTGGACATATTGATGGGATTAGTTGCTGCATTGTTTTGGGGCGGAACTGACTTTCTCGTCGGTTTAAATGCACGGGCGGTTGGCGTAAAACGAGCGGTATTTTTTGGCCAGGCGCTGGGTTTTGTTTTGATGAGCGCTCTCCTGCTGCTCTACCCGGTCTATCTCATCAAGTCCATGTCGGCGCCGTTGCAAGTTTGGCTCCTTGGTGCCCTTGCCGCGATTTTTACAGTCGCAGGTGCTCTCGCACTGTCCAAAGCCTTCGCATTGGGCAAGGCCGCGATTGTTGCACCGCTGGTGACATCCTATGGAGTGTTCACGACTGCATTTGCGTGGGCAAGCGGCGATATTATTGTACTTAGCCAATTCGTCGGAATCGCGGTGTGTGTGACGGGGGTACTGCTGACAAGCGCCCACGATAATGCGGATGGAAAGGTGAAGCGACAAAACAAAGTGTCCATTGTCTATGGATTGCTCGCAGCGTTGTTGTATGGCGCAAGTTTCTGGATTCAAGGTAAGTACACACTACCCACATTAGGCCCAATAACCATGTTGTGGCTGGGTTATGCCGTTGGACTGTTTGTCTTGTTTCTCCTGGTTTTAAGGGTGGAGTCGGGGCTGAAGCTACCGTCGGTAAAAAGCCTTGGTACGCTCACAAGTGCCAGTTTATTGAACCTTGGTGGGTTCTCGGCGTTTTCGTTTGGGGCCATTAACGGTTCGGTATCAGTGGTGACGGTCATCAGCACCTTGTCAGGAGGTATTGCCGCAGTGTTGGGTTATCTGTTTTTCAAAGAGCGGCTTGGCAAGATCCAAGTGGCGGGTATTGTTCTGGTGCTCCTGGGTGCGATCATTCTTCATCTGTTTCATTGAGTGGTTTCAAAAAAGCAAACGTTTGCGCATAGTGACTGAGCCGCTGAACTCATCATTTATTCCTCGTAAGGCTTGATCCTCTTGTTGTTAGCCTGTGAGGGGCTTAAGCCTTAATTAATAAAGACCGCGGCCTTCAGGGCACGCTGTCAAACGTAGCGTCGATTCAAGATAATCGTCCACTGTCTATAGTTATGGCTGATCACGAGTGTCTAACCCGTTTCAGTCCGCAGATAATAAAACAGCTTCCCGAAGGATTGAGAATAACTATATGCACAAAGGTCATATTGAAATACTACCTTACATGGCCGCTTTTGCAGTCGTTGTAGAGACGGGTAGTTTTATTGATGCCTCTACTAAGTTGGGAGTGTCGGCCTCAGCCGTGAGTCGGCAGATATCCAAATTAGAGCGAGCACTGTCATTACGCTTGTTAGAACGCAGTACGCGACAGCTGAAAGTCAATGAGGACGGCGCAAAGATATATTCACATTGCAAGGCGTTGTTGCACTCATCTTCCAGAGTGTTTGAGTTAAAAGATGAACTGGTGAGACCGCAAGGATTGATCAGGGTCAGCGCGCCGAAAATGATGAATAACATCTGCAATCAACTGATTCCCGAGTTCCTGCGTAAATATCCCGATATCAATGTTCAGTTCATATTTGATAATTCGGAGATCAATCTCATCTCCAGCGAGATCGATCTCAGTATCAGAATTACCGATTCTCCGCCACTGGGTTTGATCGGGCGGAAGTTGTTCAAGGTCGGTTATACCTTATGTGCATCGCCCGACTATATTGCTGAGTTCGGTGTGCCGTTGCACCCCTCTGACCTGGCGACGCACAGTTGCATTGTCATGTCTGAGGACTCTGCTGGAGAGAAGTGGGAATTTAAAAACGGTGCGGAGAAGTTTCAGATCAGCGTGAAGGGTCGTTATTGCTCGAACGACAGCGAAGCCGTTCTGGAGGCCACGTTGAGTAATCTCGGCGTCGCTTGCCTGCCGGTTGCTGTTGCGGATCAGGCTATCAAAGAGATGCGCTTGCATGCCGTGCTGCCAAGTTGGGATTACGTAGGTGCTTCACAAGGTATGGCATGGTTGCTGTATCAACCAAACAAGCACGGTTCGCAAAAACTGAAAGTCATGGTCGACTATCTGCTCGCCAAACTCTATTGCGTTAGCTAAGCAACATGCCCTCAGCTTGAATATCGCTCTTTATTGCGGCATTGCCCCGCGCTGCGTGCTGCGCGCGGGGAATCATGTTACTCGGCAGGCGGGTTCAGCTTCGCTTCCAACTCCGCAACCTTCGCCTCAAGACTTTCCAACCGTGCCCGGGTGCGTGCAAGCACGACCATCTGGCTATCAAACTCTTCCCGGCTCACAAGATCCAGCTTGCTGAAGCCGCTCTGCAACAGGGCCTTGAACTGGCTTTCGATTTCGCTTTTCGGCAGTGGGGTGTCGCCGCTGAAGAGGCGGGAGGCGGTGCCGCTCAGGGCATCGAGGAAGTCTTTGGGTGCGAGCATGGGAAATGTCCTGTCAACAATGGCGGGCAGTGTATCACGCAGTGTCTATAGTCAATCTCGCCGTCAGGGGTGCACGCTTTTCGCGCATGCGGACGGACGGCAATGCACTGTTGTTGTGCGTATCAGTCAAGCCATTTGCTCGAAGTAACTTGCGGCAGCGGCCAAGGGCTTGAAATCAGTGGGTTTTGGCGAGATGGCAAGCTTTCTGCTTAGTTGGTAGTGACCCATGCACTGATACAGTCGCTGTGACGAATGCAGTGCGCCAAGCGGAACGGGGGAAGTGTTTCGTGCGGTGTGGTTAGCAGGCGTCGGACGGGCAGGTAAGGCCGACGATGCGTTACAAAGCCAGGCACTGCGCTTAGACTTGAGCCGGGTTTGTTTTCCTGGGGCAAGTCCACCAAATTCGGGAGAGAGTTTTCATGAAGCTAGTCACTGCCATCATCAAGCCGTTCAAACTGGACGACGTACGCGAGTCGCTGTCCGAGATTGGCGTGCAGGGCATTACCGTTACTGAAGTCAAAGGCTTCGGTCGGCAGAAGGGTCACACCGAGCTGTATCGCGGCGCGGAATACGTGGTCGATTTCCTGCCAAAGGTGAAGATCGATGTCGCCATTGACGACAAGGATCTTGACCGGGTTATCGAGGCGATAACCAAGGCTGCCAACACCGGCAAAATCGGTGACGGCAAGATCTTCGTGGTCAATCTGGAACAGGCGATTCGCATCCGTACCGGCGAAACCGATACCGACGCAATCTAAGCCGCCACACACCCAACGCCCCAGGAGAAAACAATATGACTCTGCGTAAATTCGCAGGGCTAGGAGCCCTGTTGTCCCTCGTAATGCCCAGCCTGGCTATGGCGGCAGACGAAGTGGCGGCCCCAGTCCTCAACTCCGGCGACACCGCCTGGATGATGACCTCGACAGCCCTCGTGCTGTTTATGACCATTCCCGGCCTCGCGCTGTTCTACGGCGGCATGGTTCGCTCCAAAAACATTCTTTCCGTGATGATGCAGTGCTTTGCCATTACCGGTCTGATCAGCATTCTGTGGGTCATTTATGGCTACAGCATCGCGTTCGACACCACCGGCATGGAACAGGGCGTCGTCAACTTCAACTCGTTCTTCGGCGGCATGGGCAAGGCATTCCTCGCCGGTGTCACGCCATCGAGCCTGACCGGCCCTGCGGCATTGTTCCCTGAAGCGGTGTTCATCACCTTCCAGATGACCTTCGCCATCATCACCCCAGCTCTGATCGTCGGTGCTTTCGCTGAGCGGATGAAGTTCTCCGCCATGCTGATCTTCATGGGCATCTGGTTCACCCTGGTTTATGCACCGATCGCGCACATGGTCTGGTCCGGCAACGGCGGCCTGATGTGGGACTGGGGCGTGCTGGACTTCGCCGGCGGCACCGTGGTGCATATCAACGCCGGTGTTGCCGGTCTGATTGCCTGCCTGGTACTGGGCAAGCGCAAAGGCTTCCCGACGACCCCGATGGCTCCGCACAACCTCGGTTACACCCTGATGGGTGCTGCAATGCTGTGGGTTGGCTGGTTTGGCTTCAACGCCGGTTCCGCTGCTGCGGCCAACGGCACTGCCGGTATGGCGATGCTGGTGACCCAGATCGCAACCGCCGCTGCTGCATTGGGTTGGATGTTCGCCGAGTGGGTCACTCACGGCAAACCAAGTGCTCTGGGTATCGCTTCGGGTGTTGTGGCCGGTCTGGTTGCAATCACACCAGCCGCTGGCACCGTAGGCCCGATGGGCGCTCTGGTCATCGGCCTGGCAGCGGGCGTGGTGTGCTTCTTCTGCGCCACTACCCTGAAACGCAAGCTCGGGTATGACGATTCCCTGGACGCCTTCGGTGTGCACGGCATCGGCGGTATCCTCGGCGCGATCCTGACCGGTGTCTTCGCCGCTCCGGCCCTGGGTGGCTTCGGCACCGTCACCGACATCGGTGCACAAGTCTGGATTCAGATGAAAGGCGTGGGCTTCACGGTGATCTACACCGCGATCGTCACCTACATCATCCTCAAGGTCCTGGACGCCGTCATGGGTCTGCGTATCACTGAGGAAGAAGAGGCGGTCGGTATCGATCTGGCACTGCACAACGAACGCGGCTACAACTTGTAAGTACGCGCACAAAAAAACTTGCCCGGCTTGCCGGGCATTTTTTTGTCTGGAGTTTGTCTGTGAAGGAACTGCTGAAAGGTTTTTTCGTACACGTTTAGTGGCGTTTACGACGAGCGTTTTTCTGCGGCCAATGGCTTACATGATTGAAGGAATATTAGGGCCTTTGTTTTTTCCCAGAGCGCGCTAGAATGCGCCCCGAACGTGCGGAGAACTGTATGTGGCAACAGACTCTGATTACCCTGCGGGCGAGGCCCCGGGGCTTTCATCTGGTAACGGACGAGTTACTCGCCGGCCTGCCTGAACTCAAGGCATGTCGGGTCGGTCTTTTGCATTTGTGGCTGCAGCATACCTCGGCGTCGTTGACCATCAACGAGAACGCCGATCCGGCGGTACGTCGCGACTTCGAACGATTTTTCAATCGTCTGATCCCACAAGGAACAGACGGCTATGAGCATAACGACGAAGGCCTGGACGACCTCCCGGCGCACTTCAAGGCCAGCGTACTTGGCTGTCAGCTCAGTTTGCCGATTTCGGCAGGCCGACTGGCGCTGGGAACCTGGCAAGGCGTTTATCTGGGCGAGCACCGTGATAATGGCGGTGCCCGTAAAGTCCTCGCCACCGTTTACGGTGAAGGGGCATAAACCGTTGGTTGCCGGCGGTTGTAGAATTTTTTCCAGCGGCCTTCGACAGACGGCGAAGCTGGGCTATAACTAATCTGCTTTTCGCAAGTCATGAGGTAGAACATGAGCGACGATGATCTGGAAAACGACGACCTCGAAGTAGGCGACGACGAAACCGAAGAAGGTCTGGAAACAGCAGCGGAAGACGTTGCTGACGACGATGGCGGTGAAGCGCCCGTTCCGACCGCCAAAGGCAAAGCCAAGGCAGCGGTATCGGTCGACGAGCTGCCGAGCGTCGAAGCGAAAAACAAGGAGCGTGATGCTCTGGCGCGGGCCATGGAAGAGTTCCTGGCCAAGGGCGGGAGGGTGCAGGAAGTGGAGGCCAATGTGGTCGCCGATCCTCCCAAGAAGCCTGACAACAAGTACGGCAGCCGGCCTATCTAAGCGTCTGCAGCTTGCTTGCTGAAAAAGCCCGCCGTCGCTGCGGGCTTTTTCATGGGTGAAACAAAATCAAAAGATCGCAGCCTTCGGCAGCGCCTACATTATTGATGGTGTACACCTGTAGGAGCTGCCGAAGGCTGCGATCTTTTCGAGATCATCTCAAAACTAAACTGTATTCCACCGAGCCAACAACGCTGGCAACTCGCTCAGACTACGAATCTCGGCATCCGGTGCTTTCTCACCTTCCCACACCTTGCCCGCGGGGTTGAACCAGATCGCCCGCAACCCGGCCTGTTGCGCACCGGCGATGTCGTCACCCGGATGATCGCCGATATGCACGGCCGTCTCAGCCGTCGCACCACCCCGTTGCAACGCCTCATGAAACAGTCGCGCATCCGGCTTGCCGATGCCGATGTCTTCGGCGCACAACGCAAATTTGAAGTAATCCGCCAGCCCTAACCGGCGCACATCTGCATTGCCGTTGGTGACCACGCCGAGGGCGTAGTGATTGGCCAGAGTTTCGAGGGTCGGTTGCACCTCCGGGAAGATTTCCAGCTGATGCCGGGCATGCAGAAACACCTCAAAACTCTGATCAGCCAGGTCCGATGCCTGACCCTGCTCGTAACCGGCCTCTTCCAGCGCGTGGAACAAGACTCGGCGGCGCAGAGCGCTGATGCGGTGCTTGAGGTTGGGTTCGCTGCTGAGGATCCGCTCGCGAATTGCCCACAAATGCTCTACCGGCACGGCGCCCAGATTTGGTGCATGTTCGGTCAGCCATTCACGCAATACGGCTTCGGCGCTGACGATCACCGGGGCGGTGTCCCACAGGGTGTCGTCGAGGTCGAAGGTGATCAATTGGATTCTCATGACTCATCGCCTTTGATGCGTTTGGCCCTTGGATGGGCACTGTCGTAAACCGTCGCCAGGTGCTGGAAGTCCAGGTGGGTATAGATCTGGGTGGTTTTGATGTCCGAGTGGCCGAGCAACTCCTGAACCGCCCGCAAGTCCTGGGAAGACTCCAGCAAATGGCTGGCGAAGGAGTGCCGCAGCATGTGCGGATGCAGGTTCTGTCCCAGCTCGCGCTCGCCAGCGGCTTTAACTCGCAGCTGAATTGCCCGTGGGCCGAGGCGCCGGCCTTGCTGGCTGACAAACACTGCGTCGTCCGCCGGGTTGGTCATGGCCCGAAGCGGCAGCCACAACTCCAGCGCTTCGCGTGCTTTCTTGCCGACCGGCAGCAGTCGGGTCTTGCTGCCCTTGCCGAGCACTTGAACCATGCCGTCGGCCAAGTCCAACTGATCAAGATTGAGCCCGGTCAGTTCCGAAAGGCGCAAACCCGAGGAATAGAACAGCTCCAGAATCGCCTGATCCCGACGCGCCAGGAAATCATCTTCCACCGCGCCCTCAAGCAGTTGCAGTGCGCGGTCGGTGTCGAGGGTTTTTGGCAGCCGACGTTCGCCCTTCGGCGGCGCCAGGCCGTTAGCCGGGTCGTGGTCGCAAAGGCCTTCGCGGTTGAGGTAGTGATAGAGCCCACGCACTGCCGACAACAGCCGCGCCAGGCTGCGAGACGATTGACCCTGTGAATGCAGGCGTGCGATCAGGCTGCGCAGGCGCTGGATATCCAGGGCCGACCAACTGCTGATGTTCTGTTTGACGCACCAGCCCAGCACTTTGTCGAGGTCGCGGCGGTAGGCGTACAGCGTATGGGGCGACACCTGTCGCTCACTGCGCAAGTGTTCGCAGTAAGCGTCCAGTTGCCGTTCCATGGTCAGCGTACCGAGCGCAGGGAACTGTTGACCCGCGGCAGCACGCGGCCCATCACTTCGGCGATATAGCTTAGGAACAGCGTGCCCACCGAGCTCTTGTAATGCTGCGGGTCGCGGCTGGCGATGGCCAGGACGCCGTGGATGCCTTGATAGCTGATGGCGACGACGGCGGTGGAACCAATCTGCTTGCGCTGTTCTTCGCCAAACAGGAAGTCCAGTTCGTGTTCACGCAGGCTGCCGCTGACGCTTTTGTCTTCCGAGAGCAAGCCGCCGATGGCCGTTTGCGCGTCGGCATGGGTCACCCAGCGGCCCACCGGCATGGGATTGTCACCCAGCAGAATCAGGCTGACGAAGGGCACCTGGAAATCCTGGCGCAGACTGTCTTCAACGCTGATCACCACATCTTCCAGGCTGGTGGCGTCCATCAGCGCGAGAATCAGGCGGCGGGTCTTGTCGAAGAGACGGTCGTTGTCGCGGGCCACGTCCATCAAGTGCGAGAGGCGATGACGCAACTCGATATTGCGGTCGCGCAGGATGGTCATCTGGCGCTCGACCAGCGAAATGGTGTCGCCGCGCTGGTGCGGAATGCGCAAGGTCGCGAGCAGTTCTTCATGCTCGACGAAGAAATCCGGATGAGCCTCCAGGTACGCGGCAATCGCCGCCGCCTCGAGGCTTTCGGAAGGGGATTCGTCGGGCTGTAGGGCGGGAACCTGGGGCTTGTCGGTCATGGATTTAGCTCACTCAAAGACGCACTTGTCCTTCATATACGCGGACTGCCGGGCCGGTCATCATCACCGGTTGGCCAGGGCCTGCCCATTCAATGGACAAACGCCCGCCGGGCAGGTCGATCAATAGCGGCGAATCCATCCACCCCTGGCTGATCGCGGCCACTGCGGCAGCGCAAGCGCCGGTTCCGCACGCCTGGGTTTCCCCGGCCCCGCGTTCCCAGACGCGCAACTGCGCACGGTTGCGGTCGATGACCTGGAGAAAACCGACATTGACCCGTGCCGGGAAGCGCGGATGGTTTTCGATTTTCGGCCCCAGTTCACGCACCGGTGCGTTGTTGATATCGCTGACCCGCAGCACGGCATGGGGGTTGCCCATGGACACGGCGGCCAGTTCGACCGCAGTGCCGTCGACGTCAACCTGATAACTCAGGGCCTGTTCCGGCGCGTCGAACGGAATGTCGGCCGGTACCAGGCGCGGTGCGCCCATGTTGACACCGATCTGCCCGTCGCTGCGAATATCCAGTTCGATGATGCCGCTTTTGGTCTCGACGCGGATCAGCCGTTTCGCGGTCAAGCGCTTGTCGAGCACGAAGCGCGCGAAGCAGCGCGCACCGTTGCCGCACTGTTCCACTTCGGAGCCGTCGGCGTTGAAGATCCGATAGCGGAAATCCACGTCCGGGTTGCTTGGCGCTTCGACGATCAGCAACTGGTCGAAACCGATACCCGTATGCCGATCGCCCCATTGCTTGGCGTGTTTGGGCAGGATGTGCGCATGCTGGCTGACCAGGTCGAGGACCATGAAGTCATTGCCCAAGCCGTGCATCTTGGTAAAACGCAGCAGCATGGTATTACTCCGGCAGCAGGCTTTCGCCAGCAAACAACTCGGCTACCGTCTCACGGCGACGCACTTCAAATGCCTGATCACCGTCCACCAACACTTCAGCGGCACGACCGCGGGTGTTGTAGTTGGAACTCATGACAAACCCATACGCACCGGCCGAATGCACGGCCAGCAGATCGCCTTCTTCCAGGGCCAACTGACGGTCCTTGGCCAGGAAGTCGCCGGTCTCGCAGATCGGCCCGACGATGTCGTAGGCACGGGCAGCGGTAGTGCGCGGGCGCACGGCGGTGACGTCCATCCAGGCCTGGTACAGCGCCGGGCGGATCAGGTCGTTCATGGCCGCGTCGACGATGGCGAAGTCTTTGTGTTCGGTGTGCTTGAGGTACTCGACCTGGGTCAGCAGCACGCCGGCGTTGGCGACGATAAAGCGGCCCGGCTCGAACACCAGCGCCAGGTCACGACCGTCGAGACGCTCGCGCACGGCTTTGATGTAGTCGGCAGCCAATGGCGGCTCTTCATCGCGATAACGCACGCCCAGGCCACCACCGAGATCGATATGGCGCAGGTAAATGCCGCAATCGCCGAGGCGGTCGACCAGGCCCAGAAGGCGGTCGAGGGCATCGATGAATGGCGCCAGGGTGGTCAGTTGCGATCCGATGTGGCAATCGACGCCGACGACTTCCAGGTTAGGCAGTTGGGCGGCGCGGATGTACACGTCTTCGGCGTCGGCGATGGCGATGCCGAACTTGTTCTCTTTAAGACCGGTGGAAATGTACGGGTGGGTACCGGCGTCGACGTCCGGGTTCACGCGCAGCGAGATCGGCGCACGAACACCCAGCTCGGCGGCGACGACTTGCAGGCGTTCCAGCTCATCGGAGGATTCGACATTGAAGCAGTGCACGCCGACTTCCAACGCGCGACGCATGTCGTCACGGGTCTTGCCGACACCGGAGAACACGATCTTGTCGGCGCTGCCGCCAGCGGCCAGTACGCGTTCCAGCTCACCACGGGAGACGATGTCGAAACCGGCGCCCAGACGCGCCAGGACATTCAGTACACCCAGGTTGGAGTTGGCCTTGACCGCAAAGCAGACCAGGTGCGGCATGCCGACGAGCGCATCGGCATAAGCCAGGTACTGGGCTTCGATGTGCGCACGGGAGTAGACGTATGTCGGTGTGCCAAAGCGTTCGGCGATGGCGGACAGGGCAACACCTTCCGCGAACAGCTCGCCGTCACGGTAGTTAAAAGCGTCCATGGCGTTCCCTTATTATTGGTAGACGTCGTGCTTGTGTGCTTTCGACGGCTGCTTTTGCGAGGACTGGGCCTGCTCGGCAGGATCCTGAGAATCGTCAGGCAGGTACAGCGGGCCTTTTTGACCACAAGCCGATAATAAGCTGGCAAAAGCGACGAGCGAAGCGAGCGCAGCAAAGGAAGAGATCAGGCGCTTCATGGCGAAATCCTTGAAAATACGTTAATTGCGCCGGAGTATACCGGCCACCCGGCAGCTTGCCTATGCGACGGGGCTCCCGTCCGGCGGGGCTTCGCACGAGTCCGGTCGGTATCGTGCAATCCTTGTGGGAGCGAGCCTGCTCGCGAGGACGGTGTGTCAGCCAATAACGATGCTGAATGTGCTGGCCTCTTCGCGAGCAGGCTCGCTCCCACAAAGTGGTGCTTGGTCGTTATCCTTTGCAATCACCGGGGCTCGCCCGTATCTTGCGGCGCTTGAGCGTGAGTAGACACTTTTTGAGGTTCCCGCAATGAGTTTGACTGAAGCCCGTTTCCACGATCTGGTCGATGCCACCCAGCAGACGCTGGAGGATGTTTTTGATGAAAGTGACCTGGACATTGATCTGGAGAGTTCGGCCGGTGTGCTCACCGTCAAGTTCGAAAATGGCAGCCAGTTGATCTTCAGTCGTCAGGAGCCGCTGCGGCAGTTATGGCTGGCGGCGGTGTCCGGCGGGTTCCACTTCGATTACGACGAAGAGAGCGAGCGCTGGATGTGCGACAAGAGCGAAGAGCAATTGGGCGAGATGCTTGAGCGCATCGTCAAGCAGCAAGCTGGCGTCGAACTCGATTTCGAAGGTCTGTGAGGTCGTGACGCAGCCTGCGCCCGTTCGTCCGCCCAAACCGCTTTACAGCAATGTCAGCCCGGCGGTGCCTTCGCCTTGCAGCGGTGTGTGTCGGCTGGATGAGCAAAAGGTCTGCCTTGGGTGTTTTCGCCACGTCGAAGACATCCGCGAATGGCGCTCGGCCGATGACGACCGGCGTCGTGTCATCTGCACCCAGGCCGCACTGCGCAAACAGGTCTGCGGGCCCTGACTTGTATATTTATTGAGCTGTGATAGTGTCCGGGTACGCCTCAACCCATCGAGGCTCGTGAAAACCCCGCCTTTTTCTGGCGGGGTTTTGCTTTTTCTGTGCAGAAGAAAGGAGTCTGCCCAAATCATGACCGCACCTTCAATCACCCTTACCCGTCTGGACGTTCAACGTCTGGAACGCCTGATCGACAGCCTGGATGACACGCTGCCGGGCGTTATCGCGCTGCAAACCGAACTGGACCGCGCCGATACCCTGGTCGGTCACGAAGAGGTGCCAGCCGATGTCGTGACCATGAACTCCCGTGTGCATTGCCGTGAAGAAATCAGCGGCAAGGACTATCACCTGACACTGGTTTACCCGAAGGATGCCAATGCCGATGAAGGCAAGATTTCCATTCTGGCGCCAGTGGGCAGTGCCTTGCTCGGCCTTAAGGTGGGTCAGCACATCGACTGGCCGGCTCCGGGCGGCAAGACCCTCAAACTGACTCTGCTGGAAGTCGAATCGCAGCCAGCCGGGGGCGGCCACTTCCCGGAATAAAATCCATCAGACCTGCTCGAGCGCCTCGTTTAATGCGCGCTCCAGGTCGGCCTTGTAGCGCAAATACAAATTGCTGGAGTTCTGCCCATCACCGAGCAGGCCCGACAGGTCCAGGTCGGTGATGTAGCAGCGATAGCGTTCGGCTTCACTGCGTTGCTCGACGATTTCCCGGGCGACCACGCTGAACAGTTGGTCGCCATGCTCCAACTCTGAAAACTCCCGCTGATTGCAATACAACGTGACCTGCGCCTGTCCCGGTGCGGCTTTGCCGACAATCGCCTGCACGTCGTAGAACGGTTTGTTGACCGGGGTTTGCGGCGCTGGCCGGGCTTCGACCCGGCGTGCCCGTACGGGGCCGGAGGGCAGCAGTTGGTAATACAAGGTGTCCAGGCTCACCGGCTGGGCGACGTCCATCGGCAGCAAAGCGTCGCGCCGGTACTGGAGCGATTGCAGGAACCGTTGCAATGGCACCAGCAGGCTTTGCTCGTCGTGGTAAGGCAAACGCTGCTGCCACAGGGCATTGAGTTCATCCAGTACGTACAGGTCGGCGTGGTATTCATTGATCCGGTAGAACACCTGAATGCAGTCGGGCTGACCCATCGGCAGGACCAGCGCCAGGTCGTGATCTTCCAGTGCCATCGGGTCCAGGTGCAGCGGGCTGTAGCTTGCCAGCTCTTTACCCAGATAATCGACCAGCGCCGGCAGCGTGGCGAGGGCAACATGATTGACCTGGCCGGGTACCAGTTCCAGTGCGTGGTAGTGCTGCTGGACCTGAATCAGGTAGCGATGATTGAGTTTGCTCAACAGCAGGTTCTGCGCGGTGTCGAGGATTTCTTCGACCCGCCGGGCGATGAACTGTGCGCGGTTGTGGCAGAAGCAACGCACGCGCAACGTGGGTTGTTGTAGCCCGCCGGGCAAGTTATTGAGGTAATCGCGCACGCAGTCGAGCAGCGCGTGGGGGCCGTTGAATCGGCTGACCAGCACTTCGTTCCAACTATTGAGCGTGACCTGATCCAGCGTCAGCACCAGGTTTTCCCGAACGCCGGCGTAGCTCAGGGAATCGGTGCGCTCGGTGGTCATCAGGATGTTCAGGTCGCGGTGGTGCTTGAGTGGGTCGACACCGACGTTCACCAGTATCAGCACTTCGCTCGGCACACTGGCGCGCAGTAACGGTTCTTCGGCGACGGTCGTCAGCGGCAGTGCGATGCTCTGTTGCAGGCTGCCGAGCAGGTTGAACAGTTCGAACTCGCTCAGGTCGCTGTTGCCGGGATGCAAGGCCAGGCGAGTGCTGCTGTCGATCACGCCATTGCGGTGACACCAGGTCAGCAGTTCCAGCAATTGGCGGCTGCGTTTGATCGGTGCGAAATGCTCCCACTCGAGGGCTGTCAGGCTGCCGTTGTACAAACCCCACTGGGGTTGACCCGGTTCTTTTTTATTCGGCGCTTGCACCAGCGTGAGGGTGTCTTCTGCCAAGTCCGGGGCGATGCCAGGGTTGATGAACTCGACCTTGTCGGCCTTACGCTCGAACGCCGCGTACAGTCGTCGACCCAGAATGTTGAGGTCGCGTTTGTTGATCAGGCTGACGGTCTGTTCGGTGCGGGCGAATTGGGTCAGAAAGCGGTAGCTGTAATTCAGCTCGTTGACCAAGGCCCGGCGTTCCGAACCAACCTGACGGACTTTCCACTGGCTGCGGCTATCGAGCAAAGCCAATTGACGATGATCCCAGTGCCATTCGTGGGCCAGGCGTTTGAGCAACGAACGCTGCCAGCTCTGAGTGCGGCTGCTGCTGCCGGTGAGTTTGCGATTGACCTTCAGGTACAACGCCCGGCGTACCAGCTCCAGCCGCTCCGGTTCGCCACGGGCGATGAGGTATTCCTCGATGCGCCGGTAGACCACGACGTACGGGTCCAGCTCATCAAGGTCGAGCCGATTGGCAAACACCGCTTGCTTGAAGCGCAGGCTCAGGCAATGGACCTTGGGGTGTTCGCTGGCATAGACCTCGGTCAGCAGTAGTTTTAGCACCGATTTATAAGGCGATTCGATGCCCTTGAACAACTGCCAGAGCCCTGCACCGATGAACTCACCGGGTGGGATATAGGCCAGATGCCCCAAGTCCAGGGTTTCGTCGGCACGGATGAAGCGCTTGGACATCAGCGTGTGGGTGTATCGGTCGTAGCTTGCCTCTTCGTAGACGGGCACCAGCCACCAGATGGGTGTGCGGCCGGCCAGCCAGATCGCGGTGCGATAAAACTCGTCCAGCAGCAGATAGTGCTGGGTGGTGCCGCAGTCTTCCGAGCTCAGTTGCGTATCACGTTCGCCGCGTACGAAACGGGTCGGGTCGATCAGGAAGAAATGCGCCTCGGCGCCCTGGCTGGCGGCCCAGATTTCGAGGAGCTGGCATTTTTTGCGCAGCTCAATGAGCTCGTTTTCGCTCAAGTCCGGTCCGTGACAGACCCACACGTCCATGTCGCTCTGATCGGCCTGGGCCAGGGTGCCAAGACTGCCCATCAGGAACAGGCCGTGAATCGGTCGCGGCGGATTGCGGCCATGGCGGGGTTTATAGGAAAACGAGCGAGTCAGGCGTTGGGCTTCGGCGAGGGCGTTGGCGTCTGGTTCGTAATTCGACAGCCCGGCTGGCGTACCGCCCGAAACGTATCCCGGCAACAGCGGATGATTGACATGGAAAAACAGCGGCAACAGGGTCAGAACCGCTTGCTGGCGAGTCGACAACCCTTCCATGGCGCGCGCCAAACGGCCTTCGTGGAGCTTCAGAAAACGTGCGCGCAGTTGGCTGAGAACCTTGCGGTCGATTCCCTCGTCCAGATCGGGGCGGATTTCATGGGTGCGGGTCATGTCAGCTCAAACCGGCTCGCGGGGCTCGGACGTGGGAGGTCTCAGGATGAGAAGCAGTTTAGCGCTTCGGCCCTGGGACTTTTAAGCTGATTTTGTTTTTCTGGCGTCAGATTTTTATCGCGCGGCGACGGCAGGCAACAGAGTGAGCCCGCGGAAATCCCGTAGCAGGGGTTTCCGTGGGCGCTGCGGTAATGCTCAGGCAGTTTCCCGTACGTTGAGAATGGTCAGAACGGTTTGCACATTTTGCGCGGCGTCACGACCCAGACTGGTCAGATAACCACCATCTGGCTGGGTGATCAGTTCTTTGTCGAACAGTCTTAGGGCGGCGGCAATGGCTTTCGGGGCAGCGGTCTGATGAATTTTCAAACCTTCCTGGGAACTGTCCAGGTTGAAGAGTGCGAGGATTTCCAGTTCGGCAACCAACTCAGGGGTAAGCGACATAAGGACTCCAGACTTTCTAGGAATTGGACGACAGCGTCCCTAAGGTGATCCCACTTGTGCGGCATGTCCAGTGCTCGCGACAGGGTTTTTTCACCTCGGGATGCATTCCCCGGCGGGTAGTGCGGCAGCGGGGTGCGTACCAGTGTAGTCAGGGTCTGGGGGAAGGCAGGAATGATTGGTGACAATCTGTGTGGGAGCGAGCAAAGCCGCTCCCGAAAGGTAGTCGCTTACTTCTTTTCCGGCGGTAACTCTGGCAATGCACGCAACGCGGTTTCATACCATTCAGTGTTGAACGCGCGGTCTTCTTCGAGGATCGCGTCGATTTCCACTGCCAGAACGTGGGCCATCAGATTGAGAATTTCTTCACGCTCGTAACCCACCAATGTCAGCTTGTTGAAGGTGGCCTTGGCGGCTGGCGGGTTGTCGCTTTCGATCTGGTTTTCGATGGCTTCGACCAGGGTGTTTTCGGCGAACTCTTCTTCGTCGATGTCGTCTTGGTTGTTATCGGGGGTTGGCTCGCTCATGGCAGGCTCCTCAAGGAAAGACGGCCAGTTTACCTGCATTCAGCGCTGTGATGCTGCTGGCAAGAAACGTCGCGGCGTTCTATAAAAGGCACCTGCCAACCCCGCACGACCTGGAGACTATGTGATGCTCAAGCTTTATGGATTTTCCGTCAGCAACTACTACAACATGGTCAAGCTGGCGCTGCTGGAGAAGGGACTGCCATTTGAAGAAGTAGTGTTTTACTCAGGGACAAGCCCCGAGGCATTAGCCATCAGCCCGCGCGGGAAGGTGCCGGTGCTGGGCGTCGAACAGGGTTTCGTCAACGAAACCAGCGTGATTCTCGAATACCTCGAACAAAGCCAGAAAGGCACGCCGCTGTTGCCGAGCGATCCCTTTGAGCGGTCGCAGGTCTTGGCGCTGGCCAAGGAAATCGAGCTCTACATCGAATTGCCGGGACGCGCCTGCTACGCCGAAGCATTTTTCGGAATGACCGTGCCGGAGGCGATCAAGGACAAGACCAAAGCCGAGTTGCTGCTGGGGTTTGCCTCATTGGGCAGGCACGGCAAATTCGCCCCTTACGTGGCAGGTGACAGCCTGAGCATTGCGGATTTGTATTTCCTCTACAGCGTACCGTTAGCCTGTGCAGTCGGTCAGAAGCTGTTCGGTATCGATCTGCTGGCCGAGATACCGGCGGCGAAGGCGTTGCTGGAGCGTCTGGAACAGAACCCGCATGTGCAGCGGATTGCAAAGGACAAGGAAGCGGCAATGCCAGCGTTTTTGGCGATGGTCGCGTCCAAGAAGTAGGTTTTTTAGCGTCTTCAAGACCGCATTCGCGAGCAGGCTCGCTCCCACATTGGACCTATGGTGTTCACAAGGTCTGTGTTCACCACCGATTTAATGTGGGAGCGAGCCTGCTCGCGAAGCTTTTGGCGGTTTAGCGGCTGGCGAGTAATGCCTGGCCGCGAGCCACGGCCTTCTTGACCTGCGCCGGCGCAGTCCCGCCGATATGGTCCCGGGCATTCACCGAGCCTTCCAGCGTCAACACGGCGAACACATCCTGATCGATCTGGTCGCTGAACTTGCGCAGCTCTTCCAGGCTCATTTCTGCCAGGTCTTTCCCGCTTTCCACGCCGTACTTCACGGCATGGCCAACGATTTCGTGGCAGTCACGGAACGGCAGGCCGCGACGAACCAGATAGTCGGCCAGGTCAGTGGCGGTGGAGAAACCGCGCAGTGCCGCTTCGCGCATCATCGCGTGTTTGGGTTTGATCGCCGGGATCATGTCAGCAAAGGCCCGCAGCGAGTCACGCAACGTGTCGGCGGCGTCGAACAGCGGCTCCTTGTCTTCCTGGTTGTCCTTGTTGTAGGCCAGTGGCTGGCCTTTCATCAGGGTCAGCAGGCCCATCAGTGCGCCGAATACGCGGCCAGTCTTGCCACGCACCAGCTCCGGCACGTCCGGGTTTTTCTTTTGCGGCATGATCGAGCTGCCGGTGCAGAAACGGTCTGGCAGATCGATGAACTGGAACTGGGCACTCGTCCACAGCACCAGCTCTTCAGAGAAGCGCGACAAGTGCATCATCGCGATGCTCGCGGCCGAGCAGAACTCGATGGCGAAGTCACGATCGGACACGTTGTCCAGCGAGTTGCCGCCCACAGCGTCGAAGCCCAACAGTTGCGCGGTGAATTCGCGGTCGATCGGGTAGGTGGTGCCCGCCAATGCAGCGCTGCCCAGTGGCATGCGATTGGTACGTTTGCGGCAATCGACCAGGCGCTCGTAGTCGCGGCTGAGCATTTCGAACCAGGCCAGCATGTGGTGCCCGAAGGTCACCGGCTGCGCGGTTTGCAGGTGAGTGAAGCCCGGCATGATGCTGCCGGCTTCGCGCTCGGCCTGCTCCAGCAAGCCTTTTTGCAGACGGGTGATTTCGCTCAGGATCAGGTCGATCTCGTCACGCAGCCACAGGCGGATGTCGGTGGCGACCTGGTCGTTGCGGCTGCGGCCGGTGTGCAGCTTTTTACCAGTGACGCCGATGCGGTCGGTCAGACGCGCCTCGATGTTCATGTGCACGTCTTCGAGGTCGATGCGCCAGTCGAACTGGCCAGCCTCGATTTCACCCTGGATGGTCTTCAGGCCATCGGTGATGCTGTCGCGCTCGGCATCGGTCAGCACGCCGACCTTGGCCAGCATTGTGGCGTGGGCGATCGAGCCCATGATGTCGTGGCGATACAGGCGCTGGTCGAAAGTGACGGAGGCGGTGAAGCGGGCGACGAAGGCGTCGACGGGTTCACTGAAGCGGCCGCCCCAGGACTGATTGGTCTTGTCAGTGCTCATGAATTCGCTCGTATCGGCTGAAGAAAGATGGCGTTTAAAGCTGGTGCGGATAATAACAGGGTTGCCAATCCTGTCGCTGGCACTGGTCGAGACGTTTTTTTCTCATGCTGCGGTCCATACTCAAGTTAACGCGAGGAGGGTTGCGCAACGATATTTTTCAATTGAGCAATATCGTGCCGGCAACCGTCTACAGTTGGACAGTAGGATCAGCGCACTTCCAGACGCTGCAGCTGACTATAAGAAGAGGGGGTGTTCATATTGTGTATCAACAAACCCTACGGCGATGCCTCGCCAGCGCGGGCCAGGGCCACTAAACGCACGACAGATAAAAATTTAGCCGTCGGTCGGGCGGCACTTTTTGGCCCTCGCGCTAGTCTTAGCGTGGATCGCGGTGACGGACGCCACTTCACCTGTCTACGCTATCCTTGTGCGAGACTCACGCAGGAATCCAGCGCAATATGAATGTCCTGATCGTTGATGACGAACCCCTTGCCCGCGAGCGCCTGAGCCGAATGGTTGGCGAACTCGAGGGATACAGTGTCCTGGAGCCTAGCGCCACGAACGGCGAAGAGGCGTTGGCACTGATCGACAGCCACAAACCGGATATCGTGCTGCTCGATATCCGCATGCCGGGCCTCGATGGCCTGCAAGTGGCTGCACGATTGTGCGAACGCGAAACCCCACCCGCCGTGGTGTTCTGCGCTGGGCCCGATGAATTTGCCGTGGAAGCCTTACAGGCCAGCGCCGTAGGCTATCTGGTGAAACCTGTGCGTACAGAACAATTGCATGAAGCGTTAAAGAAAGCCGAGCGGCCCAATCGCGTCCAGCTCGCGGCCCTGACCCGTCCCGCCGCCGAAAGTGGCAGCGGCCCACGCAGTCACATCAGCGCCCGTACCCGTAAGGGTATCGAACTGATCCCGTTGGGTCAGGTGGTCTACTTCATTGCGGATCACAAATACGTGACCTTGCGCCACGAAGGCGGCGAAGTGCTGCTGGATGAGCCGCTCAAGGCCCTTGAAGATGAATTTGGCGACCGCTTCGTGCGCATCCACCGCAACGCGCTGGTCGCCCGCGAGCGCATCGAACGCCTGCAACGCACGCCTCTGGGGCATTTTCAGCTGTTCCTCAAAGGCTTGAACGGCGATGCCCTGATCGTCAGCCGACGGCATGTGGCCGGGGTGCGCAAGATGATGCAGCAGCTTTAATCCGCCATTTACGAGCGGGTTGCATCCCGATTGCTGGACGTCTGAGGCCAGGGAGGCCACGCGGTTTCTGATACAAGTCAAAGTGGATTTGGCTGAGCTGTTATTATCCGCCGTATCTATTCAGTACGGATTGATCCATGTCCTCTCGCGAAATCCGCATCGCCACCCGTAAAAGTGCTCTCGCCCTGTGGCAGGCCGAATACGTCAAAGCTCGTCTGGAAGAGGCCCATCCGGGTCTGCTCGTGACGTTGGTGCCCATGGTCAGTCGCGGTGACAAGTTGCTCGACTCGCCACTGTCGAAAATCGGCGGCAAGGGCCTGTTTGTCAAAGAACTGGAAACCGCGCTGCTGGAAAACGAAGCCGACATCGCCGTGCACTCCATGAAAGACGTGCCGATGGACTTCCCTGAAGGGCTCGGTCTGTTTTGCATCTGCGAGCGCGAAGACCCGCGCGATGCGTTCGTCTCCAACACCTACGCCAGCCTGGATGAGTTGCCGCAAGGCAGCGTCGTCGGTACCTCCAGTCTGCGCCGTCAGGCTCAATTGCTGACCCGGCGTCCGGACCTGGAGATCCGCTTCCTGCGCGGTAACGTCAACACGCGCCTGGCCAAGCTCGATGCCGGCGAATACGACGCCATTATCCTCGCTGCTGCCGGCCTGATTCGTCTCGGCTTTGAAGATCGAATCACCTCGGCCATCAGCGTCGACGACAGTCTGCCGGCCGGTGGCCAAGGCGCGGTGGGTATCGAATGCCGTAGCGTCGACAGCGAAATTCACGCGCTGTTGATGCCGCTGCACCATCAGGACACCGCCACTCGCGTGATTGCCGAACGTGCTCTCAACAAACATTTGAATGGCGGCTGCCAAGTGCCAATCGCCTGCTACGCCGTGCTTGAAGGTGAGCAGATCTGGTTGCGTGGCCTTGTCGGTGATCCGAACGGTGGTCTGCTGCTCTGTGCCGAGGCTCGTGCGCCACGCAGCGACGCCGAAGCCCTGGGCGTGCAAGTGGCTGAAGACCTGCTGAGTCAAGGCGCCAACGACATTCTCAAAGCAGTCTACGGCGAGGCAGGTCACGAGTGACGGGCTGGCGCCTGCTGCTGACGCGTCCCGCGGATGAGTCGGCGGCGCTGAGCAGTCTTTTGGCCGAAAAGGGGATTTTCAGCAGCAGTTTGCCGCTTTTGGAGATAGAGCCGATTCCTGTCTCTGACACAATGCGCGAAGTGATTCAGGGTCTGGATCGCTATTGCGCGGTGATCGTCGTCAGCAAGCCGGCCGCCAGAATTGCTGTGGATTTGCTCGAGCGGTTTCGGCCGCAACTACCTCGTCTGAAGTGGTTCAGCGTGGGCGCAGCCACCGCGCAGATTCTCGAGGATCGCGGGTTGGACATCAGCTACCCGGTGGATGGCGATGACAGCGAAGCCTTGCTCGAACTTCCCTCTTTGCGCGAGGCCATCGCACGGCCCGGTCCACGCGTGCTGATCATGCGCGGGGAGGGCGGGCGCGAGTTGCTGGCTGAGCGTTTGCGCGAGCTAGGTGCTAGTGTCGAGTATCTGGAGTTGTACAGTCGCGGCCTGCCGCAGTACCCGTCAGCGGCCCTGCCTGAGCGGATCCGGGCGGAACGCTTGAACGGGCTGGTGGTCAGCAGTGGACAAGGTTTTGAGCACCTGCGTCAATTGGCCGGCGATGCCTGGCCGCAATTGGCGCAGGTGCCGTTGTTTGTTCCAAGCCCCAGGGTCGCCGAGCTGGCACGTGCCGCCGGGGCCCAAACAGTTGTGGATTGTCGCGGCGCCAGTGCCGCGGCTTTGCTGACGGCGTTACGGGAGCACCCCGTGCCCGTTCTCTAATGCAAAGGATGGATACGTGAGCGAAACTGCCTTGCCTAAAGATGACGTCCAGCCAGTGCTTGATGCACCGGTTGAAGCACCGGTTGAAACCGGGCCACCTGCTGCAGTGCAGCGCCGAGGCAATGGGCTGGCAATCGTCGCGCTGTTGCTGGGCGCTGCCGGTGTCGCCGTGGGCGGATGGGGAGTCTGGCAGGTGCGTCACCTGCAAGCCAATACTCAACAGCAGTTGAGTCAGGTCCAGGCATTGAACGATCAGGCGCAGGACCTGAAGCTCAATGAACAACGCCTGACTGCTCGCCTGGCGCAAATGCCTGCCGCCGACGAACTCGACGCTCGCAGTCGTTTGGTCACTCAACTTCAAGGCGATCAGCAACGCTTGAATCAACGTCTGGAAACGGTTCTCGGCGCCAGCCGCAAGGACTGGCGTCTGGCCGAAGCCGAGCACCTGCTGCGCCTGGCCAGCCTGCGTCTTTCCGCGTTGCAGGACATCAGCAGTGCCCAGGCCCTGGTGCAGGGCGCAGATGAAATTCTGCGCGAACAGAATGACCCGGGTTCCTTTGCCGCTCGCGAGCAAGTGGCCAAAACGCTGGTGGCATTGCGTAGCACCGAGCAGCCGGATCGCACCGGGTTGTTCCTGCGACTAGGGGCGCTGCGCGATCAGGTGATCAGCCTCACCGAGCTGGCACCCGAGTACAAGGATCGCGGTGAATCCCTGCTGGGTCTCACCGCTGATGGCGACGGCGCGAGTCGCTGGGCGCAATGGTGGGATCAGGTCTCGCGCTACATCCGCATCGACTTCAACGCCGACAAGAATGTGCGTCCATTGCTGGCCGGGCAGAGCCTGAGCCAGGTGCGCCTGGCCCTGAGCCTGGCACTGGAGCAGGCGCAATGGGCCGCGCTCAATGGCCAGGCCGCCGTTTACACCCAGGCGCTGGCCGAAGCCAGGGACGTGCTCAAGGGCAACTTCAACCCGGACAACCCGCAGAGCAAAGTGATGCTCGAGCAGGTTGGCGAATTGAGCAAGCAGCCGGTCACCGTGGTCACGCCGGATCTGACCGGCACGCTGAGCGCGGTTCAGGGGTATCTGGAACGGCGTAACGTCAACGCCGAGGACTCGATCAAGCCGATGGCCAAACCTGCCGCGAACACCGCGCAGGAGGCGACGCCATGAAACGCCTCTATGTGATCGTGTTCCTGGTGATCGCCGCGGCTGCCGCGCTCGGGTTGGCGATTGCCGAGCATTCCGGTTACGTGCTGATCGCCTACAAAAGCTTTCGTTACGAATCGAGCCTGTGGGCAACCCTGGCGTTGGTCGCCGTGCTGTGGCTGGTGTTCTGGGGCATCAAGGCGCTAATCGAACTGGTGACGACCTCCAGCGGTGTGGTCAATCCCTGGTCGCGACGCAACCGTAGCCGCCGGGTGCAGGTGGCGATTGAACACGGTCAGCTGGATCTGGCCGAAGGTCGCTGGGCCAGTGCACAGCGTCATCTTCACCGGGCCGCGGAAGCCGAGCGCCAGCCGTTGCTTTACTACCTCGGCGCTGCCCGGGCCGCGAACGAACAAGGTCATTACGAGGAAAGCGACAACTTGCTGGAGCGCGCGCTTGAGCGACAGCCTCAGGCGGAGTTGGCGATTGCCCTCAACCACGCCCAATTGCAGACTGACCGCGGCGATACCGAAGGCGCCCTGGTAACCCTGCAAGCCATGCACGAGCGTCATCCTCATAACGTCCAGACGCTGCGTCAGTTGCAGCGCTTGCATCAACAGCGAGGCGACTGGTCGGCCGTGATTCGCCTGCTGCCGGAGCTTCGCAAGGACAAGGTCCTGCCACCGGCCGAGCTGGTCGAACTGGAACGTCGGGCCTGGGGTGAGAACCTGTCCCTGGCGGCGCATCAGGAAGCAGACGGGACGGTCGGCTTGCAGTCGCTCAACCGCGCCTGGCAGCAGCTGACCTCCGCTCAGCGGCAGGAGCCGCAACTGGTGCTCGCTTAT
The DNA here is from genome assembly GCF_054898105.1 of Pseudomonas sp. MDT1-17. Classification (NCBI taxonomy): domain Bacteria; kingdom Pseudomonadati; phylum Pseudomonadota; class Gammaproteobacteria; order Pseudomonadales; family Pseudomonadaceae; genus Pseudomonas; species Pseudomonas sp. MDT1-17. The sequence goes on along the minus strand of NZ_JBUBVM010000001.1, from coordinate 6,215,324 downwards.
GCAGAGCAGCTTCGGCAGCTGGGTGCTCAGGTCGAAGCCGAAGAGATCCTGCGAGCGGCGCTCAAGCGCAACTACGACAGTCATCTGGCACGCCTCTATGGACTTGTTCGCGGCAGTGATCCGGCACGTCAACTGCACACCGCCGAGGGCTGGCTCAAAGACCATCCGGCCGACCCGAGCCTGCTGCTGACCCTGGGGCGCTTATGTCTGCAAAGCAGCCTTTGGGGCAAGGCCCGGGACTATCTGGAAAGCAGCTTGCGCATGCAGCGCAATCCGGAAGCCTGCGCGGAACTGGCGCGGTTGCTGGCGCAGCTGGGTGACACCGAGCGCAGCAATCAGTTGTTCCAGGAGGGCTTGGGCTTGTTGGATGAGCGCTTGCTGGCGGCACCGTTGCCAGTTCCTGTTCACGCTTGATGAGTGAATGACGGGTCGCTCGAGCGGGCGATCCCGTCGGCTGCAATCTGCCGGGATTTTACCTTTGTAGTCCGTCATCGGCAGAGTCCTACAGAGGACTACACCTAATCCTCTCGTTTCTGTCGGGAATTCCCTACACTTCTGTTGAAGTGTCCCCGCTAGCCTGCCTTGAAAGGCTGGCGCGCTTTCCTCTACCGTAACCGCCTGTCTCTACTGTTACGGAAATGACATGTCTTTGGCCTGCTCACGCTCCTTGTTTTTCATGGCTTTCATTGCAGGTGCCCTGGCCCTGGGCGTGTCCTATTACCTGGAATATGCGGTCGGCCTCAAGCCTTGCGGGTTGTGCCTGTTGCAGCGGTTTTCCCTCGCGTTACTCACGGGCATCTGTCTGATGGCTTCGGTGCATGGGCCGGGCCGCTTCGGGTCATTTCTGTATTGGATGCTCGGTCTGCTTTGCAGTCTGGCGGGTACGGTCACGGCGTGGCGGCAGGTATTGCTACAGAGCGATCCAATGCATCAGTTGTTGACGTGCTCGCCCGATCTGGCTGTTCAGTACAAGGACTTGCCTTGGTTGTGTCAGGTGACGCACATGTTTAAAGGGGAGGCAGAATGCGCGGAGATTTCCTGGACACTGTTCGATCTGAGTATTCCTGAGTGGAGTCTGCTGCTCTTCATGGCAATGACGGTTTTAGGTATTTATCAGGTGCTGCGTCTTGTCTGGAAAGCCTGCCAGCGACCGCTCAGCGGCGAGTTGTCACACCGGGCGCTGGCGGGTGATTAAACACTTGTATGAACTTTATCTCCTGCGTACCTTGAAGCCATTGTCGCGCGGGCATAATCTGGCCCGCACGTGTCATTGGAATTATGTTGCTCGAATGACGCTCTGCCGGGCCAATACTTGATCTTCAAGTGTGCGACGGGTGTAGGGCAGCATGACCCACAAGGGAAGAGAGATCACCATGCTCGAAAGTTGTCAGAATGCTCAGGAACGTTGGGGTGGAGTGCATCTGCTGATCGATCGCTGGTTGCAGGAGCGTCACGAACTGGTTCGGGCCTATGATGCTCTCGGCGCCGAGCCTGAGGCGCTGGGTGAGAACCGTAAGCCGTTGCAGGAATTCTGCGGAGTGCTAGTCGATTACGTGTCTGCCGGGCATTTCGAGATCTACGAACAGTTGACCGGTGAAGCCAAGGCGTTTGGTGACACTCGCGGACTGGAGTTGGCCGAGACCCTCTACCCTCGTATCGACGTCATCACCGAGAAGCTGCTCGCGTTCAACGACCTGTGTGATGCAGGCAAATGCGTGGCAGAGAAATTCAAAGAGCTGGGTGGCCTGTTGCACGAACGCTTCGAACTGGAAGACTGCCTGATCGAAGTGCTGCACACCGCTCACAAGGAAGAAGATTCGGTTCAGGCCTGAACCCCTTCCCGCAAGACCTCCAAAAACGGTGCGCTATGCGCGCCGTTTTCGTTTCCGGTATTCAGCGTGTGGCACCGCGCAATTCGACTTCGAATACCAGCGGTGTAAACGGCGCGATCAGGTCGCCGGCACCCTCGGCGCCATAGGCCTGGGCCGATGGAATCACCAGGCGCCATTTCGCGCCGACCGGCATTTGCTGCAACGCGCTGCGCCATCCGCTGATCACGCTGTCGAGACTGAACCACTGCGGCTGACTGTTCTGGTCGAACACTGTGCCGTCGGGAAGGCGACCGATATACAGCACCTGGACTTTGCCGTTGGGGCCAGCTTTGGCACCAGTGCCCGGCGCCAACTCCGTCAGCAATATTCCATCGGCCAGCTCACGAACGCCCGGTCTGGTTTTTTCCTCGTCGAGAAACGCCCGCTCTTTTTGGAGCGCGATTTCGCTTTGCGGCAGGGTGGGTTGCAAGGCGACCTGGGCTTCGTGCTCGGCAAGAATCTGTTCGATCTGCTCATCTTTCAGCGCCAGTGGCTTGCCTTGATAGGCTTGTCGCAAACCTTCGATCAGCGCCTGAAGTTGCAGATCGGGAACCTCCTGACGCAGGCGTTCGCCGAGGCTCGCGCCCAGGCTGTAAGAGAGATCGTGAGTGTCATTTTCTTTGGTTTTTTCGGCGGCCTGGGCCACGGAAAAAAACACGCACAGTGATAAAAAAAGGTAGCGCGACATGGGCACTCTCCGACCTGAGATGCGCAGGATTATGCCAGTGTGAATGCGCTCAACGGTGAACTGGTTTTACGCAGACGCAGAAGAATTTCAATCCGTTGCAACGCAGCGCTTTGGATACTGTCAACATGCCCTAGCGGCGGTAGCAGCAGAGGTCTAGTATGAGCCGCACCCACGTCAGCCAGGAGGTAAACCATGTCGGCCACCAAGAAGCCAGTAAATACTCCGTTGCACTTACTCCAACAACTCTCGGGCAGCTTGCTCGAGCATCTGGAAAACGCTTGTTCCCAAGCCATGGCTGATGCTGAAAAACTGCTCGCCAAACTGGAAAAGCAGCGCGGAAAAGCGCAGGAGAAATTGCACAAGTCCCGTACCAAATTGCAGGACGCTGCGGCAGCCGGCAAGGCCAAGGCACAAACCAAAGCCAAAGGCGCGGTGAAGGAGCTTGAGGACTTGCTCGATGCCCTCAAGGATCGTCAATCGGAAACTCGCAGCTACATTCTGCAACTCAAGCGCGATGCTCAAGAAAGCCTGAAACTGGCCCAGGGCGTCGGTCGTGTACAAGAGGCTGTCGGCAAGGCGTTGTCCCTGCGTTCGGCCAAGCCTGCCGCGGCTCCTGCCAAGAAAACCGCTGCCAAACCGGCTGCTGCAAAAGCACCGGTGAAAACCGCAGCAAAACCAGCAGCGAGAAAAGCAGTTGCTGCCAGCGCTGCGAAACCGGCTGCTAAAACGACGGCTGCCAAGCCTGCCGCAGCCAAATCTGGCGCTGCAAGAACTGCTGCTGCCAAACCCGCCGTGGCGAAAACTGCCGCTGCTAAACCGGCTGCTAAACCAGCTGCAAGAACGGCCGCTAAACCCGCAGCAAAACCAGCAGCCAAAACTGCAGCCAAAACTGCAGCCAAAACTGCAGCAGCGAAACCTGCTGCCAAACCGGCCGCCAGATCTGTCGCGGCTAAAACCGCTGCAAAACCGGCTGCGAAAACTGCGGCCAAACCCGCTGTAAAAGCAGCGGCCAAGCCGGCCGCTAAACCAGCCGCTAAACCGGCAGCCAAACCTGCTGCTGCCAAACCGGCCACCGCCAAACCCGCTGCCAAGCCAGCAGTGAAAAAACCGGTTGCCGCCAAGCCGGTCGCCGCGCCAGTTGCCAAGCCAGCCAACCCGGCTCCGGCAGCAACGTCTGCTTTAGCAGCAGCCACCTCGACAGCCACGCCAGCGCCAACGCCGGCCGCCGCTTCGATCGCAGCAACCACCCCAACCAGCGCTTCCTAAGGGCCGGTTACCGCGACGCGCAGCTGATGCAGCGCGTCGCGGTCCAGGTGGGCGGCGCCTGCCGTCACACCTTCCAGCCAGGCCGATAGATCGGTCGCCTCACCTTGCGGCCAACTCTGTGCCGATCGCTCCAGCCGCAACAACAGATGGCGTTCGGCGTCGAGCTCCAATCTCTTTACTTGTTCGCGCAGCGTAGTCAGCTCGGCATCCTCAGTCGCGGCGGCTTTCCATTGCATGCGCAATGCTCGCAGCGGTTGAACGACATCGGTCTCCCAGGGCTCGGCCACAGTGCGAAGTAGCTGCAATCGCTGCTCGTTACAGGCAACGCCCCGCTGTGCCAGCCACAATCCACCGAGCAGCAAGCACACATTCACGCCCGCCGACTGTAATCGCAGGCAGGCGTGCTCAACGCCGGGACGGGTGTAAGTACTAAGGGAAAAGCTCCACAGGTCAGAGGACATAGTGCTACTCGCGCCAGTTGCGAGCGAAGCTGGTAGACTCCGCCGCCATTATGATTCGACTTCAGAACCTGACTTTACAGCGTGGCCCGCAACGTCTGCTAGAAGACGCCGAGCTGACCCTGCACGCCGGCCACAAAGCCGGCCTCATCGGTGCCAACGGCGCCGGCAAATCGAGCCTGTTCGCCTTGCTTCTGGGTGACCTGCACCCGGACTCGGGTGATTGCTTCTTGCCGGCGGACTGGCGCATCGCCCACATGCGCCAGGAGATCGATACTCTCGATCGCGTGGCGGTCGACTATGTGCTCGATGGCGACCTGCGCCTGCGCGAGGTGCAACGCGACCTCGCCGCAGCCGAAGCGGCCCATGCCGGTGCCGCTCAGGCCCGCCTGCACGCCGAACTCGACAGTGCCGACGGTTACACCGCCGACGCCCGAGCGCGCAAGTTGCTGGCGGGGCTTGGGTTCACCAACGAGCAAATGGATCGCCAGGTAGGAGATTTCTCTGGTGGTTGGCGGATGCGTCTGAACCTGGCGCAGGCTTTGATGTGCCCCTCGGACCTTCTGCTACTCGACGAACCGACCAACCACTTGGACCTCGACGCCATCATCTGGCTCGAAGAGTGGCTCAAAAGCTATCCCGGCACCTTGATGCTGATCTCCCACGACAGGGACTTCCTCGATGCCGTGGTTGATCACGTGGCCCACGTCGATCAGCGCAAGATCACCCTGTATCGCGGTGGTTATAGCGCCTTCGAACGCGCCCGTGCCGAACGTCTGGCCCAGCAACAGCAGGCCTACGAGAAGCAACAGGCGCAACGTGCGCACATGGAAAGCTACATCGCCCGCTTCAAGGCCCAGGCCACCAAGGCCCGTCAGGCCCAGAGCCGGATCAAGGCCTTGGAGCGGATGGAAGAACTGTCCGCCGCCCACGTCGATTCGCCGTTCGATTTCGTTTTCCGCGAATCGGTGAAGATCTCAAGCCCGCTGATTGACCTGTCGGATGCTCGGCTGGGTTATGGCGACAAAGCCGTGCTGGAAAAGGTCAGGCTGCAACTGACCCCCGGTGCACGGATCGGTCTGCTCGGCCCGAACGGCGCCGGTAAATCGACCCTGATCAAAAACCTCGCCGGTGAACTCGAGCCGTTGTCCGGTCGATTGACCCGAGGCGAGAACACTGTCGTTGGTTACTTTGCCCAGCATCAGTTGGATTCGCTCGACTCCAAGGCCAGCCCGTTGCTGCATATGCAGCGCCTGGCGCCGACCGAGCGCGAGCAGACCCTGCGCGACTTCCTCGGTGGTTTCGACTTCCGCGGGGCGCGAATCGATGAGCCGGTGCTGAATTTCTCTGGTGGCGAGAAGGCTCGTCTGGCGCTGGCGTTGATCGCCTGGGGCCGGCCGAACCTGTTGCTACTCGACGAACCGACCAACCACCTGGACCTGGAAATGCGCCTGGCGCTGACCATGGCGCTTCAGGAATTCAGTGGCGCGGTACTGGTGGTCTCCCACGATCGCCATTTGCTTAAAAGCACCACCGACAATTTCTACCTGGTGGCGGACGGCAAGGTCGAGGAGTTCGACGGCGACCTGGAAGACTACACCCGTTGGCTGGTGGACTACCGTCAGCGCAATGCGCCCGTCAGCAACACCCCGGTCAATCCGGACAAGACCGACAAGAAGGCCCAGCGCCAGGCCGCCGCTGCGTTGCGTCAGCAACTGGCGCCACACAAGCGTGAAGCCGACAAGCTCGAAGCCGAGTTGGGCAAGCTGCACGAGAAACTGGCCAAGATCGATACCAGCCTCGGCGACAGCGACATTTACGAGCCGGCGCGCAAAAACGAATTGCGTGATCTGCTGGCCGAACAGGCGAAGCTGAAGGTACGTGAGGCGGAGCTGGAAGAAGCCTGGATGGAAGCGCTGGAATTGCTCGAAAGCATGCAGGCGGAGCTGGAGGCGCTGTCCTGATGGAAGCCTTCAAGCTGCCATTGCCTGCCGTGTTGATCGAGCCGATCTGGCTCTTTGTGCAAATCCTGCTGATTCTGTTGGCGGGCTATGTCGCCCAGCGCTGCGTCGCCAAGTGCCTGACTCGCCTGGGTGAGCGCTATCCGTTTCCACCGCAATTGCTGATGCCGCTGCGCGGTGGTCTGCGCTGGCTGATCATGGGCAGTGCGCTGATCTTCGTACTGGAACGCCTGGGGGTGTCGGCGACGGTGCTCTGGACCGCGTTGTCCGGGTTTGTCGCGGTGGCGGCGGTGGCATTCTTCGCGATGTGGAGCGTGCTCTCCAATCTGCTCTGCGCGATCCTGATCTTCACCGTCGGCCCGTTCCGCCTCGGCGACGTGGTCGAGTTGGTGGACACCACCGACAAGCCTGGCGTCAAAGGCCGGGTCGTGGCGATCAATCTGCTCTACACCACGCTGATCGAAGCCGAAGAACTCGGCACCGGCAGCGCGATGGTGCAAGTGCCCAACAGCCTGTTCTTCCAGCGCTCGGTTCGACGCTGGCGTGGTACGGATGTGTTCTCGACCGGTGGGTTTGAAAAGTAGGCCTTCTGTTGCCTGACATATCGCTTTCGCGAGCAGGCTCGCTCCCACAGTAGACCTGTGGCGCTCACAAATCCCGTGTGGGAGCGAGCCTGCTCGCGAAAGGGCCCTGGGTCTGTATATTGCTTGTCGGTTTCAGCTCTATCCTACAAAAAATCGGTAGTCATCGGCCCAAAGCCGCATTAGCTTAGACGTCTGTCACGAGTCTGAGTCGAGGTGTGCGATGGAGCTTCAAACGTGGCTGGCTTTTTTTGCCGCCTGCTGGGTGATCAGTCTGTCTCCCGGAGCCGGCGCCATTGCGTCGATGTCCAGTGGTCTGCAATACGGTTTCTGGCGCGGTTACTGGAACGCCCTGGGCCTGCAGTTGGGCCTGGCGGTGCAGATTGCGATTGTCGGTGCCGGTGTTGGCGCGATTCTCACGGCGTCGGCCACTGCCTTCTATGCGATCAAATGGTTCGGTGTCGCCTATCTGGTTTTCCTCGCGATCAAGCAATGGCGTGCGCTGCCCAGCGACATGAGCGATGACGCGGCCGTGCGTCAGATTGGCAAGCCGATGGCGTTGGTGTTTCGCGGTTTCCTGGTGAACATCAGCAACCCCAAGGCCCTGGTGTTCATGCTGGCGGTGTTGCCGCAGTTCATTGATCCGCATGCGCCGCTGCTGGCTCAGTACCTGATCATCGGGGTGACCATGGTCTTCGTCGATCTGATTGTCATGGCCGGTTACACCGGATTGGCGTCCAAGGTGCTGCGGTTGTTGCGCACGCCCAAACAGCAAAAACGCATGAACCGCACCTTTGCCGGGCTGTTCATTGGTGCGGCGGCATTCATGGCGACCCTTCGCAAAGCGGCGGTGTAAAACCGTCAGACACAAAAAAGGCGACCCAAGCAGACTGTGTGAAAACCTAGCAATCTGCCTAGCGATCAAAGAAAATGCTCCGCATCGAAAGATACGGAGCATTTTTCGTTATGGCCTACATCCAAGGACAGTCCCGCAGCCAGACCAGCCTGTTCCCGGTCTCGCTGGAAGAGTTGATCCCCGAGGATCACCTCGTTCGTGTGATCGATACCTACGTTGCCAAGCTCGATCTTGTGCGCCTGGGTTTCGATAAAGCCTTACCCAAAGGCACCGGGCGCCCCTCTTACGGCTATTTCCAACGGATTCGCTCATCCCGGCGTCTCGAAGCCGAGTGCCAGCGCAACATCGAAGTGATGTGGTTGATCAACCGGCTTAAACCCGAATTCAAGACCATCGCCGACTTTCGCAAAGACAACAAAGCTGCCTTTATCGCGACCTGACGTGCCTTCGTTCAGTTTTGCCGAAAGGTGGGTCTCATCGCTGGCGAACTGGTGGCCATCGATGGCAGCAAGTTTCAGGCGGTTGCTTCCTCGCGGCGTCATATGAATTTGAAGCGGCTCAAGCACCAGGAGCAGAAGCTGGATAAACGCATTGCCCAATACCTGGCTGAGCTGGATGAGGCGGATAAAACCGAAGCCAATGAGGTGGTTGATCGTAGTGCGGTCAAGACGGCTTTGGCGCAACTTGAAGTCAGGCACTCCAATAACCTGACGTGCCAGGCACTGATGAAATCAATGGAGCTTGAGCAATTCAATACTCACGAAAGCGATGCACGAATGATGCGAACGCACAAAGGGCCTCGGGTCGCGTACAACGTGCAAACCGCCGTAGACGCTGAGCATTGTCTGATCCTGCATCATGAAGTCACTCAGGACAGCGATGATCGCAAGCAACGGCTTTCGAACGAATGGAGCGGCGAATGCAGGCACATCCAGAGATGATGGTCAGCCGAAGATCCATCGTGGAGCATCCCTTCGGCAACCTGAAACAGTGGTTGTTTGGCAATGCTCGCTTCTTGCTGCGACAGCTCGACGGGGCGAGAGCTGAAATGGCCTTGGCGGTGAACGCTTATAACCTGAAAAGAGCGATTAACGTGCTTGGCGCACGTCAGCTGATAACGTTAATGGGCTGAAACGCCCTTTTTTGTCTGCTGTCCGCACAAAAGCAAACGCCCCGAACAAGTCGGGGCGTTTGCAGGAACCACCATCAGTGCGTTTTCACACAGCCTGCAAGGGTCGCCTTTTTAGTTTCAAAGATCAGCGCAGAATGACCGGCGCCGAGTAGCTGTCGTTGTTGGCGAGCTCGTTGATGTCGTTGTTGAAGTCGATGTCCGACACGGTGCCGAACAACACGTAGTCGGCACCTTTGAAGTTGCCGGCCTTGATCCGCTTGATCACGTCATAGACGTCACCCTTGGACGCCGATGTATGCGTGCCCTGGACCGCTTGCTCTTCGCTCTTGAGGTATTCCTTGTCGCGCAGGTCGGCGATCACGGCCGGCGCTGAGCGCGATCGAGGTAAGGGCGCGGGATGCCATGGCGGGTACTTCTTCCCTGAATGTCAGCAGCCGCAAATGCGGGACGGGCTGATGGGACCTACTGGCGGGGATGTTGGCCTCCTGCCGATTACTCATAACAAGAGGAGCTTAAATACCGAATGCCGTGCCGTTAACCGCACAACAAAGCTTGAGTGAAAGTCATTGGAAGTGAACAATGTGTTACTTCGTATTTCCAATTGAGATTCATTCATGACTGCCCCGTCCCGTTTCCTGGCCTGGCTGGTGTTGCCGTTGTTTGCCCTGTGCAGTACCAATCTGCTGGCGGATACCTTGGAAGGCGCGCCGCAAGCGCTGCATTTGCTCGATTACATCGGCGCGGACTACCCGCAGACGGTGCAGGCGGGCAAGGTTGCCGACGAATCCGAATACCGTGAACAGCTGGAATTCATCAAGGTGTTGCAGGGCTTGATCGCGGAGATGCCGGCCAAACCGGAAAAAGCCGGGCTGGAGCAGGGCGTCAGCACGCTGCGCAACGCCATCGCTGCGCGGCAGGACGGCGCGGACGTCGCCCGTCAGGCACGGCAACTCGGCGCGAAACTGGCCGTAACCTATGAAGTCAGCCAGGCACCGATCATTACGCCGGATCCGACCCGTGGTGCGCCGCTGTACGCTCAGCATTGTTCGGTTTGCCACGGCGACGCGGGTGCCGGGGATGGTCCGGCGGGTGTCGGTCTGATGCCACCGCCGTCCAATCTGCGTGATGCGGCGCGGCTGGATCACCTGAGCCTCTACGCGATCTACAGCACCTTGGGCCTCGGTGTCGAAGGCACCGACATGCCAGCCTTCTCCGATCAGCTGGACGATCGTCAGCGTTGGGATCTGGCGACCTACATCGCCAGCTTAAGCGCCGATCCGGCTGCCGCAAAATCCGAACAGACCTACAACATCGCCGACCTGGCCCGTCAGACTCCCGCAGAAGTGCAGGCCGCCGAGGGGCCGCAAGCGGCGGCGACCTTCCGTGCGCAGCGGGCGCAACCGCCGCAGGTCAAGCGTGGCCCGGCGCAGTTGCTCGACTACACCGCCGCGACGCTGGACAAGAGCATAGCGGCCTACCGTGCCGGCGATCACGATCAGGCCTATGACCTGTCGGTGGCGGCTTATCTGGAAGGTTTCGAACTGGTCGAAAGCTCGCTGGATAACGTCGACGCCAACGTGCGCAAAGACACTGAAAAATCGCTGATGGCGTACCGTCAGTCGTTGCAGGATGGTTTGCCGGTAACCCAGGCCCAGCAGCGTCTGGACGCGGCCAAGGCCAAGTTGAAGGAGTCCGCCGGCCTGCTGGGCAGCGATGGTTTGAGTTGGTCCCTGAGCTACATTTCCGGTTTGTTGATTCTGCTGCGCGAAGGCCTGGAAGCGATTCTGGTGCTGGCAGCGATCCTCGCGTTCCTGCGCAATACCGGCCAGCAATCGGCGGTACGCAGCGTCAATGTTGGTTGGGGGCTGGCGCTGCTGGCGGGTCTGGCGACCTGGGCGCTGGCGGCGTACGTGATCGATGTCAGCGGTTCGCAGCGCGAATTGCTGGAAGGTGCGACGGCGTTGTTTGCCGCTGTCATGGTGCTCTGGCTCGGGGTGTGGATGCACGATCGTCGTCACGCAGCGGCCTGGCAGGATTACATCAAGAGCAGCCTGGTGGGCGGCGGCGGGCGTTTCGGCTTTGCGACGCTGGCGTTCTTCTCGGTGTATCGCGAGCTGTTTGAAGTGATTCTGTTCTACGAGACCCTGTGGCTGCAGGCGGGTCCAGCGGGTCATAACGCGGTGTTGGCGGGTGGTGCGACGGCGTTGGTATTGCTGGTCGGTCTGGCGTGGGTGATTCTGCGTGGCTCGGCGAAGTTGCCGCTGTCGCTGTTTTTCAGCATCAACGCCGGATTGCTGTGTGCACTGTCGGTGGTGTTTGCCGGGCACGGCGTGAAGGCGTTGCAGGAAGCCGGGATTTTCGGCACCCGGCCGGTGCCGTTCTTTGACTTCGACTGGCTGGGCATCCACGCTGATGCGTATTCGCTGAGTGCTCAGGCGGTGGCGATCATGGCGATCATCGTGCTGTACAGTCGCAGCCGGATGGCCGAGAAGCGGCGGGTGCCGGCTTCCTGATCGAGTGATCCTTTAAAAGGAAAAACACAATGCGTGTCTGGATCGATGCCGACGCCTGCCCTCGGGCGGCCAAGGATCTGGTGGTGAAGTTCGCTCTCAAGCGCCAGTTCGAAGTGGTGTTGGTGGCTGGACAGCCGCAGATCAAGCCGGGTTTGGCCTTGGTGAAGCTGATCGTGGTGCCAAGCGGTCCGGATGCCGCCGACGACTACCTGGTGGAATACGCGGTACCCGGCGAACTAGTGATCTGCAGCGATGTGCCGCTGGCCGACCGTCTGGTGAAAAAGGGCGTTGCGGCGCTGGATCCACGGGGCAAAGAGTTCGATGCGCAGAACATGGGCGATCGATTGGCGGTGCGTAACCTGTTCACCGATCTACGTGAACAGGGGCAGATGAGCGGCGGGCCAGCGCCGTTTGGCGAGCGCGAGAAGCAAGCGTTTGCCAATGCGCTGGACCGGATTCTCACGCGGCTTTCCCGCAAAGCCTGAAAAGATCGCAGGCTTCGCCAGCTCCTTGTATGTTGACCCTGATTCCAACGAGAGAGGTTACGCTCAAGGATTCATACAGCAGCAAGTACGTTTCTGGGGGAGGCCGATCGCTCCTGAAGGCAGGATTCGCTCCTGACCTTGTCTGTAGAGAGGCCCCCCCGCCTCATTGCCCACCACGAAGAGTATCGAGAAGCCGACAAGTCGGACTTCGCATTACAAGGTTGCAGTGGCATGAAGTTCGAGGTCGGGGGAACCAGAAGCAATCTTACCGAAAGTCAGGGAAGTGAAAAGCATGAATACTCATGTCGGCATAGACATTGGTGCCAAAACGTCTGCCATGGGATGGCGGCAGAACGGTAAAACATCAGGCCAGTGGGACATTCAGCACACACCCAAGGGGCGTAAGGCTGCCGTGACCAAGATGTTGGGCCTCAAACCGCTGAGCGTGGTCATGGAGGCCACCGGCATTTACTACCTGGACCTTGCGCTGGAGTTGCACGCCGCCGGCCTACCGGTCTCGGTGATCAACCCCAAAAGCTTCCATAATTTTGCCAAGCTGATGCTGCAAAACAGCAAAACTGACCAGATTGATGCTCAACTGCTGGCCGAATATGGTGAACGCATGGCGCCTAGACTTTGGGTGCCACCTACTGCAGATCAACTGATGCTGCGTGCGATTGGTCGTCATATCAACCGGCTGATTGGCCATCGGACCCGAGCCAAGAACGAGTTGCACGCATTACAAGCGACGGAAACGAGTGTTGAACTGCTGATCGAGGATGAAAAAGATGCGATTGCAGCGCTGGACACACGGATTGATCGTTTGAAGAAGGCCGCACGCGAGGCCATCGCCAAATGCCCGGATCTGAGCTTGCAGTTTCGCTGCATGATGGCCGCCCCCGGCGTGGGGGAAGCCTCGGCCATCGCCGCACTGGCTGAGCTGACAACGCTGCCGGTGACGCTTAAATCGGCACAGGTCAGCCGTTATGCAGGGCTCGACGTAAGGTTGACCCAGTCAGGCACCAGCGTGAACCGGCCAGGCCGGATGTCCAAATGCGGCAACGCGTATTTACGGGCAGCGATGTTCATGCCGGCAATGACGGCAATCCGCTGTGATGAGAATGTGAAGGCCTTTTACGAGGCGCTGGTAGCTCGCGGCAAGAAGAAAATGCAGGCCATCGGAGCAGTGATGCGCAAATACCTGACCGGGTTATGGGCCTGCATGCGATCTGGAGAAGAATTTAATACGGCCAAACTTTTTAGCGAAAAACATCTCGCGAAAGCTTGACCGTGAACAGAGTATCTACAGGTGAACATTGATCCCCTGTAGGAGCTGGCGAAGCCTGCGATCTTTTGATCTTGCCTTTAACCGTCGTTTTCGTGGGTTAACTCGAGAACACGGTCGACCAGCTTGTTGATACCCGAAGCCGCTTCACTGATGCTCTGCGCCAGCATGTACGCCGGGGTGCTGACCAGTTTGCGTGCTTTGTCTTCAACGATGTCAGTGACCGCGCAGTCTGTGTGTGTAGCGCCCATCTTGTTCATGGCGGCGGCTGTGTCGGCGTCGTTGCCGATGGTGCAGGTCACGCCCGGTCCATAGATTTTCGCCGCCAGCGCTGGCGAAATGCAGATCAACCCTACCGGTTTGCCCGCTTCAGCAAACGCTTCGGTCAACGCCAGGACGTCCGGTTGAACGCTGCAACCGGCGCCTTCGATGGCGAAGTTCGACAGGTTCTTGGCCGCGCCGAAACCGCCGGGCACGATCAGCGCGTCGAAGTCTTCGACGTCGGCTTCACGAATGTCTTTGATGTTGCCCCGGGCGATCCGCGCCGATTCCACCAGCACATTGCGCGACTCGGGCATTTCGTCGCCGGTCAGGTGATTGATCACATGCAATTGCGAGATATTGGGGGCAAAGCACTGCACCTGGGCGCCACGCTGGTCCAGGCGCAGCAGGGTGATCACGCTTTCGTGGATCTCGGCGCCGTCGTACACACCACAGCCGGATAGGATCACTGCAATTTTTTTGCTCATGGGCTTTTCTCCAGATTCATGGCGTTAAATGTCCACTAATTTGTCACTCGTTGCCATAGGGTTAATTCGCGGCTACACCTAGGATCTGTCCTCAAGATTCCGATCAGGGCGCGTCATGGACTTCATTCTGTATGCGGTGCCGTTTTTCTTTGTGCTGATTGCCGTCGAACTGCTGGCCGACCGTTGGCGCGGGGTGAGCAATTATCGCGTGGCGGACGCGATCAACAGCATCAGCACCGGGGTGTTGTCGACCACCACCGGCCTGTTGACCAAAGGCGTCGGGCTGGTGACCTATGGCTTTGCCCTTGAGCATCTGGCGCTTTTCAAACTCTCGGCCGACAGCGTTTGGGTCTGGGTATTGGCCTTCGTCCTCTACGACTTTTGCTATTACTGGCTGCATCGCATGGGCCACGAACGCAACATCCTCTGGGCGGCGCACTCTGTGCATCACCAGAGCGAGGATTACAACCTTTCCACGGCGCTGCGCCAGACCAGTACCGGCTTCCTGTTGAGCTGGATCTTCTACCTGCCGATGGCCGTGCTCGGCGTGCCGCTGCTGGTGTTCATTAGCGTCGCCGCGCTGAACCTGCTGTACCAATTCTGGGTGCACACCAAACACATTTCCAAGCTCGGCTGGTTCGAGTGGTTCTTCGTCACGCCGTCCAATCATCGGGCTCACCATGCACAGAACGCTCTCTACATGGATCGCAACTACGGCGGGGTGTTCATTATTTGGGACCGTCTATTTGGCTCGTTCCAGGAAGAGGATGACAACGAACCGGTGATTTTCGGCGTGACCACGCCGCTGGCGAGCTGGAACCCGTTGTGGGCGAACGTGCAGTTCTACGCGCAGCTGTGGGATGACGCACGGCGTGCGCAAAGCAAATGGGACACGCTGCGCATCTGGTTCATGCGCACCGGTTGGCGGCCGGCGGATGTGGCGGCCAAGTACCCGATGAACAAGCCGGACCTGAGTCAGTTCCGTAAATTCGAGGTGCCTGTGGATGGGCGTCAGCAGCTTTACGTGGTGTTGCAGTTTTGCATCTACATCGCGCTGGGCAGCTACTTGATGAACCTGGAGCCACGTTTGCCGACAGCCGCGCTGGTGCTCGGCTGGAGTGCCGTGGCGCTGGGTTTGTTTACGTTGGGCGTGGCCCTGGAGAATCGCCCGTGGGCGCTGAAGCTGGAACTGCTGCGCCTGGCGTCGAATGTGCCGCTGGTGTGGCTGGCGCCGGTCGTTGGGCTGTGGCCGGCCAGCGCAGTGGGCTGGGTCGGCTTGCTGAGTTACAGCCTGCTCAGTGGTATCGGTCTCTACTGTTGCAGAAACCGTTTCACTCGACTGGCGTCGTAGGTTTGTCGGTTTTGGCTTGTTCGGCTTTCAGGGCCTGCTCGTCGGCGTAGATCTTCTTCGCCAGACGGGCGTTCTTGAAACGCCGGCGCAACCACAGGCACAGGCCCAGTACCAGCAGGGCACCGAGCACCCACAGCTCGTACTTCTTGACGCTGCCGAGCATGCCTTCGAGCACCGCGCCGAAGTGATAAGCGGCAGCAGCCAGTGCGGCGGCCCAGATCGCGGCACCAATCCCGTTGAGCAGCAGATAACGTCCCGGCGGATAGCCCGACAGGCCGATCGCCACCGGCATCACCGTGCGCAGGCCATAGACAAAGCGGAAGCTCAGCACCCAGATGTCCGGGTGCCTGCGGATATGCTCCAGCGCCCGGTCGCCCATCAATTGCCAGCGCGGTTTGCGCGCCAGCAACTTGCGGCCGTGCTTGCGCCCCAGGAAATACCACAGCTGATCACCGGCATAACTGCCCAGGAACGCCACGATCATGACCACTTTGAGGTCCATGTATCCGCGGAACGCGAGGAAGCCTGCGAGCACCAGAATGGTTTCGCCTTCGAAAAACGTGCCGAGAAAGAGGGCGAAGTAGCCGAATTCCTGAAGAAATTGTTGGAGCATTGTCTGGGTGCTGGCGAAATGAACGCGCAGCCTAACCCTTCGGGCACATTCATGAAAGTGTCCAAATGTGTCTCGACGTGAACATTTCCTACAAGGACAATGGAATGCGACTACCTGTCACAGGGGTGCACATAACTGTAATACGACGGTCATAATGGCCGCTTATAACTGTCACACTCGCCCGCCAGCGCGGGCTCAGGAGTCTGCCGTGAGCTTTACCCCCGCCAACCGCTTGTTTCCAGCAACCCGCCTGCGTCGCAACCGTCGTGATGATTTCTCGCGTCGACTGGTTCGTGAAAATGTTCTGAGCGTCGATGACCTGATCCTGCCGGTGTTCGTGCTGGACGGTGAAAACCGTCGCGAAGCGGTGGCGTCGATGCCAGGCGTCGAGCGCCTGACCATCGATCTGTTGCTTGAAGAAGCGGCCAAGTGGGTCGAGCTGGGAATTCCGGCACTGGCGTTGTTCCCGGTGACGCCGCCGGAGCTCAAATCCCTCGACGCCGCGCAAGCCTGGAACCCCAACGGGATCGCCCAGCGCGCCACCCGCGCGTTGCGTGCGCAATTTCCTGAGCTGGGCGTGATCACCGACGTTGCCCTGGACCCGTTCACCACCCACGGTCAGGACGGTATCCTCGACGAAGAAGGCTACGTGCAGAATGACATCACCGTCGACGCACTGGTCAAGCAGGCACTGTCACACGCCGAAGCCGGCGCTCAGGTGGTGGCCCCGTCGGACATGATGGACGGTCGCATCCAGGCGATCCGCGAAGCGCTGGAACTGGCCGATCACGTCAACGTGCGGATCATGGCCTACTCGGCGAAGTACGCCAGCGCCTATTACGGCCCGTTCCGCGATGCGGTCGGTTCGGCGCTGAACCTGGGCAAGGCCAACAAGGCCTCCTATCAGATGGACCCGGCCAACAGCAACGAAGCCCTGCATGAAGTGGCGGCGGACTTGTCAGAAGGCGCGGACATGGTCATGGTCAAGCCAGGCATGCCGTATCTGGACATCCTTTACCGGGTCAAAGAAGAATTTAAAGTGCCGACCTTTGTTTATCAGGTCAGCGGTGAATATGCCATGCACATGGCGGCGATCCAGAATGGCTGGTTGAGCGAAGGGGTTATCCTCGAATCCCTGACCGCTTTTAAACGTGCAGGCGCCGATGGCATCCTGACTTACTTTGCCGTCCGTGCTGCTCAATTGTTACGAGAGCAAAAATAGCCCTCCCAGGAACATTCGATGAATACCGAAGTCCTCACTGAAGTTGCCGTAAAAGACGCTCAACCTGTGGTGGAGCACATCGCCGAAACGCCGCCGGAACTGGAGCCTGCTCCACCCGCGGCGGTGGCCGAGCCTGTGTCGGCGGCGCCAGCGATTGCTATTCCCGGCCTGGATGACAGCAGCCTCTACATCCATCGCGAGCTCTCGCAACTGCAGTTCAACATCCGCGTGCTGGAGCAGGCGCTGGACGAGTCCTACCCGTTGCTGGAGCGGCTGAAGTTTCTGCTGATTTTCTCCAGCAACCTGGACGAGTTCTTCGAGATTCGTGTGGCCGGCCTGAAGAAGCAGATCACCTTCGCCCGTGAACAGGCTGGCGCCGATGGCCTGCAACCGCACCAGGCCCTGGCCCGCATCAGCGAGCTGGTACACGGTCACGTCGACCGCCAGTACGCGATCCTCAACGACATTCTGTTGCCGGAACTGGAAAAGCATCAGGTCCGCTTCATCCGCCGGCGGCACTGGACCACCAAGATCAAAACCTGGGTACGCCGCTATTTCCGCGACGAGATCGCGCCGATCATTACCCCGATCGGCCTCGACCCGACGCACCCGTTCCCGTTGCTGGTCAACAAGAGCCTGAACTTCATCGTCGAGCTCGAAGGTATCGACGCCTTCGGCCGCGATTCCGGTCTGGCGATCATCCCGGCGCCACGACTGCTGCCGCGCGTCATCAAGTTGCCGGAAGAAGTGGGCGGCTCTGGCGACAACTACGTGTTCCTGTCGTCGATGATCCACGCTCACGCCGATGACTTGTTCCAGGGCATGAAGGTCAAGGGTTGCTACCAGTTCCGTCTGACCCGTAACGCCGACCTTTCCGTCGATACCGAAGATGTAGAAGACCTGGCCCGCGCCCTGCGCGGCGAGTTGTTCTCCCGTCGCTACGGTGACGCGGTGCGTCTTGAAGTTGCCGACACCTGCCCGAAACAGTTGTCCGACTACTTGCTCAAGCAGTTCAACCTGCACGAAACCGAGCTGTACCAGGTCAACGGTCCGGTCAACCTGACCCGCCTGTTCAGCATCACCGGTCTGGACAGTCAGCGTGAACTGCAATACATGCCGTTCACCCCGCAGATCCCCAAACTGCTGCAGAACAGCGAGAACATTTTCAGTGTGATCAGCAAGCAGGACATCCTGTTGCTGCACCCGTTCGAGTCGTTCACGCCGGTGGTCGACCTGCTGCGTCAGGCGGCCAAGGACCCGCATGTATTGGCGGTCCGTCAAACCCTGTACCGCTCCGGCGCCAACTCGGAAATCGTCGATGCGTTGGTCGATGCTGCGCGGAACGGCAAGGAAGTCACCGCGGTGATCGAATTGCGGGCACGGTTCGACGAAGAGTCCAACCTGCAACTGGCCAGCCGTCTGCAGGCGGCCGGTGCGGTGGTGATCTACGGCGTGGTGGGCTTCAAGACCCACGCCAAGATGATGCTGATTTTGCGTCGCGAAGCCGGTGAGATTGTGCGTTACGCGCATTTGGGTACCGGCAACTACCATGCGGCGAACGCCCGTCTGTACACCGACTACAGCTTGCTGACGTCCGACGATGCCTTGTGCGAAGACGTCGGCAAACTGTTCAGCCAGTTGATCGGCATGGGTAAAACCCTGCGCATGAAGAAGCTGCTGCACGCGCCGTTCACGCTGAAGAAGGGCATGCTCGACATGATTGCCCGCGAGACCCAGTTCGCCCTCGACGGCAAGCCGGCACACATCATCGCCAAGTTCAACTCGCTGACCGATCCGAAGATCATCCGCGCGCTGTACAAGGCCAGTCAGTCCGGGGTGCGTATCGATCTGGTGGTGCGTGGCATGTGCTGTCTGCGGCCGGGCATTGCCGGGGTTTCGCATAACATCCACGTACGCTCGATCATCGGGCGCTTCCTGGAGCACACCCGGGTCTTCTACTTCCTCAATGGCGGCGAAGAGCAGATGTTCCTGTCCAGTGCCGACTGGATGGAGCGTAACCTCGACAAGCGCGTCGAGACTTGCTTCCCGGTCGAGGGCAAGAAGCTGATCATGCGGGTCAAGAAAGAGCTGGAGCTTTATCTCACCGATAACACTCACAGCTGGAGCTTGCAGGCGGACGGCCGTTACATTCGCAACACGCCGACCGGCAACCAGAACCCGCGCAGTGCGCAGGCTACGCTGCTGGAACGGTTGGGTAGTCCGATTCTGGCAGTCCGATAAAGAGCGAAACCTGTGGGAGCGGGCTTGCTCGCGAAAGCGGAGTGTCAGTCAATATTGATGTCGACTGACACTCCGCTTTCGCGAGCAAGCCCGCTCCCACATGGGACTGCGTCGTTTGCTATATCGCGAGCATAAAAAAGGCCTTCCGAAGAAGGCCTTTTTCAATTTCAGCGAACGTTGAGTACGAAGCCGACCCGTGTGAGCCATTCCGCTTCCAGACCGAAGTCGGCCTGAGTCAGCTGGTTTTCGTCCAGCCAGTTTTCCGGAAACAGCACATCCAGGCTGTCGCCATTGGCGTGCAGCTCGACCTGAGGCATTTCCTGGGTGCCGCGGATGTGATGGAACAGGATCGCAAAGCGCAGCAGCACGCACAGGCGAATCAGCTTGATGCCTTCATCGCCGAACTCGGCAAACTTGTCCCGGGGAATATTGCGTCGGTGGCCACGCACCAATAGCGCGAGCATTTGCTGGTCTTCGCGGGAGAACCCGGCCAGGTCCGAGTGCTCGATCAGATAGGCGCCGTGCTTGTGGTAGTGATAGTGAGCGATGTCCAGGCCCACTTCATGAACCTTGGCCGCCCAGCCGAGCAATTCGCGCCAGACGCCGTCATCCAGGTCCCAATCCTCAGCCACTTGATCGAAGGCATGCAACGCCTTGCGCTCAACGCGCACCGCTTGTTCCAGATCGACGTGATAACGCTCCATCAACGAGCTGAGGGTGCGCTCACGGACGTCTTCGTGATGATGACGGCCCAGCAGGTCATAGAGCACGCCTTCGCGCAGGGCGCCTTCACAGTGGTCCATGCGTTGCAGTTCGAGCGCGTCGAAGATCGCTTCGAGAATTGCCAGGCCGGCCGGGAAGATCGTCCGACGGTCGGGCTTGATGCCTTCGAAGTCGATCTTCTCGACGTCGCCGAGCTTGATCAGCTTGCGCTTGAGCCAGGCCAGGCCTTGGGCGTTCACCTCGCCGGTGCCATGACCGCCGGCCTTCAGCGCCAGGCCGATGGCGCGGATGGTGCCCGAGGAGCCGATGGCTTCATCCCAGGTCAGGCGATGCAGGGCGTGTTCGATGCTCATGATCTCCAGCCGCGCCGCCGTGTACGCCTGGGCGTAGCGGGCCGGGGTGATCTTGCCGTCCTTGAAATAGCGCTGGGTATAGCTGACGCAGCCCATTTGCAAACTTTCGCGCAGCAGCGGTTCGAAGCGCTGGCCGATAATGAATTCGGTACTGCCACCGCCAATGTCGGCCACCAGGCGCTTGCCCGGGGTGTCGGCGAGGGTGTGGGACACGCCGAGGTAGATCAGACGCGCTTCTTCACGGCCGGAGATGACTTCCACCGGGTGGCCAAGGATTTCTTCAGCGCGGTGGATAAATTCGCCACGGTTACGGGCTTCACGCAGGGCATTGGTGCCGACGATCCGTACGGCGCCGGTCGGCATACCGTTGATCAGTTGGGCAAAACGCTTCAGGCAATCGAGCCCGCGCTGCATGGATTCTTCACTGAGCTGGCGCTCATCGTCGATGCCGGCGGCCAGCTGAACCTTCTCCCCGAGTCGTTCGAGAATACGGATTTCGCCGTTCTGGGCCTTGGCCACGACCATGTGAAAGCTGTTGGAGCCCAGGTCGATTGCGGCGATCAGGGACAGATTCTTGGCTTGAGATTGCGGCATGGTCAGGGGGTCTCGGTCGATAACCTCGACATCGTGCCACGATCAAACGCTGCCGCCAACGCACAGTGTTCAAAGCGTTGATCCAACACAGTAATGCCGGTGACCGCTACGCGGTCAATCGCGAGCAGGCTCGCTCCCACAGGGATTGTATGAGCACCAAAAATCCACTGTGGGAGCGAGCCTGCTCGCGAAGACGGCCTCAAGGGCGCTGAATATCTGTCAGCCCGCCGCCTCAACCGTACCAATGAAATTCGCCAACTCCGCGGTCTGCGGGTTGGCAAACAAAATCTTCGGATCCCCCACCTCATGCACCTTGCCGTGGTGCATAAACACCAATTTATCCCCAACCTCATCCGGCCCGAGCGCGCGATGGAAACCTGGCAGGAGCACCGAAAAATCCTCCGCGCACTGGCCCGGCGGGCGTCCGGCGCGGCGCAGAAGGCCATGCACGAACATGTACGCAACGCCGCCCTGCGCACCGCAATTGCCTTCGTCGCTCCCGCCACCTCGTGACTTGAGCTATACCCAAACTGATGCGGCACCATAGCGAGACTCAATCATCTGCACCTTCCTGAACGAGGGAAGGGCGGCTATGATGGGCCACGTTTTTTTGCTTACAACCTGGAGACTTCCATGAGCAGCGATCTTATTAAACACGTCACCGACGCTAGCTTCGACGTCGACGTCCTCAAGGCCGAAGGCGCTGTACTGGTCGACTACTGGGCTGAATGGTGCGGCCCTTGCAAAATGATCGCTCCTGTTCTGGACGAAATTGCTGAAACCTACAAAGGCAAACTGACTGTTGCCAAACTGAACATCGACGAAAACCAGGAAACTCCGGCCAAGCATGGCGTGCGTGGTATCCCGACGCTGATGTTGTTCAAGAACGGCAACGTTGAAGCGACCAAGGTCGGCGCACTGTCTAAGTCGCAGCTGGCTGCTTTCCTCGACGCCAACATCTAAGCGTCGCTAGTAAAGTGTCATCAAAAAGGCCCCGCATATTGCGGGGCCTTTTCGTTATTGAGGGCTAGACGCTCCGAAACTCAGGTGGTACATTCGGCCCCGCACTGGTTTCTCCACTGCCCCCTACTAGCCGTCGCCGACGCACTCCTTTTCGAATAAGTACGCGATCCTGTCGCCTTCTCTGCGGCGCGGCCTCATTAAGCCAAAAGCTTAATTTCCCCCCCTCCATAAATGATTACGTCATTCCTATATGAATCTGACTGAACTCAAGCAAAAGCCGATTACCGAACTGCTCGAATTGGCCGAACAGATGGGCATAGAAAATATGGCCCGTTCGCGCAAGCAGGACGTGATTTTCTCCCTGCTCAAAAAGCACGCTAAATGCGGCGAGGAAATCTCCGGTGATGGCGTGCTGGAGATTCTCCAGGACGGCTTCGGCTTCCTTCGCTCCGCTGACGCTTCCTATCTCGCCGGCCCGGACGACATCTACGTCTCGCCGAGCCAGATCCGTCGCTTCAACTTGCGCACCGGTGACACCATCGTTGGCAAGATCCGTCCTCCAAAGGAAGGCGAGCGTTATTTCGCACTGCTCAAGGTCGACACGATCAACTACGACCGTCCCGAGAACGCGAAAAACAAGATTCTCTTCGAGAACCTGACCCCGCTGTTCCCGACCGTGCGCATGAAGATGGAAGCCGGCAACGGCTCCACCGAAGACTTGACCGGTCGTGTTATCGACCTGTGCGCCCCGATCGGCAAAGGCCAGCGCGGTCTGATCGTTGCACCGCCGAAAGCCGGTAAGACCATCATGCTGCAGAACATCGCAGCCAACATCGCTCGTAACAATCCTGAAGTTCATCTGATCGTATTGCTGATCGACGAACGTCCGGAAGAAGTAACCGAGATGCAGCGCACCGTGCGCGGCGAAGTGGTTGCCTCGACGTTCGACGAGCCGCCAACCCGCCACGTGCAGGTTGCTGAAATGGTGATCGAGAAGGCCAAACGCCTGGTCGAACACAAGAAGGACGTGGTGATTCTGCTCGACTCCATCACCCGTCTGGCTCGCGCCTACAACACCGTGATCCCGAGCTCCGGCAAAGTACTCACCGGTGGTGTCGATGCCCACGCCCTGGAGAAACCGAAACGTTTCTTCGGCGCCGCGCGGAACATCGAAGAAGGCGGTTCGCTGACCATCATCGCCACCGCGCTGGTTGAAACCGGCTCGAAGATGGACGAAGTGATCTACGAAGAATTCAAAGGCACGGGCAACATGGAACTGCCTCTGGATCGTCGCATCGCTGAAAAACGCGTCTTCCCGGCCATCAACATCAACCGTTCCGGCACCCGCCGCGAAGAGTTGCTGACGGCTGACGACGAGTTGCAACGCATGTGGATCCTTCGCAAGCTGCTGCACCCGATGGACGAAATCGCCGCCATCGAGTTCCTGGTCGACAAGCTGAAAACGACCAAGACCAACGATGAGTTCTTCCTGTCGATGAAACGCAAGTAAGTCGATAGACCAGCAAAAGCCGGGGAAACCCGGCTTTTTGCTATCTGATTTTTGATGAACCGGCAGTTCGTGGTTCTGAACAGAGGGGTTCGGCGCTAAACTGCCACCCCCCGAACGCCACGGCCAATACGAGGCTCACGCATGCAGTATCGCGACTTGCGCGACTTTATCAGCGGCCTGGAAAAGCGCGGCGAACTCAAGCGCATCCAGGTTCCGGTGTCCCCTGTGCTCGAAATGACCGAGGTCTGCGACCGCACCTTGCGTGCCAAAGGTCCGGCCCTGCTTTTCGAAAAGCCCACGGGTTATGACATTCCAGTGCTCGGCAACCTGTTCGGCACCCCTGAGCGCGTAGCGCTGGGTATGGGCGCAGAGGCGGTCAGCGAATTGCGCGAGATCGGCAAGCTGCTGGCGTTCCTCAAGGAGCCCGAGCCGCCGAAAGGCCTGAAAGATGCCTGGTCCAAGCTGCCGATCTTCCGCAAGATCATCGCCATGGCACCGAAGGTGGTCAAAGACGCGGTCTGCCAGGAAGTGGTCATCGAAGGCGACGACGTCGACCTCGCGATGCTGCCGGTGCAGACCTGCTGGCCGGGCGACGTTGGCCCGCTGATCACCTGGGGCCTGACTGTCACCAAAGGTCCGAACAAGGATCGCCAGAACCTCGGCATCTACCGCCAGCAAGTGATTGGCCGTAACAAGGTCATCATGCGCTGGCTGAGCCACCGTGGCGGCGCGCTGGATTACCGGGAGTGGTGCGAGAAGCACCCGGGTCAACCGTTCCCGGTGTCCGTGGCGCTGGGCGCCGACCCTGCGACCATTCTTGGCGCTGTAACGCCGGTACCGGACAGCCTTTCCGAATATGCTTTCGCTGGCTTGTTGCGCGGCAACCGCACCGAACTGGTGAAATGCCGTGGTAACGATCTGCAGGTTCCGGCGACTGCCGAGATCATCCTTGAAGGCGTGATCCATCCAGGCGAAATGGCCGATGAAGGCCCGTACGGCGACCACACCGGCTACTACAACGAAGTCGACAGCTTTCCGGTGTTCACCGTCGAACGCATCACCCACCGGATCAAACCGATTTATCACAGCACCTACACCGGCCGTCCGCCGGATGAGCCGGCGATTCTCGGCGTGGCGCTGAATGAAGTGTTTGTGCCGATCCTGCAGAAGCAGTTCCCGGAGATCACCGACTTCTACCTGCCGCCCGAAGGCTGCTCGTACCGCATGGCCATCGTGACCATGAAGAAGTCGTATCCCGGCCATGCCAAGCGGGTAATGCTCGGTGTCTGGTCGTTTTTGCGACAGTTCATGTACACCAAGTTCGTTATCGTCTGTGACGACGATATCAACGCACGCGACTGGAACGACGTGATCTGGGCCATCACCACGCGCATGGACCCCAAGCGCGACACGGTGATGATCGACAACACGCCGATCGACTACCTGGACTTCGCCTCGCCGGTCTCCGGCCTGGGTTCGAAGATGGGGCTCGATGCCACGCATAAATGGCCGGGCGAAACCACTCGCGAGTGGGGCCGGGTGATCGTCAAGGATGAAGCCGTGACCCAACGGATCGATGCCATCTGGAATCAGTTAGGAATAGATTGATGCGTGTAACCTTGCAGCCGTCCGGAGCAGTGCTACAGATTCTGCCCGGCGAGCGGATTCTCGATGGCGCGCGGCGTCTGGGCTATGAATGCCCGCAAAGCTGCCGAAACGGCAATTGCCACGTGTGCGCGGCGTTGCTGGTGGAAGGGCGGGTCGAACAGGAAGGCGATGTGCGCGACCATGGCGAGTTCTACACTTGCATAGCAGAGCCGCTGGAAGACTGCATCGTGCTGTGGGATGGCGTGCTCGCGCGGGGAGAATTGCCGGTGCGCAGCTTGTCGTGTCAGGTCATTGAGTGCAGGGACGTCGGCGGCGATACCTGGCGTGTGCGTCTGCGAGCGCCGGCTGGCAAGCCGCCGCGCTATCACGCCGGTCAGTACTTGATGATCGAGCGCGAGAACGGCGAGAAATCCGCGTTCTCCCTGGCCTCGGCGCCCCATGGCGGGCGCGATCTGGAAATCCATGTGCTGGCGCGCGAAAGCAGTGCGCTGAACCTGATCGAGCAGCTTCAGCGCAACGCGATGGTGCGGCTCGAAATGCCCTTCGGCGACACCCATCTGGCGGAACTGCCGGACGGTCCGTTGGTGCTGATTGCCGCGGGCACCGGCATGGGCCAGATTCATAGCCTGATCGAACATTGCCGTGCCGCGGGCTTCAAACATCCGGTGCATCTGTATTGGGGCGTGCGTCGTCCTGAAGACTTTTATGACATTGAACATTGGGATGAATGGCTGAAACTGCCCAACCTGTTCCTGCATAAAGTCGTCAGCGATCAATGCGGCTGGCAGGGGCGGTGCGGCATGTTGCATGAAGCAGTGTGCGAAGACTTCCCTGATCTGAAACCCTTGCATGTCTACGCCAGCGGCTCTCCGGCGATGGTCTACGGTACGCTCGATGCCTTGGTCGAAGCCGGGATGGATGCTCATCAGATGCGTGCGGATGTGTTTGCGTACGCTCCTCGATCTTGATCCTCGATCTTGATCCTCGATCTTGATCCTCGATCTTGATCCTCGATCTTGATCCTCGATCTTGATCCTCGATCTTGATCCTCGATCTTGATCCTCGATCTTGATCCTCGATCTTGATCCTCGATCTTGATCCAAGGCCCTGATCGTTATAACTCTCCATATAGCCGATCGGTATTTATAGTTTTATTTAAATGCCGGTAGGTTATATCTCATCAAGGCGATTATTTAAGAACTGTGCCATGGCACTTAAATTGCCTTAAAACATATGTGCCTTATTGTTACAGCGGTGCGTTCTATTAAGTAATTCTTTATCCGCGGGGAGCTGAACGCTATTCGCCATGAGCGCCATTGAATCTGCTTTTTTGAATCTGGCTTACCCGCCGCGGCTCGATCTGGGGCCGCAGCTCACGCACGAACAATTGCTCAGCTCGATGCAGTCGACCATGGCGCGTCACAAGGGCGGTCCGGTGTGGTTGTTTGCTTATGGCTCGCTGATCTGGCGGCCTGAATGCCCGGCGGTGGAACGTGTGCGGGGTCGGGTGCATGGCTACCATCGCGGTTTGTACCTGTGGTCCCACGAGCATCGCGGCACGCCGGAAGTGCCTGGCCTGGTGTTTGGTCTGGATCGTGGCGGCTCTTGCAGCGGTTTCGCTTACCGCTTACCCGAAGAACAACTCGACGCTTCGCTCTACGCCTTGTGGCAGCGCGAAATGCCATTTCCGTCCTATCGTCCACACTGGCTCAACTGCCGTCTTGAAGACGGAAGTCAGGTTCAGGCATTGGGCTTTGTTTTGGAGCGTCACCTGCCCAGCTATGCCGGCAACTTGCCGGATCACGTGCTGAGCCATGTGTTCGAAAACGCTTGCGGGCGTTACGGCACCACTCGCGATTATGTCGAGCAGACCGCCAACGCCCTGCGTAGCCACGCCATGCCAGACCGGAATCTGGAGGCGCGGCTCAAGCGCTGCAAATCGAAGGCCGATCAGGCGATTGCTTCGCGGCTCTGACTGGCGACTTGCTTGTGCCACAGGGTTGGCGCAAGGAAGACCATCGCCAGAATGCACGCGCCGATCAGTAATACAAAACCACCATCCCAACCGAAATGGTCCACGGTGTAGCCCATCGCTGCACTGGCCGCGACCGAACCACCCAGATACCCGAACAGACCCGTGAAGCCTGCTGCCGTACCGGCGGCTTTCTTCGGCGCCAGTTCCAGCGCTTGCAGCCCGATCAGCATCACCGGGCCGTAGATCAGGAAACCAATCGAGATCAGCGCGATCATGTCGACAGTCGGGTTGCCGGCCGGGTTGAGCCAATATACCAACGTCGCCACGGTCACCAATGCCATGAACACCATGCCGGTCAGGCCACGGTTGCCACGGAAGATCTTGTCCGACATCCAGCCACACAGCAGCGTGCCCGGAATACCTGCCCACTCGTAGAGGAAATACGCCCACGAGGTTTTGTCCACGCTGAATCCTTTGGCTTCCTTGAGGTAAGTCGGTGCCCAGTCCAGCACGCCGTAGCGCAGCAGGTAGACAAAGACGTTGGCCATGGCGATGTACCAGAGCATTTTGTTGCGCAGCACGTATTTGACGAAGATTTCCTTGGCGCTGAATTCGTCTTCGTGGCTGGCGTCGTAGCCTTCCGGGTAGTCGTTCTTGTACTTCTCGATGGGCGGCAGGCCTACCGATTGCGGGGTGTCGCGCATGGTGACGAAGGCAAACACCGCCACCGCCATGGCGACCGCCGCCGGCACGTAAAACGCTGCGTGCCAGTCATTGAACAGGCCCATGCCGAGCAGGAACAGCGGGCCGATCAGGCCGCCACCGACGTTATGCGCCACGTTCCACAAGGACACTACGCCACCGCGTTCCTTCTGCGACCACCAGTGCACCATCGTCCGCCCACTCGGCGGCCAGCCCATGCCCTGGGCCCAACCATTGATGAAGAGCAGGATGAACATCATGGTGACGCTGGACGTAGCCCACGGTGCGAAACCAAAAATGAACATCACCCCGGCCGATACCAGCAGGCCGAAGGGCAGGAAGTAACGCGGGTTGGAGCGGTCGGACACCAGGCCCATGAGGAACTTCGACAGACCGTAGGAAATCGCGATTGCCGACATCGCCAACCCCAATTGACCACGGGTGTAACCCTCGTCGATCAGGTACGGCATGGCCAGGGAGAAGTTTTTGCGCAGCAAGTAATAACCCGCATAGCCAAAGAAAATCCCGGCGAAGATCTGCCAGCGGAGGCGTCGGTAAGTGCTGTCTATTTTTTCTTCAGGCAATGGAGCCTGATGTGCGGCAGGACGAAAGAAAGCAAACATTCAAGAGCTCCAGATTTCTTGTTTTGACTGCGGATGCGAATGTTACAGTTTCGTTACCGAAAATAGCACTGGTTCGCATCGGCCAAATAGCGGAAATGTTGGAGATCGCATGTTCTTTTATGAACATGTCGCTCAGGTATAAATGTAGGGCGTTGTGGGAAACGTTACTTGCAGGTCTTCATGCGGCATTTCGGTCCAGGGTAGGACGAGGCTTTGGGAAATGTCCTTCGTTTGAATGGGAAGTAAGCAGTCTGAACTCCTTCATTTGAAGTCCAGGCCGCTTCATTGGGTTCAACGAACCTGCACCACCACTTTCCCGACGGCCTTGCGCTGGCCCAGATCATTAATAGCCTGCGCCGCATTACTCAGCGGATACACCTGCGACACCAGCGGCTTCAACTTGCCCTCGGCAAACCAGCCAAACAATTGCTGGAAGTTCGCCGCGTTGTCTTGAGGCTGGCGCTGGGCAAACGAGCCCCAGAACACGCCGACCACTGCCGCACCTTTGAGCAGCGCCAGGTTCACTGGCAATTCCGGGATGCGACCGCTGGCAAAGCCGACCACCAACAGGCGTCCGTTCCAGGCAATGGCGCGAATGGCCTGGTCGAACAGATCACCGCCCACCGGGTCGTAGATCACGTCGGCGCCCTGGCCATCGGTCAGGCGTTTGATTTCGTCCTTGAGGCTGGTTTCGCTGTAGTTGATCAGCTCATCTGCACCGGCAGCCTTGGCCACCGCAAGTTTTTCGGCGCTGCTGGCGGCGGCGATCACGCGGGCGCCCATGGCTTTGCCGATTTCCACCGCCGCCAGGCCGACGCCGCCGGAAGCGCCAAGCACCAGCAGGGTTTCACTGGGTTGCAGATGGCCTCGTTGCTTGAGCGCGTGCATCGAAGTGCCGTAGGTCATGCTGAAAGCGGCGGCGGTGTTGAAGTCCATAGAGGGCGGAATTGGCAGCACGTTATAGCCTGGCACCGCGACCTGTTCGGCGAAACTGCCCCAACCGGTCAGGGCCATGACCCGATCACCGACCTTGAGGTGAGTGACCTTTTCACCCACCGCGCTGACCACGCCGGCGGCTTCGCCACCCGGGGAAAAGGGGAAGGGCGGCTTGAACTGGTATTTGCCCTCGATGATCAGCGTGTCCGGGAAATTCACCCCGGCGGCGTGCACGTCCAGCAGGATTTCATTCTTCTTCGCAACAGGACTGGCGACGTCTTCCAGCACCAGCGATTCGGCAGGGCCGAAGGCTTTGCACAGCACGGCTTTCATCAGGGCTATTCCTTTGGGAGTGATGGCCGATAAGTGTAGGTGTGTGAGTCGATGGGTCAACGAGCATGCCCGGCCCTGATAGTCAGCCATAAGCTTGTGCTTGTGCGACGGGTCGTTATGCTAGGCCGCAAACCGGATAAGGAGCGAATTGTGAAAGCGTGGATCATGTTGTTGCTGGCCCTGTCTCTGCCTGTGGCAGTGATGGCCGAAGAAGCCAAAGATGCTCCGAAGGTCAATTACATCACCTTGAGCCCGCCGTTCGTGGGTAACTACGGGCTGGACGGTACGCCGAAGCTCAAGGTCTACAAGGCCGATGTGGCGTTGCGAGTGACTGGGGAAGAGGCGACCAAATTGGTCAAAGCCAACGAGCCGTTGATCCGTAATCAACTGGTGGCGTTGTTTGCCCAGCAGACTACCGAGGCGATGAACAACGTCGAGGCCAAGGAAAAGCTGCGTCAGGAAGCCCTGAAGCAGACCCAGCAAATCATGAGCGACGAAACCGGTAAGCCGGTGGTTGAGGATCTGTTGTTCAACAACCTGATCATTCAATAAGACTTCGTTGTCCTGACTGGCTTATTCGCGAGCAGGCTCGCTCCCACAGAGAATGCAGATTCACTGTGGGAGCGAGCCTGCTCGCGAAAACACGCTTGCAGTCACTGCATGGCTTAAGCCCGTAATGCAATCACCGCCGCCCACTGCTCTGCTGTCACCGGCATCACCGACAGTCGCGAGCCTTTCTGCACCAGCGGCATCTCGGCCAGCGCCGCCTGCTGTTTCAGATAATCCAGCTTAAGCACCTTGGGAAACGTCTCGACGTGAGCGACATCGATCGCGCTCCAGGCGTTTTTCTCTGTCGTGGCTTTCGGATCGTAGTAATGACTTTCAGGCTCCAGCGCCGTCGGGTCCGGATACGCGGCTTCGACAATCTTTCCGATCCCGGCAATTCCCGGTTCGGGGCAGCTGGAATGATAGAAAAAAAAGTCGTCGCCCACGGCCATGGCCCGCAGAAAATTACGCGCCTGGTAGTTGCGAACCCCGTCCCAGCGCGCTTTGCCAAGCGTTTCCAGGCCCTTGATCGAGAGCTCGTCGGGCTCGGATTTCATCAGCCAATAGGCCATGGTTTTTGCTCCTTGCGAGGTGAGTGGGCAAGTTGTCAGGCAATTTTATGACAAACCGACGGTCGGTTGACGCCAGCGTTTGCGTGTCGGTTCACGTTGTCGCAGAATGCCGGCCTTCTAAGCTTGACGCTGCTGCACGGCCTACACCTACAACGGAAACCGCTGCTGTCATCGTATTGATGTGCCTTTGGGGGGCAATCGATGAAACGCAAACCGGATTTACTATGGATTTTGGTTATTTTGTTCGGCCTGGGCGTCGTGACCACTGGCTATGCCCAAAGCCTGTGGAGCAACAAGACCGATGCTCCGATCGAAATCGCGCAGCAACAGCAGCCGTCGGCGTTCAAACGCTGAATCTGTCTTCGGAAGCCGCTGATTCCCGCGGCGTCTAGCCTGCGAAATACCACGCCTTGTCTGTCACCGTTCCCTGTAACGGCACATCCCAGCTCGCTTGAGCCAATCGCTCGACCTTCTGACATTCATGGGCCAGCCCCAATAGCGTCGGCTTGCGCCAGTTTTTACGTCGAGCCAGGTACGCCAGGCTTCGATCATAGAAGCCACCGCCCATGCCCAGGCGCCCGCCGACATCGTCAAACCCTACCAATGGCAACAGCACCAGATCGAGCGCCCAGACTTTACGTTGCCGGGCGAGGTTGTGCCGGGGTTCGAGAATACGGAAACGGTTGGGTTGCAGTTTTTCACCGGGGCGAATTCGCTGGAACACCATTTTGGTTCGTGGCCAGGCGCTGAGCACCGGCAGATAAGTCGCCTTGCCCCGACGTTGAGCGGCGCGCAGCAACACACGCGGATCGATTTCACCGTCGGTGGGCAGATACAGAGAGATATGTTTTGCGCGACGAAACAGCGGCTGCTGGGCCAATTGCTTGTACAGCCCGCGTGCAGCCTGGCGCTGCTGGCTGGGTGTCAGTGCGCGGCGGGCCTTGCGCAGCATGCGTCGAAGTTGCGGGCGTGGCAGCAGCGCAGGTTCGTTCATGGATTCGGGCTCGCGGGGCGGATACGTAAAGCGTACCCGTAAAAAAGCCGATGCCGGTATTTAAACCGGCATCGGACTGGAATCAGACTCCCCGGATGAACCGCTGTCGACTTAGCCCTTGAACCCGAAAGTTCAAGGTGGAAGATGCAGTAGGCTTTAAGGCTTTCCGTCTAGCGGACATGCACACCAGCCCAACGTGCAACCTCCAGGGTATAGCAAATCGGCTCAGGGACATCGCCAACTGGCAAGCACCCCAGGGAGTGTTGCGAGTATACCCCAAGCGGTTTCGCGTTTCAGCCCTTGGTGACGTCCGGATCGGTTGCGAGCACCAGATCGACGCGGTCCAGCAGGTCGCGAACCTGCTCACGGGTCGAGCCGCCGGCCTGTACATCCGGGCGCTCTTCCTTGTGCAGAAGATCGTGGGTGATGTTCAGCGCGGCCATTACGGCGATGCGATCGGCGCCGATGACTTTGCCGCTGCTGCGGATTTCGCGCATCTTGCCGTCCAGGTAACGGGCGGCGCTCACCAGGTTGCTGCGCTCTTCCTGGGGGCAAATGATCGAATATTCTTTATCGAGGATCTGCACGGTAACGCTATTGCTTGAACTCATGAGTCTTGCTCCAGGGCCTTGAGGCGCGAAATCATTGATTCGACCTTACGCCGTGCGATTTCGTTCTTTTCAATGAGGTGAGCGCGTTCCTCGCGCCAGGTCTTTTCCTGAGCTAATAGGAGTCCGTTTTGACTCTTTAGTTGCTCGACTCGGTCAATTAGCAACTCGAGTCTCGCCATCAGCGCTTGCAGGTCTGAGTCTTCCATTGTGTCCACTGAGATTGTGTCTAGTGAGTGGTAGCTGGCGGACAGCCTTTAATAGTCTTGGCGAGTCTGTCGATGTAGGATACAAGGCCTTCATTCTAGACATAGCGCCGTCTGGCGCCTAGCTGCCCATGCCCATTCAGAATTCCCCGTATCAAGCCTTCGCCACACTGCTGACTTCCAGCGGTCATAATGTCTCGCCTGCCGAACTGCATGGCCTGTTGCTCGGCCGCAGTTGCGCCGGTGCCGGCTTCGATGCCGAAGGCTGGCTGGTCGATGCCGCCGAGTTGCTCGAAACCGAGCCGCAGGATAACGTCCGCAACGCCCTGATCGGCTTGCAGGAGATGGTCAAAGGCGAGCTCACTGGCGACGACGTGACCGTCGTTCTGCTGCTGCCGACCGATGACGAGCCACTGGCCGACCGCGCCGCCGCACTGGGCCAATGGTGCCAGGGCTTCCTCAGCGGTTTCGGTCTGAACTGCCGTGACAGCAGCATGCTGAGCACCGAGGCCACCGAAGTGTTGCAGGATCTGGCGGCCATTTCTCAGGTGCAAGACGCCCTGGAAGAGTCCGAAGACGGCGAAAGCGACTACATGGAAGTCATGGAATACCTGCGCGTCGCGCCGCTGCTGCTGTTCTCCGAAACCAAAAAAGCGGATGCGCCGGCTGCCGCCAAACCGTCGTTGCATTAATTTTTTGCCAGGGAAAGCCATCTGCCCATGATTCATATCCCGAAATCGGAATACAGCCGTCGCCGCAAGGCCCTGATGGCGCAGATGGAACCCAACAGCATCGCCATCCTGCCCGCCGCTGCCGTTGCCATCCGCAACCGTGACGTCGAGCACGTCTATCGTCAGGACAGCGACTTCCAGTACCTCAGCGGTTTTCCCGAGCCTCAGGCGGTTATCGTTCTGATGCCGGGGCGTTTACATGGTGAATACATACTGTTCTGCCGTGAACGCAACGCCGAGCGAGAATTGTGGGACGGCCTGCGCGCCGGGCAGGAAGGCGCGATTCGCGACTTTGGCGCCGACGACGCCTTCCCCATCACCGACATCGACGACATCCTGCCGGGCCTGATCGAAGGCCGCGACCGGGTGTATTCGGCCATGGGCAGCAATCCGGAATTCGACCGGCACCTGATGGACTGGATCAACGTGATCCGCTCTAAAGCGCACCTCGGCGCCCAACCGCCGAACGAATTCGTTGCCCTGGATCATCTGCTTCACGACATGCGCCTGTATAAAACGGCGGCAGAAGTGAAGGTGATGCGCGAAGCCGCACGGATTTCCGCCCAGGCGCATATCCGCGCGATGCAGGCCAGCCGAGTCGGGCTGCATGAATTCAGCCTCGAAGCCGAGCTCGACTACGAGTTCCGCAAAGGCGGGGCGAAAATGCCGGCCTACGGTTCTATCGTCGCCGCTGGGCGCAACAGCTGCATCCTGCATTACCAGCAGAATGACGCCGTGCTCAAGGACGGCGATCTGGTGTTGATCGATGCCGGGTGCGAGATTGATTGCTACGCCAGCGACATCACTCGCACTTGGCCAGTCAATGGCAAGTATTCAGCGGAGCAGAAAGCGATCTACGAGTTGGTGCTGGCTTCGCAAGAAGCGGCGTTTGCCGAAATCGCCCCTGATAAACATTGGAATCAGGCGCACGAAGCCACCGTCCGGGTCATTACCACAGGGTTGGTGAAGTTGGGCCTGTTGCAGGGGGACGTCGACGAGTTGATCGCCAGCGAAGCCTATAAAGCGTTTTACATGCACCGCGCCGGCCACTGGCTGGGTATGGATGTGCATGATGTCGGCGAATACAAGGTCGGCGGCGAATGGCGCGTGCTGGAAGTCGGCATGGCGTTGACCGTGGAACCGGGTATCTACATTGCCCCGGACAACCAGAATGTGGCGAAGAAATGGCGCGGCATTGGCGTGCGCATCGAGGACGACGTAGTGGTCACCAAAACCGGCTGTGAAATCCTGACCCAAGGCGTGCCGAAAACGGTCGCCGAGATCGAGGCCTTGATGGCCGCCGCGCGGGCACAAGCGGCATGAGTCGAGTCAATCTGGCAATCATCGGTGGTGGTCTGGTCGGCGCTAGCCTGGCGTTGGCGTTGCAAGCAGGGGCCAAGGCGCGTGGCTGGAAGATCGTGTTGATCGAACCCTTTGCCCCCGGCCACACCTATCAACCGAGCTACGACGCCCGTTCTTCGGCGTTGTCCTACGGCGCCAAGCAGATTTATCAACGGCTGGGCGTGTGGCAGGAAATCTCCCGCCGCGCCGAGCCGATCAAGCAGATTCATGTCTCCGACCGTGGACGTTTTTCCACCGCGCGATTGTCGGCGATGGAAGAGGGCGTTCCGGCGCTGGGTTACGTGGTGGAAAACGCCTGGCTCGGCCAATGCCTCTGGCAAGGTCTGGATAAGGACGTGATTACATGGCGTTGCCCGGCGGAAGTCACGCGCATGGAGCCTTTGACCGACGGCTATCGCCTGACCCTCAACGATGAAACCACCCTGGAATGCGACCTTGCGGTGCTCGCGGATGGCGGCCGTTCCGGTTTGCGCGAACAGCTGGGTGTTGGCATCAAAAAGCGCCCCTATAACCAGAGTGCGCTGATTGCCAACATCACCCCGAGCGAAGCGCACAACGGCATGGCCTTCGAGCGTTTCACCGATGACGGTCCGATGGCGTTGTTGCCGTTGCCGGAAAACCGCTGCGCACTGGTCTGGACTCGATTGGGAATGGACGCGCAACGACTCGCGGCACTTGATGAGCGCAGCTTCCTCAGCGAGTTACAGGGCGTGTTCGGGTACCGCCTCGGCACCTTGAAGCAGGTGGGTGCGCGGCATCTTTACCCGCTGACGCTGATCGAAGCCGAAGAGCAGGTGCGTCCGCATCTGGCAATTCTCGGCAACGCCGCTCACAGCCTGCACCCGATTGCCGGCCAGGGTTTCAACCTGTCCCTGCGTGATGCCCAAGCGTTGGCTGATGCGCTGCTGGCGAGCGAAACATCTCCCGGCGACTTTACGACCTTGCAGGCTTACCGCGAACGTCAGCGTCTGGATCAGAACCTGACCGTGGGATTCTCCGATCAGGTCACCCGTTTGTTCGGCAGCACTCAACCGCTGGTTTCCCTGGGCCGCAACATCGGCCTGCTCGGTCTCGATCTGCTGCCGCCGGCCAAACGCTGGTTCGCCCGGCAAGCCATGGGCTTGGGTACTCGACCCGATGCTTAAGTGGCTGACTGCAAGACTCGACTCGATGGTCGATCCGTTTTTCATGCTGATGCTGCTGGAGAACCTCGGTC
The DNA here is from genome assembly GCF_054898105.1 of Pseudomonas sp. MDT1-17. Classification (NCBI taxonomy): domain Bacteria; kingdom Pseudomonadati; phylum Pseudomonadota; class Gammaproteobacteria; order Pseudomonadales; family Pseudomonadaceae; genus Pseudomonas; species Pseudomonas sp. MDT1-17. The sequence continues at coordinate 6,179,497 of NZ_JBUBVM010000001.1, read as the reverse complement.
ACCGGTACATTGTCGGAAAAACCCTTTACGTGCGGCTCAAGCCGCAAGCGAGACAGGCTTAAAGCATGGAAATGCGCGCAGATCTGCTGATTGTCGGGGCCGGAATGGTCGGTAGCACCCTGGCGCTGGCGTTGCAGGACAGCGGGCTGGAAGTCCTGCTGCTGGACGGTAGCCCGATGAGCGTCAAGCCCTTCGACGAGCAATCGCCGTTCGAACCGCGAGTGAGCGCCTTGTCGACGGCCAGCCATAGGATTCTCGAACGCCTCGGTGTCTGGGACGGTATCGCCAACCGGCGCAGCAGTCCGTATACCGACATGCACGTCTGGGACGGCAGCGGCACCGGGCAAATTCATTTTTCGGCGACCAGTGTGCATGCCGAAGTGCTGGGGCATATCGTCGAGAACCGCGTGGTTCAGGATGCCTTGCTCGACCGTTTGCATGACTGTTATCTGGGCATGCTGGCCAACGCGCGTCTGGAGCAAATGCGTCGCTCCGGCGACGATTGGCTGCTGACCCTGGCCGATGGGCGCACGCTGCGCGCACCGCTGGTGATTGCGGCGGATGGCGCCAACTCCGCAGTGCGGCGGCTGACCGGTGTGGCGACTCGCGAGTGGGATTATCTGCACCATGCGATCGTCACCAGCGTGCGCAGCTCCAGGCCTCATCAACTGACCGCCTGGCAGCGTTTCACTGACAACGGTCCATTGGCGTTTCTGCCGCTGGAACGTGATGGTCAGCAGGATTGGTGTTCGATCGTCTGGTCGACCACCCCGAGCGAAGCCGAACGCCTGATGGCGCTGGACGACGAAGGTTTCTGCAAAGCGCTGGAGCGAGCCTTCGAAGGCCGACTCGGCACGGTGCTCAGCGCCGATCCGCGTCTGTGCGTGCCCCTGCGCCAGCGCCATGCCAAGCGCTACGTGGCTGAAGGCCTGGCGCTGATCGGCGACGCGGCGCACACCATTCACCCATTGGCCGGGCAGGGCGTGAACCTCGGTTTCCTCGATGCCGCCGTGCTGGCCGAAGTGCTGCTGCAAGCGATCACGCGTGGCGAGCGTTTGGCGGATGTGAAAGTGCTCAGTCGCTACGAGCGTCGGCGCATGCCTCACAACCTGGCATTGATGGCGGCGATGGAGGGTTTCGAGCGCCTGTTCCAGGCTGATCCATTGCCGGTGCGCTGGTTGCGTAATGCCGGGTTGAAGATGGTCGACCAGATGCCTGAAGCCAAGGCGCTGTTCGTGCGCGAAGCGCTGGGTTTGATCGGGGATCTGCCGGCGCTGGCCAAGGCCTGAGATTTGCGCTGCGGCTGATGGCCCTTTCGCGAGCAGGCTCGCTCCCACATTGGAATGCTTTTCAACTGTGGGAGCGAGCCTGCTCGCGAAGGGGCCGGTACATTCACCACAAATCCCAACCTATGCAACATCTGGTAACGCCTCCGCAAACTGTTCGATTGAGAAGCTAAATGTGAGTCCATATCATTTGGCTTCAATTTTTCAACCGAGAGATCGCTCCCATGTTGATACCGAAGCGTCTACTGACCGCATTCGCCCTGACCCTGATTGGCAGCACCGCTGCCCAGGCCGCCGATGAAGTGGTGGTTTACTCCTCGCGGATCGACGAGCTGATCAAGCCGGTCTTCGACGCTTACACCGCGAAAACCGGTGTGCAGGTGAAGTTCATCACCGACAAGGAAGCGCCGCTGATGCAGCGGATCAAGGCCGAGGGCGAGAACGCCACCGCCGACCTGCTGCTGACCGTCGATGCCGGCAACCTCTGGCAGGCCGAGCAAATGGGCATCCTGCAACCGTTCACCTCCAAGGTGATCGACGCCAATATCCCGCTGCAATATCGCTCTTCCGCCCATGCCTGGACCGGTTTGAGCCTGCGGGCGCGGACTATCGCTTACTCCACTGAGCGGGTGAAGCCGGGCGAGCTGACCACTTACGAAGGTCTGGCCGACAAAAATTGGGAAGGCCGCCTGTGCCTGCGCACGGCGAAGAAGGTCTACAACCAGTCCCTGACCGCCACCATGATCGAAGTCCACGGCGCTGACAAAACCGAGAAAATTCTCAAGGGTTGGGTAAGTAACCTGTCCACCGACGTGTTCTCGGATGACATCGCGGTGCTGGAGGCCATCAACGCTGGCCAATGCGACGTCGGCATCGTCAACACCTATTACTACGGTCGTCTGCACAAGCAGAAGCCTGATCTGGCGGTAAAGCTGTTCTGGCCAAACCAGGGCGACCGTGGCGTGCACGTGAACCTGTCGGGCATCGGCCTGACCAAACACGCCCCGCACCCGGAAGCGGCCAAAGCCTTGGTGGAATGGATGACCACACCTGAAGCGCAGAAGATCTTTGCTGACGTGAACCAGGAATTCCCGGCCAACCCTGCGGTTCAGCCTTCCGCAGAAGTGGCGAGCTGGGGCAAGTTTGTCGCTGATACGTTGCCTGTGGAAATTGCCGGCAAGCGTCAGGCTGAAGCGATTCGCATGATGGATCGCGCTGGCTGGAACTGAGTCTCTGTCTTTAAAGATCAAAAGATCGCAGCCTCGTTTCACTCGACAGCTCCTACATTGGGATGGCGTACCCATGTAGGAGCTGTCGAGTGAAACGAGGCTGCGATCTTTTTGCGTTTTCCCTAAACTTCACGATTTATCCGCGAGAGACCTTTCTTGGCCCACCCCGCCCAACGCCGCTGGTACCCTCTGGTCTTCGCCATCGCTGCGCTGGTCCTGCTGCCACTTAGCGTGTTGCTGTTGTCATGGCAAACCATCGATCATCAAATCTGGTCCCACCTCTGGGATACCCAGATGCCGCGCCTGCTGGGCAACACCCTGATCCTGGTATTCGGTGTCGGCATCGGCGTAACACTGTTGGGCGTGAGCCTCGCCTGGCTCACCAGTCTCTGTGAATTCCCCGGCCGGCGTTGGCTGGACTGGGCGCTGATGCTGCCTTTTGCGATACCGGCCTATGTGCTCGCGTTCGTCTTCGTCGGCCTGTTGGATTTCGCCGGCCCCGTGCAAACCCTGTTGCGCGAATGGTTCGGCACAGGTTTGAGGTTGCCGCGGGTGCGCTCCACCGGCGGTGTGATTCTGGTCCTGGTGCTGGTCTTCTATCCCTACGTTTACCTGTTAGCGCGAACCGCGTTCCTGGCTCAAGGCAAAGGCTTGATGGAAGCGGCGCGAGTCTTGGGGCAATCCCCGTGGCAGGCGTTCTGGCGAGTCGCGTTGCCCATGGCGCGCCCGGCCATCGGTGCCGGCGTGGCGTTGGCGCTCATGGAAACCCTGGCGGATTTCGGCGCGGTGTCGGTGTTCAACTTCGACACGTTCACGACCGCCATCTACAAGACCTGGTACGGATTTTTCAGCCTCTCTACCGCCGCGCAACTGGCCAGCCTGTTGCTGCTGGTGGTGATGATCGTGCTGTACGGCGAGCGCCGTGCTCGCGGGGCCAACCGGGCGAGCAACGAACGACCTCGGGTCAAGGCGCTGTATCACCTGCGCGGTTTCAAAGCGCTGGCGGCCATGAGTTGGTGCGGTCTGGTGTTCGCTTGTGCCTTCGTCATTCCGATGCTGCAACTGATGGTTTGGTTCTGGCAGCGTGGGCGCTTCGATCTGGATGAGCGTTACGCGGGGCTGATCGTCCATACGTTGTACTTGGGCGCAATGGCGGCGTTGATCACCGTCAGTGTTGCTTTGGTGCTGGCGTTTGCCCGACGCCTGGCGCCGACCCGAGCAATCCGCTCCGGCGTCAGTCTGGCCAATCTCGGCTACGCCTTGCCGGGTTCGGTGCTGGCGGTGTCGATCATGCTGGCGTTCAGTTACCTGGACCGCGAACTGGTGATTCCGTTATCGGGTTGGTTGGGGGGCGCCGGCAAGCCATTGCTGCTGGGTAGTCTGTCGGCGTTATTGCTGGCCTATCTGGTGCGTTTCATCGCGGTGGCGTATGGGCCGCTGGAAAGCAGTCTGGCGCGAATACGGCCATCTTTGCCCGAAGCAGCACGTAGCCTTGGCGTCAGTGGGCCACGACTGTTTTTCAAAGTGTATCTGCCGTTATTGCTGCCAGGAACGTTGAGCGCTGGGTTGCTGGTGTTCGTCGATGTGCTCAAGGAAATGCCCGCGACCCTTCTGATGCGCCCGTTTGGCTGGGATACGCTGGCGGTGCGGATCTTCGAAATGACCAGCGAAGGCGAATGGGCAAGGGCCTCGTTGCCGGCCCTGACCCTGGTTTTGGTCGGGCTGTTACCAGTCATCGGATTGATTCGACGTTCGGCGCATCGAAACGCCTAGGTGTCAGTCCTACACCTTGAGGCTACAATGCGCGGCATTCGGTGCGGTCCGTCCTACAGACCAGGTAGCTGAAATCGGCTGAAAGCCTTCTATTTCAAGGCTTTCACCCCGTGCAGCACCGGCCCGCACCTTCGCCACGCCCGGAAGGAGAAACCCATGGGACAGCGTACGCCTCTGTATGACCTTCATCTCGCCCTCGGCGCGAAGATGGTCGATTTTGGCGGTTGGGATATGCCCTTGCATTACGGCTCGCAGGTCGAGGAACACCATCAGGTGCGTCGCGATTGCGGGGTTTTCGATGTATCCCACATGACCGTGATCGATGTCAGCGGCCGTCAGGCCAAGGCCTGGCTCCAGCATTTGCTGGCCAATGACGTCGAACGTCTGCACAGCCCTGGCCGTGCCTTGTACAGCACCATGCTCAACGAGCGTGGCGGCATCGTCGACGACATGATTGTCTACCGTCTCGAGGACGGTTATCGGCTGGTGGTCAACGCCTCCACCCGCAATCAGGACCTCTCCTGGATGGAGGCCCATCTCGATGGTTTCGATGTGCAACTCAACGAGCGCTCCGAGTTGGCGATGCTGGCCATTCAAGGGCCTCAGGCCCGGCACAAAATTTCCGAACTGGTGACCCAGTCCCGCAGCAACCTGATCCAGATGCTCAAGCCTTTTGAAGGCCAGCCTGACGGCGACTGGTTCATCGCGCGCACCGGTTATACCGGTGAAGATGGCCTGGAAATCGTTCTGCCGGCCAATCAAGCGCCAGGATTCTTCAACGATCTGGTGGGCGCGGGCATCTCGCCGATCGGCCTCGGGGCGCGCGATACTCTGCGGGTCGAAGCCGGCATGAACCTCTATGGTCAGGACATTCACCAGGACGTTTCACCGCTGGCCTCGAACATGGCCTGGAGCATTGCCTGGGAGCCGGCCACTCGTCAGTTCATCGGCCGTGCTGCCCTGGAAGCCGAACGGGCCGGTGGCGTACAGCACAAACTGGTCGGGCTGGTCCTTGAGGAGCGTGGGGTTTTGCGCGCTCATCAAGTGGTCCGCATCGCCAATGTTGGCGAAGGGGAGATCACCAGTGGTAGTTTCTCTCCTACGCTTAGCAAATCGATAGCACTGGCGCGCGTGCCGATGGCGACTGCCGACCGCGCAGAAGTGGAAATCCGTGGCAAGTGGTACCCGGTCCGAGTGGTCAAACCGACCTTCGTACGCCATGGCAAAACCTTGATCTAATCTTTTCTGGCGGGCAACGACCGCTGACAATTCTCTTGAGGACACAGAACATGAGCGATATTCCTGCCGACCTGCGTTTTGCCGAAAGTCACGAATGGGCCCGTCTCGAAGCCGATGGCACCGTCACCGTGGGCATCAGCGATCACGCTCAGGAAGCCTTGGGCGATGTGGTGTTCGTTGAATTGACCGAAGTCGGAAAAGTCTTCGCCGCCGGTGATCAATCCGGTGTGGTGGAGTCGGTTAAAGCGGCTTCGGACATCTACTCCCCGGTGGCCGGTGAAGTGACTGCGATCAACGAAGAACTGAGCGCTACCCCGGAGCTGCTCAACTCCGACCCGTACAGTGCCTGGATCTTCAAGCTCAAGCCAAGCAACGCTGGCGATCTGGACAAGCTGCTCGATGCAGCTGGCTACAAGGCCGCCATCGGCGAGTAATGCTCGCCCCGTAGGAGCTGCCGAAGGCTGCGATCTGTTGATCTTGTTTTTTTAAAATCAAAATCAAGATCAACAGATCGCAGCCTTCGGCAGCTCCTACATCGGTATCTCTTGATCCTCAATGACGCCCCGGCATCGACTGCTATGCTGGTTTGACCGTGTTGCATCGACGTTGAGCGCCAGTCAAGAGAGAGCCCGTCATGTCCCAGTTGCCGTCCTTGAGCCAGTTACGCGACCCCAATGCCTTCCTTCGCCGCCACCTCGGGCCCGATGCCGCCGAGCAACAGGCGATGCTCGACAGTCTCGGCCTCGGTAGCCGTGTCGAGTTGATCGAGCAAACGGTGCCGCCGGGAATCCGCCTGAACAGGCCGCTCGACCTGCCACCCGCCCTCGACGAAGAAGCCGCGCTGGCCAAACTGCGTGGGTACGCCGAGCAAAACCAGGTCTGGACCAGCCTGATCGGCATGGGCTACCACGGCACCCTCACGCCGACCGTCATTGTGCGCAACGTGCTGGAAAATCCCGGTTGGTACACCGCGTACACGCCGTATCAACCAGAGATCGCCCAAGGGCGGCTCGAGGCGTTGCTGAACTTCCAGCAATTGACCATCGACCTCACCGGCCTGGAGCTGGCCAACGCCTCGCTGCTGGATGAAGCCACGGCGGCGGCGGAAGCCATGGCGCTGGCCAAGCGTGTCGCCAAGTCCAGAAGCAATCTGTTCTTCGTCGACGAAAACTGTCACCCACAGACCATTTCCGTGGTGCAGACCCGAGCGGAAGGGTTCGGCTTCGAGTTGATCATCGACACTGTGGATAATTTGAAACAGCACCAGGTGTTCGGCGCGCTCCTGCAATATCCTGATACCCATGGCGAAATCCGCGATCTTCGTCCATTGATCGATCAGCTGCATGCTCAGCAAGCCTTGGCGTGTGTCGCAACCGACCTGCTCAGTCTGTTGTTACTGACGCCGCCGGGTGAGTTGGGCGCCGACGTGGTGTTCGGTTCATCCCAGCGTTTTGGCGTACCCATGGGGTACGGCGGGCCTCACGCGGCGTTTTTTGCCAGTCGCGATGAGTACAAACGGGCGATTCCCGGGCGGATCATCGGCGTGTCGAAAGATGCACGCGGCAATGTCGCCTTGCGCATGGCCCTGCAAACCCGCGAGCAACATATCCGCCGCGAGAAGGCTAACTCGAATATTTGCACCGCTCAGGTGCTGCTGGCCAATATTGCCAGTTTTTATGCGGTGTACCACGGTCCGGAAGGGCTCAAACGCATTGCCCAACGCGTCCATCGGCTAACCTGCATCCTCGCCGCTGGCCTCGAGCGCCACGGCATCACGCGCCTCAATAAAAACTTTTTCGACACGCTGACGCTGGAGGTCGGTGGTACTCAGACCGCAATCATCGAAAGCGCTCAAGCGGCGCAGATCAACTTGCGCATTCTCGGGCGTGGGCAGTTGGGGCTGAGCCTCGACGAAACCTCTGACGAATCCACCGTCGCGAAGTTGTTTGATGTGTTCCTCGGTTCCGATCATGGGCTTAACGTCGAGGAACTGGACGCTGAAGCCCTTGCTTTCGGCATTCCCGCAGGTCTGCTGCGTACCTCGCCTTATCTGCGTCACCCTGTGTTCAGCGCCCATCACAGCGAAACCGAAATGTTGCGTTACCTCAAGCAACTGGAGAACAAGGACCTGGCGCTCAATCAATCGATGATCCCGCTGGGCTCCTGCACCATGAAGCTCAATGCCACCAGCGAGATGATCCCCATCACCTGGCCGCAGTTCGCCAACCTGCACCCGTTTGCGCCGAAAGAGCAGGCGGTCGGTTATTCATTGATGATCGAAGAACTGGAGCGCTGGCTCTGCGCGATCACCGGTTTCGACGCGATTTGTATGCAACCCAACTCCGGTGCCCAAGGCGAATACGCCGGGTTACTGGCGATCCGCAAATATCACGAGAGCCGCCAACAGGGTGCTCGGGATATTTGCCTGATTCCGTCCTCGGCCCACGGCACCAACCCGGCTTCGGCGCAAATGGCCGGCATGCGGGTGGTGATCGTCGAGTGCGACGAGGCAGGCAACGTTGATCTGGATGACCTGAAAGTCAAAGCCACTGAGGCGGGCGACAAACTGGCCTGCCTGATGGCGACGTATCCTTCTACCCACGGCGTATACGAGGAAGGCATCAGCGAAATCTGCGAAGTCATCCACAGCCACGGCGGCCAGGTGTACATGGATGGCGCCAACCTCAACGCCCAGGTCGGGCTGGCGCGTCCGGCGGACATAGGCGCCGACGTGTCCCACATGAACTTGCACAAGACCTTCTGCATTCCACATGGCGGCGGCGGGCCGGGCATGGGGCCGATTGGCGTGCGGGCGCATCTGGCGCCGTTCGTTGCCAATCACCCGGTGGTGCCGATCGACGGGCCACTGGCGCAAAACGGCGCAGTCAGTGCGGCGCCCTGGGGCAGTGCAAGCATTCTGCCGATCAGCTGGATGTACATCGCGATGATGGGACCGCAACTGGCGGATGCCAGTGAGGTGGCGATTCTCGCCGCGAATTACCTGGCGCAGCACTTGTCCGGGGCGTTTCCGGTGCTTTACACCGGGCGTAACGAACGAGTGGCTCACGAATGCATTCTTGACCTGCGGCCACTCAAGGCGCTGACCGGGATCAGCGAGGAGGACGTCGCCAAGCGGTTGATGGACTATGGCTTCCATGCGCCGACCATGTCATTTCCGGTGCCGGGAACGTTGATGGTTGAACCGACCGAAAGCGAATCGAAGGCAGAGCTGGACCGGTTTATTGGCGCGATGCTGAGTATCCGCGCGGAAATCACCGAGGTGCAGAACGGCAACTGGCCAGCCGATGACAACCCATTAAAACGTTCACCGCATACCCTGGCCGATATCACCGGGGTTTGGGAGCGGCCCTACACCATTGAGCAGGCGGTGACGCCGGACACTCACACCAAGGCCCACAAGTATTGGCCGGCGGTGAACCGCGTCGACAACGTCTACGGCGACCGCAATCTGTTTTGTGCGTGTGTGCCGGTGGATGATTACCGCTGAACTACCGGGCACAAAGAACTGATGTGTGCGGGCTTGCTCGCGATATAGGTAGTCCGTGCCAGTCGACATCCATACCGACTGACACACCGCTTTCGCGAGCAAGTCGGATCGCCGCACCGCCACTCCCACAAGTGAATTACATCAGGGCAAATAACTCAGAACGACATTCGCGCCTCAACGTACAGGTTCTGCTCCCGCAGCTTGCCCTTGAGCTGTTCGTCCCGGGCATTGATGCGGTTGGCGAAGGTGTTGTAGCCGGTTTCAATGTCACCCATGTCGACATAGCGATAGCCGGTGCCGAGGGTGATTTTCTGGTTGAGCTTGAGGTCTGCCCCGACGCCCAGGGCGTAGGCGAAGTTGTTCTGGCTGTTGTTGGCGAATCGTCGCGAAGGGTTGGTTTGATAACCTTCGGAACTGATGTGTGCCACACCCACGCCGGCCATGGCATACAGCGACAGGTATTCGTTCAGCGGGAAGTCTTTGTAGCCATTGACCATCAGGCGACTGGACGAGACTTGCATGTTGTTGACGTTGGCGTTGAACGGCGCCCAGTGGCTCTTGAACTCCGAATCCTGCTTGATGCTGTATTCAGCTTCCAGGCGCCAATTCCCCTTGAACCCGTAGCCCAGTGCCACGGAACCGCCAACATCTTTATTGCTGTCCGGGCTGGCCACACGATTGCTGACCCTGGGGCTGGTGAGCAGGGCGCTTTCCAGGTCTTGCTGGGCGCTTTGAATTTTTACCGAGCCGTACAGGCCCTCGGCTTGAGATACGTTGCTGAAGACTGCGGCAAGCAGCAATAAAGACAGGCTTGGTTTGCTCATGGGTATCGATTCGCTTGTTTAGGGTGTTCGAATCGACAAAGTTTGGGGGCGCACCCCCCGACGCTCATATCAGAGCATTCCCCAGTAATCCGCTGAATTCTCGTCAGGGGGCCGAGGTTTTGGCATTCGCCGCTGTAGGAAAGTGTTGTGCAGTTTTTCTGGCCCATAAAAAATGCCGCTCATATGAGCGGCATTTCTACAGGTGCGAAAGCTTATTCCGAAGCAACGGCATTCTTCGCCAGGATCGCATTCGCCAGTTCCATGTCCGTGGCCTGCAGACCAGGGTTGTCGGTGCGGACTTTCTGCATCGCGGCTTCCAGGTATGGCCCACGAATGCCGCCGTCACTGGCAACAAAACTGCCGGCGTCGTCCTGGGCGGCAACGATCAGCTTGTGATCCTTGAAGGTCAGGTAGGTCGAGCCGGTGGTCGCACCGGACGAGATGACGTTACGCCAAAAGCTATCGGCCATCGCCGAACCGACGGGAAGGGACAACAGGGCGATGGTAGCGACAGCAAGTTTGAGACGCATAAGGGGTGACTCCACTGGGTTATCTACGGCCTTGGATTGCCAATCACCCAGTCGAGTTCCGTAACGGCTTATTCAGCCGGTTCAACCAGCAAAATAGCCCCTTGCTGCCCGATCACCCGAACGCGGCTGCCCGCTGCGGCGTCAGGCCCTCGGGCCATCCACACACCGTCGGCGACCTTGATTTTGCCGCGACCGTCGACAATCGCTTCATGTACCACAAAGGTTTTGCCGATCAACTCCTGACCGCGCAGATTGAGGTTCGGCTGATCACTCACCCGCATCGCGCTACGCTGGCGTCTCCACCAGTACAGGGCGGTAGCCATCGAGAGCAGGCCGAACAGCAGAAACTGCAATTCCCAGGTGATGTCTGGCGCCGCAAAGGTCAGCACGCCAACGGCGGCGGCTGCTATGCCGATCCACAGCAAGTAGCCACCGGCGCCGAACACTTCGAGAATCAGCAGCACGGTGCCTAATGCCAGCCAGTCCCAGAACGATAAATGCTGCAGGAATGCCCACATATCGTGCCTCAGGCTTTCTTGTTATCGAACGTGGCCTTGACGATTTCGCCGATGCCGCCGACTGCGCCGATCATCGAACTGGCCTCGAGCGGCATCAGAATCACTTTGCTGTTGTTGGCCGAGGCCAGTTTGCCCAGCGCATCGATGTACTTCTGCGCGACGAAGTAATTGACTGCCTGCACGTTGCCGCCAGCGATGGCTTCGGACACCACTTTGGTCGCCTGGGCTTCGGCTTCGGCCTGGCGTTCACGGGCTTCGGCCTCAAGGAACGCTGCCTGACGACCCCCTTCGGCCTCCAGAATCTGCGCCTGCTTCTTGCCTTCGGCAGTCAGGATCGCCGCGGCGCGCAGGCCTTCGGCTTCAAGGATTTGCGCGCGCTTGATCCGCTCGGCTTTCATCTGCCCCGACATTGCAGCCATCAGGTCAGCCGGCGGGCTGATGTCCTTGATCTCGATCCGGGTGATCTTGATGCCCCACGGCGCCGTGGCTTCATCGACGGTGCGCAGCAGTTTTTCGTTGATCCCGTCACGCTGGCTGAGCATCGCGTCCAGCTCCATGGAGCCGAGCACGGTACGGATGTTGGTTTGCAGCAGGTTGCGAATCGCGTGTTCGAGGTTGTTGACCTCGTAGGCGGCCTGGGCGGTGTTGACCACCTGGAAGAAGCACACCGCGTCGATCTGCACCGTGGCGTTATCGGCGGTGATGACTTCCTGGGGTGGAATATCCAGCACGCTTTCCATCACGTTGATCTTGCGACCGATGCGGTCCATCACCGGAATGATGATGTTCAGACCGGGCTTGAGCGTGTTGGTGTAACGGCCGAAACGTTCGACCGTCCACTGATAACCCTGAGGCACGACCTTGAAACCCATGAACAGAATGGCGACCACCAGGCCGACAAAAAGTAAAAGCACGCTACCGATCTGCATAACAATTCCCTGTTGATCAATGATGTTGTGATCGCAGGAGTGTAGCGGCGCGGGTCGGGGATAAGAACTGTTAGTCGGCCCTCGCATCATCAGGAGACATAAAAGGTTTCACTTCTGCTCACTCTGCGGCGTCACCCGCAATACCTCCTCAATCGTCGTCAAACCCGCAGCGACTTTCTGCGCGCCCGACAACCGCAAACTGCGCATGCCTTCCTTGAACGCCTGACGCCGCACCGCCAGCAAATCGGTGTCGGGGTTGATCAGCGCTTTGACGCCGTCCGTCAGTTGCATGATTTCGTAGACCCCGGCGCGACCGCGGTAACCGGTATCGCGGCATTCCAGGCAACCAATGGCGCGATGTGCGTTGTGCGGCAACGGTGCCTGCCAGGGGCGGGTCAAGCTTTGCCAATCTTCTTCACCCAGTGTCAGCGGCGCCTTGCAGTGCGGGCACAAGGTGCGGACCAGGCGCTGGGCCATGACGCCGAGCACCGTGGCTTTGATCAGGTAATGCGGCACGCCCAGCTCCAGCAAGCGGCTGATCGCGCTTGGCGCATCGTTGGTGTGCAGCGTCGACAGCACCAAGTGGCCAGTGAGCGCAGCCTGGATCGCCATTTCGGCGGTTTCGAGGTCACGGATCTCGCCGATCATGATGATGTCCGGATCCTGTCGCATCAGCGCGCGCACACCGGCGGCGAAGGTCAGGTCGATGTTGTGTTGGACCTGCATCTGATTGAACGCCGGCTCGACCATTTCGATCGGGTCTTCGATGGTGCAGAGGTTGACCTCTGGCGTCGCCAGTTTCTTTAGCGTGGTGTAAAGCGTGGTGGTTTTCCCGGAACCGGTCGGCCCGGTGACCAAAATGATGCCGTTGGGCTGGCTAGTCATGTCCTGCCAGCGGCGCAAGTCATCGGCGGAGAATCCCAGCTGATCAAAGTTCTTGAGCAGTACCTCCGGGTCGAAGATCCGCATGACCATTTTTTCGCCGAATGCGGTAGGCAATGTTGATAGCCGCAGCTCGACTTCGCCACCGTCCGGGGTTTTGGTCTTGACCCGGCCGTCCTGGGGTTTGCGTTTTTCCGCGACGTTCATCCGCCCCAGGCTTTTCAGGCGACTGACGATGGCCATGTTCACTTGTGGCGGAAATTGATAGACGTTGTGCAGCACGCCGTCGATGCGAAAACGCACGGTGCCTTGCTCGCGACGGGGTTCGATGTGGATGTCGCTGGCCCGTTGCTGGAACGCGTACTGGAACAACCAGTCGACGATGTTGACGATGTGTGCGTCGTTGGCGTCCGGTTCCTGGTCGCTGGCGCCGAGGTTCAGTAGCTGCTCGAAGTTGCCCAGGGTGTTCATCTGCTGATCGGCGTTGGTCGCGCCGCTGACCGATTTGGCCAGTCGGAAGAACTCCACGCTGAAGCGCTGGATGTCGACCGGGTTGGCCACCACACGCTTGATCGGCAGTTTCAGCACGTGGGTCAAGTCGGACTCCCAGCCGGTGACGTAGGGCTGGGCGCTGGCCACGGTCACCGCGTCGCGGTCGATGGAGACCGCAAGAATCTTGTGGCGCTGGGCGAAGGCGTAGGACATCAGCGGCGTAATCGCCGCCACGTTTATTTTCAGCGGATCGATACGCAGATAAGGCTGGCCGGCTTGCTGCGACAGCCAAAGCGTCAGGCTTTCCAGGTCGAGGTGTTTGCCGGGACGACTGAGGTCGTCCAGGTGTTGGCTGGCGATAAATTCCAGTGGGTGCATCTGGCCATTGGCGGCGTGACGGCGTCGAGCATTGAGCGCGTGTTCGGCCGAGTCCTGGCTGATAAAGCCTTGGGCGACCAGTTCACGCAGCAAATCATTGAGATCCAGCCAGCGGTCCTGAATGGAAAGTTGAACGGACATGCGGGCTCCTCATGAACAACAGTTCGCAAAGGATAGTCGCGGACCCGCAGACCGTTGGGCCACTACCCGACGAAGCCGTGTCGAGTTCTTTCAGCCTGCCGCCTGAGCCGGTTCATCCCACGCGCAATCAGCCGCTTGCAGGTCAACCGAACAGACACTGATCAGGTTACGTAATTTTTCCGCGATCACTTGCGCGCGGTGCCAGCTCAGACCGTCCATCACGATGTCGATCGACAGCAGATCGTCCCTGCGCTGCATGTTGACCTGCACCGGTGTCAGGCACTGCAAGGCGAACAGGTTGAGCGCCCGGCACAGCAGGTCCGGTTCGGCCTCGGCCAGCAATTGATAGTGAACGCGGCAGTGGGCGTTGCTGGCGTTCCAGACATCGGTGCGGGTGTGCGGGTTGTTCACGGCTTCTAGATGCGGCATGGTCGGTCTCCAAAATCACTGGAGGAATTTTTACATTCGGTACCGGGCATTTCTTATCTATGATTGGGTGTATTGGCGATTATTTGAATTGTTTGATTCGTTAAGTTTTCAATTAAAGGTTTTTTTATGCATAGCGAACTGGATGGCTACGACCGCAAGATTCTCGCGTTGCTGCAAGAAGACGCTTCACTCTCCAGCGCACAGCTCGCCGAACAGGTGGGACTCTCGCAGTCGCCGTGCTGGCGACGGATTCAGCGGATGAAGGAAGAGGGGATCATTCGCGGACAGGTGACCTTGCTCGACCGGAAGAAAATCGGCCTGAATACGCAGATCTTCGCTGAAATCAAACTCAACGCTCACGGGCGTTCGAACTTCACCGAGTTCACCGAGGCGATTCGCGGCTTTCCCGAAGTGCTGGAGTGTTATGTGCTGATGGGGTCGGTGGATTTCTTGCTGCGCATCGTCACGGCGGACATCGAAGCGTATGAGCGCTTCTTCTTCGAGAAGCTGTCGATGGTGCCGGGGATCCAGGAGGTTAACTCGATCGTGGCTTTATCCGAGATAAAGTCCACGACGAGTTTGCCGGTCTGAAGTTTTGCGGTGAGTGTGCGTGCCTCTTCGCGAGCAGGCTCGCTCCCACAGTTGACCGAGTTGTCTGAACGAATGCGGTCTAATGTGGGAGCGAGCCTGCTCGCGAAGGCGGAATTACATACGCAGCAGCATCTTCCAGGCACGATTCTGATAAACCGCAATCGCCTGCTGCTTGCGCGCATCCAGCGATTCATCGGTGATCGGCTCGTTCGCTAACAGAGCAAGCTGTTTCAGCTCACCATACAGGCGATCCATTTCCGGGATGTCCAGCACGCTGCGGGCGTGGTGCAACCAGGCCTGGATGCGCTCGATACGCGGCAGTTGCTCGGCGAGATCTTCCGGCTGTTGCTGGTAACGCTGCAACTGCAGCGAAGTCGCTTCTTCACCCAGCAGGCGGGGTAACCAGCTACCCAATTGCGCAGCGCCCTGACGATTGCCCCGGACGTTGCGATCGGCAGCCCAGGTGCGGGCCAGCAACCAGCGCGAAGTGTTCAGCGAGAACAGGCCCCAACGCGGGTCTTCAAGTTCTTCGAGGAACTGCTCCGGCGCGGCTTTACGCACGTCTTCGTCGTCGACACCGGCGTGAACCAGCGGACGCCAGTCTTCGAGCAAGGCATCCAGCGCGACGCGCAGATCGTGGGTCGACTGACGCGGTGCCGCTTGGCCCAGACTGCTGAGCAGCGCGCGCAATTCAGCCAGGTTCTCGACCCAATCCTGCAACAGGCGCCAGTGGCCGTTGAAGCGATACTGCTCGGCCAGACGCTGGCTGCTGCCCAGCAAATGCCAGCTCAGCGCTGCGAAAGCGTCGTCCAGCGGGGTTTCGGCGGTGATCTGCGGCGCCGGCAGGCTCAGCGAGTAGCTGTTGGCGTCGTACAAGCGATAACCGCGCTCGGCCTTACTGATGTCACACGGCATCAGGGCCAGGGTCGCGGCCAGTTCGGCGGCCAGTTCCAGCAAAGCGGCCGGCTCGCCTTCGCGCAGTTCCAGCTCCAGTTCGCAGATTTCTTCTTTCTGCTTGCCGACCACCACGTGACCGAGGTCCAGCGCGGCTTCGATGACCACTTTGGTCTTGCCACGGCCCCAAGCGATTTCAGCGCGTTCGCGGACGAAATCGGTGGTGAAGATCGCCTTCAGGGTTTTCTTGTCCAGCTCGGCGAGTTCTTCGGGCCAGCATTCGCCGTCGAGTTTCTTCACGTCGAGCTTGGCTTTGGGCAGGTTCCAGTCGTATTCGTTACGCACCGACAGACCGGCGACGCTCTGGCCACGGGTCTTGAGGGTCTGAATCACTTCTTCGCCATCGCGGCGCAGGCGCAGGGCAACCTTGGCGCGGGCCAGGTCGCGCTCAGGCGTGTCGAAGTACTGGTTCATCAACTCACGGCGTTCCCAGCCACTTTTGTTGCGTTTTTTCAGGAGCGGGTGCTCGCGCAGGGCAGCGAGGGTTTCGCGGCTGACGCGGAGTTTGATTTCGGTTTCTTTCTGCATGGCCGGAAAATCCAGGATCGGGAGCGCAGCCGGGGGAATGTGTGGCTGCCAAGGCCGTGCAGTGTACAGGACTCATCAGTCCTACGTGCCGCGGCGGTTTATTCCTGTCGCCGGATGGTTCTATGATGGACTTCAATTCGGGAGTTGGAGTCAGCGATGCCTTTGCCGTCCATGAAAGATCAGTTCGCTGCGCTGATCGCTACGCCGTCCGTCAGCTGTACGCAGGCCCGCCTCGATCAATCCAACCGCCCGGTGATTGATCTGCTGGCGAGTTGGCTCGGCGATCTGGGTTTTACCTGCGACATCCAGCAGGTCAGCCCCGGCAAATTCAACCTGCTGGCCAGTTTCGGTTCTGGCCCCGGCGGCCTGGTGCTGGCCGGTCACAGTGACACTGTGCCGTTTGACGGCGCGCTGTGGCAGACCGATCCGCTGAAGCTGACCGAAGTCGATGGCCGCTGGATCGGGCTGGGCAGTTGCGACATGAAGGGTTTTTTCGCCCTGGCCATAGAAGCCGTCATTCCTCTGCTCGACCAATCGTTCAAACAGCCGCTGCTGATCCTCGCTACCTGTGATGAAGAAAGCTCGATGTCCGGCGCTCGCGCCTTGGCCGAAGCCGGGCGGCCACTGGGTCGTGCCGCTGTCATCGGCGAGCCGACTGGGCTAAAGCCGATCCGCATGCACAAAGGCATCATGATGGAGCGCATCGACATCCTTGGTCAGAGCGGCCATTCCTCGGACCCGCGCCTTGGCCACAGTGCCCTCGAAGCCATGCACGACGCCATTGGTGAACTGCGCGGTTTACGCCTGCTGTGGCAGCGCGAATTTCGCAATCCGCAGTTCGGTGTACCGACGCCGACCCTGAATTTCGGCTGTATTCATGGTGGCGATAACCCCAACCGCATTTGCGGCCAGTGTTCGCTGGAGTTTGATCTGCGTCCGTTGCCGGGCATGGACCCCAATGCCCTGCGCGCGGAGATTCTGCAGAAGCTCAAACCCATTGCCGAGTGGCATCAGGTGAAGATCGATTACGCGCCGCTGTTCCCCGAAGTGCCGCCGTTTGAGCAAGCCGAGGACGCCGAATTGGTCCGGATCGCGGAAAAGCTCACCGGCCATCGCGCCGAAGCAGTGGCGTTCGGCACCGAAGCGCCTTATCTTCAGCGTCTTGGCTGCGAAACACTGGTGCTCGGCCCTGGCGATATCGCCTGTGCGCACCAACCGGGGGAATACCTCGAAATGTCACGTTTGCAGCCTACGGTGCATCTATTACGGCAACTGATTGAACATTACTGCCTCACACCGGCCCAAGCCGTATAAATTGCCAGCATCCCAACCCGTATTCATGAGGAGAGCGCGCGTGTCGCCAAGCCTGTTCCGACGATAACCATCAGCCCGCTGTGCGTTTTTCTGTTTCGCCCATTTTTTGGCTGCTATTTATTACAGGCCCAGGTTCATGCCCGAATACGTTAATTGGCTTCGTCACGCTTCGCCTTACATCAACGCCCACCGCGATTGCACCTTCGTCGTCATGCTGCCTGGCGACGGCGTGGAGCACCCGAACTTCGGCAATATCGTCCACGACCTGGTGCTGTTGCACAGCCTGGGCGTGCGACTGGTGCTGGTTCACGGTTCCCGTCCGCAAATTGAAACCCGCCTCGCCGCGCGTGGCCTGACCCCGCATTACCACCACGGCATGCGCATCACCGATGCCGCGACCCTTGAGTGCGTGATCGATGCGGTTGGCCAGCTGCGTATCGCCATCGAAGCGCGACTGTCCATGGACATGGCTTCATCGCCAATGCAGGGCTCGCGTCTGCGGGTGGCCAGCGGCAACCTGGTTACGGCGCGGCCGATTGGCGTGCTCGAAGGCGTCGACTATCACCATACCGGCGAAGTGCGCCGGGTCGACCGCAAGGGCATCAATCGTCTGCTGGATGAACGCTCCATCGTGCTGTTGTCGCCATTGGGTTACTCGCCGACCGGTGAGATTTTCAACCTCGCCTGTGAAGACGTCGCCACTCGCGCGGCCATCGATCTGGGGGCGGACAAGTTGCTGTTGTTCGGCGCCGACTTGGGTCTGATCGATGAAAACGGTCGTCTGGTTCGTGAGTTGCGCCCGCAACAAGTGCCGGCGCATCTGCAGCGCCTGGGCAGCAACTATCAGGCTGAGCTGTTGGATGCGGCCGCCGAGGCCTGCCGTGGCGGCGTGGCGCGCAGTCATATCGTCAGCTACGCCGAAGACGGCGCACTGTTGACCGAGCTGTTCACCCGTGACGGTGGCGGTACGCTGGTGGCCCAGGAGCAATTCGAGATTGTGCGCGAAGCGGCCATCGAAGACGTCGGCGGCTTGCTGGATTTGATCAGCCCGCTGGAAGAGCAGGGCATTCTGGTGCGCCGTTCCCGTGAGGTGCTGGAGCGTGAGATCGAGCAGTTCAGTGTGGTCGAACGCGAAGGCATGATCATCGCATGTGCGGCGCTGTATCAGATTGCTGATTCGGACGCGGGGGAGTTGGCGTGTCTGGCGGTGAACCCGGAATACCGCCATGGCGGTCGTGGTGATGAGTTGCTGGAGCGCATTGAAACCCGCGCCCGGGCGCAAGGGTTGAACACCTTGTTCGTACTGACTACGAGGACCGCTCACTGGTTTCGCGAGCGTGGTTTCGTGCCGAGCAGCGTCGATCGCCTGCCGTCGGCGCGGGCATCGCTATACAACTATCAGCGTAATTCGAAGATCTTCGAAAAAACCCTCTGACCTGATCGCTCCCACGCGCAGCGAAGGAACGTCTCAACGGACGCTCCGCGTTCGGCTGTTGTGGGACGCGGAGCGTCCTGGGTTGCATTCCCACGCAGAGCGTGGGAACGATCATCCCTCAGTGACAAACTTTGCGCTGACATACGGCCCCATTGACCAGCCTGAGCGGCGGCGGCCAACGGGCTGAGCCGCGGTTGCCGATCTGCACGTCGCCGGAAGCAATGGCTGTAACCACTTCCGGGCCGCTATTGAAACGACGCCAGTCAATTTTCTGGCCGATGGTTTTCTCGTACAGTCCATCTGCCTGGGGGACTTTGCTGGGGTCGATACCGGTTTGATAACCGACCGTGAGGTTCGCCGCGTGAGCGCTAAAAGAAAATAATACCGATACACAAACTGTAACAAATGGACTGGATAGTGCGCGCTTGGCCATCATAGGGTCGCAAATTCGATAGGGATTGACGTTTTTGGGATGCTTAAACGCTAATCGATCTAAAAAAAGGCTAACAAATACCATTTAGGAATTAGCTTATGAGCCGATACCCAGTGTCCCGGTTCGGATAGATAGTGCTTAGCTATATTCCTTAATGGTATTAAAACTTACAAAACAATTCTTTTTGGTTTTGAAGAATTCATTCCCTGCTGGGACCAAATCACTGCGGTTAGACCTTGGTCGTAGACACATATGGTTACGATTGCCTTATAAGTCACGGTCTGGCGCTAATCGCGCATCTTGGATCTGGGGCGTTAGACCCGAGACCAAAGAACACAAAAATTAGAAACGATAGGAGCGAAACAAATGAACAAGTCCACCTTGGCCCTGGCTGTGGCCGTAGGGGTTTTGGCGCAGCAGGCAGGCGCCGCCGGTTTTATCGAAGACAGCAAGGCTACTTTGGGGCTGCGTAACTTCTACATCAACAACGATAACCGTGATTCCGGTGCTCATACCACCCAGAGTAAGGCAGAAGAATGGGGCCAAGGCTTCGACCTGCGTTTCATCTCCGGTTACACCCAAGGCACCGTTGGCTTCGGTATTGATGCTATCGGCCTGCTGGGCGTGCGTCTGGATTCGGGTGGTGGCACTAATGGTGCGAGCCCTGCAACCAGCACAAACTATGGTTCTTATGGCGGTACTGTTTTCCCAAGCAAGTCTAACGGCGAAGCGGTTGATAACTTCTCCAGCCTGGGCCTGACTGCCAAAGCCAAGATCTCCCAGACCGAACTGAAACTGGGCACTCTGCAGCCAAAACTGCCGGTGATCGTGACCAACGATGGTCGTCTGCTGCCGCAAACCTTCCAGGGCGGTCAGATCACCTCGAACGAGATCAAGGACCTGACACTGGTCGGTGGTCAGATCGAGCACGTCAAGGGCCGTAACTCCAGCAACAACGAAGAGTTGTCGATCGCTGGTGCTAACGGTCGTACTGCAGCCGGCCGTGACAGCAACAAGTTCATTTACGGTGGCGGCGACTACAAAATCACCAAAGACCTGACGGCCCAGTACTACTACGGCAACCTGGAAGATTTCTACAAGCAACACTTCCTGGGTCTGGTTCACAACTGGGCTATCGGCCCGGGCGTGTTGAAGTCTGATTTCCGCTACTTCAACAGCTCCGATGATGGTGCTAACGGCAACGACTCGAACTACTTCAGCTCGGGTAACTATCAGGGTTTCCGTGCTGGCAGGGGCAAAGTCGACAACAACTTGTACAGCGGCCTGTTCCTGTACTCCGTTGCCGGTCACACCTTCGGTGGTGGTTACCAGGTCAGCAACGGTAGCAGCGATTTCCCTTGGCTGAACCAGGGTGACGGCTCGTCGGCTTACCTGACTACCGATAGTCAGATCGCCAAGTTCGCCCGTGCCGGCGAACGTACCTGGCAAGCTCGCTACTCGTATGACTTCGCCAAGGTCGGCTTGCCAGGCGCTACTGCCGGCATCGTTTACCTGCGCGGTGACAACATCGACACCATCAACAGCTCCAGCACCGCAGTGTCCGGCTCTGGCCGTTCCGAGTGGGAGCGCGACCTGACCCTGGCCTATGTAGTCCAGAGCGGTCCACTGAAAAACCTGGGCCTCATGTGGAAGAACGCCATGTGGCGCAACGACGTCCCAGGCCAACGCGACCAGGACGAAAACCGTCTGATCGTCAGCTACTCGATCCCGCTGTTGTAATAGCGCTCGCGTAACCGACGTAAAAAAAGCCCCGCCCCGGCATCACGCCTGGCGGGGCTTTTGCGTTTTCAAGTCAGGCTCACTTCGTGGACGGTGATGAAGTGGTGATCGTGCCATCGCTCAAGGATGAAGACGAAATCCAGAAACGTTTTCCCAAGGGCTATCGCGCGGTGAAGCCGTACCTGCGCCTGACGCCACAACCGAATCGTTGAAGATCAAAAGATCGCAGCCTTCGGCAGCTCCTACGGGTGTACGTCGATCCATGTAGGAGCTGCCGTAGGCTGCGATCTTTTCAAGGCATCCACAAAGCTGGGGATTTCAGGCCGTTTTTACGACCTTTTTTTTCTGGGAAATGATGCCTCTCATAGACCTACAAAGAATAACTAAATGAATAAATATGATTTATGGATATAACAATCACCTGTTAAGGTCACTCCACCAACGCGAGATCGCAAGCGCGATTCGCCAACACGGTTCAAGGAATCGCCTAAATGCTGGTCGTCTCACTCGGTGGCAGTCCCAGCCTACGCTCCCGTTCCGGGGTGCTGCTGGAGCGCTCCCAACGCTGGTTGCAGGAGCAAGGTGTGGAAGTGGTGAGTTACCAGGTACGGGACTTCCCGGCCGAAGACTTGCTGCATGCGCGCTTCGACAGCCCGAAGGTCATCGACCTGCTGCAGCAGATTGAAAACGCCGATGGCCTGCTGATCGCTACACCGGTGTACAAGGCGTCGTTCTCCGGCGCATTGAAAACCGTACTGGACCTGCTGCCCGAGCGCGCCCTGGCCCACAAGGTGGTTTTGCCAATGGCCACCGGCGGCAGCATCGCGCACATGCTGGCGGTGGATTACGCGCTCAAGCCGGTGCTGTCGGCGTTGAAAGCCCAGGAAATGCTCCACGGGATTTTCGCCGTGGACAGCCAGATCGCTTACGGCGAAGGCAGCGCCCAGGCGCAGTTGGTACCCGAGCTGGAACAACGACTGAATGAATCGCTGGAGTTGTTTTTCAGCGCCATGGCCCGACGGCCCAAGCCGATCGATCCAAACCTGTTGAATGAACGTTTGTTGAGTGCTCGCGGGAGCATTTAAGCCAGCACTTAAGCCACACCTCAATTTGAAGTATTCACCTTACTCAGCCGCTAACGGCCAAGCAGGTGCAGCCAAAACCCAACTGCAAAAAGGAGAGCGCTATGCGCACTGTCATTTTGCGTCGTGGTCTGGTCGCTCTGTTTGTTGCGGCTGCCTTCGGCGTTATTACTCAAGCTCAGGCGCTTTCTACCCATGAAGGCGTCCTTCGGATCGGTTATCAAAAGTACGGCACCTTGGTGCTGCTCAAAGCCAAAGGCACACTTGAAAAACGCCTCGCCGCCCAAGGCGTGGACGTGCAATGGACTGAATTCCCCGGCGGCCCGCAACTGCTTGAAGGTCTGAACGTCGGCTCCATCGACTTCGGCGTTACGGGTGAAACGCCACCCGTATTCGCTCAAGCCGCCGGCGCCGATCTGCTCTACGTTGCCTACGAACCGCCAGCGCCCCAAGGCGAAGCGATCCTGGTGCCGAAGGACTCGCCGATCAAATCGGTGAAGGACCTCAAGGGCAAGAAAGTCGTGCTCAACAAAGGCTCCAACGTTCACTACCTGTTGGTCCGCGCACTGGAAGATGCCGGTTTCAAATACACCGACGTCCAGACTGTATTCCTGCCGCCCGCCGACGCTCGCGCCGCGTTCGAACGTGGCAGCGTCGATGCCTGGGTGATCTGGGATCCGTACCAGGCTGCTGCCGAACAGCAACTGCAAGCACGCACCCTGCGTGATGGCCAAGGCATCGTCGACAACCATCAGTTCTACCTGGCAACCAAGCCTTACGCATCGAAAAACCCTGAGGTGATCAAGACCCTCGTGGAAGAAGTGCGCGCGGTCGGCGAATGGGCCAAAGCCAACCCCATCGACGTGACCAAACAGGTTTCGCCACTGATCGGCCTGCCGGCGGACATCACCCTGACCTCGATGAAACGCCAGGGCTACGGCGCGCTGTTTCTCACGCCTGAAGTGGTCGCCGCCCAACAGAAAATCGCCGACAGCTTCTACCAGCTCAAGCTGATTCCAAAGCCGCTGAGCATCAAAGACGTGATCTGGACGCCACCGGCGGCCGTTGCCAAAGCTCTGTAATTCGATTCCCTAAGGAGACCACTCCATGAGCCTCAATATCTTCTGGTTCCTGCCTACCCACGGCGACGGCCATTACCTTGGCACCGCCGAAGGCGCTCGCGCCGTCGACCACGGTTACCTGCAACAAGTCGCGCAAGCGGCGGATCGCCTGGGCTTCGGCGGAGTGCTGATTCCTACCGGTCGCTCGTGCGAAGACTCGTGGCTGGTAGCGGCGTCGCTGATCCCGGTGACCCAACGGTTGAAGTTCCTCGTCGCCCTGCGCCCCGGGATCATTTCCCCGACGGTGGCCGCGCGTCAGGCGGCGACGCTGGATCGCTTGTCCGGCGGTCGTGCGTTGTTCAACCTGGTCACCGGCGGTGATCCGGAAGAATTGGCCGGCGACGGTTTGTTCCTGACTCACGAAGAGCGCTATCAAGCCTCGGTGGAATTCACCCGTATCTGGCGCCGCGTGCTGGAAGGCGAAACCGTCGACTACGACGGTCAGCACATCAGTGTGAAGGGCGCCAAGTTGCTCTATCCGCCGATCCAGCAACCGCGCCCGCCGCTGTACTTCGGTGGTTCTTCGGAAGCGGCGCAAGACCTCGCGGCAGAGCAGGTCGAGATGGTCCTGACCTGGGGCGAACCACCCGCAGCCGTTGCCGAGAAAATCGAACAAGTGCGTGCCAAAGCCGCGAAGCTCGGCCGCACCGTGCGTTTCGGCATTCGTTTGCATGTGATCGTTCGCGAAACCAACGCCGAAGCCTGGCAAGCGGCGGATCGTCTGATCTCCCATCTGGACGACGAAACCATCGCGCGTGCCCAGGCTTCTCTGGCGCGCTTCGACTCGGTCGGTCAGCAACGCATGGCCGCATTACACGGTGGCAGCCGCGACAATCTGGAAGTCAGCCCCAACCTGTGGGCCGGTGTCGGCCTGGTGCGCGGCGGTGCTGGCACGGCGCTGGTGGGCGACGGTCCAACCGTGGCCGCCCGCGTGAAGGAATACGCAGACCTGGGCATCGACACGTTCATCTTCTCCGGTTATCCACACCTGGAAGAGTCTTACCGCGTTGCCGAGTTGCTGTTCCCGCACCTGGACATCGAGCGTTCAGAGTTGCCGAAAGGCGCCGGTTACGTCAGCCCGTTTGGTGAGATGGTCGCCAACGATATTCTTCCCAAAGCCGCGTCGCAGAGCTGACGCGCGCCATGAAGAAACTTATCCACAGCCTTGCGCCCTGGGTGTTGCCTGTTTTGCTGCTGGCGGTGTGGCAGTTGTCGGTGTCGGCGGGCTGGTTGTCGACACGGATTTTGCCGGCGCCAATCGCCGTCATCGAAGCCGGCGTCGGCCTGGTGCGCAGCGGTGAAATCTGGACTCACCTGGCGATCAGTGGTTGGCGCGCAGCGCTGGGCTTCGTCATCGGCGGGGGTATCGGTCTGGCGTTGGGTTTCATCACCGGCCTGTCGCAATGGGGCGAACGGCTGCTCGACAGTTCGGTGCAGATGATCCGCAACGTGCCGCACCTGGCGCTGATTCCACTGGTGATCCTGTGGTTCGGCATCGATGAGTCGGCGAAGATTTTCCTGGTGGCATTGGGCACGTTGTTCCCGATCTATCTCAACACCTATCACGGCATCCGCAATGTCGATCCGGCGCTGGTGGAAATGTCCCGCAGTTATGGCTTGTCCGGTTTCAGCCTGTTCCGTCAGGTGATCCTGCCGGGCGCGCTGCCTTCGATTCTGGTCGGTGTGCGC
This sequence comes from Pseudomonas sp. MDT1-17, assembly GCF_054898105.1. Classification (NCBI taxonomy): domain Bacteria; kingdom Pseudomonadati; phylum Pseudomonadota; class Gammaproteobacteria; order Pseudomonadales; family Pseudomonadaceae; genus Pseudomonas; species Pseudomonas sp. MDT1-17. The sequence continues at coordinate 6,154,452 of NZ_JBUBVM010000001.1, read as the reverse complement.
TTCGCCCTCGGTTTCATGTGGTTGACCCTGATCGTGGCAGAAACCATTTCTGCAAGCTCCGGCATTGGCTACCTGGCGATGAATGCCCGAGAGTTTTTGCAGACCGACGTGGTGGTGCTGGCGATTCTCTTGTACGCCGTGCTCGGCAAACTCGCCGACCTCGCGGCTCGTGGACTTGAACGCGTGTGGTTGCGCTGGCACCCGGCCTATCAGGTGACCAAGGGAGGTGCAGCATGACGGCTCAACAACCTCCACGCCTGCTGCGCGGTATTGCGCTGGTAGTGCGCAAGCTGCAAAAAACCTTCGGCTCGCGGCAGGTGCTGCGTGAGATCGATCTGCACATCCCGGCCGGTCAGTTTGTTGCCGTGGTCGGTCGTAGCGGTTGCGGCAAAAGTACCTTGCTGCGCTTGCTCGCCGGCCTCGACAAACCCACGGGTGGTGAATTGCTGGCCGGTTCCGCGCCGCTGAGTGAGGCGCGGGAAGACACCCGGCTGATGTTCCAGGAAGCGCGTTTGCTGCCGTGGAAAAAGGTCATCGACAACGTCGGTCTTGGGCTCAAGGGCAACTGGCGGCCACAGGCGCTGGAAGCCTTGGAATCGGTAGGTCTGGCAGACCGCGCCAATGAATGGCCGGCCGCCTTGTCCGGCGGACAAAAGCAACGTGTGGCCCTGGCCCGCGCGCTGATCCATCAACCGCGTTTGCTGTTGCTGGACGAACCGCTGGGCGCGCTGGATGCGCTGACCCGAATTGAAATGCAGCAGCTGATCGAGCGGCTCTGGCAGAAGCACGGTTTCACCGTGTTGCTGGTCACCCACGACGTCAGTGAAGCGGTGGCGATTGCCGATCGGGTGATCCTGATCGAAGAGGGCGAAGTCGGCCTCGACCTGCACGTCGAGTTGCCGCGCCCTCGGGTTCGCGGCTCCCATCGGCTGGCGGCGCTGGAAACCGAGGTCCTCAAACGCGTGCTGGCGTTGCCCGGCGAACCGCCGGCGCCGGAACCTGTTTCACCCTTGCCCACGCAATTGCGTTGGGCTCAATAACTCAAGCCTTATCCAATGACAGGAATCAACATCATGACGATCAAAGCCATCAACGTTCGCAACCAGTTCAAAGGCGCCATCAAGGAAATCGTACTCGGTGACGTGCTGTCGGAAATCGACGTACAGACCGCTTCCGGCATCGTCACCTCGGTGATTACCACTCGCTCGGTGAAAGAGCTGGAACTGGTGGTCGGCAGCGAAGTGATCGCGTTTGTGAAATCCACCGAGGTGTCGATCGCCAAGTTGTAAGCGCGTGTGCAAACAACAACCCCGAAGGGTTTTAGCCCTTCGGGGTTTTTTTATGGAGGCTGCGACGGTGGTAGAGTTCGGCTGATTCGTTTTGATAGACGCTTGGCGAAAGGAGATCAACCGTGACTGTCAGAATTTCAGATTACATTCATGACGTGGCCTGCTCACCACTGGCCGAATGGGCCGGGCTGACACCTTGGGAAGTGGTGATCAATGCGCCTGAACGTGTGCAGCAGCTGCTCACGAGGCTGGCGTGCGATGAGTACGACGTGCAGGGCGATATCGCCATCCATCGCACGGCGCGGTACGAGGAAGGGGCGATACTCAAAGGCCCATTGATCATCGGCCCTGGTTGTTTTATTGCCGCGGGTGCTTATCTGCGCGGCGGTTGTTGGCTGGGCGAAAACTGCATCATCGGTCCCGGCGCGGAACTCAAGTCTTCGTTCGTCTTCAGCGGTACCAAACTTGCCCACTTCAATTTCGTCGGTGACTCGGTGTTGGGCGCCGGGGTCAATCTGGAAGCCGGCAGTATCATTGCCAACTACCGCAATGAACGCGCTGACAAAGGCGTTAACGTGAGGGTGAACAATGTTCTTCGGCCGACGGGTTGTGAAAAATTTGGCGCCCTGATGGGTGACGGCTCACGCCTTGGTGCCAACGCCGTGGTTGCGCCAGGGGGATTGCTGCTGCCAGGAACAGTGATCCGGCGTTTGTCACTCTACGATTGCGAAGTGTCATAGCGCGTCAGAGCGCAAGTGCACGCTTGGGCAGGTAGGGTGGCAAGTACAGCCCCAGATAAGCATCAAACACCCGCATGCCTTCTTCGGCCATGCGCGGGGTGATCTGTCCGTGTTGTTGCACCGAGCGCGCATAGACGCGGTCGCCGAGCTCCATGGCCAGGGCAAACACATCGACGTCGGTCGGTAGTGTCGGCAGCTCGAAGTGGTGGTCGAAGAGTTTGTGCATCAGGTCGCCGAGTTCGATGTCGTGCTGACGGTCGGCCTGGGTGACCTCGGTCAACCCGTGCTGGGCGAGTATGAGCTGGCGGGCGGCGGCGTCCTCGCTGTAGATCGCGAGCATGCGTTGCTCTACCAGTCGCGACAGATCGCGCCAGCCGTTCAGGATGTCGTGGTCGATGGGTGCTTGCAGGCAGGCACGGAACGCCGCGTGGACATCGGCCGTCAGGGCTTCGAGCAGCGCCGGGACGCTGGCAAAGAAGTGGTAGACGGAGGAGGGCGGAATCTCCGCGCGTTCGGCGACGCTGTAGATCGACAGGCTGGCCACGCCCTCGGCAGCCAGCAGCGTGCGGGCGGCATCGAGTATCGAATCGATCCGGGCCTGGCTGCGTGCGCGGGGTTTGCGTGGGGTGGCGAGTCGGGTCATTGGTGTCTCCTGCAGGGCAGCGGGCATTGTACGAGCAGGGTTTGATGTTGTCTGCCAGGACGCCTTCGCGAGCAGGCTCGCTCCCACAGTTGATCTCCAGCGAACATGAATTTTGTGCACACAGGAAATCCCCTGTGGGAGCGAGCCTGCTCGCGAACCGCCGAAGGCGGCCATAAAAAAACGCCGCAAGCTGTGAGGCCTGCGGCGTTGTTTTTACTGCAATCGCTTACACGGTGTGCAGGTACCAGTTGTACTCGAGGTCGGAGATGGAGTGTTCGAACTCCTCCAGCTCGCTCTCTTTACACGCGACGAAGATATCGATGTATTTCGGATCGATGTACTTGGCCATGACTTCGCTGTCGTCCAGCTCACGCAATGCATCGCGCAGGTTGTTCGGTAGGCTTTGCTCGTTCTGCTCGTAGGAGTTGCCTTCCACGGGTGCGCCTGGCTCGATCTTGTTGGTCAGACCGTGGTGCACGCCTGCCAGGACCGAAGCCATCAGCAGGTACGGGTTGGCATCGGCGCCAGCAACGCGGTGTTCCAGACGGACCGCGTCGGCGGAACCGGTCGGCACACGCACCGCAACAGTACGGTTGTCCAGACCCCAGCACGGTGCATTCGGCACGTAGAACTGTGCACCGAAACGACGGTAGGAGTTGACGTTCGGGCAGAGGAAAGCCATCTGCGCCGGTAGGGTCTCGAGCACACCGCCGATCGCGTGACGCAGTGCGGCGTTCTGCTCGGGATCCTCACTGGCAAAAATGTTTTTGCCGTCTTTATCAAGAATCGAGATGTGGACGTGCAGACCGTTACCCGCCTGGCCCGGATAAGGCTTGGCCATGAAGGTAGTGTCCATCTCATGGTCGTAGGCGATGTTTTTGATCAGACGCTTGAGCAGAACCGCGTAATCGCAGGCCTTGATCGGGTCGGCCACGTGGTGCAGGTTCACTTCGAACTGCGCCGGGGCACTTTCCTTGACGATTGCGTCGGCAGGGATGCCTTGCTCTTTCGCACCTTCCAGAATGTCCTGGAGGCAGTCGACGTATTCGTCGAGGTCGTCGATCAGGTAAACCTGTGTCGAGTGTGGGCGTTTGCCGGAGACCGGCGAGCGTGGCGGTTGCGGACGACCGTTCACGTTCTCCTGGTCGATCAGGTAGAACTCCAGTTCGAACGCGGCGCAGATGGTCAGGCCCATGTCGTCGAACTTGCGTACTACATTGGCCAGCACTTCTCGCGGGTCAGCAAAGAACGCCTGGCCTTCGAGTTCGTGCATGGTCATTAACAGTTGCGCGGTAGGGCGCTTCTGCCAAGGCTCGTTGCACAGGGTGTCAGGGATTGGATAGCAGATTCGGTCAGCATCGCCGATGTCCAGGCCCAGACCGGTGCTTTCCACCGTCGAGCCATTGATATCCAGAGCAAATAGAGAGGCCGGCAGGTTGATGCCTTTCTCGTAAACCTTGTGGAGACTGGTGCGTTCAATGCGCTTGCCGCGCACCACACCATTCATATCCGCAATCAGAAGGTCAACGTACAGAACCTCAGGATGTTCCTTAAGGAACGCGTTCGCTTCGTTAAGCTGAACGGCACGCGGGGGTACCGACATGATGCAACACCTTTGTTGTTAAAAATATCAATCATTGATCTCTTCGGGTTTCAGTCAACCCGAACGGCATGCCGAAGTCAAGCGAGGCCTTTTTTGTCCTAAAAAAGCGCCCTTGGGGCATTTTTGAGGCACTTTGGGGCGTTTTTATGCCTTTGAGCGCTTTAGCGCCTGCGAGCTTGAGCGGGCCGTGTTGTATTTTTTACGGGGGTGTTGTGTAAAAAAATGAACAAGGCTAAGCTCGATTCAAACCCATAACACCAATAATACCGGGGTGCTTCATGTCTCGCCTGCCGTTAATCGGCGTCACCATCTGCTCAAGGCAGATCGGTCTGCATGCTTATCACATCAGTGGCGATCGTTACGCTCACGCCAAGGCCCGTGTTGCCAAAGGCGTGCCGTCGACTCTTCCTTCCCCGGCAAACCCGCTGGCTCCGTCCGATATTCTGGACGGTCTACACGATATTCTCTTTACCGGTTGTCCTTCCAATATAGAACTGTTTTACCGTGCCGGCCCGACCAACGTGTCGAGCATTGCTCATGATTCTGCACGACCTGATCTTATCTCGCTCACCCGCGCCATTACCCGTGCGGGTGTTGGTGCGCGGCAATTGCAGTGGCAATCTGTACCAAGCGACGCCCATGCGTCAAACAACGCCTGACTTATAAGAGTCAGGAAACTCAGCCTAGAGGCATTTATGAGTAACAACCTCGACCAGCTCACCGATTGGTTGAAAGACCACAAGATCACAGAAGTCGAATGCATGATCGCCGACTTGACCGGGATCACCCGGGGCAAGATATCGCCGACCAACAAGTTCATTGCCGAAAAAGGCATGCGCCTGCCCGAGAGCGTTCTGTTGCAGACCGTGACCGGCGACTATGTCGAAGACGACATCTATTACGAACTGCTCGACCCGGCCGACATCGACATGATTTGCCGTCCCGACCAGAACGCGGTGTTCCTGGTGCCCTGGGCTATCGAGCCCACTGCCCAGGTCATCCACGACACCTACGACAAGCAAGGCAACCCGATCGAGCTGTCGCCGCGCAACGTGCTGAAAAAGGTTCTGAAACTCTATTCCGAGAGGGGCTGGCAGCCGATTGTGGCGCCAGAAATGGAGTTCTACCTGACCAAGCGTTGCGAAGACCCGGACTTCCCGCTGCAACCGCCGGTTGGCCGCTCAGGTCGCCCGGAAACCGGTCGCCAGTCCTTCTCGATTGAAGCGGCGAACGAATTCGATCCGTTGTTCGAAGACGTCTACGACTGGTGCGAATTGCAGGAGCTGGACCTCGACACACTGATCCACGAGGACGGCACGGCGCAGATGGAAATCAACTTCCGTCACGGCGATGCCCTGTCCCTGGCCGACCAGATCCTGGTGTTCAAACGCACCATGCGCGAAGCCGCGCTCAAGCACAACGTGGCAGCCACCTTCATGGCCAAGCCAATGACCGGCGAGCCGGGCAGCGCGATGCACTTGCACCAGAGCATCATCGACATCGAAACCGGCAAGAACGTGTTCTCCAATGAAGACGGGAGCATGAGCCAGTTGTTCCTGAACCACATCGGTGGCTTGCAGAAACTGATCCCCGAGCTGTTGCCGCTGTTCGCGCCTAACGTCAACTCGTTCCGCCGCTTCCTGCCGGACACCTCGGCACCGGTGAACGTGGAGTGGGGCGAGGAGAACCGCACCGTGGGCCTGCGGGTTCCGGATGCCGGGCCGCAAAACCGTCGGGTGGAAAACCGCCTGCCGGGCGCCGACGCCAACCCGTACCTGGCGATTGCCGCGAGCCTGCTCTGCGGTTACATCGGCATGGTCGAAGGCTTGAACCCGAGTGCGCCGGTGGTGGGGCGTGGCTATGAACGCCGCAACCTGCGCCTGCCACTGACCATCGAAGACGCGCTGGAACGCATGGAACACAGCGTGACTATCGAGAAGTACCTGGGCAAAAAATTCATCACTGGCTACGTCGCGGTCAAGCGGGCCGAGCATGAAAACTTCAAGCGCGTGATCAGTTCGTGGGAGCGGGAATTCCTGCTTTTCGCCGTCTGATACGCCGGGCGCCGCTGCTCTTGGCGGCGCCCTCCACTGGAATCTTAGGAGAATTCGCATGACCAGCAACAACCCGCAAACCCGTGAATGGCAAACCCTGAGCAACGATCACCACCTGGCCCCGTTCAGCGACTTCAAGCAGCTGAAAGAAAAAGGCCCGCGGATCATCACCAGCGCCAAAGGCGTTTACCTCTGGGACAGCGAAGGCAACAAGATCCTCGACGGCATGGCCGGCCTGTGGTGCGTGGCGATCGGTTACGGTCGCGATGAACTGGCCGATGCCGCCAGCAAACAAATGCGCGAACTGCCTTACTACAACCTGTTTTTCCAGACGGCTCACCCGCCGGTGCTGGAATTGGCCAAGGCCATCGCCGACATCGCGCCACAAGGCATGAACCATGTGTTCTTCACCGGTTCCGGCTCTGAAGGCAACGACACCATGCTGCGTATGGTCCGCCACTACTGGGCGATCAAGGGGCAGCCGAAGAAGAAAGTCATCATCAGCCGCAAGAACGGTTATCACGGTTCTACCGTGGCCGGCGCGAGCCTGGGTGGCATGACGTACATGCACGAACAAGGCGACTTGCCGATCCCGGGCATCGTCCACATCGCGCAGCCTTACTGGTTCGCTGAAGGCGGCGACATGACACCGGAAGAGTTCGGTATCTGGGCGGCCAATCAGCTGGAAGAGAAGATTCTGGAAGTCGGCGTGGACAACGTCGGTGCCTTTATTGCCGAGCCGATCCAGGGTGCCGGCGGCGTGATCATTCCGCCAGACACCTACTGGCCACGCATCAAGGAAATCCTCGCCAAGTACGACATCCTGTTCGTGGCTGACGAAGTGATCTGTGGTTTCGGCCGTACCGGTGAGTGGTTCGGTTCCGATTTCTACGACCTCAAACCCGACATGATGACCATCGCCAAAGGCCTGACGTCCGGCTACATCCCTATGGGTGGCCTGATCGTGCGTGACGAAGTGGTGGCGGTACTCAACGAAGGTGGCGATTTCAACCACGGCTTCACCTATTCCGGGCATCCGGTGGCCGCTGCCGTGGCACTGGAAAACATCCGCATCCTGCGCGAAGAAAAAATTATCGAGCGCGTTCATGCAGAAACGGCACCCTATTTGCAAAAGCGTCTACGGGAACTGAACGATCACCCGTTGGTGGGGGAAGTCCGCGGGGTGGGGCTGCTGGGGGCGATCGAACTGGTGCAGGACAAGGCCACTCGCAAGCGTTACGAGGGCAAGGGCGCCGGCATGATTTGCCGCACGTTCTGCTTCGAAAACGGCCTGATCATGCGCGCCGTCGGCGACACCATGATCATTGCTCCGCCACTGGTGATTACACCGGCAGAAATCGATGAGTTGGTGACCAAGGCACGCAAGTGTCTGGACCTGACCTTGAGTGCATTGCAGGGCTAAGTGCTAGGCTCTGAGCGGGGTGCGAAGTTTGCATTTCGCTCAGCGCAAACAAAGGATGGGTCTTTCCTTGAAAGCCTGCCTTGGATCTTGCCAGACTACCGGTTGTTTTTAGCTGCCCAGGAATAGGCCGCTGGCTCTTGGTTAACAAGAACGTGGTTAAAAAAGAAAAATTGGAGCATTACCCATGAAGGCATTAGGTATGAAGATAGCTGGCAAGACCCTCCTCGCCATGTCCCTGATGGGCGTGATGGCGGGCGCAGTTCAGGCGGACGACAAGGTTCTTCACGTGTACAACTGGTCCGATTACATCGCACCGGACACCGTCAAGAAGTTCGAAGCCGAGTCGGGGATCAAGGTTGTTTACGACGTATTCGACAGTAACGAAACCCTGGAAGCCAAGTTGCTGGCAGGCAAGTCCGGCTACGACATCGTCGTACCGTCGAACAACTTCCTGGCCAAGCAGATCAAGGCCGGTGTTTACCAGAAGCTGGACAAGTCCAAACTGCCTAACTGGAAGAACCTGAACCCTGACCTGCTTAAAGCGGTGTCGGTGAGCGACCCGGGCAACGAACACGCGTTTCCGTACATGTGGGGTTCGATCGGTATCGGCTTCAACGCCGAGAAGGTCAAGGCTGCACTGGGTGCCGATGCGCCCACCAATTCCTGGGATCTGATCTTCAAACCTGAAAACGCCGCCAAGTTGAAGTCGTGCGGTATCAGTTTCCTTGATTCGCCAACCGAGATGATTCCGGTGGCGTTGCACTACCTGGGCTATCCAACCGACAGCCAGGACAAAAAACAACTGGCCGAAGCCGAAGCACTGTTCCTGAAGATTCGTCCTTCGGTGGGCTACTTCCACTCGTCCAAGTACATCTCCGACCTGGCCAACGGCAACATCTGCGTCGCCGTGGGTTACTCGGGTGATATCTACCAGGCCAAGTCCCGCGCGGCTGAAGCCGGTGACAAGGTGAAAGTCAGCTACAACATTCCGAAAGAAGGTGCGGGCAGCTTCTACGACATGGTCGCCATCCCTAAAGATGCCGAAAACGTCGAAGGCGCCTACAAGTTCATGACCTTCCTGCAGAAGCCGGAAATCATGGCCGAAATCACCAACGCCGTACGCTTCCCGAACGGTAACGCGGCCGCCACCGCATTGGTCGATAAAGAAATCACCGCCGACCCAGGTATCTACCCCCCAGCGGACGTGCTGGCCAAGCTGTACGCGATTGCCGACTTGCCGGCCGCGACCCAGCGGATCATGACTCGCAGTTGGACCAAGATTAAATCCGGTAAATAAGTAAAACCCTGTAGCAGCTGCCGCAGGCTGCGTCCAACTGCGAAGCAGTTGTGCTGTTGAAAACGCGGAAAGGTCCTTCGGACCTTAACGCAGCCTTCGGCAGCTGCTACAGGTCTCTGCATAAAAGTTTTGCTGGAACGGTTTTTCGAGGGTAAGTTGCGCGCCGGTTTTGTTGCCAGGCAGCCATGGCTGTCATGTAACGCGGGGCAACTTGGGCCCAACTAATTTTAGAGGACCTCCACGTGCCTATTTTTTCTTTGTTGCGCAATGCACTGCTGGTCGGCGCCGGACTGACGCTTGCCGTTAGTGTCCAGGCGGCGGGCACTGTGCATATTTATAACTGGTCGGACTACATCGGTCAGACCACCCTGGCGGACTTCCAGAAAGAGTCCGGCATCAAGCCGGTGTACGACGTCTTTGATTCCAACGAAACCCTGGAAGGCAAGTTGCTGGCCGGGCGTACCGGTTACGACGTGGTTGTGCCGTCCAATCACTTCCTTGGCAAACAGATCAAGGCGGGCGCTTTCCAGAAGCTCGACAAGTCCAAGTTGACGAACTATTCCAACCTCGACCCGGTGCTGCTCAAGCGCCTGGAGCAAAACGATCCGGGTAACCAATACGCCGTGCCGTATTTGTGGGGCACCAACGGCATCGGTTACAACGTCGATAAGGTCAAGGCTGTGTTGGGCCTCGACAAGATCGATTCCTGGGATGTGGTGTTCGAGCCGGAGAACATCAAGAAGCTGCAGAGCTGCGGCGTGGCGTTTCTCGACTCCGCTGATGAAATGATGCCAACGGTCCTCAACTACATGGGCCTCAACGCCAACAGCACCGACCCCGAAGACTACAAAAAGGCCGAAGCCAAGTTGCTGGCGGTGCGGCCTTACGTGACCTATTTCCACTCGTCCAAATACATCGCGGACCTGGCCAACGGCGATATCTGCGTGGCGATCGGTTTTTCCGGCGATATGTTTCAGGCCAAGGCTCGCGCGGCTGAGGCTGGCAAAGGCATGAACATCGCTTACTCGATTCCGAAAGAGGGCGGTGCGCTCTGGTTCGATATGCTGGCGATCCCCAAGGATGCGGCCAACGTCAAGGAAGCCCACGCCTTCATCAACTATTTGCTGAAACCTGAGGTGATCGCCCAGGTCAGCGATTACGTGGGTTACGCCAACCCTAACCCAGGGTCGGACACGCTGATGGAACAGTCCATTCGCACCGACGAATCGGTTTATCCACTACAAGCAGTCCTCGACAAGACTTACGTGTCTATCGAGTTACCACCAAACATTCAACGTTTGATGACCCGCAGCTGGACCAAGGTCAAGTCGGGTAAATAGCTGCAAGGCTCAAACTATCCAAAAGTTCGCTCACCTTGAGCGAACTGCACTCTTTTTTTCTGGGAGTTTCGTAAATGGCAGTTGCCTCCGGCGCCTATAAGAAAGCCCTCGAGGGCGACCAGACACCTAAACAGGTGTTGGTCAAAATCGACCGGGTCACGAAGAAGTTCGACGAGACGATTGCCGTGGACGATGTGTCCCTGGAAATCAAGAAAGGCGAGATTTTCGCCCTGCTCGGCGGTTCGGGATCGGGCAAATCCACGTTGCTGCGCATGCTCGCAGGCTTCGAACGGCCCACGGAGGGGCGCATTTTCCTCGATGGCGTAGACATCACCGACATGCCGCCGTACGAGCGGCCGATCAACATGATGTTCCAGTCCTACGCCTTGTTCCCGCATATGACTGTGGCGCAGAACATCGCCTTCGGCCTCAAACAGGACAAAATCCCCGCAGCTGAAGTCGATGCTCGCGTAGCCGACATGCTCAAGCTGGTTCAGATGACGCAATACGCCAAGCGCAAGCCGCATCAGTTGTCCGGTGGCCAGCGTCAGCGTGTGGCCCTGGCGCGTTCGTTGGCCAAGCGACCGAAGCTGTTGCTGCTCGACGAACCGATGGGTGCTCTGGACAAGAAGCTGCGTTCGCAAATGCAGCTGGAGCTGGTCGAGATCATTGAGCGTGTCGGCGTAACCTGCGTCATGGTGACCCACGACCAGGAAGAGGCCATGACCATGGCCGAGCGTATCGCGATCATGCACCTGGGCTGGATCGCCCAGATCGGCAGCCCGATCGACATCTACGAAACCCCGACCAGCCGCCTGGTCTGCGAGTTCATCGGCAACGTCAACATCTTCGACGGCGAAGTGATCGACGACGCCGAAGGCCACGCGATCATCACTTGCAAGGACCTGGACCGTCAGATTTATGTGGGCCACGGGATCAGCACGTCGGTGCAGGACAAATCCGTGACCTACGCGATCCGTCCGGAAAAACTGCTGGTGACGCCGATCCAGCCAACTTGCGAATACAACTGGTCCAGCGGCAAGGTGCACGACATTGCCTATCTGGGCGGGCACTCGGTGTTCTACGTCGAACTGCCAAGCGGCAAGATCGTCCAGTCCTTCGTTGCCAACGCCGAGCGCCGTGGCGCGCGTCCGACCTGGGGTGACCAGGTTTACGTGTATTGGGAAGACGACAGCGGCGTGGTACTTCGCTCATGAACATGCGCAAATTCAAACGCCGTCTTAACCGAATAATTCCCGGTGGCCGCCAACTGGTCATCGGCGTCCCGTTCATCTGGCTGTTCCTGTTTTTCATGCTGCCGTTCTTCATCGTCCTGAAGATCAGCTTCGCCGAAGCCGACGTGGCCATTCCGCCGTACACCGAGATCTATACCTTCGCCGAACAGAAACTGCAGTTGCTGCTTAACCTCGGCAACTACGCGATGCTGGCCGGCGACGAACTGTACATTGCCGCTTACCTCGGCTCGTTGAAGATGGCGCTGATCAGCACCATCCTTTGTCTCGCAATCGGTTACCCGATGGCCTACGCCATCGCCAGCGCCCGCAAAGAAATGCAAACGGTGCTGGTGCTGCTGATCATGATGCCGACCTGGACCGCGATCCTGATCCGCGTCTACGCGTGGATGGGCATCCTCAGCAACAACGGTCTGCTCAATGGTTTCCTGATGACGATGGGCTGGATCGATGAACCGCTGCAGATCCTCAACACCAACCTCGCGGTCTATATTGGGGTCGTTTACTCCTATCTGCCGTTCATGATTCTGCCGCTCTACGCCAACCTGGTGAAGCACGACAACAGTCTGCTGGAAGCGGCGTCCGACCTCGGCTCAAGCACCTTCAACAGCTTCTGGAAGATCACCATTCCGCTGTCCAAGAACGGCATCATCGCCGGCTGCATGCTGGTGTTCATCCCGGTCGTGGGCGAGTTCGTGATTCCGGAACTGCTGGGCGGTCCGGAAACCCTGATGATCGGTAAAGTGCTCTGGCAAGAATTCTTCAACAACCGTGACTGGCCGGTGGCGTCTGCTCTGGCAGTGGTGATGTTGCTGATCCTGATCGTGCCGATCATCCTGTTCAACCGTAGCCAAGCCAAAGAAATGGAGGGCAAGGAATGAAGCGCTTCCGTTTCTCAAGTTTCATGCTGGTAGCGGGTTTGCTGTTCATCTACGCGCCGATGCTGATCCTGGTGATCTACTCGTTCAACGCCTCCAAACTGGTGACGGTATGGGGCGGCTGGTCGATCAAGTGGTATGTCGGGTTGATGGACAACACCCAGCTGATGGGCTCGGTGGTGCGCTCGCTGGAAATCGCCTGCTACACGGCGGTGGCGGCGGTGGCACTGGGTACGTTGGCGGCGTTCGTCCTGACCCGTATCACCCACTTCAAGGGTCGCACGCTGTTCGGTGGTCTGGTCACCGCGCCGCTGGTGATGCCCGAAGTGATCACCGGTCTGTCGCTGTTGCTGCTGTTCGTGGCCATGGCGCAGATGATCGGTTGGCCACAGGAGCGAGGCATCATCACCATCTGGATCGCCCACACGACGTTCTGTGCGGCGTATGTGGCGGTGGTGGTGTCGGCGCGCTTGCGTGAGCTGGACCTGTCCATCGAAGAAGCGGCCATGGACCTCGGTGCGCGGCCGTGGAAGGTGTTCTTCCTGATCACCATCCCGATGATCGCGCCCTCCTTGGGCGCGGGCGGCATGATGTCCTTCGCCCTGTCCCTGGACGATCTGGTGTTGGCGAGCTTCGTGTCCGGCCCGGGTTCCACGACCCTGCCGATGGAAGTGTTCTCGGCGGTGCGTCTGGGCGTGAAACCCGAGATCAACGCTGTGGCCAGCCTGATTCTGCTGGCGGTATCGCTGATGACCTTCCTGGTCTGGTTCTTCAGCCGCCGTGCCGAAGAAGCGCGCAAGCGTGCGATTCAGCAGGCGATCGAAGAAAGTGCTGCCGACTCCTGGAAACAACCGGACGTGCGTCGCGCCCCGGCGCCGGAAGCGGCTTAACAGCAAAAGATCGCAGCCTGCGGCAGCTCCTACAGGAAAACGTATTCCCATGTAGGAGCTGCCGCAGGCTGCGATCTTTTGATTTTGTGGGTTAGGAAATCCAAGGCGACTTGCGGATGATCTCGACGAAATTCATCGGCTTGAAACCCGGCTCGCTGTCGACCAACCAGACCTGTTCGATATCGTCGTCGGACAAACCGTAGGGTTTGAGGAACGCTTTGGCAGCGTTGGCGCTATCGACTTCGAAGCGCTCGTCGTCAGTGCGATGACCTTCCACCAGACCCAAGTCATGGAACATCGCGCCGACGTACAACAGTTCGGGGTCATAGGCCAGTTGCTTGCGTTCACCGCTCAAGGCGCCGAACAGAAATACCCGACGCGAGTGGTGATACAGCAGGTCTGATTCGACGTCGCGAATGTATTCCGTGGTGGCCTTGGCCAACGCGCTGTCGGGGATTTTAATACCGGCGATGTTGCTGCTCATGGTGCTTTCCTCGTGGGGAGCGCCGTGGCGGCGCTGATGGGATCAGTCTGTCCGCGCACCCGAAACCGAGCTATCGATCCATGGCTGCGATCCTTGCCAATGAGCAGGCATATCGCGCCAATCTCGCTTGTTGCCCGAGGATTGGCTAGGGTTAACGCAGATTTCCCGAAAGGAATGCAGTCCTGTAGGAGCTGCCGCAGGCTGCGATCTTTTCCACATTCAAGGTAATTCCTGTCATGCAGAAAACCGTTGCCATCGTGGTGTTCTCAGGCGTTCAGTCCCTGGACGTCACCGGTCCCATGGATGTGTTTTCAGAAGCCAATCGTTTCCTCGAGCCGCAAGATCACTATCGACTGGAGGTGATTGGCGTCGAGCGCGGGGTGATGCCGTGTTCAAACGGTTTGTCACTCAATGCCCATCGGCATTTCAGCGAAGCGCTGGCGGCCTATGACTTGCTGTTGGTGGCCGGTGGGCCGCAGTTGCCGTTCATGAATTTCGGTGCGGCATTCGATGCCTGGTTGCGTGATGCCTGCGCGCTGGCGCAACGCTTTGGCTCGATCTGCAACGGCGCGTTCATGCTCGCCCGGGCCGGATTGCTGGAAGGGCGAACGGTGACCACCCACTGGGGAGACGCCGCGGCGCTGGCGCAGTTGTGCCCGTCGACTCAGGTCGATGCTGATCGCCTTTACGTGCAGGACGGCGAGCTCTACACCTCGGCGGGTGTCACGGCGGGGATTGATCTGTCGCTGTACTTATTGGCCAGGGATCACGGGCCGGAAGTCGCATTGAGTGTGGCAAAACGATTGGTGGTGTTCACTCAGCGCTCCGGCGGGCAGTCACAGTTCAGCCCATTCCTCACGCCACACGCCGAACCCACTTCTGCCGTGGCACTGGTGCAGCTTTACGTCTTGGCCAACCTGACGGGCGACCTGACGATTGCCGACCTGGCCAACGCCGCCAACATGAGTGCCCGCAACTTTTCCAGGGTGTTTACCAAAGAGGCGAAAATCACCCCGGCGGAATTCGTCGAACGGGCCAGGGTGGACGCGGCGCGGGTGCTGCTTGAAAGCACCCATTCGCCGCTCAAGACCGTGGCTTATCAATGCGGGTTTCGCGATGCCCAGCACATGCGCAGTGTGTTCAACCGCAGGCTGGGGGTGACGCCGCAGCAGTTCAGGCTGAACTTTGCGGCGATGGTTTGAGCTGACATTTTTGTCGCTTGTCAGGGCCTCTTCGCGAGCAGGCTCGCTCCCACATTAGTCCGTGTCTGTCTGAACAACTTGGTCAACTGTGGGAGCGAGCCTGCTCGCGAAAGCGTCCGCCCGGCCAACTAAAAACTACTGCGCAGCACGCGCCGGCAACAGCTTCAACGTGCTCCGCGTATTGGCCGTGACTTCTTCGTCGTTGAGATGCGCCTGGTAGTAGATCCCTTCGATAAACGCCTCAGCCTGGTCGTCATAGTGGCTGTCGAACGGCACGCCGCTCTGGCCGACCGGGTTGATGGTCAGGCTGTGGGCTGGGTCGGCGAAGTCGATCAGGCGGCGGGTCGACGGACCATACGTCACGGGCCATGGCGCCGGACCGATCTTGGCCGAAAGGTTGTTCGGCACTTCGTGAGTGCCAGGCGCCGCGAACGGGCCGACATTGAAGAGACGGTCCAGCGGCTTTTGCTGCCCCAGCGGATGGCCATGCGTCAGCGTATGCGCCTTGCCCCACTGCCATTGCGCGAAGTCAGCGCCGAGGGTGGTCTTGAGGTGAGCGATGCTCGCTTGCCACGCAACCTTGACCGTGTCGGCGCGGGTTTCCTTACCGAGGGTGTTGCGGTTGTCCCACCACGGCGAATCGGCGGTCGCGGCCAGTCGCGGTAATGCCGCATCAATCACCCGGGTCGACAGCAATGTTTCGAAGAAGTCATTGCCCAGTTCATCGTGCATGGTCGCGTCAGCCAGGTTGAACAGGAGCTGATTGAACAGCGTGGCGCTGGTGGAATCGAGTGGGTAGTCGCCTCTCCACTGGGTGAGTTGCTCAACCAGTTTGAGCTCGGCGGGGTCACTCACTACTTCGCGCAATACCGGCAGCAGTGGCGCCAACACGCGAGGACCGTAGGCGGTGGTGGTGCCCAGTTGCAGCTTTTGGCTGGCATCCAGATCCCACTTGATGGTGTTGTCGCTGAGCTGGCGATTGAGCTGCTGACCGCGATCGGCGAGGTTGTAGTAACCGGGAACCTCCATGCCGGTCGGCGATACCGGCTGAAAGTTGGCCGAGACGATGTAACCGCGTGCCGGGTTCTCTTCCTGTGGGTTGGCGCTGAACGGGTAGAAACCTTCCTTGTCCGCCTCGGCGGTGCTGCCGTCGAGGATGAACCCCGGACGCACACCGGCCTGACGTTTTGGCAACTGCGCGGCTGCCCACCAGCCGATGTCGCCCTTGGCGTTGGCCCAGACGATGTTCAGCCCCGGCGCCTGAACCTTCGCCGCGGCACTGCGCGCCTTGGCCAGGGTGTCAGCGCGGTTGAGCTGGTAGAAGCCCTCGAGGATCGGATTCTGGCTTTCGAGAAAACCCCACCACATGGCGATCGGTGTTTTGCCGACGTTGCTGCCCAGCGCATCGTTGACGATCGGACCGTGGGGCGACTGGCGCAGCACCAGTGTCACCGGCGCCTGGCCCTTGACCGCGATCTGCTGTTCGCTGGTCACCATGTCCACCCACTTGCCGCGATACCAGACCTGATTGGGGTTGTCCGGGTTGACCTTCTCGGCGATCAGATCGAGGTCGTCGTTCTGGAACATGGTGATGCTCCAGCCGAAATCGCGGTTCAGCCCGAGGGAGGCGAACGGCATCAACGCCTGATAGTGGCCGTAGAGTTCAAAGCCCGGCGCCGAGAGGTGCGCTTCATACCACACCGACGGCGCGGAAAAGCGGATATGCGGGTCGCCGGCCAAAAGCGGTTTGCCGCTTTTGGTTCGGCCTCCAGAGACGACCCAGGCGTTGCTGCCCTCGAACTGTGGCAAACCGTTGTCGGCGAGTGCCTGTTCGCTAAGGCGGGCGAGGGTGTTGAGGTCTTTCCAGTCGGCACTGGCCAGGGGCAGCGTGCTGCCGTTGAGCACACCTTTGGGCTGCCAGTCGAGATCAAAGATGTTCAGGTAGTTGGCGCCCAACTGATCGCGCACGAAGGTCAGCAACGGTTCGGTGCGAAACGCTGCGGCAAAACTGTAGGCCATGTAACCGGCGATGCTGATGGTGTCCTGAGCAGTGAACGGGCGTTTGGGGATGCCCAGCACATCAAACTCTGCGGGCTTTGGATGGCTGTTCTGATACTGGTTGATGCCGTCCAGATAAGCTTGCATGGCGATAAAGGCCGGCGATTGTTTGTCCATATTCGCCAGGTAGGTGTCGGCGCGTTCGCGAATGCGCAGGCTGCGCATGAGCTTGTCGGTGTCGAGCAGTTTCGGGCCGAGGACTTCGGCCAGCTCTCCACGGGCGAGGCGGCGCAAGACTTCCATCTGAAACAGCCGGTCCTGGGCGTGCACATACCCGAGGGCGCGGTACAGGTCGGTTTCGTTCTCAGCGCGGATGTGCGGGATGCCGCGCTCGTCGTAGCGCACGGTGACCGAACCTTGCAGGTGTTGCAGCTCCACCATGCCCTGGCGTGTCGGCTGCTTGCTGTAGATGTACCCGCCGCCACCTGCGGCGAGCACGACAATCAGCAAGGCGAGAACGGTCAAGCTACGTTTCATGGTGATTCCTTGTTGTTATGAGTGGCAGCAGTTCCCTGGCGGCACTGTTTAACACGGCTTGGCGAATTGGCCCATCGCCCGTAGGAGGGATTCGCGTCTCCTGTCAGCCTTACTTCGTTGTGTCGACGGGCCACGGGCAGTAACAACCCACTGCCAGTGTGTGCGTGGCATTCACCGTGCGGCCTTCGTTCAGCGCTTGCAGAATCGGTTCAATAAAGCTGTTACTCGAATTGCAGGTCAGACCTTCGCTGTACGGGCCGAAATACGCCAGTTTGCCGCTACGATCCCAGATCGCCACGGCCGGGCTGGCGGGGATCTGTTCGGAGCCCGGGAGGACGGCGATGCTTTTGAGGCCGCTTAAGGTGCTCGGCAACTGACCGTGGCTGCCAGGCTTTTGTACCGCATAAAACTCCACGCCTTGCGGTACGTAGTGCTCAACCAGTTCGCTCAGGTGTTGTTGGTTGCCGACATTGCACGGGCAGGCCGGGTCCCAGAAGTGCACGAGGCGGATGGCGCCGGGGCCGGCGAGGTTGTCGGGCAGGCGCAGCGGATCGCCGGAAAATACCGCGGTGTGCTCGCTGAATGTCCGCAGGTAGCGGCCCTGAAACCAGTCGTAAGCAACCCACAGCAAGCCGGCACACACGAGGGCGAGCAGGCTGGCAAGCAGTGTGGCGCGGTAGGGCGAGCGCATGGATTTCAGTCCTCGAAGGTGCGCTAGCTTGCCATGCTTGCCGCGACAGATGAATATCGCAGGCCCATAAAGTCCGTTTCACGTTCTGGAATTGCTCATGTCTGCCACTTTCGACCCCGATCATCTGCGTGCCAGCCTGCGGCCACTGGCCGACAGGCAGCCGCTGTCGGTGGAAGCGCTGGCTTACCAACGCTTCTACGGGCTGGATTTTGCCGGGCGTCATGTGCGCAGTAGCCTTGGGCGTTTCGAGGTCGATGGTTATGAAGTGGTCAGCCAGGTCTGGTGGCCCGAGCGGGCGAAGGCGACGCTGTTTTTGTTCCACGGCTTTTATGATCACACCGGACTTTACCGGCATGTGATCGAGTGGGCGCTGGATCAGGATTTTGCGGTGATTGCCTGCGACCTGCCGGGGCACGGGTTGTCCAGCGGTGCGCGGGCGAGCATCAAGGATTTCGCCGAGTATCAGGACACCCTGCAAGGACTGTTCGTCGAGGCGCAATCCCTCGATCTGCCGCAACCGTGGCACCTGTGCGGGCAAAGTACTGGCGGCGCGATCGTGATCGATCATGTGCTCAATCAGGGCGCCAGCAGTCCGGCCCAGGGCCAGGTAATCCTGTTTTCACCGCTGGTGAGGCCGCGAGCCTGGGGCTGGTCGCAGCTCAGCTATTACCTGCTCAAGCCTTTCGTCAAAGCCATCGCCCGGCGCTTCAGCGAAAACTCCAACGACCCGGATTTTTTGCCCTTCCTGCAAGCCGACCCGTTACAGCCGCTACGTTTGCCGACCGCCTGGGTCGGTGCGCTGGCGCGCTGGATCAAGCGCATCGAAGCCGCACCGGACAGTCCGCGGCGACCGTTGATTGTTCAGGGGCAGGCGGACATGACGGTGGATTGGGAACATAACCTTGAGGTGTTGCGGGGCAAGTTCGATCGGCCGCAGGTACTGATGTTACCCGAGGCACGGCATCACCTGGCGAATGAGACGCTGGCGTTGCGGCGGGAGTATTTCGGTTTTTTGAGCAAGCGGATCAAGGGGCGGAATCTTTAGGGGCTGTGGCGGCCTCTTCGCGAGCAGGCTCGCTCCCACAGTTGACCGAGTTGTTCAGACGAGCACGGTCTAATGTGGGAGCGAGCCTGCTCGCGAAAGCGATCTTTAAGGCGCCGAAAGTTACTGGCGAAGACTTGAAGCATCCTGCCCCACCGCCAGCCCCGCGCGAATCGCTGCCAGTGCTGCCTGATAGTAAGCCTTGCCTTCGTCAGACTCGGCAAACGTGGCGAATTCTTCCAGTTCGTTATCCGACAGGTCGCGATAGACATACAGCAGCGTGTTGTTCAGGTCACTGCCAATCTGGTCCATCAAGCGCTGACGCTGACCGTTCAACATGCCTTGAGCCTGACCGCCGCCGAGCAGGCCGGGGATCATCGAACTGAGGCTGTCGGCCGCGACACCGGCAATCGCCAGGCTGACTTCAGCGCCGGCCTCGCGCGCAGGCAGGGCCTGAGCCAGATGGCCGATGATCAACAGGCGGCTGTCGCTGGCCTGGATCTTGGGTAAACCCTTGGCGTTTTTTGCCAGCTGATCACGACGGGTTGCGAGCAATTCGGCGGCGACGATTTTCTTGCCCAAAGGTGACTGAAAGAACGCCAGCGCGGGTTTCGGATCGGCAAGGGTCTTGCGCAATTGTGCTTCGGCGCGCTGGTCCACGGCCTGGGGGGCAAAGCGCTGATTGCTGTTATTCACCAACGCCTGGAAAACGGCCGGGGGCAGGCTATTTTGATACCGCTGCTGAGCGGCCGAGAGAGCGTCGTTGAAATGCGCGCGTTGTTCTGGCCAGCCGGCGACCTTGTACAACTGGTCGTGGCTGTCTGCCCAAGCGGGCATAACGCAGAACATCAGCATTGAGAAAAGCAAACGGCGCATAGGGACTCCTGTCAGCAGGCGACTATTCTCCGTGTGGCATTCGTCCTTGTCGAGAATTCGTATCAAGCCGCTGCGCGGCTCTGTCGGATTTTCGGGCACAGGAATACTATGCGCGCCATGCCAATACCCTCTGATCACCCGCTGCTGTTACGTATCGTCGACGACCTGGCTGAACACGGCTGGTCGCAGCAGAATATTTTCCTGCCCAAGGCTCTGACCCTGGAACTGGCGGCTGAGTGCCGTAAACGTGCTGCTGAGGGCGAATTGGCCCCGGCCGCCGTGGGGCGCGGGCCGACAGCCGAAATTCGCGAGGGGATTCGCGGCGACCATATCCAGTGGATCGAGCCCGGCCAGGCCGATGCTTGCGACCGCTATCTGGAATTGATGGACAGCCTGCGCGAGGCGATGAATCGCGGTTTGTTTCTGGGCCTGGAAGATTTCGAAAGCCATTTCGCCCTGTACCCGCCCGGCGCTTTCTACCTCAAGCATGTCGACCGTTTTCGTGATGATGACCGGCGCACGGTGTCGGCGGTGGTTTACCTCAATGACCCCTGGCTGCCCGAGCACGGCGGCCAGTTGCGCATGTACCTCGATGAAGGCGTCGAATACGATGTAGTACCTGTCGGCGGATGCCTGGTGGTGTTCCTGTCGGGCGAGGTGCCCCACGAAGTCCTGCCCGCGACCCGGGATCGCCTGTCGTTGACCGGCTGGTTTCGACGTCGTGGCAACGAGCCGTTCTGATCATGCAGAAAATTCTGGTAAGCCGCTGTCTTCTCGGCCACCGCGTACGTTACGACGGCGGCGCGAGCGGGCCTTTCGATCAGCTTCAGCAGTGGCTTGATGAAGGTCGGGTGGTGCCGTTGTGTCCGGAGGTTGCCGGTGGCTTGCCGACGCCACGGGCGGCGGCGGAGATTCCGGGCGGGCAGGGCGGTGAAGTGCTGGATGGCCATGCGTCGGTGATTACCACCGAGGGCGAGGATGTCAGTGCGCAGTTTCTCAACGGTGCTTTTCAGGCGTTGGACCTGGTGCAAAAGCACGGCATCCGGATCGCTGTGCTCAAGGCCAACAGCCCGTCTTGCGGGAATCTGTTGACGTATGACGGGAGCTTCAGCGGTGTGAAGGTCAGTGGTGAAGGGGTGACGGCGGCGTTGCTCAAGCGCAATGGCGTTCAAGTCTTCAGTGAGCTGGAGTTGCCACAAGCGGCTGAAGCCTTGGCAACCCTGACCTAACGCCCTACACAAAACCACTGTGGGAGCGAGCCTGCTCGCGAAGGCGGTGTGTCTGGCAGCCTCAATGTCGACTGACACACCACCTTCGCGAGCAGGCTCGCTCCCACAGGTTATTCGCCAGCCTGAAATCAGGGTTTCGGCGCCACGCTCGTATCCGCCCCCAACCACTTCTGCGACAACGCCTCCAGTCGCCCATCCGCCTTGATCCGCTGCAACGCGTTCTCCAGGCTGGCATGAAACGCCGGGTTACCCTTCTGAAACGGAATCGCCAGGCTCACGGGCGGGCCGACTTTCGGCTTCTCTTCCGTCAAGGCTTGCACCAGCAGCATCGAGCGCGGTTGCTCTTCCTTCTGCGCGATCAATTGCGCATTGGTGTAGCTGTAAGGTTCGCTGAAGTCGAAACGATCCTTGAGGTCCGGGGTCACTGCTATGTGATTGATGGCGACGTCGTACTTGCCGGTTTCAACACCTTGCAGCAGATCGTTGGAATCGGTAATGACGAAGTCGGCCCGTACATCCAGTTCGTTGGCCAGCAGTTGGCCCAATTCGACCTCGAAGCCCGTTAGATTGCCATCGTCCTTGAAATTGAACGGCGGTGTATTAGCCTCAAGAGCGATGCGCAATTCGCCACGGACGTTTACATCGTCAATCAGTTCGGCATGAGCCAAAGGGCTCAAAAGGGGTAGCAGGCAGATCAGGCCAGGCAAAAAACGCATGGTCACTCCTTTGAATTCATTATCGCGATGCTCTGGTTCAGGCTCGCTTTGCTATGGTTGTCGAGAGCTTTCGACAACGAATGGCCGTGAAGTTGTCATGGCCACGCGGATTTTACGAAAAAACTGGAGATGAGAATGAAAACCTTTATGTCACGAGCAGCATTGGCTGGCCTGTTGCTGGGTGCTTCGATGTTGGCGACGGCTGCAACGCCGGCTCCCGAGGGGGCAGAAGCGTTCATTGTTTCCCCGGAAGACGGGGCCACGGTGCCACAGGAATTCAAGGTTAAATTTGGCATCAAGGACATCTCATTGGCCCCGGCGGGCGATGTCACCAAAAATACCGGCCACCATCACTTGCTGATTGACGTTAAAGAGCTGCCTGCTGCAGGGCAACCGATTCCGACGGATGCCAACCATATGCATTTTGGTAAGGCGCAAACCGAGGCCACCATCAAGCTGCCGCCAGGCAAGCACACTTTGCAGCTCGAACTGGGCGACAGCGGTCACCTGCCGTTCGATCCGCCAATCGTTTCGAAGAAAATCACCGTCAACGTCAAGTAACGTTGTCGCGCGCATGAAAAAGGGAGACCCGAGGGTCTCCCTTTTTTGTCGCTCAAGTCGCTATCAGAACAACACGCGGCAACGAATGGTGCCGTTGATGTGCTGCAGTTTCTCTTGGGCGATTTCCGAGTAGTCGGCGTCGACATCGATCACGACGTAGCCGACTTTCTCGTTGGTCTGCAGGAACTGACCGGAAATGTTGATGCCGTTTTCGGCGAAAACCTTGTTGATCTCGCTCATCACACCCGGAATGTTCTCGTGGATGTGCAGCAGACGGTGCTTGCCAGGGTGAGCCGGCAGCGCCACTTCCGGGAAGTTCACCGACGATACCGACGTACCGTTGTCGCTGTACTTGACCAGCTTCTCTGCCACTTCCAGACCGATGTTGGCTTGCGCTTCAGCGGTGGAACCGCCGATGTGCGGGGTCAGGATCACGTTGTCCAGGCCACGCAGCGGGCTTTCGAACTCTTCGTCGTTGGAGCGAGGCTCCACCGGGAACACGTCGATGGCCGCGCCGATCAGGTGCTTGTCCTTGATCGCGTCCGCAAGGGCTTGCAGTTCAACGACCGTGCCGCGCGCCGCGTTGATCAGGATGCCGCCCTTCTTGATGGCGCGGATTTCCTTCTCGCCGATCATCCACTGGGTCGCAGCGGTTTCCGGAACGTGCAGGGTGACGATGTCGGACATGCCCAGCAGCTCGTGCAGGTTGCCGACCTGGGTGGCGTTACCCAGTGGCAGCTTGGTCACGGTGTCGTAGAAGTACACCTGCATCCCCAGGCCTTCTGCCAGGACTGACAGCTGAGTACCGATCGAGCCGTAACCGACGATGCCCAGCTTCTTGCCACGGATTTCGAAGGAGTTGGCTGCGCTCTTGATCCAGCCGCCACGGTGGCAGGAAGCGTTTTTCTCAGGAATGCCGCGCAGCAACAGGATCGC
Source organism: Pseudomonas sp. MDT1-17 (assembly GCF_054898105.1). NCBI lineage: Bacteria > Pseudomonadati > Pseudomonadota > Gammaproteobacteria > Pseudomonadales > Pseudomonadaceae > Pseudomonas > Pseudomonas sp. MDT1-17. The sequence continues at coordinate 6,130,770 of NZ_JBUBVM010000001.1, read as the reverse complement.
TTCGGCCAGCACCAGCTCGGCAACGGAGCGAGTGTTGGAGTACGGTGCGTTGAACACCGCGATGCCGCGTTCGCGAGCCGCGTTCAGGTCGACCTGGTTGGTGCCGATGCAGAAACAGCCGACAGCGACCAGCTTCTTCGCCTGATCGAAGATCTCTTCGGTCAGTTGAGTGCGGGAGCGAATGCCGATGAAGTGCGCATCAGCGATCTTTTCCTTCAGCTGGGCTTCCGGCAGAGAACCGGTGAGGTACTCGATGCTGGTATAGCCCGCCGACTTGAGAACGTCGACAGCCGATTGGTGGACGCCTTCGAGAAGAAGGAACTTGATCTTGCTCTTATCGAGAGAAGTCTTGCTCATCTGCGTAAACCTGTATCCCGGAGAAAAATGGCAGGGAATCGGACAGCGTGAGCTGACCCGGACGGCAGGAAAGCCGTCACCGCAGAACAGCCTTTGGGCACTATGCTGCGGGGTCGGTATGCTAGCATATGCACCCCGCTAAACACTCATTCCTGCGACGTGAAGCGTTCTCAGGATGACCATGAATTGTTCGAGAGTTCTGTCGATGACCAATCCTGCCTTGATTGAAGAGCTGAAGACCCTGGTTGAGCCTGGCAAGGTGCTGACCGATGCCGACTCCCTGAATGCTTACGGTAAGGATTGGACCAAGCATTTCGCCCCGGCCCCGACGGCCATTGTGTTTCCCAAGACCACCGAGCAGGTCCAGGCCATTGTCCGTTGGGCCAATGAACACAAAGTGGCGCTGGTGCCGTCCGGCGGTCGTACCGGGCTTTCGGCTGCGGCCGTGGCAGCCAATGGCGAAGTGGTCGTGTCCTTCGACTACATGAACCAGATCCTCGACGTGAACATGACCGACCGCACCGCGGTCTGCCAGCCAGGCGTGGTCACCGAACACCTGCAGAACGTCGCCGAAGAAAAAGGCCTGTACTACCCGGTGGACTTCGCTTCGGCAGGTTCCAGCCAGATTGGCGGCAATATCGGCACCAATGCCGGCGGGATCAAGGTCATTCGCTACGGCATGACCCGCAACTGGGTCGCGGGCATGAAAGTCGTCACCGGCAAAGGCGATCTGCTGGAGCTGAACAAGGATTTGATCAAGAACGCCACGGGTTACGACCTGCGCCAGCTGTTCATCGGCGCAGAAGGCACCCTCGGTTTTGTGGTTGAAGCCACCATGCGACTGGACCGCGCTCCGAAGAACCTCACCGCGATGGTCCTCGGCACCGCCGATTTCGACTCGATCATGCCGGTGTTGCACGCGTTCCAGAGCAAGCTCGACCTGACCGCCTTCGAATTTTTCTCCGACAAAGCCCTGGCCAAGGTCATGGCTCGCGGCGACGTGCCGGCGGCGTTTGAAACCGATTGCCCGTTCTACGCGCTGCTGGAATTTGAAGCGACCACCGAAGAAGTGGCCAACCACGCCCTGGAAACCTTCGAGCACTGCGTCGAGCAGGGCTGGGTGCTGGACGGCGTGATGAGCCAGAGCGAAACCCAGCTGCAGAACCTCTGGAAGCTGCGCGAATACATTTCCGAGACCATCTCGCACTGGACGCCTTACAAGAACGACATTTCGGTCACTGTGTCGAAAGTACCGGCATTCCTGAAAGAAATCGACGCGATCGTCGGCGAACACTACCCGGATTTCGAAATCGTCTGGTTCGGCCACATCGGCGACGGAAACCTGCATTTGAACATCCTCAAGCCGGAGAACCTGAGCAAGGACGAGTTCTTCGCCAAGTGCGCGACCGTCAACAAGTGGGTGTTCGAAACCGTCGAGAAGTACAACGGCTCGATTTCCGCCGAACATGGCGTGGGCATGACCAAGCGTGACTATTTGACCTACAGCCGCTCACCGGTTGAGATCGAGTACATGAAAGCCGTCAAAGCGGTGTTCGACCCGAACGGCATCATGAACCCAGGCAAGATTTTCGCTGTTTGACTTTTGAATTTAAGAGCTACGAAACAGGAGTCGGTAATGAGCTATCAGCACCAGTATGTCGACGGCACGCGTATTCACTTCCCGCTGGGGAAAGTGGTGTGCATCGGCCGCAACTACGCCGAACACGCCAAGGAACTGGACAACCCGGTGCCTACAGAACCGCTGCTGTTCATTAAGCCGGGCAGTTGCGTCGTGCCACTGGAAGGCGGTTTCAGCATTCCGACCGAACGTGGTTCGGTGCATTACGAAGCGGAAATCGCGGTGTTGATCGGCAAGCCTTTGTCGACCAAACCGAGCCGTGAAGAAGTGCTCGATGCTATCTCCGGCTTCGCTCCGGCTCTGGACCTGACGCTGCGCGACAAGCAGGCCGAGCTGAAATCCAAGGGCCTGCCGTGGGAAATCGCCAAGTCCTTCGACGGTGCGGCGGTGATTGCGCCATTCGTGTCCGGCAGCACGTTTGCTGACCTGACCGACATCGGCATCCGCCTGACCATCAATGGTGAGGTCCGCCAGGACGGCAACAGCAGCGCGATGCTCAATCCGATCGTGCCGATGATCCAGCACATGGCCGGCTGTTTCTCGCTACAGGCCGGTGACGTGATCCTGACGGGTACGCCGGTTGGCGTCGGTCCGCTGAATGCTGGTGATGAACTGGTGCTGGAATTGCCAGGCGCCAGCAGCTTCACCAGCAGCGTCCGCTAAAAAAGCAAAAGATCGCAGCCTTCGGCAGCTCCTACACCGACCTCTGTAGGAGCTGCCGAAGGCTGCGATCTTTTGATCTTGGCTGCCCACACAGGGCTTTCCCGCCATTTCCCGTTTTTTTCACATCCCGTCAGGATAATTCCGGGACTTGCGGCGTCTGAGCCGGTCCCAATTGTGCTATTACCCTTAGCCTGAATTTCTGGAACGCATCCTTGATGGTCACCCAACCACTGCCCAAGCTGAAAACTGCCCGCCCCCCGCGCTTTGTCATGCGTTGGTATTCCTGGCTTTTGCTGGTGGTCGCCACCGCGTATGGCCTCGCGTTTGCGATGCACTGGGATGACCGTGGTGTGCTCTGGGTGCTGGAGCGTTTCGAAAGCCCCGCCGAACGTCAACAGAGCATCTGGCTGCCGGATTACCGGGCCGTGATCGACGCCAAAGTGCTGCCGGGCATGGAAAAGGATGAAGCGTCGGACCTGGCCTACGACCCGCAAACCAAAACCCTGTTTTCGGTCATGGGCAAAAACCCGTTCCTGGTTGAGCTGACATTGCAGGGTGACGTGCTGCGCAAGATGCCGCTGGTGGGCTGGAGCAACCCGGAAGGGGTGACCGTGATCGGTAACGGTCTGCTGGCCATCGTCGATGAGCGCGAACACCTGCTCTCCATCGTCAAGGTCGACGCCGACACCCGCGAGCTGAATATCGCCAACTTCCCGAAATACGACCTCGGCCCTTCGAAAGACCAGAACAAGGCCTTCGAAGCCATCGTCTGGGACTCGCGCAATCAGCAAATGTTGTTGGGTGAAGAGCGTCCACCGGCGTTGTTCACCTGGAAAAGCAACGATGGCCAGACACTCGCCGGCGACAAGCAGAAACTCGCCAATGACGAACTGGACATCCGCAACCTCTCGGCCCTGGCCATCGACCCGCGCACCGGTCATACCCTGGTGTTGTCTGCCGACTCCCACCTGCTGCTGGAGCTGGACGAGAAGGGCGAGCAGGTCAGCTTCATGACCTTGCTGGGTGGCTTCAATGGTCTGAAGAAAACCATCCCTCGCGCCGAAGGCGTGACCATGGACGATGGAGGCAACCTGTACATGGTGAGTGAGCCAAACCTGTTCTACCGTTTCGAAAAACAGAAATAGGCACCCGAATCCCGCAGTTGTGGTCCAGGGCCACTGGCCATTAAGCTTGAATTCATACAAGCGTGATATTTCATCCGCCTGTTTCTGTTTCCGAGCTTGCCTGAATGCGCCGACTTGCCCGTCCCAAACCCTTTATTCTGATCCTGACAGTGATTGCGCTGATCGCGCTGGTTGCGGTTGGCCAATACATGCGCCTGTTCGAGCGGGCGTGGTTTAACGTGCACACGCTGTGGCAGCCAACAAACGATCAATCCATTGGCCTGGACCAATACCGGGTGGAAGTCGAGGCTCGGGTGATTGATGGCCTGAACGACGATGTTTCGGCGCTGACCTTCGATCCGGTGCGCAAAAGCCTGTTCACCGTCACCAACAAAAACTCCGAGCTGATCGAGCTGTCTCTGGACGGCCAGATTATTCGACGCATGGCACTGGTCGGGTTTGGCGATCCGGAAGCCGTGGAGTTCATCAGCGCCGACACGTACGTGATCACTGACGAGCGCGAGCAGCGGCTGATCAAGATTCATCTGGAGAAGGACACAACGTTCCTCGATGCCGCGGATGCCGAGCAGATGACCCTTGGTGTGCACATGAGCAGCAATAAGGGCTTCGAAGGTCTGGCTTACGATTCGGTGGGCAAGCGGTTGTTTGTCGCCAAGGAGCGCGACCCGATGCTGATCTACGAAGTGCAGGGCTTCCCGCATTACAACCCGGAAAAGTCCTACGCGGTGCACGTGGTGAACAACCCCAAGCGCGATGCCGGGATGTTCGTGACGGACCTGTCGAGCCTGCAATACGACGAACGCAGCGGGCATCTGCTGGCGCTGTCGGATGAATCGCGACTGATTCTGGAGCTGGATGTGGACGGGCGACCGCTGAGCACCATGTCACTGAGCAAGGGCCGTCAGGGGTTACAGAAGACGGTGCCGCAAGCGGAGGGGATCGCCATGGACGACGACGGTACGATGTACCTGGTGAGCGAGCCGAACCTGTTCTATGTCTTCAAAAAACCAGCACAACCCTGACCAACACCCCAAAACAACTGTGGGAGCGGGCTTGCTCGCGAATGCGGTGTGTCAGTCGACATCTCTATTGACTGGCCCACCGCATTCGCGAGCAAGCCCGCTCCCACAAGGGGTTTGTGTTGGGCTTACTGGGCGCGCAGGGTTTTTACGCCTTCGCTGGTGCCCAGCAGCAGCAGATCCGCGGGACGTGCCGCGAACAAACCGTTGGTGACCACGCCGACGATGGCGTTGATCTGCGTCTCCAGCTCCACCGGGTTGGTGATCTGCATGTTGAACACGTCGAGGATGATGTTGCCGTTGTCGGTCAGCACGCCTTCACGGTAGACCGGGTCGCCGCCCAGCTTCACCAGCTCGCGAGCCACGTGGCTGCGGGCCATCGGGATGACTTCGACCGGCAGTGGGAACGCACCGAGCACCGGCACCAGTTTGCTGGCGTCGGCGATGCAGATGAAGGTCTTGGCCACGGCTGCCACAATCTTCTCGCGGGTCAGGGCTGCGCCGCCGCCCTTGATCAGGTTCAGGTGCTCATCGCTTTCATCGGCGCCGTCAACGTAGAACTCCAGGTCGCTGACCGTATTCAACTCATACACCGGAATGCCGTGGCCCTTGAGGCGGGCGGCGGTGGCTTCGGAACTGGCGACCGCGCCGTCGAATGCGCCCTTGTGCCGGGCCAGTGCGTCGATGAAGCAGTTGGCGGTGGAGCCGGTGCCGACCCCGACGATGCTCTTGTCGTCGAGTTTCGGGAGGATGAAGTCGACAGCGGCCTGAGCCACTGCCTGTTTGAGTTGATCCTGGGTCATGCGGGCTCCGAAGCGGGCAAGGGGAAAACGGAAAGGCCGGCATTATAGCTCCATGCCGGGCTAAAACCTCTTGATTCGTATGGTCGCTCAGGCAAAAGCCGGGTTAGACTCCTTGGCCCTGCCCAACCCGCTCAGTGATGCTTTCCGATGCTCGAACAGTACGTCAAAAAGATCCTCACCTCGCGCGTTTATGACGTTGCCGTAGAAACCCCATTGCAGACTGCCCGCCAGCTCTCCGAGCGGCTGGGCAACAGTATTTTGCTCAAGCGCGAAGACTTGCAGCCCGTGTTCTCGTTCAAGATTCGCGGCGCCTACAACAAGCTGACCCAGCTGAGCGATGAAGAGCGTGCTCGCGGTGTAGTGACCGCTTCGGCGGGCAACCACGCGCAAGGCCTGGCCCTGGCGGCGAAAGTGTTGGGCGTGAAAGCCACCATCGTCATGCCCAAGACCACCCCGGAAATCAAAGTCGAAGGCGTGCGCTCGCGCGGCGGCAAAGTGGTGCTGCACGGAGATTCGTTCCCGGAAGCCCTGGCCTACTCGCTGAAACTGGTCGACGAAAAAGGCTACGTCTACATCCACCCTTACGACGATCCCCACACCATTGCCGGGCAGGGCACGGTGGCGATGGAGATTCTGCGTCAGCACCCTGGGCGTCTGGATGCGATTTTCGTCCCCGTGGGCGGTGGCGGGCTGATCGCCGGGATCGCGGCGTACGTGAAGTACCTGCGCCCGGAAATCAAAATCATCGGCGTCGAGCCGGACGATTCCAACTGCCTGCAAGCCGCCATGGCCGCTGGCGAACGCGTGATCCTGCCGACCGTGGGCCTCTTCGCCGACGGCGTCGCAGTGGCGCAGATTGGTCAACACACCTTTGATATCTGCAAAGACTACGTCGATGAAGTGATCACCGTCAGCACCGATGAAATCTGCGCGGCGATCAAGGACATCTACGACGATACCCGCTCGATCACCGAACCTGCCGGCGCCCTGGGTGTCGCCGGGATCAAAAAATATGTCGAGCAACGCGGCGTCACCGGGCACACCTTCGTGGCCATCGATTCGGGCGCCAACGTCAACTTCGACCGTCTGCGCCACGTCGCTGAACGCGCCGAGCTGGGCGAAGGTCGCGAGGCCATCATCGCCGTGACCATCCCGGAGAAACCGGGCAGCTTCAAGGCGTTCTGCGAAGCCATCGGCAAGCGCCAGATCACTGAGTTCAACTACCGCTACAACACCGGCAGCGAAGCGCACATCTTCGTTGGCGTGCAGACGCATCCGGAAACCGACCCGCGCAGTGCGCTGATTGCCAGCCTCAGCGAGCAGGGCTTCCCTGTGCTGGACCTGACCGACAACGAATTGGCCAAGTTGCACATTCGGCACATGGTCGGCGGGCGTGCGGCTCATGTGGTCGACGAAGTGATTCTGCGCTTCGAGTTCCCGGAGCGTCCGGGCGCGCTGTTCAACTTCCTCAACAAGCTCGGCGGGCGCTGGAACATCTCGATGTTCCACTACCGCAACCATGGCGCAGCGGATGGCCGGGTGGTCGCGGGCCTGCAAGTGCCTCACGATGAACGCCATCTGGTGCCGGCGGCGCTGGAAGAAATCGGCTACCCATACTGGGACGAAAGCGACAATCCGGCCTATCAGCTGTTTCTCGGCTGAGCGGCTACGCTGATGGGCAGCTCATAAGGAAATCGAACAATGGAAACGTTAACCGCCCTGAAAATGGCTCACACCGTGGCAACAGTGCTGCTGTTGATCAGCGCTTTGGGTCTGGCGATCTGGGTCTGGCGTACGCGCCGTAACGGCGACGCGACGGCTCACGCGCGCACGCTGCAAAGGCCACGAGTGTTTATCTGGCTGGTGATGGGGCTGGCGCTGCTAAGCATGCCGTTTACCGGCTGGTGGATGGTGCATCTGGTGGGCTGGCCGCTGGGGCAGACCTGGTTGCTGGCGTCCAGTGTGCTTTACACCGTCGCGGCATTGGGTTGGTTTTGGTTGCTGGTGCGGCTTAACAAGTTGCGCACTGTTCCGGGAGGCAATGGCAAGTTCACCTTCGCCCTTGCACTGTTCAGCTTTGTTTGTTTTATCGCGATTGCCGGATTGATGGGCGCGAAGCCGGTTTAAGGCTTGAGACCGGGTTGCCTCTTTCGCGAGCAAGCCCGCTCCCACACTAAATCTTCAGGGAACACAGATTTTGTGTACGACGCAGATCTAGTGTGGGAGCGGGCTTGCTCGCGAAAGCGATTTCAGTCGCGCAACGATATCACCGGCCAACCCCGCTTCTCGGCTTCGGCGCGCAAGTTAGGGTCCGGGTCGACAGCGATCGGATGCATCACCTGCTCAAGCAGCGGTAAATCATTCATCGAATCACTGTAGAAATAGCTGTCTTCCAGCGAATACCCGGTCTCTTCCAGCCAACGATTCAACCGCGTCACCTTGCCCTCGCGAAAGCACGGAATGTCGGTACTGCGTCCGGTGTAGCGGCCGTCGATCATTTCGCACTCGGTGGCGATCAGGGTTTCGACACCCAAGCGCTCGGCAATCGGTCCGGTGACGAAGCGGTTGGTGGCGGTGATGATCACCAGTTTGTCGCCGGCCTCACGGTGCTTGGCCAGTAGTTCGATAGCCTTGGGCAGCACGATCGGTTCGATGCAGTCGCGCATGTAGTCGCGGTGCCATTGATCCAGCGTGGCCATGTCGGTGCGGCCGAGGACTTCCAGGCAGAAGTTCAGGTAGGCATCGTTATCCAGCTTGCCGGCCAGGTAATCCTGATAGAACTCGTCGTTGCGCGCCTTGTAGGCGACGGCGTCGAGGAAGCCGCGTTCGCACAGGTAATCGCCCCAGGCGTGGTCACTGTCACCGCCCAAGAGCGTGTTGTCCAAGTCGAATAGAGCCAGCCGCATTGCAGTTACTCGCTGAAAAGTCTGTAGAAAGGCGTCCAGAATACGGACTTTTCACAAGAGTGCACATAAGGTAGGCCGGCTCGTTGCTGCTATCACAACCTTTGTGGAACAATGCGGCGACATGCGTTTGCGAGGTTGTTGCCGTGATCGACCCCGATGGTTTCCGCCCCAATGTCGGGATCATTCTCACGAATGATGCCGGACAGGTGCTATGGGCTCGCCGTATCAATCAAGATGCCTGGCAGTTTCCACAGGGCGGGATCAACCCCCAGGAGACGCCGGAAGACGCCTTGTATCGCGAGTTGAACGAAGAAGTGGGTCTTGAGCGCGAAGATGTTGAAATTCTCGCCTGCACCCGGGGCTGGTTGCGCTATCGTTTGCCGCAACGTCTGGTCAGGACGCACAGCCAACCGCTGTGCATTGGCCAGAAACAGAAATGGTTTCTCCTGCGCCTGGTCTCCAACGAGCAGCGGGTGCGGATGGATTTGACCGGTAAACCGGAATTTGATGGCTGGCGCTGGGTCAGCTATTGGTATCCGTTGGGCCAGGTGGTGACATTCAAGCGCGAAGTGTATCGACGCGCTCTCAAAGAGCTTGCCCCGCGCCTTTTAACGCGCGACTGACGACGGAGTTCGACCCCGAGCCATGCTCAATACGCTGCGCAAGATCGTCCAGGAAGTTAACTCCGCCAAGGATCTCAAGGCGGCGTTGGGGATTATTGTATTGCGCGTCAAAGAGGCCATGGGCAGCCAGGTCTGCTCGGTCTACCTGCTTGACCCTGAGACCAACCGCTTCGTGCTGATGGCCACCGAGGGCTTGAACAAGCGCTCGATCGGCAAAGTCAGCATGGCACCCAACGAAGGTCTGGTCGGCCTGGTCGGCACGCGTGAAGAACCCCTGAACCTCGAAAACGCCGCGGATCACCCGCGCTACCGCTACTTCGCCGAGACCGGTGAAGAACGCTACGCCTCGTTCCTCGGGGCACCGATCATTCACCACCGCCGCGTCGTCGGCGTGTTGGTCATTCAGCAAAAAGAACGTCGCCAGTTCGATGAAGGTGAAGAAGCCTTCCTCGTGACCATGAGCGCACAGCTCGCCGGCGTTATCGCCCACGCCGAAGCCACCGGTTCGATCCGGGGGCTGGGCCGTCAGGGCAAGGGCATCCAGGAAGCCAAGTTCATTGGCGTACCGGGGTCGCCGGGCGCGGCGGTCGGTACCGCGGTGGTCATGCTGCCGCCGGCCGATCTGGATGTGGTGCCGGACAAGACCATCGCCGACATCACCGCCGAACTCGGGCTGTTCAAGACGGCAATCGAAGGCGTGCGCGCCGACATGCGCGCCTTGTCCGCCAAGCTGGCGAACCAGTTGCGCCCGGAAGAGCGTGCGCTGTTCGATGTCTACCTGATGATGCTCGACGATGCCTCGCTCGGCAGCGAAATCACCACCGTGATCAAGACCGGTCAGTGGGCCCAGGGTGCGTTGCGCCAGGTGGTCACCGAACACGTCAACCGTTTCGAATTGATGGACGACGCCTACCTGCGTGAGCGCGCGTCGGACGTCAAAGACCTTGGTCGCCGCTTGCTGGCTTACTTGCAGGAAGAGCGTCAACAGACTCTGGTTTATCCCGACAATACCATTCTGATCAGCGAAGAACTGACGCCGGCGATGCTCGGCGAGGTGCCGGAAGGCAAGCTGGTCGGTCTGGTCTCGGTACTCGGTTCCGGCAACTCCCACGTGGCGATCCTGGCGCGCGCCATGGGTATCCCGACGGTGATGGGCCTGGTCGATCTGCCGTACTCCAAGGTCGACGGCATCCAGATGATCGTCGACGGCTACCACGGCGAGGTCTACACCAACCCCAGCGAAGTGCTGCGCAAGCAGTTCGCCGAGGTGGTCGAGGAAGAGAAACAACTGTCCCTCGGACTGGATAAGCTGCGGGACTTGCCGTGCGTGACCCTAGATGGTCACCGCATGCCGCTGTGGGTTAACACCGGCCTGCTGGCGGACGTGGCGCGGGCGCAGAAGCGTGGCGCTGAAGGCGTCGGTCTGTACCGCACCGAAGTGCCGTTCATGATCAACCAGCGCTTCCCGAGCGAAAAAGAGCAACTGGCGATCTATCGCGAGCAACTCGCCGCGTTCCACCCGCAACCCGTGACCATGCGCAGCCTGGACATTGGCGGTGACAAGTCGCTGTCGTACTTCCCGATCAAGGAAGACAATCCGTTCCTCGGCTGGCGCGGTATCCGCGTCACGCTCGACCATCCGGAAATCTTCCTGGTCCAGACGCGCGCCATGCTCAAGGCCAGCGAAGGCCTGAACAACCTCCGGATTCTGCTACCGATGATCTCCGGCACCCACGAGCTGGAAGAAGCCCTGCACCTGATTCACCGGGCCTGGGGCGAAGTCCGCGACGAAGGCTGCGACGTGCCTATGCCGCCGATCGGCGTGATGATCGAAATTCCGGCGGCGGTTTATCAGACCAAGGAACTGGCGCGGCTAGTGGACTTCCTGTCGGTCGGCTCCAACGACCTGACCCAGTACCTGTTGGCGGTGGACCGAAACAACCCGCGTGTGGCCGATCTCTACGACTACCTGCACCCGGCGGTGCTGCAAGCCCTTCAGAGCGTGGTGCGTGACGCTCATGCCGAAGGCAAGCCAGTGAGTATCTGCGGTGAGATGGCCGGCGATCCGGCGGCGGCGGTGCTGTTGATGGCGATGGGTTTCGACAGCCTGTCGATGAACGCCACCAACTTGCCGAAAGTGAAGTGGATGCTGCGTCAGATCAACCTGAGCATGGCCAAGGAATTGCTCGCCGAGCTGATGACTATCGACAATCCGCAAGTTATCCACAGTTCGCTGCAATTGGCGCTGAAGAACCTTGGGTTGGCGCGGATGATCAATCCGGCTTCGGCCAAGACTCTTTAAAGGGCTAATGGCCTCTTCGCGAGCAAGTCGAATCGTCGCACCGCCGCTCCCACATTTAACCGAGTTCTCTCAGAAGAATGCGGTCAAATGTGGGAGCGGGCTTGCTCGCGAAGGCGTCAGTCCTGACAACACCTAAACTTTGATCTCAATTTCCCCCAAATGCCCGCCATACGGCCCAAAACTCCGCTCAACCATCCACCGCGTCCCATCCGCCTGAACAATCAACGCCGTGCTCGCCCGCGTCCCATAAGTCGGGCTGGCAATAAACACACTCGACAGCAACGTCTCTGTGGCCAACCCGACCCCGGTATCCGGCAGTTCGGCAAACGGCGCCGCCTGCGCATCGTTCAGCAACGCCAACAAAGCCTGAGGCTGCGGATCTTCCAGCACTTCCTCCAGCGCTGCCCGTGCCTTGAGCAGTTTCGGCCACGGCGTATCCAGTCCCGCGTTCGACAACCCATAAACCCCCGGTGGCAGCATCACCGCCTCAGTCTCCCGGGCATTGAAGTGCCACAGTTCGTTGGCATTACCGATCAGCAGATTAAATCCGGCATATTCCAGCGACCGTGCAACAACGTCGCTCAAATAGTCATCTATCGGCAGATCCCCGCCAAGAAATCGCGCCACTAGCTCTCCTCGCGACTTGCGCGCGGGCGGCTGATGCGGATCGCGAATATTGGTCAGCGCGGCGAAGCGTCCATTCGCACCAACACCGAGCCAGGTGCCCCCTGCCTCCAGATCGCGACCGGCATGAACGTGCGGGGCTTCTGGCCATTGCGCCAGAGGCAGGCTGGGCCGGGCGTAGAACTCGTCGCGGTTGGCCGCCACGATCAGCGGCTGGGCGTGACCCGGTCGCCAAGCGAAAACAATCAGGCACATAAGGTGGTCCTTGTGTGTTTTTTGCTCACTCTACGCAGACATCACGCTTCTATCCATCGCCATCCAGTGGAGCTTGAGGCCATGCATCCGTTACCATGCCGCTCTAATTTGGGGATGCACATGGAATTTCTGCTCTATCTGGCGCTGGGCGCCTGTGCAGGCGTGCTGGCCGGGCTGTTCGGGGTTGGCGGCGGGATCATTATCGTCCCGGTGCTGGTGTACAGTTTCACCTTGCAGGGTTTCGATGCGTCGATCCTGACCCATCTGGCGGTCGGCACGTCCCTGGCGACAATCATATTTACCTCGATCAATGCGATCCGCGAACATCATCGTCGCGGTGCCGTGCGTTGGCCGATTTTTGCCTGGATGACCCTCGGCATTCTCATCGGTGCCGGTTTCGGCGCGTTGACTGCCGAGGCGATCTCCGGGCCAAACTTGCAGAAAATCATCGGCGTCTTTGCACTGATCATCGCCGTTCAGCTCGCCTTGGACTTCAAACCAAAGGCCAGCCGAACGGTGCCCGGTAAAGTCGGTCTGACCGTGGCCGGCAGTGTGATTGGCTGGGCCTCGGCGATTTTCGGGATTGGCGGCGGTTCGCTGACGGTGCCGTTCCTGACCTGGCGCAGCGTGCCGATGCAGCAAGCGGTGGCGACTTCATCTGCCTGCGGTCTGCCGATCGCCTTGTCCAGTGCGTTATTTTTCATGATTCTGGGCTGGCACGATCCATTGCTGCCGGCCCATAGTCTGGGTTTTATTTATTTGCCGGCGCTGCTAGGGATCGCCCTGACCAGCATGGTCTTCGCCCGCCTCGGCGCGCGACTGGCCCACAGCCTGTCGCCGAAGTTGCTGAAAAGACTGTTTGCCGCTTTGCTGTTCTGCGTGGGCCTGAGCTTTTTGCTCTGACGCGTACCGCAATCCTGGCTTAATCCTGGCGTGGCAGTGTCGCCCGGGAATTTTGGTTTCAACTCTAACAAGGAGTCGCAATGCTGCCTTACCCGCAGATCGACCCGGTGGCCTTGGCCATCGGTCCGCTGAAAATCCACTGGTACGGCTTGATGTACCTGATCGGCATCGGCGGTGCCTGGCTGCTGGCGTCGCGCCGGTTGAATCGCTTCGACCCGACCTGGACCAAGGAGAAGCTCTCCGACATGGTCTTCTGGATGTCGATGGGCGTTATCGTCGGCGGGCGTCTGGGCTACGTGCTGTTCTACGATCTGAATGCTTATCTGGCCAACCCGACGCTGATTTTCGAGGTCTGGAAGGGCGGCATGTCGTTCCACGGCGGCTTTATCGGCGTGATGCTGGCAGCGTTGTGGTTCGGTAAAAAGAACGGCAAGTCGTTCTTCCAGCTGATGGATTTCGTCGCACCGATGGTGCCGATCGGCCTGGGTGCCGGGCGCATCGGCAACTTCATCAACGCCGAGTTGTGGGGCAAAGCAACCGACGTGCCGTGGGCGATGGTCTTCCCGACCGATCCGGCGCAACTGGCGCGTCACCCGTCGCAGCTGTACCAGTTCGCGCTCGAAGGCGTGGCGCTGTTCGCCATTCTCTGGTTGTTCTCGCGCAAGCCGCGGCCGACCATGGCGGTGTCCGGGATGTTCGCGCTGTTCTATGGCATTTTCCGTTTCATCGTTGAATTCGTCCGGGTGCCGGACGCGCAACTGGGCTATCTGGCCTGGAACTGGCTGACCATGGGCCAGGTACTGTGCGTACCGATGGTCGTTGGCGGGCTGTTCCTGATCTGGCTTGCATACCACCGCGCTCCGGCTACCCCGGCGAACGCTGCGCTTTAAATTCGAACACCGGGGCGACGGCCCCGGGTTCAAGGACACAGGTAACTCATGAAGCAATATCTCGAACTGGTCGCCCACGTCATCAAAAACGGCACCAAGCAGGCCAACCGCACCGGCGTGAACACCATCAGTTTCCCTGGCGCGATGCTGCGTTATGACCTGAAGGAAGGTTTTCCGGCGATCACCACGCGCAAAATGGCCTTCAAATCGGCCATCGGCGAGATGTGTGGTTTTCTGCGCGGGGTGAACAACGCAGCCGAATTCCGTGCGCTGGGCTGCAAGGTCTGGGATCAGAACGCTAACGAAAACGCGCAGTGGCTGGCCAATCCGTTCCGTCAGGGCGAAGATGACCTCGGTGAGATCTACGGCGTGCAATGGCGCAAATGGCCGGCGTACAAGCAGATCCCGGTCAGCAACAAGGCCGCCATCGAGCAGACCCTGAACCAGGGTTATCGTCAGATTGCCGAAGGCGAAGAGGACGGTCAGGCTTACGTGGTGCTGTACAAAGCGATCGACCAGATCCGCCAGTGCGTCGACACCATCATCAAGGACCCGGGCAGCCGCCGCATCCTGTTCCACGGCTGGAACGTCGCCCAGCTCGATGAAATGGCCCTGCCGCCGTGCCATCTGCTGTACCAGTTCCACCCGAATGTCGAGACCAAAGAGATTTCTTTGACCCTTTACATCCGCTCCAATGATTTGGGCCTCGGCACGCCGTTCAACCTCACCGAAGGCGCCGCGCTGCTGAGCCTGATCGGTCGCCTGACCGGCTACACGCCGCGCTGGTTCACCTATTTCATCGGTGACGCGCACATCTACGAAAACCACCTGGACATGCTCAACGAGCAGCTCAAGCGCGAGCCGTTCCCGATGCCGAAACTGGTGATTTCCGAGCGTGTGCCGGAGTTTGCCAAGACTGGCGTTTACCAGCCGGAGTGGCTGGAGTTGATCGAGCCGAGTGATTTCTCGCTGGAAGGTTACGAACACCACGCCCCAATGACCGCGCCGATGGCGGTCTAAAGAACTACCGCTGACCCCATGTGGGAGCGAGCCTGCTCGCGAAGAGGGAGTGTCAGTCAACAATGATGTTGTTTGATACACCGCTTCGCGAGCAGGCTCGCTCCCACATTTGGTTATGAGGTGTTCCTAGTGGCCGTGACTGCGGCCGACATGAGAATGCTCCACCGCCGTCGCCACAACCCCGCCACTCACTTCCAGCCGCTGCAAAATCCCGCACTGATCAATTTCCGGCCCTTCGCCACAGCGTTGGCGCAGGTCGAGCAGTTGTGTCTGCAAGGCCAGCAACCCATCGATCCGCGCCTTCACGTGATGAATGTGTTCGTCGATCAACGCATTCACGCTTTCACACTGATCCTGCGGACTGTCGCGCAGGGCCAGCAGGCTGCGGATTTCTCCCAGGGTCATGTCGAGGGTGCGGCAGTTGCGGATGAAGGTCAGGCGCTCGGCGTGGGCCTGGGTGTAGACGCGGTAGTTGCCGTCGCTGCGGGCAGGTTCCGGTAGCAGGTTTTCGCGCTCGTAGTAGCGGATGGTTTCCACGGCGCAGTCGGTGAGTTTGGCCAGTTCTCCGATCTTCATGATGGCAATCTCCAAAAGGGTGCTTGACCCTATAGTGGCTACAGGGTCTTTACTTGGCAACAGGCACCTTTCTGGACGCGACCCAATGAGCGATTCCCTTCACACGCACAAACCCGAGGCTGATCACGATCACAGCCACAGACTGCAGCCTGTGTCCCAGCATGACCATGGCGGCCACGGGGATTCCTGCTGTTCTTCGAAAGTGGCGGCGCCATCGCTGATCAAGTTGAGCGACAAGCCAACCACCGGCGCGCGTCTGAGCAGTTTCCGCATTGACGCCATGGACTGCCCGACCGAGCAGACGCTGATCCAGAACAAACTCGGCAAACTCGCGGGTGTGCAGCAACTGGAATTCAACCTGATCAACCGCGTGTTAGGCGTCACCCATGACCTGCCGACCACTGCGCCGATCATCGAGGCAATCAAGTCGCTGGGCATGCTGGCCGAACCGATGGAGCAGGGCACCGAAGCGCCAGCGCCAATCCCCGAGAAAAAGCACTGGTGGCCCTTGGCGCTGTCCGGCGTGGGTGCGCTGGCTGCAGAAGTTATCCACTTCACCAACGTCGCACCGACGTGGGTGGTGGCAATCATCGCGCTGATCTCGATCCTCAGTGGCGGCTTGACCACCTACAAGAAAGGCTGGATCGCGCTCAAAAACCTCAACCTGAACATCAACGCGCTGATGAGCATCGCGGTGACCGGCGCAATCCTGATTGGTCAGTGGCCGGAAGCCGCGATGGTTATGTTCCTGTTCACCGTGGCCGAGTTGATCGAGGCCAAATCTCTGGACCGGGCGCGAAACGCCATCAGCGGCCTGATGCAGATGACCCCGGAACAGGCCACGGTGCAGCAAGCCGACGGCAGCTGGGTCTCGCAGTCCGTGAAAACCATCGAGCTGGGCGCGCGAGTGCGGGTACGTCCCGGCGAGCGGATTGGACTGGACGGCGAAGTAGTGTCGGGCAGTTCGACCATCGATCAGGCGCCGATCACCGGCGAAAGCTTGCCGGTTGAGAAAGCCGTAGGCGACAAGGTGTTCGCCGGCACCATCAATCAGGCGGGTTCTCTTGAATACACAGTGACCGCTGCGGCCAACAATTCGACGTTGGCGCGGATCATCCACGCTGTCGAGCAGGCTCAAGGTGCGCGGGCCCCGACTCAGCGATTCGTTGACCAGTTTTCAAAAATCTACACCCCCGCAGTGTTCATCTTCGCCCTCGCGGTGGCGGTGATTCCGCCACTGTTCATGGGCGCCGTGTGGTTCGACTGGATCTACCGGGCGCTGGTGTTGCTGGTGGTCGCGTGCCCGTGTGCACTGGTGATTTCCACGCCAGTGACCATCGTCAGCGGCTTGGCGGCAGCGGCACGCAAGGGGATTCTGGTGAAGGGCGGCGTCTATCTTGAGGGTGGTTACAAGCTCGACTACCTGGCTTTGGACAAGACCGGCACCATCACCCACGGCAAACCGGTGCAGACCGATTATCTGTCCCTCGAGCCAACCACTGAGGAAGCAGCCCCGGCGATTGCAGCGGCGCTGGCCGGTCGCTCGGATCACCCGGTGTCCTTGGCCATCGCCAACGCGGCTGTGGATAAACAATTCGCGCCGCTCGTTGTGGATAACTTCGAGGCGCTGGCCGGCCGCGGCGTACGTGGCGAAATCAACGGTCAGACGTATCACTTGGGCAACCACCGCCTGGTGGAAGAACTGGGCCTGTGCTCGCCAGCGCTGGAGGAGAAGCTGTTTGCCCTGGAAAAACAGGGCAAGTCCGTGGTGCTGCTGCTCGACAAGTCCGGCCCGCTGGCGCTGTTCGCCGTGGCCGATACGGTCAAAGAGTCCAGCCGCGAGGCGATCCAGCAACTGCACGATCTGGGCATCAAGACCCTGATGCTCACCGGCGATAACGTCCACACCGCTCAGGCGATTGCCGCGCAAGTCGGCATCGACGAGGCCAAGGGCGATCTGTTGCCGACCGACAAGCTGCAAGCCATCGAAGCCCTTTATGCACAAGGCCATAACGTCGGCATGGTCGGCGACGGCATCAACGACGCACCAGCGCTGGCGCGGGCCGAGATTGGTTTCGCCATGGCGGCGGCGGGTACGGATACCGCCATCGAAACCGCCGATGTCGCCCTGATGGACGACGATCTGCGCAAGATCCCGACCTTTATCCGGCTGTCACGGCAGACTTCCCGCATCCTCAAACAAAACATTGCCCTGGCATTGGTCATCAAAGCGATCTTTCTTGGAGTAACCTTCGCTGGGATCGCCACCATGTGGATGGCGGTGTTCGCCGACATGGGCGTGAGTCTGTTGGTGGTGTTCAACGGTTTGCGCCTGCTGCGCAAATAACGATGGGGGAAGGGTGTGCTGAGTGCCGAGCTGAAGGCGTTTTATATGGTTGCCCGCCTGGGCAGCATTACCCTGGCGGCGAAAAAACTCGGCCTGAGTCAACCCACGGTGACGACCCAGATTCGCCATCTGGAGAGTCAGTACTCGGTTGAGCTGTTCTACCGTGGCGGCCGTCGCCTCAGCGTCAGCGATGAAGGCGCGCGGTTGCTGCCGATGGTCAAGGCGCTGTTGCAGCAGGAAGCCGACATTGAGTTTTTCCTGCGCAACAGCGGTCAGGTCCAGGGCACGTTGCGCATTGCGGCCACCGCGCCGTATTACATCCTCGATCTGGTGAAGACCTTTCGCGAGCGCTTGCCGCACGTAGAGGTGTCGGTAGAAATCGGCAACTCTCAGCAAGTGCTGGAGGCGCTCGAGGAGTACCGTGTGGACATCGCGGCGTCGTCGCAGTTGCTCGACGATGCGCGGCTGATCCGCCGCGTGCTCGGCAGTGATCCGCTGGTGCTGGCGGTGCATCGCAATCATCCGCTGGCGGTCCACGACCATGTACCGCTCAGTGCGTTGGCCGGGCATACGTTGTTGATGCGCGAGTCGGGCTCGACCACTCGCTGCCTGACCGAGGAAATGTTGGCCAACGCCGGGGTGAGTTTCGGGCCTTTGCTGGAGATTGGTAGCCGTGAGTCGATCCGTGAGGCGGTGCTGCGCAACATCGGCATCAGCATCATTGCCCGGCAGGAAGTGCCGCACGATCCCCAGTTGCGGGTGCTGACCATCGAGAATGCGCCGCAGATTCCAGAGTATTTGTACTGCCTCAAGGAACGAAAAGGCGCGCGGCTGCCGGCGGCGTTTCTCGGGTTGGCGCAGGAAATGGCTCCGGCCTGAGAGTTACGCTGACTGTGCAGGCCTCTTCGCGAGCAAGCCCGCTCCCACAGGGGAACGCATTCCAAAATGTGGGAGCGGGCTTGCTCGCGAAGGGGCCAGACCAGACAACCCATCACTCAACCCAAATCCTTGAATACCACTATCAGCCGATTTTGCCTCACTGCCACATGACGGACGCATTACAAATCTAGGATGGCCTTCATCTGCTTGATGAGGCCTGTCCATGAACCACTCGATCGCAACTGCCCTGACTAACCCCGGCGCCCCGATGAAAGTGCGCGGCGTGCAGAAACGCTTCGGCGCGTTCACCGCGCTGGATAACGTTTCCCTCGACGTGGCGGCCGGTGAACTGGTGTGTTTGCTCGGTCCGTCAGGTTGTGGCAAAACCACCTTGTTGCGCTGCATCGCCGGTCTGGAGAAGCAAGACAGCGGCGAGTTGTACCTTGGCGATCGCGACGTTTCCCACCTGGCGCCCCAAGCGCGGGACTACGGCATTCTGTTTCAGTCCTACGCGCTGTTCCCCAATCTCACCGTCGAAGCGAACATCGCCTACGGCCTCGCGGGCAGTGGTCGCGATGAAGTGCGCCAGCGTGTCGGTCAGATGCTGGAACTGGTCGGCCTGATCGGCAGTGAGAAAAAATACCCCGGCCAATTGTCTGGCGGCCAACAGCAGCGTGTCGCGCTGGCTCGGGCATTGGCGCCGGCGCCTTCGTTGCTGCTGCTCGACGAACCGATGTCGGCCCTCGACGCCCGAGTCCGCGAGCATCTGTGCACCGAACTGCGCCAACTGCAGCGCAACCTCGGCGTCACCACCCTGATGGTCACGCACAATCAGGACGAAGCGATGCTGATGGCCGACCGCATCGCCGTGATGAACAACGGCAAGGTTGAGCAATACGCCACGCCGCAGGAAATCTACGACCGTCCGGCGACGCCATTTGTGGCGGAGTTCGTCGGGCAGGGCAACTGGCTGCCGTTTCACCGTAGCAGCGACAGCCATGCGCAAGTTGGCGGGATGAGCATGCGCCTGGCGGATGGCAGCGCTAAAACGACGTCGGGTCGTCTGTTTTGCCGCCCCGAAGCGATCAACGTCAACCCGCCCGTGCATGAAGAGAACCTGTTCCCGGCCAAGGTTCGCGAGATTACTTTCCTCGGCAATCGCTGCCGCATGAGCTTCGAACTCGATCAACTGCCAGGCCACGCATTGCTGGCGGAACTCGCGCCAGAAGCGATGCCGCGTCTCGGCGCGCAGCAGATCATGGTCGCCTTGCCACCGCGCAGCCTGCAGGTGTTCGCCTGATGAGCGCGAACATCGCGCTGCCGATACCGCACAAGCAGGTTCGGCAGACCTCCCGTGCCGAGATCGGCGACCGGGTGTTCGTGGTCGGCGGCAAAGTCCTTTTGCTGGTGTTACTCGGCGTTGCGGTGTTGATGCCGTTGCTGGCGATCTTCTGGCGCGGTTTCAGTTCTGAAGCCGGGCAGGGTGGTGGCCTGGTCGCTGCACGAGAACTGGTCACCAGTGCGAACTTCCACTGGCTGCTCGGCAATAGCCTTAAAGTTTCCCTCAGCGTTGCGGCCATTGTCGTTCCGCTGGCTTACCTGTTTGCCTACGCGCTGCAACGCACCTTGATTCCGGGCAAAGGCATCTGGCGTGGGATGTCACTGTTGCCACTGATGGCGCCGTCGATGCTGCCGGGTATCGCACTGGTTTATCTGTTCGGCAACCAGGGCATGCTGCGCGGTTTGCTCTCGGACAATATCTACGGCTTCTGGGGCATTGTTCTGGGCGAGGTCATCTACACCTTCCCACACGCTTTGATGATTCTGCTGTCGGCGTTGTCCCTGGCGGATGCGCGACTCTTCGATGCGGCCTCCAGCATGGGCGCCAGTCCGGCGAAAGCTTTCCGTAGCATCACCTGGCCGGCGACGCGTCAGGCGGTGTTCGCGGCGTTCTGTCTGGTGTTCACCCTGACCATCACTGACTTCGGTGTGCCTGTGGTGGTCGGTGGCGATTATCAAGTACTGGCGCTGGAAGCCTACAAGGCCGTGGTCGGCCAACAACAGTTCGGTCGCGGCGCGTTGATCGGCATGGTCCTGCTGCTGCCGGCGCTGTTCAGCTTCGGGGTCGACGCCTGGTTGCGTCGGCGTCACGGCGATTCCATGAGCGGCCGGGCGCAGGTTTTTCAACCAGCGCCGTCGAAGCTGCGGGACGGTTGCTACCTGGCCATCGTGTTGCTGATCTGCGCGGTGTTGCTGTTGGTGTTCGGCATGGCGGTGTACTCGTCGCTGGTGAAATTCTGGCCGTACAACCTGTCGCTGTCGCTCAACCATTATCAGTTCAACGACACGGCGGGCGGTGGCTGGCTGGCCTACGGCAACAGCGTGAAAATGGCCCTGTGCACGGCGTTGATCGGCAGCGTGCTGATCTTCACCGGCGCCTACCTGATGGAAAAAACCAAGGGCCAAAGCGGGCTGAATCTGATCCTGCGCATGCTCAGTTTCGTACCGATGGCGGTGCCGGGTCTGGTGCTGGGTTTGGGTTACGTCTTCTTCTTCAACCTTAGCGGCAACCCGCTGCATGTGCTCTACGGAACAATGACCCTGCTGGTGGTCTGCACCATTGCTCACTATTTGACCACCGCGCAAATGACCGCCACCACCGCGCTGCGCCAGCTCGACGCCGAGTTCGAAGCTGCCGCGCTGTCGCTCAAGGCGCCGCTGTACCGGCATTACCTGCGGGTCACCGTGCCGATCTGCCTGCCGGCACTGCTGGACATCGTGCGCTACCTGTTCGTCTCGGCCATGACCACCGTTTCGGCGGCGATCTTCCTCTACAGCCCCGACACCATCCTCGCGGCGGTGGCGGTGCTGAACATGGACGACGCCGGCAACGTCGGCGGCGCGGCGGCGATGTCGACCCTGATTCTGTTCACCTCGGCGGGCGTGTCCCTGCTGCTGGCCTGGGCCTCGCGCGGTTTGTTGCGCCGCTCCCAGGCCTGGCGGCAGACCGTGCCTGGCCATTGATTCCCTGCTCCTCAAACCCCAAAGCCTTCAACTCAAACAGGAAAAGATCATGTTCAAGCCCCTGGCCCTGGCCGCTGCTGTCCTCACCGCTTTCAGCCTGAACGCCTTCGCGGCGACTACCGAGTTGACGGTGTACACCGCCCTCGAAGCCGAACAACTGAAGACTTACAAAGAAGCCTTCGAAAAAGCCAACCCGGACATCGAGATCAAGTGGGTGCGCGACTCCACGGGGATCATCACCGCCAAGCTGCTGGCCGAAAAAGCCCGTCCGCAGGCTGACGCGGTCTGGGGGCTGGCGGCCTCGAGCCTGGCGATCCTCGATCAGCAAGGCATGCTGCAAAGCTATGCGCCGAAGGATCTTGGCAAGATCGGCGGCAACTACCGCGACGCCGCTAACCCGCCCGCCTGGGTCGGCATGGACGTCTGGGCCGCAACCATTTGCTTCAACACCGTCGAAGCCGAAAAGCAGGGCCTGAGCAAACCCGTGAGCTGGCAGGACCTGACCAAACCTGAGTACAAAGGCAAGATCGTGATGCCGAACCCGGCCTCGTCCGGCACCGGTTTCCTCGACGTCAGCGCCTGGCTGCAAACCTTCGGCGAGAAGCAGGGCTGGCAGTACATGGACGACCTGCACCAGAACATTGGCCAGTACGTTCACTCCGGTTCCAAGCCGTGCAAGCTGGCAGCTGCGGGTGAGTTCCCGATTGGTATTTCCTTTGAATACCCGGCCGTTCAGTTGAAGCGCCAGGGCGCGCCGCTGGACATCATCCTGCCGAAAGAAGGCCTGGGTTGGGAGATCGAAGCCACCGCCGTGATCAAGGGCACACCGCATGAAGACGCGGCGAAGAAACTGGCTGACTTCTCCGCCAGTCCGGCGGCAATGGAGCTTTATAAAGAGAACTTCGCGGTGCTCGCTCAGCCGGGTATTGCCAAGCCGCAGACCGAGTTGCCGGCGGATTATGAGCAGCGTTTGATCAAGAACGACTTTGCCTGGGCGTCGAAGAATCGCGATGAAATCCTCACCGAATGGCGCAAGCGCTATGACGGTAAGTCCGAGAAAGTGGTTGCCAAGTAAGATCTTCATCGGCTGACGGGCCTCTTCGCGAGCAGGCTCGCTCCCACATTTGTTCTGTGGCGCGGACAAAATTCATGTCCACCACAAAACCCCTGTGGGAGCGAGCCTGCTCGCGAAGGCGGCTTCAAATTCAGGACATCACTTGATGACACAACACAACGACATGCTGATCGTCGGCGCCGGCATTCTTGGCCTGTCCCACGCCTACGCCGCCGCCAAACGCGGTCTCAAAGTCACGGTTTTCGAGCGCAGCGAAACACCTTTGGGCGCCTCGGTACGCAACTTCGGCCAGGCACTGGTCACTGGCCAACCACCGGGCCCGATGCTCGAACTGGCCAAGGCCAGCCGCGAGATCTGGGGCCAATGGGCGCAGCTCGCCGGTCTGCAACTCAAGCGCAACGGCTCGTACCTGTTTGCCCGCACCGAAGCAGAAGAACACCTGCTGGAAGCCTTTTGCGCCGGCCGCGCCGTGGAACACGGATACCGCGTCGAGCTGCTGCGCTGCGCTGCGTTACGCGATGTGTACGGCGGTCAGTTCAGGCATCATCGCGCGGCGTTGCACGGGATGGACGATCAGCAGTTGTATTCGCGCGAAGCGATTCCGGCGCTGATCGACTACCTGCGCCGCGAGCTTGGCGTCGCGTTTCACTTCTCCACCCTGGTGCGCGACATCGAGCCGGGCCGCCTGCACAGCACCGCCGGAACCTTCAGCGCCGAACAGATCATCGTCTGTTCCGGGCACGATTATCAGACGCTGCTGGCCGAGCCGATCGCCGAACTCAACCCGCAAATCTGTCGCCTGCAAATGCTCCGCGCCCGACCGAAAATCAACCTCAACCTGCAACACGCCTTGCTCACCGGTTTGAGCTGCGTGCACTACGGCGCCTTCGCCGATCTGCCGGAAGCGGCGGCGGTGCACGCGCAAATCCTGCGAGAGGAACCGCATCTGCATGAAAACGGCATTCACCTGCTGATCAGCCCGACGCCTCACGGTGAATTGATCATCGGCGACTCCCACCATTACGGCAGCGACCCGTCGCCGTTCAATGCCGAACAGGTGGACCATTGGATGATTGAACTCGCAGAACACACCCTGGGTTGCAAGGTGCAAGTGGTGGAACGCTGGCAGGGTGTCTATGGTTCTCGGGGACCGGGGCCGTTCTCGTTCCTGCGTCCGATGCCGGGTGTGAGCGTGGCACTGATGCACACGGGTGTCGGCATGAGCGTCGGGCCGGCGATGGCTGAACGTAACGTCGCGACTTTATTGGGAGACCTCTGATGGACCGCAATGAGCAAGTGATCGCCGAGGTGTTTGGTAGAACATGGGCGGCTTCGGCGTGGTCAGTCACGAGCGGTTGGGCGCGGATTATTTGCGTCGCGCAGGTTTCAGCGAGCGCATGGCGCGGCTGGTGGAATACCACGTTCAGGCCAAGCGTTACCTGACGCTCAAAGAGCCTGGGTATTACGAGAGATTGAGCGAAGCCAGTCGCCGGACCCTGGAGTATCAGGGCGGGGTGATGAGCAAGCCAAGGACGTGGGCGTTCCAGTGATGGACCTCGCCGTCTTGAAGCGCAAGGCCGCGAATGCCTTGTCCGGCGAGGCGCGTTGAGTTGTCTCACAGGCAATAGGGAAGCGGTGGATGGATTGCCTTGCGGTATCGGGCCAGTCTGGGCTTTTCCCAAGGAAGCGCACGGATGCGTTATTTGAAAGTGATTGCACAGGATCGAAGCGGTCAGGGTGCGGCGGCTACCGTTGATTTTGAGTTCTATGAAAATGATCAGAGGCAGCGCAAGGCAACGGATGCGGATCTCAAGCGGCTCAAATCTTTCAGCACAACCTATTTGAAATGCGCCTGGTTCAACGCCGGTGAAGGTGAGACGCGGCACTTGCGAATCTTCTCGCAGAATCCAACTGCGGACGGTACGCCTGAGACGGTGCGCCTGCATTTTCATGAAGGGCCGGTGATTGTCTATAAAGCAGCAGCTCGCGATCTTGATAACGATGGGGGTTTCGAGCTGATATTGAGTTCGGACGTGGACAATGACGGGCGGGCGAATCGCACGGATCGTAATCGTGTCAGGTCGTTGGTGCGGGAGTTTTTGAAGGCCTGTGTATAAACCCGGGACCGAGTCGCGGCTTTCGCGAGCAGGCTCGCTCCCACAGTGGAACGCGTACTCCTTGTGGGAGCGAGCCTGCTCGCGAAGGGGTCGGTCCCGACACCACAGATCTAAAGCTGCTGCGCCAACACCTCAACCTGCTCCTGCCTTTGCGCCTGACTCAACTTCGCATGAGGATTGAGCGACGACCACTGCGGATGCGCCCGCGCCTTGTTCAGTGCCTCGGGCAGTTTGCCTTCGCGCCAGGTTTTGTCCTGGGGCGTGGCCACTTGAATGCTGTCCATCGCCGCATGCCCTCGCGCATTGAGCGCTTGCAGCAGTTGCCGCTGACGCAATGCCAATAGCCGCAGCACGCTGTCATCGACGGTCAGCTCTCGCTGCCCTTTGATCTTGCCCAGCAAGCGGCTGCCATAACTGCGGGCGGTTTGCAGAGCTCCGCCTGCGATCGCCCCGGCCAGTGCCGCTGCGCCAAGGGTCAGCCCGCCCACCAACAGGTCGACGCCCGCCCCGGCTACCGCGCCGGCAGCGATACCGCCACCGACTCGCACGCCCAGCAGTTTCAGGGTTTGCGGGTTGAACAGGTCGTCACCCCAGCGGCCATCAAGCAGCGGCAGATCACTGGCCGCCGCGTCCTGTGGACGGAAGGCGTAGAGCTTGAGCAGCGCTTCGACGCAGCGTTGCTCCCGTTGTCGAACGGCTTTGCGCAGTTCGTTGATGGCCTGCTGTTCTTGCTCGGCTTCACTGACCACGCTGCGCCGGTAGGCGGCACAGTCGATCAATAATTCGGCAATCAGCCGCGCCGCACTTTGTTGCCGGGCCTGGCGTTGGGCTTGCTGATCGGCGATCAGGCGTTCCAGTTGTGGGCGGGCGCTTTCCAACAGCAGCGCGAGGCTTTCATAGAGCCGACGTTCGCCGTCCTCCGGCGGTGCGACGCTGTCGAAGCGCACCAGCGCATGCAAACCGAGGCGTGCCAACGCTTCGCGCCAATCCGGCTCGCGGTGGTTGGCGCTGCTGACAAAATTCAGTACCGGCAGCAGCGGTTTGCCGCAGCTGGCCAACACTTCCAGTTCGTCGCGGTACTTGGCCAGCACCGGTTCCCGGGCGTCGATCACGTAGAGACCGGCGTCGCAGGTCAGCAGTTGCCGCAGCACCTTGGCTTCCTGTTCGAAACGTTGCCGGGCTTCGCTGCCCTCAAGGAATCGCGCCAGACGCGCCGGGCCGTCGAGGCGTTCACCTGGTCGCTCCAGACGTTCGAGGTAGTCGAGCAGAACGATGGCGTCTTCCAGGCCGGGGGTGTCGTAGAGGTCGAGCAAAGGCTCGCCATCCACCGACAACCGTGCGCCTTCGACGTGTCGCGTGGTGCTGGGGCGATGAGACACCTCACCGAAACCGACATCGCGGGTCAGGGTGCGCAGCAACGAGGTTTTGCCGACGTTGGTGTGGCCGACCACGGCGAGCTTCAAGGGCGGTGTCCATGGATTAGTCATGACCGGTCTCCAGCCAGTTCAACGGCGCGCAATCGGCGAACGGCAAGTCCAACTGCTGCAGCGCCACGTGCCAGTCACCCAGCCTTTCGGCATCCAGCGCTTCGCCCGGCGGTGCTTGCAGCAGCCAGACGCGAGTGGCGCTGGCGCTGCGAGCCAGTTCGGCGATCAATGCCAGACTGCCGCGGTCCGGCGAACGTTGCGGATCGCAGGCGATGGCCAGACGGGCAGGAGGGAAGCGGCTCAGCTGTTCGAGGAGTTTGTGCCGCGATTCGCGACTGTCGAGAATGCCGGCGTTGCTCACGGTTTTCGGCAGTGGCGGCGGCCACTGGCGTTGATCGTCCAGCTCGATGGCCACCAGCAGCGCGCCATCGCTTGGCAGGTCGCTGACACCGCTTTCAATACGATGCAGTTGCTCTGGCGCAGCGTCGCTGATGCCCAGGCGTTCGCTGGTGGGCATCAGCCGTTCGCGCAGTTGGGCGTAACCGGGCAGGTTCAAATCCAGGTGCAATGCCGCTTGGCCGGTTTTCCAGCGCCACAGGCAAAACAGCGCCAGCAACAGCCGTGGCAAAACACCGTAGACCACTAGCACGCCGACCAGCCAGGTGGCCCAGGCCTGACGGGCGCTTTCGATGTTCAGCGCGGCATCGCCGCTGGCGCGGATCATCTCCACGGTCGGTACGTTGAAACCCAGCAAGGCCGGCAGGGCGCCGAGGGCTTGGGTCATGGCGACGAAGGTGTCGCCGCTGAGGAGGGTGGTTTCCCAGACGAAGCCATAACGCCGGGTCGCCATCAGCATCAGCAGCATCACCAGGGCGCTGAGCATCGCCAGCAGCCACAAACCGTTGACCAGCACACCGATCGCCCAGCAATTGAGTTTCTGTCGTTGCAGCAATAGCAGCAGGGCCGGGGCCAGTTGCGCGGCTTTGGCATCGCGAGCGAGTTTTTCGCTGAGCCATAACCATAAGCGTCCGAGGGTGGCGCCGTGTTCGCCGGCGAAGACCAGGCCCACTGCCCAGCTCAGCAACAAAATCAGGTTCAGCCCGAGCAAACTGCCCAAGGCCCAGAACACATTGACCGGAGTTTGTCCGTCGCCCAGCGCGGCAAACGCCAGGCCGGCGCCGCTGGCGACGGCGAGAACAGCCAGTACCAACAGTGCCAGCCGCGCACCTTGCAGCCAATGTTTGAGGGCGCTGCTCAGTCCATCGCGCTCGGCCAGCCACAGGGCGCGGCGCGCAATACGTGTCGGCAGATCGCCGCCCGCGCTGCGGGCCAGTCGGTTGGCTTCCAGGTCCTCCAGGGGGCCGGCGTGTTCTTCACGCAGGCGCACCGTCTCGGTCAGCCAGAGGTTTTGCAGTGGAGTCAGTTCAGTCACGCGGCATCCCGTCGCTCAATTGAACGGTGAGCATAACCGCTGTGGCGCTTATCGGGGTACGGGAGGCTCTGGTATCCTCGCCGACATGACTAAATCACTCCCCCTCAGCCTGATCGCAGCCCTCGGTGAAAACCGTGTGATCGGCGTCGACAACAGCATGCCCTGGCACCTGCCGGGGGACTTCAAATACTTCAAGGCCACCACCCTCGGCAAGCCGATCATCATGGGTCGCAAGACCTGGGATTCCCTCGGTCGACCGTTGCCGGGCCGGTTAAACATCGTGGTCAGCCGTCAGGCGGATCTGCAGCTGGACGGCGCGGAGGTTTATCCGTCGCTTGAAGCGGCGGTGGTTCGGGCGCAGGAATGGGCGAACGAGCAAGGCGTCGATGAGGTGATGCTGATTGGCGGGGCGCAGTTGTATGCGCAGGGGTTGGCTCAGGCTGATCGGCTGTATTTGACGCGCGTGGCGTTGAGCCCGGAAGGAGATGCGTGGTTTCCGGAGTTTGATTTGAAGGCGTGGAAGCTGGTGTCGAATGTTCCGAATGCGGCGGAAGGCGACAAGCCAGGGTACAACTTCGAGGTGTGGGAAAAAGCCTAAAAGCTTCGCGAGCAAGCCCGCTCCCACATGGATTGCGGTGAAACACAAAACGAGTGAACACCACTGAACCCTGTGGGAGCGGGCTTGCCCGCGAAGAGGCCCGCTCAGTCGCTGACAGACTTAAGCCTGAGCCAACTGCGCATGCTCCTCCGCATCCAGCAGTTCTTTATCCGTCTGCTGCATGATCTGGCTGGTAATCGCCCCCGCCGTAATCGAACCACTGACGTTCAATGCCGTACGACCCATGTCGATCAGCGGCTCAACCGAAATCAGCAACGCCACCAGTGACACCGGCAACCCCATCGCCGGCAGCACGATCAACGCGGCAAACGTCGCGCCACCACCGACGCCGGCCACACCGGCCGAACTCAGCGTCACAATCGCCACCAACGTCGCGATCCACAGCGGATCCAGCGGGTTGATGCCCACGGTCGGCGCCACCATCACCGCCAGCATCGCCGGGTACAGACCGGCACAGCCATTCTGGCCAATGGTCGCACCGAACGAAGCGGCGAAACTGGCGATGGACTGTGGAATACCCAAACGGCTGGTCTGGGCTTCGATACTCAGCGGAATCGTCGCAGCGCTGGAGCGGCTGGTGAAGGCAAACGTCAGCACCGGCCAGATCTTGCGGAAGAAACGCAGCGGGTTGATCCCGGCGGCCGACACCAGCAGGCCATGGACCACAAACATCAGGCCCAGCCCGACGTAGGAAACCACCACGAAACTGCCGAGTTTGATGATGTCTTGCAGGTTGGAGCCGGCGACCACTTTGGTCATCAGCGCCAATACACCGTACGGGGTCAGCTTCATCACCAGACGCACCAGACGCATCACCCAGGCTTGCAGGGTGTCGATAGCGTTGATCACTTTCTGACCTTTCTCGACATCATCCTTTAGCAGTTGCAGCGCCGCGACGCCGAGAAATGCAGCGAAAATCACCACGCTGATGATCGAGGTCGGCTTGGCCCGAGCGAGGTCGGCGAAGGGGTTTTGCGGAATGAACGACAGCAGCAACTGCGGCACATTCAGGTCCGCGACCTTGCCCGCGTAGTCTGTCTGGATGGTTTGCAGGCGAGCCATTTCCTGAGTGCCCGCGACCAGACCTTCAGCAGTCAGACCAAACAGGTTGGTCAAGCCGATACCGATCAGCGCCGCAACGGCCGTCGTAAACAGCAGCGTGCCGATGGTCAAGAAGCTGATCTTGCCCAACGACGAGGCGTTGTGCAGTCGGGCCACGGCGCTGAGGATCGAGGCGAACACCAGCGGGATCACGATCATTTGCAGCAACTGCACGTAACCGTTGCCCACCAGATCGAACCAGCCGATCGAGGTTTTCAGTACCGGGTTGCCGGCACCGTAAACGGTGTGCAGGGCCACACCGAACACCACGCCCAGCACCAAGGCGAGCAGGACTTTTTTGGCCAGGCTCCACGTGGTGTGACGGGTTTGCGCCAGGCCAAACAGTAACGCGAGGAACACCAGCAGATTGAGGATCAGCGGCAGATTCATAAGAACTCCGAAAGTGACTTGTGCCAGCCACCTTCCGGGGCAGCTGCGAACCGGCAAGCCTAACAGCTTGATTTACAATGAATTAATATCAAAAAACTCTTGTGACTGTCGTTTTTGGAATAAGCCGATGTCGCTCTCAGGGATGCAGCTGGCGCGAAAGAGACGTGAGCGGTCGCAGGCAGACGGGCACCGTCACATTAATTTGTTAGCGTCGATATCTTTCAATCAGGGAGATATTGCCGATGAAGCTCGCACCGAAATTTCTGGCTGTCGCAATGGCATTGGGTTTGGGCCTCACCGGCCAAGTATTCGCTACGGATTTGAAACACTGGCCAGCCGATCAGGCCAAGGCGCTGGACGCGATGATCGCCGCCAACGCCAACAAAGGTAACTACGCGGTGTTCGACATGGACAACACCAGTTACCGCTACGACCTCGAAGAGTCGTTGCTGCCGTTCATGGAAAACAAGGGTCTGATCACCCGTGAGAAACTCGACCCCTCCCTGAAACTGATGCCGTTCAAAGACACTGCCGACCACAAGGAAAGCCTGTTCAGCTACTACTATCGCCTCTGCGAACTCGACGACATGGTTTGCTACCCATGGGTCGCCCAAGTGTTTTCCGGCTTTACCCTCCAGGAACTCAAAGGCTACGTCGATGAGTTGATGGCGTCCGGTAAACCGGTGCCTGCGACTTACTACGAAGGCGACGTGGTCAAGAACCTCGACGTCAACCCGCCGAAAATCTTCACCGGCCAGAAAGAGCTCTACAACAAGCTGATGGAGAACGGCATCGAGGTCTACGTGATGACCGCCGCCTCCGAAGAATTGGTGCGGATGGTCGCCGCCGATCCGAAGTACGGCTACAACGTGAAACCGCAGAACGTGATCGGCGTGAGCTTGCTGCTCAAGGATCCCATGTCTGGCGAACTGACCACGGCGCGCAAGCAAATCACCGCCGGCAAGTATGACGAGAAGGCCAACCTTGGCCTCGAACTGACCCCGTACTTGTGGACCCCGGCGACCTGGATGGCTGGCAAGCACGCGGCGATCCTGACCTATATCGATGAGTGGAAAAAGCCGGTTCTGGTCGGCGGCGATACACCGACCAGCGATGGTTTCATGCTGTTCCACGGCGTCGACGTGGCAAAGGGGGGCATCCACTTGTGGGTCAACCGCAAAGACAAATACATGACCCAGATTAACGGCATGATGGCCAAAAACGCTGCGGCTCAGGCCAAGGAAGGGTTGCCGGTGACGGCGGACAAGAACTGGGTGATCGTCAAGCCTGAAGAGATTCAGTAACCCTTCGATGATCGTTCCCACGCGGGAGTGGTCTGCACCCCAAAAGTTGGACACAACTGATGGGGTGTTTCATGGGTAAGTACACCGTTCAAGCGAAGTTACCAGCCGTGCAGGATTACTGTACCGGCAAAGCGGGTTTGAGAGAGGTCGCGCATCAACACGCAGTGGATTTTTCGTCGTTGCGCCAGTGGGTCGCGGCCTACCAGGTGCACGGTGCTGTGGCGTTAGAAGCAAAAAAGGTGCAGCACTACAGCGTTGAATTCAGGATGTCGGTGCTGAAGCGTATGCGTGAGGAACAGCTTTCCTATCGCCAAGTCGCGGCGTTGTTTGATATCCGGAAATTCAACATCGTCGGCGATTGGCAGCGTCGCTATGATAAAGGCGGTGAAAATGCCTTGCTCAGCCAACCCAGACGAACCGGATCTACGAAAAAGATGCCCAAACCGCCCGAACCAGCCCAGCCTCTGTTACCTGATGAGTCTCGTACCCGGGAGGAGTTGATCGCAGAGCTGAATCAACTTCGGTTGGAAATTGATTATCTAAAAAAGCTCGATGCCTTGGTTCAGAAGAAACGAGCAGCGCAAGAGAACAAGCGCAAATCGTAATCGAACTGAGGCAGCGGCACTCTCTCGACGGCCTGTTGAAAGCCGCTGGATTAGCGCGCAGCACGTTCTACTATCAGCAGAAAGTGCTCCAGGCGGCTGATAAATATGCGGATCTGAAAGCCAAGATATGCGAGGTTTTCAACGAAGACGAAGGCAAGCTTGGCTATCGCCGCGTAACGCTGGCAGTGCGCAAGGCTGGCTACGTGATCAGCTACAAAACTGTCCAGCGCCTCATGGCGGAGCTTGATCTCAGATGCCGTGTGCGTGTGAAGAAGTATCGCGCTTACAAAGGTGAGGTTGGTCGAGCCGCACCAAATCTTCTGAACCGTGATTTTCAAGCCTCACAGCCCAATCAGAAGTGGGTGACCGATGTCACGGAGTTTAAAGTGGGAGGACAGAAGCTTTATCTTTCGCCAATCCTGGACCTGTATAACGGCGAAATCATTTCCTACGATATCGCCAAACGGCCGGTGTTCAGCATGGTTGGGACAATGCTCATCGAAGCTTTTACGCGGCTCAAACCAGATGAAAAGCCCATTTTGCATTCAGACCAGGGCTGGCAGTACCGGATGCCCATTTATGGCCAGCTTCTCAAAGAGCACTCGGTCACACCGAGCATGTCACGCAAAGGCAACTGTTACGATAACGCGGCCATGGAGAGCTTCTTTGGCACGCTCAAATCAGAATTTTTTTACCTGAACAAATTCAGTAATCTGGACGAGCTTCACGCTGGTTTGGTGGATTACATCCACTATTACAATCACCGTCGCATCAAGCTGAAGCTGAACGGACTGAGCCCTGTTGAATACAGAACTCAGTCCGTTCAGATATAGGTCCACAATCGTCCAACTTTTCGGGGTCAGTCCAGAGCGTGGGAACGATCAAAAAAAAGCCCCGCACTTGGCGGGGCATTTTTTTGTTCAACGGTTAAGCATCACAGCCCGTCGAGCATTGCCTTGTTACGCACAGCACCCTTGTCGGCGCTGGTCGCCAGCAGGGCGTAGGCTTTCAGTGCGGTGGTCACTTTACGTGGACGTTTTTCCACCGGTTTCCAGCCTTTCTGATCCTGCTCGGCACGGCGCCCAGCCATTTCTTCGTCGCTGATCAACAGGTTGATCGAGCGGTTCGGAATGTCGATCAGCACTTTGTCGCCATCCTGCACCAGACCGATCGCGCCGCCCGCCGCCGCTTCTGGCGAAGCGTGGCCGATGGACAGGCCCGAAGTGCCGCCGGAGAAACGGCCGTCGGTGAGCAGGGCGCAAGCTTTGCCCAGGCCCTTGGATTTCAGGTAGGACGTCGGGTACAGCATTTCCTGCATGCCCGGGCCGCCTTTCGGGCCTTCGTAACGAATGATCACGATGTCGCCGGCCTTCACTTCGTCAGCGAGGATGCCGCGTACGGCACTGTCCTGGCTTTCGAAGATCTTCGCGTTGCCTTCGAAGACGTGGATCGATTCGTCGACGCCGGCGGTTTTCACCACGCAGCCGTCCAGCGCGATGTTGCCGTAGAGAACGGCCAGGCCGCCTTCTTTGGAATAGGCGTGTTCGACACTGCGGATGCAGCCGTTTTCACGGTCGTCGTCCAGGGTTTCCCAACGGGTCGACTGGCTGAACGCGGTTTGCGTCGGGATGCCCCCAGGGCCGGCCTTGAAGAAGTGATGCACCGCTTCGTCGCTGGTCTGGGTGATGTCCCACTTGGCGATGCCTTCGGCCAGGGTTTTGCTGTGCACGGTCGGCAGGTCAGTGTGCAGCAGACCGCCACGGGCCAGCGAGCCGAGGATGCTGAAGATCCCGCCGGCGCGATGCACGTCTTCCATGTGGTACTTCTGGATGTTCGGCGCAACTTTGCACAGTTGCGGCACGTGACGGGAGAGGCGGTCGATGTCCTTCAGATCGAAGTCGATCTCGGCTTCCTGGGCCGCGGCCAGCAAGTGCAGGATGGTGTTGGTGGAACCGCCCATGGCGATGTCCAGGGTCATGGCGTTTTCGAACGCCTTGAAGTTGGCGATGTTGCGCGGCAACACCGACTCGTCGTTCTCGCCGTAGTAACGCTTGCACAGCTCGACGATGGTGCGACCGGCCTGCAGGAACAGCTGCTCGCGGTCGCTGTGGGTGGCCAGGGTCGAACCGTTGCCCGGCAATGCCAGGCCGAGGGCTTCGACCAGGCAGTTCATCGAGTTGGCGGTGAACATGCCGGAGCACGAACCGCAGGTCGGGCAGGCGTTGCGCTCGTAGTCAGCGACTTTCTCGTCAGAAGCGCTGGAGTCGGCGGCGATCACCATGGCGTCGACGAGGTCGAGGCCGTGGCTGGCCAGCTTGGTCTTGCCGGCTTCCATCGGGCCACCGGAAACGAAAATCACCGGGATGTTCAGGCGCAGAGACGCCATCAACATGCCTGGGGTGATCTTGTCGCAGTTGGAGATGCAGACGATCGCATCGGCGCAATGGGCGTTGACCATGTATTCGACGGAGTCGGCGATGATCTCGCGGCTCGGCAGCGAATAGAGCATGCCATCGTGACCCATGGCGATGCCGTCATCCACGGCAATGGTGTTGAATTCTTTCGCTACGCCACCGGCGCGTTCGATCTCGCGGGCGACCAGTTGGCCCAGGTCCTTGAGGTGGACGTGGCCCGGTACGAACTGGGTGAAGGAGTTGGCAATGGCAATGATCGGCTTTTTGAAGTCGTCATCTTTCATCCCCGTGGCGCGCCACAGTGCGCGGGCGCCGGCCATGTTGCGGCCATGGGTAGATGTTTTCGAGCGGTAATCAGGCATGAAGCACTCCGGGCGGCTAATCAGGTATCAAAAGGGAAGTGAGCTTCTATTGACGTCTGGAACACTCAGAAATGGCCGTGTGTCCGGAAGTTGCCGATAACTTTGCGGGATCGCCGCGCGCTTCAGCTTGAGCTCATAAACCCGCCGGGGGATGACTGGCGATGAATGTCGCGATTCTACACGGCTGGCGTCAGGAGGGAATGCCGGGAAGTGTTGATCCGGTACTGACAGAGCATGCGGGATGACGATCGGCAGGTATCACCCGCTACTCAGCGCCTGATGCCGACGTGTGATCAGCGCATTAAGGGAAACACCGGTGGTGCTCAGTATGAGGAAACTCACTGCCAGGGTCGCTTGCAGATGGGTTCCACTCAGGTTGATCAGGGCGCTGGTCAGCCCGCCGAAGATGAAGACCAGCGTGTTCCCGGCCGACGCCGACGTGCCGGCCATATCCGGGAACACCTCCATCGCCTTGGAGGTGGCGACAGGGCGCGCGATGGTGGTGCCGGCGGTGCAGATGATCATCGGAATCAGCACCGTCAGGGTTGAAAGTCCCAGCAGGTTTGAGAGCAAGAGCATCACCAGTCCCGAAATGAAGATCAGGCCCAGGCCGACGACTATCTGTCTATCGGCCGTGATCCGTCCGGCGAGGACTCGAGCGACAATGCCACCGATGATGTAGGCCGCGCCGTACAGCAGCAGTGTCAGGGAAAACTCGTACGCCGAAAGCTGCAACTGCTCCATGAAGATCAGTGGCGAGATGACAATGAAGGAAAAGTGGCAGGTGAATGCAATCGCGGCGATCAGCCAATAGCCGAGGAAACCGGTGTCGCGACAGACGCGTCGGTATGACTGAAGAATGCTTTGGCGGGGGGCTGTGGTGATGTGCCGGTTTTCAAGAAAAAAACAGGCCTTCAGGAACACGGCGGCGGCCAGGGCGATAAAGACAATGAAACTCCCGGGCCAATCCAGTGCCTGTTGCAGCAGGGTGCCCACCAGTGGCGAAACGGAAATGAAGATCCCGCTGGCGGTGACCATTAGAATCCGCAGCTGATCCCGTTCCTTGCCGTCGAACAGGTCCTGTATCAGCGCCTGTGAGAGCACAAAGCAACCGCAGCCGACGGCCTGCAGCACCCGGAACATCAGGAACCAGGCGTATTCGGTGGATAGCACACAACCTGCCGAACCGATGATCGAGACCGCCATTCCCGCCAGCAGCAGGCTTTTACGCCCGATGACATCCGAGAGCGGCCCGACCAATAGTTGGGACAGGGAGATTCCGATGGCGAACAGGCTGATGGAAAACGCAATGTTGCCTGGTGTGGTCCGGAAGTGATCGGCCAGCGCCGGGAACGATGGCAGCAGAACATCGAGAGGGAAGACCCCGAGCATCACCATGGTCATCAGCAATATGATCGCAGCCCGGCGGTTTTTGATACTGACTGCGGATTTTTCTTCATCCATCGACAAGTCCTGCCTTTGCCAAGAGCTGCTGGTTGGAAGGCAGGTCGAAAAAACCTGCCTTTTCCATTGCCTGAAACGTCGCGCCTGCACCCGATCGGGTGCGCTGAAGGCAGGCATGCGGGCCTGTCAGGGCACTGAGGATTTCTGCGACGCAGTTCTCGCCGAGGCCCACACTGTTCAGGCTTTCCTTTAGCCATCGCTCATCGACCTCAAAGAACATCGGGATGACGTCTAACAGCAACTTCGCGGCGAACGTGCGTTGGCTGCCGTTCAGGGTCAGCCACAGATAATGGAACACTTCGGAAAAATAGCGACTGTGCCGGGCCTCGTCGGTGAGGTGGTCCCTGAGCATTTCCAGGACGCTGGAGACCAGCACGTTGCGGCAAACCTCGAGCAGTTCCCTGGCGATGATTGTCTCGGACACGAAGCCGACGAGAAACCAGGCCAGCGCCTTATGCCTGTCGGGGGCGTGGTCGATCAGTGCGTTCAGTCGGGTAATGCGGTGCGGCATCACTGGGCGTTGGGTCATGCCGTAGAGGTCGGCTATCTGTTCGGCGAGACTATTGGAGAACAGGGCGTGATAACCCTCATCGGTATAGAGCTGGAGGGCGGCCGTTTTCATTCGTCGGGGGATGGACGCACCGAGCTCATCATGGACGATGGTTTCCACCGAGCGGTTGACGATCCGATGTTCGAGTCGGGTGGTGTAGTCGAGGAAATACACCAGATGGTTGGCCGATAATCGATGGACGATCGAGCTACCTGCTGCTTCGATTGCCGGGTGATTCAGGTAGGGCAGGAAGGCCGGCGGGAACCAGTGTCGTGTTTCCAGTTGCCGTTCCAGATCTGATGGCAATTGATAGGTGTGCTCGCTGGTTCGTACCGAGGCTCGGGTGTTCCAGTCGCCGAGGGTGAAACGCTGGGCCCAGGCGTCGGGAAGGGACAGGTCGTCTGTGCGGGGCTCGGTCATTGGTGTGAGCCTCGGCTGGCCAGCAGCGCTTTCAATTCTTTGCACATCACTTGTCCGTCACTCTGGCCACAGCCAACAAAAAACAACGGTTGTTCGGCGCTGTCCTCGATCCCCAGCAACGTTTCGACCTGATCGTCCGCCAACGCACCGGTCAGCCATGTGCTTAACCCAAGTGCGGTAGCCACCAGTTGAAAGGTCTGGGAAATATGGCCTGCCTCGACGTAAGCCATTCGGTACGCCCGCGAGTGTTCATATTTCCACCACAGTTTGTCGAAGCGGGCGGTGATGAACAGGCCGACTGGAAGGTTGTTGATGAAATGCTGCCCACACAACAACTGGCCCAAGGGCGAGTCAGGCAACGGATTGACGAAACTCAACGCATGTTCGGTGGGGTGGTAAGCGTAGAGCCCAGGATTCAGGCCGCTGACGTTTTGAACATGAAGAAAGCCTTCGCAGGCATTCAGCCCGCCACCGGATGGACTGCTACGTCGGGCGCCGAGACCTTCTGCGATGGTTTCGTCGATATCGTTTTCGCGCTCACGCAGATAGCCTAGGGCCAAATACAGAAGAGTACTCACATCGTCGAGAGAGACCCCTTCACCCGTGAAAGAGCGACAGGTCTTTCGCTCGATCAGCGTCTTTGCAAGGGCGCTTTCCGGCAGGCAGGAAGATTGGGGCAGGAAAATCCGTTCGCTTGTCGGGCGCTCGTTGAGTCTGGCCTCTGGGGCAGGTGTGGCCAATACTTCGGCGCAATGGTCCAGATAGTGTCTCGACCATTCATTAATATCTTGGGGGACATATTCACAAGGGATGTTCTTGGTGCCGATATGAAATATCTTCGACAGTTCATCCCAGCCCCACTCAATGGAGTCTTGTATCAAAGGGGTCAGTATTCCTGCGCTTAGAAACTGATTATCTATTGTGTTGTTTTTGTCAAACTTTTCGGGGTTGTCGATAAGGTGTGCGAGACGGGTTGAATATTCAAGATTCAATTCGAATTGTTTGTGGTTCTTGTAATCCCAGACTATTTGGCCCGGCGAGCGAGGAAGTATGAATATATAAGGGTTGATCTGCATGTTCGGCGACTCACTCTGCTCCGTGCTATAGAAAAACGCTGGGTAGCCGGCACTCCCCAGCGTCTTATTTACTTAGCGGGCTTTTGGCGCAACCAGAAAGGCCAGGTTAGCGATGCTGTTTGCTTCCAGAGTAATTGCTTTCATGTTTTGAACTCCTTGTAAGTGATAGTGAGTGTCACTCCGTTGTGACAACTTAATCATAGTTTGTAATGAGTTCTTATCAAGGGGATATTGGGTAGGAATGATCTAGTAATTTTGTCGGATCAATCTTGGGGGTGGATGAATTTTGTAAGTTCTGTCCGCTAAAATAAAAGACAGCGCGAAACGTCCTGCAAGTCAGTGAGACTGCGGAGTAGGAAATTGGAGGATTCAATAACAGATAGTAGAACGGGGAGCCGGTTGGCCCCCCGTCAAACCGGCGTAATCAGCTGTTTGGCAGCAGACGGCAGGTGATGCTCTTGATGTAGCGGGTTTCGGCGATGGCTGGGTGAACCGGGTGATCCGGGCCCTGACCGCCGCGCTCCAGGATCTGGATGTTGCGGTCCAGGTGACGGGCGCTGGTCAGCAGGATGTTCTGCAGGTCATCTTCCGGCAGGTGCATCGAGCACGAAGCGCTGACCAGGATGCCGTCCTTGCTGAGCAGGCGCATGGCTTGCTCGTTCAGGCGACGGTAGGCGCCTTCACCGTTCTTCATGTCTTTCTTGCGTTTGATGAAGGCCGGCGGGTCGGCAACGATCACGTCGAAGCGTTCTTCGCTGGCTTTCAGCTCTTTCAGGGCTTCGAACACGTCGCCTTCGATGCAGGTCATTTTGTCGGCAAAACCGTTCAGCGCGGCGTTGCGCTCGACGCCGTCGAGGGCGAAGGCCGAAGCATCGACGCAAAACACTTCACTGGCGCCGAAAGCAGCCGCTTGTACGCCCCAGCCACCGATGTAGCTGTACAAGTCCAGCACGCGCTTGCCTTTGGCATAAGGTGCCAGACGCGCGCGATTCATGCGGTGGTCGTAGAACCAGCCGGTTTTTTGTCCCTGGATGACGGGTGCTTCGAATTTCACGCCGTTTTCTTCCAGCGCGACCCACTCCGGCACCAGGCCGAACACGGTTTCGACGTAGCGATTGAGGCCTTCGGCATCACGCGCGGCAGAGTCGTTCTTGAACAGAATGCCGCTTGGCTTGAGCACTTGGGTCAGCGCCGCGATCACGTCTTCTTTATGAGCTTCCATGGTTGCCGAGGCGATCTGTACCACCAGAATGTCGCCGAAACGGTCAACCACCAGGCCTGGCAACAGGTCGGAGTCACCGTAGACCAGGCGATAGAACGGCTTGTCGAACAGACGATCGCGCAGGGACAGGGCAACGTTCAGGCGATGCACCAGCAGCGACTTGTCCAGCGGCAACTTGATGTCGCGCGACAGCAGGCGGGCGCAAATCAGGTTGTTCGGGCTCATGGCAACGATGCCCAGTGGCTTGCCGCCGGCAGCTTCGAGGATCGCCTGGTCGCCGGCCTTGAAGCCGTGCAAAGGAGTAGCGGCTACATCGATTTCGTTGCTATAGACCCACAAATGGCCATTTCGCAGGCGACGGTCGGCGTTGGCTTTGAGGCGCAGGCTAGGCAGGGACATGACGTCGCTCCGGAAAAAAGAGCGGGAGTATAGCGTGTTGCGCAAGGCCACGGTTTGGCGGATGGACATGCGGTGAGGAACGCCGGGCTTTGATGAAACTTCAGGCGATGCACCGGCCAAGGTGTCGGATCCAACTTTATAAGGGTTAGAATTGCCGCCTGTCCCAGAGTGTGTACTTATGTCCCAAGAGCTGACTTCCGAACAGATTCAACAATCCCTGCAAGGCATCAGCGTGCCGGCCCAGCCGCAGATCATGGTGGATTTGCAGATGGAACAGTACATGCCTGATCCGGACCTGGAGGTGATCGCGAAGCTGATCTCCCAGGACCCGGGCCTCTCTGGCGCCTTGTTGAAAATCGTCAACTCGCCATAT
This sequence comes from Pseudomonas sp. MDT1-17, assembly GCF_054898105.1. Lineage (NCBI taxonomy): Bacteria > Pseudomonadati > Pseudomonadota > Gammaproteobacteria > Pseudomonadales > Pseudomonadaceae > Pseudomonas > Pseudomonas sp. MDT1-17. The sequence continues at coordinate 6,090,445 of NZ_JBUBVM010000001.1, read as the reverse complement.
TACGGCTTGAGCAACAAGATCGCCTCGATTCAGCGTGCGGTGAACCTGCTGGGCAGCCGCTCGATCATCAACCTGATCAACGCTCAGTCGATCAAGGGCGAGATGAACGACGACACCATCGTCACCTTGAATCGTTTCTGGGACACCGCTCAGGACGTGGCGATGACCTGCCTGACCCTGGCCAAGCGCATCGGCGCCCAGGCAGGCGATGAAGCGTACGCTTTGGGTCTGTTCCATGACTGCGGCGTGCCACTGATGCTCCAGCGTTTTCCCAACTACATGACCGTTCTGGAAGAGGCCTATGCCAGTGCCAGCGCTGAATGCCGGGTGGTGGACACTGAGAATCGGGTGTTCAATACCAATCACGCGGTGGTGGGTTATTACACCGCGAAATCCTGGCGCCTGCCGGAGCATGTCACCGCCGCCATCGCCAATCACCACAATGCGTTGGCGATCTTCAGCGATGAGTCGTCGCGCAATAGCCAGCTGAAAAATCTGCTGGCGATCCTGAAGATGGCCGAGCACATTTGTGCGTCCTATCGAGTGCTGGGCAATCAGACCGAGGATCATGAGTGGAACAGCATCGGGTCTTTGATTCTCGATTATGTCGGCCTCTCGGACTACGACTTCGAGACCCTCAAACAAACGATTCGCGACCTTGGCACTCACCGCTGAGCGTTGCACAGCCTGATTCGAGAGCACCATGCCGGAACTGCCTGAAGTCGAAACCACCCGCCGCGGAATTGCGCCGCACCTTGAAGGCCAGCGCGTCAGCCGGGTGATCGTGCGGGACCGCCGCTTGCGCTGGCCGATTCCCGAGGACCTGGATGTGCGGCTGTCCGGCCAACGCATCGTGCTGGTGGAAAGACGCGCGAAGTACCTGCTGATCAATGCCGAAGTCGGCACGCTGATCAGCCATTTGGGCATGTCGGGAAATCTGCGTCTGGTGGAAGTCGGCACGCCGGTGGCCAAGCATGAGCATGTGGACATCGAGCTGGAATCCGGCCTGGCCTTGCGTTACACCGACCCGCGACGGTTTGGCGCGATGCTCTGGAGCCTCGACCCGCTCAACCACGCATTGTTGATTCGCCTGGGGCCGGAGCCGTTGACTGACCTGTTCGACGGTGAGCGCTTGTTCCAGCAGTCCCGCGGACGATCCATGGCGGTCAAACCGTTCATCATGGACAACGCGGTGGTGGTCGGCGTGGGTAATATCTACGCAACCGAAGCGTTGTTCGCGGCAGGTATCGACCCGCGTCGTGAGGCCAAGAGCATCTCTCGGGGGCGTTATCTGAAATTGGCGATCGAGATCAAACGCATCCTGGCTGCCGCTATCGAACGCGGCGGCACCACGCTGCGGGACTTTATCGGCGGTGACGGTCAGCCGGGTTATTTTCAGCAGGAACTGTTCGTGTATGGCCGCGGCAGTGAGCCTTGCAAGGTCTGCGGGACGGAGCTGCGGGACGTGAAACTCGGGCAGCGCGCCAGCGTCTTTTGCCCACGCTGTCAGAGCTGATACCTCATTCGGTCTATAGTCAGTGCTCACTGCCTAGCCGAAGGACCGTGTCATGAACCTGTTTCGAACCCTTGTCGTCGCGTTGCTGCTGAGTGTCGGCGCGCCAGTGCTGGCGGCAAACACCGGCAGCGGCGACCCGCGTTACACCATCCAGAATCCCCCGGCGTACGCCATGCTTGGCGATTTGCTGATCGCCCGACCCTTGCTGGTCGTGGCAACAGTGATCGGTGCAGGGGCGTTTGTGGTGTCGTTACCGTTTACCGCGTTGGGTGGCGGCATCGGCGATGCGGGGCAGGCGTTGGTGGTCGACCCGGCGAAAGCGGCGTTCGTGCGGTGTCTGGGGTGTATCGGGGAGGGGTTTGAGCAGCGGGAGTGAATCAAGATCAACAGATCGCAGGCTTCGCCAGCTCCTGCAGGGGGAATGCGATTCCATGTAGGAGCTGCCGCAGGCTGCGATCTGGGCCCTCAAGCCTTACCGGTAATGATCCGGTACTTCACCATCAACTGCTCTTCAGTCTCCGGATGCGCTTCGTCCAGCGGGATGCAATCCACCGGGCAGACCTGTTGGCACTGAGGTTCGTCGTAGTGGCCCACACACTGTGTGCACAGGTTCGGGTCGATCACGTAGATCTCTTCGCCTTGAGAAATGGCGGCGTTCGGACACTCGGGTTCGCAGACGTCGCAGTTGATGCAATCGTCGGTGATGATCAGGGACATGCTAACTCCAGCCAGGGCGGAAGGCCCGGGCGCAATAAACCAATGCGCACAATTGTGCCGCATTGGCGCCCGCAGTGCACGCGGGCGCCGCTTGAGCGGTTGTTACTTCTTGAAGCGCTCGTTCAGGGCGTCCGCCACTGCAGGGTGGACGAACTTGGTGATATCGCCGCCCAAGGCTGCGATTTCACGCACCAGCGTCGAGGAAATATACGAATAACGCTCGGACGGAGTAAGAAACAGACTTTCCACATCCGGCGCCAGCTGACGGTTCATGTTGGCCAGCTGGAATTCGTATTCGAAGTCCGACACCGCACGCAAACCACGCAGGAACACGTTGGCGTTCTTCTCTTTGGCGAAGTGCGCCAGCAGCGTCGAGAAGCCGACGACTTCAACGTTGGGTAGATGTTTAGTGACCTCGCGGGCCAGCGCCACACGCTGTTCCAGGGGAAACAACGGGTTTTTCTTCGGGCTGGCGGCGACGGCGATGATCACATGATCGAACAGGCGCGCGGCGCGTTCGACCAGATCGCCATGGCCCTTGGTAATAGGGTCGAAGGTACCTGGGTACAACACTCGGTTCATCGCGTCGTCCTGGCGGGAGTCCGTTGGGGAGTCGGATGGTATCGCAGCCTTCCCGGTCGGCCAAGTCGCCTTTTGGGTAAGAAAGCACTATAGACGATTGGAATATTCTCCATTTTCACGGGTTTTTCAAACGTTCGGCCAAAGAAGTTGCCAACTGCGCTGTCAGCCCGTAGACCGACAATTGCGGGTTTGCGCCAATGCTGGTGGGGAACAGCGAACCGTCATGAATCGACAGGTTGCTTATCTGATGATGGCGGCCGAGGCTGTCGGTCACGGCGTTTTTCGGCTCTTCGCCCATCGCACAACCGCCCATCACATGGGCACTGCCAAGGCGTGTGCGGTACAGCTCCAGGCTCAAGCCGTCGATCAGCGTGCGCGCTTCGGCGAGGGTTTTCACGTAGCGAGCGTCGGCGTGCATGGGCATCACTGCATTGGCACCCCCAGCGAACTGGATCTCGGCCATGCTTTGGAACGCCCGGCGCAACCCGTCCCAGGCGTAGGGTGAAACCTGATAGTCGAGAACCGGCGTGCCGTCACCGCGCAACTCGACGCTACCGCCCGGGCTGTCAGGGTGGAAACCGTCTCGCAGCAACGCCAACATAGCGTGGGTATGGGGCAGGTTTTCCATGTGCCGGGCGTTTTCCTTACCGAATCCACCGAGCAGCGTGCTCGCCAGCGCCGGGTGCAGCGGCGGTACTTCGAGTTTGTAAGACATTTTTCCGGTGGTGCCGTCCTGCCATTGGAAATGGTCGGAATAGATCGACTGTGGCGCGCCATAGAACGGGTTGATCACCTCGTCGAACAGCCCGGCCGACATGTTCACCAGGTGGAGAAAAGTCCTTTTACCCAGCCGCTTGTGAGGATCGGGCGCCTCGGAGCGCATGAGCAGCGCCGGGCTGTTGATCCCGCCGCCAGCCAGCACGTAATGCCGGGCCTTGACCGTGATTGTCCTGCCCATGGGCGCGACGCAACGGTCGTCCATCGCTACGCATTGCAAGCCCGTGACCTTGTCGCCGCTGATCAAGAGCTTTTCGGCGCGAGCCAGATAGAGCAGCTCACCGCCTTTTTCCAGGGTCGCCGGAATGGTCGTAACCAGCATCGATTGCTTGGCGTTGGTCGGGCAGCCCATGCCGCAGTACCCGAGGTTCCAGCAGCCACGCACGTTGCGCGGGATCACATGCCAGGCGTAGCCGAGTTTTTCGCAGCCTTTGCGGATCACGTCGTTGTTGGGGTTGGGGGGGATCATCCAGGGAGCGACGCCCAGGCGTTGTTCCATCTTCTCGAACCACGGCGCCATCTCGGCCGGCGTGTGGCCTTTGACGTCGTGTTCTTTGGCCCAGTGGTCGAGGGTCGGGTCCGGCGTGCGAAAGCTTGAGGTCCAGTTGATCAGCGTGGTGCCGCCCACCGCCCGACCCTGGAGGATGGTGATCGCGCCGTCCTTGCTCATGCGGCCGATACCTTCCTGATAGAGGTTTGTGTAGGCCTGGTCTTCGAGCAGCTTGAAGTCGCTGCTGGTCTTGAGCGGGCCTTCCTCGATCAGCAACACCTTGTAGCCCGCGGCGCTGAGAATTTCGGCGGTGGTACCGCCGCCAGCGCCGCTGCCGATGATCGCCACGTCCGCTTCGAGGGTCAGGTCCTGGGTCAGTTGCGAACCGTTATAGGTTTTCCAGCCACGGGCCAGGCCTTCGCGGAACGGATCGGGTACGGGCATCTTCAGGTTCTCTTGTTGTTATGTTTTGGATCGGCGGTGTTCATGAGATCGCCTTCGCGAGCAGGCTCGCTCCCACAAAGGGTTACGCGATCCCCTGTGGGAGCGAGCCTGCTCGCGAAAGAGGCGACACGGTTTTTCAGACGGTTGGCGGCCCGGGATACCCGCAATGCGCCCACGACTCCGCCCGGCTGTACCACGCCATCATCACCAATTGCTGCAGCGAGCTGTGCCCCATGCGCAGCAGGCTTAACGAACTGTTTTCCCAGCGGTCCAGAAAGTGCCGGATCTCATCGGCACTGGCGTTTTCCCAACTGCCCCAGATTCCGGTCAGCGGTCCGCGAGTCACGGCCATTCCCAGCACATCGAATAACTGCTGGGTCAGCTTGAGCATTTCCGGCGACAGGTGATTCAGGCTGTTATCCAGACAGTGCAGGGTGCCATCGACGGCCGCCGGCATTTTCTCGACGGCCACGCCGCCGTCGAGCATTACCGGAATCAGTGCCCGCAGAAACAGCAAGTCACCGCTGCGCAGAATCGCGAAACCACTGGCGGGAATGCTCGACGAGCAGCCGCTGAGGCTCGCTCCCAAACCGGCGGTGGCGAGAAAGGCGCTGGCGCCCAGGCTGAATTTAAGCAAGCCGCGCCGTGACAGCGCGGGTGTATCGGTCAGACTTGGGCTCATTATTGTTATTAACCGGTGGTGGTGATCGTTAGCGGATAAACAGCTTCTGAATCAGCTTCTGAATGGATTTGCCGTACGGCGGGTAGATCAATTTCGCCGCATTGAACCGCTGTTTGATCAGCACACCTTTGGCTTTGCTGAAGGTCAGGAAACCTTCGTGGCCATGGTAATGGCCCATGCCCGAGGCGCCGATACCGCCGAATGGCATGTCGTCCTGAGCGACGTGCAGCAGGGTGTCGTTCAGGCACACGCCGCCGGAATGGGTTTCGTGAAGCACGCGGTTTTGCTCACGCTTGTCGTAGCCGAAGTAATACAGGGCCAGCGGACGAGGTCGTTGATTGATGTAGGCAAAGGCTTGATCCAGATCCTTGTACGGAACGATCGGCAACAGCGGGCCGAAGATTTCGTCCTGCATCACCATCATGTCGTTGCTGACATTGAGCAGCAGGCTGTGGCTCATGCGGCGCCCCTGGCCCTGGTCGAACAGCGGAATCAGCAGCGCACCCTTGCTGGTGGCGTCGCTGATGTAGCCGTTGAGGCGGGCCAATTGTCGGTCATTGATGATCGCGGTGTAGTCCGGGTTGTCGGTCAGGGTCGGATAAAACCCGCGAACTGCCTGACGATAGGCCTCGACGAACGCACCGACGCGATCTTCCGGCACCAGGACGTAATCCGGGGCCACGCAGGTCTGCCCGGCGTTGAGCGTCTTGCCGAAGGCGATGCGTTCGGCGGCGTCCTTGAGTGGTACGTCGCGAGACACAATGGCCGGGGATTTGCCGCCGAGTTCGAGGGTCACCGGGGTCAGGTTCTCGGCTGCCGCACGCATCACGTGTTTGCCAACGCTGGTGGCGCCGGTGAACAGCAGGTGATCGAAACGCAGTTTAGAGAACGCTACACCGATATCGGCTTCGCCCAGCACCACGCAAACCAGGTCTTGCGGGAAGATTCGGCCCAGCAGTTCCTTGAGCAACAAACCGAAGACCGGGGTCGACTCACTGAGTTTGAGCATCACCCGATTGCCCGCTGACAACGCGCCTACCAATGGCCCGATGGCCAGATACAGTGGATAGTTCCACGGCACGATCACCCCGACCACACCCAAAGGTTGATAAACGACTTTGGCTGCCGCGGGTTGAAAAGCAATCCCGACCTTGCGCTTCGACGCCTTCATCCACCCTTTGAGGTGCTGATTGGCGTAGTGAATGCCATGCAGGCTGGGCATCAGTTCGGCGAGCAGGGTTTCATCGGCGCTGCGATGGCTGAAATCCTGGCTGATGGCATCGATCAGTGCCTGACGCTCATTGCTCAACAAATCTCGTAGGGCTTTCAGCCATTGCTGACGCTGGGCAGCGGGCGGCATCGGGTTGGCTGCATACGCCGCGCGTTGCGCGTCGAACAGCGTCTGGAGCTCCTCCAGGGGCTGCTGAAGGTTCTGCAAGTAGGCGATGTCAGCAGTCATGAATCGGCTCCGGTTTTATTGTAATAAAAGACCTTTTAGAGTCTATGCTCTAGAAAGTCAAATGACATCCTGGCGTAGCGTTGTTTTATCCAGTGCCCGTTAGGTCGTAAGATGCCCGTCAACGCACTCTGAATTAAAGCCCAAGCCATGGCCCCTCGGATCAAAACCAGCGAGCGCATCGTGCAGAACAGCCTGGAGCTGTTCAATCAGCAGGGTGAGCGCAGTATCAGCACCAACCACATTGCTGCCCACATGGAAATTTCCCCGGGCAACCTGTACTACCACTTTCCCAACAAGCAGGCGATCATCGCCGTGCTGTTCAGTGAGTACGAAAGCCTGGTGGACAGCTTCCTGCGCCCGCCCCAGGGCCGCGCTGCCACGGTTGACGACAAGCGCGTCTACCTCCAGGAGTTGCTGGCTGCCATGTGGCGCTACCGGTTTTTGCACCGCGATCTGGAGCACTTGCTTGACAGCGATCCGGAGCTGGCCGACCGTTATCGGCGTTTTTCCCAACGCTGCCTGATCCATGGCACGCACATCTACGCGGGCTTCGTCGAGGCCGGCATCCTGCAAATGGACAAGGTGCAGATTGAATCCCTGACGCTCAATGCCTGGATCATCCTGACGTCCTGGGTGCGTTTTCTGTGCACCACGCGTGAAAACTCCAATCACCTGAGCGAGCAGGCCATTAAACGTGGCGTGTATCAGGTGCTGGTGCTTGAGGCCGGTTTTGTCACGGATCAGTCTCGCGCCGCGGTGGATGCGCTGTTCGAGGAGTTTTACGTGCCGCTGGCCCAAGCCCTGGAAGAAGTGAAGTAGGATCAAACATCGCCAAAGTCACAGGAGCCCGTTATGCCCATTGCGCAACTGATCAGCCCACAAGCGTTGGACCTGAAAAAGGAACAGCCGGGGTTGGTGATTCTGGATTGTCGTTTTGCCCTCGAAGACCCGGATTACGGTCAACGCAGCTATGCCGAAGGGCATATCGCCGGGTCGAGCTTTGCCGATCTTGAGCGTGATTTGAGCGGGACTGTGGTCAAGGGTGTGACCGGGCGCCATCCGTTGCCTGAACCTGAAGACTTGATTGAACGCCTGCAAACCTGGGGCATCAACGCCGACAGCGATGTGGTTTTGTACGACGATGGTCCGGGTGCCTACGCGTCGCGGGCCTGGTGGTTGCTGGCCTGGCTGGGTAAACGTGACGGCGTGTTCATCCTCGATGGCGGGCTCAAGGCCTGGCACGCGGCCGGTTTGCCCCTGAGTCTTGATGCGCCGCAGATTGAGCGTGGCACCTTCACGGGGGCGGCGGACAACGCGCTGATCTTGAGCGCCGAACAGCTCCAGCAACGTCTCGGCCAGCCCGCGCTGACCCTGCTCGATGCTCGCGCCTTGCCGCGCTTCAAGGGCGAGGTAGAGCCAATCGACCCGATTGCCGGGCACATTCCCGGCGCGCAATGTGCGGCGTTCACTGACAACCTGGGCAGCGACGGGCGTTTTCTGCCAGCTGATCAGCTCAAGCAGCGTTTTGCCGACAAACTCGATAATCGTTCGCCGACCGATCTGGTGGCGTACTGCGGTTCTGGCGTGACGGCGTGCCACAACCTGTTTGCACTGTGTCTGGCCGGGTATCCGTTGGGGTCGTTGTATGCCGGGTCGTGGAGCGAATGGATCAACGATCCCGCGCATGGCATCGCCAAGGGCGAGTAAACACAGACCCAAATAATGTGGGAGCGAGCCTGCTCGCGAAAGCGGCGGGTCAGTCGACATTAATGTTGACTGTTACACCTATATCGCGAGCAGGCTCGCTCCCACACTTGAATTTGCGCTCTGATAAGCAAACCCATTACTCGCGACCTGCGGCGGTCAGCCACTGCGGAATGCGGCGTTCCAGGTAGTAACCCGGTTGCCTGAACGAGCCATCGACGAAGCCGACATGCCCACCCTTGGGTTGTAGTTCGAATTGAGTGCAGGCGGACAATTCCTCGGCTTGCGGCAGGCTATGAGGAAAGACAAACGGGTCATCGGCCGCTTGAATGATCAGGGTCGGCGTACGAATCTCGCCAAGGAAATAGCGACTCGAGGCACGGCGATAGTAATCCTCGGCGTCGGCAAAACCATTCAGCGGCGCCGTGACCCGGCCATCGAAATCCCAGAACGTGCGCATGTTTTCCAGTGAGCCCAGCGCAGCCAATGCCGCCAGTCCATCCTCGCGCCCGTCATGCTGGAACTGGCGCTGCTTATTCTTGATGTAGGCCAGCATCTCGCGCATGAAGTGCGCCTGATAGACCTTGGAGAAACCCTGGCCGATACGGTCGGCGCATTGATCGAGACGAAACGGTACCGACACCGCCACCGCACCGACCACGCCGCTGTCACTGCCGGATTCACCCAAGTGCTTGAGCAAGACATTGCCGCCCAGGGAATAACCGATCGCATAGTGCGCCAGTTAAAGCTGGCGGAGGATAGTCGATGAAAGTTCGATACTGGTAAGAAATGGCGAATCAACCAGACCCCGAGTCATGCATGTTGCACCGTGAGGTGCAGGGTGAAGCGTTGACAGGGGAAACCGATGGGCCAGCCATTGAGCCGCGTAATCAGGAATCCGGGATGCCGATGCTGTTATGCGAAGCAGAAGGCAATATGGAGCATGGCGTTATACGCCAGTCATGCTCTGATCCCGCGCGGTCGGAGACCCTGTGCACGTCGGGAAGTCCTTCGCACAGAAACTGGGAGATCTCAGCGATGCCCGGTGCGCAAGCACCGGGCGGAGTAGGAAAGGCCAAAAGCCGTAACCCTGCTGTCTACGTCGCTGAGAAGTCGGATACGTCCGTAGTACCTGAGAAGCCATCGAACAAGGGGCTTAGCCCTGCGGAGATGGTGGAGGAAAGGGACGTAGCCAAGGGAAACACCGACACGTCCCCCGCGCCCCGGACACAGAGCCAGATCAGTTGCGCGTCGATGGGACTTGAAGGTGTACGTGAAGCAGCCCGAAGGGATAAGGGCATGCAGTTCACGGCATTGCTGCACCACATCACACCGCAATTATTGGCGCAGAGCTTTTATGCGCTTCGCCGCGATGCGGCGGTGGGCGTGGACGGCATGTCGTGGCGAGAATATGAGGAAGGTCTTCTCCAGCGGGTAACCGATCTGCACGCAAGGCTCCACAGTGGAGCCTATCGAGCAACGCCGTCGCGGCGGGTCTACATTCCCAAAGCCGACGGCAGGCAGCGTCCGCTGGGCATTGCCTCTCTGGAGGACAAGATCGTACAGCAGGCAGTTGTCACTGTTCTGAATGCGATCTACGAAGAAGACTTTCTAGGTTTCTCGTATGGGTTTCGGCCGGGACGTAGTCAGCACGATGCGCTGGATGCGTTGACGGTCGCGCTGAAGGGCCAGAAGGTGAACTGGATATTGGATGCGGATATCACGTCGTTCTTTGATGAGATCGACCATGAATGGATGCTGATGTTTCTAGGACACCGGATTGCAGACCGGCGCCTGCTCGGACTGATCTGCAAATGGCTTCAAGCGGGTGTTATGGAGGATGGCCGTAGGGTGGCTGCGACCAAGGGGACTCCCCAAGGCGCAGTGATATCGCCGTTACTGGCGAATATCTATCTTCACTACGTGCTGGATCTATGGGCAAGGCAGTGGCGCCAGCGCCACGCCCGTGGCGATGTGATTGTCGTGCGTTACGCGGACGACAGTGTGGTGGGTTTCAGGACGCAATGGCAGGCTCAGCAGTTCTTGGAGCAATTGCGGGAACGGCTGGCCAGGTTCGGTTTATCGCTCAACGCTTCGAAGACACGGCTGATTGAGTTTGGTCGTTTTGCTGCAAGAAATCGTAGAAAGCGAGGTTTAGGTAAACCGGAGACATTTGACTTCCTGGGCTTCACGCACTGTTGTAGTACCAACAGAAGCGGTGGGTTTCAAATACTGCGACTGACGGTCAAGAAGCGAATGCGTGCAACGCTACTGGCTATCCGGGATGAGCTGAAACGCCGACGTCATGAGCCTGTTCGGGTCGTGGGTCAGTGGCTTAACCGGGTTGTCAGTGGGTACTTCAATTACCACGCAGTGCCGGGAAACCTGATACGTCTTGGCGGTTTTCGGTTGGCGGTATGCCGTCTATGGCGGCAAGCCCTCAAACGTCGCAGCCAGCGTCATCGGCTTCAATGGTCACGCTACGGACGCCTTGCCGACCTCTATATACCAAGACCCAGAAATGCACATCCTTATCCTGAGGATCGCTTTGCGTCACGTACCCAAGGCAGGAGCCGTATGCGGTAGTTCCGCACGTACGGATCTGTGCGGGGGGCGGCAGGTAACTGCCGTCCCTACCGCGACCAGTGGCGCCAGAGGGCGTTTGGTCCGCAGGTGTTTGATGGTTTCGGCCAGGTCTTCGCTGGCACCAGAGTGGTAGCTGCGCGGCAACAGATTCGGCTCGCCTGAGCAGCCGCGCCAGTTCAGCGCGACGCTGGCCCAGCCTTGGGCACCCAGTGCTTTCTGCACCCCGGCCACGTAAGGCGAATTGGAAGAACCGGTCAGGCCGTGCAACACCAGCACCAGTGGCGCATCGACGCTGTGAGGGCCGTGCCAGTCGAGATCGAGAAAGTCGCCATCCTCAAGCCACAGGCGTTCGCGTTGGCGCTCGATGTGCGTGGTTTTGCGCCACAGCGGTCCCCACAAGGTTTGCAAGTGCGGATTGCCGAGGCCGAAGGCGGGGGTGAAACGTTCTGGCGGATGGGGCACGTTTGTTTCCAATGCAGCGGTGCGAGCCTCGCTTGAGGCGCGCACCTTTTTCAGGCCGGTCGGTTAACCGGCGATCTCTGCCATACGTTGCCACAACGCGTAGTAAACCCGCCCGGATTTCTGCTCCCGGTGCAGGCGCCAGTTGCCTGGCAGACCGAGTATCGATGGCGCGTTTTCGCTTTCAGTGTAGATCCAGGCCTCGTTGGCCAGCCATTGACGCTCTTCGAGCAGCGTGCAGACGGTCGGCAACAGGTTCTGGTTGAACGGCGGGTCGAGGAACACCACGTCGTAAGCGGTCGCTGTCTGGGTTTCCAGGTAGCGCAAGGCATCGGCGGTCTGAATCTGGCCGGTGGTGCAGCGCAGCGTGCCCAGATGTTCCTTGATGCTGGCGACCGCGATGTTGCTGGCGTCCAGCGCCTGACCCATGGCCGCGCCACGGGACAAGGCTTCGAGGAACAACGCGCCACTGCCGGCGAACGGATCAAACACTTTGGCCCCGGCAACGTACGGCGCGAGCCAGTTGAACAGGGTTTCACGCACCCGGTCCGGGGTCGGACGCAGGCCCGGGGCATCCGGGAAGCTCAGCTTTCGGCTGCCCCATTCGCCGCCGATGATGCGCAGTTGGTTCACGCCGTTATGCACGTTGTGAACAGGTTTTTTAGGACGAGTGGCCATTAATGCTCCGGAACCCCGAGCGGTTGCTCGGCAGGTTTATCAGTAGGGGCCGGCAACGGCTTTTGCGGCACGGTCGGGCCAGCGCTGACGATGACCATTTTGTCCGTGCTCAAGTGTTTGTTCAGTGCGGTTTTGACCTGTTCGACCGTCAGGCTCTGGGACTCACGCATAAAGTCATCCAGATAGCTCAGCGGCAGGTTGTAGAAGCCCATGGCGCCGAGTTGGCCGACAATATCGGCGTTGCTGGCAGTGGACAGCGGGAAGCTGCCGGCCAGCTCACGCTTGGCATCGTCGAGTTCCTTCTCGGTCGGACCGGTTTTAAGGTAGTCGGCGAGCACGTCCTGCACCAGTTTCAGCGTGCCTTCGCTCATCTCTGCGCGGGTTTGCAGGTTGATCATGAACGGGCCGCGCGCCTGCATCGGGCTGAAACCCGAATACACGCCGTAAGCCAGGCCACGCTTCTCGCGCACTTCGCTCATCAACCGGGTGCCGAAACCACCGCCGCCCAGAATCTGGTTGCCCATGGACAGTGCCGCGTAGTCCGGATCGTCACGATCGATGCCCAGTTGCGCGAGCATCAGGTTGGTCTGCTTGGACGGGAACTCGATGTGGCCGATGCTGGCTTTCGGTTCTTCCGGTTGCGCGATTTTCGCCAGTTCAGGACCTTTTGGCAGCGTGCTGGAAACTTGCGAAGCAATCGCCTCCGCCTCGGCACGAGACAGGTCTCCCACCAGCGCAATCACCACGTTGCCAGCCGCATAGGCCTTCTCATGGAACGCGCGCAGTTGCGCCACGGTGATTGCCGGAACGGTTTTCGCCGTGCCGTCGCTGGAATGCGCATACGGGTGATCGCCGTACAGACGGTTCATCAGTTCCAGGCTCGCCAGTTTGCCGGGGTTCTGCTTCTGGTATTCGAAACCGGCGAGCATCTGGTTCTTGATGCGCGCAAAGGAGTCGGCAGGGAAGGTCGGTTTGCCGACGACTTCAGAGAACAACTTAAGGGCCGGTTCGCGTTTGTCCGCGGCGCTGAGGCTGCGCAGGGAAGCCAGTGCCATGTCTTTAAACGCGCCGTTGCCAAAGTCCGCGCCCAGGCCTTCGAAGCCCTGAGCGATGGCGCCAACGTCTTTGCCGGCTACACCTTCGTTGAGCATGGCGTTGGTCAGCACGGAGAGACCCGGTGCGTCGCCGTCCTGGCTGCTGCCGGCGGCGAAGATCAGGCGCATGTCGAACATCGGCAGCTCCCGGGCTTCAACGAACAGCACCTTGGCGCCTTCGGCGGTTTTCCAGGTCTGCACGTCCAGGGTGCGGTGGCTTGGCGCCTTGCCGTCGAGTTCTGCCAGCGATTGCAGCTTCTGGCTGGCCTTGGCCTTGTCGAGGGCTTCGCTGGCCTTGGATTCGTCGGTCTTCGAGAAGTAAAAAGCTGCAGACCCGATCAATGCGACAGCGATCAGGCCAATCAGGGCCAGGCGTGGTTTTTTACGCTCACTCATGAGTCGTCTCCTCTGGCAATACATGGGCGACGCTGAGACGTTCGCGGGTGAAGTACAGCTTGGCGGCTTTCTGGATGTCTTGCGGGGTCACGCTTTCCAGCTCGGCGAGTTCGGTGTCCATCAGCTTCCACGACAGGCCGACAGTTTCCAATTGGCCAATGGCGGTGGCCTGGCTGGTGATCGAGTCACGCTCGTAGACCAGACCGGCGATGACCTGTGCGCGGACGCGTTCCAGCTCTTCAGCGGACGGCGCGGTGGTTTTCAGCTGTTCAAGCAGCTTCCACAAACCGGCTTCGGCCTGGGCCATGGTTTTCTTTTTCTGGGTATTGGGCGTTGCCGACAAGGTGAACAGGCTGTCGCCACGGGTGTAGGCGTCGTAACTCGACGAACCGCCGGACACCAGCTCTTCGCCGCGCTCCAGTTGCGTCGGGATGCGTCCGCTGTAGCCGCCGTCGAGCAGGGCCGAGATCAGGCGCAAGGCGTTGACCGAGCGTTTGTCTTCGGCGGTGGCGATGCTAGGCACGTTGAAACCCAGCATCAGGCTTGGGAGTTGGGTTTGCACGTGCAGGGTGATCTGCCGCTCGCCGGGTTCGGCCAGTTCCAGCGGGATTTTCGCCGATGGCACATCACGTTTGGCGATCGGGCCAAAGTAGCGCTGGGCCAGGGTTTTGACCTCGTCCGGAGTCACATCGCCGACCACCACCAGCGTGGCGTTGTTCGGCACGTACCAGGATTGGTACCAGTGACGCAGCTCCTCGACTTTCATGCGGTCGAGGTCAGCCATCCAGCCGATGGTCGGCGTGTGGTAACCGCTGGCCGGGTAGGCCATGGCCTTGAAGCGTTCGTAGGCCTTGGACATCGGCTTGTCGTCAGTGCGCAAGCGACGTTCTTCTTTAATGACTTCGATCTCGCGGGCGAACTCGTCGGCCGGCAGACGCAGGCTGGCCATGCGGTCGGCTTCCAGCTCGAAGGCCACGCCCAGACGGTCACGGGCCAGCACCTGGTAATAAGCGGTGAAGTCATCGCTGGTGAACGCGTTCTCTTCGGCGCCGAGGTCGCGCAGGATCAGCGAAGCTTCGCCGGGGCCGACTTTTTCGCTGCCCTTGAACATCATGTGTTCCAGGGCGTGGGACAAACCGGTCTGGCCCGGGGTCTCGTAGCTTGAGCCGACCTTGTACCAGACTTGGGAAACCACCACCGGCGCACGATGGTCTTCGCGCACGACGACCTTCAGGCCGTTATCGAGGGTGAATTCGTGGGTGGGTTGTGGATCGGCAGCCAGGGCCGAGAGGGGCAGACAAACTGTGCTGAGCAGCAGGCCTGCAGCGCGGCGGGCTAAAGCATTCATTCGTTTTTAAACCTTTGGGGCTGCCCGCTTGGTCTTAGCGTCGGCGGGCGAGAGGGTGCTAGGATACTGATCCGTTTTACTGGCGGCCACGCCTATCAGGCCTATGATTGGTCAGCAGGTTGTTTGGGTTTACGGCTAAAGCTTTGAGTTTGTCAGCTAAACTCTGTGTTTTCGCCGACGATGCCGTTCCAGTCCTTCGTATTAGTCGACCTTTGAGGTGCTGTTTGCACCTCGACAAAATGTTGCGCGTGAACAAGCTGGGTCAATCGCAGTCTGTTCTGCATCGAATATTTATTTGCCGGGGCGCCCTTTGGCGCGTCGCTACCGTGAGATAGCCGTCCTCCATGTTTGGTTCCAACGACGACAAGAAGACACCAGCTGCGGCTGGCGAGAAGAAAAGCCTGTTCGGATGGCTGCGCAAAAAGCCGCAGGAACCCGTCGTCGAACAGCCACAGCCACTTCCTGAGCCAACGCCTGCGCCGGTCATAGAAGAAGGGCCCGCGCCGGTTGTCTTGCCGATCGCTGAGCCGGTGCTGCAACCGATAGTCGAGGCTGAGCCTGAAACTGAACTCGTGGTTGAGCTGCCGCTGGCGCCAACCGCAGAGCCGTGGCTGACCTTGCCTGTGGCGGAAGAGCCGGTGGCATTGGTCGAAGATGAGCTGGCGCCGCACGTTGCGCCATCGATTCCAGCGCCGACCGCGTTTGCTCCTGAGCCCGTTCAAGCGCCAGTGGTTGAGCCGGTTGTCGCGCCAGTTGTCATGGCCGAGCCTGCGCCGGTGGTCCCGGAGCCTGTCGCTCCTGCATTTATCGCTCCGGTTGCTCCGGTTGCTCCAGCACCAGCACCAGCACCCGCACCCGCACCCGCACCGATTGTCGCTCCCGTTGCCGCCGCACCTGTCACTCCCGTCGAAGCGCCTGCCGAGCCTGTGCGTACCGAAGAAACCAAAGCCGGTTTCTTCGCCCGCCTGAAACAAGGCTTGTCCAAGACCAGCGCCAGCATCGGCGAAGGCATGGCCAGCCTGTTCCTGGGCAGGAAGTTCATCGATGACGAACTGCTCGAAGACATCGAAACCCGCTTGCTGACCGCCGACGTTGGCGTCGAGGCAACGTCGGTGATCATTCAGCATCTGACCCAGAAAGTCGCCCGTAAAGAACTGGCCGATGCCGATGCGCTGTACAAATCCCTGCAAGCGGAATTGGCGGCGATGCTCAAGCCGGTCGAGCAACCGCTGAAAATCACTTCGCAGAGCAAGCCGTTCGTGATTCTGGTTGTCGGCGTCAACGGTGCCGGCAAGACCACCACCATCGGCAAACTGGCGAAGAAACTGCAACTCGAAGGCAAGAAAGTCATGCTCGCGGCCGGCGACACCTTCCGCGCCGCCGCCGTCGAGCAATTGCAGGTCTGGGGCGAGCGCAACAAGATCCCGGTCATCGCCCAGCACACCGGCGCTGACTCGGCTTCGGTTATCTTCGATGCCGTGCAAGCGGCCAAGGCCCGTGGCATCGACGTGCTGATCGCCGACACCGCCGGTCGTCTGCACACCAAAGACAATTTGATGGAAGAGCTGAAGAAGGTTCGCCGGGTTATCAGCAAACTCGACGCCGACGCGCCTCACGAGGTGCTGTTGGTGCTCGATGCCGGTACGGGGCAGAACGCGATCAGCCAGGCCAAGCAATTCAACCAGACCGTCGAACTGACCGGCCTGGCGCTGACCAAGCTCGACGGTACCGCCAAAGGTGGGGTGATTTTCGCCCTCGCCAAGCAGTTTGGCTTGCCCATTCGCTACATCGGTGTCGGTGAAGGCATTGATGATTTGCGTACTTTTGAAGCAGAACCCTTTGTCCAGGCACTGTTTGCCGAACGGGAGCGTTCATGATTCGTTTCGAGCAGGTCGGTAAGCGCTACCCGAACGGTCACGTCGGCTTGCATGAGCTGAGCTTTCGAGTCCGTCGGGGCGAGTTTTTGTTTGTGACCGGCCACTCCGGCGCCGGTAAAAGCACCTTATTGCGCCTGCTGCTGGCGATGGAGCGTCCGACCACCGGCAAATTGCTGTTGGCCGGTCAAGACCTGAGCACCATCAGCAATGCGCAGATCCCGTACTTGCGCCGGCAGATCGGCGTGGTGTTCCAGAACCACCAGCTGCTGTTCGATCGCACGGTGTTCAACAACATCGCGCTGCCCTTGCAAATCCTTGGTCTGTCCAAGGCCGAGATCGCCAAGCGCGTGGATTCGGCCCTGGAGCGCGTAGCGCTTTCGGACAAGACCGATCTGTACCCCGGCGATCTGTCCACCGGTCAGCAACAGCGCGTCGGCATCGCCCGCGCCATCGTTCACCGCCCGGCCTTGCTGCTGGCAGATGAGCCGACCGGTAACCTCGATCCGCGTCTGGCGGCAGAAATCATGGGCGTGTTCGAAGACATCAACCGTCTGGGTACCAGTGTGCTGATTGCCAGCCACGACCTGGCGCTGATCGCCCGTATGCGTCACCGCATGCTGACCCTGCAGCGCGGCCGATTGATCGGCGACGGGGAGGCTGGCGTATGAGTGCGACACGCAGCCCCAAGGTTTCCGAGCGCGTGGCTCCAAAGGCCGCCGATCCGCAGCCACAGAAGAAAAAACGCGACGATGATGACGGTCCGGACTTCGCCACGCTGTTCCGCGCCTGGGTCGAGAGTCATCGCGCCAGCCTGCTCGATAGCTTGCGGCGTTTGGGCAAGCAGCCAATCGGTAGCTTCTTCACCTGCATGGTGATGGCGGTGGCTCTGAGTTTGCCCATGGGCCTGTCACTTTTGCTAAGTAACGTCGAACGCCTCGGCGGTTCCTGGCAGCGTGCGGCGCAGATTTCCCTGTACCTGCAAATCGAGGCCAGCCCTGCTGAGGGTGAGTCGCTGCGCGAGCAGATCAAGGGGATGCCCGGCGTCGCCGAGGCTGAATATGTCGGCCGCGATCAAGCGCTGGAAGAGTTTCAGCAGCAGTCCGGTCTGGGCGAGGCGCTTAAAGAACTGCCGGAGAACCCGCTGCCAGGCGTGGTTCTGGTGACGCCGAATGAAGTCGACAAGCCCGCCCTTGAAGCATTAAGACAAAAACTTTCCGAGTTACCCAAGGTACAACAGGCACAACTTGATCTAGTCTGGGTCGAGCGTCTGGCAGCGATCCTCAAGCTGGGCGACCGTTTTGTCTTCGGTCTGACCGTACTTTTGGTTTCTGCATTACTTTTGGTGATAGGCAATACCATTCGTCTTCATATTGAAAACCGCCGCACAGAGATAGAAGTGATTAAACTCGTCGGCGGCACTGACAGCTATGTGCGTAGGCCCTTTCTGTATATGGGTGCGCTTTATGGCTTCGGTGCAGGGATTCTTTCCTGGGGCGTATTGGCGTTTGGCCTTGATTGGCTGAACGACGCGGTAGTGGGGCTGGCCGGTTTGTACGGCAGTGATTTCGCGCTGGCCGGAGTGCCAGTTGCCGACGGTCTGTCGCTCTTGCTTGGCGCGGTGCTGTTGGGGTATATCGGTGCATGGATTGCAGTCGCACGCCACCTGAGGGAGCTTGCGCCTAAGTAGTATCATTTTGCTCGTATTGACCTTTCAGCGTTTATGGGAACTTGTCTTTCGGTTTCCGGTCAATTTTCGCAGTGCTGAACTGCACGAGTTAGGTAAGTCGGAGGTTTTTTCGTATGACCAATTCTTTGCAACCTGCATATGCTCTGGTCCCGGGTGCGAACCTGGAGGCTTATGTGCACACGGTGAACAGCATTCCATTGCTGACGCCGGAGCAGGAGCGTGAACTGGCCGAGAGTCTCTATTATGAGCAGGATTTGGGGGCGGCTCGGCAGATGGTGCTCGCCCACCTGCGTTTTGTTGTACATATCGCCCGTAGCTATTCCGGCTACGGTCTGGCTCAGGCTGACCTGATCCAGGAAGGCAACGTCGGCCTGATGAAGGCCGTGAAGCGCTTCAACCCGGAAATGGGTGTACGCCTGGTGTCCTTTGCCGTGCACTGGATCAAGGCGGAAATCCACGAGTTCATTCTGCGCAACTGGCGCATTGTGAAAGTCGCGACCACCAAGGCTCAGCGCAAGCTGTTTTTCAACCTGCGCAGCCAGAAGAAACGTCTGGCGTGGCTGAACAACGAGGAAGTCCACCGTGTGGCGGAAAGCCTCGGTGTAGAGCCTCGGGAAGTCCGCGAGATGGAAAGTCGCCTGACCGGCCATGACATGGCCTTCGACCCGGCCGCGGAAGCGGACGACGACAGCGCTTTCCAATCGCCGGCCAACTATCTGGAAGACCACCGGTACGATCCGGCCCGTCAACTGGAAGATGCTGACTGGAGCGACAACTCGAACCACAACCTGCACGAAGCGCTTGAAGTGCTGGACGACCGGAGCCGTGACATCCTCTACCAGCGCTGGCTGGCAGAAGAAAAAGCCACGCTGCACGACCTGGCGCAAAAGTACAACGTGTCGGCCGAGCGTATTCGTCAGCTCGAGAAGAGCGCGATGAACAAGCTCAAGTTGTCGATTGCTGCATAAGCTGCAAACCGGCAATAAAAAACGCCCCGATCATTGATCGGGGCGTTTTTGTTGTGCGCCCAGCATGGGCGCAATCTTGTGGGTGAAAGTCCCGCCGTGAGCTGACCACAGCGAACGAAGTGAAGCGCAACTGCATGAGGGCGACCGAGTGTGGGGAGGAAGCGTGAATCGAAACCGTGAGCCGATGGACAAGAACCGGATATAAGGCGATGCCAACCAGGGCGAGCGGGCAACAAACCGCGAAGCTCTTGTGGTCAAGGGTCAGGCAGCGTAAATCCGGCGGTTGTGCGGGGAAGGATTGCGTTCTTACCTGGGGAGATCTCGCCTTGTGCCTGAAAGGGCGACGGCGCCAGCCGGAGCGAGAAGTCAGCAGAGGCCGTAGTAGTCTTTTTTTTTTTTGACGAAGGGCCGAACGAGAGAAAGCGTTATAGGCCATATTGATGCGAAAGACCGGAAGTCAGATGCCTGCCAAACGCAGGGCGGATGGAGACTGCGAACGGTGAAGCCGTGAGAAATCCCGTCAGCGACGAGGTCGATCGCCCGCAAGATGAATCCAACAACGCAGGGCAAGGGCTGCTGGAGCGGGCCTTTGCGAGAGAAAACCTGAAGCGGGCGTGGAAGCGGGTCAAGGCCAACAAAGGTGCGGCGGGAGTCGACGGTCTGGATATTGATCAGACGGCCGAATACTTGCTGACCCAATGGGCGGCGATTCGTGAACAGCTTCTATCAGGTGTCTACCGGCCCAGCCCGGTACGGCGTGTGGCCATTCCCAAACCTGACGGCGGTCAACGCGAGCTGGGTATCCCAACGGTCACCGACCGTTTGATCCAGCAAGCCTTGCTGCAAGTCTTGCAGCCATTACTCGATCCGACTTTCAGTGAACACAGCTACGGCTTCCGTCCGGGACGCTGTGCGCAGGACGCCGTTTTGGCGGCCCAGCGCCATGTGTCCTCAGGGCGCAGAGTGGTGGTGGATGTTGATCTGGAGAAGTTCTTCGACCGGGTCGACCACGATATTTTGATTGATCGTCTACGCAAGCGGATTGCGGGTCGGGCGGTTATCCGGTTGATTCGGGCGTATCTGGATGCGGGAACGCTGATCAATGGCGTGGTCGAGAAAAGCCGCTGCGGGGCACCGCAAGGTGGCCCGCTGTCGCCGTTGCTGGCGAATGTGCTGCTGGACGAAGTGGATCGGGAGCTTGAACGTCGAGGTCATTGCTTCGCACGCTATGCCGACGATGCGAATGTGTATGTTCGCAGCCGCAGGGCTGGGCAGCGGGTAATGGCTTTGCTGAAGCGTCTGTATGAAAAGCTGCACTTGAGTGTCAACGAGAGCAAGAGTGCGGTGGCGAGTGCATTTGGTCGCAAGTTTCTTGGATATGCCTTTTGGGCGTCGCCCCAAGGCGTCAAAAGAGCTGTGGCGGTCAAAGCGCGCAAGCAGTTCAAGCAACGGATACGCGAACTCACCCGTCGCTCAGGTGGCCGCGGTCTGCGACAAGTCGTCGAAAATCTGCGCCCTTATCTCTTGGGCTGGAAAACTTACTTTGGGTTGTCACAAACACCGAAAATCTGGCGAGAGCTTGATGAATGGATACGACACCGACTGCGAGCGATCCAGCTTAAGCAATGGCGGCGTGGATCGACGATCTACCGCGAACTGAGGGTGCTGGGAGCCAGCAGTCAAACGGCCCGGAAAGTGGCGGCCAACTCGTATAGCTGGTGGCGTAACAGCCGATTTGAGCTGAATCGAGTGTTGGATGTGGCATGGTTCGACAGGCTGGGACTGGTGCGACTCTCATAACCTCAATCTCTCGAACCGCCCGGTGCGGACCCGCATGCCGGGTGGTGTGGCAGGGGAGCGGCCTATGAAGGCCGTCCCCTATGCCGATTGTGCCTCAAAAAAGTCACTGCGCCCAAGGTGCGCGGCGTGAATCGTTGATGCCCACCAGATAACTGTCCCCGCCCAGCTGACTCATCTGCTGTCGAATCCATCCCGCTCGCCGTGCGACATAGTTGGTTGGATGGCCGGCACTCCACACCCGCGGGTTAGGCAGCACCGCAGCCAACAAACTGGTCTGCTGCCGGGACAACGAGCGAGCGCCGACGCCAAAGTGATGTCTGGCAGCTGCTTCGGCGCCAAACACACCGTCATCCCACTCAACGCTGTTGAGGTATACCTCGAGAATTCGCTGCTTGGGCCAGAGTACTTCGATCAGCCCGGTAAACCAGGCTTCCAGGCCTTTACGTAGCCAACTGCGGCCGGACCACAGAAACAGATTCTTCGAAACCTGCTGACTCAGCGTGCTGGCGCCGCGAATCGATCCTCCGAGTTCGTTGTGGGCCAGTGCGGCCTGGATCGCGCCAAAGTCAAAACCCCAATGCTCCGGGAATTTCTGATCCTCGCCGGCAATCACCGCGACTTTCAGGTCATCGGAGATTTCATCCCAGGGTTTCCAGGTGCGTTGCAGGTCGATGGGTTCGCCGTCGAACCAGGATTCGACCTTGCGCTCGACCATCAAGGCCGTTCCAGGTGGCGGTACCACGCGAAAAACAAGAACCAGCAATACGCTGCCACCCGCGAACCAGAGCAGGGCCTTCGTGAATCGTCGCAAAAATAAACGCAGCATAGAGATGGCTTGGCCGAACCCGTTGAGCGGGCCATTATACAGACCCTGTGGATCGAGTCTGACTGGAGTTCTTCATGCTGCGTGGCTTTCTGATGCTGGCCGCTTTTTTCGGCTTCACCGGCGTTGCCCTTGGCGCATTCGCCGCCCATGGCTTGAAAAACCGTCTGACGCCCGAATACCTGGCGATCTTCCACACCGGCGTGACGTACCAATTGGTGCACACCCTGGCCTTGCTGGGCGTGGCACTGCTGGCCACGCAGATTCCCGGTCGCCTGATCACGTGGGCGGGTGCATCGTTTGCCATCGGCATACTGCTGTTTTCCGGCAGCTTGTATCTGCTGACGATTACTGGCGTGAGCAAGCTTGGCATCGTCACGCCTTTCGGTGGTCTCGCGTTTCTCGCGGGCTGGATTTGCTTGGGGCTTGCCGCTTGGCGCTTGGGCTGACTTAAGGGCTTGGGTCACCCAGACTGATCGGGCTAGAATGCCAGCCCCTAAAAATGATGGCGGCCATTCGGTATGCGCATTCAGTTGAACGGCGAATCCCTTGAACTGCCCGACGGTGAAACCGTTGCGGCCCTGCTGACCCGTCTGGAACTGACCGGACGCCGGGTGGCGGTTGAACTCAATCTGGATATCGTCCCGCGCAGCCAGCATGCCGACACCACGCTGAACGACGGTGACAATGTCGAAGTCGTGCACGCCATCGGCGGCGGCTAGTCGCCCGGCCCGCAAGGGCACAGAATTCTGCAAGAACCTCACCCCTACAGAGGATTTCCCATGAGCATCGTTCGTAGCGACAAGCCCTTCGTCCTGGCCGGTCGTACTTACCAGTCGCGTTTGCTGGTAGGTACTGGCAAGTACCGGGGCATGGAAGAAACCCGCCTGGCCATCGAAGCCTCGGGTGCCGAGATCGTCACATTCGCCGTGCGCCGCACCAACCTCGGCCAGAACCCGGGCGAACCGAACCTGCTCGAAGTCCTGTCGCCGGATCGCTACACCTTCCTGCCTAACACCGCCGGTTGCTTCGATGCTACCGAGGCTGTGCGCACCTGTCGCTTGGCCCGTGAGCTGCTCGGCGGCCACAACCTGGTGAAGCTGGAAGTGCTGGCGGACCAGAAAACCCTGTTCCCTAACGTGATCGAGACCCTCAAGGCCGCCGAAGTGCTGGTCAAGGAAGGTTTCGACGTGATGGTTTACACCAGCGATGACCCGATCATCGCCCGTCAACTGGCGGAAATCGGCTGCATCGCGGTCATGCCGCTGGCTGGTCTGATCGGCACGGGCCTGGGGATCTGCAACCCGTACAACCTGCAAATCATCCTCGAAGAAGCCAAGATCCCGGTGCTGGTGGATGCCGGTGTCGGTACCGCTTCCGATGCCACCATCGCCATGGAACTGGGTTGCGAAGCGGTGCTGATGAACTCGGCCATCGCCCATGCCCAGCAGCCGATCATGATGGCCGAAGCCATGAAACACGCCATCGTCGCGGGCCGCTTGGCCTACCTCGCCGGTCGTATGCCGAAAAAACTCTATGCCAGCGCCTCCTCGCCGCTGGATGGTCTGATCAAGTAAGAGCCATTGATGACTGAATCAAACGAAACGCCTATCCAGCCGGAAGAAGGCGAAGAGCGCCAACACCGCCGCATCAAGAGTTTCGTGATGCGCGCCGGGCGTATGACCGAAGGCCAGCAAAAAGGCCTGGAGCAGGGCACGCCGCTGTTCGTCCTGCCGCTGGCCGATGCGCCGGTGGACTTCGACCAGGTGTTCGGTCGTTCGGCGCCGCGCTCGCTGGAAATCGGTTTCGGCATGGGTCATTCGCTGCTGGAAATGGCCGCGGCCTCGCCGGAACAGGATTTCATCGGTGTGGAAGTACACCGTCCGGGTGTTGGCGCGCTGCTCAATGGCGTGCTCACTCAGAGCCTGACCAACCTGCGGGTCTACGATTGCGATGCGATCGAAGTGCTCAACCGATGCGTGGCTGACAACAGCCTCGATCGCCTGATGCTGTTTTTCCCGGACCCGTGGCACAAGAGCCGTCACCACAAGCGCCGTATCGTTCAGGCATCGTTCGCTGAACTGGTGCGCAGCAAGTTAAAGGTCGGCGGTGTGCTGCACATGGCCACCGACTGGGAACCGTACGCCGAGTACATGCTGGAAGTGATGAACGTCGCGCCGGGTTACCGCAACCTTGCCGAAGACGGCAAGTGCGTCCCGCGCCCGGCCGAACGTCCGATCACCAAGTTCGAACGCCGCGGCGAACGTCTTGGGCATGGCGTGTGGGATCTGAAGTTCGAGAAACTGACTTAAGCTGCACACAATCAAACTGTGGGAGCGAGCCTGCTCGCGAAGGCGTCATGTCAGCCAACATCAATGTTGAATGATCGACCGCTTTCGCGAGCAGGCTCGCTCCCACAGTTGTTTTCGGTTGTAGCTGAAGTCAGCGGCGGTCGGCGACTACGCCTATCAACACCAGAACCACCAGTAATACCGGCGCCAGGCTGTAGTTGTTGAACTGGCTCAGGCCTTTGATGATCCACGGCGTGGCGTAGATCAGCGCGACGCCGCTGCCGACCATGCACACCAGCGCCATCAGCGGGACGCGCAAGGCGCCGCCGATGCTGCCCAGGCGTCCGTCGACCCAGCCTTTGATATCGGCGCCAAACAACACCAGCAGGCAGCCCACCAGTGCCAGAGCGATTTCCGACAGGTTGCTACGGCTCCAGCGAGACGCGGTGGCGAGCAGGTCGAGTATCAAATCCATTCGTTTTCCCTTAAGGCTGAAATCAGCTCAGAAATGTCTGCAGCAAGTCATTGAGAAACAGTTGTCCGCGCTCGGTGGCCGCCAGACGTGACGGTTCGACCTGCAACAGGCCACTTTGTTCGGCGACCCGGCGGCCTTCGGCGAGGCTTTCCAGGCTCAGCCCGGTGCGCTCCGGATACAGACGCGAATCAACGCCCTCGGTCAGGCGCAAGGCGTTCATCAGGAACTCGAACGGCAGTTCTTCATTGGTCAGGGCTTTTTCCCCGGCCTTGAAGCTTTTGGCCGGGTTGAGGTAGTCCTTCGGCAGACGGGTCTTCCAGGTACGGACGATGCGCCCGTCCGGATGGCTGAGCTTGCCGTGAGCCCCGGCACCGATGCCGATGAAGTCGCCGAAACTCCAGTAATTGAGGTTATGCCGCGCCGCACGACCGGGCTGCGCATAAGCCGAGACTTCGTATTGTGCGTAACCGTGCTCGGCCAACAGCGCCTGGCCGGCTTCCTGAATGTCCCACAGCGTGTCGTCTTCCGGCAGCGTCGGCGGCTGGTTCCAGAACACCGTGTTCGGTTCCAGGGTCAGCTGATACCAGGACAAGTGAGTCGGCTTCAGGGCGATGGCTTGGCGCAGGTCGCTCAACGCATCGTCCAGCGACTGATCCGGCAAGCCATGCATCAAGTCCAGGTTGAAGTTATCGAACCCGGCCTGACGCGCCATGCCAGCGGCACGTACCGCTTCGTCACCGTTGTGAATCCGCCCCAGCGCCTTGAGCTTCTCTTCCTGAAAACTCTGGATGCCGATCGACAGGCGATTGATGCCCAGCGCGCGATAGGCGAGGAATTTCTCCTGCTCGAACGTCCCGGGATTGGCTTCCAGGGTGATTTCGATGTCGCTGGCAAACGGGATGCGCTGCTCTACGCCGTTGAGCAAACGGCCCAAGGCTTCGGCGCTGAACAGGCTCGGCGTGCCGCCACCAAAGAAGATCGAGCTCAGCTCACGGCCGTAGACCGCGTGCAAATCCTGATCGAGATCAGCCAGCAACGCGTCGACATACTCCTGCTCCGGCAGCACCGGGCTGGCGGTGTGGGAATTGAAGTCGCAATAAGGACATTTGCGCACACACCACGGGATGTGGATGTACAGCGCCAAGGGCGGCAGCGTTGGCAGCGCGGCCCGAGGCGATTGTGCGGCGCCGCCGAAGATCAGCGGCGACGCGGATGAGTCGTGGATCATTTCAGGCCCAGACGCTGGCGCAGCAGATCCATTGCACGGGCGCGGTGGCTGATGAGGTTCTTGTCGCTCGGGCTCAGTTCGGCGCTGGAGCAATCGCGCTCCGGCACCCAGAACAGCGGATCGTAACCAAAACCGTGCTCACCGCTGGCCGCCGGCAGGATACGCCCGTGCCACAGGCCTTCGCAGAGGATCGGCAACGGATCGTCGGCATGACGCACCAGCGCCAGCACACAGACGAACTGCGCACCGCGTTCGTCTTGCGGCACGTCTTTCAACACATCGAGCAGTTTGGCGTTGTTCGCCGCATCGCCCTGGCCATCGGCGTAACGGGCGGAGTAGATACCCGGCGCACCGCCGAGGAAATCCACGGCCAGCCCCGAATCGTCGGCCAGCGCCGGCAGGCCGGAGATGCGCGCGGCATTGCGGGCCTTGAGGATGGCGTTTTCGACGAACGACAGGCCGGTTTCTTCAGGCTCGACACTGCTGAACTCGCCGATCGAGCGCAGTTGCACCGACTCGCCGAGCATGGCCTGAAGTTCCTTGAGTTTGCCGGCGTTATGGCTGGCCAGTACGAGTTGCGTGAAATTCATCATTGGCCGGGGAAAAGCTCTTGTTGGAAACTGATGGTGTTGGTTTTGTCGCCAGTCTGCACCTTGATGTCAAAGGTGCGGATTTCCTGCTGATCCACCGGGAACTGGGCGATGTAGTACACCGCGCCTGCTTCAGTGATTTGTTTGAACTTCAGCGGGATGCTTTGGCTGGTCAGGTCTTTGACCGCGCCGCTGACCTGAGCCATCAGCGGTTTGCCTTCCTTGATCACCGAAACGTTGATCACACCTTGGTTCTTGCTGCGGGTGAGCTCCGCGGCTTTAGCGATATCAGGTGTCAGGAAGGTCGAGTTGAAGGTGTTGTAATGCACCGTCACGTCGCCAAAGGTTTCCTTGCGCTCGCCCTTGATAACATCGGCGGCCATGGTGGTAATGCTCAGGCAGGCAGTAAGTACAAACAGCGCTAGACGACCCATGATCGTTCTCCTTGGAATGTCGTGGTTCAGACCGCGATTTTGTGATCCTGCAGCCCTGGGCTGCTGACGCGGTAAATACCGATCTCACCTAACAGATTAGGCCATAGCTTACTGGCCCACCCGTGGCGGTGTTGTTGATCCACGGCAAGCCGATCAATGACCTTGGCTTCACGTTCGCGGCACAACGCTTCAAAGTCTTCGAAGGTGCAAAAGTGGATGTTTGGCGTGTTGTACCAGGTATACGGGAGAAAATCGGACACCGGCATCCGGCCCTTGCTCGCCAGGTACCAGCGGCAGCGCCAGTGACCGAAGTTGGGGAAGGTGATGATGCACTGGCGACCGACCCGCAGCATTTCCTCGAGGATCTTGTCCGGGTAGTGCACGGCTTGCAGTGCCTGGGTCATGACCACGACGTCGAAGCTGTTGCTGGCGAAGTTGCCCAGGCCCTTGTCCAGGTCCTGCTCGATGACGTTGATGCCTTTGGCCACACACTCTGCGATGTTGTCCGGGTCGTTTTCCAGGCCATAGCCGGTGACTTGCTTGTTGTCACGCAGCCAGGTCAGCAATTCGCCGTCGCCACAACCGAGGTCGAGCACGCGGCTGCCGGCGGGTATCCATTCCTGGATGATTTCCAGATCGGCTCTCATGTCTTCCTCAAAGCGAAATACGGTTCATGTAGTTGCTGAACGCCTGCAAGTAGCGCGGGATCGGAATCAGGAAGGCGTCATGGCCTTGCGGAGCATCGATCTCCAGGTAGCAGACGTCTTTCCTGGCCGCCATCAGTGCGTCCACCAGTTCCCGCGAGCGGGCAGGGGAGAAGCGCCAGTCGGTGGTGAAGGACATCACGCAGAACTTGGCCTGGGCATTGGCGAAGGTTTTCGCCAGGTCATCGTCGAAATTCGCCGCCGGGTCGAAGTAGTCCAGCGCCTTGGTCATCAACAGGTACGTGTTGGCGTCGAAACGACCGGAGAACTCTTCGCCCTGATAACGCAGGTAGCTTTCGACCTGGAACTCGACGCTGTGGAAGTCGTAGTTGAGCTTTTCGCTCTTCAGGCCCCGGCCGAATTTCTCGCCCATCGAGTCGTCGGACAGGTACGTGATGTGCCCGACCATCCGCGCCAGCATCAAACCGCGCTTGGGGATCACGCCCGCTTCCTGGAACGAACCGCCGTGGAATTCGGGGTCGGTGAGGATCGCCTGGCGCGCCACTTCGTTGAAGGCAATGTTCTGCGCCGACAGCTTGGGTGCCGAGGCGATGGCCAGGCAGTGCCGAATGCGATCAGGGTACGTGATGCTCCACTGCATGGCCTGCATACCACCGAGACTGCCGCCAATAACGGCAGCCCATTGGCTGATGCCGAGCACATCAGCCAGGCGCGCCTGGCTGTGAACCCAGTCTTCCACGGTCAGCACCGGGAAATCGGCGCCGAACGGCTTGCCGGTGTCCGGGTTGATACTGCTCGGGCCGGTGGAGCCGTTGCAACCGCCGAGGTTGTTCAGGCTGACCACGAAGAACTTGCTGGTGTCGATTGGTTTGCCGGGGCCGATGCAGCTGTCCCACCAACCGGGTTTGCGGTCGTCGGGGCTGTGGAAACCGGCAGCGTGGTGGTGGCCGGACAGGGCGTGGCAGATCAGCACGGCGTTGCTCGCCGTGGCGTTCAGCGTGCCGTAGGTTTCGTAGATCAGGTCATAAGCTGGGAGCGAACGGCCGCAGGCCAAGGCCAGGGGTTCGCTGAAGTGCGCCACTTGCGGCGTCACCAGACCAACAGAATCGGTGGGGAAGGCAGCTGGCATCGACCCTGCTCTCGTTGAAATGAGGCGTAAGTCTAAAGACCGCTGCCTTTAGCAGCAAGCTAACTTCCCCGCCGCTAACGATCGCTCCCACGCAGAGCGTGTGAACGATCGCTCACCGGGTCAGACCAGGCCGAGCAGCCCCTGCGGCATCAAGGCAAAGTACGCAATGCGTGGGATCAGCCAGCTTTGCAGCAACTGGATCACGATAAACGCGAAGATCGGCGAAATGTCGAGGCCACCCAGGTTTGGAATGATCCGGCGGAACGGGGCGAGTACCGGTTCTGTGATCTGAGCAACCAACTCTGCGCCCGGATTATGGCTCCCCGGCGCGACCCAGGACAGAATCACACTGATGATCATCGCGTAGAACAGAATGTTCAAAAACAGCGAGAAGAGTGCGATCAATGCCCAAGGCACCAAAAGCACCCAGTCGACCATAAAGCCTTTGAGCAGCAGGATGACCGCTATCAGCAGCATCTGCACGATCAGCGCCAGCACCAGCGACGACATGTCCAGTCCGAACATGCTCGGGATAACCCGGCGCAGAGGTTTGAGCAGGGGTTGAGTGGCTTTCACGATGAACTGGCAGAGCGGATTGTAAAAATTCGCCCGAACCAGTTGCAGGATGAAGCGCAACAGCACGATCAGCAGGTACAGGCTGCCCAGGGTTTTGATGATGAAAATGGCAGCGTCATTGAGTCCGAGCATCATTGATTCCTTTGTAAGAGCTGATTAGCGACCGAGCTGTTCAGCCATCTCGGCTGAGCGGTGCGCAGCGGCGCCGAGTGCTTTTTCTACCAGGGCTTCGAAGCCACCAGCCTGGAACGACTTGATCGCCGCCTCCGTCGTGCCCGCGGGCGAGGTCACGCGGCGACGCAGTTCCGCAGCGTCGACATCGCTGGCAACCGCCATTTGCGCTGCGCCAAGGGCGGTTTGCAGGGTCAGTTGTGCAGCGGTTTCCGGCGGCAGGCCCAGTTTCACGCCGGCGGCGGTCATGGCTTCGATCAGCAGGAAGAAGTACGCCGGGCCCGAGCCGGAAACGGCGGTGACCGCGTCCAGTTGCTGCTCTTCCTCCAGCCACAGGGCAATGCCGACGGCCGACAGCAGCTCTTCAGCTTGCTGGCGTTGTTCGGCAGTCACTTGGGCCGTGGCGAACAACCCGCTCACGCCCTGACGCAGCAGCGCCGGGGTGTTGGGCATGCAACGGACGATCGGTTGCGCGCCGAGCCAGTTGTTCAGGCTGGCGCAGGTGATGCCGGCAGCAATCGAGACCACCAGTTGATTTGGCTTGAGGCTTGGGCGAATGGCTTCGCAGACGGCTTTCATCGCTTGGGGTTTGACCGCCAGTACGATGACTTCGGCGCCCTGGATGGCGTCGCTGTTGTCGGCGAATACTTCAACACCGTGTTCAGCGTTCACGCGAGCGCGGGTTTCGGCGCCCGGATCACTGGCGCGGATCTGCGCGGCGTCCAGACCTTTGGCGCGCAGGCCACCGATCAGGCTGGCGGCCATGTTGCCGGCACCGATAAAGGCAATACGAGTCTTGCTCATGTCAGGTCCTTATAGAGAGGTGAGTCAGCCAAGTTATGGCTGACCGTAGTCGCGAGCACCAAACAGGGCCGTACCGATGCGGACCCAGGTGGCGCCCATGGCGATGGCCGACTCGAGGTCGTGGCTCATGCCCATGGAAAGTGTGTCGAGCGGCAGGTTCAGGCTGGCTTGCAGGCGCTGCACGGCAGCAAAAGCGGCATCCTGGGCGGCGCGATCTTCAGTCGGCTCGGGGATTGCCATCAACCCGCGCAGCTTGAGGCGTGGCAGTTCGCTGATGGCATTGGCCAAGGCAGGCAGGTCGGCCGGGGTGCAGCCGGACTTGCTGGCTTCACCGCTGACGTTGACCTGGATGCAGATGTTCAGGGGTGGCAAATCGGCAGGACGTTGTTCGGACAGGCGTTGTGCGATTTTCAAACGATCCACGGAATGCACCCAAGCGAAGTGCTCGGCGATAGCGCGAGTCTTGTTCGATTGAATGGGGCCGATGAAGTGCCAGATCAAGGGCAGGTCGGCCAATTCGAGCTGTTTGCTCAGGGCTTCCTGCAGGTAGTTCTCGCCAAAGTCGCGGATACCGGCAGCATGCGCTTCACGCACGGCCTCGGCCGGCTTGGTCTTGCTCACGGCCAGCAGCTGGACGCTGTCTTCGTCGCGCTTTGCGGCGACGGCAGCGGCGTGGATGCGTGAACTAACCTGAAGAATGTTGTCTGCTATCGTGGACATCAAGAGGCGCCAGCGGTCTGAAGGTTGGCGGCATTCTACTGGAATTGAGGAGCGCTATGGATATCACTGAGCTGCTGGCCTTCAGCGCTAAACAAGGAGCGTCCGACCTGCACCTGTCCGCCGGCCTGCCGCCGATGATCCGCGTCGATGGCGATGTGCGGCGCATCAATTTGCCGGCCCTGGACCACAAGCAGGTTCAGGCCCTGATCTACGACATCATGAACGACACTCAGCGGGTGGACTTCGAAAAGCACCTGGAAACCGACTTCTCCTTTGACGTGCCCGGCGTGGCACGCTTTCGGGTTAACGCGTTCAACCAGAACCGTGGTGCCGGCGCGGTGTTCCGGACCATTCCGTCCAAGGTCTTGAGCATGGACGACCTCGGTATGGGGGAAGTGTTTCGCAAAATTACCGAAGCACCGCGGGGGCTGGTGCTGGTGACCGGCCCGACCGGTTCCGGCAAGTCCACCACCCTGGCGGCGATGATCGATCACCTGAACACCCATCGCCATCAGCACATCCTCACGATTGAAGACCCGATCGAGTTCGTCCACGAGTCGCGCAAATGCTTGATCAACCAGCGTGAAGTCCATCGTGATACGCGCAGTTTCGCCACGGCGCTGCGCTCGGCCCTGCGGGAGGACCCGGACGTGATTCTGGTCGGTGAGATGCGGGATCTCGAGACCATTCGCCTGGCGTTGACCGCCGCCGAAACCGGTCACCTGGTGTTTGGCACGCTCCACACGACATCAGCGGCAAAAACCATCGACCGGGTGGTGGACGTGTTTCCGGGTGATGAGAAGTCGATGGTCCGTTCGATGCTTTCCGAGTCGTTACTGGCGGTGGTGTCGCAAACGCTGGTCAAAAAGATCGGCGGCGGGCGGATCGCCGCCCACGAAATCATGCTCGGCACGTCAGCGATCCGTAACCTGATCCGCGAAGACAAGGTGGCGCAGATGTACTCATCGATTCAGACCGGGGGCAACCTGGGCATGCAGACGCTGGATATGTGCTTGAAGGAGCTGGTGACCAAGGGGTTGATCAGTCGCGAGCAGGCGCGGGAGAAGGCGCGTTCGCCGGATGGTTTTTGAGGCTTAAAGCAAAAGATCGCAGCCTGCGGCAGCTCCTACAGGGAAATGCATAGTCCCGTGTAGGAGCTGCCGCAGGCTGCGATCTTTTGATCTTGCTTCAAATCAGCGCTGAACAACCTGTAAGGTGTTCTTCTCTTTCGGCAGAACCCGCTTGGCAACCACGTAGTGGCTTTCCCAGTAAGGTTTCTTCAGAGTGTCGATGCTCACCGACTTGCCACGGCGTGGTGCGTGGATGAAGCGGTCGTTGCCCAGGTAGATGGCAACGTGATTGACCCGACGGCTCTTGAGCTTGAAGAAAATCAGGTCGCCAGGCTTCAGATCCTTGCGATCGACTTTCTCGCCATGGCCGCTGGCCATGGCGTTGGAGGTGCGCGGCAGGTCAAAAGTGGCGTCGTTGAACGCGTATTTCACCAGGCCACTGCAATCGAACCCTTTGCTTGGGCTGCTGCCACCCCAACGGTACGGAGTACCGAGGACGTTAACTGCGCGGCTCAGCACGTTGCTGCTTTCCTTGGTCGCCATCGGCGGAACCAGGCTGCTTTTGCTGTTCAGTTGGGGAGCGCGTTTTACGGTCTGTTTGTTTTTGCTCGAAGGAGCAGAAACATGGGATTTTTGGGTGTAACCATTAACGTTAGGAAGACGTTGCTCACGATTGGTGGCGTGGGCGGCCAGTGGCATCAAAAGGCAAATGGTTAGCCATGTCTTGAAAAATGGACGCATTAGGCAAGGCTCATATAAGTTAGCGCGCAACTTTATAACAGCTTTTTTGCCCCTTCCGAGGCCGTTGGTCGATTCAACTTTCGGACAACGGAACCAAATAAGCAGAAAATTGACGCAATTGTCGGACACAAGTCAGGTGCTACAAGGCTTTGACGTGAGACACGGTAGCAGATGCCATACGTCGGTCACCTGTAAAAAAGTCACAAAGAATTCAAGAATATTTATCTATCGTGTGAATCGAGGTCCTTCATGAACACCTATCAACAGCCCGTTCCGCAGCAAGACACGCACAGCAAAGTAATTGGTTACCTGCTGTGGATTTTGGGTTTTACCGGCGCTCACCGTTTCTATTACGGCAAGCCGGTGACCGGGACGATCTGGTTCTTCACCCTCGGTTTGTTGGGTATCGGTTGGCTGATTGATTTGTTTCTGATCCCAGCCATGGATCGCGAAGCAGACCTGCGTTTTACCGCCGGACCTATCGAGTACAACGTGGCGTGGATTCTGCTGACGTTTCTTGGGGTATTTGGCGTACACCGGATGTATCAGGGGAAGTGGATCAGCGGGTTGCTGTACCTGGTGACGGGCGGGTTGTTCTTTCTGGGGGTGCTGTATGACTTCTGGACGCTGAATGATCAGGTGTCGATTCGCAATGCGCAGCGTCGATAACAGCAAAGATCAAAAGATCGCAGGCTTCGCCAGCTCCTACAGGGAAATGCATATTCCCGTGTAGGAGCTGCCGCAGGCTGCGATCTTTTCGTTTTACGCCTGGTGGCTAATCCGCCCATCCACCAGGGTGTAACGCACCACACCCGGCAAGCTGTGGCCAATGAACGGGCAGTTTTCGCCCTTGGACAGCCAGGTCTCACCGGCCACGGTCGAAGCCGTCGGATCGAACAGCACGATGTCCGCCGGTCCACCTACCGCCAGCTTGCCCGCCGGCAGGCGCAACGCCTCGGCAGGTCCGGCACTCAAGCGCGCCAACAGCGTTGGCAGGTCCAGCAAACCGTCTACCACCAGTGTCATCGCCAACGGCAGCAGCAGTTCCACGCTGCTGATGCCCGGCTCGGTGGCACCGAACGGCGCCAGTTTGGCGTCCCGCTCGTGGGGTTGGTGATGACTGGATATCGCCGATACCACACCCGATTTCACAGCTTCACGCAGGCTGTCGCGGTCGGCGCGGGTGCGCAGCGGCGGCTGGACGTGATAGAGGCTGCTGAAGTCGATCAGCGCTTCGTCAGTCAGGATCAGCTGATACAAAGCCACATCGGCGGTCACCGGCAGCCCGCGAGCCTGGGCCTGAGCGATCAGGGCCACGCCACGAGCGCTGGTGAGCTGACTGAAGTGCGCGCGCACGCCACTTTGCTCGACCAGCAGCAGATCCCGGGCCAAAGCCACGGTTTCAGCGGTTTCCGGAATCCCGGGTAAACCGAGGAAGCTGGCGGTCGGGCCTTCGTGGGCCAGGCCACCTTCGGCCAGGTCATGGTCCTGAGAGTTGAAAATCACGGTCAGGTCGAATGTTGCGGCGTATTCCAGCGCCCGGCACAGCGTGCGGGTGTTGCGGAAACTCTCCAGGCCGTTGCCGAAGGCCACGCAACCGGCATCGCGCAGGGCAACGAGCTCTGCAAGCTGTTCGCCGTCCAGGCCTTTGCTCAGGGCGCCAATCGGGAAGACTTTGGTGTTGCCGGCCTCGCGGGCGCGGTCGAGGATCAGTTCGGCCACGGCCGAGGTGTCCAGCACCGGTTTGGTTTTCGGCGGGCAGCACAGGCTGGTGACACCGCCGGCCGCAGCGGCGCGGGTTTCGCTGGCAATCGAGCCTTTGCGGCTGTAACCCGGCTCGCGCAGGGCGACGTTCAGGTCAACCAGGCCAGGCGCGGCCACCAGACCTTTGGCGTCGATGGTCTCGACCGGGACAAAACCGACCGGTGCCGCGCCAAGGGCGACGATCTTGCAGGCTTCAACGTGAATATCGGTTACTAGATCCAGACCACTGCTTGGATCGATGACGCGGGCGCCGAGAATGCTGAGCTTCACTGGGCGTTCTCCTGCTCGAATTGGCGCTGGGCAGTCTGCCCGCTCATGGCCATGGACAACACAGCCATACGAATCGCGATGCCGTAGGTGACCTGGTTGAGAATCACCGAGTGCGGGCCGTCGGCCACCGCCGACTCGATTTCCACCCCGCGGTTGATCGGCCCCGGGTGCATGACGATGCAATCCGGCTTGGCCCCGGCCAGGCGCGCGGTGGTCAGGCCGAACAGGCGGTAGAACTCGCCTTCGCTCGGCAGCAGGCCGCCGGTCATGCGTTCGCGCTGCAGGCGCAGCATGATCACCACGTCGACGTCTTTCAGGCCTTCGGTCATGTCGGTGTAGACCTTCACACCGTATTGCTCGATGCCGATCGGCAGCAGGGTTTTCGGCGCGATCACGCGGATGTCCGGGCAACCGAGGGTTTTCAGGGCCAGCATGTTCGAGCGCGCCACCCGCGAGTGCAGGATGTCGCCGACGATGGCCACCGAGAGGTTTTCGAAGCCGCCCTTGTGCCGACGGATGGTGAGCATGTCGAGCATGCCCTGGGTCGGGTGGGCGTGACGGCCGTCGCCGCCGTTGATGATCGCCACTTGCGGGCAGACATGTTCGGCGATGAAGTGCGCCGCACCGGAATCACCGTGACGCACGACGAACATGTCAGCAGCCATGGCTTCAAGGTTACGCAGCGTGTCGAGCAGGGTTTCGCCCTTGCTCGCCGACGAGGTCGACACGTTCAGGGTAATCACGTCCGCCGAAAGGCGCTGGGCCGCCAGTTCGAAAGTGGTGCGGGTGCGGGTCGAGTTCTCGAAGAACACGTTGCACACGGTCTTGCCGCGCAGCAACGGGACTTTCTTCACCGCCCGGGCGCCGACTTCGAGGAACGAGTCGGCGGTGTCGAGGATTTCCGTCAGCAGCTCGCGGCGCAAACCGTCGAGCGAGAGGAAGTGGCGCAGCTGGCCCTGATCATTGAGCTGCAGCGGGCGCTTGGTTTCTAGAGGCGTCATCGCGAGGGGGACTCTCAATAGGGCGAATTAAAGGGCGAGGTCTTGCAGTTCAAGCGCAAGCTCCGGGCCGGACAGCTTCACGCGCTCGTGGGCCGCCAGCGACAGGGTCGCGCCGACCACGTTCGGGCGGATCGGCAGCTCGCCGGCGTCCAGGTCCAGCAGGCACACCAGCGTCACGCTGGCCGGGCGACCGTAGTCGAAGAGTTCGTTCAGGGCGGCGCGGATGGTCCGACCGCTCATCAGCACGTCGTCGATCAACACCAGGTCCTGGCCTTCGATCTCGAACGGTAGCGCGGACGGGCGCACTTGCGGGTGCAGACCGTTCTGGCTGAAGTCGTCGCGGTAGAAGGACACGTCGAGGGTACCCAGGGGCGAGTCGCTGCCCAGTTCATCGAGCAACGCCTGGGCGACCCAGATGCCGCCGGTACGAATACCGATGTAACGCGGTTCGCTGATGCCACGGTGTTCCAGGTGTGCCTTGAGACGGATCGCCATCTGGCTGATCAGTTCGGCGGGATTGGGCAGGCTCATGGTTGCTCCTTCTTGGGCCCGAGCCGGGTCTTGGCGGATGTGGCTCGGGTTGTATCTAATAGAGGCGAGGTACGGCTCTTCAGGATTCGAACAGTGCGCTGTTTTCGTCGAGCCAGCCTTGCAGCAGCAGGGCGGCGGCGATGGCGTCGACCGGGTTGTCGCGGTAGCTGCCCTTTTGTCCGCCACGATCGCGCCGTTCACCCTTGGCTTCGAAGGTGGTCAGGCGTTCGTCGTGGGTATAGAAGGGCAGGTTGTAGCGGCCGTTCAGGCGGCGGGCGAATTTCTCTGCGCGCAGGCACATGTCGCTCGGTGTGCCGTCCATGTTCAAGGGCAGGCCAACCACCACGGCATCAGGCTTCCACTCTTTAATCAGGGCTTCGACCTGATTCCAGTCAGGAATACCGTTTTGTGCCTTCAAGGTGCACAGCTCGCGGGCCTGGCCGGTAATCACCTGGCCGACCGCAACGCCGATCTGTTTGGTGCCGTAGTCGAAACCCAGAATCAGGCGCAGGGCCATCAGGCGTGCCCCGCCTGGCTGGTCAGCAGGCTGAGATTGACCCCGAGGTGCTTGGCTGCCGCTTCCAGGCGCAGTTCGCTGCTGGTGTTGAACAAAATATCGGCTTCGAACGGGCAGGTCAGCCAGGCGTTCTGGGCCAGTTCGGCTTCCAGCTGCCCGGCTTCCCAGCCGGCGTAGCCGAGGGCGATCACACTTTTTGCCGGGCCGACACCGTCAGCGATGGCGAACAGCACATCCTGGGAGGTGGAAAGGGAAAGGTCGCCCTCCAGATCAACGGTCGCCTGAAACGTCTTGCCCGAGGGGTGCAGGACAAAACCGCGATCGGTCTGCACCGGGCCGCCGATGAAGATCGGCACATGCTGGCAGAGCACCGGCGGTTCGATGTCGGGGCGCAGTTGCTCGAGGATATCGGCCAGATTGAGGTCTTGCGGACGATTGACCACCAGCCCCATGGCACCATTGGCCGTGTGCTCGACGATGTAGGTCAAGGTGTGCGCAAAGTTCGGGTCGACCATATGAGGCATGGCGATCAGGAAGTGATGCTTGAGGTAGCTGGGGCTGACGTTCTTCATGAGCGCTAGTGTGGCGTTGGAGGGGCGAACTGACAAGCTGGGGATGCACGGGAAATGCCGTAATCCTGTAATCAACCGAGATCAAATGTGGGAGCGAGCCTGCTCGCGAAGAGGGAGTGTCAGTGACATAAATGTTGCCTGACACACCGCATTCGCGAGCAGGCTCGCTCCCACAGGGGAAATTTGCGAAGTGTCAGTTACTGGAGAGCTTGTCCCCGCGAGCAAACTTCCAGGTCCGAATAATTTCCAGACGATCGATATCCGACAAATCCCCGGCAAACGGCGAAAACGGTGCCGCCAGCCGCACGATGCGCTGGGCGGCCTGATCCAGCAGTGGTTGCCCGGATGACTCCAGCACCAACACCTCAAACAGCGAGCCGTCGCGGTTGATCGAAACCAACAGGCGCAGATTGCCGTAGATCTGCTTGCGTCGCGCTTCGTCCGGGTAATTCAGGTTGCCGATGCGCTCGACTTTCTTGCGCCACTCGTCCTTGTACCAGGCGCCTTTGTCTTTCATGGTCGACGCGGCGCTCAGGCGGTGGATGCGCGGGCGCTTGGCATACAACTGTTGTTCGTTGGCCAGTTCCGCTTCCAGACTGGCGATGTCGCTGGACAGCTGTTCACTGTCGAACGTCGGCGCGGCCACTGCGGGTTTGGTGACGGGCTTGGGTTCTTCGGTTTTGGCCGGGGCTTTTTTCGGCTTTGGCGCGACGGTCGTCACGGCGGCCTTGGGCGCCGCTTCCCGCACTTCGGGCTTGGCCGCCGGCGGTGGGGTGACTTTCTGCACCTTGTTGTCCTGGAAAGGCGCGACCTCAGTGGTCTTGGGAATCGCCTTTTTATCCAGGGTGCCGCTGCCTTGCTGATTCTCCTGGGCGAGGAAATCGGCTTTTTCCGGCTTCTTTTCGCTCTTGAAGGTGGCGAGGGTGATTTCCAGGGTTTTACTGATTTGCTTGGGTTCGACCATGGTGAACCCGACGCCCAGCAGCAAAGCCAGGTGAATCAGCGCCGCGAGAAACAGGGTAAAACCGAGGCGATCGGCGGGGCGCACGCCACGGTGGGCGAGTTCAGCGGGCAGATCGGACGGAAGTGTCATGACAAAAAAACCAACATCACGTTTTTCACAGGCCGCGGATGATAACGCAATGTTGGTCGTTTCTTGGCTGTTCTATATCAACGGGCCTTGAGCTTCTGATCGATGGCATCCATCAACAGGCCACCGATGTCGGTGCCAAACGCGTTATCAATCTCGCGAATGCAGGTCGGGCTGGTGACGTTGATTTCCGTCAGATGCTCGCCAATCACGTCCAGGCCGACGAACAGCAGGCCTTTCTCGCGCAAGGTCGGGCCGACTTGTGCAGCGATCCAGCGATCTTTCTCTGTCAGCGGTCGGGCTTCGCCACGGCCACCGGCGGCAAGGTTGCCACGGGTTTCACCAGCGGCAGGAATTCGCGCCAGGCAATAATCCACCGGCTCGCCATCGATCATCAGGATGCGCTTGTCGCCATCCTTGATCGCCGGCAAGTAGGCTTGGCCCATGATCTGCTGGGTGCCTAGCGCGGTCAGGGTTTCCAGAATCACCGACAGGTTCGGATCGCCCGCGCGATGACGGAATATCGAAGTGCCGCCCATGCCGTCCAGCGGCTTGAGGATCACATCGCCGTGCTTGGCGGCAAATTCACGCAACACGTCGGCGCGGCGGCTGACCACCGTCGGCGGCGTGCACTGCGGGAACAGCGTGGCGAACAGTTTTTCGTTGCAGTCACGCAGGCTTTGCGGCTTGTTGACCACCAATACGCCAGCACGCTCGGCCTGTTCCAGCAGGTAAGTGGAGTAGACGAACTCCATGTCGAACGGCGGATCCTTGCGCATCAGGATCACGTCCAGATCGCTCAGCAGCGCGTCGGTCTCGGCTTCCAGTTCGAACCATTTCTCCGGGTTGGCGAAGACTT
Organism: Pseudomonas sp. MDT1-17; assembly: GCF_054898105.1. Lineage (NCBI taxonomy): Bacteria > Pseudomonadati > Pseudomonadota > Gammaproteobacteria > Pseudomonadales > Pseudomonadaceae > Pseudomonas > Pseudomonas sp. MDT1-17. The sequence goes on along the minus strand of NZ_JBUBVM010000001.1, from coordinate 6,050,860 downwards.
TCAACGGACGCATCCGCGCACGGGCCTCGCCTTCGCCCTGATACAAATCGCGCTGTTCCATATAGAACAGTTCCCAGCCGCGCTTCTGTGCGGCCAGCAGCATGGCCAGCGAGCTATCCTTTTTATAGGAAATGCTGGCAATAGGGTCCATGACAATCCCGACGCGAACGCTCATGGGTTATTCCTCGAAATTTGGTGCCCGAATGGACATGAAAAAGTGGCGTCAGAGTGGCGCTGAGTGTGTTCCCGGTCAAGGAAAAACCACTGCGCCAGTCCCCCGATAGATTGGAGTTGGAGACTGTGCTAAAAAGGCTGCCATATCGTGCTGGCCCTTGAACATCAAGGGTTTCGAGCCTCCGGTTATCGGAAATGGACAATTTGATTCGCAAAGGCGACGGCAGAGCATTTATGGAACAGAATTCCAGCGCCCTGAAGGTCATGGTGATCGACGATTCGAAGACGATTCGCCGCACCGCCGAAACGCTGTTGAAGAACGTGGGGTGTGAAGTGATCACGGCCATCGATGGTTTCGATGCCCTGGCCAAGATTGTCGACAATCACCCCGGCATCATCTTTGTCGACATCATGATGCCGCGTCTGGATGGCTATCAGACCTGCGCTTTAATCAAGAACCACAGTGCGTTCAAGTCCACGCCAGTGATTATGCTGTCGTCCAAGGACGGGCTGTTTGACAAGGCCAAGGGGCGCATCGTCGGCTCTGATCAGTTTTTGACCAAGCCTTTCAGCAAGGAAGAACTGCTGAACGCGATCCAGGCCCATGTACCGGGCTTCGCCGCCGTTTTGCCGCAGTAGGACACGCACAGTGACGCTCGGCCAGCGGGCCCGGCGTCGACAAGAATGGGGAAGACCATGGCACGTATTCTGATCGTCGATGATTCGCCGACTGAAATGTACAAACTGACCGGCATGCTGGAAAAGCACGGTCACGAAGTGTTGAAAGCCGAAAACGGTGCCGACGGTGTGGCGCTGGCCCGTCAGGAAAAACCCGACGCGGTGCTGATGGACATCGTCATGCCCGGCCTCAACGGTTTCCAGGCGACCCGCCAGCTGACCAAAGACCCGGACACCGGGCACATCCCGGTGATCATTATCACCACCAAGGATCAGGAAACCGACAAGGTTTGGGGTACGCGCCAGGGCGCCAAGGATTACCTGACCAAACCGGTCGACGAAGACACCCTGATCAAGACCCTGAACAACGTGCTGGCCGGTTGATCGTGCGGCCATGACCGAGTCGCTGACTGCCTTCGAACTGCTGCTGCAGATCGACCAGCGCTGTCGTCTGCTGGCGGCGGACTTGCCGTCCCAGCCGACCCGACAAGACAGTTGGAGCGGCATCGGCTTTCGGCTGGGCGAACACTGGTACGTCGCGCCCATGGGCGAAGTCAGCGAAGTCTTGCATGAGCCGCGGTTCACCCAGCTGCCGGGGGTCAGATCCTGGGTCAAGGGCGTGGCCAACTTGCGCGGGCGTCTGTTACCGATCATCGACTTGTGCGGCTTCTTTTCTGGTAATGAGCCTGGGCATGAGCTGTCAGCCGTGCGCAAGCAGCGCCGGGTATTGGTGGTCGAGCATAACGATGTATTTGCCGGATTGATGGTTGATGAAGTTTTCGGCTTGCAGCACTTTGCCCAGGACAGTCTGGAACCGGTAGATACCTTGAGTGGCCCGATTGCACCGTTTATCAAGGGCCGGTTTCAGCGCGAGCAGAACTGGCAGGTGTTCAGCCCGTTTGCGTTGGCGCAGGCGCAAAGCTTTATGCACGTCGCGGTGTAACTGGCGCGGCGCAGATCCAATGTGGGAGCGGGCTTGCTCGCGAAGAGGTCGGCACATTCAACAGTGATGTCGACTGGTGTACCGCCTTCGCGAGCAAGCCCGCTCCCACAGGGTTCTCGGCAAGGTTCACAGGTGTTGGTTAACAGGCGAGGACCGATGATAAAAGCAAAAACAGGCAAGCCAGAAGGGTCGCGCAGCCGGTCACAGATCATCGCGCTGTTCATTGCGCTGATCGTCTTCATCATGCTGCTGTTCGCCAACTTCGCTTACCTCAATACCCAGGCCACGTACGATAAACAGTACATCGGCCACGCCGGCGAGCTGCGCGTGCTATCCCAGCGCATTGCCAAGAACGCCACCGAAGCCGCTGCCGGCAAGGCAGCGGCGTTCAAACTGCTGAGCGATGCGCGCAATGACTTTGCCCAACGCTGGGGCTATTTGAAGAAAGGCGATCCTTCCACCGGCCTGCCGCCGGCACCGCCCACCGTGCGCCCGGAAATGCGCGCCGTGCAACTGGACTGGGAACACCTGCTGAAAAACACCGATGCGATCCTTTCCAGCGAACAGACCGTGCTGTCGCTGCATCAAGTCGCCGCGACCCTGGCCGAAACTGTGCCGCAGTTGCAGGTCGAGTACGAAAAAGTCGTCGAAATTCTCCTGCAGCGCGGTGCCCCTGCCGCACAGGTCGCCATGGCCCAGCGTCAGTCGCTGCTGGCTGAACGGATTCTCGGTGCAGTGAACACCGTGTTGTCCGGTGATGAAAATTCGCAGCAGGCTGCCGACGCTTTCGGTCGTGATGCTGCGCGATTCGGTCAGGTGCTCACCGGCATGCTCCAAGGCAATGCGGCGCTTAAGGTCAGCCAGGTCGAAGACCGTGACGCACGCGCGCGGTTGATCGAGATTTCCGAGCTGTTCGAATTCGTTTCGGGCTCGGTGGATGAAATCCTCGAAACCTCGCCGGAGTTGTTCAAAGTCCGCGAATCGGCGACCAATATTTTCACCCTGTCGCAGACCCTGCTCGACGAAGCCTCGCAGCTGGCCAGCGGTTTCGAAAACCTGGCCGGCGGGCGCAACACCCACACCATTGGCGGGTATGTGCTGGGCCTGCTGGCACTGATGTCGATCATCCTCATTGGCCTGGTAATGGTTCGCGAAACCAATCGTCAGCTGCGCGAAACGGCCGAGAAGAACGAGCGTAACCAGAACGCAATCATGCGCCTGCTCGACGAGATCGAAGACCTGGCGGACGGCGACCTGACCGTGACCGCTTCGGTGACTGAAGACTTCACCGGGACCATCGCCGACTCGATCAACTATTCCGTGGACCAACTACGCGATCTGGTGGCGACCATCAACCTCACCGCTGGGCAGGTCGCTGCCGCGGTGCAGGAAACCCAGGCCACCGCCATGCACCTGGCGCAGGCTTCGGAGCATCAGGCGCAGCAGATTGCCGAAGCCTCCACCGCGATCAACGACATGGCCCAGTCTATCGACCAGGTCTCGGCCAACGCCGCCGAATCCTCGGCGGTGGCCGAGCGTTCGGTGGAAATCGCCAACAAGGGCAATGAGGTGGTGCACAACACCATCCACGGCATGGACAATATTCGCGAGCAGATTCAGGACACCGCCAAGCGCATCAAACGCCTCGGCGAGTCTTCTCAGGAAATCGGCGACATTGTCAGCTTGATCGATGACATTGCCGACCAGACCAACATCCTTGCGCTCAACGCGGCGATCCAGGCCTCCATGGCCGGTGATGCCGGGCGCGGTTTTGCGGTGGTCGCCGATGAAGTCCAGCGGCTGGCCGAGCGCTCGTCTGCCGCCACTCGGCAGATCGAAACCCTGGTGCGAGCGATCCAGACCGACACCAACGAAGCCGTGATTTCCATGGAGCAGACCACCACCGAAGTGGTGCGCGGCGCGCGTCTGGCGCAGGATGCCGGAGTGGCCCTGGAAGAAATCGAAGGTGTGTCGAAGACCCTCGCCGCGTTGATCCAGAGTATTTCCAACGCAGCGCAGCAACAGACGTCTTCGGCCGGTCAGATTTCCCTGACGATGAACGTGATTCAGCAGATCACCACGCAGACGTCGTCCGGCTCCACCGCCACCGCCGAGAGCATTGGCAACCTGGCGAAAATGGCCAGCCAGCTGCGGCGTTCGGTGTCCGGTTTCACCTTGCCGACCGCCAAGGCGCAGGCTGCGGATAAAGTGTGAAGCGCCCGCGGGCGTTTGCTTTTTTTGAGTAGAGCAGTGAACGGAGTGGTTATGGGTGATCGGCACGACTATGTGGCCCTCGAGTGGGTCAAAGGCGAGATTGCCGAAACGCTGAAAGTGGCTCATCAGGCCATCGAATCCCTGCTTGATGACCCGCAGGCGACGCACGCCCTCAGTGAATGCCTGGCATGCGTCCATCAGGTTCACGGCAGTTTGCAGATGGTCGAGTTCTACGGCGCGGCGCTGCTCGCCGAAGAGATGGAACAGCTGGCCACTGCCTTGCAGCAGAACCGCGTCAGTCATCGCGATGAGGCGATCCATCTGTTGCTGCAAGCGCTGGGGCAACTGCCGATTTACCTCGACCGGGTGCAAGGCGCCCGTCGCGATCTGCCGCTGGTGGTGCTGCCGCTGATCAACGATTTGCGCAGCGCCCGTGGCGAAAGCCTGTTGTCGGAAACCAGCCTGTTCACCCCGCAATTGCCGGACCTGCCACCCCTGGACGAAGAGTCGCTGGCGCTGCTCGAGCCGGCAGATTTACCGAACGTGCTGCGCAAGTTGCGGCAGATGTTGCAGATGGCCCTGGTCGGATTGTTGCGTGAGCAGGACGGCGAAACCAACCTCGATTATCTGACCAGGGTTTTTACGCGTCTCGAAGGCCTGTGCGGCAATGCGCCCCTGAGCCCGTTGTGGCAAGTTGCCTCGGCGCTGGTCGAAGGTATACGCAGCGGCTCGATCGCCAACAGTCCGGCGTTGCGCAGCCTGTTCAAAGACGCCGACAAAGAGCTCAAGCGCCTGCTCGAGCAGGGTATGCCCGGAATCAATCAGCCGGCGCCGCTGGAGTTGCTCAAGAGTTTGCTGTTCTACATTGCCAAGGCCGAACATCCCACCGGGCAGATGCTGACCATGAAAGATCGCTACGGATTGGACGACGCGTTGCCTGACAGCGCGATGGTCGACGAAGAACGCGCACGGCTGGCCGGTCCCGACCGTGATGCCATGCGCTCGGTACTGGCCGCGCTGTGCGAAGAGCTGGTGCGGGTCAAGGAACGCCTGGACCTGTTCGTGCGCAGTGACCGCCAACACACCTCGGACCTCGAAAGCCTGCTGGCGCCACTGCGGCAAATCGCCGACACCCTGGCGGTGCTCGGTTTCGGCCAGCCACGCAAGGTCATCATTGATCAACTGGCGGTGGTGCTGAGCCTCGCCCAGGGCCAGCGTGAGCCCAATGACGCGATCCTCATGGACGTCGCCGGTGCCCTGCTCTACGTCGAAGCGACCCTCGCCGGCATGGTCGGCACCGTCGAGCCGGAAAGCCAGGAAGAAAGCCGCCTGCCGACCACCGACCTGACACAGATCCATCAGATCGTGATCAAGGAAGCGCGCATCTGCCTGCAACAGGCCAAGGACATGATCGTCGACTACATCGACGCCGACTGGGACCGCCAGCACTTGCAGCCACTGCCGGCCTTGCTGACCCAGGTGCGCGGTGCGCTGGCGATGATTCCGTTGAGCCGCGCGGCGAGCCTGATCGAAACGTGCAACCACTTCATCCGCGAACACCTGCTGCTGGATCCGGATCAACCCGGCTGGCAGGAACTGGACAGCCTCGCCGACGTCGTCACCAGCATCGAGTATTACCTGGAACGCCTCAGCGACGACCCCGAAGCGCCCGGTGAACAGTTGCTCGATGTCGCGGAAAAAAGCCTGGCATCACTCGGCTTTTTCCCCAGCGAGCAGCAGGTGCCGGTGCTTGAGGATGTGCTCAGTCCGAGTGAAGCGCAGGTCTTGCAGGATCTGCAGGAACTGGACGACCCTGACACCGTGCAGTCACTGGCCGATGTATTGGCCAGCCCCGTGTCCTCGGTCAACCCGCCCGCCCTGACCACCCCGGGAAGCCTGTTGCCGCCACCCGCCGGTGAAGAACCGGTGGACGATGAGTTGCGGGAAGTCTTCCTCGAAGAAACTGATGAAGTCCTGGAAATTCTCCGGGAATACCTGCCGCGCTGGTCGGCCGATCCCGACAGTAAATCGGCCTTGAGCGAACTGCGCCGGGCCTTCCATACGTTGAAAGGCAGTGGCCGGATGGTCCGCGCTTTGGTGCTGGGCGAACTGGCGTGGGCGATGGAGAACCTGCTCAACCGCGTACTGGAACACAGCGTTCCACCGGGGCCGGCGGTGCAACAACTGCTGGGCGATGCGCTGAACCTGCTACCGGAACTGGTGACTGAGTTTGCTGGCAATGCCCAGCGCCAGCGCAATGATGTCGACCAATTGGCCGCACGCGCCCACGCCTTGGCCAAGGGCGATGAATCGATACTCGATGAAGACGCACAGGACGTCGCAGCCCTCGATCCGCTGCTGCTTGAGATCTTCCGCAACGAAGCCGAAACCCACTTGGGCAGCCTCAACCGCTTCCTCGATAAAGCCGCCGAGCACTTGCCGTTGCAGGCCAGCGACGAGTTGCAGCGGGCACTGCACACCCTCAAGGGCAGCGCTTCCATGGCCGGCGTAGTGCCGATCGCCGAGCTGGCGAAGCCACTGGATCATCTGGCCCGGGAGTACAAGGCGCACCTGATCGCCCTGGACCTGGACGAAGTCGAACTATTGCTGGAAGCCGAAGGACTGTTCCGTCTCGGGCTACGACAGCTCAAGACTGATCCACTGACGGAGATTCCCGGCGCCCGCTCCTTGATCGAACGAACCCAGGCATTGCTGGCCGAGCGTCTGCAAACCCTCCTGAGTGCACCGAATAGCGGGTTGCGCATCAAGCGTGATCCGCAACTGATCAATAACTTTCTCGCGCAAGGCATGGACATCCTGCTCGACGCCGAAAGCCTGTTGCAGCGCTGGCAGCAACATCCCGGCGAGCGTCAGGAACTCAGCGCGCTGCTGGACGAATTGACCACCCTGGGCGAAGGCGCCCACCTGGCTGACCTGCATCCGGTGGATGAGCTTTGCGAAGCGTTGCTCGATCTCTACGGTGCGGTGGAAGAAAGCAGCCTGGCGGTCAGTGAGGCGTTTTTCCGCGAGGCGCAAAGTGCCCACGAAGCGCTGATCAACATGCTCGACGAACTGGCCGCGGGCCAGGAAGTCAGCGCGCAACCGGAGCGAGTCCGGGCCTTGCGCGGTTTGCTGGATGCGAGTCTCGATCCGTCGGCGATGGGGCTGATTCGCAGCGACGGCAGCCGTACCCTGAGCATTCGGGAATTGGGCAGCGCCACGGCCGAACTGGCGCAGAACGCGACCCAGGTTGAACTGGACGATGAGATCGTTTCGATCTTCCTCGAAGAGGCGGTGGATATCCTCGAAAGTGCTGGCCAGGCCTTGCAGCGCTGGGTGAGCGACCCGGACAACGCCGCGCCGTTGTTGTCGTTACAGCGTGATTTGCACACCCTCAAGGGGGGCGCGCGGATGGCCGAGGTGCAGCCGGTCGGTGATCTGGCCCATGAGCTGGAAAGCCTTTATGAAGGCCTGGTGGACCGCCGCTACGCCTACAGCGAAGCGTTGGCGCAACTGCTGCGACAAAGCCATGACCGGCTCGCACAGCTGCTTGAGCAGTTGCAGAACCAGCAGCCATTGGGTGATTCGGACGCGCTGATCGAGGCCATTCGCGCGTTTCGCCAGGGCAATGTCGGCGCTGTTGAAACGGTCGAACCGGCACGGGTCGAGGATTCGCCGGGCCATGATCCGGAGCTTCTGGACATCTTCCTTGAGGAAGGTTTCGACATCATCGAAAACTCCGGCGCGGCGCTGGTGCGCTGGCAGGCCGAGCCTTCGAATCGTCAGGAAGTGGAAACCCTGCTGCGCGACCTGCACACCCTCAAGGGTGGTGCGCGGATGGTGGAAATCGTACCGATTGGCGACCTCGCCCATGAGCTGGAATTCCTCTACGAAGGCCTCTCGGCTGGCGTGCTGCAACCCACCGCCGCGTTGTTCGGCTTGTTGCAAAGCAGCCACGACCGACTGGCGCAGATGCTCGACGCGAGCCGTGCCGGTCAGCCATTGCCGCCCGCCGATCAACTGATCGACGCGATCAAGAATTTCAGTCATCCGGCAGTGCCCGGAACACCGGCACCGGTGGCGGTGTCCGCCACGCCGAAAGTCGAGACGCCTGCACCGCAACCCGATGCCGGCGCGGACATGGTCAAGGTCTCGGCAGAGCTGCTCGACGACCTGGTGAACCTGGCCGGCGAAACGTCGATCTTCCGTGGCCGGATCGAACAACAGGTCAATGATGCGCGCGTGACCCTGAGCGAGATGGAAACCACCATCGAGCGCATGTGCGACCAGTTGCGTCGTCTCGACACTGAAACCCAGGGGCGGATTCTCAGCCGCCAGCAAGTCGAAGCCGAACGCCTGGGCTACGAAGAATTCGATCCGCTGGAAATGGACCGTCACTCACAATTGCAGCAACTGTCGCGCGCGCTGTTCGAATCTGCCTCCGACTTGCTCGACCTCAAGGAAACCCTCGACCGACGCAATCAGGACGCGGAAAACCTGCTGCAACAGCAGGGCCGTATCAACACCGAATTGCAGGAAGGTCTGATGCGCACGCGCATGGTGCCGTTCGAGCGGATGCTGCCGCGTTTGAAGCGGATCGTCCGTCAGGTATCGAGCGAACTGGGCAAAGAAGTGGAATTCATCGTCGGCAATGCCGAAGGCGAGATGGACCGCAACGTCCTTGAACGCATGGCCGCGCCGTTGGAGCACATGCTGCGCAACGCCGTGGATCACGGCCTGGAATCGGCCGAGGTGCGTATCGCCGCGGGTAAACCGGCTCAAGGTCGAATCACCCTGGACCTGTCGCGAGAGGGCGGCGACATCATTTTCGACATCCGCGACGACGGTGCCGGCGTGCCGCTGGACGCTGTGCGGCGCAAGGCGATCAAGCGCGGGTTGTTGGCCCCGGACAGCGATATCAGCGACCGCGATGTGCTGCAATTCATCCTGCAACCGGGGTTCTCCACCGCCGAGAAAATCACCCAGATTTCCGGGCGTGGCGTCGGCATGGACGTGGTCCACGAAGAGGTCCGGCAGCTCGGCGGCAGCATGAGCATCGACTCTGTGCCGGGGCAGGGCGTGCATTTTCGGATTCGTCTGCCCTTCACCGTGTCGGTCAACCGGGCGCTGATGGTGCAGTGCTTTGATGATCAGTACGCGATCCCGCTGAACACCATCGACGGCATCGTTCGTGTGCTGCCCAACGAACTTGAAGGGCATTACCGGCTCGATCCGCCGACCTACAAATACGCCGGGCAACACTATGAACTGTGCTACCTCGGCGAACTGCTGAAAACCAGCCACCGCCCGAAACTGCTGGGCCAGAGCCTGCCGTTGCCGGTATTGCTGGTGCAGTGCAACGAGCGGCACATCGCCGTGCAAGTCGACTCCATGGCCGGCACTCGCGAGATCGTAGTCAAAAGCCTCGGCCCGCAATTTGCGGCGGTGCAGGGGTTGTCCGGAGCAACGATTCTCGGCGATGGGCGGGTGGTGCTGATTCTCGATTTGCTGGCGCCGATCCGCGCCATGCAGGCCCGTGTGCCGCAACAGTCAGTGACTCAGGAGGCGGAGGTCGAGCCGCATAAACCGCTGCTGGTGCTGGTGGTAGACGATTCGGTGACCGTGCGCAAGGTCACCAGCCGTCTGCTGGAACGCCACGGCATGAACGTGCTGACCGCCAAGGACGGTGTCGACGCCATGCTGCTGCTTGAAGAACACAGGCCTGACCTGATGCTGCTGGACATCGAAATGCCGCGTATGGACGGCTTCGAGGTGGCGACCCAGGTACGCGCCGACGAACGTCTGCAGCACCTGCCGATCATCATGATCACCTCCCGCACCGGGCAGAAGCACCGCGACCGTGCCATGGCCATCGGCGTCAACGACTACCTCGGCAAGCCGTACCAGGAATCGGTGCTGCTCGAAAGCATTGCCCTGTGGAGCAAAACCCATGCGTGAGCACCGCACCAGCAACCTCACCGGCCTGCTGCTGCCCTTGGCCGACCGCAACCTGATTCTGCCCAACGTCGCTGTGGCGGAGCTTATTGATTACCAACCCAGCGCCTTCGACCTCGACACGCCACCGTGGTACCTCGGGCGGGTAACGTGGCGGAACCGGCAGATTCCGTTGCTCAGTTTTGAATCGGCGTGTGGGCAGAAAATCGTCATCGGTGAACGGGCGCGGATTGTCATCTTAAACGCGCTCGGTGGGCGGCCTGAGCTGAAGTTTATTGCGTTGTTGGTTCAGGGGATTCCGCGGTCGTACAAGCTTGATAGCCAGTTGAGCTATGTGGATGTGCCGTTGTGTTCGCTGGAACAGGCGGCGGTGCAGGTAGGGGAGCAAGTGGCTAAAGTGCCGGATTTGTTGGCGCTGGAGGAGTTTATTGTTACGGCCGGGTTAGCCAACTGATTCGGCTAACCCGATGGATCATCGCTGACTGTTCCGACGCCTTCGCGGGCAAGCCACGCTCCCACATTGGAATGCATTCCACTGTGGGAGCGTGGCTTGCCCGCGATGCAGGTGCCGCGGTCTCAAGCCTGGCGATTGGCATACATCCGACACTCCGCCAACAACGCCAGCAAATTCGGATCGCGTTCCTTGGCCTTCAAAAACACCACGCCAATGTGCTGCTGCAACCGATACCGTTCCTGCAACGGAATCAGCTTCACCCGATTCTCATACACCGCCGCAATCCGTCCCGGCAGCAACGCATAACCCACGCCCGAGCTGACCATGCTCAGCAGGGTGAAGATGTCGTTGACCTGCATCGCCACCTTCGGTTCAAACCCCGCCTGCTTGAACACCCGATTACCGTCCTGGTGCGTGGCAAAGCCCTGGGTCAGGGTAATGAATGTCTCATCGCGCACTTCGGCAAGGTCGACTTCGGTCCGTTGCGCAAACTTCGAATCCGCCGGTGTGGCGAGAAAAATATCGTCGGAAAACAGCTGGATCTGCTCGCAGTCCGGGTCGTTGACGCTCTCGTCCAGCGACACCAGGATCGCGTCGACTTCCATGTTCTTGAGCTTGTACAGCAGGTCGAAGTTCGAACCGAGGATCAGGTCGATATTGAGTTCGCTGCGGCGGATCTTCAGGCCCATGATCAGTTGCGGCACCGTCTTCACCGTCAGCGAATACAGCGAGCCCAGCTTGAAGCGCTCGGCGGAGAACCCGGCGGCTTCGCGGGTCAGGCGCACGGTTTCGACCACGTCCTGAATCAGCTTCTGCGCGCGTTCTTCCAGCACATAAGCGCTTTCCAGCGGCGTGAGATTGCGGCCTTCGTGCTTGAACAGCGGGCAGCGCAGGGCGCTTTCAGGGAATGGATCGCCCGGTGCACGCTGACGTTGCTGGTCTGCAACTCGGCGGCGGCCCGGGCCAGGTTGCCGGTGCGCATGAAGGCCAGGAACACCTCGAGTTTTTTCAGGGTCAACTCTTCATCGATCAGCAGGCGTAGCTCTTATTCGAATGGCTCGATTGTGCACGTATGAGGGGATTTGTGATCTGAAACATTGCGCTTTTAATCTCAAGGCCTGAGCCTTGCGCGATGTTGCAATGAATGTTGAGGTGAGCAACACATGTATCACGGGGAACGATTGAACGCCTGGACGCACTTGGTCGGGGCAGTGGCCGCGGTTGTCGGGGTGGTGTGGATGCTGGTGATCGCCAGCATGGACGGCAGCCCGTGGAAGATCGTCAGCGTGGCGATTTACGGGTTCACCTTGCTGGTGCTTTACAGCGCCTCGACCGTTTACCACAGCGTGCGTGGGCGCAAGAAAACGATCATGCAGAAGGTCGATCACTTTTCGATCTACCTGCTGATTGCCGGCAGCTACACGCCATTCTGTCTCGTGACGCTACGCGGGCCGTGGGGCTGGACGTTGTTCGGGATTGTCTGGGGACTGGCGCTGATCGGCATCCTGCAAGAGATCAAACCGCGTTCGGAAGCGCGGATTCTGTCGATCGTGATTTATGCGGTGATGGGCTGGATTGTGCTGGTGGCGGTCAAACCGTTACTGGCGGCGTTGGGCAGTACAGGGTTTGCCTGGCTGGCGTCGGGTGGGGTGCTGTACACCGTGGGGATTGTCTTTTTTGCCCTCGATCATCGTTTGCGGCATGCCCACGGGATCTGGCATCTGTTCGTGATCGCCGGGAGTTTGCTGCACTTTGTGGCGATTATGTTTTACGTCTTGTAGACCGCGTTGTGGCCATTCGCGGGCAAGCCCGCTCCCACAGGGGTACGCATTCCAATGTGGGAGCGAGCCTGCTCGCGAAAGGGTCCTAGAAGTCACCCCACAACTGTTGGGCAACCGCAAGCGCAACCACCGGCGCGGTCTCGGTTCGCAACACCCGCGGCCCAAGTCGAGCAGCATGGAAACCAGCCCCCTTGGCCTGATCAATCTCGGCATCCGATAACCCGCCTTCCGGCCCGATCAAGAATGCCAAGGTCCCAGGCTTGGCATGGCTCACCAACGGCTCAGCCACCGGATGCAGCACCAGCTTCAACTCCGCTTCAGTCTGCTTCAACCAGTCCGCCAGCAGCAGCGGCGGATGAATCACCGGCACCCGTGAGCGCCCGCATTGCTCGCAAGCGCTGATCGCCACCTGGCGCCAGTGCATCAGGCGTTTGTCGGCGCGTTCGTCCTTGAGTCGGACTTCGCAGCGGTCGCTGAAGATCGGGGTGATTTCGGTGACACCCAGTTCGGTGGCTTTCTGAATCGCCCAATCCATCCGCTCTCCACGGGACAAGCCCTGGCCGAGATGGATCTGCAAGGGCGACTCGACCTGCCCGGCAAAGCTTTCATCGATCTGCACGACCACGCGCTTCTTGCCGACCTCCACCAGTGTGGCGCGAAACTCATGGCCCGAACCGTCGAACAGTTGCAGCGCATCGCCCTCGGCCATGCGCAGCACGCGGCTGATGTAATGCGCCTGGGCCTCGGGTAACTCGTGTTCGCCAGTGCTCAAGGGGGCGTCGATAAAGAAGCGGGACAGTCTCATGCTGGGTCTCTGGAAAGGGTGTGAATCATCTGGATTTGTGTCGACTTCTTTCGCGAGCAAGCCCGCTCCCACAGGGTGTACGCGGTCAACTGTGGGAGCCGGGCTTGCTCGCGAAGGCGGCCGCCCATGCACCACAGAAGGTCAAGCGGGCTCAATCAGCCCGGATCTCGGAAGCCCGGATGAAAGTCTTTCGGCACTGACACACTGACGCTGTCACGGGTCGCGATGTCGATGCCTTCGCTGGCCACTTCGGCCAGAAAGTCGATCTGCTCAGGCGTGATCACGTACGGTGGCAGGAAGTACACCACGCTGCCCAACGGTCGGAGTAAAGCACCACGCTCCAACGCATGCTGGAACACTTTCAAGCCGCGACGTTCCTGCCACGGATAAGCTTCTTTGCTGGCCTTGTCCTTGACCATCTCAATGGCGAGCACCATGCCGGTCTGACGCACTTCCGAAACGTTCGGGTGATCGGTCAGGTGCGCGGTGGCGCTGGCCATGCGCTGGGCCAGGGCCTTGTTGTTCTCGATGACGTTGTCTTCTTCGAAGATATCCAGCGTCGCCAAGGCTGCCGCGCACGCCAGAGGATTGCCGGTGTAGCTGTGGGAATGCAGGAAGGCGCGCAGGGTCGGGTAGTCGTCGTAGAACGCGCTGTAGACATCTTCGGTCGTCACGCAGGCCGCCAGCGGCAAGTATCCGCCGGTCAGGGCCTTCGACAGGCAGAGGAAGTCCGGGCGGATGCCGGCCTGCTCGCAGGCGAACATCGTCCCGGTGCGGCCGAAGCCGACGGCGATTTCGTCGTGGATCAGGTGTACGCCATAACGGTCGCAAGCTTCGCGCAGCAGTTTTAGATACACCGGGTGGTACATGCGCATGCCGCCGGCGCCCTGGATCAGCGGCTCGACGATCACTGCGGCCACGGTGTCGTGGTTCTCGGCCAGGGTCTGTTCCATGGCGGCGAACAGGTTGCGCGAGTGTTCTTCCCAGCTCATGCCTTCGGGGCGCAGGTAGCAATCGGGGCTCGGCACCTTGATGGTGTCCAGCAGCAGGGCCTTGTAGGTTTCGGTGAACAGCGGCACGTCGCCCACCGACATCGCGGCCATGGTCTCGCCGTGGTAGCTGTTGGTCAGGGTGACAAAGCGCTTCTTGTTCGGCTGGCCGCGGTTGAGCCAATAGTGAAAGCTCATTTTCAGCGCGACTTCGATGCAGGACGAGCCGTTATCGGCGTAGAAGCACCGGGTCAGGCCGTCCGGCGTCATCTTCACCAGACGCTCGGACAACTCGATCACTGGCTGATGGCTGAACCCGGCAAGGATCACGTGTTCCAGCTGATCGACCTGGTCCTTGATGCGCTGGTTGATGCGCGGGTTGGCGTGGCCAAACACGTTGACCCACCAGGAGCTGACGGCATCGAGGTAGCGTTTGCCTTCGAAGTCTTCCAGCCACACGCCTTCACCGCGCTTGATCGGGATCAGCGGCAGCTGTTCGTGGTCTTTCATCTGGGTGCAGGGATGCCACAACACCGCGAGATCGCGTTGCATCCACTGATTATTCAGGCCCATTTTCAGTCTCCTCGAGGCGGCTCGCTTGGTGCGCGGGCAAACAATCGCGCAAGCCTATGCAATGCGTGGCGTGGGGACAACCCATTGTGTCGATTGAGCTACTTTGTATAGGTCGGTAGACGTCGCTGGCGGCCTTTTGATGGCTGACGTATTCTTCGTGGTTCTTTGAGTCGTCTGGCTCGCAAAACCGCTTTTCCCTACGTGTATTTCCGGAGTTCGCTGAATGTCTGCTGGTTGGCTGCGCGCCTGTGCGCTGGTGATGTTAGGGCTGTTCAGCGTGTCTGCGCTGGCCAAGGATAAAACGGCGATCGTGATCGGGGGAGGGCTGTCTGGCCTCACCGCGGCTTACGAACTGCAAAACAAAGGCTGGCAGGTCACCCTGCTGGAAGCCAAGCCAAGTCTGGGCGGTCGCTCCGGGATGGCCACCAGTGAGTGGATCGGCAACGACAAGACCCAACCGGTTCTGAACAAGTACGTCTCGACCTTCAAGCTGAGCACCACGCCAGCCCCTGAATTCGTGCGCACCCCGGGCTATCTGATCGACGGTGAATATTTCACCGCCGCCGATCTGGCGACCAAACAGCCAGCCACCGCCGAGGCGCTCAAGCGCTACGAAAAGACTGTTGACGATCTGGCTCGCTCGATCGAAGACCCGCAGAACCCGGCGGCCAACAGCACGCTGCACGCATTAGACCAGATCAACGTGTCCAACTGGCTTGATCGCTTGACTCTGCCAGCCACTGCCCGCCAGTTGGTGAACCAGCAAATTCGTACCCGTTATGACGAACCTTCGCGCCTGTCACTGTTGTACTTCGCACAGCAAAGCCGGGTTTATCGTGGCGTCTCCGACCGTGACCTGCGCGCCTCGCGCCTGCTTGGTGGTAGCCCGGTGCTCGCCCAGGCCTTCGTCAAACAGCTGAAAACCATCAAGACCAGTTCTCCGGTTTCGGCGATCACTCAGGACAAGGACGGCGTGACCGTCAAAGTCGGCAGCGTTGGTTATCAGGCTGACTACGTCGTTGTGGCCGTGCCGTTGCGCGCACTGAACAAGATTCAGATGACCCCGACGCTGGATGCTCAGCACATGGGCGCCATCAAGGGCACCAACTACGGTTGGCGCGACCAGATCATGCTGAAGTTCAAGACGCCAGTATGGGAAAGCAAGGCGCGCATGTCCGGCGAAATCTACAGCAACACCGGTCTGGGCATGATGTGGGTTGAACCGGCCCTGAAGGGCGGCGCCAACGTGGTGATCAACCTGTCCGGCGACAATGCGCGCGTGATGCAGGCCTTCGGCGACAAGCAGATGGTCGATCAGGTGCTGATCCGTCTGCACGCCTTTTATCCACAGGCACGCGGTTCGTTCACCGGTTATGAAATCCGCCGCTACAGCACCGACCCATCCATGGGCGGCGCTTACCTGGCCTTCGGCCCTGGCCAGATCAGCAAGTACTGGCGCCTGTGGGAACGTCCGATTCAGCGTGTAGCCTTTGCCGGCGAACACACTGACACGTTGTACCCAGGCACGCTGGAAGGCGCATTGCGCACCGGTCAGCGGGCAGCCAGTCAGGTAGAAGACCTGGCGGCCGGCAAGTCGTTTGAACCTGTGAAGGTTGTTCCAGCAGCGACCGCAGTGGCGGCCGGTGCGGTGGCGGCGAAGAAAGGTAACTTCTTCACCAACCTGTTCGGTGGTGCTGACGACAAACCGGTACCGGTCAAGGCGCCAGAGCCAGTGGCTCCGGTTGCTCCTGCTCCGGCTCCAACGCCAGCTCCGACCCCCGCGCCAGCGCCGGTCGAAGCACCGAAACCAGCGGCACCGGTGAAAGCCGAGCCGGCCAAAAAAGCCCCGGCGAAAAAGCCTGCTGCCAAAACCGAGGCCAAAAAAGCTCCGGCGAAAGCGCCGGTGAAGAAAGCTGAACCGGCCAAGAAGCCAGCGGCCAAGCCCGCCGCGACTACACCGGCAGCGAACGAGGCCAAAACGCAGTAAATCTTGGGATCAAAGAAAAGCGCGACAGTGATGTCGCGCTTTTTTTATGGTCAGTGCTTTGGATTAATTGACTAAAAACTGATATGTAAGTTCTAAGTTGATAATAGTGTTAATTCATTTTGAATAAGGTGTTGGAATGCTGTAGGCGTGTTTGCTTTTTTTGGGGGGGCGAGTTATAAAACATATTGCTTACAATGACGACCGGTTATTATTGTTGTTTATGGTTTGTTGGCGCGACTTTATACATTAACCAAAGGGGAACGTCCCTTTGGTTAATGTAGTGTGTCTAGCGCTTTTCTTTTTGCTGTCTAGACGACATTGAGGCGGGAGCATTCTGCTGAGGGGATGCCTTGAGAGCTTCTTGCTTCCAAGAAGGCCATTGCTCAACGGTACGGCGCGATTCCGCTAGGTGATTGAGAAATTCTTCCTTATTAGGCGTCATTTTGGCTTTCCTCCAGGTACCTTAACAAAAGGGTTGCAGCTATGGTTTCGCGTTCAATGTACGAGCAAGGCAGCATTTGGGTGCGTAATTTAGCATCCGCCTCACTCCAGTCAAGAGCCTGACCGTCATCAGATTTTCTTATTACCGGATAACCACTTCCAAGATTAGTAGAGAATAGGTTAAAAAAGCTTCTAGGGCCAACTCCGATGAACGGTGCAAACACGACGTTGCTGCTGCGTTGGTTTAGTGATATGGAGTCGGAGTGGAAATCTAACGCTTTACTCTTTGGGTAGGGTTCCACGTATATTACCCTCTTTATTCCTGCTGCCACGATATGTTTGGCGCAGTTGTGACAGGGGAACGTTGTACAGTATAAGTCGCTGCCAGACGTGCTTACTCCTGATCTTGCGCTTGACAGCAATGCCTCCATTTCTGCGTGAACAACACGCCCGTATTCGGTGATGTCTTTAATTTTACTGCGTTTTATCAGTGGTTTAAGCTCATCCCTATACTCCAAAGGGATAACTTCAAGAATACTGTCAATGATTAAGCGCTTTTGTGTGGCGTTGGAATCTTCACCTTTCATGTAATCGCGTCCATCTTTCGCATCTACGATTTCTTGAGTGTCCTCGTTGATTTCTGGCCAATAAAGTCCGCCGTGTGCTTTGGGTACGTCATTGGCACCAGTAGAAATTATGCATTGGTTCTTGGTTAGCACTGCACCTACTTGACGTGACAGATCTGCTGATCTCAGGGAGGCAGAGAACGCCATAAACATCGCGTATTCATCAAAGGTGGGAGTGATGTAAGGTTTTCCGAAAAGTAGATCAAATACTCTCCAGATTTGCTTTTTAAGTGAGTCGGAGTTTCCATTGTAGTCAACGAAGAAATCGGATAGATGATAAGTGTCGCGAGTATGTTGTCCATAGTCGTCGCGCTCGTCAGCATCCCTGTCTATAAGTTTTGATGCTTGTTCTTCAGATATTGATTTATCTTTTGTCAGGTAGTTGTGTCTTCTTGTGTGATCAGCATGTACACCAATTAGAAAAAAACCGTTTGAGTATATTTTACGAAGTCGCTGCACTTCCGCCGGATTTTTTAATGAGTTGATAATAAAGGATTTTCTGCGAAGGGCTTCTTGTTTTTTACGAAGGAGGTTGATTCTTGCTGCTGCCCCGAGTGCGAGGATGGAATTGTCTTTGCTATTCCTGCGTAGATTATTTCCTTCCTCCATGTAAGCGCTGATCCTGCAAAATTCATCCTCGCTAGCAGACGGTGAGCCAATGGTGGCGATTACGTCAGTCGATATTTTTATACGCTCTGTGGTGTAGTTAAATTTTAATAAACGTTCTTCGATTAGACCTGAAACTTCCGTAAGATTGGTTCCGATTGTTCCGACTAAACCAATAACTAGTTCGGAATCAGAGTACGAGTCATCTAAAAAATAGGTAGCCGTTTCTATTGTTTCTGTTGATAGTTTTTGAACTACTGACTCCGCTTCAGTCAGTGCGTCCTTAGTTTTGCTTTTTTCATTCTTAACTTTACTATCTAGTAGCTCTTCAACCAGAGCTTGGAGTTGTTCGGCTGAGACTGTATCTCCTTGGAATGTGATGTTTCCGGTGGATGGGTACCAGTTCATTATTCCTTTGTTTTTTGCTCTGAATTGAAATTGGTTTGGGTTGACTGCTCTCCATTCGCCGGCTTGTTGTAACGAGCCTAACCTTATTTTTAGTTCGCTTATCTCTCCATCAAATCGCATTTCGTTTCCTTGCCATGGTTCTCAGCGAAATCACCCAGCACGTCAGTTGAAAGCGCTTGGGTGTGGATTTTTCTGAAGAGTAGTCGACGCTAAGTGATCAGGCTAGGAGCTGAAAGGCGGTGCAGTGATAGAAATCTTTGACATTCGTAGGATGGTTAAAAAGGATGACATCCCCCCCCACTTGTCCTACAAGATCGATGGCTGTATCCGGCCTCTTCAAGGTCTTTTCACACTGCGATCTACGTCCAAAGGAGTCATCAGTGTGGGAGATTTCTGTTCGCGACCTAGGAGTATGCCGTGGGTTAATCTTTCCTTAACGCAGGACTTACAGACTCTTGATCGTATTTCTCGATATTTCAAAGCGAAATTTTCCGCTTTAATTCGATAGATAACTCGATAGTCTTGGTCGCAGTTCTCACAGGATTTGGCAATGCAGCTACGTAACTCTTCTTCGCGCTACGGTTGGGTCAGCATTTTCATGCACTGGGGTGTGGCACTGGCGGTCTTCGGTCTGTTTGCGTTGGGCTTGTGGATGGTCGGTCTCGACTACTACAGCGTCTGGCGCAAAGACGCGCCGGACTTGCACAAAAGTATTGGTCTGGTGCTGTTAGCCGTCATGGTTCTACGGGTTTTGTGGCGCTTTATCAGCCCACCGCCACCGGCACTGCAAAGCTATAGCCGCATGACGCACCTTGGCGCCAAGTTCGGCCATTCGTTCCTGTACCTCACTCTGTCCGCTGTGATGATTGCCGGTTACCTGATTTCCACCGCAGAAGGTGCCGGGATTCCGGTGTTTGGCCTGTTTGAAGTCCCTGCATTGGTTTCCGGACTACCGGACCAGGCAGACACCGCTGGTGTGATTCATTTTTATCTGGCGTGGGTGTTGGTAATTTTTTCCGGCCTCCATGCGTTGGCAGCACTGAAACACCACTTTATCGATCGTGATGCGACCCTGACGCGAATACTGGGTCGCAAAGCATGAAGTTCAACCTCGACTCCAAAGGAATAGAAAGCATGTTGAAAAAGACCCTCGCCGCTCTGGCAATCGGTTCTGCTCTGCTGTCCGCCAACGTGATGGCGGCTGACTACGTCGTCGACAAGGAAGGCCAGCACGCCTTCGTTGACTTCAAAATCAGCCACCTGGGCTACAGCTTCATCACCGGTACCTTCAAGGACATCGACGGCAAGTTCAGCTTCGACGCTGCCAAGCCAGAAGACAGCAAGATCGAGTTCAACGTGAATACCGCCAGCGTGTTCACCAACCATGCCGAGCGCGACAAGCACATCGCCAGCGGTGATTTCCTGAACGTGAGCAAATTCGGTAAAGCGACGTTTGTTTCCACCAGCGTCAAATCCACTGGTAAAAACGCCGCGGGCAAAGACACTGCTGACGTAACCGGTGACCTGACCCTGCTGGGCGTGACCAAGCCAGTCGTGGTCAAGGCCACTTTCCTGGGTGAAGGCAAGGATCCATGGGGCGGCTACCGTGCCGGCTTCGAAGGCACTACCAGCATCAAGCGTTCCGATTTCGGCAAGCAGAAAGACTTGGGCCCAGGGTCCGACGCGGTCGAGTTGTACGTGACGTTTGAAGGTGTGAAAGCGAAGTAATGCTGAGACCGTAGGAGCTGCCGCAGGCTGCGATCTTTTAAGATCAAAAGATCGCAGGCTTCGCCAGCTCCTACAAAAGCAGTTCGCAGCACAAACAAAAATGCCCCGGATCGTGAGATCAGGGGCATTTTTTGTTACTGCGTTAAATCAGCGATTGCGGGTCAGCAAGGCTGGTTTCTCACCGCGAGGGCGACCTGGCAGTTGATCCAGTTGCTCAGGTGTCGGGAAACGATCGGTTTTCGACTCCTTGTGAATGATCTTCGGTGCCGGACCGCGCGGGTTTTGCACGGCTGGTTCCGAAAGCGGCTGATCGTCGGTGCGGGCCGGGCGGCGGTTGCGGGACTCTTCGCGACGGGCCTGGCCGTCACGTGGAGCACCGTTGCGTGGGCCGCTGCGCTTGGCCGGCGGCGTGCCAGTGGTGGCGCCATCGCTGCTGCGCGGACCGCTTTGGCGACCCTGAGGCTTGCCGCCGGTGCGCGGAGCACCTGCGCCTGCACCGGCGCCTGCGGCCGAGCCTTGTGCCGGAGCACTCGGACGGCGGCCACGGCCTTGAGCGGGTTTGGCCTGTGGTACGTAGTCGACGCGGTTACCGAAGTTATCGACGTCGTCGTCCAGAAACTCGTCCGGAGCGCGGTCAGCAGCGGCGCGAGGAGCCGGGCGCTGTTGCTCGCGAGCCGGGGTGCCTTCGCGTGGCTTGTGTTCACGCGCCGGGCGATCACCACGGCCAGTGGCTGCAGGTTTTTCCTTGCCGCCCTTGTCCTTGCCCTTGTCTTTACGACCGCCGCCACCGCCAGTGCCGTTCGGACCGTCGCCGCGCGGGCCACGTGGGTTGCGTGGGTTACGCACATCCGGACGCTCGCGAACTTCTGGTTTCTCGGCTTCTACAGCGCTGGAATCGAAGCCCATCAGATTGCCGTCGGCAATTTTCTGTTTGGTCATGCGCTCGATGCTTTTCAGCAGCTTCTCTTCGTCCGGAGCCACCAGCGAGATCGCCTCGCCCGAACGACCGGCACGGCCAGTACGGCCGATACGGTGAACGTAATCTTCGTCGACGTTTGGCAGTTCGAAGTTGACCACGTGTGGCAACTGATCGATGTCCAGGCCGCGAGCGGCGATGTCGGTAGCAACCAGGATGCGCACTTCGCCAGCCTTGAAGTCGGCCAGGGCTTTGGTGCGGGCGTTCTGGCTCTTGTTACCGTGGATCGCGACGGCGCTCAGGCCGTGTTTGTCCAGGTACTCGGCCAGACGGTTGGCGCCGTGCTTGGTGCGGGTGAACACCAGCACCTGTTCCCAGGCGCCAGCAGTGATCAGGTGCGCCAGCAACGAACGCTTGTGGCTGGCGGCCAGGCGGAATACGCGCTGTTCGATACGCTCGACCGTGGTGTTCGGCGGCGTGACTTCGATGCGTTCCGGGTTGTGCAGCAACTTGCCGGCGAGGTCGGTGATGTCTTTGGAGAAGGTGGCCGAGAACAGCAGGTTCTGGCGTTTGCTCGGCAGACGGGCGAGGACCTTTTTCACGTCATGGACGAAGCCCATGTCGAGCATGCGGTCGGCTTCGTCCAGCACGAGGATTTCCACGTGGGACAAATCGACGCTGCCTTGGCCGGCGAGGTCGAGCAGGCGGCCGGGGCAGGCCACCAGCACGTCTACACCACGGGACATGGCCTGAACCTGCGGGTTCATGCCGACGCCGCCGAAGATGCAGGCGCTGACGAACTTCAGGTCACGGGCATAAACCTTGAAGCTCTCGTGGACTTGAGCCGCGAGTTCGCGGGTAGGCGTCAGTACCAGTACGCGCGGTTGGCGCGGGCCGTGACGCTGGGATTTGTCCGGGTGACCGCCCGGAAACAACCGCTCCAGAATCGGAAGGGCGAAGCCGCCGGTTTTACCAGTACCTGTCTGAGCCGCGACCATGAGGTCGCGACCTTGCAACACGGCGGGAATGGCCCGCTGTTGCACCGGAGTAGGCTCGGTATAGCCCGCTGCCTCGATGGCGCGGACTAAAGCCTCGGAGAGACCGAGGGAAGCAAAGGACATGAGTAATCCTGTTTTAGTTAGGGCTTGGCCCAATGGGAGTCTTGCCTGGCGCGAATGGCGTTTAAGAAGAACGCAATCCCGTCCGGTCCTGCTGGGCCTTGAAAGCTCGTCTGGAGTGCTCGCGCGGGCTGAAAAGCTGCGCTGTAGCGGTGTCGAGATGCCTTGAACAAGTCCGAGCGTCCGGGCGTGAGCCTGGCGGGAAGGCCGGAGTATAACAGAGCAATCACTGCGCGCCGCTTTCCTGCTGCTCAACGGTTTTTCCGCTGGCGGCGGTGGCTCTGGTGGTTTTTACCTCGGCTGCCGGCTCGGCACCATAACGGGCGCTCAGTTCTGCGTACGCAGGCTCGCGCTTGAAGCGTTTGAGCTCGGCGCCGAAGCGCTGCACCAACAAGTCCATGCCCGCGTTGCGGCGCACCGCCAGGAACTGGCTCTGGTGGCTGATGACGGTCGGGTTCTCGGTAATCTTGTCGCGGATGCCCAATTCGTCGAGCAAGTGCTGACCCACCCGGCGGTCCGTGATCAGCAGGTCGATCCGCCCGCGCTCCAGTTTGCCGAAGTTGGCTTCATGGGTCGGTGCCGGCTCGCGAGTGAACAGGGGCGATTCGCTGAAATCCTTGCTGTAGAGATAGCCCGGCGAGGTGCCGATGGTCAGGCCTTTCAGATCGTCCAGAGTGTGGAACGGATGCGGGCGCTCATTGGCGTAAAACATCACGAATTCGACTTCAGACAGCGGTTCGCTCGGGTAGAGCAGGATAGCGTCGCGTTCGTCGCTGTGAAAAATATCCAGCGCGCCATCCGCCTGGCCTGTTTCGAGCATCGACAGGCAGCGTTTCCACGGCAGGAACTGCCACTCGATCTCGATCCCCAGGCGCTTGAAGACAATCGCCGTGGTTTCGTAGTCCAGTCCCAGGGATTTGCCGTCCTCCTCATACACGTATGGCGCCCACGGCTCGGTGACAATGCGCAGCTTCTCGCCCCGAGCGGCGAAGCTCAGGCAAGTAAAAAGAAACACGGTCAGTAACTGTGAGATCAAAGGCATGGCTTGAGATTACGACGAGAAACCGGAAAGAGCCAGAAACGGGATCCAGAAGCTCTAACTCCGTGTGTTGCTGCACAATAAAAGTGCGTTGAATGCAAAAGATCGCAGCCTCGTTTCACTCGACAGCTCCTACAGAGTACGCAATCCCCTTTAGGAGCTGTCGAGTGAAGCGAGGCTGCGATCTTTTGATCTTGCTTTTAGCGCGGCAACTTCAGATTGTTCCACACCGCCAGGCTCGGTTCGGCCTGGTTCAGCGTGTAGAAGTGCAGCCCTGGAGCGCCACCCTGCAGCAAGCGTTCGCACATCTGGGTGATGACTTGCTCACCAAAGCCTTGAATGCTCTGGGTGTCGTCGCCGTAGGCTTCCAGCTGCTTGCGGATCCAGCGCGGGATTTCCGCACCGCAGGCATCGGAGAAGCGCGCCAGCTTGCTGTAGTTGGTGATCGGCATGATCCCCGGAACGATCGGGATGTTCACGCCCATCGCCCGTACACGCTCGACGAAGTAGAAGTAGCTGTCGGCGTTGAAGAAGTACTGGGTGATCGCACTGTCGGCGCCAGCGTTGGCCTTGCGCACGAAGTTGGCCAGATCGTCTTCGAAATTGCGCGCTTGCGGGTGCATTTCCGGGTAAGCCGCGACTTCGATGTGGAAATGATCGCCGGTTTCTTCACGAATGAATTCAACCAGGTCATTGGCGTGGCGCATTTCGCCACTGGCCATGCCCATGCCTGAAGGCAGGTCGCCACGCAGAGCAACGATACGCTTGATGCCGGCGGCCTTGTATTGCGTCAGCAGGCCGCGCAGGTCGTCCTTGCTGTCGCCAACGCAGGACAAATGCGGTGCTGCAGCGACTTTGACTTCGCTTTCGAGCTGCAACACGGTGTTGAGGGTGCGATCACGCGTCGAACCGCCAGCGCCATAGGTGCAGGAGAAGAAATCGGGGTTGTACGTGGCCAGCTGACGGGCAGTGGCGAGCAGTTTTTCATGCCCAGCGTCGGTCTTCGTAGGGAAGAACTCAAAGCTGTAGCGACGGTCTTGGGACATGGTCATATCCTTGGAAACACGTAAGCCGGACGCTGATCCCCCGTAGGAGCTGCCGCAGGCTGCGATCTTTTAAAGATCAAAAGATCGCAGGCTTCGCCAGCTCCTACAAAGGACGGTCAGTCAGCGCCAATCAGTAGCGGTAAGCGTGTGGCTTGAACGGACCTTCGACGGTCACGCCGATATAGTCGGCCTGAGTCTTGGTCAGTTGAGTCACTACACCGCCGAAACCGCGGACCATTTCCAGGGCCACTTCTTCGTCGAGTTTCTTCGGCAGTACTTCAACGGTCAGACGCTCGGCTTTCTGGGCTGGCGACAGGTCGGCGTACTTCTGGCCGAACAGGAAGATCTGTGCCAGAACCTGGTTGGCGAACGAACCGTCCATGATACGGCTTGGGTGGCCGGTTGCGTTACCCAGGTTAACCAGACGGCCTTCGGCCAGCAGGATCAGGTAGTCGTCGTTCTGAGCGTCAAATGCGCCAGGGCCGGTACGGTGGATCTTGTGAACCTGTGGCTTCACTTCTTCCCATGCCCAGTTCTTGCGCATGAAAGCAGTGTCGATTTCGTTGTCGAAGTGGCCGATGTTGCAGACAACAGCGCGCTTCTTCAGGGCTTTGAGCATGTTCGAGTCGCAAACATTGACGTTACCGGTGGTGGTCACGATCAGGTCGATCTTGCCCAACAGCGCTTTGTCGATGCTTGCTTCAGTACCGTTGTTGATACCGTCGATGAACGGCGAAACCAGCTCGTAGCCATCCATGCAGGCTTGCATGGCGCAGATCGGGTCGATTTCGGAGACTTTAACGATCATGCCTTCCTGACGCAGGGACTGGGCCGAACCCTTGCCCACGTCACCGTAACCGATGACCAGCGCTTGCTTGCCGGACAGCAGGTGGTCGGTACCGCGCTTGATCGCGTCGTTCAGGCTGTGACGGCAGCCGTACTTGTTGTCGTTCTTGCTCTTGGTCACCGAGTCGTTGACGTTGATGGCCGGGATTTTCAGCTCGCCCTTGGCCAGCATGTCCAGCAGGCGGTGAACGCCCGTGGTGGTTTCTTCGGTGACGCCGTGGACGCGGTCCAGGATCGCCGGATATTTCTTGTGCAGCAGCTCGGTCAGGTCGCCGCCGTCGTCGAGGATCATGTTGGCATCCCAAGGCGCGCCATCCTTGAGGATGGTTTGCTCCAGGCACCACTCGTACTCTTGTTCGGTTTCGCCTTTCCAGGCGTAAACCGCGATGCCGGCAGCGGCGATAGCAGCAGCGGCCTGGTCTTGAGTCGAGAAAATGTTGCAGGACGACCAGCGTACTTCGGCACCCAGGGCAACCAGGGTTTCGATCAGCACGGCAGTCTGAATGGTCATGTGGATGCAGCCGAGGATCTTGGCGCCTTTGAGCGGCAGCTCACCGGCGTACTTGCGGCGCAGACCCATCAGGGCCGGCATTTCGGATTCGGCGATGATGGTTTCGCGACGGCCCCAGGCAGCCAGGGACATGTCGGCCACTTTGTAATCGGTAAAATCTGCAGGCGTGATAACAGCGCTCATGATGAGCCTCCATTCGTAATGTATGCGAATGGGCGCCGTTGTGCGTTTAGTGTCTGACCGATAACGGTCAAGCAACGCCCCATCCGAGCCTGACAGGTCGAACCTGCTGCAGCGCCCCTCGGACAGGTGGCGGGAAAACGGTATCAATTGAAGATGACCGTTTTGAAACGGTGGCGATTATAGCCGTGTGAGCGATACTTCCAAAGCGTTTCTGTTGGTCAATGTCTGAACGGTAATCGAGGCCATAGTCGATGCGTGATAGAGCCCTGGGTCGGGCTCTGCCATGATGCCCACCATCATTCGGCAAGACGCTCAGGAGTGAATATGAATTTCCACACCCGCAAATGGGTAAAACCCGAAGATCTCAACCCCAACGGCACGCTGTTCGGCGGCAGCCTGTTGCGCTGGCTCGACGAAGAGGCGGCGATCTACGCCATCGTCCAACTGGGCAATCAGCGTGTGGTGACCAAGTACATTTCAGAGATCAACTTCGTCAGCGCCTCGCGTCAGGGCGACATCATCGAACTGGGCATCACCGCCACCGAGTTCGGTCGCACCTCAATCACCCTGAAGTGCGAAGTGCGTAACAAGATCACCCGCAAAAGCATCCTGACGGTGGAGAAGATTGTTTTCGTCAATCTGGGTGAAGACGGCTTGCCTGCTCCGCACGGCCGGACTGAGATCAAGTATGTCCAAGACCAGTTCAAGGATGATGGCATCAGCGAGTAATGCGAGCGAGTAGGAGCTGCCGAAGGCTGCGATCTTTTGACCTTGATCCTGGCGACGTCACTGTCCGCTGAAAAGCAGGATCAAAAGATCGCAGCCTTCGGCAGCTCCTACAGAACGGACCCTGACCCCGCGTGTCGTACCTACATGACACACCACCGGTTCCGGAGCTTTATGGACACTAAGAAAGAAGGCAAGACCCCGAACCTCTCGCCTGAAGAACAGCACGACGTCGACAAGAGCCAGCCGCCGCGGGCGGCGGTGCTGCACGAAATCATCCGCACCCAGGGCGATCAGGAGCTTGAGCGCAGCGTTGCCGCCTTGTGGTGGTCGGCGCTGGCGGCCGGCCTGACCATGGGCCTGTCGCTGATGGCCATGGGGCTGCTCAATTCCCGTCTGCCAGACGGCGAAGGCTTTAAGGTGATCGCCAGTTTCGGTTACTGCGCAGGTTTTCTCGCGGTGATCCTCGCCCGTCAGCAATTGTTCACCGAGAACACGTTGACGGCTGTGCTGCCGATCATGACCAAACCCACACTGAACAATTTCGGTCGGTTGCTACGCCTGTGGTCAGTGGTGCTGGTGGGCAACCTCTGCGGCACGTTGCTGGTGGCGTATGTGATGCTGCATCTGCCGATTTTCGACAGTAAGACCGACCTGGCTTTCCTCGAGATCGGGCGCAAGATCATGGAGAACGACGCCAGCCAGATGTTCGCCAAAGGCATTGTGTCAGGCTGGATGATCGCCACCATGGTCTGGATGATTCCGTCCATGGAGAGCGCGAAGATGTGGATTATCATCCTCATCACGTACCTCATGGCGCTGGGGGATTTCACCCACATCGTGGTCGGCTCGGCGGAGGTCTCGTATCTGGTGTTTGCCGGCCAGCTGCCGTGGAAGGATTTCTGGCAGGTGTTCGCCGGGCCGACGCTGGCGGGGAACATCATCGGCGGCAGCTTCATCTTTGCGCTGATCAGCCATGCGCAGATTCGCAGCGAGAGCGGGCCGCCGAAGAAGTCTGCGGATCAAGGCCCGGAGCCCGACCCGCAGGAGAGCAAAAAGTAATAAGTTTGAAATCTTTGTTAGATCAAGGGCCACCCGAGCCATCAGCCAGGCACATTGACCACACCCGCCCCACGACGTTGCAGATAGATGTAGAAAACAGCCGTCACCACCGTCAAACCACTCACCAGTGCGCCGGTCCACGGCAAGTCCGCCAGATCTGCACCGCTGGCAACAACCAGCCCGCCAATCCACGCGCCGGCCGCGT
This sequence comes from Pseudomonas sp. MDT1-17, assembly GCF_054898105.1. Classification (NCBI taxonomy): domain Bacteria; kingdom Pseudomonadati; phylum Pseudomonadota; class Gammaproteobacteria; order Pseudomonadales; family Pseudomonadaceae; genus Pseudomonas; species Pseudomonas sp. MDT1-17. Next base: position 6,022,846 of record NZ_JBUBVM010000001.1, on the reverse strand, counting down.
TCCCGAGGTTGAACGCGCTCTGGTTCAAGGTCGAACCGAGGTTTGGCGCTTCATGGGCCTGATCGATGATCAGCAGTTGCAAAATCGGGCACAGGGCAAAGGCGAAGATCCCCCACAACACCAGCGTGATCGCCGCCGGAATCACCGAGTGGCTGGTCTGGCTAAAGGCAGCCAATACAACTGCTACGGCCAGCGCCATGCCGACCAGCGAAGGCAGCAAACGACTGTCCGCCAGTCGACCACCGAGCATGCTGCCCGCGGTCAACCCCACACCAAATAACAACAACATGAGGGTCACCCCATGCGGGCTGACGCCGGTGATGTCTTGCAGGATGGGGGCAATGTAAGTGAAGACGCTGAACAGGCTGGTTGACGCCAGCACGCTCATGCCCAACGCCAGCAACACATTCACTTTGCCCAGCACTTTGAACTCGCTGGCCAGGTTGGCCTTGTCCATGGCGATGTCCTTCGGCAACCAGACCCACTGCGCGATCGCGGCAATCACGCCGATCACTGACACCGCCCAAAACGTCGAGCGCCAGCCAGCGTACTGCCCGAGTGCGGTGCCCAATGGCACACCCAGCACGTTGGCCAGGGTCAAACCGGTGAACATCAGTGCAATCGCCTGGGCGCGTTTGTTCGGGGCTACCAGACTGGCGGCAACCACCGACCCTATGCCGAAGAACGCTCCGTGGCACAACGCGGTAACCACCCGCGCGGCCATCAGCGTGGCGTAGTTCGGTGCCAGGGCGCAGAGGATGTTGCCGAGGATGAACATCAGTGTCATGCCCAGCAACGTGGCTTTGCGCGGCATGTTGGAGGTGCCGACCGCGAGGATCGGCGCACCGAACACCACGCCCAGTGCGTAGCCGGTGATCAGCAGGCCAGCGTGGGGAATGCTCACGGCGAGGTCGCGGGCGACATCGGGCAGCAAGCCCATGATGACGAATTCAGTGGTGCCGATGCCGAATGCGGCAACAGCGAGGGCAAGCAAGGCGAGTGGCATGCGCAGGGTCTCTGTCGGTAGTCTTGACGCTCTGATCAGGCATACGCATGCCGACGCCCGTTCTCGACGAGAGCGGGCGGTGGCAAAAATTATTGGAGTTAGTCTGTGCGCAACTGAGTGCGGCGTGGTCGCTTGCAGTATAAACAGCTGCTGACATATGGCGAATCAATTATCTGGGCGCCTTCCGTAGGGACAAAAATAAATAAGGGAGTGTGCCGTGCTTGCAACAGCACTGGTGTTAGTCGCGGCGCTGTTGCATGCGGCGTGGAATAGCCTGATCAAATTCAGTGCGGAACGATTGTTGGTGGTGGCCTGCATGGACAGCGTGGCGATGTTGTTTGTCGCGGTGATGCTGCCGTTCGTGAACTTGCCGCCTCTGGAAATCTGGCCGTGGATTCTGGCGTCGGCGGCGTTCGAGTTGCTCTATCGCTATCTGCTGATTCAGGCGTACCGCGTCGGCGACCTCGGGTTGGTCTACCCGCTGATGCGTGGCTTGTCGCCGCTGGTGGTGCTGGCGCTGACACTGATTTTTGCCGGGGAAGTGCTGACGAACCAGCAGATTTTCGGGATTCTGCTGATCCCGTTTGGCATGCTTTGCCTGCTCTGGCAGGGCGGTGGCGGCGCGCGTTTGCCATGGTCGATGCTGCCGGTGGTGGCGTTGATCGGCCTGTGCATCGGCTGCTACACCTTCATCGACGGCCAGGCGTTGCGACGCTGGTCGCATCCGCTGGATTACCTGGTGTGGGTCACGTTGCTCAGCGCCTGGCCGTTTCCGTTACTGGCTCTGGTGCGCAAGCGACCGGCCTTCATGTTGTTCTGGCGTGAGCAGTGGCGACTGGGGTTGGCAGTCGGGTTTTGCGTGTTGTTCAGCTACGCTCTGGTGCTGTGGGCCATGCAGCTGGGCTCGATTGCCGAAGCGGCGGCATTGCGCGAGATCAGCGTGATTCTGGTGGTGCTGTTCGGCATGCGTTACCTGAAAGAACCTTTCGGCAGGCCTCGGCTCTTAGCCTGTGGGCTGGTACTGATCGGCATGTTGGTGATGAAGTTTTGACTGGAGCTCGACTCTTGAAACTTGAAGAAGGGATTGCGTTATGACGGTTGCTCTGTGGTGCATTTTGATCGCGATTTTCCTGCCCTATATCTGCACGGGCATCGCCAGGGTCAGTGGCGGGTTCAGGCCGAAAGACAACCATGACCCCCGTGACTTTCTCGAGTCACTGAATGGTTTTGGCCGACGCGCGTATGCGGCGCATCTGAACGGTTTGGAAGTGACTCCCGCGTTCGCGGCGGCGGTGATCGTTGCGCACCTGGCCGGCAATGCCGAACTGGTGACGATCAATGTGCTGTCGGTGTTGTTCATCACCAGTCGGCTGCTGTACATCATTTGCTACTTGGCGGACTGGGCGATTTTGCGGTCGCTGATGTGGTTGGTGGGGATTGGGTTGATCGTCAGTTTCTTTGTGGTTTCTGTTTAAGAGCAAGATCAAGAGATCGCAGGCTTCGCCAGCTCCTACCCTCATCCGCGATTTTGCGGCGAGCCTGCGGTCTTTTGACTTTAAAGCTTGTCGGTCACCTGAGGCACTTGAGGCAGGGCTGCGCCTTTAGGCCAGAGCATCCAGATCTGCCCCTGCTGTTTCATGTCGCCGGCCAATTGCCCGGCCGCATCGCCCGTGCCCCAGAACAGGTCCGCACGGACCTCGCCGGCAATTGCGCCGCCGGTGTCTTGAGCGGCTACCGGGCGCACCAGTGCGGAGCCATCCGGTTTAGTCGTCGATAACCACAACAGACTGCCCAGCGGAATCACTTTGCGATCCACCGCCGCGCTATAGCCTGCGGTCAGCGGTACGTTCAGCGAGCCGCGAGGCCCTTCGTTGCTGTCCGGGTTGCGAGTGAAGAACACGTAGCTGGGGTTGCTGCCCAACAGTTCCGGAATGCGCGTCGGATTGGCCTTGGCCCAATTGCTGATGGTGCCCATGGTCACCTCTTCCTTTTTCAGCTCGCCCTGATCGACCAGCCAGCGGCCGATGGGTCGATAGGGGTGACCGTTCTGGTCGGCATACGCAATGCGCAATTGACGGCCGTCGTCGAGTTGAATGCGGCCCGAGCCCTGAATTTGCAGAAATTGCAGGTTCATCGGATCGGTCAGCCACGCAACAACCGGTGCCTTGACGCCTTTGGTTTCAATCGTTGCCGCATCGTCGTAAGGCTTGAGCACGCGACCTTCGAGTCGTCCACGCAGGCGTTTGCCTTTGAGTTCCGGATAAATGCTGTCCAGGGAGACGATGATCATGTCCTCGGGTACGCCGTACACCGGGATGTTCGCCGCTTCGGTCTGTGTCAGGCTGCCGGGGTAGACCGGCTCGTAATAACCGGTGATCAAGCCGTTGGGATTGTCATTGGCGGCGCGCAGTCCGTAGACGTCGAGGTTCTGCTTGAGGAAGCCACGAATATCGTTGGCGGTTTGCGGCACGTTGGCGGCAGCCGCACACGTCGAGCCCCAGACCGGGTCGGCTTTGAGTCGGGTGCAAGCGCTGCGCCACGAGCCGAAGCCGGCGACCAGGTCGTTGTCGGACACCGTCGGAAGTGCTTCCCACGTGGCGCTGGAGTAGGTGGCCAGGGCGTGGGTTTTCGGTTTGTCGCTGTCGCCACCGGTGCAGCCCGCAAGCACGGCCACCATCGGAAGGGTCCAGGCGAGGTTGTGACGCCATGCCTTGATACGGCTGTTCATGGAGTAATTCCTTTGCTGGTTGCCTGAGTGCTCCATGCGCTCAAACAACCCGTATTGATAATAGGGCTATTGGTCTTTGCCGATGACGCGAGGATACTGGCCGCCGTTTCCCGTGACCTGAAGCCACCATGACTCTTAAAAGAATTTCTGTTGTATTGCTGGCCTGCCTGACGCTGTCCGCCTGCGGTGGTGTCGACCCCAACTCGCCGCTGGGCCAGCGCAAGGCAATCTTCAAGCAAATGCTCAAGACTGGCGAAGACCTGGGCGGCATGTTGCGTGGTCGCATTCCATTTGACGGTCCGAAATTCGCTGAAGGCGCCGTGAAACTCGACGCGTTGTCCCATGAACCCTGGAAACATTTTCCGCAGGTGCGCGAAGAAGATCACACCAGCGCCAAGGACAATGTGTGGCAGCAGCAGGCACGCTTCCAGGAAATGGTCCGCACCCTTGAAGCCGCCACCGGTGAATTGTTGATTGCCAGCAAGGTTCAGCCTTACAAGGCCAGTAACCTGGGCCCGGCAGTGCAGAAAGTCGAGGATGCCTGTAGTGCGTGCCATAAAGAGTTTCGGGATCATTGATCCTTACTTATCCAACTCATCGAGTGCGTCCTGCAATGCCTTGCGGGACTCGGCGAGTTTGTCTTTGCGCTTGTTGATCTTCTCGGCGTCGCCTTTCTTCATTGCCTTGTCGAGATCAGCCTGACGCGTGCTGACTTCGTGCTTGGCGTCGAGCGCTTTGTTCTCCCGTTCTTTCTTCAGCGAAGCGTCGGTGCAATGAGCGGTGACTTCGCTCAGGGCCGTTTCAAGGCCAGCCTGCTGATCAGCATTACCATGGGATTTGGCCAGTTCAATCTGATTGATGATGCCCTGCTTCTTCGCGGCGCAGCCGGTCAGCCCCGGAGCTTCTTCGGCGGCCATCAGTGGAGCGGCCATCACGCTGCAAAGGGTCAACAGGGCCAGCGGTGAAAGAAGTTTCATAAAAGCTCCATGTGAAAAGGCAATCGGGTCGATGTGGCGATGGGGTGTTTGAGCCCAGCGGCACTATTGGGTTCCGGGTTGGTGGCATGACCCGTCATTAAAAACCGTCAATCCCGGCAACGCGTAATGTTTCACTCAAGGCCAGGACCTGCGGGTCGCGGAAAAATGCGCTCAATTGCGCTGCGCGTCCCGGGCCAATGCCAGGTTCTGCCTGCCATTGTTCGGTGCTTCGTTGGGCCAGTTCTTGCCATGAGTTGGCGAGGCGTGCCTGGCCGGTCGGTGGCAAACCCAAGGCCTTGAGCCAGCGAGCGAAGGGGCGTTGCCGGGCACTGTTGAAGCTGTTCAAAAGACGAGCACTGCTGCGTTCGCCGAGCCGTCAATGTTAGCAAGCTCTTGAGCCTCGAGGGTCAACCAATCCAGGAGGCCGTTCAGGCGGCCTGTTTCGAAAAGTTTCTCCCAAGTGCCAGGGCCAACATGTGGCAAAGCGAGTCCTTGCTTGCCGCTGAGCCAGGTCAGTCGGGCGAGGAATTGGCTTACGCACCCCGGTGTCGGCTGCCAGCAACTCAAATGATGAAAGTCCTCTGCCAGCGGTACGCTCAATTCAGCGCGTTCGGTACTGCGCAGCATGACACCGTCGAGCCTTGGAATGGTCAGGCCTGCCAGGCTGATGGCGACCTGGTCTCCAGGCCGGATATCCAGCGTTTCCCAGCGTTGCAGTGAGCTCACACTGACTCGCTTGATCTGCCGGTCATCAAGCATTACCGGTGTCAGTTCCAGGACCGGCGTGATCCGACCGGTCCGTCCAATCTTGAAGTGGACCTTGCGCACCTCGGCCAACGCCTGAGCAAAAGGGTATTTCCAGGCGACGCTCCAATAAGGCGGTTTGGCCTGCCAGCGCTCGGCGGGTGGACGCTGTCCCTGGCGCAGGACAATGCCATCAGTGGTGAAGGGCAGGGGCGTGCGATACCAGTGATCTCGCCAGCGTTCGACGTCGGCGAATACCTTGATCGGGTGACTGTAAGGTGCGGAGCTGGGGAAACCCAGCTCATCCAGAGTCGCAACGCGGGCGGGCAAACTGGCCGGGCCTTGGGGCCAGTCCCAGACAAACAGGCCGATCCCGGCGGCTTGCTCAATGCTCAATTTTTTACGGGCCATCAAACCGGCCACTGTAGCGCGTGCGTTGAGGCTGCCGGCCTGCGCCTGTACGTGGTCGGTCAGACGCCAATAGAGCTCACCTTGCAGCAGCAGGTCCAGTGGTTGTGGCAATCGTTGGGGGATGGCGGCGATCTGGTGTGCCGAAGACGTCCAGTCCTGGCCATTTACCCCGTCACCGCGACTGATTGCCTGAGTCAGCAGGCCTTTGCGGTAGATCAGCGTCACTGCCACGCCGTCGATTTTTGGCTGAATCCAGACATCGCTCCGACCGTTTAGCCACGCTTCGACGGCGCGACCCTCGTGGAGTTTTTCCAGGCCTGTGTGGGCGATAGGGTGAGGAATCGTGCCGCCCGCGGTGCGTAACGGTTCCGCGGATTGGGCCAGGCCAAAACAGGTGCGCCATTCGGTCAGTCGCACACGGGACTGATCGTAGAGTTCGTCGGCGACCAATGAGCGGCCTTCCCGGTGATAGCTGTCGTCCCAGCGGTCGATTTGTTTTTGCAGTGACGAGACTTCGTCCAGGGCGCGTGCGGCTGGCCAGTTGGGGCACTCGGCAGCGTTTGAACTCAGGCAAAGAAAGGTCAGAAAAAAACAGAAAAACAGGCGCAGAAGCATCGTGAGCATCCTTGCTCAGGGAGAATGCTTTCAAGGCTAGTCAGCTTTCGGGCGTCGGTAGCGAGGATGTTTTTCGGTGTGTTTCGAGAGGCAGGAAGATCAAGAGATCGCAGCCTCGTTTCACTCGACAGCTCCTACACAAATCCCTGTAGGAGCTGTCGAGTGAAACGAGGCTGCGATCATTCGATTTTCGCGATCGAGTAGGAGGCGGGGTTGCCCCCGCCGTCCTCTCACACCACCGTACATACGGTTCCGTATACGGCGGTTCCTGCCTACTGACAAACAACGTCAGCGAGCTTGGTTCCGTTGATGTGTCGCCTGCGGTATCTAAGCGCCCAGACCGGCCCTCGGAGCTTCCGGCTCCTACCTCCTGATGGTCTCGACCCCCGCTACGCGGAGTTTCTGCTTTACGCTCCAACAGAGATCACACCCGACTATCTACTCATGGCAGGTTCAGCCCTTCATTACTCCGGTTTCGAGCAACTACTACGGCCTCTGCTGACTTCTGTCGCCCATCCCGTCATCTCGCGACGCCGGTAGCACATGGCAGGCTAAACAGATCTCCCAGGGTAATTCGCGCGACCTTCCTGCTTATGCCTGTCGGATCTACGTCGTAGCGCTCCGTGCAAGTATTGGGCTTTGGCAATTTTGGCTACCTTACCCCGCTACGCCGCCTAATCCGCTTCCTGTTCGTCAGGCCAGCATTTTGCCTCGGGCTTCCTTCAGATTCGCAGTCACCCGCGACACCCTTGCCTCTGGCTAACACTTCCCCTTGCCGGGTGTGTAGAGGACTTTCACCTCCAAGTCACCAGCGTGGCCACCATAGCCAAACTGGTTGCGCTTGCGCGCAACGCGCCATGCCTGGCGCACCAAAAAAAGCCCCGCACGGCGAACCGTGCGGGGCTTTTGGTACCGCCGGTGAAGTCTTACAGGCCAGCAGCGGCGCGCAAGGAATCGGCGCGGTCGGTCTTTTCCCAGGTGAAGGTGGTGAACGTGTCTTCGCCCACAGTCTTGGTGGTCGGGGTGCGACCGAAGTGGCCGTACGCCGCGGTTTCCTGGTACATCGGGTGCAGCAGGTCGAGCATGGTGGTGATTGCGTATGGACGCAGGTCGAACACTTCACGAACCAGTTTGACGATTTTGTCGTCGCTGATTTTGCCGGTGCCGAAGGTGTTCAACGAGATCGAAGTCGGCTGAGCAACACCGATCGCGTAGGAAACCTGGATCTCGCAACGCTCGGCCAGGCCGGCCGCCACGATGTTTTTGGCCACGTAACGACCGGCGTAGGCGGCCGAACGGTCAACCTTCGATGGATCTTTGCCGGAGAACGCGCCGCCGCCGTGACGGGCCATGCCGCCGTAGCTGTCGACGATGATCTTGCGACCGGTCAGGCCGCAATCGCCAACCGGGCCACCGATGATGAACTGGCCGGTCGGATTGATGTGGAACTGGGTGTCTTTGCTCAGCAGTTCGGCAGGCAGTACGTGCTTGACGATCAGCTCCATCACGCCTTCACGCAGGTCTTTGTACGACACGTCAGGGTTGTGCTGAGTCGACAGTACAACGGCGTCGATACCAACAACCTTGCCGCCTTCGTAACGGCAAGTCACTTGCGACTTGGCGTCCGGGCGCAGCCAAGGCAGCAGGCCGGATTTACGGGCTTGGGCCTGACGCTGAACCAACTGGTGCGAGAAGGTGATCGGCGCTGGCATCAGCACGTCGGTTTCGTTGCTGGCATAGCCGAACATCAGGCCCTGGTCGCCGGCGCCTTGATCTTCAGGCTTGGCACGGTCAACGCCCTGGTTGATGTCAGGAGACTGCTTGCCGATGATGTTCATCACGCCGCACGTGGCGCCGTCGAAGCCGACATCGGAGCTGTTGTAGCCGATGTCCAGAATGACGTTACGCACGATCTCTTCCAGGTCGACCCAGGCCGACGTGGTGACTTCACCTGCGATGATTGCCACGCCGGTTTTAACCAGCGTTTCGACCGCTACACGGGCGAATTTGTCTTCAGCAATGATGGCGTCCAGCACCGCATCGGAAATCTGGTCGGCGATTTTGTCCGGATGCCCTTCGGACACGGACTCGGAGGTGAAGAGGGAGTATTCGCTCATCTCGATTTTTTCCTGAATTTACCGATGGTGAGTGTCGCCAGCCGGTCGCTGAAAATGGCGGACCTGGATCTGGAAACCATTACGTAAGCCTACATAGAGGCTTTCCCCGGGAACGAGTCCCGCAGCGGTGGCCCAACGGGCCAAATCGTCCTGTTCAAACCCCAACCAGAGATCACCGCAGGCCTCCCTGGCCCAACTCTGGTTGTGGCTACATAACTCTGTCACGAGCAGGCTACCGCCCGGTTGTAGCAAGTCGGCCATGTGCTTGAGCGCTTCGGCCGGTGCGGCGAAATGGTGCAGCACCATGTTCAGTACAACGCAGTCAGCCTTGAGGTTTACACCGTTCAATGCATCGGCTAATTGCAGGCTGACGTTAGCCAGCGGTTCACGTTCGCAAACCTGACGCGCCAGTTCGAGCATCGCCGGGCTGTTGTCCAGCGCCGTCACCTGGGTGAAACGACGCGCCAGTTCCGGCAAAAATGCACCGTCACCGGGGCCGACTTCGATGGCCGTGGCGCCTTCGCTGAAACTCAACTTGTCGAGCAATGCCACAACGCTTTCACGGTATTGCGGCAGACCGGCAATCAAGTCTTGCTGGGCGCGAAACTTCTCCGCGACCCGTGAGAAAAAGTCCTGGCTGGCCGCCGCGCGTTGCCCATGGACCTGACCGATCCGCGACTGCACCTCGGCAGGCAGGGTCAGATTGTCCACTTCTTCGAGCAGGGCCGCGTGCAACTTGCCACCCAGCAGGTCGGTATGGGGCAGGGCGCGACGGTAGAAAATCGCGTTGCCTTCACGGCGCGTCGCCACCAGATCGGCCTGTGCCAATACCTTGAGGTGATGACTCATACCGGACTGGCCGATGCCAAAGATCTGCGCCAGTTCCAGTACGCCAAACGAATCGTTGGCCAACGCGCGCAATACATTCAGGCGCAGAGGATCGCCGCCGGCCTTGCACAGGGCCGCCAGCTCATCGCAATCGTCAGGTCGAATGGAAGGCGCACGTAAATTCATAAGGCAAGCAGTCTAGTGACGGTCAGAAATCACCGCAAGAGCAATATCAAAAAGTTTTGATATTGCTCGATAGATGGCACTTCTCATGGAAAGGGTCACTCTACAAATCGTCAGCGGAAAGGTTTCACCAGGCGAATGCGACTTTATCCACCGGAAAAACGCCTTCAGGTGACTATCTGTCATTGCCCCGAGGCGTGTCGGTGAGGGAAAATGCTCGCCTTTTTTCCGTTTCGTTTTATTCACTCTTGATTCAGAACCCGCAGGAGAACAGCGATGCCCAGCCGTCGTGAGCGTGCCAACGCCATTCGTGCCCTCAGCATGGATGCCGTGCAAAAAGCCAACAGCGGCCATCCCGGTGCCCCTATGGGTATGGCGGATATCGCCGAAGTACTTTGGCGTGACTACCTGAAGCACAACCCGAGCAATCCATCGTTCGCCGACCGTGACCGCTTCGTGCTGTCCAACGGTCACGGCTCGATGTTGATCTACTCGCTGCTGCACCTGACCGGCTACGATCTGTCGATCGATGACCTGAAGAACTTCCGCCAGCTGCACAGCCGCACCCCGGGTCACCCGGAATTTGGCTACACCCCAGGCGTTGAAACCACCACCGGTCCCCTGGGCCAAGGCCTGGCCAACGCCGTGGGTTTTGCCCTGGCAGAAAAAGTCCTGGCGGCGCAGTTCAACCGTCCGGGCCACAACGTCGTCGACCACCACACCTACGTGTTCCTGGGTGATGGCTGCATGATGGAAGGTATTTCCCACGAAGTCGGCTCTCTGGCCGGTACCTTGGGCCTGGGCAAACTGATCGCCTTCTACGATGACAACGGCATCTCCATCGACGGCGAAGTCGAAGGCTGGTTCACCGACGACACGCCTAAGCGTTTCGAAGCCTACAACTGGCAGGTCATCCGCAACGTTGACGGTCACGACCCTGAAGAGATCAAGATCGCGATCGAAACTGCGCGTAAAAGCGAGCAGCCGACGCTGATCTGCTGCAAGACCACCATCGGTTTCGGTTCGCCGAACAAGCAAGGTAAAGAAGACTGCCACGGCGCCCCGCTGGGTGACGCGGAAATTGCCTTGACCCGAAAGGCACTGAACTGGAACTTCGGTCCGTTCGAAATCCCGGCCGACATCTACGCCGAATGGGATGCCAAGGAAACCGGTCGCGCGGCCGAAGCCGAGTGGGATCAGCGTTTCGCTGCCTACTCTGCAGCGTTCCCTGAGTTGGCCAACGAGCTGATTCGTCGTCTGAGCGGCGACCTGCCGGAAGACTTCGCTGAAAAAGCCTCGGCTTATATTGCTGAAGTCGCTGCCAAGGGCGAAACCATTGCCAGCCGTAAAGCCAGCCAGAACGCACTGAATGCGTACGGCCCGCTGTTGCCTGAACTGCTGGGCGGCTCCGCTGACCTGGCCGGTTCCAACCTGACCCTGTGGAAAGGTTGCAAAGGTGTTTCGGCTGAAGACGCCAGCGGCAACTACATGTACTACGGCGTTCGCGAGTTCGGCATGAGCGCGATCATGAACGGCGTGACGCTGCACGGCGGTCTGGTGCCTTACGGCGCGACCTTCCTGATGTTCATGGAATACGCCCGCAACGCCGTGCGCATGGCCTCGCTGATGAAGAAGCGTGTGGTGTTTGTCTACACCCACGACTCCATCGGTCTGGGCGAAGACGGCCCGACTCACCAGCCGATCGAGCAACTGACCAGCTTGCGCAGCACGCCGAATCTCGACACCTGGCGCCCAGCCGATGCCGTTGAATCGGCGGTGTGCTGGAAACTGGCGCTGGAACGCAAGGACGGCCCTTCGGCGCTGATCTTCTCGCGTCAGAATCTGCAGCATCAGGAGCGTAATGCCGACCAGATCGCCGACATCGCCCGTGGCGGTTACGTGTTGAAGGATTGCGCAGGCGAGCCTGAGTTGATCCTGATCTCCACCGGTTCCGAAGTGGGTCTGGCGGTTCAGGCCTACGACAAGCTCACCGAACAAGGTCGCAAGGTGCGTGTTGTTTCGATGCCTTGCACCAGCGTGTTCGATGCTCAGGACGCCGGCTACAAGCAAGCGGTTCTGCCATTGCAGGTCAGCGCCCGTATCGCCGTCGAAGCCGCCCACGCGGACTACTGGTACAAGTACGTGGGCCTGGAAGGCCGCGTCATCGGCATGACCACCTACGGCGAGTCGGCGCCTGCGCCAGCCTTGTTCGAAGAGTTCGGCTTCACCCTGGAAAACATCCTGGGTCAGGCTGAAGAGCTGCTGGAAGACTAAAGCACAACGCGGCGGCCCCGTCTGCCGCGGTCCCTTGTAGGAGCTGTCGAGTGAAACGAGGCTGCGATCTTTTGATCTTGTTTTTTAAGATCAGGATTAAAAGATCGCAGCCTCGTTTCACTCGACAGCTCCTACAGAGGATTGTGTAGTTAAAGAGAATTCGTCTGCCCGCGTCTATCGAGAACCCCATGCCTCAACCGCGTCCTTACAAAGTTGCACTCAACGGCTACGGCCGGATTGGTCGTTGCGTCTTGCGTGCGTTGTTCGAGCGAGGGGCGGCGGCCGGGTTTGAAATTGTTGCGATCAACGATCTGGCTGACATGGCCAGCATCGAATACCTGACACGCTTCGACTCCACTCACGGGCGCTTTCCCGGTGAAGTGAAGGTCGACGGCGATTGTCTGCATATTAATGGCGACTGCGTGAAGGTCCTGCGCAGTGCCACCCCCGAAGGCATCGATTGGGCGTCGTTGGGCGTCGATCTGGTGCTGGAGTGCTCCGGCGCTTACCACACGCGGGTAGACGGCCAGCGCTTTTTGGATGCCGGCGCACCGCGCGTGCTGTTTTCCCAGCCGATGGCCAGCGAGGCGGATGTCGACGCCACCATCGTCTACGGCGTGAACCAGGATTGCCTCACGGGTGATGAGTTGCTGGTGTCCAACGCGTCCTGCACCACCAACTGCGGCGTGCCGCTGTTGCGCCTGCTGGATCAGGCCATTGGTCTGGAATACGTGTCGATCACCACCATCCACTCGGCGATGAACGATCAGCCGGTAATCGACGCCTATCATCACGAAGACTTGCGCCGCACCCGTTCGGCGTTTCAGTCGGTGATTCCGGTGTCCACTGGTCTGGCGCGTGGTATCGAACGGCTGTTACCGGAACTTGCCGGGAGAATTCAGGCCAAAGCCGTGCGGGTGCCGACGGTTAACGTGTCTTGCCTCGACATTACGATGCAGACCGTGAGCGATACCGACGCCACCGAGGTCAACCGGATTTTGCGCGAGGCCGCCACTTCTGGCCCGCTCAAAGGCCTTCTGGCCTACACCGAGTTGCCTCACGCCAGTTGTGATTTCAATCATGACCCACATTCGGCCATCGTCGATGCCAGTCAGACCCGAGTTTCCGGCCCACGGCTGGTGAACATCCTGGCCTGGTTCGACAACGAATGGGGTTTTGCCAACCGAATGCTGGACGTTGCAGAACACTATCTGCAAACGGCGACATCGAAAATTCCGGCTCTCTAATCTATAGCTATTCAGGAAATGCGACCCATGACCGTGTTGAAGATGACCGACCTCGATCTGCAAGGTAAGCGCGTACTGATCCGCGAAGACCTCAACGTCCCAGTCAAGGACGGTGTTGTCACCAGCGATGCGCGAATCCTGGCCTCGCTGCCGACCATCAAGCTGGCCCTGGAAAAAGGCGCGGCCGTGATGGTCTGCTCGCACCTTGGCCGTCCGACCGAAGGCGAGTTCTCGGCCGAGAACAGCCTCAAGCCAGTCGCTGACTACCTGAGCAAGGCCCTGGGCCGCGAAGTGCCGCTGGTGGCCGATTATCTGGACGGCGTTGACGTGAAGGCCGGCGACATCGTGCTGTTCGAAAACGTGCGCTTCAACAAGGGCGAGAAAAAGAACGCTGACGAACTGGCCAAGCAATACGCCGCCCTGTGCGACGTGTTCGTGATGGACGCCTTCGGCACCGCTCACCGCGCCGAGGGTTCGACCCATGGCGTGGCCAAGTTCGCCAAAGTCGCTGCTGCGGGTCCGTTGCTGGCCGCCGAACTGGACGCACTGGGCAAAGCCCTCGGCGCTCCGGCTCAACCCATGGCTGCCATCGTTGCCGGCTCCAAGGTTTCGACCAAACTCGACGTACTCAACAGCCTGAGCCAGATCTGCAACCAGCTGATCGTCGGCGGCGGCATTGCCAACACTTTCCTGGCCGCTGCCGGTCACCCGGTCGGCAAGTCCCTGTACGAGCCGGACTTGCTGGACACCGCTCGCGCCATCGCCGCCAAGGTCAGCGTGCCGCTGCCGGTCGACGTCGTGGTTGCCAAGGAATTCGCTGAAAGCGCGACCGCTACCGTCAAGCTGATCGCTGATGTGGCCGCCGACGACATGATTCTGGACATCGGCCCACAGACCGCGGCGAATTTCGCCGAGTTGCTGAAGTCGTCCAAAACCATCCTGTGGAACGGCCCGGTGGGCGTGTTCGAATTCGACCAGTTCGGTAACGGCACCAAAGTCCTGGCCCAGGCCATCGCGCAAAGCTCGGCGTTCTCCATCGCTGGCGGCGGCGACACCCTGGCGGCGATCGATAAATATGGCGTTGCCGATCAGATCTCCTACATTTCTACCGGCGGTGGCGCGTTCCTCGAATTCGTCGAAGGCAAGGTTCTGCCGGCCGTTGAAGTCCTGGAAAGCCGGGCCAAGGCCTGAGGCCGCCCATTTGACCAGGCAAAGGAGTGTTCAGATGGTCAAAACGTTAGCGCTGTTGATTGTCGCGGGTACGTTAGTGGCTTGCGGGAGTAACCCGAAAGCCCCGAAGGTGCCCGAGACGCCTGAACAGGACAAAGGCTGCTACCAGGCCGACTGGCAGGCTGAAACCAACCCGGTGATCAACAAGCGTTCCGGGCCTGATGGCCTGGACAAATACGAGACACAGACCCCGGCCAAGGAACATGGTTGCCCTTGACGGGTCTGACACTTTACTCAGGGCTGGCGGCGTGCGTCGTCAGTCGAGGAACATGGATGAAAGGTTTTATCGCCGTTACGGCGCTGGCTCTGCTGGCAGGTTGCGCCAATTTGAACCTGTTCAAGCCCGCCGAATCGACGGACAGCTGGACCACCTGGACCTGCGACAGTGAGGCCAAAGTGCTCTGGCGCTACACCGACGAAAGCCGCAAGGAAGTCGACGTTCGCCTGGGCGGTGCCGATCAGGTCTACCGCTTGAAGCATGAGCCGGGCGCCGAAGGTTCTCTGTACAGCAATGACATGCTGGCGTTTCACATAAAAGGTGAGGAAGGCCTGGTGTACTGGGTCGCCACCAATGATTTGATCGGCCGCGGTTGTGAAGCGCAGTAAGACACGAAATTGATACACCACAGATCCAAATGTGGGAGCGGGCTTGCTCGCGAATGCGGTTTGACATTCAACATTGATGCAAGCTGATCCACCGCTTTCGCGAGCAAGCCCGCTCCCACAAGGGTTCTGTGCAGTACTCAAGATTTAGGCAACACCGAATTGGCAGGCAGGGCTGACCCCCGATCTGCAATAACTTGAATAGCCGCCGCCGCTACGGCAGGCTGGCACGATTAACGACCCTCAACCGGGAGATACACACACAATGGCACTTATCAGCATGCGCCAGATGCTGGACCACGCAGCCGAGTTCGGCTACGGCGTTCCAGCCTTCAACGTCAACAACCTTGAGCAGATGCGCGCCATCATGGAAGCCGCTGACAAGACTGACTCCCCGGTGATCGTCCAGGCTTCGGCCGGTGCTCGCAAATACGCCGGCGCACCGTTCCTGCGTCACCTGATCCTGGCGGCGATCGAAGAATTCCCGCACATCCCGGTGTGCATGCACCAGGACCACGGCACCAGCCCTGACGTCTGCCAGCGCTCCATTCAACTGGGCTTCAGCTCGGTGATGATGGACGGTTCCCTGGGCGAAGACGGCAAGACCCCGACCGACTACGACTACAACATCCGCGTGACCCAACAAACCGTCGCCCTGGCTCACGCCTGCGGCGTATCGGTAGAAGGCGAGCTGGGCTGCCTGGGTTCGCTGGAAACCGGTATGGCCGGTGAAGAAGATGGTATCGGCGCCGAAGGCGTGCTTGATCACAGCCAAATGCTGACCGACCCGGAAGAAGCCGCTGACTTCGTCAAACGCACCCAGGTCGACGCCCTGGCCATCGCCATCGGCACCAGCCACGGCGCCTACAAGTTCACCAAGCCGCCTACCGGCGACGTGCTGGCCATCGACCGCATCAAAGAGATCCACAAACGCATCCCGAACACTCACTTGGTGATGCACGGTTCGTCTTCGGTTCCGCAAGACTGGCTGGCGATCATCAACCAGTACGGCGGCGACATCAAAGAAACCTACGGCGTACCGGTTGAAGAAATCGTCGAAGGCATCAAGCACGGCGTGCGCAAGGTCAACATCGACACCGACCTGCGCCTGGCCTCCACCGGTGCGATGCGTCGCCTGATGGCGACCAACCCAAGCGAATTCGACCCGCGTAAGTTCTTTGGCGCGACTGTTACTGCGATGCGTGATGTGTGTATTGCTCGCTACGAGGCTTTCGGCACTGCCGGTAATGCTTCGAAGATCAAGCCGATCTCGTTGGAAGCGATGTATCAGCGGTATTTGAAGGGTGAGTTGAACGCTAAGGTTAACTAAGCCTTAGAATTTGACCAGTGTTGTGAAAAACCCGCCGAGAGGCGGGTTTTTTCTGGGCAGGGGTTTTTGCGCGCAATAACTACCCAAAAGTCAGAGAAAATGGCGCTGCCGCTTGCTCAATGGCACTGACCACATGAGGCGCCTGTTCCCGATACTCAGGATAGCGATCAAGTACTGCTTCAACCGAGGCAAGCAATTGCTGAATGCGCTCCTGGGGTCGCTCGATCTCACAGGTGTGCGCAAACTCCAGCAGCCCTTGCCGGGAGGCAAACATTGACTTGTTGCCCGCCAGATCCAAAGCCAAAACATCTTCCGGAATATAGGCCGTGGTGTTGACGATGTCGTAGGCCGGCGCCAGGTGTGCATCTCGTTGCGTAGGCTCGGAATAGAGCAATCCGAAGTTTTTCAAATGAGCGTCGCCATTCCCGACAATACAGCTCAGGGCAACGCTATCGAAGAGTTGATCAAGGGAGGTGCGTAAATGTTTAGTCGGGCAGAACACACGAATAGCCTTGGCGATTGCCGCATAACTTTTGCTGTACTTCTGGTGAGCCGATAGCCCCATCAACACCGCCATGTCTTCAAAACCAATCGGGTTGAGCTGGTCGTCGCGGTCAAAACGGCGCATGACAAACAGCTTGGCATTATCGGAAAGGTAAAACGGCGGAACAGGAATACCGGCCTCCTTCGCAATGGACATGCAAAGGAACTCGTTGATTGCGAGACCGGGAAATTCGTCTCGGCCACTTTTGATAATCAGGTCCGAGGTTTTCGATGTCAGCCGTGGCAATCCGGTTTCCTGGCGTTCCGGTACCAACACCTTGGGTTGAACGCCGGAAATGCCGGCACGCAGGATGTAGCGATCAAGAATGTCGGCGAAGATATCTCCCGTGCCGTCCCACGTCAGAATCTCTTCGAGTTTCTCCCCCGGAAATTGATGCTCCTCCAGCAAGGCATCAACCGTTTCAGACCGCACTTGCACCCTGCCTATGGGCGAAGTGCTGCCGGAAAGAGCCAGCAAAAGCATCGGATCGACATTCACAGTCTTGGCCAAGCGATTGCGCAGTTGCTCCAGTACATAGCCTTCCGGCAGGTTCATCTGAAAAACAGGGTGCAGTTCGCTCCGACGAAACTCGTCATGCCTTACTGGCATCGACAAGCTGATAGCCATTTCTGGCGATGCATTTTCGTGATAACGGAAAGTGAAGTCTTCGGCATCGCTGAAAAGGCTGCCGCTACGCCCCTCAGGCGTGCTGACTTTGAGAGCTGTCATCTTCATTCGAATAAATCCCCAAGCTCTTCAAGGGTCGGCATAGCGGCTGGAACGACAGCAAGCTCACAATCCAGAGCGCCAAGGACACGCGCATAGGCGATCATGCCTACAGACAGAGTACCTTTCTCTACTGCGATGACTTTGTATCGTGTCAGTCCCGCGAGGTCGGCAAGCTGTGCTTGCGTCAGACCGCGATTTATACGTTTTTCGCGTAATTGGTTGCCAAGACGGCTGATCAACAGAAAATAATCCATGTTCCGGTACCGTAACATTCATAGCTGAATGTAGCGTATGCGCAACATTTTATCTACGTCGTATTTAAGTCCACGGTCAGCGGCGACACGGGGTCGTAGACCGTCAAGAATCCACAAACGCATCCATCTGGTGATGCACGGTTCGTCTTCGGTTCCGCAAGACTGGCTGGCGATCATCAACCCGTACGGCGGCGACATCAAAGAAACCTACGGCGTACCGGTTGAAGAAATCGTCGAAGGCATCAAGCACGGCGTGCGCAAGGTCAACATCGACACCGACCTGCGCCTGGCCTCCACCGGTGCGATGCGTCGCCTGATGGCGACTAACCCAAGCGAATTCGACCCGCGTAAGTTCTTCGGCGCGACTGTGACGGCGATGCGTGATGTGTGTATCGCTCGCTACGAAGCTTTCGGCACTGCCTGTAATGCTTCGAAGATCAAACCGATCTCGTTGGAAGCGATGTATCAGCGTTATTTGAAGGGTGAGTTGAACGCTAAGGTGAACTAAGCCTGAGTGTTTTATCGCGTTGATGAGAAACCCGCCGAGAGGCGGGTTTTTTTCGCAGGGATTTTAACTGGGCACCGTCTGACGTAAGGCGCTTGAAATGTCACCTATAGTGGACATAATTAAACTATTAGCTAATAAAGTCCGATATAGGTCACATCATGCTCCTGCACAACCCCTCTGTGTTCGGTGAAAGAGTTCGCCAGTTGCGACGCGCCAAAGGCTATAGCCAGGCAATGCTGGCGCACAGAGCAAAATGCAGCCGCAAAACCATCATTGACCTTGAGGCCGGTGAAAATGTCGCGATATACACCGCGTTCAGGGTGTTATCAGCGCTGGGCATGGCGCTTGAAATTGTTGATAACCGAATTGACCTCAAGTCCCTTGCTGATCTGGTAGAGCACGATGAGTAAGGTCAAATTGCTCAATGTCATAACACCGCAGGGCTTGTCTGGTGAGCTGTCCAAGGGGTCGCAGTTCTCGTTTGCCTACGAATCCGCCAATGCACCCAGGGAAGTCTCACTGGTCATGCCCTATGACCCGACGCCCTCGGTGAGCAATGTGCTGCATCCGATCTTCGATATGAATGTGCCTGAAGGGTTTCTGGCCGATCAGATCAAACGCCGGATGGCCAAGCATATGCAGGTGGATGAAATGCGCCTGTTATCGGTCATCGGAGGGAATCAAATCGGGCGCCTCACCTACCAGGACCCGATAGAGGCACTCGTGTCCGTTCGTGCTGAGGTCGGCCTGCGAGAAATCCTGTCTGCGGATGCCTCGCAAGGTGTTTTCGAGTTCCTCGTCGATACCTACTTCGAGTCGGGCATTTCAGGGGTACAACCCAAGGTGCTGGTGCCCGATCTGGACAAGCTCACCGGTCATCGAAAAACCATGCTCAGCTCCGATCTGATTGTTAAGTCAGGCGCCGATGAGTACGCACATCTGGCTCAAAACGAATTTCTCTGCCTGGAAGCGGCTCGTCTTGCCGGGCTGGAAACACCGCCGTTCTGGCTGTCTGAAAACGGTGATCTGTTTGTAATGGAGCGATTCGATCTGACCGCATCCGGCCGGTTAGGGTTTGAAGACATGGCCGTCCTTTTGGGGCTCAACAAGGATCCCCATGACAACTACAAGTATTCCCAAAGTTACGAAACGCTAGCGGCGGTGATTGGTCAGGTATGCCGGCATGGCGATCCGGTACGCGAGCTTGAACGCTTTTTCTCTTCGGTTTGTCTTTCGGTCATGGTTCGCAACGGAGACGCACATCTGAAGAATTTCGGAGTGATTTACACCCATCCTGACGCGCTCGAAACGGTGCAATTGGCACCGGTCTTCGATGTTACGACCACGACCGTCTACGAAAACTACAACCCGAAATCCGGTCGGTCATTGGTTGATCGTACGCTGGCCATCAAGATGAACAAGGTGAAAAGCTACCCGGATCGTCAGCAATTGATTGAGTTCGGTCGAAAACACTGCGCGGTGGAAAGGCCGGCCTTGATCGTTGAGCGTATTGCCGAAGCGATGACTCAAGCGTTAGCGGCTAATCGGAATCGAGTGGATGGTGAACTGTTTGCGGATATGCAGCGTGAGTGGGATGCCGGACGGGTTGCGGCGCTGAATGACACTGTTGCATCGGGGCTAAGGCGCAAACCTGTGGGCAAGACGGGCAGTTGATTTTCGTGATGGCTGGCGATCGTCAACCAGTATGGGGACGACATCAAAGAAACCTACGGCGTACCGGTTGAGGAAGTAAAACCCGCAGTGATGCGGGTTTTTTTAACTGGCAGTAGAAACTTACTTTGGATTTAGGCGTGTTAACGGTGAATTACTATGGTGTAAGCATTAGACCAGTCTTGGTTGTTGGTCAATCTTGCATTTTCGTCCAGTTCGTGAATAACAATTTGATACTCACCTGGCGCTAGTGGGTAGGTGTCGAAGGTAACAGTGCCATTGCCGTTAAGTTCTCCTCTACCAAGCTGTTTGTCTCCTTGATTGGCAATGTATGCGCCAACCCAACCAGCGTGCCGCCCCAAATGTCCATCCGAATTTCCAGTGATAGTTACGATCGTTCCTTGCGTGGTTTTTTGTTTGATGACAACGTTGTCGATTCTGTTGTTAGCCATTTCGTTTGCTCTCCATATTGCTATAGAAAAAGTGGCGGATTTATTTGTCCAGTTAGCTCTCGTTTTTTGATGCTGCGTAATCAAGGTTAGAGCGGGTTTAGTGTTGGGTAACCTGTAATAAATGACAGTTTTTTATACCGTATCGTAATAATTGATAAGAAAATAATGAAAAGCAAGCATGAAAAGGGGACCATGAAACAGGTGTAAACCTATTTCAGGACTAGACACCCTGTGTTCCTATTCGAGTTATTTCGCAGGCCTGCCTCGCGCTCGATGTGATATTCGCAATCCGGTGATTTGCTCAATCTCATCTATAAATCGAGGATTGCCCGTCAATTGGCCACGCTGAAGGGCGCCTCTGATCACCTACAACTCTGAGGAAGGAACCGCCTGTTCCATAAAGGAGGTATAGCGAGCAAGGCGCTCGGTGTGGGTTTTACCGAGTTTGTTGAAGCAAGGATCTTCATCCAGCCAATGGTTTTCTGCCGTTTCGTTGAGGCGCAGGGGAAAGCTCGACCAGGGATAATCTTGTGCATGCTGAACCATTTCCGCTCGCACCGGGTTTAGCTCTATGTATCGACTACACGCCATCAAATAGGTGTCGGTTTGACGACGCTGGATTTGTATCGATACTCCCACAAGGTGCCGGAACGTCCTTCCAGCTTATTGCGATACCGCGTCATGCGGCCCGCCAGACCTTTCATCAATTGCCCTAGACCCGCAGCGGAGTCTCTCGGTGCGAGCAACAGATGGACATGATTGGTCATCAAGCAGAAGGCATACACTTTCACGTCAAATAGAGTTTTGAGCTCTCGCAGATCTTCGAGGTAGCGCTGATAGTCGCTTGGCTCGGCGAACACAACCTGCCTGTTGTGGCCGCGTTGTACGACATGATGCGGATAACTGGGTAACACAACACGTCCCATTCTGGGCATATAGCCTCCTACGTCCTTGTAGTGAGGGGGGAAGCGTAGCAGCAAATAGACGTGCTCCTGCCGAAAAAGTCATTTTCAGTATTTCTTCTTTTATAGTTATATCGGGTATCGCAAAAGGGTATTAAAAACTGTCGTTTATTACAGGTGATTTAATGCTGGTTGATGCCTATTGTTTGATGCGTAATCCGAGAAAAGTGGAGTGAGGCGGATTAAATAGATCTGTCCCATTTACTGCACATTTACTGCAGTCTTTTACTTGTTTCTCGTCTAACAAAAGTCTTTTCAATTATGGAGATAAATAAAATGCCAAATGGAATCTACTCGGGTCGCGGCGATACAGACCATAACCCGGCCGCTCTGACGATTACAAACGCTAATGCCGGCAATGGTCGTATTGAAGGCGGGAGCTATAAATATGCAGGTAGAGAATATAGCGTCTGGGGTACTTTTTATTACTCGGATACCTCGAACCCTGCCAGCCCTGCTAGATTTATTTTGAGTGCACATCCAAGCGATGGTTCGGGTCTTGACTTACAGATGTCATTGTCTTCAGCTGATAGGAACTATAATAAATTGACGGGCTCAGCTACGGTCGTTCGTACAGGGTTTTCATATGATATTTCACTTTCAAAACAATAGAAATTCATCTTAAGGAAAGTTAAGGGGTGCGCTAATCTGTTTGTTTTAGATATTATGCCCTTCTCAATAACCCGCAGTGATGCGGGTTATTTTTGACGCATGGATTTATCAGCCGGTGCACTGAATATCAAAACCAAGCCCAATACTTAGCTATTGCCTGACTCGTCAAACCCACGCTGCTCAATCACCCGAAACACATCGCTCACGTCCTGGATCATGATTCGGGCAATGTTGGTGACGGTGTTGATGTCGTTCTCAGCGTAGTCGGGCAGGCTGGTGCACGCCATGAGATGCAGGTATTTGAGAACGGCGTTGAGGCGTTCGCTGACGCAGTTGTGGAGTTCGCGTAGCGGGGCGTCGCTGTCGATGAGCAGGACGGGGTAGTCGGTGGCGAATTGGGACATGGGGGTGAAGCGGCGAGGCGGGTGTTGATTAATCATGGAAAGTCCTTAACTCAAGAAAAGAATTTGCCACCGTTTGCTGCGAAACAAATGGGGTGACAGCTGTGCGCGGGTTCGCAGACCGAGGAGTTAAGACCCGGCAGACCCGAGGGTCTCCCACGCACAGCCGCCATAAAAAACGAGTACGGGCAAATGCCGTGTCGTATTTTGACGGTTGTGGTTCTAACTCGGTAGGGCTGCGAAACCCTATCGCCAACTGTTGCTGGCGACGGGGCGAACTATAAGCGGCGACTTTGGTGGCTGCAACCGGGGTGTAGGACCGAGCACGGTCATTGTGGCGAGGGAGCTTGCTCCCGTTCGGCGGCGCAGCCGTCGTAAATCGGGTGATGTGGTGTGTCAGCAGGAATGCGGTGGCAGGGTTTGAGGATGCTTCGCATCCCAACGGGGGCAAGCGCCCTCGCCACAGGGGGAGTGGTCCTACGCGTTTTTCGGATGCTGGGGTTTGTAGCAGCTGTCGAGCCTGCGAGGCTGCGTCCGATCGCGCAGCAGCCGTAAATCAGACAACGCATTTATTCAGGTAGACCGGGTTCATCGGGCTGGCGAGGACTTCGTCCTCGGAACGCAGCCTCGCGCGGCTCGGCAGCTGCTACAGGGGTTGTGTTCTTTGGAGGGCGCTACTTATCGTGATCAATATCCAGCCTGCTGAACGTCAATTTCCCGCCTTCACTGGTGTACCCGGTGTTGTCCTGCACATAAGCCCCAGCCTTGAAGTACAGCGGCTTGTCTCGCCAGGACGCGCTGATGTCGGTGTTCCACTGGTAGCCCGCCGCACTGATGCCCAGCGCGCCGCCGGGGCTCAGGTGGATGAGGTAGTTGAATTCCTTATCCAGTTTCACACCGGTAGCAATGGTGATCACCCGTCCGTCACCGTCATCCGGGCGCATACGAACCTTGGCGACGATGGTGCCTGACTGCGTGCTGGTCGAGTACTGATACTCGAGCTTCACCATGGGTTTCTGGCTTTGATAGGCGTGGATCTGGCCAATGACGATCTTACCCGAGCTCGGTACCTGTTTCACTGCCAGGGTGGCACGCAGGGAATTGTCGGCGTCCGGGTACAGCCAGTTTTTCAGGGTGCCGTTGCTGTAGGTTTCGCGAAGTTCGGTGCGGGGATACTTTGTGTTTTCAGTTTTAGTGCCGGTGACCGGGGACCAGAAAAACAAGGTGCCGGTGTAGGAGTGGAAGTATTGGTCCTTGAAGCCATTCACCAGTTTTGGCGTATCAACGGTGTACGGCGGATTGCCGACAGGAACACTGAGGTTCCAGGTTGCGAGATCAATCATAGACAAAAGCTTCCACGGTTTTTTTACTGCACGCACGTTCCAGAAGCTCTGGCACGCGCCTTGGGGGTCATCCTTATAAGCGCAGAAGTTCAATTTGTTAACGCGTAAATGACAAGCGGGTGACGTCAAAATCCTGTTAAAAGGCCATCTTTCCCGGTTTCAGGGGCCTGTAGCGCCGACCGTTAGTCGGCAAATGAACGCTTTGGTTAATGATGGCGCACTGACACCTTCTGCTTTCGCGGATCCCGGTCTAGAGTGAAGGCTTAGTATTTGTCCGGTTTTTCACGAGAAACCGGCCTGACGTCCCGCATAAGAGAAGCAGCATGGAATGCGCGCAGCCCCCGCCAGTTGAAGACAACTCAATCCTTTTAATCGTCGATGATTACCCTGAAAACCTGATCAGCATGCGCGCGTTGTTACAGCGCCAGGATTGGCAGGTCATGACCGCCGCCTCGGGCTTCGAGGCACTCAATCTGTTACTCGAACACGATGTCGACCTGGTGCTGCTGGATGTGCAGATGCCGGGCATGGACGGTTTTGAAGTGGCGCGCCTGATGCGCGGCAGCCAGCGAACCCGTCTTACGCCAATCATTTTCCTTACCGCCAACGAACAGTCCCAGGACGCCGTGATCAAGGGCTATGCCAGCGGCGCGGTGGATTACCTGTTCAAACCGTTCGACCCGCAAATTCTCAAGCCCAAAGTCCAGGCGCTGCTCGAGCATCAGCGCAATCGCCGCGCGTTGCAGCGCCTGAGCCACGATCTGGAGGTCGCACGCGCGTTTAATGCCTCGGTGCTGGACAACGCCGCCGAAGGCATCCTGGTGGTCGGTGAGGACGGTCTGATCCGCTTTGCCAATCCGGCAATGTCGCGGCTGCTCAGTGCCACGCTGCAAGACCTGCAAGGCAAAGAGTTCCTGGATTTCCTGCAACAGCCGCACATCCCGATCTGGGCCGAGTCCGAGCTGTTCGCCGGTTATCAACGAGGAGAAACCTTGCGCCTGCATGACGCTCTGCTGCGGACCGCGCCCGGTCAGCAGGTGCCGGTGGCCCTTTCTTGCGCACCGTTGCCCAGCGAACAACATGCCATGGTGGTGACGGTGTTGGACATGTCGGTGGTGCGCCATCTGCATCAACAACTGGAGTTTCAGGCGGTGACTGACCCATTGACCGGGCTGCTCAATCGTCGCGGCTTTTATCAGACGGCGGAAAACCTGCTGCTGCGTGGCGAACGCTCCGACAGCGCCTGGGTGCTGCTGTATCTGGACCTCGACGGCTTCAAGCGGGTCAATGATTCCCTCGGTCACGATGCCGGCGACCGGGTGCTGCGTTGGGTGTCCGAGCAGCTGAAGGCCTGTCTGCGGCCTTTCGACATTCTGGCGCGCATGGGCGGTGATGAATTCACTGCTCTGCTGGATCTGGAATTCCCCGAGCAAGCGGCAAAGATTGCCGAGAAGCTGATTGAGCGGGTGTCGATCGGTCAGCAGATTGATGGTCTGGATATCGCGTTGGGCGCCAGCATCGGCATTGCGACGTACCCGGATTGCGGTGCCAATCTCGACGGTTTGCTGCGCGCATCCGACATCGCCATGTACGAAGCCAAGCGCGCCGGCCGTCAGCAATATCGTTTCTACGATCACGAGATGAACGGCCGCGCACGCTCGCGGCTGATGCTCGAAGAAAGTGTGCGCGCGGCGATCGAGAGCCGTGATTTCAATTTGGTGTATCAACCTCAGGTGGCCATTGTCAGTGGGCAGATTCGCGGGTTCGAAGCGCTGCTGCGCTGGCAACACCCGAGCGTCGGCGATGTACCGCCGGGGCTGTTTTTGCCGTTGCTGGAAGAGGCGCGGTTGATCAGTCGCCTGGGCAGCTGGATCTATCAACAAGTGGCGAGCCAGCGACAAGCCTGGGAAACCTTGTTTGCTGAGGATCTGGTGCTGAGCGTCAGTTTGAGCGGTACGCAGTTCGGCATGCCCAATCTGGTCACCGAGTTGCGCCAGGTACTGGAGCGCCATGGTTTGCAGGCGCGCCATCTGGAAGTCGAGGTCACTGAAGAGGCCTTGATGCAAAACCCCGAGGAAACTCGCAAACAGCTGCGCCTGCTGCGAAACCTGGGTGTGCGAGTGGCCTTGGATGACTTCGGTTCCGGGCCGTGTTCGTTGACTCATCTGCGTGATCTGGAGTTGGACACGCTCAAGCTCGACCGGCATTTGATTGCCCGGCTGCCGGAGTCCTCACGCGATGCGGCGCTGGTGCGCAATGTGATCAACCTGTGCAAGCAGTACGGGATGCTGGTGATCGCCGAAGGGGTGGAAACCGTTGCGCAATATCAGTGGCTGCAAGCCAATGGTTGCGAGTACGTGCAAGGGTTTCTGGTCGCGCGGCCGATGATGGCCGAGGACGCCGGCGAGTTTGTGCAACCGTTCGACTGGAACACGCTGACCGGCTGAATTCGCTACACTGGCGACCTTTTCGTGACTTGTGTTGCCGCCCCAATGACCGCGTTGAAATACCTCCAGGCCTATCCCGCAGCGTTGCAGGACCAGGTGCGCCAGTTGATCGCCGAAGGTCGGCTGGGCGACTACCTGAGCCAGCGGTACCCGGAAAAGCATCGGGTACAGAGCGACAAGGCGTTGTACACCTATACGCTGGAACTCAAGCAGGAATACCTGCGTAACGCCCCGGCCATCGACAAAGTGTTGTTCGATAACCGCCTGGACCTGACCCACCGCGCCCTCGGCCTGCACACCGCGATTTCCCGGGTGCAGGGTGGCAAGCTCAAGGCCAAGAAAGAAATTCGTGTCGCCTCGTTGTTCAAGGAGGCGCCTGCCGAGTTTCTGAAAATGATCGTGGTGCATGAGCTGGCGCATTTCAAAGAGTCGGATCACAACAAGGCGTTCTACAAACTGTGCGAACACATGTTGCCGGGGTATCACCAGGTGGAGTTCGATGTGCGGGTGTACCTGACGTGGCGGGATATGCAATAGAGATCAAAATATCGCAGCCGGGAGTGTTTAGATGGATGTAAGCAAGACCAAGAGCAGCTTCTATCGCCGGTTGTACGTGGCGTACCTGATTGATAGCAGGCTGGCCAGCAGCGTCCCGGCGCTGACCGAGGTGACCGGCATGCCCCGGCGCACAGCCCAGGACACCATCGCAGCGTTGGCGGATCTGGATATTGTTTGCGAGTTCGAGCAGGAAGAAGGCGCACGCAATCATGCCGGGCACTATCGGATTCGCGAGTGGGGGGCGATTGATCGGGGGTGGATCGAGCGTAATTTGCGGCAGATTAAAGCGGTGTTGGAGTATCCCTAGGCTATTGTGGCAACTGGTCTGACGCCTTCGCGAGCAGGCTCGCTCCCACACTGATTGGTGGCGCGATGAAGATCCACTGTGGGAGCGAGCCTGCTCGCGATGAGGTCTTTATGGGCGACGCATCCCGATATGCGGAATGTCATCCTCGAGAAATTCCTCACCCGCCACCACAAATCCGTATTTAGCGTAGTACCCCTGCAAATGCGCCTGGGCCGAGAGATAAATCGGCATTTCAGGCCAGTGCTTCTCAGCCTGCTTCAACGCCTGCGCCATCAGCTCATGCCCCAGCCCGGTGCCGCGCGCTTGAGGGGCAATGATCACCCGGCCGATCACCACGTCACCGCCCTGTAATTCCGGGTCGAGCAACCGCAGGTACGCCACCAGCCGATCCCCGTCCCAGGCCATCAAATGGCAGGTGTCACCTTCCAGATCCTGGCCGTCGATGTCTTGATAAGCGCATTTCTGCTCAACGACAAATACTTCTGCGCGCAACTGCAGAATG
This sequence comes from Pseudomonas sp. MDT1-17, assembly GCF_054898105.1. Classification (NCBI taxonomy): domain Bacteria; kingdom Pseudomonadati; phylum Pseudomonadota; class Gammaproteobacteria; order Pseudomonadales; family Pseudomonadaceae; genus Pseudomonas; species Pseudomonas sp. MDT1-17. The sequence continues at coordinate 5,995,263 of NZ_JBUBVM010000001.1, read as the reverse complement.
GCGTACAGCTGCTCTTTGCCTAGATCGCTGTGGTGTTTGCAGACCCAATCGATTGTCATCTTCACATTCCTTGAACAACGTCGTTCCGATACTAAGCGCCCAGACGAGAGATGTCTTTATTGCAGAGAAATCTGTGACAAAGGCCAAAATGCCATCATTCATTTTGCGCGGCGTTGTCTTCTTTGTGTAATCTGAGATGAAGCGCTGTGCAGCGGCTTCGATGAGCTAATGTTAGTTCCTGGGTTTGGCAGTATAGGGAGCCTTGGAGTTTTGGCTGAAAACATGTCGGGCGTCCCGCCCGCTAAGGATTTTCTGGCATGCCGCGATTGCATCGAGCCTTTTCTTTGATTGGGTTGCTGTTGCTGACTCAAGGCGCGGCAGCGGAAAAGCTGCGATTGGTGGCCGATGCCTGGCCACCTTTTACCGACGCCACGCTGGTCAACGGTGGGCTGGCCACGGACATCGTCAGCACCGCGCTGGCCCGGGCCGGTTATGCCACTGATTTCGAACAAGTGCCTTGGGCGCGGGCGTTGCTGGGTGTGGGCGAAGGTCGATACGACGTGCTGGTCAACGCCTGGTACACCGACGATCGCACCAAACTTGGCCAGTTTTCCGGCGAATACCTGCTCAACCGTGTGCGCTTTCTCAAGCGCAAAGACACGCCGATCGAATACAACAACCTGCAACAACTGCATACCTACCCGATAGCGATGGTGCGCGGTTATGCCTATTCACCGGAGTTTGATGGCGACGTGTCGCTGCAGAAAGTCCCGGTGCACAGCTTTTCCATGGCTGTGCGCATGGTCGCCGCGGACCGGGTCAAATTGACGCTGGAGGACGAATACGTCGCGCGTTACTACCTGGCCCGGGAATCCTCCAAGGTGCGTAATGCCGTGGAATTTTTGCCCAAGCCACTGAGCGAGAACAGCCTGCACATCCTGGTCAGCCTGAAGAACCCCAGGCATGAACAGATCGTCGCCGGTTTCGACCGCGAGATCGCGGCGATGAAAGTGGATGGGAGTTATCAGCGGTTGTTGCAGAAGCACGGAATGTGAGTGCCGGGCCCACGCTCAATCCTCACTCGTTTCCTTGATGAGGTGCGTTGCCAACGTCCGCAATGGCCCAAGCTGGCGGCAGATCAACGCCAACTGCGTCTGCACCAATCGCTGCCCTTCATCGATTTCGTCCGGCATCTGCTCAAGCGTATTGGCCAGTGCCTCTTCCTCATCGCTTTGAATCGCAATCGGCAGTTTGTTCGCCAGGCCTTGGGCAATTTCATCGAGGCTGGCGGCCAGTTTCACGCCGGCACCGTCGATCAACTGCTCGTGCACGTCCGGGGGTAGCTGGGTTTCCCGGTGTGCGCCCAGTCCGGATAGATAACTGAGCAAGGTGTGCGACAGCACCAGGAAGCGAAAACCGACATCCGCTTCCTTACGGAAATGCCCCGGCTCCATCAGCATGTTGGCGAGCGTCGTCGACAGCGCCGCATCAGCGTTGTGCGCGTTGCGACGGGCCAGACGATAAGCCAGGTCGTCGCTTTTGCCGGCGGCGTATTGCTGCATGATCTGACGCAGGTAAACGCTGTTGCAGGTCAGCGTGTTGGCCAGCACTTTATTCAGGCGTCGGCCCTGCCAGTCCGGCAGGAACAGGAAAACCGCCAGCCCGGCGATCAGGCTTCCGAGCAAGGTATCGAACAGCCGCGGCAGGAGCAGCCCGTAGCCATCCCCGACCTGGTTGAAGCAGAACAGCACCATCAAGGTGATCGCGGCTGTGGCCAAGGTGTAGCGGGTGGTGCGGTTGATAAAGAACACCACCCCGGCGGCGATCGCGAAGCACGACTGAACCAACGGATTCGGAAATAGATCGAACAGCGCCCAGGCCACCGTCAGGCCAATGGCGGTGCCGATGATCCGCTGGCCGAGTTTGCGGCGGGTGGCGCCGTAGTTTGGCTGGCAGACAAACAGCGTGGTGAGGATGATCCAGTAACCCTGGGACGGGTGGATCAAATGCACCATCGCGTAGCCGATGCTCAAGGCCAGGGGCAAACGCAGGGCGTGACGGAACAGTAACGAGGTCGGCGTCAGCTGGGTGCGCAAGCGGATCCAGACATCCTTGAGGCTGCGTGGCGAACGGTCGAGCAGGCTGCTGTCGGTGGCGTCGGCCAAGGCATCGGGGTTGCTGGCGTCGCTGAGCAAACGGTCGAGCGTGCCGAGGTTGGCCGCCAGTGCCCGCAACGAGCGCAACAACCCACGCCAGGCTGGGTTGCTCTGAATGCGCAGGTGTTCGAGGGAGGCGTGCAGATCGTTCAGGGCTTCGGCGAAGCTGGCGTCATAGATGAACGGCTGGCGCATCTGGATCGACTCGGCCAGCGCCCGGCAGGCCTTGCCTTGCTGGCGCAGCAGGCGCTGACAACGGAACATCACGTCGCTGTGAAAGAAGGCATCGGCGAGGGCGTTGTAAGGGTAGTGCGAGGAGCTGGCGCGCTCGTGGATGTCCTGGGCGAGGAAGTACAACTTCAGGTATCGGCTGAGTTTCGAGCCCGGTCGACCGTTGCCCACCCGATGCAGGATGATCTCCTTGGCGGCGTTCAGTGCTGCCACGACACGACCGTTTTGCTGCGCCAGTTCCAGTCGACGCGCTTCCACGTCCATCTGGCGGATCGGCTCGAACAGCGACGATTTCAGCTTCAGGTAAAAACCCAGTTCACGGAACAACCGCGCCAGGCTTTGCTGCACTGGCTGATTGGAAAACAGCGCCTGCCACAGCACCGAGAGCAAACCGTACCAGGCCGCACCGGCCACCAGTAGCACCGGCTCGTGCCAGAAATCGGTGACGGCGCCGCCGCGCTGGTCCACGCCGATCATGGTGTAGACCGACAGAATCAACGTCGCCGAAGCAATCGCGCCATAGCGTTCGCCGAGGGCGCCGAGCATGGTCAGGCCGAAACTGGCCAGCGCCAGCGCGATGATAAAAATGATGGGGTAGGGGAAGAGCAGTTCGACGGAGAAGGCGGCGACGCTGAAACACACCAGCGTCACGGCCAGTGCGTTGAGGCGGCCCTGCCAACTGTCGTCGGTCTCGGCCAGGGCACTGGCGATGATCCCGAGGAACAGCGGGATCAGCAGCCCCATTTCATCCTTATACCAACACAGCGCCATGCTGCCGGTCAGGGCGATGAACACCCGCACGCTGTAGCTGAATTTATCCAGCGCCCAGAGGCGACGCAGAGACTGATTAAACGGGGTCGATGACATGAAGTGCGAAGGCCTTCCGAGGCAATGACGCTAAATTGAGCCAGTAATGACGTCGACGCAATGGCGCCGATCACATCTGACAGCAAAATCTGTTCCTTCCCTGGGGAATCACGACCCCTGTAGGAGCTGACGAGTGAAACGAGGCTGCGATCTTTTGATCTTAAAAAAGCCAAGTCAAAAGATCGCAGCCTCGTTTCACTCGACAGCTCCTACACAGAGCGGTGTGGTCAGACGAATTGCGCGGCGGCGTAACCCGAGGCCCAGGCCCACTGGAAGTTGAAGCCGCCCAGATGCCCGGTGACGTCGAGCACTTCACCAATGAAATACAGGCCGGGGCTTTTCAGCGATTCCATGGTCTTGGACGAGACTTCTCGCGTATCGACGCCGCCCAGGGTCACTTCGGCGGTGCGGTAGCCTTCGGTGCCGGCCGGCACGACTTTCCAGCTCGCCAGTTTTTCGGCGATGTCGGCAATTTCCGCGTGGGTGTACTGCTTCATCGGTTTGGACACGAACCAGTTGTCCGCCAGCAGGTTGGCCATCTTCTTGGTGAAGATTTCACCGAGCAGGGTTTTCAGCTCGCTGTTCGGACGCTCGGCCTGCTGCTGTTGCAACCAGGTCGGCACGTCGTGATCCGGCAGCAAGTTGATCTCCACCGTATCGCCGGATTCCCAGAACGACGAGATCTGCAAAATCGCCGGACCACTGAGGCCGCGGTGAGTGAACAGGATGTTCTCGCGGAAACTCTGGTCGTTGCAGCTCACCAGGCAATCCACCGATGTACCCGACAGCTCGGTGCACAGCTCCTTGAGCTGATCGGTGATGGTGAACGGCACCAAACCTGCGCGGGTCGGCAGCAAGTCGTGGCCGAACTGCCTGGCCACCTGATAACCGAAACCGGTCGCACCCAGCGTCGGGATCGACAGGCCGCCCGTGGCGATGACCAGCGATTCGCAGGTCAGCTGCCCGAGCGTGGTGTCCAGCAGGTAACCGCTTTCGAGTTTCTCGATGGTCTGAATCGAAGTGTCCAGGTGCAGGCTGACGCCGACCTGATCGCACTCGTTGAGCAGCATCTCGAGGATGTCGCTGGATTTGTTATCGCAGAACAACTGGCCGAGTTTTTTCTCGTGGTAGGGCACGCCGTGTTTGGCGACCATCCCGATGAAATCCCACTGGGTGTAGCGAGCCAGGGCAGATTTGCAGAAGTGTTCGTTATGCGAGAGAAAATTGTTCGGTTCGTTGTACATGTTGGTGAAATTGCAGCGGCCACCGCCCGACATCAGGATTTTCTTGCCAGCCTTGTTCGCATGGTCGAGCAGCATCACCTTGCGCCCGCGCCCGGCGGCGGTCAGCGCACACATCAAACCTGCGGCGCCAGCGCCAATGATCACGACTTCGGTAGAGCGCAAAACGGTGTCCTCATACAAAATTCAAATTCAGCGAAAAACCAATGTGGGAGCGGGCTTGCTCGCGAAGGGGCCAGCACATTCAACATAGGTGTTGTCTGTCAGTCCGCCTTCGCGAGCAAGCCCGCTCCCACATTTGATCTCTGTCGGGCAGAAGATCTTTTACAAAATGCGAACGCGCAGCGAACGGCCTTTGATCTTGCCGTCGTTCAGGCGCTGCAAGGCTTGTTTGGCGATCCCGCGTTCAACAGCCACATACGCCTGGAAGTCGAAAATCGCGATCTTGCCCACCTGAGCCCCCGGAATACCGGCGTCGCCCGTCAGTGCACCAAGAATGTCGCCCGGACGCACCTTGTCTTTACGGCCAGCGCCGATGCACAGCGTGCTCATCACCGGCAGCAGCGGTGCGCCGCCTTGGGAGGTGAGGTTGTCGATTTGATCCCAGCTCAACGGCGACTGTTGCAGTTTCTCGATGGCCTGGGCGCGGTGCGCTTCGGACGGGGCGACGAGGCTGATCGCGATGCCTTTCTCGCCGGCGCGACCGGTACGGCCAACGCGGTGGATGTGGATTTCCGAGTCACGGGCCAGTTCGACGTTGATCACCATGTCCAGCGCATCGATGTCCAGGCCGCGGGCGGCGACGTCGGTGGCAACCAGTACCGAAGTACTGCGGTTGGAGAACATCGCCAGTACCTGGTCGCGGTCACGCTGTTCCAGATCGCCGTGCAGGCCGACGGCGGAAATGCCTTTGGAGGTCAGGTGGTCAACGGTTTCCTGAACCTGCTGCTTGGTAAAGCAGAACGCCACGGTGGACGCCGGGCGGAAATGGCCGAGCACCTTGGTTACGGCGCTCATGCGCTCTTCCGGGGAGATTTCGTAGAAGCGCTGCTCGATCTGCGTGTCGTCGTGGAATGCCTCGGCCTTCACGATCTGCGGGTTGCGCATGAACTTCGCGGCCAGCTGCTTGATGCCCGTCGGGTAGGTCGCGGAGAACAGCAGGGTCTGGCGGCGTTCCGGGGTCTGGGCAATGATTTCTTCGATGGAATCGTAGAAACCCATGTCGAGCATGCGGTCGGCTTCGTCGAGAATCAGCGTGTTCAGGCCATGCAGCACCAGCGAACCTTTGCGCAGGTGCTGCTGGATGCGGCCCGGGGTGCCGACGATGATGTGCGCGCCGTGCTCCAGCGAACCGATCTGCGGGCCGAACGACACGCCGCCGCACAGGGTCAGGACCTTGATGTTGTCTTCGGCGCGGGCCAGGCGACGGATTTCCTTGGCGACCTGGTCGGCCAGCTCACGGGTCGGGCAAATGACCAGCGCCTGGCAACCGAAGAAGCGCGGATTGATTGGGTTCAACAGGCCGATACCGAAGGCGGCGGTTTTGCCGCTGCCGGTCTTGGCTTGCGCGATCAGGTCCATCCCCTTGAGGATCACCGGCAAGCTTTGCGCCTGGATCGGCGTCATCTGGGCGTAACCGAGGGAGTCGAGGTTAGCCAGCATGGCGGCGGACAGCGGCAAAGTATTAAAAGCGGTGGCGATGGTGGTCACGGGACTGGCCTGCAAAACAAAATGTCGCGCAGTGTATCAGTCCCGCGGCCATTCGCCCTAAGGCTCTATGTGCTCTTCCGGACGTTTGACGCGCCGTCCGTCTTCCTTTGAGAGCTGGGAGAAGATCGTCGCGGCCAGCATCGCCATGATTCCGACCGTTACAAAGGTCAGCTGGAACGCCCCCAGAACCGTGTCCACGCCGTCGTTGCCAACCTCTGCGGTGAACCCGCCGAGCAGCGCACCGGCACAGGCAACGCCGAGGCTCAGGGACAATTGCGCGACCACTGACAACAAGCTGTTGCCGCTGCTGGCGCTGGCGTCGTCGAGGTCGATCAGGGTCACGGTGTTCATCGCGGTGAACTGCAACGAGTTGATCGCGCCGAGGATCGACAGCATCACCAGCAGCAACCAGTACGGCGTTTGCTCGCTGACCAACCCCATGCTCGCCAGCATCAACCCCAGCGCCAAGGTGTTGCCGGTCAGCACGATGCGATAGCCCAAACGTTCGATCAGCGGTCGCGCCACCGACTTGGCGACCATCGCTGCCGCCGCCAGCGGCAACATGCTCATCCCGGCCTGGGACGGCGAATAACCCAGCGCTATTTGCAGCAGTAACGGCACGAGGAACGGCAGGGCGCCGCTGCCCAGGCGGGCGAACAGGTTGCCGAGGATGCCTACGGCAAACGTCCGGGTCTTGAACAGCGACGGCGCGAACAGCGGATTATCGATGTGCCCGGCGCGCAACCAATACGCCGCCAGACACGCCATGCCGCCGAACAGCAGCAACATCACACGCAAGTGCGGCAGGTGCAGTTCTCCGAGGCCTTCCATGGCGATGGTGATCAGCACCATCGCCGCGCCAAACAGCAAGAAGCCGAGGCTGTCGAAGCGGGTGCGTTCGCTGCCACGCAGGTCGGGGATGAACCTCCACACCGCGTAGCAACCGACGGCGCCCACCGGCAGGTTGATCAGGAAGATCCAGTGCCAGGTCAGGTATTCGACCATCCAGCCGCCCATGGTCGGACCGATCAACGGACCGAGCAGGCCGGGAATGGTGATGAAGCCCATGATCCGTACCAGTTCCGAGCGCGGGTAGGCGCGCAGCACCACCAGTCGCCCGACCGGTAGCATCAGCGCGCCGCCCAGACCTTGAATCACACGCGCGCCAATCAGCATGCTCAGGGTACTCGACAGCGCGCAGAGCAACGAGCCGAGGCTGAACAGCAAAATCGCGCCGAAGAAGATTTTCTTGGTGCCGAAACGGTCGGCGATCCAGCCTGAGGCAGGGATCAGCAAGGCGACGGTGAGCATGTAGGCGATGATCACGCCCTGCATGCGCAAGGGGTTTTCAGCCAAGTCTCGGGCCATGGCGGGCAGGGCGGTGTTGAGAATAGTGCCGTCGAGGGATTGCATGAAGAAAGCGATCGCGACAACCCACGGAACCCAGCGGGCGGTGACAGCGTCGAGAGGCGGGCGGTTGGGCATGGGACCTCTTGCAGTGTGAATCAAATAGTCCGTGGTGACTTCTTCGCGAGCAGGCTCGCTCCCACATGGACAGCGAACATCCTGTGGGAGCGAGCCTGCTCGCGAAGCTTTTTACAGCGTCAACGTAAGTCGGCTGACGAGCCCCCCCGGCAACAACGCCGAGGCCGTAGCCCGCTGACTGTACGTGCTCGCCGACAACATCAGCTCGCGCTCTTCGGTCAAAGCCTCCAGCTGCGATCCCAGCAAACTGTAGGCGCTGTCATCAAAGCGCATGGTGCTCACCGGCGCCTGAATCTCGCCGTTCTCGACCCAGAATGTCGCAAACCGCGTCATGCCGGTCAGGCGTGCCGCCGGCTGATCCGAGTAGTTCAGGTACCACAGGTTGCTGATGTACAGCCCGGTGCCCAGTTGCTTGAGAATCTCTGCGTCAGGCAACTCGCCGGCCGCCATGTTCAACGCGCTCGGCATTTCACCACCGCTGGCGCCGTTGGCGGTCAGGCCATACTCCGCAGCACTGCGCGAGCCCACCAGTTGCGCGCCGGCCTTGCCTTCGACGATCAACCCGAGATCGCTGCGCGGATAACCTTCGCCGGAAAATGCCGGGCTCAGGGAGCCGCTGATCTTCTCATCCAGCGAGACCAACGGGCTGAACGAACTGTCGCCTGCGTAAAGCTTCTGCAGCGGACTGTTTTTGCTGGCAATCGACTGTGCTGAAAAACCGCCCCAGCCCAGTATGTCCATGATTTCTCCCAGGGCTGCCGGAGCCAGGTAGGCACGGTACTGACCCGGTGGAAGGGTGCGTTGCGGTCTGCCTAGAAACGCCAACTGCTCGCGCGCCAGCGCAAAGCGCCTGGTAAACCCTTCACTGCTCCATTCGTGCCCGGCGTAACTGGCTTTCACCGCCTGGCCGTTTTCATGAAACAGGCTGAAATCGAAGTTGAAGCTGTTGGCCTGATGCCATCCAAGCGCACCCGACGAACTGGCAAAGCCGCGGCTGATCGGGCCGGCAGCATAAAAACCCACCAGGTCCAGTCCCTCGGCAGCCTGGGTGATTTCGGCTACAACCTGCTCGGTGTCCGGCAGTGGATGATCCTGCACGTTCTTGCTCTGCCAGTCGTTGTGATTGAGCAGCAGGTAAGGATCCTGCGGCAGCAGCGGCAAGGTTTCGCGCAACTGTTGCAGCCCTTCGGCCAGACGCTGAACGTCCACGTCGGGGTCGCCTGCCAGCGTGATGTCGAGGTCAGCATGCCGGCCATCATTGATCAGTTTGAAACCGACGCTCGCCTGCTGCACCTGCCCGGCCTGACGGACCTTGGCGTGGTTGAAACGCACGAAGGCCGAGGACTCGGCGGCGTAGCTGAGGGTGAACTGTTCCGGCTCGCGAATCGCATCGCGCAGCCAGTTGACCAAAGCCTTGAACGACTCGGCCTGATTTTTTGAAGTACTCATCAGGCATCTCCCCCAAACACATCCACATTGCTGAACACGCAGGCTGGCGACGCATGGCCGACGCGGATCACCTGATTCGGTTCGCCCTTGCCGCAGTTCGGTGTGCCCAGAACCTTGACGGTGTTCGCATCGCCGACAGCGCTGAGGCTTTTCCAGAACTGAGCGGAAATCGCCCGGTAGTTGGGGTTCTTCACCACGCCTTTGAGTTCGCCGTTTTCGATCAACTGCGCCCATTCGCAGCCGAACTGGAATTTGTTGCGCGCATCGTCGATGGACCACGAGCGATTGGTCGACATCATGATGCCGTGTTCGATGTTGCCGATCAGTTGCTCCAGCGGTTGATCGCCGGGCTCGATGTTCAGGTTGGCCATGCGGTCGATTGGCGGGCGGTTCCAGCCACAGGCGCGGCTGTTGGCGACGCCGTCCATGCCGGCACGGAATTGCGACAGCGCACCGCCCAGTGGGCGCAGCAGCAAACCTTCTTTAATCAGAAACTGTTTACTCGCGGCAGTGCCGTCGTCGTCATGACCGTAACTGGCGAGCTGCTCGGGGATGTCCGGGTCGAAGGTCACGTTGAGCAGTTTGGAGCCGTATTGCAGGCGGCCGAAGTCTTCTGCCTTGACGAAACTGGTGCCAGCGTAATTGCGTTCGTCGCCCAAGATGCGGTCCAGTTCCAACGGGTGACCGATGGATTCGTGGATCTGCAGCATCATTTGGTCCGGCATCAACAGCAGGTCGCGCGGGCCTTGCGGGGTGTTCGGCGCCAGCAGCAATTGCAGCGCCTGGTCGGCGATTTTCGGGCCGGCACCCACCAGGCCGCAGCGGCTGATCACATCGAAGCCGCCTTGCTGGCCGAAGTTTTCACGGCCCAGGGTGCGGGTCTGGCTGTCGCTGCCGTCATAGGCGGTGACATCCAGACCCGGGTAGACGAAACGTTGAGCCTGACGCAGTTCGGCGCCGGCGCTGTTGAGGTAGATCTGCTCGACGTGGGTGATGCCGATGCTCACCTGCCAGTTCACCACTCGCTCGTCCTTGGGCACGGCGGCGGATTCGGCGCCGAGCAGTTGGTAGCAGTCGCTCAGGGACGGGAAGGGTTGGTCCAGATTCGGCGAAAAGTAGTCGGCGCGGTCGCTGGAGACGGCTTGCTCACGCAGGTCGAGCAGGGCGTGGGGCTTGAGTCGGCGGGCTTGCTGCTCGGCTCGCTCCAGCGCGGCTTGAAGGCCGGATTGGGACAGGTCGTTGGTCGCGGCGTAGGCTTCGACGCCGTTGACCCGAACGGTCAGCATCGCGCCTTCGTCACGGCTCAGGCTCGGCGGTTCGGCAACATTCTTGCGCACTGAGAGGTACTGACCGGACTCGCGCACATAACGCAGCGAAAAGAATTCAGCGCCCGTGCGCAAGGCAGCGAAGCGCTGCTTGAGCTGGGGGTGGAAATCGAACATTCGGGAACCTCCTTGGTATGGGGTTGCGATGTATCGGTATTGCGAGGGGGTGAAACGTTTGCGTGGCGCTAGATTAGGCCTGGGCGGGGGTAGGATCAAGGGCGGAGCGGTGTAGGAAAGGATTACGCGGTGTGTTGCTGGAAGTGATGTGCTGTTTGATCGGGCCCCTTCGCGAGCAAGCCCGCTCCCACTTTGGATTTGTGAACGACACAGATCACATGTGGGAGCGGGCTTGCTCGCGAAGGCAGCGCCGCGGTGTTGCGGCTTACTGCGAAGTCAGGCTCACATCCCGCAGCGGCTTGCCACGCACCGGTGCATCGCCGGCCACGAAGTAGGCGGCCGTGCTGCGCGGCAACGGCTGGCGACCACGGATCTTGTCGGCGATTTTCTCGGCGATCATGATCGTTGGCGCGTTCAGGTTGCCGGTGGTGATGATCGGCATGATCGAGGCGTCGACCACGCGCAGGGCTTGCATGCCATGTACACGGCCTTCGGCATCAACTACCGCCATTTCGTCGGTGCCCATCTTGCACGAGCATGACGGGTGGAACGCGGTTTCGGCGTGTTCGCGGATGAACTTGTCCAGCTGCTCATCGGTTTGCACGTCGATTCCCGGGCTGATTTCGCGGCCACGGAAAGCGTCCAGTGCAGGCTGTTGCATGATTTCACGGGTCAGGCGGATGCCGTCGCGGAATTCCTGCCAGTCCTGCTCGGTGGCCATGTAGTTGAACAGGATGCTCGGGTACTCGCGCGGATCCTTGGACTTGGCCTGAATACGACCGCGACTCGGCGAACGCATGGAACCCATGTGCGCCTGGAAACCGTGCTCTTTCACGCCGTTGCTGCCGTTGTAGTTAATCGCGACGGGCAGGAAGTGGTACTGAATGTTCGGCCAATCGAATTCTTCGCGGGTACGGATGAAACCGCCGGCTTCGAACTGGTTGCTGGCGCCGATGCCGGTGCCGTTAAACAGCCACTCGGCACCGATGGCCGGCTGGTTGTACCAGAGCAGCGACGGGTACAACGAGACGGGTTGGGTGCACGCGTATTGCAGGTACAACTCGAGGTGATCCTGCAGGTTTTCGCCGACGCCTGGCAGGTCGTGGACCACCGGGATGTCGAGCGTGTTCAGCAGTTCGGCAGGGCCGACACCGGAACGTTGCAGAATCTGCGGCGAAGCGATGGCGCCGGAGCACAGCAGCACTTCTTTGCGGGCGCGAGCTTCAACGCGTTCTTCTGCGGCGCCGATCAAGTAACGCACGCCGACTGCACGCTTGCCTTCAAACAGAATCTTGTCGGTCAGGGCGTGGGTGACGATGGTCAGGGTCGAGCGCTTCTTGGCGATGTCCAGGTAACCGCGAGCGGTGCTGGCGCGACGGCCATTCGGCGTCACGGTACGGTCCATCGGACCGAAACCTTCCTGCTGATAACCGTTGAGGTCTTCGGTACGCGGGTAACCGGCTTGCACGCCGGCTTCAACCATCGCGTGGAACAGCGGGTTGTTGCCGGCTTTCGGCGTGGTCACGCTGACCGGACCGTCGCCACCGTGGTAATCGTTCGCGCCGATGTCCCGAGTTTCAGCCTTGCGGAAGTACGGCAAGCAGTTCAGGTAGTCCCAGTCTTCCAGACCTGGCAGTTTCGACCAGTTGTCGTAGTCCATCGCGTTGCCGCGGATGTAGCACATGCCGTTGATCAGCGAAGAACCACCCAGGCCCTTGCCGCGACCGCATTCCATTCGGCGACCGTCCATGTGTGGCTCTGGATCGGTTTCGTAGCCCCAGTTGTAGCGACGACCTTGCAGCGGGAACGCCAGGGCGGCCGGCATTTGCGTACGGAAGTCCAAGCGGTAGTCCGGGCCGCCTGCTTCGAGCAGCAGAACGGTGACGCCTTCGTCTTCAGTCAGACGGGTCGCCAGGGTGTTACCGGCCGAGCCGGCACCGATGATGATGTAATCGAATTCTTGGGACATTAAATGCACCCTCTTTGAAAGTGGTCAGGTCGCCTGTAGCAGCTGCCGAGGCACGAGGCTGCGTTGGGCCGCGCAGCGGCCCCCTGAGGGCGGTCCTGCGGACGCGCAACGCAGCCTCGTACCTCGGCAGCTGCTACAGGGTTTTCAGCCGGGGCTTAGAAAACCGAGGCGTAATCGCCCAGTTCGACCTGTACCGATTTGATGCGTGTGAAGTTGTTCAGTGAGCTGATGCCGTTTTCACGGCCCACGCCCGACTGCTTGTAGCCGCCGACCGGCATCTTGGCGTCGGACTCGCCCCAGGCGTTGATCCAGCAGATACCCGCTTCCAGTTGGTGAATCACGCGGTGAGCGCGGTTCAGGTCTTTGGTGACGATGCCAGCTGCCAGGCCGAAGTCTGTGTCGTTGGCACGACGGATCACTTCTTCTTCGGTGTCGTAGGTCAGGATGGCCATGACCGGGCCGAAGATTTCTTCACGAACGATGGTCATCTCGTCGGTGCAGTCGGTGAACACGGTCGGCGCCACGAACGCGCCTTTGGCGAATTCGCCTTCGGTCAGACGGCTGCCGCCGCACAGAACGCGAGCACCTTCCTCCTTACCTTTAGCGATGTAGCCCAGCACGCTTTCCATGTGGGCGAAGCTGACCAGCGGGCCGAAATTGGTGTTTTCGTCTTCCGGGTTGCCGATGCGGATGCGCGCAACGCGCTCAGCGATCTTGGCTTCGAAAGCCGCTTTCAGGTGAGTCGGTACGAACACGCGAGTGCCGTTGGTGCAGACCTGACCGGAACTGTAGAAGTTGGCCATCATTGCGGTGTCGGCGGCGCGATCGAGGTCGGCGTCGTCAAAAATGATCAGCGGGGATTTGCCGCCCAGTTCCATGGTCACGTCTTTCAGCGAAGACGCGGAAGCGCTCGCCATCACCTTCTTGCCGGTGTCGGTGCCGCCGGTGAAGGAGATTTTTTCGATGCGTGGGTGCTCGGTCAACCAGGTGCCGACTTCACGGCCGCTGCCGGTCAGCACGTTGAACACGCCAGCTGGAACGCCAGCTTCGGTATAGATCTCGGCCAGTTTCAGGGTCGTCAGGGACGTGACTTCGCTTGGCTTGAAGATCATCGCGTTACCGGCTGCCAGGGCAGGGGCGGATTTCCACAGGGCGATCTGGATCGGGTAATTCCACGCGCCGATACCGGCCACAACGCCCAGCGGCTCGCGACGGGTGTAGACGAAAGACGTGGTGCGCAGCGGGATTTGCTCGCCTTCGATGGCCGGGACCAGACCTGCGTAGTACTCCAGCACGTCAGCGCCGGTGACGATGTCGACGTAACGGGTTTCGGAGTACGACTTGCCGGTGTCCAGGGTTTCCAGGGCGGCCAGTTCATCGTTGCGCTCGCGCAGGATGTCCACGGCACGACGCAGGATGCGCGAACGCTCCATGGCGGTCATGGCGGCCCAGATTTTCTGGCCCTTTTCAGCGCTGACCACAGCGCGCTCAACGTCTTCCTTGGTCGCACGCTGTACGGTTGCGAGGACTTCACCGTTAGCCGGGTTGATGGCTTCGAAGGTGGCGTCGCCGAGGGCAGAGGAGTAACCGCCATCGATGTAGAGTTTTTGCAATTCGAAACGGGCCATAGTGTCCTCGCAAGTGCATAAGTGGTTGGCGTAGGCCGCTGGGGTGATGCCATAAGGTTGTGGCAACACCGATCAGCAGCAGTTCAGGGGTTGAGCGTTTTATGTGTGCTCTAACTCACCTGCTTGGCCAATTGGAAATCCATGTATTCGTAAGCGATCTGGTGCGCCTGCCCGGTGTCGAAAGCATCTCCCGACAGCGCGCCGCGCAACCACAAGCCGTCAATGAGGGCTGCCAGGCCGCGGGCGGCGATGCGCGCTTGATCAAGCGGCAACACACGGCGGAACTGGCAGCACAGGTTGGAATACAGGCGGTGATCGTTAATCCGCTGCAACCTGTGCAATGACGGGTGGTGCATGCTGGTGGCCCAGAAGGCCAGCCAGGTTTTCATTGCCGGGCCATTGACCTGGCTGGCGTCGAAGTTGCCTTCGATGATCACCTGCAGATGCGCCCGTGGGCTGTCATCTGTCAGCGCCTGACGGCGCGCGGTGACGTTCTCGCTGAGGACACTCATCAGGTACTGCGCCGTGGCAGCGATCAGGCCGTTCTTGTCCTGAAAATAGTGACTGATGATGCCGTTCGAGACACCGGCCAAACGGGCGATCAGCGCAATGCTGGCGTCCCCCATACCGACCTGATCTACCGCCTGCAATGTGGCTTCGATCAACTGCTGGCGGCGGATGGGTTGCATACCGACCTTGGGCATCTTGCACATCTCCTTAGGCCTTCCGGCGGACGTGAAACGTCTATCGGATTGAGGGCCAGTCTATTTTGTTTTGATTGAACGTTCAATCAACAAAGAATAAGATCTGCGACAATTCGTCGCTGCCTACAGGTTTTTCCTACGTGTAGTTGGCGGAAAAACGACATCCGAAAACGCTCGAAACCCGCGCGCACTGGCGCTCCCGGGTTTCGGGCTTTTTTCGGGGTGTCTTTATATCACCCGCCGGTCGGCTGCCAACTAACCGATTGGTCGGGTACCGCGTTGCCTTGTGTTCTTCTCCCGCACTGCCCGGAGCATCTGTGCCATGAGTTCTGCCTCTCTAATAAAGACCCCACCCGAGAAGGTGACGGTCAACGGTTGGGTGTTCTACACCTCTACCGCGTTGATCCTGCTGTTGACCGCCATTCTGATCATCGCCCCGCAAGAGGCCGGCAGATTGCTTGGTATTGCCCAGGCCTGGTTGTCCCGCAGCTTCGGCTGGTACTACATGGTGGTGATCGCCGCTTACCTGGTCTTCGTGCTCGGCCTGGCGTTTTCGTCCTACGGCAAACTCAAGCTGGGCAGCAAGGACGACACCCCGGACTTCAGCTACGGCGCCTGGGCGGGGATGCTGTTCTCGTCGGGTATCGGCATCTCGCTGTTGTACTTCGGTGCTTCCGAGCCGCTGGACCACTACTTCAATCCGCCGGAAGGCGTGGCCGGCAGCAACCTCGCGGCACGTCAGGCGGTTCAGCTGACGTTCCTGCACTGGGGCCTGCATGGCTGGGCGATCTACGCGTTGGTCGGCTTGGCCGTGGCGTATTTTGCTTACCGCCATAACCAGCCGCTGGCATTGCGTTCGGCGCTGTATCCATTGGTGGGCGAGCGTTGGGTCAAAGGCGCGGCCGGGCATGCGGTGGACGGCTTTGGCATGTTCGTGACCCTGCTGGGGCTGGTGACGAACCTGGGGATTGGTTCGCTGCAAGTGTCGTCGGGCCTGGAAAACCTGTTCGGCATGGAGCACAACAACACCAACCTGCTGATCGTGATCATCGTGATGAGCACCGTGGCGACCATCGCTGCCGTGTCCGGCGTGGAAAACGGTATTCGCCGTCTGTCCAACCTGAACATCGTGCTGTTCAGCGGTCTGCTGATTTTCGTGCTGCTGTTCGGCCCGACCCTGCACCTGCTCAACGGCTTCGTGCAAAACGTCGGCGACTACCTGAACAGCGTAGTGCTGAAGACCTTCGACCTCTACGTCTACGAAGGCGACAGTGAGAAGTCCGACCGCTGGTTGGGCCTGTGGACCCTGTTCTACTGGGCCTGGTGGATTTCCTGGGCCCCATTCGTGGGCATGTTCATCGCGCGTATTTCCCGTGGTCGCACCGTGCGTGAACTGGTGGCCGGTGTGCTGCTGATCCCGCTGGGTTTCACCCTGGCGTGGCTGTCGATCTTCGGTAACTCGGCCCTGGACCTGGTGATGAACCACGGGGCGGTGGAACTCGGGAAGACGGCGCTGGAACAGCCGTCCATGGCGATCTATCAGTTGCTGGAGCATTACCCGGCGTCGAAGGTTGTGATTGGCGTGTCGATCTTTGTCGGCTTCGTGCTGTTCCTGACCCCGGCGGATTCCGGTGCGGTGATGATGGCCAACCTTTCATGCAAGGGCGGCAACGTCGACGAAGATGCGCCGCACTGGCTGCGGATCTTCTGGTCGGCGGTGATTACGCTGGTGACGATCGGCCTGTTGTTCGCCGGTAACTTCGAAGCCATGCAAACCATGGTAGTGCTGGCCGGTCTGCCGTTCTCGGTGGTGCTGGTGTTCTTCATGTTCGGCTTGCACAAGGCCATGCGCCAGGACGTGCAGATCGAACAGGAGCAAGCGGAACTCGCAGCTCGCGGTCGTCGTGGTTTCAGCGAGCGTTTGACTCAGCTGGACTTGCAGCCGAATCAGTCGATCGTTCAGCGCTTCATGGACAAGCAAGTCAGCCCGGCGCTGGAAGAGGCCACGGTGCAACTGCGCGCTCAGGGTCTGGATGTGCAAACGTTGCTGGGCAAGGCCAAGCGTTGCATGGGCCTGCGGATCGAGATGGAAGAGGGCAACCCTTTTGTCTACGAAGTGAGCCTGGACGGCTATCTGGCAGCGGCGAGCGACACGGTTTCGGCTGAGAGTGCTGATGAACCGCGCGCACGTTACTACCGCGCCGAGGTGTACTTGCACAACGGCAGCCAGGATTACGACTTGATGGGCTTCACTCAGGATCAGATCACCCGTGACGTGCTCGATCAGTTTGAAAGCCATCGGCAGCTCCTTGGCCGGGTCTATAGCTAAAACTAGATAGAACGCGGTGTTTCAGTCTGAAGCACCGCGTCGTGTCCTTCGCGAGCAAGCCCGCTCCCACATTGGATTTGTGAACGACGCAGATCAAATGTGGGAGCGGGCTTGCTCGCGAAGAGGCCATCAGTAGCAAAGCCCCTTTACCCGATGTCCCATAAACAAAAACGCCGCGATCCTCTCGCGGCGTTTTTGTGTCTGCTGCCTTACCCCAGGTTCTTGCCAAGCAGCGCGTGATACAGCTCGCTGTCACCCAGAATCCCGACCACCTTGTTGTTGTCGTGCAGCACCAGTTTATTACCCGTCTGATATCGAATCTGCAGCGCGTCGCGCATGCCGATGTTCGAATCCACCAGCGTTGGTCGACGACCCAACCCTTCAACCGATTGGCCAGGAATCCAGTTCTGCAGGTCCAGGCTCGCGCCGTTCTGGCGTGCGCCTTTGATGGTGTTGCCTTCGGCCAAGTCCAGCCAGGAATCGCCGCCCGGATCGAGGCATACCGAACCGTTGATGCGTTTGCAGTTGTCCAGCGTGCGCATCAGGCTGCGACCGCACAACACGTTCAGCGGGTTGGTATGGGCCACGAAGGTCCGCACGTAGTCGTCCGCAGGGTTGAGGACGATCTCTTCCGGCTTGCTGTACTGGACGATCCGACCGTCTTTCATGATCGCGATACGGCTGCCCAGCTTCAGTGCTTCATCGAGGTCGTGGCTCACGAACACGATGGTTTTGTTCAGCTTGCTTTGCAGCTCCAGCAGTTCGTCTTGCAGGCCCTGGCGGATCAGCGGGTCGAGTGCCGAGAACGGTTCGTCCATCAGCAGAATGTCGGCGTCCATCGCCAGCGCGCGGGCCAGGCCCACACGTTGCTGCATACCGCCGGAGAGCTCGTCCGGCTTCTTGTTGCGCCACTGGGTCAGGCCCACCAGCTCAAGTTTTTCATCGACCAGTTTTTTCCGTTCCTTCTCAGGTCGTCCCTGCATTTCCAGGCCGAAGCTGATGTTCTCGCGAACGGTCAGCCAAGGCATCAGGGCGAACTTCTGGAACACCATCGCAATGCGCTTGGTGCGCATCATTTTCAATTCCACCGGGGTGCAGGAAGCGATGTCGATCTGCTTGCCTTCGTGCTCGACGAACAACTTGCCGCGGCTGACGGTGTTGAGGCCGTTGATACAGCGTAGCAAGCTGGATTTGCCGGAGCCGGACAAGCCCATCAGCACGCAGATTTCACCTTTTTCGACATCCAGGCTGGCCTTTTCGACGCCGACAATCTGCCCGGTCTTTTTCAGGATCTGATCGCGGGTCATGCCCTGATCGAGGAGTTTCAAGGCCTCGCGCGGGTCTTTGGAGAAGATTACGTCGACGTCTTCGAAGCGAATAATGCTCATGCGTCACCCCCTACTTTGGCTTCGGGTTGTTTGCAGATACGGTCGAGCATGATCGCCAGCAATACGATCGCCAGGCCGGCTTCGAAGCCCAGGGCGATATCAGCAGTGTTCAGTGCGTTGACCACGGGTTTGCCCAGGCCGTCGGCGCCCACCAGTGCCGCGATCACCACCATCGACAGCGACAGCATGATGCACTGGGTGATACCGGCCGCGATGCTTGGCATGGCGTAGGGCAGTTCGATGCGCGCGAGCAGTTGACGGCGCGAGCAGCCGAAGGCTTTGCCGGCGTCCATCAATTCTGCGGGAACATCACGGATACCCAGGTAGGTCAGGCGGATAGGCGCGGCAATTGCGAACACCACCGTAGAAATCAGGCCCGGGACCACACCCAGACCGAAGAGGGTCAGGGTAGGAATGAGGTACACGAAGGTCGGCACGGTCTGCATCAGATCGAGCACCGGACGCATCAGTGTGTAGAACATCGGTTTGTGCGCGGCGACGATGCCCAACGGCACGCCGATGACCACGCAGACCAGGGTGGCGAACAACACCTGGGCAAGGGTTTCCATGGTTTCCTGCCAGTACCCCAGATTGAGGATCAGCAGGAAGGAGGCGATGACAAAAACGGTCAGTCCCCACTTTCGTTGAATGAAGTGTGCCAGTAGCGCGATGAGGCCGATCAATGCCAGCGGGTTGAACCAGGTCAGCGCAAAAGTCACGCCGTGGATCATCGTTTCCAGTGACACGGCGATTGCGTCGAAGGTGTTGGCGCCGTGTTGCGTCAACCATTCAACGAAGCCCGCGATGTACTGGCCTAGAGGTATTTTCTGATCAATCAGCATGGTAGTGAACGTCCGCATGCAAGGAAATAAACAGCCCGGGCGAGCGAACTCGCCCGGCGTAAGCGATTACTGCGCGAGTTTGGCTTTCACGGCCTCCAGGCCTGGTTTACCGTCAATGGTGGTCACGCCAGCGAGCCAGGTATCGAGGACCTGTGGATTCTTTTTCAGCCAGGCCTTGGCGGCCGCGTCAGGCTTCATTTTGTCGTCCAGGACGTTGCCCATCAGGGTGCTTTCCATGTCCAGAGTGAACTGCAGGTTTTTCAGCAGCTGACCCACGTTGCTGCATTCTTGCGCATAGCCCTTGCGGGTGTTGGTGTAGATGGTTGCCTGGCCGAAGTTCGGGCCGAAATACTCGTCGCCGCCGGTCAGGTACTTCATCTTGAAACGCGTGTTCATCGGGTGTGGTTCCCAGCCCAGGAACACCACGGCGGTGTTGCGGCGCTGGGCGCGATCGACTTGCGAGAGCATGCCTGCCTCGCTGGACTCGACCACCTTGAAGCCGGCGGCTTTCAAGCCGAAGGCGTCCTTGTCGATCATGCTCTGGATCAGACGGTTGCCGTCGTTACCCGGTTCGATGCCGTAGATCTTGCCGTCGAGTTCTTTCTTGAACTTGGCGATATCGGCGAAATCTTTCAGACCTTTGTTATACAACTCTTCCGGGACGGCGAGTGTGTATTTTGCGTTTTCCAGGTTGGCGCGCAGGGTGTCCACGGTGCCGGCATCGCGGTAGGCCTTGATGTCGTTTTCCATGGTCGGCATCCAGTTACCCAGGAATACGTCCATGTTCTTGCCGTCGGCCAGGGACTTGTAGGTCACCGGTACGGAAATCATCGTGGTTTTGGTCTTGTAGCCGAGGGCATCGAGAACGACGCTGGTGGTGGCGGTGGTGACGGTAATGTCAGTCCAGCCGACATCGGAGAAGTTTACGGTGCTGCATTGAGCCGGTTCGGCGGCTTGAGCCAGAAACGGCAGACTCAGCATGGCGGCCAACAACAACGACGGGGAACCTTTCATGGATGGACTCCTTGGTGTTTTTTTTGGCAGTGTTCCGACTGGACCACCGCACTTATAGGTTGCGGTTGGATGGCGTTTTGGAGACAGCTCTACCACGGCGCCTTGCAATCGAGTCGATACGATCATGTACCAGTGAAAATCTGACGCCTACAGGGGGCGTCGTAACCAGTACAGGGATGGTCGCATCCAGTGTCGGTGACGTCGTTTACAGCTTTTTTCAGCCCTCTTTGCCCCTCTGATCCGCAAAAAAACGGCGAAAACGCAGCGTCAAACGCCCGCGGCGTTAGTGGGCATGAGTGCGTCGGTGTGAGACGTCGAACGACATGGCAAAAGCCTGATGATGCGGCCATCTCGGCGGATTGCAGCTTCAGCGTAGCAGCTCCGTCACTGGGCGCTTTTGCGTCTGGAGTTGGCACATCCAGGAGTTCGGCAGTAATGGCTATCAGCGTTTTCGACCTGTTCAAAATCGGCATTGGCCCTTCCAGTTCGCACACCGTGGGCCCTATGCGGGCCGCGGCGTTGTTCGTGCAAGGTTTGCGTGAGCAGGGTCTTTTGGAACAAGTGCGTCGCGTCGAAGTTCAGCTTTATGGGTCGTTGTCGGCCACCGGCATCGGTCACGGCAGCGACAACGCGGTGATCATGGGCCTGATGGGCGAGTGGCCGGATGCGATCGATCCGTCGCAAATCGGCATCCGCATCGAAACCCTGCGCGAGACTCACACGCTGTTGCTCGACGGTCGCTTGTCGGTCCCTTTCATCTGGGCCCGGGACATGCGCCTGATCGACGAAAACCTGCCGTTCCATCCCAATGCCATGACCCTGATCGCCGAAGACGATAACGGCGAGCTGCATCGCGACACCTACTATTCCATCGGCGGCGGCTTTGTCGTTGATGAGGCACAGGCTTCAAGCGGCGTGGTGGATCTGGATCGCACGGTGTTGCCGTACGATTTCTCCAGCGCCGTCGAACTGCTCAGCCTGTGCCAGAAGCACAACTTGCGCGTTGCCGAATTGATGATGGCCAACGAGAAGGTCTGGCGCAGTGAAGAGGAAATTCGCGCCGGCCTGATGAAACTCTGGCGCGCCATGCAGGATTGCGTCGAACAAGGCCTCAAGCACGAAGGCATCCTGCCCGGCGGACTTAATGTGCGCCGTCGTGCGGCCAAGTTGCATCGCAGCCTGCAAGAGCTGGGGAAACCTAACGTAATCGGCTCAACGCTGAGCGCCATGGAGTGGGTCAACCTGTTCGCCCTGGCGGTCAACGAAGAAAACGCCGCGGGCGGGCGCATGGTCACGGCGCCGACCAATGGCGCGGCGGGGATCATTCCGGCGGTGTTGCATTACTTTATGAAGTTCAGTGAGGTGGTGACCGATGCCAACGTGGTCGACTATTTCCTCAGTGCGGCGGCGGTAGGGATTCTGTGCAAGAAGAACGCTTCGATTTCCGGTGCCGAAGTCGGTTGCCAGGGCGAAGTCGGTTCGGCCTGCGCCATGGCGGCGGCCGGGTTGGCGGAGATCCTAGGCGCCACACCGGAGCAGCTGTGCAACGCGGCGGAGATCGGTCTGGAACACAATCTCGGTCTGACCTGCGACCCGGTGGGCGGGCTGGTGCAAGTGCCGTGCATCGAGCGCAACGCGATTGCCGCGGTTAAAGCGATCAACGCGGCGCAAATGGCGCTGCGTGGCGATGGTCAGCACTTTATTTCGCTGGATCGGGTGATCCGCACGATGCGCGATACCGGTGCCGATATGCATGACAAATATAAAGAGACATCGCGCGGTGGGTTGGCGGTTAGCGCGGTTGAGTGCTGAAACCGTAGCGAAACCTTCGCGAGCAGGCTCGCTCCCACAGGGAATGCGGTCAACTGTGGGAGCGAGCCTGCTCGCGAAGGCGTCAGACCAATCAAAACTGCGCGCTAAGTGAACACCTGAATCGAAACGCGCCACGTTTTGGCGCGTCGCTTACAGATAAGCGACTTCACCCAGGTCAGGGATCCAGATTGGCCATTACCGCCTGTCACCTGTGCTTGCGGTGACACTCTCCATCAGGTCGCCGTAGCCCTGTTCCCACAAGTGCTACCGATTTGCTCACGCCCAACGGGGCAGAGCGCCTGCCGCCGATAATGGCACTTATAACCCCCACTCTGCGCACGGCTTATATAGACACGCCGCGACGTCGTTTTCAGGAGTTATTGAACGGCCATTCAACTTTAGGCATGGCAATTGCTCTGTCATTACAAAGCCCGTCTCCCACGCGAGAACGATGGCAATAACAAGAGCCTCCGCCTGAGGCCATCACCCGCTTTGTGTGAGGAGATACCGCGATGACGACGTTCAACTCCGGGGCTCAACCCCAGAACCGTGCGCCTCAATCCATCGGCTTTTTGCTGCTGGACAATTTCACGCTTATTTCTCTGGCCTCCGCAGTAGAACCCCTGCGCATGGCCAACCAATTGTCCGGCCGCGAGCTGTATCGCTGGACCACACTCACCGTCGACGGCGGTCAGGTCTGGGCCAGTGACGGTCTGCAGATCACTCCCGACTGCTCCATGCACAAAGCTCCCGCCCTGGACACCATCATTGTCTGCGGCGGTATTGGCATCCAGCGCACTGTTACCCGCGAACACGTGTCGTGGCTGCAAAGCCAG
Organism: Pseudomonas sp. MDT1-17; assembly: GCF_054898105.1. Taxonomy (NCBI): domain Bacteria; kingdom Pseudomonadati; phylum Pseudomonadota; class Gammaproteobacteria; order Pseudomonadales; family Pseudomonadaceae; genus Pseudomonas; species Pseudomonas sp. MDT1-17. The sequence continues at coordinate 5,972,160 of NZ_JBUBVM010000001.1, read as the reverse complement.
GCGCGTCAGTCCCGCCGTCTCGGTGCGGTCTGCACCGGCAGCTGGGCCCTGGCGTGCGCCGGCTTGCTGGATGGTTTCGATTGCAGCGTGCACTGGGAATGCCTGGCCTCGATGCAGGAAGCTTTCCCGCGTGTGGCCATGAGTACGCGTCTGTTCACCCTCGACCGTAACCGTTTCACCAGTTCCGGCGGCACCGCGCCGCTGGACATGATGCTGCACCTGATCAGCCGCGATCACGGTCGTGAACTGTCGGCCGCGATCTCGGAAATGTTCGTCTACGAGCGCATCCGCAACGAGCAGGATCACCAGCGTGTGCCGCTCAAGCACATGCTCGGCACCAACCAGCCGAAATTGCAGGAAATCGTCGCGCTGATGGAGGCCAACCTGGAAGAGCCGATCGATCTCGACGAGCTGGCGGTGTACGTCGCGGTGTCGCGTCGTCAGCTGGAGCGACTGTTCCAGAAATACCTGCACTGCTCGCCGTCGCGTTATTACCTGAAACTGCGTTTGATCCGTGCTCGGCAACTGCTCAAGCAAACGCCGATGTCGATCATCGAAGTGGCATCGGTGTGTGGTTTCGTTTCCACACCACACTTCTCCAAGTGCTACCGCGAATATTTCGGCATTCCGCCGCGTGACGAGCGCGTAGGTTCCAACACCACGCAACAAGTGGCGATGATGCCGCTGCCACAAGCGTTGGTGCTGTCGCCGTTGTCCGGGCCGTTGTCGGCGTTGAGTCAGGCGCGCAACGAGTCGACGTTCGCTAGCGTAAGGCTTTAAACCGAGGCGCCTTCATTCGCGAGCAGGCTCGCTCCCACAGGGAGATGTGATCCAATGTGGGAGCGAGCCTGCTCGCGAAAGCGGTTTATCAGGCGCTACGGCTTTGCTGATACTCCGCCAATGCCGGCAGCAACTGCTTGTCAATGGCCTGGCGCACAGCCGGCAGGATGGTCGCGCTGCTGGTGTACATCTGCTTGACCATGGTCCGCAGTTCCATGGCCCGTTCGTTGTTCAAACCCCGTACCGCGCATTCGCAGGCCTGCTCGGCGGTTGCGCCAGGGGGCACTGCAAATCCCAACGCCTTTAGCTGGCCCAACAGGTCTTCCTGGTCAATCAAATCGGCGTACATCATGACGCAATCCTTCTTCAGGGAACGGTGTCGTGGCTCGATTCTCGTAGCGGTGCACAGTGGCGGCAAGGACGATTTGTCGCAATGGCCGCAATACCTATGAACAGGTCGTTTTCGGCTAACTTGCAAAGGATGGTAGTGGGCACACTGGAGTCAGCTGGCTTCACGAAGGTTTGGTCACCCTCGCGCAACGGCTCCTCAACAGTACCCACCTCTGCCCCGATCCTGTCACGGCTTGATCGGGGCTTTTTTTGGCTGGGGTTTAACGCTGCAGGACGAGGATGCGCGACAGCAATTCATCCCGGTCGACATAGCAACCCTGGAAATGCCGGGCGCCGCTGGCGGGGTCGAAGGCGTTGCGGGCGTGGAGGGTGCGGCGGTTGTCGAAACACCACATTTCGCCGGGTTTTAGCCGCGTCATCACCCGGAATCGCGTTTCGCGGGTCATCGCAATGAAGCGGCGATAGGCGTGATAGAGCGTGGGCATCTGCTCGACCGACGCATCGAACGGACCGCGCAGAAAGTTCGCCATGCGGATTTCCGAAACCTGCCCGAAGGCATCCAGAGCGATGATCGGCGCGAGACAACGGTAGTCGCTGTGGCGGTCTTTATTACGGAACTCCACAGGGATTTCGCAAAGGCTTTTAAACGCCTGGGGATCTTCCTGACGCAAGGCTTCGGCGATGGCAAAACCGTCGACGAAAATACTCTCACCACCGTCCGCGTCATTGACCAGGCAATGCAGAAATTGAAGCCCTGGTTGCAACTCCCGCGTCGGCAAATCGCTATGCAGCGGCAGGTTGAAAGCGGTATAGGCATTGCTGTCGGCATCGGCCTTGGATTGCACGTTGAACAGCACGCCAAAATTGCTCTCGCGGATGAAGGAAATCCGCTGGGCGATCAGCTTCAACGAGCCAGACTCGGTGGGCACACCGCGAACCTGGGTCAGGCCGATATCGCGCACGGCCAGCAACCATTGCAGCAAGGCATCGTTGTCGTTCATCAACGCTTGGTATTCGAACACCGGCAGCTTCAGGTTGCTGTTCCAGAGCTGGCTTTTGGGCTTGGCGCTCCGGCGTTCGGCGCGGGACTCATCATCGTAGGCGTGGGCCCGTAACCAGCCAGGATCGAACCGACTGAGATGGCCGTCCTGCCAATCGACACGCAGGCAGCCTTCGGCATCAATGCTGACGTGCGAGGGTTTCAGATTTTCCGCGACGTCGACGATTTCCAGCACTTGCTCGCGGGTCACGGTGTAGACGCACAGCGGGCACGGACAGTTGTCTCGCAACCATTGATGATGAAACGGGCTGACACGGTCATCGGCCCACTTCACTTGAACTCGGTCCGCCAGGGTTTGTACGGCGGTCAACGCGCTGATCAACGGGTAGGTACGGAAGTCGGCAAAAGCGGCGGCGGTGTTCATGGCGATCTCCTTGTCATTTTTTCGGCGGTAATGCGATCACTCGGCCAATGTAGGCGGGGGCGGGCAGGTCGGCTTGCTCGGCGACGATGGTTTGCAGCTTGCTCAAGGTTTCTTCGCTGAAGGGTGCGGATCGAGGGCCAGCGAGGTCGACGTGCAGCAGCATTTGCTCGTTGCCTGCCAGCTCCTTGTCGTCGCCCACCTGATACAGGCTGTGATAGAGGTGCAGGCGTTTGCTGTCGTGACCGATGATTTGGGTATGCACTTCGACGTCGGCGTCGAGCTTCACTTCGTGCAGGTAATTGAGGTGCAGTTCGAGGGTGAACAGCGAGTTGCCGCTGGCCTCGCGATTGTTGCTGTCCATTCCCAGGCGATCCATCAGCGCATCGGTGGCGTAGCTGAAGATGAGCAGGTAGAAGGCATCGCGCAGGTGGCCGTTGTAGTCGACCCAGTCGGGGATGATTTTGGTTTGGTAGGTGGTGAGGGTGGGCATGATGGGTGATCCAAGATGTGTGGTGACTGGGCGGCCGCTTTCGCGAGCAAGCCCGCTCCCACAAGGGATTAGTGGTGTGAACACTGTCTATGTCACAACGCAGAACCAATGTGGGAGCGGGCTTGCTCGCGAAGGGGGCAGGCCTGCTGGCTCGTTACTCGCTAAACGCCATGCCGTGTTTCTCTTTGGTGGTTTTTACCGCCTCCAGCACCGCCAGCAAACAATCATCACGATAGCGCTCCAGGGCCGAAATGCTGTGTTTGCCCAATTGTTCGCTGGTGCCCTCCACCACATCATCGATCAACTTCTCGGTCAGTTCCGGCGCCGGCAGATACGTCCACGGCAACTGCAACGCTGGCCCGAATTGCGCCATGAAGTGCCGCATCCCCGCATCGCCACCCGCCAGGGTGTAGGTCAAAAACGTGCCCATGAACGACCAGCGCAGGCCCGCACCAAAACGAATGGCATCGTCGATCTCACCGGTGGTCGCCACGCCGTCATTAACCAGGTGCAGCGCCTCACGCCAGAGCGCTTCGAGCAAGCGGTCGGCGATAAAACCGGGTACTTCCTTGCGCACATGCAGCGGACGCATGCCCAAGGATTCATACACTTTCATTGCCGCTTGAACGGCTTCGGGAGCGGTGTTTTTGCCGCCAACCACTTCCACCAGCGGCAGCAGATAAACCGGGTTGAACGGGTGGCCGACAACGCAGCGTTCCGGGTGCGTCGAACTCTCGTAGAACTCGCTCGGCAACAGGCCGGAAGTACTGGAGCCGATCAGTGCATTCGGCTTGGCCGCCGCGCTGATTTTGGCGTGCAGTTCCAGTTTCAGATCCAGGCGTTCCGGAGCGCTTTCCTGAATGAAATCCGCGTCGCGAACGCATTCTTCAATGGTGGCGACAAAGCGCAACCGGTCCTGCGATGCGCCCGGTGCCAGGCCTTGTTTCTCCAACGCGCCCCAGGCATTGGCGACGCGTTTGCGCAGGGCTGCTTCGGCGCCGGGTGCCGGGTCCCAGGCCACCACGTCGAGGCCGTGGGCGAGGGCGCGGGACACCCAACCGCTGCCGATGACACCGCTGCCCAGGGCGGCGAAGGTTTTGATATCAGTGATAAAGGTCATGGCGACGTCCTAAGAAATTCGGTGATCCCTTGTGGGAGCGGGCTTGCTCGCGAAAGCGGAGTGTCAGTCGACAGTAATGTCGGATGTGACGGCCTCTTCGCGAGCAAGCCCGCTCCCACAGGTGAGGTGTAGGTTCGGGTCAGCCGCGCTTGGTCAGGCCCATTTTTGCCCGCCCTTCAGCCGGGGTCAGGACGCGGGCGCCGAGGCGGCTGAGGATCTCCGAGGCGCGTTCGACCAGTTGGCCGTTGGTCGCCAGGACGCCCTTGTCCAACCAGATGTTGTCTTCCAGACCGACCCGCACGTTGCCGCCGAGCAGCACCGCTTGCGCCGCCATCGGCATCTGCATGCGACCGATGCCGAAACCGGCCCAGACCGCATTGGCAGGCAGGTTGTCGACCATGGCTTTCATGGTCGTGGTGTCGGCCGGCGCGCCCCACGGGATGCCCAGGCACAGTTGGAACAGCGGGTCGTCGAGCAACCCTTCCTTGATCATCTGCTTGGCGAACCACAGGTGACCGGTGTCGAAGATTTCCAGCTCGGCCTTCACGCCCAGCTCTTGAATGCGTTTGGCGCCAGCGCGTAGCTGGGCCGGGGTGGACACGTAAATGGTGTCGCCGTCGCCGAAGTTCAGGGTGCCGCAATCGAGGGTGCAGATTTCCGGCAACAATTCTTCAACGTGGGCCAGACGGGTCAGCGGGCCGACCAGGTCGGTGTTCGGGCCGAACTCCATCGGGTTCTCGCCAGCGCCGATTTCCAGGTCGCCGCCCATGCCGGCGGTGAGGTTGACGATGATGTCGACGTCGGCTTCGCGGATGCGCTCCATCACTTCGCGGTACAGCGCCACGTCACGGCTGAACTTGCCGGTTTCGGGGTTGCGCACGTGGCAGTGGACCACGGTGGCGCCAGCCTTGGCGGCTTCCACGGCGGCCGCGGCGATTTGTTTCGGGGTGACCGGCACATGTGGACTTCTGGCGGTCGTGTCGCCAGCACCGGTGAGTGCGCAGGTGATGATGACGTCGTGGTTCATGAGGCGGGTTCCTTGCAGGCGTGATGGTTCCGTTCGCAGCCCGGTCGGGCTGCGAGTCGGTGGTTCAATCGGGTTTATTTGGTCGTCAGTTTCAGGTTTTCAGCCGCCGGTTTGCCATCGAAGGTGGTCACGCCTTCGAGCCAGCGTTGCTTGTCTTGCGGGTGATCTTTCAGCCATTGCTTGGCCGATTCGAAAGCGTCTTTGTGATCGAGCAGCGGCTGCATCATCCGGCTCTCGTCTTCGGCGGTGTACGTCAGGTTGCTCAGCAAACGACCGATGTTCGGGCACTGCTGCGCGTAGTTCGGCGAGGTAACGGTCCAGACTGTGGCCATGCCTTCATCCGGGCCCAGGGCGTCTTCGCTGCCGGTGAGGTAAGTCATCTTCACGTTGACGTTCATTGGGTGCGGCGCCCAGCCGAAGAACACCACGGCCTCTTTGCGGCGCACGGCACGATCCACCGCCGCGAGCATGCCGGCCTCGCTGGACTCGACCAACTGGAACTTGCCGAGGCCGAACTGGTTCTTGGCGATCATCGCCTTGATCTGGGTGTTGGCGCCTGAACCTGGCTCGATGCCGTAGATCTTGCCGCCCAGTTCCTTTTCAAACTTGGCGATGTCGGCGAAGGTTTTCAGGCCCTTGTCGGCGAGATACGTCGGTACGGCGAGGGTGGCGCGGGCGTCTTTCAGGCTTGGCGCTTCCAGAACCTTGACTTGATTGGCCGCGACGAACGGGGTGATGGTCTGGGTCATCAGCGGGTTCCAGTAGCCCAGGAACAGGTCCAGGCGCTGGTCGCGGATCCCGGCGAAGATGATTTGCTGGGAAGCGCTGGTTTGTTTGGTGTTGTAGCCGAGGCCATCGAGCAGGACCTGGGTCATGGCGCTGGTGGCGATCACGTCGGTCCAGTTCACGACGCCCATGCGTACGTTCTGGCATGAAGCAGGTTCGGCCGCCATGACACTGGCGCTCAAGAAAGCGGTACCGCTGAGTGCAAGAACACAGCTGCTGATCAGTCGTTTCATGTCGGGTTCCTCGGCAGGTCGTTATTGTGGGTCCGGGCGTCTTCGTGCGCCGGTGATGCTCAAGTTACGCAGCATAGCCCCTGTGAAAACGCACTGCGGCGACCAGCTCTTGCACTGGAGCGACCTGCGCTCTTGAATGACGTCGGCAAGTGGCGTATCAACGTCCACACGCTTCCCGCCCTCTCGCTACCTGCCATCGAGTGCGCTCCATGTCCCAGGATTTCTACTTTTTGTTGATGCCGGGTTTCTCGGCCATCGGTTTTATCTCGGCGATCGAGCCGCTGCGGGTCGCCAATCGATTCCGTGGCGAGCTGTACCGCTGGCATGTGCTCAGCGCTGACGGCGGCGCGGTGCTGGCCAGCAACGGCATGTCGGTCAACGCCGATGCGGCGCTGGAACCGCTGAAAAAAGGTGCGACCTTATTGGTAGTCGCGGGCTTCGAACCGCTGAAGTTCGCCACCCCGGCGCTGGAGCACTGGCTGCGCCGCCTGGACAACGAAGGCGTCACCCTCGGCGCCATCGACACCGGCAGCTTCGTCCTCGCCGAGGCGGGCTTGCTCGACGGCCATCGCCTGACCCTGCACTGGGAAGCCATCGACGCCTTCAAGGAATCTTATCCACAGCTCAGCGTTACCCAGGAGCTGTTCGAGATTGACCGCCGGCGCATTACCTCCGCCGGCGGCACCGCGTCCATCGACCTGATGCTCGACCTCATCAGCCAGGCCCACGGCCCGGAACTGGCGATCCAGGTCAGCGAACAATTCGTACTCGGCCGCATTCGCCCGCGCAAAGATCACCAGCGTATGGAAGTCGCCACGCGCTATGGCATCAGCAACAAGAAACTGGTGCAGGTGATCGGGGAGATGGAACAGCACAGCGAACCGCCGCTGAGCACCTTGGCGTTAGCCGAATCGATCAAGGTGACGCGGCGGCAGCTCGAACGCCTGTTTCGCCTGCACCTGAACGACACACCGAGTAATTTCTACCTGCGGTTAAGGCTGGAGAAGGCTCGGCAGTTGTTGCGGCAGACGAACATGAGCGTGCTGGAAGTGAGTATTGCGTGCGGGTTTGAATCGCCATCGTATTTCACCCGCAGTTATCGGGCGCGGTTTGAGCGGTGTCCGCGAGAAGACCGACGGCGCTTGGGAGATGGACGGGAACTGGTGTGAATGTTTTCTCTGGTCAAACACAAAAAAAATGTGGGAGCGGGCTTGCTCGCGAATGCGGTGGAGCAGTCGACATCAATGTTGAATGACCCACCGCATTCGCGAGCAAGCCCGCTCCCACAGGTGATCTTCTTTGGTGTTACTTCTTCATCAGCGCTGAACACGCTGCTTTGTAAGCCTCATGCTGATACTTGTTCAGCGTTGCCGGCAGTTCGAAATCAAATTTCTTGTTCTGCGCATTGATGGTCTGCGGCGACAGCAACGTCGCCTCGCAACTCTCCAACAACTGAAAAACGCCTTCGATCTTGAACGTGGTCGGCCCACCGGCGAACTCACCTTTCTTGCTGCGCTTCTTGATCACGATCCGATCGATGGAATTCTCGCGAACAAACGACGCCACCTGAGCGGCAAAGACTTTGACGTTCGCGGCTTCGTCGTCATCGTCGAGGGCGATTTTCTTGGTGGCTAGAGCGACGTGGCTCAGCGCCTGACCGTCGAGGGAGGCCACGGCGATGATCGCTTCGCTGCCTTTGATTTCGATGCCGCAGATTTTCATTTGAGTCCCTTTCCCGGTGGATGATGTGCAGCTTATAGCTCAAGCCCTAAATGTAGCTTGTACACGAAATGTCCTAGCGGCATTTTATATGCTCACATAAAGGTCTAAATATTAACCGTTAACAATCAATAAACGAATTAAAAGGTAAAATGTTGCCTTTTAACATTAACTAAACTATCGCGCTGCTACACTTGCTCACATTCCTCTTGAGGTCGACTCATGGCCCTTACCCATATCCTCTACTCCCCCGGAGAGATCGCTTTACAGATCGCCGGGAATGCCAAACGTCTGAGGCTCAGCAAAAACCTTTCGCGGCGCACGCTCGCGCAAAAGTCGGGCGTCCCCGAGTCGAATATCAAGCGCTTTGAAACCACCGGCAAGATCTCTCTGGATGGCTTGTTGTTGATCGCGATTTGCCTGGGGGCAGAGGCGCCGCTGACAAATTTGTTTGCCTCGGCTCAATCGCTGACGCTTCAAGAACTGAAAAACTACGAAAGGGCTCGTGGTCGAAAATGAAATCCGTCAACGCACTCAGCGTCATGCTTCAAGGATCACGAGTCGGCGAGCTGGTCGCGATTCCTCGTCAGGGTGTGTTCTTTTCTTATGATCCGAGCTGGTTGGCGAAAGGATTCAACCTTGCGCCGTTTCATATGGATTTCTCGGTCAAACCCCAGAGGGCGGCTGATCCGATGTTGTTCGACGGCCTGCATGGTGCCTTCAGCGATTCGTTGCCCGATGGCTGGGGGTTGCTGCTCATGGATCGATTCTTCCGAACTCAATTGAGAATCGAGCGCCACGCAATCGGACCGCTGGATCGTCTGGCCTACATGGGCAATCGAAGCATGGGCGCGCTTGAATACGTGCCGATGTTCGAAACCGTGGAAGCAGACGAAGACCTCGATCTGGCCGCCCTCTATGAGGCATCACAGACGATACTTTCAGGCAGCGCTGACGAGGTCATCAATTCTTTGCGACTGGCGGGTGGTTCCCCCGGTGGTGCCCGACCCAAAGCGGTGATTGGTCTTTCGCCGGACAAAACCCGCGCCGTTTCGTCATTCGGTGAAATGCCCAAGGGTTTTGAGCACTGGTTGATCAAATTTCGCTGCGAAGAGGAGCATCGTGATAGCGGCACCATTGAGCAGGCTTATGCTCTGATGGCCCATCGGGCAGGGGTCGAAATGTCCGAGTCGAAACTGTTTCAGGTAGAAACCATCAAGGGTGTCGAGCAATTCTTCGCCACGAAACGCTTCGATCGAGAAGCAGGTTCCAAGCGCCACATGCTTACCGCTGCGGCGATTCTATATGCCGACTTCCGTGCGCCAAGCCTCGATTACAGTGATTTACTGCGAGCGACCTGGGCAATGACCAAGGATGCGACCGAGGTCGAGAAAATAGCCCGATTGATGGTCTACAACGCTCTCGCTCATAACCACGACGATCACGCGAAGAACTTCTCGTTTTTTGGCGGCAAGGATGGCTGGAAAATGGCTCCAGCTTACGATCTGACCTTTTCCAGCACCGCAGGGCGCGGCAATGAGCACACCACAGCCTTCGCGGGAAAAGGCAAACCCACACGCAAGGCGCTCATTGACGTGTGCAAACCGTTCAGTTTCCTTGAGCCCGAACGCTACATCGAGCAGACGCTGGATGCTTTTTCCGGGTGGGTTATTTGTTGCGCCGAACTGGAGATGGATAAAGCGGCGAGCAAAAAATTGCTGACCGCTCTTGAGTCAGTGTGGCAGGCGCTCTGACGCCTCACTCCTGCCCAATCGACTCCAAAAACTCCGACCGCTCATCACTCATCCGCGCCACGCAATCATTTTGCGAAATGGTGAACGCCTTGCTGCCGGCCGTCGTTGGAAACGCGTCAATCGCGCAATCCGCATCCCGAGTCTTCAACCACTGCTGCTGCGCAGCCTTGAGCTTGGCGGTGATGTCTGTCAGTTGCGCCGGGTTCTTGCCGTAGGCCGTTTGCATGCGTTCGGTCAGGCTTTGATAGTTGTCTTTGAGCAGGTCTTCGGCGGTGGTTCTGCTGTAGGCAGAGCACTCCAGTGTCTGGACGTCGTTTTCGACTTTGTCGCAGGGGGTGTCGTCTGACTCTTCAGCCGCGTGTACGCCAGTCGCTATCAGTGCCAAAGCCAGGAAAATCGTTCTCATTGCGCCGCAGCCTCTTTTTTCAGTGCAAATTCAGTAATGCCGCGAATTCTGGCCCATGCAAAGGCCCTTGAACAGGTGGCCCATGACGCCCGGCGACGACCCTTTGTCGCAGATTGACGCTTTCGGCAAACCCCCTGTCGTTTTTGCACCCGGCTACCCCGTCCCTCAGGCATATGCTGGCCCCAAAGCGCCGACACACGATTCGGCGCACGAATCGCTAATAGGGGACAGCCTGATGAGCCCAGCCGAATTGCACGCCGACAGCATCGTTATCGACGGTCTGATTATTGCCAAGTGGAACCGTGAGCTGTTCGAAGACATGCGCAAGGGCGGGTTGACCGCGGCCAACTGCACCGTGTCGGTGTGGGAGGGCTTCCAGGCCACCGTCAACAACATCGCCGCCAGCCAGAAGCTGATCCGCGAAAACAGTGACCTGGTGATTCCAGTGCGCACCACCGCCGATATTCGCAAGGCCAAGGAGCAGGGCAAGACCGGCATCCTGTTCGGCTTCCAGAATGCTCACGCCTTCGAAGACCAGATCGGCTACGTCGAGGTGTTCAAGCAGCTGGGCGTCGGTATCGTGCAGATGTGCTACAACACCCAAAACCTGGTCGGTACCGGCTGCTACGAGCGCGATGGCGGCCTGTCGGGTTTCGGTCGCGAAATCGTCGCCGAGATGAACCGAGTCGGCGTCATGTGCGACCTGTCCCACGTGGGTTCGAAAACCTCCGAAGAAGTCATCCTCGAATCGAAGAAACCGGTCTGCTACTCCCACTGCCTGCCGTCGGGTCTGAAAATTCACCCGCGCAACAAATCCGATGAAGAACTGAAATTCATCGCCGATCACGGTGGTTTCGTCGGCGTGACCATGTTTGCGCCATTCCTGGCCAAGGGCATCGATTCGACCATCGACGATTACGCCGAAGCCATCGAATACACCATGAACATCGTCGGCGAAGACGCCATCGGTATCGGCACCGACTTCACCCAGGGCCATGGCCAGGACTTCTTCGAATACCTGACCCATGACAAGGGCTACGCCCGCCGCCTGACCAGTTTCGGCAAGATCATCAATCCGCTGGGCATCCGCACCGTCGGCGAGTTCCCGAACCTGACCGAAACCCTGCTCAAGCGCGGCCACTCCGAGCGAGTAGTGCGCAAGATCATGGGCGAGAACTGGGTCAACGTCCTCAAGGACGTCTGGGGCGAGTAAGCCACAGCACCTCTGAATCCTTTCCCCCGGCCATCCGTGCCGGGGGCAACACCAAAATTTTTCTGGAGTTAAGTTTCCATGGCCAAGATCGCCCCGCAATTGCCAATCGAAGTCGACAGCGAAACCGGTGTCTGGACCTCCGACGCCTTGCCGATGCTGTACGTACCGCGTCATTTCTTCGTCAACAACCACATGGGCATCGAGGAGGTTTTGGGCGCCGACGCCTACGCCGAGATTCTCTACAAGGCCGGCTACAAATCCGCCTGGCACTGGTGTGAAAAAGAAGCTGAATGCCACGGCCTGGAAGGCGTCGCGGTGTTCGAGCACTACATGAAGCGCCTGTCGCAGCGCGGCTGGGGTCTGTTCAAGATCCAGGACATCGACCTCGACAAAGGCACTGCCAGCGTCAAGCTCGAACACTCGGCATTCGTCTACGTGTACGGCAAGGTCGGGCGCAAGGTCGACTACATGTTCACCGGTTGGTTTGCCGGGGCCATGGACCAGATTCTGCAAGCCCGCGGCAGCAAGATCCGCACCGTTGCCGAACAAGTCTACGGTGGCTCCGAAGAAGGCCACGACGACGGTTTGTTCACCGTCAAGCCGTTGTAAGTCGAGGACCCCGCCATGGCTTTCGAAGCAATGTTCCAGCCGATCCAGATCGGCAAACTGACCATCCGTAACCGCGTGCTCAGCACCGCGCACGCCGAGGTCTACGCGACCGACGGCGGCATGACCACCGACCGGTACGTCAAGTATTACGAAGAGAAAGCCAAGGGCGGGATCGGCCTGGCGATTTGCGGCGGGTCCTCCAGTGTGGCCATCGACAGCCCGCAAGGCTGGTGGAAGTCGGTCAACCTGGCCGACGACAGGATCATTCCGCACTTCCAGAACCTGGCCGATGCCATGCACAAGCATGGCGCCAAGATCATGATCCAGATTACCCACATGGGCCGACGCTCGCGTTGGGACGGTGAGCATTGGCCAACCCTGCTGTCGCCGTCGGGCATCCGTGAACCGGTGCACCGTGCGACCTGCAAAACCATCGAGCCGGAAGAAATCTGGCGGGTGATCGGCAACTACGCTACCGCGGCTGGCCGCGCCAAGGCCGGTGGCCTGGACGGCGTTGAATTGTCCGCTGTGCACCAGCACATGATCGACCAGTTCTGGAGCCCGCGCGTCAACAAACGTACTGACGAATGGGGCGGAAGCTTCGAAAACCGCATGCGTTTCGGCCTGGAAGTATTGAAGGCTGTGCGGGCCGAAGTCGGCCCGGATTTCTGCGTCGGCATCCGTCTGTGCGGTGACGAGTTCCACCCGGACGGCTTGTCCCACGAGGACATGAAGCAAATCGCCAAGTACTACGACGACACCGGCATGATCGACTTCATCGGCGTTGTGGGTTCAGGTTGCGACACCCACAACACCCTGGCCAACGTTATCCCGAACATGAGTTATCCACCGGAGCCATTCCTGCACTTGGCTGCTGGTATCAAGGAAGTGGTGAAGGCGCCGATACTGCACGCGCAGAACATCAAGGACCCGAACCAGGCGACCCGTATTCTGGAAGGCGGCTACGTGGACATGGTCGGCATGACCCGCGCCCACATCGCCGACCCGCACCTGATCGCCAAGATCAAAATGGGGCAGGTCGACCAGATCAAACAATGCGTCGGTGCCAACTATTGCATCGACCGTCAGTACCAGGGCCTGGACGTCTTGTGCATCCAGAACGCCGCGACCTCCCGTGAATACATGGGCGTGCCGCACATCATCGAGAAATCGACCGGTGTGAAGCGCAAGGTTGTGGTGGTCGGTGCCGGTCCTGCCGGGATGGAAGCCGCTCGCGTGTCGGCCGAACGCGGCCATGACGTGACCCTGTTCGAGAAGAAAGAATTCATCGGCGGGCAGATCACCACCGCCTCGAAAGCGCCACAGCGTGACCAGATTGCCGGTATCACTCGCTGGTTCCAACTGGAACTGGCGCGTTTGAAAGTCGACCTGCGCCTGGGCGTGGCGGCCGATGCGGCGACCATTCTCGACCTGCACCCGGACGTGGTGGTGCTCGCCGTTGGCGGCCATCCTTTCCTGGAGCAGAACGAACACTGGGGCGCGGCTGAAGGCCTGGTGGTCAGCAGCTGGGACATCCTCGATGGCAAGGTCGCACCGGGCAAGAACGTGCTGGTCTACGACACCATTTGCGAATTCACCGGGATGTCGACTGCCGACTTCCTCGCCGACAAGGGCAGTCAGGTCGAGATCGTCACCGACGACATCAAACCGGGCGTGGCGATTGGCGGCACCTCGTTCCCGACTTACTACCGCAGCATGTACCCCAAAGAAGTGATCATGACCGGGGACATGATGCTGGAGAAGGTCTACCGCGAAGGCGACAAGCTGGTGGCGGTGCTGGAAAACGAATACACCGGGGCCAAAGAGGAGCGGGTGGTGGATCAGGTCGTCGTCGAAAACGGCGTGCGTCCGGACGAAGAAATCTACTACGCCCTGAAGGAAGGCTCGCGCAACAAAGGCCAGATGGACATCGAAGCCCTGTTCGCGATCAAGCCGCAACCTTCGTTGAGCCAGGCGGGTGACGGCTACTTGCTGTTCCGCATCGGCGACTGCGTGGCGCAACGCAACACCCACGCGGCGATCTACGATGCCCTGCGGTTGTGCAAGGATTTCTAAGAGCTTGTGGATAACCCTGTGGGAGCGGGCTTGCTCGCGAAGGCGGTGAGTCAGACGACATCAATGTTGAATGTCAGTCCGCCTTCGCGAGCAAGCCCGCTCCCACAGGAATCGAGCAAGGCATCCAGGTAGTTAGGCCTGCAAGACCCCGAGGTCTTTGGGAGCTCCACCATGTTGAACACCCTTCTTCCAATCCTGTTGTTCGCTGCTCTGGGCCTCGCTGTCCTGGGCGCGTTGCGGCGGGTGGCTATGTGGCGCCGAGGCCGGGCTTCGAAAGTCGACCTGATCGGCGGCCTGTTCGCCATGCCCAAGCGTTATATGGTCGACTTGCACCATGTTGTCGCTCGGGATAAATACATCGCCAACACCCACGTGGCCACGGCCGGTGGTGCGGTAGCGTCCATTGTGCTGGCGATACTGGTTCACGGGTTCGGCCTGCACAGTCGCCTTCTCGGTGTTGCCCTGCTGATTGCTTCGGCGGTGATGTTCGTCGGTGCGATTTTCATGTTTCTGCGCCGTCGCAACCCACCGGCTCGCCTGTCCAAAGGGCCATGGATGCGCCTGCCAAAAAGCCTGTTGGCGTTTTCTGCGAGCTTCTTCCTGTTGACCCTGCCGGTGGCGGGCATCCTTCCGGAAAACTTCGGTGGCTGGGTGCTGGCGGCGATCCTCGGCGTCGGCGTGTTGTGGGGCGTCAGCGAACTGTTCTTCGGCATGACTTGGGGCGGGCCAATGAAGCACGCCTTCGCTGGTGCCCTGCACTTGGCCTGGCACCGTCGCTCCGAGCGTTTCGGCGGCGGCCGTTCTACCGGTTTGAAACCGCTGGACCTGAACGATCCAAACGCGCCACTGGGCGTGGAAAAACCCAAGGATTTCACCTGGAATCAACTACTCGGCTTCGACGCCTGCGTGCAGTGCGGTAAGTGCGAAGCCGCGTGCCCGGCGTTCGCCGCCGGCCAGCCGCTTAACCCGAAAAAACTGATTCAAGACATGGTGGTCGGCCTCGCCGGTGGCACTGATGCCAAGTTCGCTGGCAGCCCCTATCCTGGGAAGCCAATCGGCGAACACGCCGGCAACCCGCATCAACCGATCGTCAACGGTCTGGTGGACGCTGAAACCCTGTGGTCTTGCACCACCTGCCGTGCCTGCGTCGAGGAGTGCCCGATGATGATCGAGCACGTCGACGCCATCGTCGACATGCGCCGTCACCTGACCCTGGAAAAAGGCGCGACCCCGAACAAGGGCGCCGAAGTCCTCGAAAACCTGATCGCCACCGACAACCCTGGCGGTTTCGCGCCGGGCGGGCGGATGAACTGGGCGGCGGACTTGAACCTGAACCTGCTCAGCGAGAAGAAATCGGTCGACGTGCTGTTCTGGGTCGGCGACGGTGCCTTCGACATGCGCAACCAGCGCACCTTGCGCGCCTTCGTCAAAGTGCTGAAAGCGGCCAAGGTCGACTTCGCGGTGCTCGGTCTTGAAGAGCGAGATAGTGGTGACGTAGCCCGGCGTTTGGGCGACGAAGCGACTTTCCAGTTGTTGGCCAAACGCAACATCCAGACCCTGGCCAAGTACAGCTTCAACCGCATCGTCACCTGCGACCCGCACAGCTTCCACGTGCTGAAAAACGAATACGGCGCCTTCGACGGCCACTACCTCGTGCAGCACCACAGCACCTACATGGCCGAAATCATCGGCGCTGGCGCCCTGAACCTCGGCCAGCACAAAGGCAGCAGCGTGACCTATCACGACCCGTGCTACCTCGGCCGCTACAACGGCGAATACGAGGCACCGCGTGAAGTACTGCGCGCCCTCGGGATAGAGATCAAGGAAATGCAACGCTCCGGTTTCCGCTCGCGCTGCTGCGGCGGTGGCGGTGGTGCGCCGATCACTGACATTCCGGGCAAGCAACGGATCCCCGACATGCGCATGGAAGACATCCGCGAAACTGGCGCCGAACTGGTGGCCGTGGGTTGTCCACAATGCACCGCGATGCTCGAAGGCGTGGTCGAACCCCGGCCACTGATCAAGGACATCGCCGAACTGGTGGCGGACGCGTTGCTCGAAGACGCGGCCCCGAGCAAGCCGACCACACCGGCCCAACGTGAACCTGCGGAGGCCCACTGATGAGCGACATTATCCGCCGCGACCCACGCGCCGAATGGATCGCCCGCAACCGCCTGCACCCGCTGCACGCAGCCATGCAACCGGCGCAGCACAGCTGGATGGGGCCTAATGGCGTCATCCGCAAGAACCCCCATGGCATCGGTTTTATCGGTCCCAACGGCGTCAAGCGGATCGACCGCAGCGGCGCTCAACAGGGCGGGGCGACCAAACGCTCGGCCGCGGTTGAAGTGCAATTGCCGCTGCATCAAGTGGCTGCACCTGCGTTTTACATCAGCGTGGTGCCGGACATGGTCGGCGGCCGCTTGAGCAGCCACGATCGCGACTTGCTCGGTCTGGCCCATCAGTTGGCCGGCAAGGATGGCGCGGTGTTGGCCGTGGTCTTCGGCGAACACAAAGAAAACGCCTTCGCCACCGCGGGCGTCGATCGCTTGCTGGTGCTGGACGGCGATGAATTCAGCGGTTATGCACCGGAACAAAGAGTCCAGGGCCTGCGGGCTGTGGATAACCAGTTCAGCCCGCGCCACTGGTTGCTGCCGGACAGCCGCAGTGGCGGTGGTGAACTGGGTCGACGTTTTGCCGCTGCACTGGGCGAACGCCCGGCCACGCGGGTCTGGCAGGTCAAGGACCAGGAATGCATCGGCCGCGCCGGTGCTGGTTTGCAAGACCTTGCGCGCCCGGTCGCTCGCTTGATTCTGGCCGCCGTCGAATGCGCGGAACCGGTCAGCGAAACCCGTCACGAAGCCTTGCCGGTGGAGTTATCCACAGCCGTGGTTCGCAGCCTGTCGCGCATCGAAGATCTAGGCGCGGTGGCGGTGGATCCGGCGGCGATTCCAATGGCCGAAGCTGAGTTCATTTTCTCCGGCGGCAACGGCGTCAAGGATTGGGGACTTTTCCACAGGACCGCCGAAGCGCTCGGCGCTACCGAGGGCGCTTCCCGTGTGGCCGTGGACGATGGCTTCATGGCGCGCGACCGTCAGGTCGGTGCGTCCGGCACCTGGGTTACCGCAAGGGTCTACGTGGCGGTGGGGATCTCCGGGGCGATCCAGCACCTGCAAGGCATCGGTGCCTGCGACAAGGTGGTGGCGATCAACCTCGATCCTGGCTGCGACATGATCAAACGGGCCGACCTGTCGGTGATCGGCGAGAGCGCCGAGATTCTTCAAGCCTTGATCGCGGCGGTAGAGGCTTACCGCAACGAAGCCAAGCGCGATGCGGCTTAAGGAAAGGAAAGGGTTATGAGCACGAAAATCATCAGCCTGGTGTCCATCGGCGCCCACCCGACTTCCGGCCGGCCACGTCGCGCGGAGCAGGATGCGCGAGCCGTGGAACTGGGTCTGCAACTGGCTGGGGATAACCTGCAAGTGCTGCATGCCGGCGACGTCGCAGAGCCTGCGCTGCGTGCGTACCTGGGCATGGGCCTGGAACAGTTGCATGTGCTTGAACAACCTTCAGGCGCCGATGCACTGCCGGCATTGACCGCGTATTTGCGTGACGCCGGAGCTCAGGTCGTGCTGACCGGCAGCCAGGCGGAAACCGGTGAAGGCTCGGGCATGCTGCCGTTTCTACTGGCGGAAAGTCTGGGCTGGCCGCTCGTCGTAGGGCTGGCTCAGGTTGAATCCATCGATGGCGGTTCGGCACTGGTGCTGCAAGCCTTGCCACGTGGTCAACGCCGTCGTCTGAAAGTGCGACTACCGTTTCTTGCCACTGTGGATAACGCTGCACCGAAACCTCGGCAGAGCGCTTACGGCCCGGCCCGACGCGGGGTGTTGCAGGCGGATGAAGTCGAAGTGATCGACGATGAACTGCTGGCGGTCGCCACCCTGCAACCGGCCAAGCCACGGCCTAAACGCTTGAAGGTGATCAAGGCCAAGAGCGGCGCGGACCGGATGAAAGCCGCGACGGCCAAGGCCAGCGGCGGGGGCGGGCAGGTGCTTAAAGGGGTGAGTGCGGAAGCTGGGGCTGAGGCGATTCTCAAGTTATTGATCGAAGAAGGCGTCGTCCGCTAACGGCCCTGTGGAGCCCGGTATATGGCAGTTGAATTTCGTTCGGCCCTGCGCGCGGATGCGCGGGAAATTGCTCGTTTGTTTCAGATTTCATCAGAAGGCGCTGCGGATTACATCTGGAGTCAACTGGCGCAGCCCGGTCAGGACTTGCTGGATGTGGGCGCCAGTCGGTACGCCCGTGAAGACGTGGATTTTTCCTGGCAGAACTGCCTCATTGCCGAGGCAGGGGGAAATGTCATCGGCATGATGCACAGCTACGTGATGCGTCACGATCCGCTGGCGGCCCCCGTGACCGATCCGGTCCTGGCGCCGTATGCCACGATGGAAATTCCCGACACCCTCTATATTTCCAGCCTGGCGCTGCATGAAGGCTGGCGAAATCAGGGGCTGGGCAAACAATTCCTCGCCTACGCCTACGACCGTGCCAACCAGCTTGGGCTCAATGGCTTGAGCCTGATCGACTACGCCGTGAACACCGGCGCCCGCCGGTTTTACGAGCGACATGGCTTCCGGATTGTCGATACCTGTCAGATCACCCCGCATCCGATGATTCGGGTCACGGGTGAGGCCTATCTGATGTATCGGCCCTAGTGAGCTACATTTCTCTATGAGCTGGCTTTGTATGAGCTGGGCGGGGTTGCGGTAGCGCTAGTTCATAAAACTCGTTTTCAAGAATGGGTTGAACATGAAAACGGTCAGTCGGCGTGAGACATGTCTGATCGGTGGCGTGAATGTAAAGTCGTCTCTGATGCTGTTTGCATTTTGGATGTGTGCAGCTACAAGTCCGATGGCCGACACCAGGCAGGCCATGCTCAGGCCATCGCGAATGACCCTGAGCTCAACGCACTATTTTTCCATGTTCGGCACTGAGTCCATCGCGACTCTGCGGGCGGTCGGCGATTTTTCGGTGGAAAGAACCAAACGGCACGAAGTGCTGGCGATTCACCCCTACCCCAGTGACGCTCACGTCACTGACGAGGTGCTGCCCTACGTCGATGTCAAAGCGGCCAATGGTGTCTCATCACGATTTATTCTGGACACCGGCGCACCGCAAACCAGGGTCAACAGCGAAGCTGATGGGGATCACGTAACCGACTCTCAATACGGCTACAGCACGTTTTATGGTGAGCGCGACCTGTCTGCCAAGCTCGGGGTCTTTAAGTCTTTAAAGATAGGCGGGAGCGAGTTCAGGAATGTTCTGGTGTTCGTCAGTGATCGGGATACCTTATTAGGGCTTGATCTGATCGGTAAGTTGGGGCGTTTAAAGGTCACGAAAAAGACCCTGGAACTTAACGCCGAACCACCCGCGCGATGTGATTCGCGAATTACCTATGCGCGTATCGACATCAATCAAAGACTGACCATTGGTGCACGCCTGGATCGTCGGGCGACGCCGGCGATTATTGACATCGAATGTCGATTACCTGACGTCGGCCTCGCCGGGCAACTCACCCCTTCATGTCACCGATATGCCGTGTTCCCAAACCTTCGAGGGTGAATTGAGCCTGTCGGGGTATATCCAATTGATCACCTACAAATACTATCCGGATTTACGATCCCTCCGTCCTTTTTGCTGGGGCAGTACGTACCTTC
This sequence comes from Pseudomonas sp. MDT1-17, assembly GCF_054898105.1. Lineage (NCBI taxonomy): Bacteria > Pseudomonadati > Pseudomonadota > Gammaproteobacteria > Pseudomonadales > Pseudomonadaceae > Pseudomonas > Pseudomonas sp. MDT1-17. Next base: position 5,952,455 of record NZ_JBUBVM010000001.1, on the reverse strand, counting down.
GCTTTTGCTCGGGTGGCGTGCATTCAATGATTATGAATTGAAACTGGATATCGACTCGGGCCAGTCGTGTTTCAACAGGATCTAGCATTAGATTGAATTATTTTCGTGGGCAAATAGAATATTATCTGTAAGCTTATTTTATTATTGGTGTAAGGCCTTTCCTGTCGGGGGAGCCTTAAGGCGTTTATCGGTTGCAATGTTCGCGCGTTTTATTCCGATCTATTCGAACAGTCTTGTTTATATATCAGTAGGTTGCTCCGATTTTGGCAGGACCTGTCGCCGTTTAAATTCAATCTTAGGACGTCCTACAAGGCTCAGGAGTAGGCCGCTCAACTGAATAGTCGTGATCTTGTTCAATTGTTTTCCTTGAGATATATTTTTTTCGTCCGCTGTTACAGAGTGAGAGTCTAAGCAGCAGTATTTTGTGTGGCTCTCCGGTGTTCGGCGCTCAACTATGAGGAGGGTCACTCAACCAAAAGGCTTTACAAATGTTGAAAGACTGCAGATGTGGTAATTGTAATCGGCTTTTAGCCAAAGTCGGTGGGTGTACCGAGTTCCAGATCAAATGTTCCCGATGTGGCACGTTGAATCATGTGAAGGTCCCGAGCCTCGAACGATCGCCTACGAGCGAATTACATGCAGCACCTGCTGCGCAAAAACTTATAATTTCGTAGGAAATAACAGATGAACAATGGAATTGTACTTCCTCCCCTGAAGGTTACTGCAACCGCGCCTGGCTATAGCCCGATAGCACCAGGCGGTGCTTGGCCGGCGCCTAATCCGGCAATGGTTTTTATTGCCCAGCAACAGGAGCGGAACGAACTCTACAGCCAAGGTTTGTGGCGAGAGATGATCGTAAAGATCACTAATGAACAACAGGCTTCTATTAGAAATGGGGTTGCTGTAGGCCTTGTCACATCCATTGTGCGTGACATGCAGTCGATCCCTTTTGCTGATAACTACATTTGCTTGAATCCAAATATGTCACCGGCTCAAGCGTTGAACTATACGTCACGTAGCTTTAAAGCGGGTTCTGTTCCCGAGTCTACCGGCCTTTCTGGCGGTGCGCTAACTCCAGTCGCCGCGCTTGGTCATTTTCTTTATGGAAACGGAGCTGCTGCCGAGACCAACATCAATAGTCTAGGTCTAAACCTGTCTAGAACATCAATTCCTATGCTGGATAACGCTTTAGCTACTGCACCTGTTGGACGAACTGTAATCGCCTTGGATAAAGTGCCTTACAATACCTCGTCGGACTCTTGGATGACTGCATCTTGGCTTGGTAATATTACTCTAAAAATCGAAGGAACTATAATTAAACAAGATAACGGTATGTTGTTCTTTCAAGGTGGTGCAAGAGCTTACAATGATATCTATGATGCGAATCCAAGTACGTTTCGAAGTTCGGTGGGTGAGAATGCGACCAGCGTACTTGCCGCAGTAGAAAAATATTTGAATGCTAAACCGTATGAAATCGCTATTCAAGGCACAGCTTTGATCTTCATTGAGCGTTAGTCTTGAGTATGGTGCTAGCATAAAAGCTTGTGACTAAGTGTCATGGCTTGAAAGTTTATCGGTTTTGTTATTGTGTAATTTGGTCGTGCATGCACTGGCGGCCAATCTTCGGAAGGAAACTATTCATGCGTCAGTATCAACGTTTGTTAATTGCAAATATATTGTTCATTGGTGCCTGGTTTTGCTTGTTGTCTGCTGGAGTTGGCACTCCAGAGAACCCGGATGACCTTTTTGATACGAGAGGGTTGCCTGTAGTTACCATTTACACGGTAGCTCTGCAAGTCGTGGGTTTTTTGGCCATCGTGTTCTCAGGGCTGGGAATGTTTGTAGCAGCTAAAATAAAGTCAAACTCGTTTGGCATAAAACTATCTATTTTTTTTGTATCAAACATCCTTCTTTTACTTGCCTCGTTCATGGGTGTTTTTGTGATTGTATCGTTTGTACTGGGAACGATATCTGGAGTCTCGGGTATCAGCCTTTATATTGGTGTGATTTGTTTAGTAACGACTGCTGCCCCAAAAAGTACGTAACCAATCGTGACATGACGGTGTATCCAAGATGTGTATTTTCCGAAAGGCGCTAACCCAGTTTCAGTCATTTGGTTTTTTTGGTCGTTGGATCGAATTTACCCACAATCCCTGTGAGCGCTTCTGTGGATAACATGTTCGCCGCTCGCTACACCCCACACAAATCAAGCCCTGCAACCCTTCGTACAAAAAACAACCAGCCTAACTTGCGGTTTTTTCACGCATTTTCCAAAGAATAACTTTTCACGCGAGCCCATACTTGCCCCCAATCTCTGTTAGCGCATCTGTGGATAAGATGTTCGCTGTCCTCTACAGGCCATATAAAACGGGCTTATCAGGTGGGTGATCAAAAAACGATCAAATCTTCGTTTTAGATCCATAAACCTTGCGCAAACCCCGATTTATCGCAGTCTCCGACGGTTTTCCACAGATCCATCGAAGTTGCCCCCAAAGTCTGTTGGCGCTTCTGTGGATAAGGTGTTCGCCATCCTCTGCAAGCCATGTAATTAGGGCCCTACAGGCTTTCGATCAAAAAACAACCAATCGCAGTTCAAAACCCTGCTTTTGGATAAGTCACGGATTTTCTTCGGTTTCTGTGGAGAAATTTTTCGCCTTAAACCGAGTTGTCCCCATTTGCTGTGGGTGAAGGTGTGGATAACTTGTTCGCGAACCGCTACAGCCCCACACCGGTGGCAGCTCTAAAGCAATTGATCGAAATTTGAACAAAAAAAACCGCGAAACATGTTCGCGGTTTTTGTCTTAGCGGGATCGGTCAGCCTTGAACCGGCACGCCTTTGAGGTAAGGCGCAGGTTCAGCCCCGAGGTTGTTCAGCAAACGCTCGCTGTACCAATCCACGAAGTTCACCACGCCAAACTCATAGGTCTTGGAATAAGGCCCTGGCTGGTAAGCGGTGGAGTTAATGCCGCGCTGGTTCTCTTCAGCCAGGCGACGGTCCTGGTCGTTGGTCGCATCCCACACCTTGCGCATGTGTTCCACGTCGTAATCCACGCCTTCGACCGCATCCTTGTGCACGATCCACTTGGTGGTGACCATGGTTTCCTGCGCGCTGATCGGCCACACGGTGAACACGATGATGTGGTCGCCCATGCAGTGGTTCCACGAGTGCGGCAGGTGCAGGATGCGCATCGAGCCCAGGTCCGGGTTCTTGATGCGGCCCATGAGTTTGGCGCAGCCCTGTTTGCCGTCCAGGGTCATCGACACGGTGCCCTTGAGCAACGGCATGCGCACGATACGGTTACGCAAGCCGAAGCTGGCGTGGGCGTAAGGAATCTTTTCGGCTTCCCAGGCAGCGGCGGAGGCGGCGACGTGGTCTTTGAAGGCCTGGTCGGCGCGCGGGTCGGTAACGTCGTCCCATTCCAGCAGGGTTTTCAGCAATTCCGGGTGCGACGCGTTGCAGTGGTAGCACTCGCGGTTGTTTTCCAGCACCAGCTTCCAGTTGGCTTTTTCGAACAAGGTGGTCTGGATCGCCACCTTGGTGTTCTCCATGTCGTACGGTTCCATGTAATGGTTCAGCGTCGACAGGAAGTCATCAATGGCCGGCGGATTCTCCGACAGGCTGATGAAGATGTAACCGCCGGCAGTCTTCACGTTGACCGGCTTGAGGCCGTACTGGTTCATGTCGAAGTCGGCGCCCATCTCGGTGCCGGCGAACAGCAGGCGACCATCCAGTTCGTAGGTCCACTGGTGGTAGTGGCAAACCAGCTTGGCGACCTTGCCTTTTTCGCTGGTGCACAGCCGCGAACCACGGTGGCGGCAGACGTTGTGGAACGCGTGCACCACGCCTTCGGCGCCGCGAATCACGATGATCGGGTTCTTGCCGACTTGCAGGGTCAGGTAGTTGCCCTTGGTCGGGATCTCGCAGGTCATGCCGGCGATCAACCACTCTTTCGAGAAGATTTCCTGCATGTCGATATCAAACAGCCGCTCGTCAGAGTAAAACGGCTGCGGCAGCGAGAAAGTGCGTTCGCGCTCTTGAAGCATCTGCGCGGTGGCCTTGCGTGCGGGTTCCAGCGGATCGCCCAGGCTGATTTTTGTGGTGACGTCCATCGTGTGTTTCCTCAAGGCCATCTGCGTGGCCGCGAAAGTGGCTGATCAGGGTTGCTACGCAAGGTGTAAAGATTGTGTCTTGGTATGGAGCGAGTGTGGGGCCGCTGTTGCTCGGAACCTTATCCATGGGCGACATGGCCCAATCTGTTCCCGACGCGCAACCCCCGGTAGTTAAGGGCTGGTCGCGATAAGTATGTGAATGTCGCAGATAGGTAAATGGGTGGTTCGCGCTATACGCAGAATCGCCAACATAAGGCCGAGCATCGGCGGTGGAGAACAGCATGTCCAACAGCTTCCTGAATCCGGTAACCACCCAGACCTGGGCCAATGGTCGACACATCGTCCGTTGCGTCAAAGTCATCCAGGAAACCTGGGATGTGCGCACCTTCTGCTTTATGGCTGACCAGCCGATTTTGTTCTTCTTCAAACCGGGGCAGTTTGTCACCCTGGAGCTGGAAATCGAAGGCGTGCCGATCATGCGCTCCTACACCATTTCCAGCTCGCCATCGGTGCCGTACAGCTTTTCGGTGACGATCAAGCGCGTACCGGGCGGCAAGGTTTCGAACTGGCTGCACGACACCCTGCATGAAGGCCAGGAGCTGGCCGTGCACGGGCCGGTCGGGTTGTTCAACGCCATGGACTTCACTGCGCCGAAGGTGCTGTACCTCAGCGGTGGCGTCGGTATCACGCCGGTCATGTCGATGGCTCGCTGGTTCTACGACACCAACGGCAACGTCGACATGGTGTTTATCCACAGCGCCCGCTCGCCGAAAGACATCATTTACCACCGCGAGCTGGAACACATGGCGTCGCGGATCGATAACTTCAGCTTGCACCTGATCTGCGAGAAGCATGGTCTGGGCGAGCCGTGGGCCGGGTATCGCGGTTACCTGAACCACAAGATGCTCGAATTGATGGCGCCGGACTTCCTTGAGCGCGAAGTTTTCTGCTGCGGCCCGACGCCGTACATGACCGCGGTCAAGCGCATGCTGGAATCGGTCGGCTTCGACATGTCGCGTTATCACGAGGAATCCTTCGGTGCTACGCCACCGGAAGCCCGTGCCGATGCGGTGGAACAAGCCGAAATCGCAGCAGACGCACCGGACATCGATGTGGCGGACCTGCATCAGGTGGAATTCACTGCGTCCGGCAAGAGCATTCGCGTTGCACCGGGTGAAACCGTGCATGCAGCAGCGGCCAAGCTGGGGCTGTTGATTCCGAAGGCTTGCGGGATGGGGATTTGCGGGACGTGCAAGGTGATGAAGCTGGGTGGCGAGGTCGAAATGGATCACAACGGCGGGATCACCGAAGAAGATGAGGCCGAGGGGTTTATTCTTTCGTGCTGCAGCGTGCCGAAGGGTGATGTGCGGATTGAGTTTTAATGGTCGCACATTGACCCTGTAGGAGCTGTCGAGTGAAACGAGGCTGCGATCTTTTGACTTCAAAGTTCAAGGTCAAAAGATCGCAGCCTCGTTTCACTCGACAGCTGCTACAAAGGTTGTGGATATCTCAATCGATAAACAGGTCCGGCATCAGCTTGTCGCTGCTGTCGGGCTCGAAGCGGTAATGATCGAATTCAGTCACGCCATGCTCCCGCAGAATCTCTTCATCAATCAGCAACCGCCCGGTAATGCTGCGTCCGCTGCTGTCCAGAATGACATGGGCGGCATCCGCCATGATCGCAGGCGTGCGCGCATGCTTGAAGGACTCGCGTGAACCCAGCTGAAACTCGATGGCGGCGGTGGCAATCATCGTCTGCGGCCACAATGAGTTGACGCTGATGCCGTAATTCTTGAATTCCTCACTCATACCCAGTGTCAGCATGCTCATGCCGTATTTGGTCACGGTGTAGAGCTGTATTGCGCGAACCATTTGCTTGCCAGGTTCAGCGGCGGCGACAGGTTGAGGATGTGGCCGCTGGTTTTTTTCAGGTAGGGCAGGGCGGCCTGACTGCACAGCAGCACGGCGCGGGTGTTGATCTGGTGCATCAGGTCGAAGCGCTTGAGTTCGATGTGCTGGACCCCGGTCAACTTGATCGCCCCGGCGTTGTTGATCAGTGCATCAATGGCGCCAAAATGTTCATGGGCCTTGGCCAGTGCCTCACGCACCGCGCCTTCATCACGCACATCCACCTGCAAGGCCAGCGCTTGGCCGCCGACCGCTTCAACTTCCTTCGCCACGCTGAAAATCGTGCCCGGCAGTTTGGGATGAGGCTCGGCGCTTTTGGCGGCAATCACAATGTTGGCCCCATCGCACGCGGCTCGCAGTGCGATCTCGCGACCAATTCCGCGGCTGGCGCCGGTGATGAACAGGGTTTTGCCTTGTAAGGACATGCGTGCGCTCCTGATCAGTGGCTGGCGGGGGTTAGCGGGACATGACCTCGCGAATATCCGCCGCCAATTCCCGTACACGTTCTTCTTCGGTGTCCCACGAGCACATGAAGCGTGCGCCGCCGTTGCCGATGAAGGTGTAGAAGCGCCAGCCCTTGGCCGTCAATGCAGCGATGGCCGGTTCCGACAGTTGCAGGAACACGCCGTTGGCCTGCACCGGGAACATCAGTTCCACGCCTGGAATATCGCTCACCAGCTCAGCCAGCAACTGCGCACAACGGTTGGCGTGTTTGGCGTATTTGAGCCAGGCGTCGTTTTCCAGAATTCCGACCCAGGGTGCCGAGAGGAAGCGCATCTTTGACGCAAGCTGTCCGGCCTGTTTGCAGCGGTAATCGAAGTCTTCGGCCAGTTTGTGGTTGAAGAACAGAATCGCCTCCCCGACGGCCATGCCGTTTTTGGTGCCGCCGAAGCACAACACGTCGACGCCGGCCTTCCACGTCAGATCTGCCGGTGAGCAGCCGAGGAACGCACACGCATTGGAAAACCGCGCGCCGTCCATGTGCAGGTTCAGGCCCAGCTCTTTGCAGGTGGCGCTGATGGCGCGGATTTCTTCCGGGGTGTAGACGCTGCCGACTTCGGTGGCTTGGGTCAGGGTCACGACGCGCGGTTTCGGGTAGTGGATGTCCTGGCGCTTGAGCGCGATTTCGCGGATCGATTCCGGGGTCAGCTTGCCGTTTTCAGTGCGGGCCACGAGCAGCTTGGAACCGTTGGAAAAAAATTCCGGTGCGCCGCATTCGTCGGTTTCGACGTGGGCGGTTTCCGAGCAGATCACGCTGTGGTAACTCTGGCACAGCGACGACAGGGCCAGGGAGTTGGCGGCGGTGCCGTTGAAGGCGAAGAATACTTCGCAGTCGGTTTCGAACAGTTTGCGGAAATCGTCGGACGCGCGTGCGGTCCACTCGTCGTCGCCATAGGCGCGTTGGTGGCCGTGGTTGGCCTGTTCCATGGCAGCCCAGGCTTCAGGGCAGATACCGGAGTAGTTGTCGCTGGCGAATTGTTGGCTCTTGTCGGTCATGGCCGGCTTCCGTGTTCGGGGGCTCTTATGGTGAAGAGTTCCGTGGTCAATGATGGTGCGCACTTTACCGAAGATCGTCCGGGGAGCACACGCGATGATGCTGTCAGAAAAATACAAAGGCGCCGGGCAATTATGCACATGACGCAAAGGGATGGGGCACTGGATCTGCTCAAGTGGCTGGCACTGTTGAGCATGGTGCTTGATCACCTGCGATATGTCGGTTATTCCGTCGATATTCTTTATGTTCCGGGCAGGCTGGCCTTTCCGTGGTTCTGTCTGGCGATGGCCGCAAACCTGGCGCGGGCATGCGCCGTGACGACCGACGGCCAGTGGCGGTATCTGGGCTGGTTGCTGCTGTTTAGTGCCATCAGCGAAATTCCCTACCGGATGTACATTTCTGATCCCAACACCTTGAACGTGCTGCCCACGTTGGTTCTGGGGCTATTGGTAGCGCGTGGTTGGCAGCAGGAAGCGCTGCAATCGCGACTGCTCGCGGTCGGCGCCCTAACGCTGGCGGCGCTGTTCCCGGAGCGACTGATGTTCGGTTTCTTCGGCGTATTGTTGCCGCTGGTGATGTTGCTGGTGATCAAGCGGCCCTGGTACTTCAGTCTGCTGCCCGGACTGGTCTGTCTGGCCGCCAACCAATGGGAGGTGCTGTATGACTCCGCCCGGTTTGGTAACCGTGCGGCCATCTTCGGCATTGCCACTTGTCTGATTGCGCCAATGGTTGGCTTGCTGCTGTTGCGACATGCCGGCCGACTGAAACCGCCACCACCGATGCGTCGCTGGGCGTACGCGCTCTATCCCGCGCATTTCCTGCTGCTGCTGGCCTTGCGCGAAGTTCTCGCATAACCCTGTGGGAGCGGGCTTGCTCGCGAATGCAGTGTGTCATTCAGCATTGTTGTCGACTGGCACACTGCATTCGCGAGCAAGCCCGCTCCCACAGGGTTCTTCGCTGATTAGAGGGCTGTGTCTGAACAGCCATTTCAGCCCATGTCGTAAACGCACCTTTGCGTGGCGTCCATAGGCATTTGACCTGTCTGCGCCGGTCATACCATCGCATTCAAAGGGCACTGCCGAAAGGTATGTGCCTCACCGAGACGAATGGCGCACCGCCGCCGCTGGGAGAGACGCGATGTTCAGCAAGCAAGACCAGATCCAGGGTTACGACGATGCACTGCTGGCGGCGATGAATGCCGAGGAGCAACGCCAGGAAGATCACATCGAGCTGATCGCGTCCGAGAACTACACCAGCAAACGCGTCATGGAAGCGCAAGGCAGCGGCCTGACCAACAAATACGCCGAAGGCTATCCGGGCAAGCGCTACTACGGCGGCTGCGAGCACGTCGACAAGGTTGAAGCGCTGGCCATCGAACGCGCCAAGCAGCTGTTCGGTGCCGACTACGCCAACGTGCAGCCGCACTCCGGCAGCCAGGCCAACGCCGCCGTATTCCTTGCGCTGCTGCAGGCGGGCGACACCGTGCTGGGCATGAGCCTGGCCCACGGCGGTCACCTGACCCACGGCGCCAAAGTCAGCTTCTCCGGCAAGCTCTATAACGCTGTGCAGTACGGCATCGACACCGCCACCGGCCTGATCGATTACGACGAAGTCGAGCGCATGGCGGTCGAGCACAAGCCGAAAATGATCATCGCCGGGTTCTCCGCTTACTCCAAGACCCTGGACTTCCCGCGCTTCCGTCAGATCGCTGACAAAGTCGGCGCTTATCTCTTTGTTGATATGGCTCACGTTGCGGGGCTGGTCGCTGCCGGCCTGTACCCGAACCCGCTGCCGTACGCTGATGTGGTCACCACCACCACCCACAAAACCCTGCGCGGTCCTCGCGGCGGTCTGATCCTGGCCAAGGCCAACGAAGAACTGGAAAAGAAATTCAACGCTGCCGTGTTCCCCGGTGGTCAGGGCGGCCCGCTGATGCACGTGATCGCCGGTAAGGCGGTGTGCTTCAAGGAAGCGTTGGAGCCAGGTTTCAAGGCTTACCAACAACAAGTGATCGACAACGCCCAGGCCATGGCCAGCATCTTTATCAAACGCGGCTACGATGTAGTGTCCGGCGGCACCGATAACCACCTGTTCCTGGTCAGCCTGATCCGTCAGGGCCTCACCGGCAAAGAGGCAGATGCAGCACTCGGTCGCGCCCACATCACCGTGAACAAGAACGCTGTCCCGAACGATCCACAGTCGCCGTTCGTCACCTCCGGCCTGCGCATCGGCACCCCGGCGGTGACCACGCGCGGCTTCAAGGTGACCCAGTGCGTCACGCTGGCCGGCTGGATCTGCGACATCCTCGACAACCTCGGCGACGCCGATGTCGAGGCCAATGTCGCCCAGCAAGTTTCGGCCCTGTGCGCGGACTTCCCGGTTTATCGCTGAGCGCGGTTTTGGAGTAAATGACTATGCAACGCTACTCGGGCTTCGGCCTCTTCAAACACTCCCTCAGCCATCACGAAAACTGGCAGAAAATGTGGCGCACGCCGACCCCTAAAAAGGTCTATGACGTGGTCATCGTCGGCGGTGGCGGGCATGGTCTGGCGACCGCCTATTACCTGGCCAAGGAACACGGCATCACCAACGTGGCCGTGGTCGAGAAAGGCTGGCTGGGCGGCGGTAACACCGCGCGCAACACCACCATCGTCCGCTCTAACTACCTGTGGGACGAGTCGGCGCACCTGTACGAACACGCGATGAAATTGTGGGAAGGCCTGTCCCAGGACCTGAACTACAACGTGATGTTCTCCCAGCGCGGCGTTTACAACCTTTGCCACACCCTGCAGGACATTCGTGATTCCGAGCGTCGGGTCAGCGCCAACCGCCTCAACGGCGTGGACGGCGAACTGCTCGATGCCAAACAAGTGGCCGACGAGATTCCGTACCTCGACTGCTCAAAGAACACCCGCTACCCGGTGATGGGCGCAACCGTCCAGCGTCGCGGCGGCGTGGCCCGTCACGATGCCGTGGCCTGGGGCTTTGCCCGTGCTGCCGACGCCTTGGGCGTGGACTTGATCCAGCAGACCGAAGTGATCGGTTTCCGCAAGGAAAACGGCGTGTGCATCGGCGTTGAAACCAACAAAGGCTTCATCGGCGCCAAACGCGTCGGTGTAGTGACCGCCGGTAACTCCGGGCACATGGCCAAACTTGCCGGTTTCCGTCTGCCGATCGAATCCCATCCGCTGCAAGCGCTGGTGTCCGAGCCGATCAAACCGATTATCGACAGCGTAATAATGTCCAACGCCGTACACGGTTACATCAGCCAGTCCGACAAGGGCGACCTGGTGATCGGTGCCGGCATCGACGGCTACAACGGCTACGGCCAGCGTGGTTCGTACCCGGTGATCGAGCACACCGTCCAGGCCATCGTCGAGATGTTCCCGGTCTTGTCCCGCGTACGCATGAACCGTCAGTGGGGCGGCATCGTCGACACCACGCCGGATGCGTGCCCGATCATTTCGAAAACACCTGTGCCGAACATGTTCTTCAACTGCGGTTGGGGCACCGGTGGCTTCAAGGCAACACCTGGCTCGGGCAACGTGTTTGCCGCGAGTCTGGCCAAGGGTGAAATGCACCCATTGGCTGCACCTTTCTCCATCGACCGTTTCCACAACGGTGCGTTGATCGACGAACACGGCGCTGCTGCGGTTGCCCACTAACAGGAGAAATCCCCATGTTGCATATCTTCTGTCCTCACTGCGGCGAGCTGCGCTCCGAAGAGGAATTCCATGCATCCGGCCAGGCGCACATCCCGCGCCCACTGGACCCGACGACCTGCACCGACGAGGAGTGGGGCGACTACATGTTCTTCCGCGATAACCCTCGCGGTCTGCACCACGAATTGTGGGATCACGTCGCCGGTTGCCGTCAGTACTTCAACGCCACCCGTGACACCGTGACCTACGAGATTCTCGAAACCTACAAGATCGGCGCCAAGCCGCAGTTCACCGACAAGACCGATAGCCCGAAAGCGGCCACGACGGCTCTGGGAGAGAAGGTATGAGCCAGATCAATCGCCTGTCCAACGGCGGACGGATCGACCGCAACAAAGTGCTGAGCTTCACCTTCAACGGCCAGACCTACAAAGGCTTTGAAGGCGATTCGCTGGCCGCCGCCTTGCTGGCCAACGGTGTCGACATCATCGGCCGCAGCTTCAAGTACTCCCGTCCGCGCGGCATCTATGCCGCCGGTGCTGAAGAGCCGAACGCCGTGCTGCAAATCGGCGCGACCGAAGCCACGCAGATCCCGAACGTACGCGCCACACAACAAGCGCTGTATCAAGGTTTGGTCGCCACCAGCACCAACGGCTGGCCGAGCGTGAACAACGACATGATGGGGATTCTCGGCAAGGTCGGCGGCAAGCTGATGCCGCCGGGCTTCTACTACAAAACCTTCATGTACCCGCAATCGTTCTGGATGACTTACGAGAAGTACATTCGTAAGGCAGCAGGTCTTGGCCGTTCGCCGACCGAGAACGATCCGGACACCTACGACTACATGAACCAGCACTGTGACGTGCTGATCGTCGGCGGTGGCCCGGCTGGCCTGGCCGCCGCACTGGCAGCAGCGCGCAGCGGTGCCCGCGTCATCCTCGCCGATGAACAGGAAGAGTTCGGCGGCAGCCTGCTCGATTCCCGCGAAAGCCTCGACGGCAAGCCTGCAACCGAGTGGGTTGCCAGCGTCATCGCCGAACTCAAAGACACCCCGGACGTGCTGCTGTTGCCGCGCGCCACGGTCAACGGTTACCACGACCATAACTTCCTGACCATTCACGAGCGCCTCACCGATCACCTCGGTGACCGCGCACCGATTGGCCAGGTGCGTCAGCGCATCCACCGTGTTCGCGCCAAGCGTGTGGTGCTGGCGACCGGCGCTCACGAGCGTCCACTGGTTTACGGCAACAACGACGTGCCGGGCAACATGCTCGCCGGCGCGGTGTCGACTTACGTGCGTCGTTATGGCGTGGCACCGGGCAAAAAACTCGTGCTGTCGACCAACAACGACCACGCTTACCGCGTTGCTCTGGATTGGCTCGACGCCAGCCTGCAAGTCGTGGCCATCGCCGATGCCCGCAGCAATCCGCGCGGTGCGCTGGTTGAAGAAGCGCGCGCCAAAGGTATCCGCATCCTGACCGGTAGCGCCGTAATCGAAACCCGCGGCAGCAAGCACGTGACCGCTGCTCGCGTTGCCGCGATCGATGTCAAAGCGCACGCCGTGACCAGTCCTGGTGAGTGGCTTGATTGCGACCTGATTGCCAGTTCCGGCGGTTACAGCCCGGTGGTTCACCTGGCGTCGCACTTGGGCGGCAAGCCGATCTGGCGTGAAGACATCCTCGGTTTCGTACCGGGCGAAGCACCGCAGAAGCGCGTGTGCGTCGGTGGCATCAACGGCGTCTACGGGCTCGGTGATTCCCTGGCCGATGGCTTTGAAGGCGGCGCTCGCGCAGCCAGCGAAGCCGGTTTCAGCATGGTCGAAGGCACCTTGCCGAAAGCCCTGAGCCGTCTGGAAGAACCTACTTTGGCGCTGTTCCAGGTGCCGCACGAAAAAGGCACGACACGCGGACCGAAGCAATTCGTCGATCTGCAGAACGACGTCACTGCGGCCGGCATCGAATTGGCGACCCGCGAAGGCTTCGAGTCGGTCGAACACGTCAAACGCTACACCGCACTGGGCTTCGGCACTGACCAGGGCAAGCTCGGCAACGTCAACGGTCTGGCCATCGCTGCCCGTTCGCTGAACGTGACCATCCCGCAGATGGGCACCACCATGTTCCGTCCGAACTACACGCCGGTGACCTTCGGCGCCGTGGCCGGCCGTCACTGTGGGCACATCTTCGAGCCGGTTCGTTTCACCGCGCTGCATCACTGGCACGTGAAAAATGGCGCCGAGTTTGAAGACGTCGGTCAGTGGAAACGTCCTTGGTACTTCCCGAAAAACGGTGAAGACCTGCATACCGCCGTGAAACGTGAATGCAAAGCTGTGCGCGACAGCGTCGGCCTGCTGGACGCTTCGACCCTGGGCAAGATCGACATTCAGGGCCCGGATGCGCGTGAGTTCCTCAACCGCATCTACACCAACGCGTGGACCAAGCTCGACGTGGGCAAGGCGCGTTATGGCCTGATGTGCAAAGAAGACGGCATGGTCTTCGACGACGGCGTAACCGCCTGCCTCGCCGACAACCACTTCGTGATGACCACCACCACGGGCGGCGCGGCACGGGTGCTGCAATGGCTGGAAATCTACTCCCAGACCGAATGGCCAGAGCTGAAGGTGTACTTCACTTCCGTGACGGATCACTGGGCAACCATGACCTTGTCCGGGCCGAACAGCCGCAAGCTGCTCAGCGCAGTCACCGACATCGACCTGACCAACGAAGCGTTCCCGTTCATGACCTGGAAAGAAGGCCTGGTCGGCGGTGTGCCGGCGCGGGTGTTCCGGATTTCGTTTACCGGTGAGCTGTCGTACGAAGTGAACGTGCAAGCCGACTATGCGATGGGCGTGCTGGAAAAAATTGTTGATGCTGGCAAGCAGTACAACCTGACGCCATATGGCACTGAAACCATGCACGTTCTGCGGGCCGAGAAGGGCTTCATCATCGTCGGGCAGGACACTGACAGCTCGATGACTCCGGACGACCTGAACATGGGATGGTGCGTCGGTCGCACTAAACCTTTCTCATGGATCGGCCAGCGTGGCATGAACCGTGAAGACTGCGTGCGTGATCAGCGCAAACAGTTGGTCGGCCTGAAGCCGATCGATCCGACCAAATGGCTGCCGGAAGGCGCGCAACTGGTGTTCAACACCAAGCAAGCGATTCCGATGACGATGGTTGGCCACGTGACGTCCAGCTACCTGCACAACTCCCTCGGCTATTCGTTTGCCATGGGTGTGGTGAAGGGCGGTTTGAAGCGCATCGGTGAGCGCGTGTTCGCACCACTGGCGGATGGCAGCGTGATCGAGGCGGAAATCGTTTCTTCGGTGTTCTTCGATCCGAAAGGCGATCGCCAGAACATCTGACACAGCGATCCCCTGTGGGAGCGAGCCTGCTTGCGAAGGCGGCAGCGCGGCCACCACAGGGGGCCGGAACCAACAGAATTCAGGACAGGTGCTTTATGACCACAGCCAATGTTTACCAACAACGCCCAACCACTGGGGCCAAGGCCGAGTCGTCGCTGCATCACGCGGGCCTGCCAAGCCTGGTGGGCAAGGGTCGCAAAAGCGCCGGCGTGATCGTGCGTGAGAAAAAACTCCTCGGCCACCTGACCATTCGTGGTGATGGCCACGATGCCGCCTTCGCCGCTGGCGTGCACAAGGCTCTCGGCATCGAATTGCCGGGTGCGCTGACCGTCGTCGTCAAAGGCGAAACCAGCCTGCAATGGATGGGGCCGGATGAATGGCTGCTGATCGTGCCGACCGGTGAAGAATTCGCCGCCGAGCAAAAGCTGCGCGAAGCGCTGGGTGACCTGCACATCGCGATCACCAACGTCAGCGGCGGCCAGCAGATCCTCGAACTGAGCGGCCCGAACGTGCGCCAGGTGCTGATGAAGTCCACCAGCTACGACGTGCACCCCAACAGCTTCCCGGTGGGCAAAGCTGTGGGCACCGTGTTTGCCAAGTCGCAACTGGTGATCCGCCATACCGCCGAAGACACCTGGGAACTGCTGATTCGTCGCAGCTTCTCGGATTACTGGTGGTTGTGGTTGCAGGATGCTTCTGCCGAGTACGGGCTTAGCGTCCAGGCTTGATGAGCAGTCGAGAACCCTGTAGCAGCTGCCGTAGGCTGCGTTCGGCGACGAAGTCGTCGTGAAACCTGCGGTAGCGTCCGATCAGGTTGACACGGGATTCAGATTTTACGACGGCTGCGCCGCCGAACGCAGCCTTCGGCAGCTGCTACAAAAGCGGCGTTGCTGCACTTTCGAACAGGAGTCACCGCACTATGAGCCGCGCCCCAGACACATGGATTCTGACCGCCGACTGCCCAAGCGTTCTCGGCACCGTGGACGCGGTGACCCGCTTTTTGTTCGAGCAGGGCTGCTACGTCACCGAGCACCATTCCTTCGACGACCGGCTCTCGGGCCGTTTCTTCATTCGTGTGGAATTCCGCCAGCCTGACGGTTTCGACGAACAAGCCTTCCGCGCAGGCCTGGGAGAGCGTGGCCAAGCCTTCGGCATGATCTTCGAACTGACTGCGCCGAACTACCGGCCAAAAGTGGTGATCATGGTTTCCAAAGCCGATCACTGCCTCAACGATTTGCTCTACCGCCAGCGCATCGGCCAGTTGTCCATGGATGTGGCCGCCGTGGTGTCCAACCACCCGGACCTCAAACCGTTGGCGGATTGGCATCAGATTCCGTACTACCACTTCCCGCTGGACCCGAACGACAAACCGTCGCAGGAGCGTCAGGTCTGGCAGGTGATTGAAGAGTCCGGCGCCGAACTGGTGATCCTTGCCCGTTACATGCAAGTCCTGTCGCCAGAGCTGTGCCGCAAACTCGACGGCAAGGCGATCAACATCCATCACTCCCTGCTGCCGGGTTTCAAGGGCGCCAAGCCTTATCACCAGGCCTACAACAAGGGCGTGAAACTGGTCGGCGCGACGGCGCATTACATCAACAACGACCTGGACGAAGGCCCGATCATCGCCCAGGGCGTAGAGGCCGTGGATCACAGTCATTACCCCGAAGACCTGATCGCCAAGGGGCGGGATATCGAAGGGCTGACCCTGGCCCGGGCAGTTGGTTATCACATTGAGCGACGGGTGTTTTTGAACGCCAATCGCACCGTCGTTCTTTAGATCGCTTTCGCGAGCAGGCTCGCTCCCACAAGGATTTGTGTCTGCCCACAGATCTCAGTTACACCAAAAATCAACTGTGGGAGCGAGCCTGCTCGCGAAGAGGCCCTGACAAACAACGCAAAAAGACACAAGCAATAACCCGAGCAATCAACGCGCCGCCGATCCATGGCGACGCGACCGCTACATAAAAACAACAGCGAGGTGAAAGCATGTCTGGTAATCGTGGTGTCGTGTATCTCGGCAATGGCCAGGTCGAAGTACAGAAAATCGACTATCCCAAAATGCAGGACCCGCGCGGCAGGAAGATCGAACACGCTGTCATCCTGCGCGTAGTTTCTACCAACATCTGTGGTTCGGATCAGCACATGGTGCGCGGTCGTACCACCGCCCAGACCGGCCTGGTACTGGGCCACGAGATCACGGGTGAAGTGATCGAGAAAGGCCGCGACGTCGAAAACCTGCAGATCGGCGACCTGGTATCAGTACCGTTCAACGTCGCTTGCGGGCGCTGCCGTTCCTGCAAAGAAATGCACACCGGTGTATGCCTGAGCGTTAACCCGGCGCGTCCCGGCGGTGCCTACGGTTATGTCGACATGGGCGACTGGACCGGTGGCCAGGCTGAATACGCCTTGGTGCCGTATGCCGACTTCAACCTGCTGAAACTCCCTGACCGTGATAAGGCCATGGAAAAAATCCGTGACCTGACCTGCCTCTCCGACATCCTGCCGACCGGTTACCACGGTGCAGTGACGGCCGGCGTGGGTCCAGGCAGCACCGTGTACATCGCCGGTGCCGGCCCAGTTGGTCTGGCGGCTGCCGCTTCCGCTCGCCTGCTGGGCGCGGCAGTGGTGGTCATCGGTGACGTCAACCCGGTCCGCCTGGCGCACGCCAAGGCTCAGGGTTTCGAAATCGCTGACTTGTCCCTGGACACCCCGTTGCATGAGCAGATTGCTGCGCTGCTGGGCGAGCCTGAAGTGGATTGCGCCGTCGACGCCGTAGGCTTCGAAGCGCGTGGACACGGCCATGACGGCGTGAAACACGAGGCTCCGGCTACCGTGCTCAACTCGCTGATGGGCGTGGTTCGGGTGGCCGGCAAGATCGGTATCCCGGGCCTGTACGTGACTGAAGATCCAGGTGCAGTCGATGCAGCCGCAAAAATGGGTAGCCTGAGCATCCGCTTCGGTCTGGGCTGGGCCAAATCCCACAGCTTCCACACCGGCCAGACGCCAGTGATGAAGTACAACCGCCAGCTGATGCAGGCGATCATGTGGGACCGCATCCATATTGCCGACATCGTCGGTGTGGAAGTCATCAGCCTGGATGACGCGCCACGCGGTTATGGCGAGTTCGATGCGGGCGTACCGAAGAAGTTTGTGATTGATCCGCACAAGTTGTTCAGTGCTGCGTAAGGCTTCAGGCAAAACAAAACGGCGACCTTCGGGTCGCCGTTTTTTTGTTCGGTCATTAAAGGGCTGCCAACGCTCCTTGATATAGAACCGGCCCAGTCGGTTGCCCAGTCGGCGACCCCCCCTTCGGCTCAAGACTCACCGCCAACGCAATCGGTTTGCCGATCAGCCCCTTCTGCGCATCGCTCAGCTCTACGCGACCCTTACCGCCCGCCGGAATCACTCCAAGTGAAATCGGCTTGCCGTCCGTCGGAATCGCCCACAACTCCAGACTGCGCCCTGGATCAACCGCTGCCAGCGTCAACGGCTCGACCTTCAAATAATCCTCATGCGCTTCAACCTTCAGCGCAGGCTGTGCGTTGGCAGTCAGCAGCGTGGCGCTGTAACGCGCACTGTCGCGGTTGTAGAGCATGCCCAAGGTGACGGCGATCACCAGCGAGCAAACCGCCGCCGTCACTCGCATCCAGCTCCAGAACGGACGTTTCTGCGGCATATGCAACACTTGCGGCTCAATCCGCGCCGTAATTCCCTGCCACACCCGATCCGGCACCGGCAACTCTGGCAGGGCTTCGGTCATGCTCGCGAGGCTTTCCTGCCACTGCGCCAGTTCCGCGCGAAGCGCTGCGTCTTCCAGCAACAACTGTTCAAAACGCCGACGAGCGGCAGACGGCATCAAGCCGATGGCGTAATCGGCGGCGAGGGCGCGGCGCAGGGTCGGGGTTTGATAGTTCATGATTCAAGGCACCTGCGCAGGCGCTCCATACCGCGTCGGATCCAGGATTTCACCGAGCCCAGTGGCGCGGCCAGATGTTCGGCCAGTTCGGAACACGACAACCCCTGAAAGTAAGCCACGGTGATCGATTGACGCTGCATGCCTTCAAGGCTTTCCAGGCACCGGTTCAAGGCGCTGGCCTCACGGGCACTGCTGAGCTGTTCGTGGGCCGAGGGACTTTCATCCTCCAGCGCCTGTTCTTCAATGTCGGTCAACGGACGGTCGCGGTGTTTGCGCAACTGATCGATCGCCTGATGACGGGTGATGTTGATCATCCAGGTCAGCGGTGCCGACAGATGCGCCTCATAGCGCGAAGCATTGTTCCAAATGCGCACGAAGCTTTCCTGCAGCACTTCTTCAGCCAGGTCCGGCCGCCCCATGAAACGCAGCGCTACGCCATGCAGCCGAGGGCCGACGGTGCGGTAAAGCGTCTCGAAAGCGCGGCGGTCGCCCAGTGAACACTGGGCTAAAAGCTGCCTGAGCTGATCGGCATCGACGGTGGGAATAGCAGTTCTCCAGGCAATCGAGTTGGGCTGCGTGAGGTGCCGGTTGCAGGCAGAGGTTAGTTCACGGTGCGCGGTTGTTCCATTCACGGGTGGCCACCTCGAAATCCGCCGACCCCGATGGACAGGGTCGGCAGCACACCTCAGCTTTTAGGCATCAGTACTTTGTCGATGACCTGAATCACGCCGTTGGACTGGAACACGTCATAGGTCGTGATGTCGGCGACGTCACCTTTTTCATCCTTGATCGTGATGTTGTGCGGGCCGTTCATCATCACCCACAGCTTGCCGCCCGCGACAGTGGTCAGTTCGGCCTTGCCGCCACCGACCTTGATCTTCTCGGCCAGGGTCATCATGTCGAGTTTCCCGGCGACGACGTGGTAGGTGAGGACGTTAGTCAGGGTCGCCTTGTTGGCGGGTTTGAGCAAGGTGTCGACAGTGCCGGCGGGCAGGGCGGCGAAGGCCGAATTGACCGGGGCGAACACGGTGAACGGGCCTTTGCCCTTGAGGGTATCCACCAGGCCTGCGGCTTTCACGGCGGCGACCAAAGTGGTGTGGTCGGCGGAGTTCACCGCGTTATCGATGATGTCTTTGCTCGGCAGCATGCTCTGGCCGCCGACGATGACAGCATGATTCGTATCTGCCGCTTGCACGGTGTTCAGGGCGAACCCGCCGCCCAAGGCCAGGGTCAATAGGCTGGCAATCAATGGCGTTTTGATCGAAGTGCGTTTCATGGTGATGATCCTCGTGCAGGGAATCGGCCAGGAGTGTCTGTCCGTGCTTGATATACGCAGGCGGGACCCGACTGGATGCAGCGCCGGTCAATTCTTTTTTGACTGTTCGTCTGGGCCTCGCCAATGCTGGGAACAATCCCCTGGGATGCCAGTCCAACACACAGTTTTTCGCCGCCCATTGCCGGGCGGTTTTCATGGTACATGAGGATGTCTGAATGAAGATTTCACGCGGTTTTGCACTGGCTTCGCTGATGTGTCTGGCGGCCAGCCCGGTCTTCGCTCAATTCAGCCTGAACGATGCGGCCAATGCCATCTCCGGCATGCAGGGCGATAACGCCGCCGCCGCGCCGACCTCGCAGACGGCCGGTCTGCTGAGTGCGCTCAGCCAATTGAACGTGACGCCACAACAAGCCGTTGGCGGTGCCGGGGCGATGCTCGGTCTGGCGAAGAATCAATTGAGTTCGACCGATTACTCTGCGTTGGCCAGAAGCGTACCGGGAATCGACAAACTGTCCGGCGGTGTTGAGCTCGGCGCCCTCAGCGCCTTGCTCGGCTCGTCCGGTCAAGCGGCAGGTCTGGACAACGCCTTGGGCAACGTGAAGAACGCCAGCGACCTGAACAACGCGTTCAGCGCATTGGGCATGGACAGCGGCATGATCGGCCAGTTTGCCCCGGTGCTGCTGCAATACCTCGGTCAACAGGGCGTCGGCGGTTCATTGCTGGAAAACCTGGGCGGGATCTGGGGCGCCGGCACCGGTAGTTGACGACGAATGTTTCACCTTGGGATCGTTAACCTTGTGGGAACGAACAACTCAACCACGGTCTAAAATCCCGTTGTCCACTTCTCAAGGAAGCCCAATACGTGAAATCCCTCCTTGCACTGATTTCCCTCGTGGCCCTTCCGGTCCTGGCCGCTGAGCCGACCCTGTACGGGCGCTACGAATACATCGCGCTGCCGCAAATCGGCGGCGAAGTCCTCAAGGCCAAAATGGACACCGGTGCCCTGACGGCGTCGCTGTCGGCCAAAGACATCGAAACCTTCACCCGCGATGGCGACGAGTGGGTGCGCTTCCGCCTCGGCACCAAAGACGCGAGCAATAAGGTCTACGAACACAAGGTCGCGCGGATCAGCAAGATCAAGACCCGCTCCGAAGAAGACGAGGATGAGAAGGACGAGAGCGCACCCACCAAACGTCCGGTAGTCGATCTGGAATTGTGCCTGGGCAACGTTAAGCGCACGGTGGAGGTCAACCTCACCGACCGCAGCAGCTTCAACTATCCGTTGCTGATCGGTGCCAAGGCCTTGCGTGAATTCGGCGCGGCGGTAAACCCGGCGCGGCGCTTTACGGCGGACAAACCTGACTGCTGATTGACGGCGAATCAGCCTTGGGGCACCGTTCGCCCACTTAACTAGTGGGCTCGGACGCCATGCCTCATATCCTGATTGTCGAAGACGAAGCGGCGATTGCCGATACCCTGATTTTCGCCTTGCAGGGCGAGGGCTTCACCACCACCTGGTTGAGCCTTGGCGCAGCGGCGCTTGAACATCAGCGCGCCACGCCGGCCGACCTGATCATCCTCGATATCGGCCTGCCAGACATCAGCGGCTTAGAGACCTGCAAGCAATTGCGGCGTTTTAGCGAGGTGCCGGTGATTTTTCTCAGCGCCCGTGACGCAGAGATCGACCGCGTGGTCGGTCTGGAGATTGGTGCCGACGATTACGTGGTCAAACCGTTCAGCCCCCGGGAAGTGGCGGCGCGGGTCCGGGCGATTCTCAAGCGCATGGCGCCACGACCGGTGGCGGAGGCGGCGTCCGCGCTGTTTCGCATCGACAACGAACGGGTGCAGATTAGTTATCGCAGTCAGCCCCTGAGCCTGACTCGCCATGAGTTTCGTTTGCTGCAATGCCTGCTGGACCAACCCGAACGCGTCTTCAGCCGCGAGCAATTGCTCGATGCGCTGGGTGTCGCCGCTGATGCCGGTTACGAACGCAGTGTCGACAGCCACATCAAGAGCGTGCGCGCCAAACTGCGCCTGGTGAAGGCCGACGCGGAACCCATCCAGACCCATCGCGGCCTCGGTTATAGCTACAGCCCGGGGCGTAGCTGATGCCGCTGGGGATCCGGATTTTTCTGGTCTACGTGCTGTTTATCGGCCTGACCGGCTACTTTGTGCTGAACACCGTGATGGAAGAAATCCGTCCAGGTGTGCGCCAGTCCACCGAAGAAACGCTGGTCGATACCGCCAACCTGATGGCCGAAATCCTGCGCGACGATTTCAAGGCCGGCACCCTGAATCAGAACCGCTGGCCCGAACTGCTCAAGGCTTATGGCGAACGGCAACCGAAGGCGAGCATCTGGGGGTTGCCGAAGAACCAGGTCAACCACCGCATCTACGTCACCGATGCCAAGGGCGTCGTGGTGCTGGACTCCAGTGGCGTCGCGGTGGGCCAGGACTACTCGCGCTGGAACGACGTTTTACTGACCCTGCGTGGCGAATATGGCGCTCGTTCCAGTCGCAGTGATCCGAACGATCCGAACTCCTCGGTGATGCACGTCGGCGCCCCGATTCGCGACAACGGCCAGATCATCGGCGTGGTCACCGTTGCCAAACCCAACAGCTCGTTGCAGCCTTACGTTGATCGCACTGAGCGGCGATTGCTTGCCTGGGGTGCGGGTCTGATCGGCCTCGGTCTGCTGTTCGGCGCGTTGTTGTCCTGGTGGTTGAGCGCTGCGTTACGGCGGTTGACGGTGTACGCCGAAGCGGTGAGTGAGGGCCGCAGGGTCGAGGTTCCGCACTATCGTGGCGGCGAACTGGAACAACTGGCGACGGCGGTGGAGCAGATGCGTACGCAACTCGAAGGCAAAGCCTACGTCGAGCGTTACGTGCATACATTGACCCACGAACTGAAAAGCCCGCTGGCGGCGATTCGCGGCGCGGCGGAGTTGCTGCAAGGCGAGATGCCGCTGGCTCAGCAACAGCGTTTTGTCAGCAACATCGACAGCGAAAGTGTGCGGATGCAGCAGTTGATCGAGCGGCTGTTGAACCTGGCTCAAGTTGAACAGCGCCAAGGGCTGGAGGAGCGGGTGGCGGTGCCACTGGCGAAGTTGGTAGATGAATTGCTGAACGCTCAGGCGGCGCGCATCAAAAGCAAGCAGTTGCGCGTGGAACAACGGATTGCGGCGGATTTGAACCTGCTCGGCGAACCGTTTCTGTTGCGTCAGGCACTGGGGAATCTGTTGGAGAATGCTTTGGATTTCACCCCAGCTCAGGGCTTGCTGAGATTCAGCGCCGAGCGTATGGGAGAGCAGATTGAGTTCAGACTGTTTAACCAGGCCGAGGCGATTCCCGACTATGCGTTGCCGAGGTTGAGTGAGCGTTTTTATTCCCTGCCTCGACCGGACAGCGGGCGCAAGAGCACGGGGTTGGGGCTTAACTTTGTTGAGGAAGTGGTGCAGCTGCATGGTGGGGCGATGAGCATCGGTAACGCCGAGGGTGGTGTAGAGGTCCTGTTGCACCTGCCTTAGCGTCAGTCGCCACACACTCTCCACAGTTCTCCCATAAATTCCCCACACAGCCATCCCAGACTCTCCCCATCCAAACAAGGAGAGTCCCATGAACCGCAGCCTGACCCTTAAACTCGGGGCAATTGCCCTTCTGATTCTGCTATTGCTCATCCCGTTGCTAATGATCAACGGCATCATCCAGGACCGCCAGCAACTGCGCGACGGTGTCCTGGAAGACATCGCCCGCAGCTCCAGCTACAGCCAGCAACTGAGCGGACCGTTGATGGTGGTGCCGTATCGCAAAGTGGTGCGCACCTGGAAGCTCAAAGGGGCAACCAACGAGCGTTACCAGGAAGTAGGTGAAGAACGCGGCCGTTTGTATTTCCTCCCGGAGCGCTTCGAACTCGACGGCGACGTCCAGACCGAACTGCGTTCTCGTGGCATTTATGAGGCGCGTCTGTTTCATGCGGACAACCGCATCAGCGGGCATTTTTCGCTCCCGGCTCAATTGGGTATCAAGGAAGACTTCGTTGATTACCAGTTCGATCAGCCGTTTTTGGCGGTCGGGATCAGCGATATTCGCGGCATCGAAAACGCCCTGAAACTCGAGCTCAATGGCCAGAAACTGGACTTCGTCCCCGGTAGCCAGGTGGGCTGGTTGGGGGAGGGCGTGCATGTGACCTTGCCGGCACTCGACGCAAAACAAGCCACGGAACTGACCTTCGGTTTTGACCTGCGTCTGCAAGGCACTGGTCAGCTACAGATCCTGCCGGTGGGCAAGACCAGCAAGGTTTCGCTGGCTGCCAATTGGCCGCATCCGAGTTTCATTGGCAATTACCTGCCGGCCCAGCGTGATGTCAGCGATCAGGGGTTCACCGCCCATTGGCAGACCTCGTTTTTCTCGACCAACCTGCAAGAGGCCTTGAGCAGCTGCGTGTCCAGCGGCGGTTGCGAAGCCTTCACCGGCCGTAGTTTCGGCGTGAGCTTCATCGACCCGGTGGATCAGTACCTGAAAAGCGATCGGGCAATCAAATATGCATTGCTGTTTATCGTCCTGACCTTCGCCGGTTTCTTCCTCTTCGAAGTGCTGAAAAGCCTGGCGGTGCACCCCGTGCAATACGCTCTGGTGGGCGTAGCCCTGGCGTTTTTCTATCTGCTGTTGCTGTCGCTGTCCGAGCACATCGGCTTTGCCCTGGCGTACCTGTTGTCGGCGAGCGGCTGCGTATTGTTGATCGGTTTTTATGTCTGCCATGTACTGCGCAGCGTGCGTCACGGCTTGAGTTTTTCGGCGGGATTGGCTGCGTTGTATGGCTTGCTCTATGGCTTGCTGAGTGCAGAGGATTACGCGTTGTTGATGGGTTCGCTGCTGTTGTTCGGTTTGCTGGGCGTGTTCATGGTGCTGACCCGCAAGCTGGACTGGTATGGGATTGGGCAGAAGTCGGCCAAGCCGCTGGCGTTTGATATTGGAGCGGTGGAATGAGCCGGTCGTTGGGGTTGCGCGAGGATCAGCGGGAAGGCGAAGAGTTGGCGACGCGGATTGCGGTGTTGTTTTCGTTAGATCCCGTGTGGTGCATTCGCGAGCAGGCTCGCTCCCACACGGGATCTCCAGTGAACACTAAGTTTGTGCACACCACAGACCAAATGTGGGAGCGGGCTTGCTCGCGAAGAGGCCAGCCCAGTCAATGAAGATCTAAACCTTAGGCATCGTCGCCAGCATCGAAGCCCGCTGGCTCACCTCGAAAAACCACTCGGCCAGCTTCGGATTCGCCGTGCGCCATTCCAGATCCGGATGGCGTAAATCCAGGTAGCCCAACGCACACGCCACACTGATCGCTGCCACATCGAAGTGGCTGGCCAATTCGGCAATCGCGTCGGCTTCCAGCGCTGTCAGGCCGCGACGAATCTTTTCACGCTGGCCATCAAGCCACTCGTCCCAGTGTTTTTCCGGGGCACGCAGGGCGACTTCATAACGAATCAGCACGGCAGCGTCCATGATCCCGTCGGCCAGGGAGGCCAGGGTCAGGCGCCGCCAGCGGGCCGAGCCGTCGCGCGGTATCAGCGGGTTGCCGACGTGCTGTTGATCGAGGTAATCGAGGATCACCCGGCTGTCGTGGATGACGTTGCCATCGGCCAGGCGCAGGGCCGGGATTTTACCCAGCGGGTTGTCTTCGTTGAGCGTCGGGTCCGGGCTGACCGGCGTGAGCACGCTGGTTTGCAGCGCCACGCGGTCCTGTTGACCGGTTTCGTGCAACAGCACCATGACTTTGCGAACGAAGGGCGACAAAGGGTTGTGGAACAGGGTCATGCTGGGGGCGGACATGGCAGCGTCTCGATCAGTGGCAGTGTCGGCAGCATAGCGCGTTGATCCGCTGCTCAGTCAGCGGCGTTGTAGCAACCCGCGCTGGGCGAGGACTACGGGAACGCCCAAGCCCAGCCAGCTCAAGGCATCCCACACGCCATCCCCCAGCAGTGCGGAAAACAGCCCCGCAGCGCTGAGCAGGGCGATAACGGTCGGCGTGGCAAAGACCTTCCAGAAGTTTGACTGCCTCGGCCTCATGCTTGAGCCTCCGCTTGTTCAAGCACAGGTTTCGCAGCCTTGCGCCGCACCACCCACAGGTAAACTCCGCTGCCGAGCACGATGATGGTCAGCCCATCCAGGGTCGCCCAGAGAATCTTCATCGGCATGCCGCCGTAATCACCGAAGTGCAGCGGTTGTGACATGCCCATGGCGCCCATGTACCACGGCCGTTCGGCCACGGCGGTGACTTTCAGGGTGCTGGCGTCGATCAGCACCGGTGTCAGCAGGTGCGAGGTCAGGTGAGTGCTGCCTTTCATGAACACCGAGTAATGGTGTTCGCTGGAGAATCGTGTGCCGGGAAAGGCGATAAAGTCCGGCTGCATCCCCGGTGCGACTTCTTTGGCGATGTCGAGCAAACGGGTCGCGGGCGCCAGTTGTGTCAGGGGCGGCGCGTCGCGGTACGGCGCGATCATCGCGCTCAGACTGTCGTTGCGCCACGCAGCGATCAACAGGTCGGCGCACGCGCTGATAACGCCGGTGACGCCGACCACCAAGGCCCAGGTCAAGGTCACCACGCCGATCAGGTTGTGCAGGTCGAGCCAGCGCAGGCGGGTGGATTTGTTCTGGCGCACGGTGGCGAAATTCAAACGGCGCATGAACGGCAGGTACAGCACCGTCCCGGACACAATCGCCACCACGAACAGAATGCCCATGAACGCCAGCAGCAACTTGCCCGGCAGACCGGCGAACATGTCCACGTGCAGGCGCAGCATGACCATCATGAAGCCGCCATTGGCCGATGGCATCTCCAGCGCTTCACCGGTGCGGGCGTCGAGCATGAAGGTGTGAGACGAATTTGGTTCAGTGCCGGCGGTGGCCGCCATGATCGCAATCGCGGCGTTGGGCTCTTCTTCTTCAAAGCCGAAATACTGCATGACTTCGCCGGGACGGTGTTTTTCAGCCGCCTGCACCAACTGCTGCAAATTCAGCAGCGGGGTGTCCGCCGGCATTACCTTCAATTCAGCGGCATCGCCCAGCAGGTGGTCGATCTCGTGGTGGAAGATCAGCGGCAAGCCAGTCAGCGCCAGCATCAGCAGAAAGACCGTGCAAATCAGGCTGGTCCAGGTGTGGACGAAGGACCAGCGGCGAATTGTTTTACTTTTCATTTCTTGGCCTTTAGAACAACCAAAGCCGTCCACTAAGGACGGCTTGGTTATTGGGCGTGTCAGGTCAGGCAATTACCACTTGTAAGTTGCACTGGCGACGACGCTGCGTTGGTCACCGTAGTAGCAATAAAAGCTGTCACAGGTGGAGATGTAGTCCTTGTCGAACAGGTTGGTGGCGTTCAGCGCCAGGGAGGCGCCTTTCAGGCTGTTGTCCAGACGGCCCAGGTCGTAATGAACCGCGGCGTCGAACACGGTGTAGGCGTCAGCCTTGCCGAGCGAGGTATTGCCCTGGTCTCCGTAAGTATTGCCGGTGTAGCGAGCACCGGCGCCGACGCCGAAACCATCCAGCACGCCGTTGTGCCAGGTGTAATCGGCCCACAGCGAAGCCTGCTGGTTAGGCATCAGTTGCAGACGATTGCCTTTGAAATCGCCTTTCTGTACTTCGGATTTGGCCAGGGTGTAAGCGGCGATGACCTTGAGGTTCTCGGTCACGTCGGAGACGGCTTCCAGTTCCAGGCCTTTGACTTTGACTTCACCGGTCTGGCTGGTGATTGAAACGTTGTCTGAGTTGGTCGTGGTGACGGAGACGTTTTTCTGGGTCAGGTCGTAGACCGCAGCGGTCAGCAGGGTGCTGCTGCCAGGCGGTTGGTACTTGATGCCCAGTTCCCATTGCTTGCCTTCAGTCGGCTTGAACGAATCGGTCGGCGATGCCGTGGCGTTGCTGGTCGGCTGGAACGACTCGGCGTAGGACAAGTAGGGTACGAAGCCCGAGTCGAACACGTAGCTGATCGCCGCGTTGCCGCTGAAGTTCTTGTCCCGTTCGGTGTTGGTGGCGTCACCCTTGTTGAAGAACTTTGTGCTGGTGTGAACCCAGTCTTCACGACCCCCCAACGTCAGACGCCATTGGTCGAGGGCCATCTGGTCCTGGACGTACAGACCGGTCTGGTAGGTCTTCTGGTCGTAGTCGTAGAACGCCGCCGAGCGTGGCGGACGAACGATGGGCTGGCCATAGATCGGGTTGTTGACGTTGGTGGTCAGACCGTCGCCGAAGATCGACGTGTAGTTGGTGTTGGTGCGCTGGTGATCGAGGCCGATCAACAAAGTGTGATGGATGTCGCCGGTCGCGAAGTCGCCCTGGAAGTTGTTGTCCACGGCGAATTGGCTGATGTCCTCATCGACACTGGTGCTCGAACGGCCCACGTTGCCCTCGGCATCGACCTGGGTGAACGGATAGGCACCGGGGGTGAGGGCCTGGAAGGACAGGTCCGATTTGGTGTAACGCAGGTTCTGCTTGAACTGCCAGACATCGTTCAAGCGATGTTCAAAGGCGTAGCCCAGCGCGTAGTAGGTGCGGTCGTAGAATTCCCAGTCCGGGTCGCCCAGGTTTTTGTGATGGGAGATCTTGCCGAGCGGCGAATGGATCTTGGTGCCCTGCACCGGCAAGAACTGGCTGGTGATGCCGGTATCGTCACGGGTGAACTGGGTGAGCAGGGTGAAGCGGGTGTCTTCGTCGATGTTCCAGGTCAGGCTCGGCGCAATGTTGTAGCGCTTGTTGTCGACGTGGTCGATCTGCGTGCCGCTGTCGCGCACCACACCGCTCAGGCCGTAGAGGAACTGGCCTTCGTCGTCGATCTTGCCGGTGCTGGTGAAGTTGATCTGACGATGGTTGTCACTGCCGGATTGCACCTGTATTTCGTTGCTCGACTCGGCGCTGGGGCGACGGCTGACCATGTCGAGCAAGCCACCTGGCGGGGTCTGGCCGTAAACCGACGAAGCCGGGCCGCGCAGCAGGGCGAGGCGGTCGAGGTTCCAGGTTTCCTGTTTCGGATTGGCGTACACGCCTTTTGGTAGCGGCAGGCCATCGAGGAATTGCGTCGGTTCGAAACCCCGCACGCGCAACCAATCGGCGCGGGTGTCGCTGCCGTAGCTGCTGGCGGTGATGCCGGGCATGTAGCGCACCGCGTCATCGAGGCTATCACGTTGCGGTCGTCCATTTGCTCGCGGGTGGCGACCGAAATCGAGCGCGGCACTTCGACCAGCGCGGTATCGGTCTTGGTACCGGCGGCGGTGCGGGTGGCCAAATAACCTTGCACCGGACCCCAGGCACTTTCGGTGTTTTCCACGCCAATGACGGCGGTTTCCGGCAGGGCCATCACGCCTTCGGGCACGACCACCAGGCTGTACGTGCCAGCGCTGCTCTGTTCCAGTTGCAGACCGGTGCCGCGCAAGGCTTCACGCAGAGCGCCGGTTGCGTCGAACTGGCCTTTGACCGGTGCCGCGATCTTGCCCGCCGCCAGCGATGGATTCAACGACAGCGCCAGGCCCGCCTGGCTGGCGATCTGGTTCAAGGTGCTGGCCAATGGCGCGGCCGGCAGGTTGTAGGTGCGAACGCTGGACGCCTGTTCAGCGGCGATTAGCTGACTGCTGGCCAGAGGGGAGCAAAGGGCAATGGCGATTGCCAGCAAACTGGGGCGCAACAAGGTGTCTAGCGAACGGGACATACGGCGGCTCCTGAATGGAAATATTTCTCAATTGCCTAGGTGCCGAGCGAGAATTCAAAAGTGATAGGGCTGATTGAAAATAATTTAGATTCAGTGTGGTGAAGCTGATGGCCCCTTCGCGAGCAGGCTCGCTCCCACATTTGACGGCAATTCCCTGTGGGAGCGAGCCTGCTCGCGAAGGCGTCTTGCCTGGCTCAACATCACTTGGCGTCTGTCTTCGCCGCGACCGTCACCCACCACGGTGTGTGCTGTTCGATCTGCACCGGCAGGGTCGGCAACAGCGCGCTCAGCGCCTTGTCGGTGTCATGCAGCGGGAAGCTGCCGGTGATTCGCAGGTCGGCAATCTCGGCTGCAACACCCAAATACCCGCGGCGATAGCGACCGAGTTCATGGACCAGGTCTTCCAGCCGCGTGTTGTCCACCACTAGCATGCCGCGGGTCCAGGCATCGGCGCCGAGGTTGAGCGCGACGATCGGCCCGAGGCCATTGCTGCGCATCAGGACTTGCTGGCCTTCATGCAGAATCTGTTCTTCAGGACTCGACTCGGGATGGACCGCCACCGCCGATTTCAGCACGCTCAGGCGCGTACCTTGTTCTTCGCGCTTGACCAGGAACCGTGTCCCCAGTGCGCGCATGTTGCCTTCACGGGTTTCGACGATAAACGGCCGGGCGTCACCGTGGCCGGTTTCGACGAGGATTTCCCCTTCCTGGAGGATGATCAATCGCTGCGTTTCATCGAACCGCACGTCCACGGCACTGTGGGTATTGAGATTGATCAGCGTGCCGTCGGCCAGGTGCAAGGTGCGTTGCTCCCCGGTGGCGGTGCGCTGGTCGGCCAGCCAATAGTCGATCGGCAGATAACGCTCGCCGGCGAACAGCGCCAACCCGATCACCGCGACGATGCTGGCCACGCCGCTGCCGAGTTTGCGCACGCGCCGGCGGATACTCTCCCGCGATTGCAGTAACGCAGTGCGTGCCGGGCCGCTGGCAACGCTGAAGCGCTGGTCGAGCATGCCCAGTTGGCGCCATGCACGCGCATGTTCTTCGTGGGCGGCGTGCCATTTGGCGAACTCTTCGCGCTCCACCGGGTTGCCGGAGTCCAGGGACAATTGCCAGGCGATCGCGGCATCCAGCACCTGCGCCGAGACGGGTTTGGAACTGACCGGACTCATACCGGCTCACCGTACAACGCGATGTAGCACTGACGAATACCCTGGGCCAGGTACTGACGAACTCGCGGCACTGACACACCCAGACGCTCGGCGATTTCGGCGTGGCCGAGGCCGTCGAGACGGTTATGGAGA
The DNA here is from genome assembly GCF_054898105.1 of Pseudomonas sp. MDT1-17. Taxonomy (NCBI): domain Bacteria; kingdom Pseudomonadati; phylum Pseudomonadota; class Gammaproteobacteria; order Pseudomonadales; family Pseudomonadaceae; genus Pseudomonas; species Pseudomonas sp. MDT1-17. The sequence goes on along the minus strand of NZ_JBUBVM010000001.1, from coordinate 5,921,732 downwards.
AACGCCGCCCGGGCCTTGCTTGAGAGCTTGCCGAGCAGACGGTCGATGGCTTTGAGGTCTTCGAGGATCATGTGCTGTTCCTCCACCGACGGTTGTTCACCTTCAGGGATCAGCATCACTTCCGTGAGGTAGGCCTGCTCCAGCGCGGCGCGGCGGAAATAATCGAACAGCAGACCCTTGGCGATCGCCACCAGAAACGCGCGTGGCTCGCGCGGCGCCTTCAGCTCTTCACGACCCAGCAAGCGCACGAATGTGTCCTGACTCAGGTCTTCGGCCCGTTGCGGACAGGCCACGTTGCGCCGCAGCCAAGCCAATAGCCAACCGCGATGGTCGCGATACAACGCACCAACGAGCTCACTTTGAGGGCTTTGGACTGACGACACGCAGCATCACCGATTGGGAAGTGTTAACTAACGAGAATTGTTCGCGATTGTGGCAGAGGCGGGGGAGGTAAGCAATTGGCGCTGGTCGGGTGACCGACAACGTCTTTGAGTTGGCGCTGAAGCCTGTAGGAGCTGCCGAAGGCTGCGATCTTTTGACTTTGATTTTTCAAGATCAAAAGATCGCAGCCTTCGGCAGCTCCTACAAGCGAGTGATGGCTGTCAGAAAGAAGGCGCTCGCTGTCGCCGCTTCCACTGATTCATCCGCTGCTGCAGATTCAACGGGCTATGAATCTGCAACTGCCGCGCCCGGCTGAACAAAATCAACGCCAGCTCAGCGGTGGCCAATGCATCGGCACTGGCATTGTGGCGCTCGAACACTTCCAGTTTGAACCAGTCGATCCACTCATCCAGCCCGGCATCGCGAATGTGCGCCTGAGGGCAAATCAGCGGCGCGATGTCTGCCACATCCAGAAACGGATGCTGCAACTTATAGCCCAGATGGTCTTTCAGGGCGCGCCCGAGCATGTGCTGATCGAACGGTGCATGAAACGCCAGCACCGGGCTGTCGCCGACGAACTCCATGAATTCGACCAGGGCCTGAGCCGGATCGCTGCCAGCGGCAATCGCGCTCGGCCCCAGGCCATGGATCAACACGCTGGGTGCCAACTTCATGTCGGCGCACTGCAACGTGCGTTCGAACTGTTGGCTGAAATCGATCGCGCCGTCCTCGATCACTACCGCGCCGATGGACAACACTCGATCCTTGTTCAGGTTCAACCCGGTGGTTTCCAAGTCGAGTACCACCCAGCGCTGTTCGCGCAGGCTGCATTCGCCGAGCTCTGCCGCCAAGGGCAGGTGTTGCAGGCGTTGTTGAAGTTCGCCGGGAAGGCTCGGGCCTGCCGGGCGCAGCCATGAAAACAGGCTCATAGCTGATACCGCAGGGCCAGGCTGCTTTGCAGGCGTTGTGCCTGGCGCAGGGATTCACGCAGGATCCGTCGATCCAGATGATTGAGGCTGTCCGGATCGACCCGGTTGGAGTAGGGCAAGTTCTCCCGGGTCTGTAGCTGATGTTGCTGCATGCGGGCTTGCTGGATGAAGTGATAAGCCTCTTCGTACGCCGCACCGTCCAGCCGTTCGATCACTTCTTTTTCCACCAATTGGCGAAAGCGCTCCAGTGTGTTGTTCGCCTCGATCCCATAGGCCAACGCGAGTAGCCGGGCACCGTCGACAAAAGGGGTCAACCCTTGGACTTTCAAGTCCAGGGTGGCTTTCTCGCCATTCTTGCGAGCCAGTACGAACTCACGGAAACGTCCTACGGGCGGACGGTTGCGCAGGGCGTTCTCGGCCATCATCCGTTGGAACAGCCGGTTGTCATTCACCTGATCGAGAATGCCCAGACGCAGCAGCTCGCAGCCTTGCTCGTCGCCCCAGACCACCCGCAAGTCGAAATAAATGCTCGAACCCAGCAGGTTCTCCGGCGTTGCCTCGCGGATAAACGCCGCAAAACGTCGCGACCATTCGGCCCGAGACAAACACAGTTCGGGGTTGCCGGCCATGATGTTGCCCTTGCACAGGGTGAAACCGCAGAGCGCCAGGCTCTGGTTGATCTGCTGGGCAATGGGCAGCAATTTGCCGCGAATCTCGGCGGCATGGGCCGCGTCCCGGGCTTCGAACAGAATGCCGTTGTCCTGATCGGTGTGCAGTGTCTGTTCGCGGCGACCTTCGCTGCCGAAGCACAGCCAACTGAACGGAATGCCGGGGTCGCCTTTCTCGGCGAGGGTCAGTTCGATCACCCGGCACACGGTGTGGTCGTTAAGCAGGGTGATGATGTGGGTGATCTGGGTCGACGACGCGCCATGGGCCAGCATGCGCTCCACCAGTTGACCGATTTCGCCGCGCATCGCCACCAGGTTTTCTACGCGCTGGGCGCTGCGGATGGTCCGCGCCAGATGCACCAGATCGACCCGTTGCAGGGAAAACAGGTCACGTTCCGAGACCACGCCGCACAGACGATGATCCTTCACCAGGCAGACGTGGGCGATGTGCCGCTCGGTCATGGCAATCGCCGCATCGAAGGCACTGTGGTCCGGCGACAGGAAAAACGGCGCCTGGGTCATGTGCCGTTCGATGGCTTCGTTGAAGTCGTTAGTACCGTCGGCCACCACATGGCGCAGGTCGCGCAGGGTGAAAATCCCCAGCGGCGCTTTATGTTCGTCGACCACCACAATGCTCCCGACCTGCTGCTCGTGCATCAAGGTCACGGCTTCACGCAACGGCGTGGCCGGGCTGCAGGTCACCGGGTGGCGCATGGCCAATTCGCCCAGTCGGGTATTGAGTGAGTACTGGGTGCCGAGGGTTTCCACGGCTTTTTGCTGGACTTGTTGGTTGACCTGATCCAGCAGGCTGCTCACGCCGCGTAGGGAAAAGTCGCGGAACGCGTTGGAAAGTGCGAACAGTTTGATGAACGCCAGCTTGTTTAACTGTAGGCAAAAGGTGTCTTCGGCTGCGAGGTGTTCGGTGCGGGTTGCACGCTCCCCCAGTAGCGCTGCTAGGGGGAAACACTCGCCGGTGGTGATTTCGAAGGTGGTTTCGGTGCCGCCCTTGGCCGTGTGAGGACGTTCACCCACGACCCGGCCTTGTTTGACGATGTAGAAATGTTCAACCGGGCCGTCGGCGGGTTTTATGATGCACTCGCCGGGAGCATAAAAACGCATCTGACACTGCTCGACCAGGTACGCCAGGTGGGTGTGTTCCATTTGATTGAAGGGCGGGAAGCGCTGAAGGAATTGCAAAGTGCCCTGGATGTTTTGCAACACCGCGGTTTTCCCTGCCTGTGTGAAGGCGTCCGCTTTACTCATAACTATTACCGCAGTCTTTTGAATTGTTGTTGGATGACTTACTCATGGTCGGCCCCTGCGTGCAGGGTGCCCATTGGACGTAAGTCTAGGTAGGTAGTGAAGCTGTCGGTATTTGGGAAATGTCTGACGCAACTGTGAGAAAACTCTCTTACATTGGCTATAGGAAAACTTTCCGACGAAGTGCACCCTGAAGGTCTGCAGGGTGATGTCAGACGACAGTAATAGGGAATTGAATTGAAAACGCAGAGAAGGCCATGTCCGACCACGATATTTTGAGCGACGCCGAGCGCGAGGCGCTGAGTGCCGTCATGCAGGAACCTGACCTGCCGCCGCAGCGGGTGCTGATCGTCGATGACGATAAAGACGCGCGTGAGCTGCTGTCGGAGATTCTTGCGCTGGACGGAGTGCGCTGCATGACCGCCGCCAGTGGTGAAACTGCACTCAAGATGCTGGAGACGACGCCATCGATCGGCCTGGTCATTACGGATTTGCGGATGAGGAATGTCGATGGCCTGGACCTGATCCGCCAAGTGCGTGAGTCGGTTCGGGCGGCATTGCCGATCATCATTGTTTCCGGCGATGCCGACTTGGAAGATGCGATCGCTGCGATGCATTTGAGCGTGGTGGACTTCCTGCTCAAGCCCGTCGATACAGGCAAACTGTTGGCGCTGGTCAAGCATGAGTTGGGAATGGATGCGTAGTAATCGAATTGAAACAAAAAAGCCCTGATCTTTCGATCAGGGCTTTTTTTGTCCGGTGTCAGCGCTCAGTTACAGGCCATTGGCAGCCTTGAACTCGCGGCGACGACGGTGCAGGACCGGCTCGGTGTAGCCGTTCGGCTGCTTCGTGCCTTCGACCACCAGTTCGACCGCCGCCTGGAAGGCGATGTTGCTGTCGAAATTCGGTGCCAGCGAGCGGTACAGCGGGTCATTGGCGTTCTGACGGTCAACCACTGGCGCCATGCGCTTGAGGCTTTCCATGACCTGATCTTTGGTGACGATGCCGTGACGCAGCCAGTTGGCGATGTGCTGGCTGGAAATCCGCAGCGTCGCACGGTCTTCCATCAGACCGACGTCGTTGATATCCGGCACTTTCGAGCAACCGACGCCCTGGTCGATCCAGCGCACCACGTAACCGAGAATGCCCTGAGCGTTGTTGTCCAGTTCGTTCTTGATCTGCTCTGCAGTCCAGTCTGGATTGACGGCCAACGGGATGGTCAGGATGTCATCCACCGAAGCACGCGCACGTTTGGCCAGTTCGGCCTGACGGGCGAACACGTCGACCTTGTGGTAATGCAGCGCGTGCAGCGCAGCAGCGGTCGGCGATGGAACCCAAGCGGTGTTGGCACCGGCCATCGGGTGAGCGATTTTCTGTTCGAGCATCGCTGCCATCAGGTCCGGCATCGCCCACATGCCTTTACCGATCTGGGCGCGGCCTTGCAGACCGGTACTCAAACCGATATCGACGTTCCAGTTCTCGTAGGCGCCGATCCACTTCTCAGCCTTCATGTCCGCCTTGCGCACCATCGGGCCGGCTTCCATGGAGGTGTGGATTTCATCGCCGGTACGGTCGAGGAAACCGGTGTTGATGAACACTACACGCTCGCTGGCGGCCTTGATGCAGGCCTTGAGGTTGATCGTGGTACGGCGCTCCTCGTCCATGATCCCGACTTTCAGCGTGTTGCGCGGCAGGTCGAGGACTTCTTCGATGCGACCGAACAGCTCGTTGGTGAACGCCGCTTCTTCCGGGCCGTGCATCTTCGGCTTCACGATATAGACCGAGCCCGTACGGCTGTTCTTACGCGAGTTATTGCCGTTGAGGCTGTGGATCGCTGCCAGGCTGGTGATCAGGCCGTCGAGAATGCCTTCCGGCACTTCATTGCCATCCTTGTCGAGGATTGCGTCGATGGTCATCAGGTGACCGACGTTGCGCACGAACAACAGCGAACGACCGTGCAGGCTCAGTTCTTTACCGTCGACGCCGGTGTAAGTGCGATCGGCGTTCATGGTGCGGGTAAAGGTCTGACCGCCCTTGGAGACTTCTTCTGACAGATCGCCCTTCATCAGGCCGAGCCAGTTGCGGTAAATCACCACTTTGTCATCGGCATCGACGGCGGCGACGGAATCTTCGCAGTCCATGATGGTGGTCAGCGCGGCTTCCATCAGGATGTCTTTGAGGCCGGCAGCATCGGTCTGGCCGACCGGGGTGCTGGCGTCGACCTGGATTTCGAAGTGCAGGCCGTTGTTTTTCAGCAGGATCGCGGTCGGTGCGGCTGCATCGCCGTGGAAACCGATCAGTTGTGCATCGTCGCGCAGGCCGGTGTTGCTGCCGCCTTTAAGGGCGACCACCAGTTTGCCGTCAACGATCTTGTAGGCGGTGGAATCGACGTGAGTGCCGGCAGCCAATGGCGCCGCTTCATCGAGGAAGGCGCGGGCGAAGGCGATAACTTTGTCGCCGCGAACCTTGTTGTAGCCTTTGCCTTTTTCCGCGCCGTCAGCCTCGCTGATGGCGTCGGTGCCGTAGAGCGCGTCATACAACGAGCCCCAGCGGGCATTCGAAGCATTGAGCGCGAAGCGGGCGTTCATCACCGGAACCACGAGTTGTGGACCGGCCATGCGGGCGATTTCGTCATCGACGTTTTGCGTCGTTGCCTGGAAATCAGCCGCTTCTGGCAGCAGATAACCGATGTCTTGCAAGAAGGCTTTATAGGCCACGGCGTCGTGTGTTTGACCGGCACGGGATTGGTGCCAGCCATCGATACGAGCCTGGATATCATCGCGTTTGGCGAGTAGGGCTTTGTTCTTCGGCGCCAGGTCATGAATGACCTTGTCGGCACCGGCCCAGAACTTATCGGCGGTGAGGCCGGTACCGGGAATGGCTTCGTTGTTCACGAAGTCGAACAGGACTTTGGCGACCTGCAGGCCCCCGACTTGAACGTGTTCAGTCATTGCTTGCCTCACTCTGCTCAGCTATTTCGCTTTTCAGCTCTTCAATTTTGACAATGAAGCCTCTGGCCATTTAAACCACAAACCCGTCTGCCAGTACATGCCCGTTCGGGCGGCTGGGTTCGGTCCAATCAACGGCTTGGATGCCTTGCTGACGGGGCTTTCAGGGTTGCGACTGTGCCTGTGGCAGACATCGATCCAACGTTATGTAGTGCGCGCTGCGGCATACTACATGATGAGTTGCGGTTGTGAAAATTAGACTAATTACGTCGTACTGCGACCCCGTGACGCATTGCGGTCACGTCGGGGAGCGGGATGTTCTCAAAAAACTAATGGATTGTTCCAGTTAAATATAAAAAGTTGTACACATAATCTTCGGTTCACTGCTATGGAGCTTTGGTTTTCCGAGGCACCGAGCCGATTCCCGCCCCTTGCCTATACTTGCTTTTCTATAACAAAAGTCATGACTAGAGGGCTGCGCCATGGACCACCTCGTACTCACTGTTTTCGCTCAGGACAAGCCAGGGCAGGTCGAGCGCATTGCCCAATGCATTGCCGAGCACGGCGGCAACTGGCTGGAAAGTCGCATGTCACGCATGGCCGGGCAGTTCGCCGGGATTCTTCGTGTGGGCGTACCGGCCGAGGCCTACGACGAACTGGTGGATGCCCTACAGGCGCTGTCGTCCCACGGCATTCGTGTGCTGATTGCCGAAAGCGGCATCGAGCAATCCTGCACCTGGAAACCGATTGCCATGGAATTGGTGGGCAATGACCGCCCGGGGATCGTACGCGACATTACGCGTCTGCTGAGTGAGCAGGGGGTGAACCTGGAGCGTCTGGTGACCGAAGTACGGCCGGCGCCGATGAGCAGCGAGCCGTTGTTCCACGCTGAAGCAATTCTCGCCGTGCCGCTGACGCTGTCCCTGGACGTGCTGCAATCGCGACTGGAAACCCTGGCGGACGATTTGATGGTCGAACTGGTGCTGCGCAGCGAACCCTGAAAAGGTTATCCAAGTTATACGTGCACCTGCCTGTGGATAACCTGTAGAAACAGCCCGCCAGGCCACGTCGGCCGGGGCTCTTCAGAATCTGATCAAAAAACCAGCAGTTTCAACAAGTTGCGCACAAACGGCGGGGATCACGCTGTGGATAACCTTGGGAAGGATCGATGCAGGCCACATAGAACGTGGCCTGTGGAGGTTTGTACGTTTTTTGATCAGCGGCGGCGACGCAAACTTATCACTGCATCGACGCTGTAAACCGCCAGGCCAGCCCAGATAAAGATGAACGCCACGAGGGTGCTGGACGACAAGTGTTCATCAAACAGGAGAACGGCTTGCAGCAAAACCAGCGTCGGCGCCAGGTACTGGAGGAATCCCAACGTCGTGTAGGGCAAATGCCGTGCTGCGGCGTTGAAACACACCAGTGGCACCAACGTCACAGGCCCGGCGGCCACCAGCCACCAGGCTTCGGACGTGGTCCAGAATTCGGCTTGAGCGCTGCTCGCGGTGGGGTTGAACAGCAACCACGCGACGGCAATCGGCACCAGCATCCAGGTTTCCACCACCAGTCCAGGTAACGCTTTGACCGGTGCCTGCTTGCGGATCAGTCCGTAAAAACCGAAGGTCAGCGCCAGCACCAGGGACACCCACGGCAGGCTACCGACTTGCCAGACCTGTTGTGCGACGCCGACGGCGGCGAGCGCCACCGCCAGCCATTGCATGCGCCGCAGCCGTTCGCCAAGGATCAGCATGCCCAAGAGCACGTTCACCAGCGGGTTGATGTAGTAACCGAGGCTGGCTTCGAGCATGCGGCCGTTGTTCACCGACCAGACGTAGGTCAGCCAGTTGGCCGCGATCAGCGTGCCGCTCAGGGCCAGGATCGCCAGGCGTTTCGGGTTGTCACGCAACTCGCGCCACCAGCCCGGATGTTTCCACACCATCAGCAGCAAGGCGCCGAACAGCGCGGACCAGAGCACGCGGTGGATGATGATCTCCACGGCAGGCACGCTGGCGATGGCTTTGAAGTAGAGCGGGAAAAGTCCCCAGATGATGTAGGCACTCAGGCCCAGGATGTACCCGCGACGCGGGTTGGCGGTCTGCATGCAGAATCCTTGCTTAGGCAGCTAACAAAGAGGGGATTGTAGGGCGGTTGTATAGATGTGTCGCTTCTGAAAAGCAAAAGATCGCAGCCTTCGGCAGCTCCTACAGAGTGATTGCGTACACCGTGTAGGAGCTGCCGAAGGCTGCGATCTTTTGATCTCGAACTTAAAAAAGCTTCAGCGGCTCTTCGTTGAGTGCAGCCAGTTGTTCGCGCAACGCCAACACCTGATCACCCCAATACCGCTCCGTACCGAACCACGGAAAACTGTGTGGGAACGCCGGGTCGTCCCAGCGGCGGGCGAGCCAGGCGCTGTAGTGCATCAGGCGCAAGGCGCGCAGCGGTTCGATCAACGCCAGTTCGCGCGGATCGAAGTCGTGGAACTCACTGTAGCCGTCCATCAATTCCGACAACTGGCCGAGACATTCCTGACGATCACCGGCGAGCATCATCCAGATGTCCTGCACCGCCGGCCCCATGCGACAGTCGTCCAGGTCGACGATGTGGAACATTTCGTCGCGGCACATCATGTTGCCGGGATGGCAGTCGCCGTGCATGCGGATGTTCTTGTGCGGCGTTGCCTTGTAGACCTCTTCCACACGCTTGAGCAGGTCGCGGGCCACCGACTCGTAGGCTGGCAGCAAACTGCGCGGTATGAAATTGCCTTCGAGCAATGTCGTCAGCGAGTCATGACCGAAGTTGTTTACCCCCAGCGCTTCGCGGTGTTCGAACGGCTTTGTAGCGCCGACGGCGTGCAGGCGACCCAGCAGTTGCCCCAGGCGATACAGCTGATCGAGATTGCCGGGCTCTGGCGCACGGCCGCCGCGACGAGGAAACAGGGTGAAACGGAAACCGGCGTGTTCGTGCAGGCTGGCACCGTTGTGAATCATCGGCGCGACCACCGGCACGTCGCACTCGGCGAGTTCGAAGGTGAATTGGTGCTCTTCGAGAATCGCTTCGTTGGTCCAGCGCTGTGGGCGGTAGAACTTGGCGATCAGCGGCTCGGAGTCTTCGATGCCAACCTGATAGACACGGTTCTCGTAGCTGTTGAGCGCCAGAATGCGCGCGTCGCTGAGAAAGCCGATGCTTTCGACGGCATCGAGCACGAGGTCTGGGGTGAGGGTTGCAAACGGGTGGGCCATGCTGACTCCTGCGCGCAGCAGGCTGCCGCGTCCGGCCAAACATGGTAGCGCAGACGGGGCTTCTATAGTGGTTGGGCTTCAGATGAGTGTTGTCTGGACTGACGCTTTCGCGAGCAAGCCCGCTCCCACATTGAATCTTGAGTGTGCACACGTTCTGCGACACACAGGAGATCCCTTGTGGGAGCGGGCTTGCTCGCGAAGAGGCCGTATCAGGCGCCGACGATCCCGCCATCTTCCCGGGAAATCGCCATCACCGAAGACCGCGGCTTGCCATTCGGCAGATGCTCAGGGAACGTCGACCCACCGTTCTCCCCGGGATGCTGAATCCCGACAAACAGAGTCTTCTGGTCTGGCGAGAAGCTGATCCCCGTCACCTCACAGCCCACCGGCCCGACCATGAAGCGCCGAATCTCCCCGGTGACCGGGTCAGCGCAGAGCATTTGATTGTTACCCATTCCCGCGAAATCACCGGCATTGCTCGAGTCGCCATCGGTTTGAATCCACAACCGTCCGGCATCATCGAAAGCCAACCCATCCGGGCTGTTGAACATGTTCTGTGACGTGATGTTCGACGAACCGCCCTTCGGTGTGCCGGCGTGGACGCCCGGGTTGCCGGCGACCACAAACAGGTCCCAGGCAAAGCTTTTGGCGCCGTGATCGTCACGGTCGGTGCGCCAGCGCAGAATCTGCCCATAGACGTTTTTCTCGCGCGGGTTGGGTCCGCCCACCGGCTGGCCATCCTCGCCACGCTTGGCGTTGTTGGTCAGCGTGCAATACACCTGGCCATCCTTGGGGCTGACGACGATCCACTCCGGACGGTCCATGCGCGTTGCTTTCACCACCGTGGCCGCGAGGCGCGCGTGAATCAGCACTTCGGCCTGATCGGCAAAGCCGCTGCTGGCGTCGAGGCCGTTTTTGCCGTGGGTCAGTTCGATCCATTCACCCTGGCCTTTTGGGTGATCGGCATTACCGTCGCCCGCGTCGAAACGCGCCACGTACAAGGTGCCGTGGTCCAGCAGGTCGCGGTTGGCCTTGGGGTCTTTGTGGTTGATCTTGTCGCGGCTGACGAATTTGTAGATGAACTCGCCGCGCTCATCGTCGCCCATGTACACCACGGCGTGACCGTCATTGGTTTCGGCCAGGGCAGCGTTTTCATGTTTGAAACGACCCAGCGCGGTACGTTTGACTGGCGTCGATTGCGGGTCGAACGGGTCAATTTCCACCACCCAGCCGTGACGGTTGAGTTCGTTGGGGTTTTTGGCCAGGTCAAAGCGCTCGTCGTGCGGGTGCCAGTTGATGTCTTTGCTGGCCGCCACCGCGCCGTAGCGTTTCTGCGCGGCGTCGAACTTTTGCTCGGCATTGCTGCTGCCAAAGCAGTCGGTGAAGTTCTCTTCGCAGGTCAGGTACGTGCCCCACGGCGTCTTGCCGTTGGCGCAGTTCTGGAAGGTGCCAAGGACGTTCTTGCCGTGTGGGTCGGCACTGGTTTTCAGCAACGCGTGGCCGGCGGCGGGGCCACTCAGACTGATTGGCGCATTGCCGTGAATGCGCCGGTTGTAGCGCGAACCCTGGACGAAATGCCACTGGCCGTTTTTGCGCTGCACTTCGATCACCGACACGCCTTCACAGGCCAACGCCTTGCGCACGTCTGCAGCCGACTGCGGCATGCCGCCGTGAGCGTAGAGGTAGCGATAGTTGGTGTATTCGTTGTTGATCGCCATCAGCGCCCGGTTGTTGTCACCGGGGAATTCGAACAGGCTCATGCCGTCGTTGTTGTCGCCAAACTGGATTTCCTGATGCTCGGCCGTGCCGTTGCCACTCGGGTCGAACGCCGGGCCGTTCTTCTGCAGGGGCTGCCCCCAGCTGATCAACACCGAAGATTTGTAGCCTGGCGGCAGGCTGATGGCGTCGCTGGTGGCGGCGGGAATACTGTCAAAACCCAGCAGTTTGCTGGAGCCGGCGCTGACGCTGGCGGCCAGCACGCTGCGGCTCAGCAGGTTGCCACCCAGGAACATCGCTGCACCACAAAGGGCGCCAGCGCTGATGAAGCCACGACGGCTGAGGCCGACCATTTTCTCGAGGTCGGTGGATTGGTTGTCTTCTAATAGGCTCACATCAAGCTCCCTGCGGGTTTTTGCAGTCACCTTAGTGAGGATTAATGACGCTTGTGTTTCAGAGCGGTGTACCGAGCAAGATGTTGGACGGCGCGAACTGCACCCGCACTGGTTTATCGGCGGCGAGGCCGAGGGTTTTCAAGTGCTGCGGTTCGGCCAGCGCGCACAACGTCTGGCCATTGGGCAGGCCGATGCGCACTTCGCTGGGGCCGTCCTCGGCGTCGAGAATTTCCTCGATGATGCCATTCAGGCAATTATTGCCGGGTGTTGCCACTTGATCGTTGCCCAGCAACTCAAGCCAACCGGCCTTGATGAGTGCGACCACTTCGGTGCCGGTTTCGAGTTCCAGGCGCAAGGTGCTGTCGTGAGTGATCTGCGCATCGATGCTCAAGCCTTCGGCCAATTCAAGACGAATCCGGTCGTTGTGCCCTTGGTTATCGATCGCCACGACCTTGCCATGCAATTGATTGCGCGCGCTGGTTCTGAGCATGAGCCGACCGAGCAGGTCCAGATCGCTGGCCTCTTCGGCGGCTTCCAGCACCTGAGCCTGCAAGGCTTGCAGCTTTTGATACAGGCGCAATACGCGCTCGCCCTCGCTTGAAAGCTTGGCGCCACCGCCGCCCTTGCCGCCGACACTGCGCTCCACCAACGGCTTTTGCGCGAGGTTGTTCAACTCATCGATGGCGTCCCAGGCCGCTTTGTAACTCAGGCCCGCGCTTTTGGCGGCGCGGGTGATCGAGCCCTGTTCGGCGATGTGCTGCAGTAACGCGATGCGCTGCGGCCGACGGACAATGTGCTGGGACAACAACGTAGGCAAGGACATGGCAAAACGCTTTGGGCAATGGCGATGGGAAGGACGTTGGCGGCTCGGGGCTCGGGAGTCAAGTCAGGGCGCATCGCCGGGTTTGGGTGTGCGGGCCAGGCAATAGACGTCCACCCGCGCGGCACCCGCATCCATCAACAGCCGAGCGAGGGCCTGGGCTGTGGCGCCGGTGGTGAGCACGTCGTCGATCACTGCCAAGTGTCGACCCTTGATCGACGTATCTGGCGCAAGAGTGAAGGCATTGCGCAGGTTTTTTTTGCGGGCATCGGCATTCAGGTCCTGTTGCGCGCGGGTGTCCTGAATCCTCAACAGCAGTGTTTCATCACAAGGAATGTCGAGACTGGCGCTGAGCCAGCGGGCCAGCATCGCGGCCTGATTGAAACCCCGTTGACGCAGGCGTTTGGCGGCCAGCGGCACCGGGACCAGAGCGTCGGGCCGCTCTAAATCCTCATCGAAGCGATTTTGCAGGAATTGCGCGAGAAGTTCGGCGAGCAGGTGGCCAAACGGCCACTTGGCAGAATGTTTGAAGCGCATGATCAACGAGTCCACCGGAAAGCCGTAGATCCATGGCGCGGCAACTCGCTCGAAGGCAGGCGGTTGTTTCAGGCATTGGCCGCACGTCAGGCCAGCGGTGGGCAGCGGCAGAGCGCAGGTTTGGCATTGATCGCCAAGCCAGGGCAGGTCGGTTTCGCACGCCATGCAGATGGGCGTGGGTCCTTCGGTTGTTTCACTGCAGAGTAAACAGTGTTGATCATTGTTTAACCAGATGTAAACCGGTCCTACGTATGGTGGTTGACAGCGCATCACTCTTCCTTAAATATGCCGAACATCCGTGTCGCGTCTGTGGGTATTCCATCCCCCAGTCGCTTGCCAGCATAAAACAAAGGAAACGCCCATGAGCGCCAGCACCACTGCAACCCTGCGTCATGACTGGTCTTTGGCCGAAGTCAAAGCACTCTTCGTTCAGCCATTCAACGACCTGTTGTTCCAGGCGCAAACGGTGCACCGCGCGCATTTCGACGCTAACCGGGTCCAGGTGTCGACACTGTTGTCGATCAAAACCGGTGCCTGTCCGGAAGATTGCAAATATTGTCCGCAGTCCGGTCACTACAACACCGGCCTGGAAAAAGAAAAACTGATGGAAGTGCAGAAGGTCCTCGAAGAGGCCGCTCGCGCCAAGTCCATCGGTTCGACCCGCTTCTGCATGGGCGCGGCGTGGAAGCACCCGTCGGCCAAAGACATGCCGTATGTGCTGGAAATGGTCAAAGGCGTAAAAGCCATGGGCCTGGAGACCTGCATGACCCTCGGTCGCCTGGATCAGGACCAGACCGAAGCACTGGCCAACGCTGGCCTCGACTACTACAACCACAACCTCGATACCTCGCCGGAATTCTACGGCAGCATCATCACCACCCGTACTTACAGCGAGCGCCTGCAAACCCTGGCCTACGTGCGTGATTCGGGGATGAAGATCTGCTCCGGCGGGATCCTCGGCATGGGCGAGTCGCTGGATGATCGCGCCAATCTGCTGATCCAGCTGGCCAACCTGCCAGAGCATCCAGAGTCGGTGCCGATCAACATGCTGGTGAAAGTCGCCGGCACGCCGCTGGAAAACGCCGACGATATCGACCCGTTCGACTTCATCCGCATGCTCGCTGTCGCACGCATTCTGATGCCTCAATCCCACGTGCGCCTGTCCGCCGGCCGCGAAGCGATGAACGAGCAGATGCAGGCCTTGGCGTTCTTCGCCGGTGCCAACTCGATTTTCTACGGCGATAAATTGCTGACCACCGCCAACCCGCAGGCCGACAAGGACATGCAACTGTTCTCGCGTCTGGGCATCCTGCCGGAAGCGCGCGAAGAGCACGCTGACGAAGTCCATCAAGCCGCGATCGAACAAGCGCTGGTTGAGCAAAAGAGCAGCGAGCAGTTCTATAACGCTGCTGTTTAAGCTCTTTTTGTAGGAGCTGCCGAAGGCTGCGATCTTTTCAGGGGCGCCGCTGATAATGGGGCAAGATCAAAAGATCGCAGCCTGCGGCAGCTCCTACAGATGTTCGTCTCCTTTTCCCACTCGCGAGGTCCGCATGTCTTTCGATCTCAGCGCGCGCCTTGCTGCCCGTCGTGCCGAAAATCTTTATCGTCAACGCCCATTGCTCGAAAGCCCTCAAGGCCCGGAAGTGGTGGTCGATGGTCAGCCGTTGCTGGGGTTCTGTAACAACGACTACCTGGGCTTGGCCAATCACCCGCAAGTGATCGAAGCCTGGCGCGCCGGAGCAACCCGTTGGGGCGTCGGCGGCGGGGCGTCGCACTTGGTCATCGGCCACAGCAGCCCGCATCACGCGCTGGAAGAGGCCTTGGCCGATTTCACCGGTCGCCCACGCGCGTTGCTATTCACCACGGGTTACATGGCCAACCTCGGCGCAGTCACTGCGTTGGTGGGGCAGGGCGATACGGTGCTGGAAGACCGGCTCAATCACGCGTCACTGCTGGATGCGGGGCTGTTGTCCGGTGCGCGCTTCAATCGCTACCTGCACAACGACGCGGCGAGTCTGGCCACGCGTCTAGAGAAGGCCACCGGTAACACCCTGGTCGTCACCGACGGCGTGTTCAGCATGGACGGCGACATCGCCGACCTGCCGGCGCTGGCTCGGGAGGCAAAAGCCAACGGTGCATGGTTGATGGTCGATGACGCTCACGGGTTTGGTCCGCTGGGTGCCAATGGCGGCGGGATCGTCGAGCATTTCGGCCTGAGTCAGGAGGACGTGCCGGTACTGGTCGGCACCCTCGGCAAGGCGTTCGGTACGGCCGGGGCTTTTGTCGCCGGCAGCGAAGAGCTGATCGAGAGCCTGATCCAGTTCGCCCGTCCCTACATCTACACCACGAGCCAGCCGCCAGCGCTGGCCTGCGCAACGCTGAAAAGCCTTGAGCTGCTGCGTAGCGAACACTGGCGACGTGAACATCTGAAAACGCTGATCCGCCAATTCCGCCACGGTGCCGAGCAGATCGGCCTGGAGTTGATGGACAGCTTCACGCCGATCCAGCCGATCATGATCGGCGATGCCGGGCGTGCGGTTCGCTTGTCACAGATGCTGCGCGAACGCGGTCTGATGGTGACGGCGATTCGTCCACCGACCGTGCCTGCCGGCAGCGCCCGACTGCGTGTGACCCTGACCGCCGCGCACAGCGAGGCGCAGGTGCAGCTATTGTTAAATGGACTGGCCGATTGTTTTCAACAACTGGGACCGGAGCCAAGCCATGCGTAATCGTTTGATTCTGCTGCCCGGCTGGGGCCTCGGCATTTCGCCGCTGGAACCTTTGGCCGCCGCGTTACAGGGGCTGGATGAACACCTGCAGGTCGAGATCGAACCATTGCCGGAACTGGAATCAAGCGATCTTGAGGAGTGGCTCGATGAGTTGGATTCGACGGTGCCTCAGGATGTCTGGCTCGGCGGCTGGTCGCTCGGCGGCATGCTCGCTTCCGAGTTGGCGGCCCGGCGCGGCGATCGTTGCTGCGGCTTGCTGACGCTGGCGAGCAATCCAAGCTTCGTGGCTTGGGCTGGCTGGACCAATGCCATGCACGAAGAGGATTTCTCTGCGTTCCTTAACGCCTGTCGTCTTGACCCAGGCGCGACCTTGAAACGCTTCAGCCTGCTTTGCTCCCAAGGATCTACTGACCCGCGGTCGCTTGCTCGGCTTTTATTAGCGGCAGCCCCCAAAACTAAGGCACCTGTGCTGCTCAGTGGCTTGGAACTGTTGGGTGGGTTGGGCACGCGTCAGGCCTTACTGGACTTTCAAGGGCCGCAACTGCATTTGTTCGCCGGCCTCGACGGGCTAGTCCCGGCAGAAGCTGTCGGGGAGCTTTTGGCGTTGCTGCCGGATGTCGAAATCGGTCTGATTGAGCAGGCCAGTCACGCGTTTCTTCTGGAAGACCCCCACGGTGTGGCGGGCGCGATCCAAGCCTTTTTGCATGAGTTCGGTGATGACTGATTTATCCCTTCCCAACCTGCCCGGCGGCTTGCCCGACAAACGCCAGGTGGCGGCATCCTTTTCCCGCGCGGCGGCGAGCTATGACAGCGTGGCCGAATTGCAGCGTGATGTTGGCAGCCAATTGTTGAGCCGGTTGCCGGAGGGGTTTCCCCCGGTTCGCTGGTTGGATCTGGGCTGTGGCACCGGACATTTCAGCCGAGCAATGGCACAGAAATTCCCTTCGGGAAACGGGGTCGCGCTCGACATCGCCGAAGGCATGCTCAATCACGCCCGGCCATTGGGGGGTGCAACGCATTTCATCGCAGGCGATGCCGAGCGGTTGCCGTTGCAGGATGCGACCTGCGATTTGATCTTCTCCAGCCTGGCGGTGCAGTGGTGTTCGGACTTCGCCTCGGTGCTCAGTGAGGCGCATCGGGTACTGAAACCGGGCGGAATTTTCGCGTTTGCTAGTCTGTGTGTGGGCACGTTGTACGAACTGCGTGATAGCTGGCGCCAAGTGGATGGCATGGTGCACGTTAATCGCTTCCGTGAGTTCGGGGTGTATCAACAGCTGTGCGCAGACAGCGGCTTGACGGTCGTGAGTCTGGAGAACCGTCCGCATGTGCTGCATTACCCGGATGTGCGCAGCCTGACCCATGAACTCAAGGCACTGGGTGCGCACAACCTGAACCCCGGTCGGCCGGGTGGTTTGACCGGCAGGGCGCGGATCCTCGGCTTGATCGAGGCCTATGAACAATTTCGTCAGGCCGAAGGTCTGCCGGCGACTTATCAAGTGGTGTACGCCGTTTTGGAGAAACCCTAATGAGCGCAGCGTATTTCATCACCGGTACGGACACCGATGTTGGCAAGACCACGGTTGCCGCAGGCTTGCTGCATGCCGCGCGGTTGGCGGGATTGAGTACGGCGGCGGGCAAACCGGTCGCCTCCGGTTGCGATGTGACGCCCAAGGGCTTGCGCAACGCCGATGCATTGGCGTTGCTGGCGGAGTGCTCGGTGCCTTTGACGTATGCCCAGGTCAACCCTGTAGCGTTCGAACCCGCCATCGCTCCGCATCTGGCGGCACGGGAGGCCGGTGTGACATTGACGGTGCAATCGTTGTTGGCGCCCATGCGCGAGATCCTCGATATGCAGGCGGATTTCACCCTGATCGAAGGTGCTGGAGGCTGGCGGGTGCCTTTGGCGGATCAGGACAATCTGTCGGACCTGGCGATGGCCCTGGATCTGCCGGTGATTCTGGTGGTGGGGGTGCGCCTGGGTTGCATCAACCATGCGCTGCTGACGGCCGAGGCCATTGCTCAGGACGGTTTGCAGTTGGCGGGGTGGGTGGCCAATATCATTGATGCGAAGACTGCGCGTCTGGAGGAAAACCTTGCGACACTCGCTGAGCGGATCCCGGCACCGTGCCTGGGTCGGGTGCCGAAACTCAAGTTGGTAACCGCTGAGGCGGTGGCCGAGCATCTTCAACTGGATTTGCTGGACTAGACTTTCGCTATGACAAGGCACTGTGCCATTAGTGTTTTTGTCGGGCCTTTTGCCGGTGGGTCTGGTTCAATGGCCGCTATTGATCCTTTGCAAGGACGAGTTCTCCCATGGAAATCTCAGGAAACACCGCTTTTTATGCCGGTCTGAGCACTATTCAGACAGGGCAGAACCGTGTCGATCAAGCCTCTGGCCAGATCGCCAACACGACGATCGAGCGTTCGGTGACCAGCCAGTCTTCCGAGGCTCAGGTTGATCGTCTGCGTTCGGTTGATCGCAGTCAGCAATCGGACCTGGCCACTAACATGGTCGAGATGTCCCAAGGCAAATTTCAGGTTGAGCTGGGTGCCAAAGTCGCCAAGGCATCCGACGAAGTGCTCGGCACGCTGATTGATACCTTCGCCTGATCCCTCGCTCAATCCGCTTCTTCGACGCCGCGACTTTTCGCGGCGTTTTTCTGCGTAAGTCTTTCTCGCTCAACTAATCTTTCCTGCACCGCGTGTTGCTCAGTCAACGGTGTTGCCCTGCGTTGTGCCCGGTATTTCCATGGCGTGATGACGAATGGCAAAAGATCGGCGCTTGACAAGATTTAGGCGTAAACGTATGTTTCAAACAACTGTTTGACCGCCAGAACAAATAAATGCGGTCGTTCATTCCCGGTTACATCAGCAGAGGTTTATCGCTATGCCTGACTACAAGGCCCCCTTGCGTGATATTCGCTTCGTTCGTGACGAACTGCTCGGCTACGAAGCGCACTATCAGAGCCTTCCGGCTTGTGCAGACGCAACTCCAGACATGGTTGACGCCATTCTCGAAGAAGGCGCCAAGTTTTGTGAGCAGGTGCTGGCTCCGCTGAACCGCGTGGGTGACACCGAAGGCTGCACCTGGAGCGAGTCCGGCGTTAAAACCCCGACTGGCTTCAAAGAAGCCTACAAACAATTCGTCGAAGGCGGCTGGCCGAGCCTGGCCCACGACGTAGAGCACGGTGGCCAGGGCCTGCCGGAGTCTCTGGGTCTGGCGGTCAGCGAAATGGTTGGCGAAGCCAACTGGTCGTGGGGCATGTACCCAGGCCTGTCACATGGCGCGATGAACACCATTTCCGAGCACGGCACGCCTGAGCAGCAAGAGGCTTACCTGACCAAACTGGTTTCCGGCGAGTGGACCGGCACCATGTGCCTGACCGAACCGCACTGCGGCACCGACCTGGGCATGTTGCGCACCAAGGCCGAACCTCAGGCCGACGGTTCCTACAAAGTGTCCGGCACCAAGATCTTCATCTCTGCCGGCGAACACGACATGGCCGACAACATCGTCCACATCGTGCTGGCACGCCTGCCGGATGCACCGGCTGGCACCAAAGGCATTTCGCTGTTCATCGTTCCGAAGTTCATGCCGAACGCAGACGGTTCGATCGGCGCACGCAACGCCGTGACCTGTGGTTCCCTGGAACACAAAATGGGCATCCACGGTAACGCCACGTGCGTGATGAACTTCGACGCGGCCACCGGTTTCCTCATCGGCCCGGCGAACAAAGGCCTGAACTGCATGTTCACCTTCATGAACACCGCACGCCTGGGTACTGCGCTGCAAGGTCTGGCTCATGCCGAGATCGGCTTCCAGGGCGGCCTGAAATACGCTCGCGATCGCCTGCAAATGCGCTCGCTGACCGGCCCCAAAGCGCCAGAAAAAGCCGCTGACCCGATCATCGTTCACCCTGATGTACGTCGTATGCTGTTGACCATGAAGGCCTTCGCCGAAGGCAACCGTGCGATGGTTTACTTCACCGCCAAGCAAGTCGACATCGTTAAATACGGCGTAGACGAAGAAGAGAAGAAGAAAGCCGACGCGTTGCTGGCGTTCATGACGCCAATCGCCAAAGCCTTCATGACTGAAGTCGGCTTCGAGTCCGCCAACCACGGCGTACAAATCTATGGCGGCCACGGCTTCATCGCCGAGTGGGGCATGGAGCAGAACGTTCGCGACAGCCGCATTTCGATGCTGTACGAAGGCACCACCGGTATCCAGGCACTCGACCTGCTGGGCCGTAAAGTGCTGATGACTCAAGGTGAGGCTCTGAAAGGTTTCACCAAGATCGTCCACAAGTTCTGCCAGACCAACGAAGGCAACGAAGCGGTCAAAGAGTTCGTCGAGCCATTGGCTGCGCTGAACAAAGAGTGGGGCGAGCTGACCATGAAGGTTGGTATGGCTGCCATGAAAGACCGCGAAGAAGTCGGCGCGGCGTCGGTGGACTACCTGATGTACTCCGGTTATGCCTGTCTGGCCTATTTCTGGGCTGACATGGCGCGTCTGGCTGCCGAGAAACTGGCTGCCGGTACCACCGAAGAGGCGTTCTACACCGCCAAGCTGCAGACTGCGCGCTTCTACTTCCAGCGCATCCTGCCGCGTACTCGCACTCATGTTGTCACCATGCTGTCGGGCGCCAACAACCTGATGGACATGAAAGAAGAGAACTTCGCGCTGGGCTACTAAGCCTCACGCCACTCTTCAATAAACCGCCGCTTCTTTTGGGAGCGGCGGTTTTTTTATGGGCGCCAGACGCGCAACGCTGCAGCATCCATCAAGGCGTCGGGATAAAAGGCGTGCCGTCGCAATAGAAGTTCCCCGGTAAAACACCCCTGACCGGTACGGCCACCGGGGCTGACCGAATCGTTTGCCCGGCCGCATTGAGCGTCGTATAGAAGACGTACATTACCCCTCTGCCGATCAGGCCCATGGTCAATGGATACGGCACGTTCAAGGTCTGACCCAGCGTCGCAGCGTCGGCTGACAGCAAGGCTGAGACGGTGACTGGCGGATTGATCAGCGTCGAGCCATCGTCCTGTCGACTGAGTGCACAGTTCACAGTAACGGTCGCATTGGCCCGCAAGAGCACCGAGGGAGGGATATACACCTCAATGAAACGGTTGGAATAGGGCAGGTTGCCGGGTTGTGGGGAGTTGCAGGTGAGATTGCCGTTGTTCAGGTTTCTCACTTCTGGCGGCAGCAACTGCATGAAGGTCGACAGATTGAAGATCAGATTCCTGGCGACCAGCCCGTCGAAGTTTACCCCGCCACTGGTGATCCTGAACCTGACGGAGGCCGGCGTATCATTGACGGTGGCTCCCGGAACAGCGGCTTGCACGCGTGCCGCAGGGACCAACAACCGCATCGGTAACGACTGCCCGGCATACACAACAACCACTGCCGCCAGCGTACCGACGAGCACCGTGATGGAGTCGCCAATCTGCAAACCGTCAACACTGTCCAGCCACACCTCCATCCCGGCCAGCTCACTTTGGTTGATATCCCCCAGAGTCACTGTGTTGTCGGGCGCAATCGCCAGAGGCACCCGGGGTATGGCGATGTTCGTAGGGGTGATTCGCACGGCTACCTTGACCTCAAGTATCTGCGAGTCCCGCGCACGGTTACCCGCCCGGTCAATGAGGCGGTAGGTCAGTTGCTGCGTGCCGTTGCCACGGTTACGAATAGTGGCCGCCGACACGGGAATAAGGCGATCAGCCGGCAAGTCAGGCAGGGTAATCGGTGGGGTATACGGCACCTGCATGTGGACGTCGGTGTGTCCGTAGTAGAACACGCCGCGCAACGCTGTCTGGTTGTTGATCTCTGCATGCTCAGGAATCCGAAACAAGACAGGGTCATTGTTGGCCAGGTATTCATCGGTAATCAGTGGCGTCGCCAGATTCGCCGGCAGCAGTGGGCGCGGTGGTGTGATGGACAGGTAGCCAAAAGGTGAAGTCTTCTGAATCAGCAACCGGGTGCTGGCGGTGGCGCTCAGTAGGTTGTCGCCGTCATCCAGAACGTACGTGAGCCGATACTCGCCTTCACTGCCTACCTTACGGCGCGGTACAAGCACCTCGAAATCCCCGGCTGGATACGCCGCCATCTGATGGTGGGCAAGGATTTCATACTCACCTGGAGACGGTAACTCTGCGTATATCCGGATAATGGGGCGCGACCCAGCGGGACCGGGCTGTGGTAATGCCGGGATGCCAATACGCAGGTCACGCGCCGCAGCCGTCAGGGGAATCAAGTTACCAGAATTGGGTATGGCTTCCGCCACGCTCAGCGGTAGCAGCCTGGGTATCGCATCACGAATCAGAGCAAGTGAAGTGGTGCTGACTGCCTCGATAATTAGGTCTTCCATACGTGTCACTCCTGTCAGGTTCGGACGACACTCTCCTATCCCGAAAGCGGTGGTCGGGCTCCGGTGAGTGGTACAGGGAATTAAACGCCGTTAAAACACCGACCGATACTGTCAGAAATGACAGTTGTAAATGGCGCGCATGTTGCATGATGCGTGGTGTTGCCAAGCGCCAAGCTAATGGCTATCAGCCACTTTTTTTGCTGAAATACCTGGTAAATCGCTCAGAAAAACCGAATTCCTGCCGTTATAGAGGGTGCGGTGTGATGCAGATCACATTGCGTGTGCTTAACTGCGCCAAGCGAAGGCACAATGCCATCTTTGATTTGCCCGGGTCGGAGCTCAACCCCTTGCCGCGTTCTTCTGCTGTTCATATCAACCATTTCCTGCCGTCGCTGGTCCTGTTACTGGCGGGGCTTGCCGCGGCCTACGTCAAAGATCTCAACGTATTCTTCACGTCATTGTTCAACGTCCTGCCGACCTTGGTCCTGCTGCTTGGCGGGTCGTATTGTGCGGTTTATCGGCGACAGCGCGAGCTGTTCCTCATGGTCACGGTGTACATCGCCTACTTTTTGCTTGATACCCAGACCGACTTTTACCGCGATAACGGCAAGGTCCGCGAAGACGCAGCCGTGGTGTTCCATTTGTGTTGCCTGCTGTTGCCGCTGCTGTTCGGCATCTTCGCCGCGTGGCAGGAACGCACTCATTTGTTTCAAGACATGGTGGCGCGGTTCGCTGTGTTGCTGGCGTTCGGTAGCGTCGCGCTGGGTCTCAAACAAAGTTATCCACAAGCGCTGTTGATGTGGCTCTCGGAAATTCGCTGGCCGGCACTGCATGGTGCGTGGATGAGCCTGATCCAGCTGTCGTATCCGGTGTTCATCGCCTCTTTCGTGCTGCTCGCCTGGCAGTACTGGCGCAACCCGCGACCGCTGCATGCGGCGCAGTTGGTCGGTTTGCTCGGCTTGTTCTGGATGTTGCCGAAAACCTTCATCCTGCCGTTTACCCTGAACATCATGTGCAGCCAGGTCATGTTGATGATCGCGGCCGCCGTGGCGCACGAGGCATATCAGATGGCGTTCCGCGACGAACTCACTGGTTTGCCGGGACGTCGTGCGCTGAACGAACGTATGCAGCGGCTCGGCCGCAATTACGTGCTGGCGATGAGCGACGTCGATCACTTCAAGAAATTCAATGACACCCATGGCCACGATGTCGGCGACCAGGTGCTGCGACTGGTCGCCAGCAAACTGTCGAAAATAGGTGGTGGCGGTAGGGCATATCGCTACGGCGGTGAGGAATTCGCCCTGGTGTTCGCGGGCAAGACCCTTGAAGAGTGCATGCCGCACCTGGAAGTCATCCGCGAGTCCATCGCCACCTACAACATTCAGCTGCGCAATCAGGACAGCCGCCCCCAGGACGACCAGCAAGGTCGCCAGCGCCGGGCAGGTTCGGGCGCCTCAAGTGTGTCGGTCACCGTCAGTATTGGTGTCGCCGAACGACTGGAGCAGCGTACTCCCGAAAAAGTGCTCAAGTCCGCTGACGAGGCGCTCTACAGCGCCAAGGGTGCGGGGCGAAACTGCGTGGTGGCGTTCGGTCAGAACCGTCGCGGCGCGGTGCGCATGGACGCCGCTAGTGATTGAGTGATGATGACGCATTCAGCGTCTGGACTGTGATTGTGAGGGCGGGGGCGCGGCAGTAGGTTTGGGGAATCTGCTGCCGGAGAAATGACCATGCCTGAGTACAAAGCCCCCCTGCGCGACATGCGCTTTTTGATCGACCACGTCTTCGATTTTCACAGCAACTACGCCGCGCTGGGCGCCACCGATGCCAGCCCGGACATGGTCAATGCGATCCTCGAAGAAGGTGCCAAATTCTGTGAGAACGTTCTCGCACCGCTGAACCGCAGCGGTGACGAAGAAGGCTGCCATTTCGACAATGGCGTGGTCACGACGCCTACAGGCTTCAAGCAGGCGTTCGCACAATACGTTGAAGGCGGCTGGCATGGCCTGGCGTCTGATCCGGCTTACGGTGGCCAGGGTTTGCCGAGTTCACTGGGGCTGGTCATCAGTGAAATGGTCGGTTCCAGCAACACCTCCTGGGGCATGTACCCAGGCCTGACCCACGGCGCGATGTCGGCCATCCACGCCCACGGCACTGAGGAGCAAAAACAGACGTACCTGAGCAAACTCACCGCCGGCCAATGGACCGGCACCATGTGCCTGACCGAAGCCCATTGCGGCACCGACCTGGGCATCATCAAAACCCGCGCGGTGCCTGAGGCCGATGGCAGTTACGCGATCTCCGGCAGCAAGATTTTCATTTCCGCCGGCGAGCACGACATGAGCGACAACATCATTCACCTGGTGCTGGCGAAACTGCCGGACGCTCCGGCCGGCACCAAGGGCATTTCGCTGTTTATCGTTCCTAAATTCCTACCCAATGACGAGGGTGACGCTGGCGAGCGCAACGGCGTTTCCTGCGGCTCGATCGAACACAAAATGGGCATCAAGGCCTCGGCCACCTGCGTGCTGAACTTTGATGGTGCCAAGGGCTTCTTGATCGGTGAGCCGAACAAGGGCCTGAACTGCATGTTCACCATGATGAACCATGCACGTCTGGGCACCGGCATGCAGGGTTTGTGTCTGGGGGAGGCGAGCTTTCAGGGTGCGATCAAGTACGCCAACGACCGCCTTCAGATGCGCTCGCTGACCGGCCCGAAAGCGCCGGAAAAAGCCGCCGATCCGATCATTGTTCATCCTGACGTGCGCAGGATGTTGCTGACCATGAAGGCCTTTAACGAAGGCAACCGTGCGCTGACGTATTTCACCGCGCAGTTGCTGGACATGGCGCATCTGAGCCCGGATGCAACGGCGCGTCAGGAGGCCGAAGACCTGCTGGCGTTCCTCACGCCGATCTGCAAAGCCTTCATGACCGATACCGGACTGGAAGTGACCAACCACGGCATGCAGGTGTTTGGTGGTCACGGATTCATCCGCGAGTGGGGCATGGAGCAGTTGGTGCGTGACTGTAGGATCGCACCCATCTATGAAGGCACCAATGGTATTCAGGCGCTGGACTTGCTGGGAAGAAAAGTCCTTGGCAGCCAAGGGAAATTGCTGCGCGGCTTCACCAAAATCGTCCACACGTTCTGTGCGGAAAACGCCGGGCATCCGCAACTCGCCAGCTATGTGGCGCAGCTCAACGACCTGAATCGGCAGTGGGGAGAGGTGACCACCCAGGTCGGCATGGCCGCGATGAAAAATCCGGATGAAGTCGGCGCGGCTTCGGTGGATTACCTGATGTACAGCGGTTACATCATCCTCGGCTATCTGTGGCTGCGCATGGCGCTGGTCGCTCAGGCACAGCTTGATTCGGGCAGTGGCGATGCCGATTTCTGCCAGGCAAAACTGGCGACCAGCGAGTTTTATTTCAAGCGTTTGCTGCCACGCACGGCGGCTCATCGCGCGGCCATCGAGGCAGGCAGCGATTGCCTGATGAAGTTGCCTGCGGAGTTGTTCGCGCTATAGTTTTTCAAATCGTCGGAAAAGAGCCCGCCTAGCTGCGGGCTTCTTTAATGGTCGGATTTCCAGTGACTAAAAATAACAAAACGGTCATGTGCTGACCCTATGTGTCGTAAAAGTTGTTGGGTTACACTCGAACCCAACGAAAGTACCACTCCTACGAATCACCTGTTTAGATCCTGCGAGGTTTGCCATGGCTGACTACAAAGCGCCCCTGCGCGATATGCGCTTCGTCCTCAATGAAGTTTTCGAGGTCGCCAAACTCTGGGCCGAACTGCCTGCGCTCGCCGAGACTGTCGATGCTGAAACGGTTGAAGCCATTCTTGAAGAAGCCGGCAAGGTCACCAGCAAAAGCATCGCGCCCCTGAGCCGTGCGGCTGATGAAGAAGGTTGTCACTGGGCGGACGGTGCCGTCACCACGCCGGCAGGTTTCCCACAGGCTTACCAGACTTACGCTGAAGGCGGTTGGGTCGGTGTCGGTGGCGATCCGGCCTACGGCGGCATGGGCATGCCCAAGGCTGTTTCGGCTCAGGTCGAAGAAATGGTCAACTCCGCCAGCCTGTCTTTTGGTCTGTATCCGATGCTGACCGCGGGCGCCTGCCTGTCGATCAACGCCCACGCCAGCGAAGCGCTGAAAGCCGCGTACCTGCCGAACATGTACGCCGGCGTCTGGGCCGGCTCCATGTGCCTGACCGAGCCACACGCCGGGACGGACCTGGGGATCATCCGCACCAAGGCCGAGCCTCAGGCCGACGGCTCCTACAAAGTCAGTGGCACCAAGATCTTCATCACCGGTGGTGAACACGATCTGACCGAAAACATCATCCATTTGGTGCTGGCCAAACTGCCAGATGCACCGGCGGGGCCTAAAGGCATCTCGCTGTTCCTGGTGCCGAAGTTCATGGTCAATGCCGATGGCAGCCTGGGCGCGCGTAACCCGGCTAACTGCGGTTCGATCGAGCACAAGATGGGCATCCAGGCGTCCGCAACCTGCGTGATGAACTTCGACGAAGCGGTCGGTTACCTGGTCGGTGAGCCAAACAAAGGCTTGGCGGCGATGTTCACCATGATGAACTACGAGCGTCTTGGGGTTGGTATCCAGGGTCTGGCATGTGGCGAGCGTTCTTATCAGAGCGCCGTCGAATACGCCCGCGATCGTCTGCAAAGCCGTTCGCCTACCGGCGCGCAAAACAAGGATAAAGTGGCAGACCCGATCATCGTCCACCCGGACGTGCGTCGCATGCTGCTGACCATGAAAGCCTCGAACGAAGGCGGTCGTGCCTTCTCGACGTACGTGGCCATGCAACTGGACACCGCCAAGTTCAGCGAAGACGCCACGACCCGCAAGCGCGCAGAAGACCTGGTGGCGCTGCTGACCCCGGTGGCCAAGGCGTTCCTGACTGACCTGGGTCTGGAAACCACGATCCACGGCCAGCAGGTGTTCGGCGGCCACGGTTACATCCGCGAGTGGGGCCAGGAGCAACTGGTTCGTGACGTGCGTATCACCCAGATCTACGAAGGCACCAACGGCATTCAGGCGCTGGATCTGGTCGGGCGCAAGATCGTCGGCACTGGCGGGGCGTTCTACAACCTGTTCGCTGACGAGATCCGTCATTTCACCGCAACCGCCAGCGCAGACCTGGCCGAGTTCACCAAACCGCTGAACGATGCGGTGACCACGCTCGACGAACTGACCGCCTGGTTGCTGGACCGTGCGAAAAACAACCCAAATGAAATCGGTGCGGCGTCGGTCGAGTACCTGCAAGCCTTCGGTTATGTGGCCTACGCCTACATGTGGGCACTCATGGCCAAGGCCGCTTTTGGAAAAGAAGCGCAGGACGATTTCTACGCGAGCAAGTTGGGCACCGCGCGGTTCTATTTCGCACGTCTGCTGCCGCGTATTCACTCATTGAGCGCGTCCGTGAAGGCTGGGAGCGAGTCGTTGTTCCTGCTGGACGCAGGACAGTTCTGACAATGTAACGTCATGTAAGCATTCTCTTACATGACGTGCTGCTCTTCTCCCATAGATGCAGATTGGATCCACAGCTAATCTACTTCACATGGACGTCGCGCAGGAAGCGCAAAGCAACAACACGGACACGTAGGATTCTGCCAGGACGGTGGAGTGAAATGGATGTCAGGGAAACAGTCTGCAAAGCCCCGCTTCGGCGGGGTTTTCTTTTACCTGCAGAAAGTGCTCAGCTCATTTCATCTAGCGTTGCCGGGCTGTTCAAACGCCCTCTGAGCCATTCATCACTTCTTCCAGCAGCGTACGCCATAAGGCCAGCGAGGCTTGTTGTCGCTGCACATCCCGACACACCAATCCGACTTTCAGCGGCACCCTCGGCTCGGCAGTGTCGCAAAGGGATTCCCGTCTGATCAGACCCGCCCTACACGAATTCCCGAACCGTCTCGCGGTACAACGCATCGTCATGCCTGATTCTTTTGGCGTGGGGCGTTTTTTTGTCTCTGCGTTTTGCCAAACGCATTTCAGTGCTTGAGCGGTAGCGGGATCAATGGTTTTTTAAAAGGACCGGCAAGGAATGCCGGTGCCGGTGAAACAACATTGTTGTGGAACTGGCTTTGAGTTCTATACCACTGAGTGGTATGTTTCTGGAAGGGATGCCGATGCCACCAAGGTTATTCAAGACAAAGCGTTTTGCGATGCAGGCCGGAAAGGCCTGGGTCGGTGATGATGAGCTTCGGGAGGCATTCACCGAAATGCTCAATGGCCAGGCGGACAATCTCGGCGGTGGGGTCTGGAAGAAGCGCTTGAATGCCAATCGCCATCGATCGATTGTTCTGGCAAGGGGTGGGCATTACTGGATTTATCAGTAGCTGTTTGCAAAGAAGGATCGGAGCAATATCAATTTTGCGGAGCTTACAGAATTGCGCGGTTTAGCCAAGGTCTATGGCGCATTGACCGAGATGCAAGTCCAGCACTTGCTGGACGCTAAGGAGTTTGTGGAGATATCCCATGAGTAAAAAATTCAAAAGTGAAGTATTTGAATCGATACACGAATCGGCCAGTGCCTTGTTTGCCATCGGTGCAATCAGCAAGGCAACCATGCGTGAATTCGATGATTCGTGCCTTGCAACGGTTCCAGACGCGATCCCCGCTGAGCAGATCAAAGCGCTACGCGAGCGCAACAATGTCAGCCAACCGGTGTTCGCGCGTTATCTGAACACCAGCGCCTCGACGATTAAGCAATGGGAAGCGGGAGACAAGCACCCCAGTGGCATGGCGCTGAAGTTGCTGAGCATCGTTCAGAAACACGGTCTTGAGATACTGGCCTGAAGAACTGCACTGAACCCTGACGAACGGTACAGGTCGATTAGCTGTAGGCTCACACGAGCCAACTTTAAATCAGGAGCTACCCGATGGACTTTATTCGCATCATCATCGCCATTCTATTGCCGCCACTGGGTGTGTTTCTGCAAGTCGGTTTCGCCGGCGCGTTCTGGCTGAATATTCTGCTGACGTTGTGCGGTTACATCCCCGGGATCGTGCATGCGGTTTACATCATCGCCAAGCGCTGAGTTTCGCGGCGTCAGATAGATTCCATTCGCGGGCAAGGCTTGCCCGCGAATGGAGCGCTGTGATCTCAGTCCGCCAGCGCCATCACCCTTCGATAAAACAACCACTCCTGCTCCAGCGCATGGGCCTGATTCCCTGCCTTGCGAAAGCCATGGCGTTCGTCAGCGTAGTAATGCGCTTCAACCAGAATGCCGTTGTCCTGTAACGCCGTGACCATGTCGCGGGTCTGTTGCGGCACCACCACAGCGTCCAGTTCACCCTGAAAGAAAATCACCGGCACACTGATGTTGCCCGCATGCAGCAGCGGTGTTCGTGCCGCGTAGCGTTCGGCATCCTGCGCCGGGTCGCCGATCAGCCAATCCAGATAATCGCCTTCGAACTTGTGGGTTGTCCGGCCCAGTGCCACCGGATCACTCACGCCATACAAGCTGGCGCCGGCGCGGAAGACTGTGTGAAAGGCCAGCGCGCACAGTGTGGTGTAGCCGCCAGCACTGCCACCGCGAATAAACGCCTTGTTGCCGTCGATCAGTCCGCGTCCGGCAAGATGAGCGACCACTGCGCAGGCATCCTCCACATCCACTTCGCCCCAGCTCAAGTGCAGCGCTTGTCGATAAGCCCGGCCATAGCCACTGCTGCCGCGGTAGTTGAGGTCGGCCACGGCGAAGCCGCGTTGCGCCCAATACTGGATGCGTGGATCGAGCATGGGGTAGCAGGCCGAGGTCGGGCCACCGTGGATAAACACCACCAGCGGCGGTTTTGCTTCACCGGTCATCGCTGGATAGAAAAAGCCGTGCGCCTCGCCCGAACTGCTCGGGTAGCGCAGGGTTTGCGGGACGCTGATCTGTTCGGCGGGCAACGGTGCAACTCCGCCAGCCAATGTGTTGACCCGCCGGGTTTGGCGGTCGATGGCAATGACTGCCGACGAACTGACTGGCGAAGCGGCGATGCAGTAAATGAACCGCTCATCCAGTGCGAGATGGCGGAACCGGCTGTAATCGCCGGTGAAATCTTCAGGGGAGTCACCGCAAAGACCCAATCTGCCAAACCCGTCTTCGGTCCAGCTTGCCAGATAGCTGCCTGCGCTCAGCGGCAACCAGGTGCTGCCACCCAGCTGCCATGGCGCTGGACCATGATCGGCAGCGGCACTCGGCAGTGGGTTCAGACCGTCTGCCGATTCCGCCCAAGGCTGCCAGTAGCCGCCGCGATCAGTCAGGCAAAACAGTCGGCCGCTTGCATCGAACCTCGGTTGTTGCAGCGACTCCTCAGCGTTTTCGCCAGCCACGCAACGCGGCGAAGCAAAGCTGCCATCGTTCTGGCGTTCGGCAACCATCAGGCGAGTCGCGGTCCAGGGTTGATCCGGACGACTCCACTCGATCCACGCCAGTCGTTGCGCATCGGGACTCAACGTCGGCGCGGCATAGAAGTCGGCGCCTTCGGCCAGCAGATAACGTACGCCGTCAGCCACATCGATAGCCACCAGACGATGCCGATCGCGGTTTTCTTCAACCGCCAATACCTGCCCATCAGCGAACTGCAAATCGCCGTATCGGCATACGCCTGAGCTCAGCAACTCGGGCGTCTCGCCTGCCAGCGACTGCCGATAAAGCTGTTGGTCCGCCTCGTTGACGAACACGATCCCGTCATCGGTCAGACAGAATGCGCCGCCGCCATATTCGTACACCCGACTGCGCGCACTGAAGCCCGCTGGCGTCAGGCAATGCGCCTGGCCGTCACGCCAGTGCCAGATCCGGCAAGCGGCGTCCTCGGGTCGGTACTCGTTCCAGAACAAGCCGTGCCGGCCGACCTGCAACTCGGCGAAGTCGATGCCGGCCGCGACAGCCCTGGCAGCGCTGAAGGGTTCAGCTTTTAGCGATGAGTCGTGAATTTCGTTCATTGCGAAAGGCCAGTTGTTCGATGGACTGGGTCGCGTGTTCGGCTTCTTCGCGAGCCTTGAGGATCACGCCGTGATGTTCCGACTTGCTGCACACCGGGTCAGCATTGCTCGCATCCCCCGTGAGCATGAATGCCTGGCAGCGACAGCCGCCAAAGTCTTTTTCTTTCTCGTCGCAGGAACGGCACGGCTCGGGCATCCAGTCGTAACCGCGGAAGCGGTTGAAGCCGAACGAGTCGTACCAGATGTGCTGCATGCTGTGGTCGCGCACGTTGGGAAACTGCACCGGCATCTGTCGGGCACCGTGACACGGCAGGGCGGTTCCGTCCGGTGTGACGGTAAGAAAGATACTGCCCCAGCCGTTCATGCAGGCTTTCGGGCGCTCTTCGTAATAGTCCGGGGTGACGAAAATCAGTTTGCACGGGTGCCCTTCGGCTGCAAGTTTTGCGCGGTATTCGTTGGTGATGCGTTCGGCAAGGACCAGTTGTTCCTTGGTCGGTAACAGACCGACCCGATTGAGCTGCGCCCAACCGTAAAATTGGCAAGTGGCGAGTTCCACGAAGTCCGCCTCAAGGGCGATGCACAGCTCGATGATCCGGTCGATCTTGTCGATGTTGTGCCGATGGGTCACGAAATTCAGCACCATCGGATAGCCGTGGGCTTTCACCGCGCGAGCCATTTCCAGCTTCTGGGCGAAGGCCTTTTTCGAGCCGGCCAGCAAGTTGTTCACTTGCTCGTCGCTGGCCTGAAAACTGATCTGAATGTGGTCCAGGCCGGCCTTCTTGAAGTCGCTGATTTTCTGCTCGGTCAGGCCGATGCCCGAGGTGATCAGGTTGGTGTAGAAACCCAGCTTGCGCGCCTCGGCGATCAGCTCGGCGAGGTCCTGGCGCACCAGCGGTTCGCCGCCGGAAAAGCCCAACTGGGCGGCGCCCATCTCCCGCGCCTCGCGGAACACCTTGATCCACTGTTCGGTGCTCAGTTCTTTACCTTGCTCGGCAAAGTCCAGCGGATTGGAGCAGTACGGGCATTGCAGCGGGCAGCGATACGTCAGCTCGGCCAGCAGCCACAAAGGCAGGCCGATTTCCGGTTTGGGCGGTAACTTGTCTGACGAGAAATCAGGCAAGTTCGATCCAGTGCTGAGCACGCGCGACCTCCATGAATTGCTCGATGTCGTCACCGAGCTCTGGCACGCCGGGGAACTGCGCGTTCAGTTCGGCGACGATCGCCGCGACATCACGCTCGCCATCGATCAAGCCGCCGATCAACGCGGCGCTTTCATTGAGTTTGATCATGCCTTCCGGGTAGAGCAGCACATGACCTTTCTGCGCCGGTTCGTACTGGTAGCGGTAGCCCTGACGCCAGGTCGGGGTCTTGCTGCGATCAAAACTCATAAGGTGATTCCTTTATGCCAGACCCGTTGCTCGGTCACGCTGTGATAGGGCGGGCGTTTCAGTTCGTAGGCCATGCTCATGGCATCGAGCATGCTCCAAAGAATGTCCAGTTTGAACTGGAGAATTTCCAGCATGCGCTCTTGGCCGACCCGCGTCGTGTAGTGCTGCAAAGTGATCGCCAAACCGTGTTCCACGTCGCGGCGCGCCTGACCCAAGCGGGTGCGGAAATACTCGTAACCGGCCGGATCGATCCACGGGTAATGCTGCGGCCAGCTGTCCAGGCGCGATTGGTGGATCTGCGGCGCGAACAGTTCGGTCAGTGAGCTGCTGGCGGCTTCCTGCCAACTGGCCCGACGGGCGAAGTTGACGTAGGCGTCCACGGCAAAACGCACGCCGGGCAGTACCAATTCCTGCGAGCGCAGCTGATCCGGGTCGAGGCCGACGGCCTGGCCCAGACGTAGCCAGGCTTCAATGCCGCCGTCTTCGCCGGGGGCTCCGTCATGGTCGAGCAAGCGCTGAATCCACTCACGACGAATCTCGCGGTCCGGGCAGTTGGCGAGGATCGCGGCGTCCTTGAGTGGAATGTTCACCTGATAATAGAAACGGTTGGCGACCCAGCCCTGGATCTGTTCGCGCGTTGCCCGGCCTTCATACATCGCCACGTGATACGGGTGATGGATGTGGTAGTAGGCGCCCTTGGCTCGCAGGGCTGCTTCGAACTCGGCGGGGGACATTGCTGTGTCAGTCATTTCGGTTCTCCTGGGCCATCCGCTACAACACAATACTCATGCCATCGTAGGCCACTTCAACATCGCGCCGAGCCAGTTCTGCACGCTCAGGTGAATCCTCATCGAGAATCGGGTTGGTGTTGTTGATGTGGATAAGCACTTTGCGCTGTTTGGGCAGTTGTTCCAGCACTTCCAGCATGCCGCCGGGGCCGTTCTGCGCAAGGTGGCCCATTTCCCGACCGGTGCGGGTGCCGACGCCGCGGCGCTGCATTTCGTCGTCATCCCACATCGTGCCGTCTACCAGCAGGCAATCGCTGCCGGCCATGATCTCCAGCAGCGGTGCGTCGACCTTGCCCAGGCCCGGTGCGTAGAACAGTTTGCCACCGGTGTTGAGGTCTTCGACGATCAGGCCGATGTTGTCACCCGGGTGTGGGTCGAAGCGGTGCGGCGAGTAGGGCGGTGCGGCGCTACGCAGTGGCAAGGGGGTGAAGCGCAGGCTCGGACAGGCCGGGATGGTGAAGCTGCGGTCGAGTTCGATGCGGTTCCAGTTCAGCCCGCCGTTCCAGTGGGTCAACATGGTGAACAGCGGGAAACCGGTGCTCAGGTCTTCATGGACCATGTCGGTGCACCAGACATTGTGCGGGCAACCTTCGCGCAGGCTGAGCAGGCCGGTGGTGTGGTCGATCTGGCTGTCCATCAGAATGATCGCGTCGATACCGGTATCGCGCAGGGCGCGGCCCGGTTGCATCGGGGCGTAGCTCTGGAGCTGGGCGCGGATGTCCGGCGATGCGTTGCACAACACCCAGTTCACGCCGTTATCGGAAATCGCGATGGACGACTGGGTACGCGCCTTGGCGTTCAGGCTGCCGTCGCGAAAACCTGCGCAGTTCACGCAGTTGCAGTTCCACTGGGGGAATCCGCCCCCAGCGGCGGAACCTAGAATCTGGACGAACATGGGTGCTCCATCATTTCAACGCTGAAAACAAAAACGCCTCGGCAAACCGAGGCGCTGAACGACAAGACAAACTTAACGGCTTGCGAAATACATGGTGACTTCAAAGCCGATACGCAGGTCGGTGTAAGCAGGTTTGGACCAGGACATAGGAACGCTCCTTCAGGTGATGGGACAGATGAGATCTATACATATAGTCCACCTCCAGCCGGAGATGTTCAGATAGTTAGGTGGCTATGTTACTCAAAATTACAGGGTGATTGGCCGCGAATCTTTGAGAAAGCTAATTGCAGCGCCGGTAATGATCATTTTGCCGCTTGCCAAGGTGAGCCTGGGCACGGTCCGCTGGCCAGACAGCGCCAACCGCCTTCTGCCTGATTCAGTCGATGTGCGGCGGCCAGTAACCTGTCACGATCGATCATCAGGATCGTCTGAGGCAGAAGCTCCAGATAATCCGACGAGCGGCCAGCCAGCTTGCTTTGCCAGAGCAGCTCGGCAGCCTGCGCATCGGGTAGCGCCGCATGATCGAATTGATCGGCCAGTGCCTGGCGCTGGTCGATGAAGGTCACGTCATCAATGTTGTTGATCATCCCGGCCAAATCGCTGAGGAAATGTTCGATGTGTTCCAGAAGATCCAGAGGGGCGACGTTGGGCGATTGCACGCCGAACAGTAGCCCGGTCTGCCCATGGATCTGGCGCAGGGCGCTGAACACCGCATAACCGAGCTGCAGTTCGACCCGCAGGCGTTGGTAAAACGGCGTCTGGCAGAGATGAGCCAGCAAGCGCCAGGCAGCTTCGTCAGCGATGTCCCGGGTTGCGGTCGGACAGAAGAGCAGCAACGCGTGTTCGCTGGACCCGGTATCGACAGCGTTCCAGAGACGCTGCGTGCTGATCGGGGAGGGCGGCGTCAGTTGATTGTCCGCAGTGCCGGGCACACGACTCAAGGCAAGACCCATCGCCGCTTGTGTCTGGGCGGACAGACCGGTCGCCAAACCATCCCAGCGCGCGCTCGACCAAAGTTGCGTCAAGTCGTCCGAGTCGGCGGTGCGCACAAGGCAATGATCGGGCAGCGCTTTGAGCAGCTGTCGAATCGGCATCAGCGCAACGCTCATGGGTGTTTCTTGTGAGAGACCGGCATCAGGCTTTGTCAGCTCTTTCAGTGCATGTTCCAGGATTACCGGCATCGGCTCCTGCAGCCCGGTCATTTTCAGCAGCCATTCATTGCCTGATGCGCTGAAGGAAAAATCGACACCTGCCTGACGAGCGTCTTCACGCAATGGCTGCAGGCGGCTTTCCAGATTCGCCTGAAGGTTTCCTCGAGGCGCCGCCTCCAGACGCCAGCGCAGGTAAACCGCGCCTTCAGCACTGCCATCCGGTAAAGCCTGACTGAATTGCATGGGCGAACGTACGCGACGGCCACGCGAACGATCCTGAGCAAAGGTCCGCAGGCCTCGGTGTTTGCTGGTCTGGCCGCGGATCAGTCCGGCATTCGAGGCCGGAGCCTCGGCACGCAAAAACGGATTGGGTGTCGGCAGTTGCCATTGGCCGGTGAAGTTATCCACAGCGCCGATTTGTTTCAGTATGTCCTTGAGGGCTGCGACGCCCGATTCGGACAACCCTGTTTCACGCTGTTCGCAGTCCATTCGGGCCAGTTGTAGGGCGCCGCTGACGTGCTGCTGGCGTTGCAGCAGGGCGGCGTATTCTTCGCGCAACCCGGTCCAGGGTTGCTGCGAGGCAAAGAATCCAAACCAATCCAGTAGCTGCTCGCGGATCCCTGTTTGCGGCGCATTAGTGGGCAGGTCGAATTCGATGTGCAACAAGGCTTGTCCAGCAAACTGATACAGCGGTGCAGCTTTCAGGCTGTCAGCCAGACCGCGCCCGCGCAAGTGCGCGAGCAGGCCACCGGGTTTCGCAGCGTTCAACCAATGGCACAGGAACGCCAACGCCTCAGGCGATACCTCTGGTAGCGCTTCAAAAGCGAACAGCAGATCCACCCGACGCTCTCCAGCCTGTTGATAATTATTGTCCGAAGATTCCATCAGCGGAGTAGGCGTTTGTTGCGGGACTGTTTTGCCCTCGGTGATGACGGCCGCGAATGCGTGGGCCATCCCTTTCAACTCATCCAGACTCTGCGGCCCGGCCAGGCTCAAGGTCATCTGCCCGGTCTGGTAAAACCGCTGATAGAAATCCTTCAGGGATTGCTGAAACTCCGGTTGCTCCACCGGCAGGCTGTCACGGTTGCCGGCGTGAAATCCTCGCAGTGGGTGCGCCGCTGCAAGGCCAGCGAAGAGTGAAAATTGCTGCTGAGCGGCCGTATCCCCGGACCATGCGACAAATTCTGCATGCAGCACTTCCCGTTCCCGCAATTGATCGTCCGAAGTCATACGCGCATGAGAGAGCATGTCCGACAGACGCTCCAGTCCACCGCTAAACGCCTGAGGCGGTAATTCGAAAAAGTAGTCCGTGGTGCGTTCGCTGGTCTTGGCATTCAGCTGACCGCCATGACCCTGGACGTAGGCCATCAGCCCAAGGCCAGCGGGAAAGCGCTCTGTACCGAGAAACAGCAGGTGTTCGAGAAAGTGCGCCAGCCCGGGCCATGCCAGCGGCACATCATGGCTGCCAGCAGCGACTCGCAACGCAGCAGCACTGCGCCTCAAATCGGGAACATGACGCAGCGTCACCCGCAGACCGTTGGCCAGGGTTTCAGTGCGAAGGTGGGGGTGATTCAGCGCAGGCATGAGCACTTCCAGAACAGAGAAGCGCTAATGCTAGCGGATAACGGAGGATCAGCGCTTGTTCAGCTCGCCATAAAGCTCGGGACGGCGATCGAGGAAGTAGCGATTGGCCTCGCGGGAGTCAACCATCAACTGACGATCCAGTTCGCCGACAATCAGTGCTTCATCAAGGCCGGCCTGGGCGATGCGGCTGCCATCCGGCGCGGCGATGCTGCTCTGGCCGCAATACTGGATCTCGCCTTCGTTGCCGCAATAGTTGGCGTAAGCCACATAACATTGGTTTTCGAAGGCCCGTGCACGGACGGTGACATCGGCAACAAAATCGAAGGGGATCATGTTCGCCGTCGGCACCAAAATCAGCTCGGCACCGGCCAGGGCCAGGCGCCGGGCGTTTTCCGGGAACTCCATGTCGTAACAGATCAGGAAACCGAGCTTCCAGCCATTGAGCTCGACCAGCGGGAAATCATCCCCTCCGGCGCTGAACATAGAGTGATCGAGGTCGCCGAACAGGTGAGTCTTGCGGTAGTTGCACAACCGCTCGCCATGAGCGTCGATCAACTGTACGGCGTTGTAGATCTGGCCGTCCTCCGCACGCTCGGGGTAGCCATAAAGAATGGCAATCCCGGCCGTCTTGGCAATGCGCGCAATCTGCTGCGCCGATTCACCGTTATACACCTCCGCGAGGACGCTGACCGCATCGACGCCGATGTTGTAGCCAGTCAGGAACATCTCCGGCAGCACCAGCAAATCGGCGCCTTTGGCCTCCAGCGCCAGTTGATGCAGACGTTGCAGGTTGCCAGCAACCTCCAGGGGCAGCGGTGGACATTGGTAAAGGGCTACGCGCATTTCGGATTCCTCTTACTCGGGCAAGGCGATCGGACCGATCTCGTTGAACACATCTCCTGGACCCGGGTTCTCGGCGTGAGTTTCACCGCCGAAGTGTTTCATGATGCCCCACACCGCATTGAGCGAGGTCTGCACCGCGCCTTCGACCCAGGCCGGTGTCCACGAAACATCGTCGCCGGCGATGAAAATGCCGCGTTGCTCGGCCGGCATGTCGGCCTGCATGAAGTGCGCATACATGCGCTGGTTGTAGCGGTAGTGGCCGGGCAGGGCGCCTTTGAAAGCACCGAGGAAATGCGGGTCGGCTTCCCAGGACACGGTGATCGGATCACCGATGATCCGCGCGGCGATGTCGACTTTCGGGTAGATCTTTTTCAGCGCATCCAGTGCCAGCTTCACGCGCTTTTCCACCGGGTGCGGGAGCATTTTCAGCGCGTCGCTCATCCACGAGTACGACAGGCAAATCACGCCGGGCTTGTCGTCGCCGTTGTCGAACAGGTAGGTGCCACGGGTCAGGCGATCGGTGAGGGTCATGCTCATCAGGTCGCGGCCGGTTTCCGGATCCTTGTCCTTCCAGAATGGCCGGTCGACCATCACGAAGGTTTTCGACGATTGCATGTAGCGGGTGCGGTCGAGGGCCATCCACATTTTTTGCGAGAACAGCGTTTCGTCGCATTCGATCTGGGTGGTCAGCAGCCAGCTCTGGCAGGTGGTCAGTACCGCCGCATATTCGCGTGTGTCGCCGTAGTTGTCAGTGACCGTAAAACGGCCGTTCGGTGCGTGGGCGATTTTTTTCACACCGGAGCGCGGTGCGCCGCTGTGCAACGAGCTGAGGCTGGTGCCTTCAGGCCAGTGCACGCATCGTTCCGGCACATGGCGCCAGATCCCCAACGGCACTTGTTCCACACCGCCGACCACCAAGTGCTGGTGATCGTCGCAGTTGGTCATGACCACACGGAAGATTTCCAGCATCGAGTTCGGGAAGTCCGAGTCCCAGCCGCCGGTGCCGAAACCGACCTGGCCAAACACTTCGCGGTGATGAAACGAGAGCTTGGCGAAGGCTTTGGAGGTGGCAACGAAGTCATAGAATGTGCGGTCGTCCCACAACGGGACCAGGGTGTTCCACAGCTCTTTGAGGCGCGGTACATCGCGGTCGCGGATTGCTTGCTGGATGTCAGCGAACTGCGAACCGGCTTCCAGCGCATCGGCCCAGGCGTCGGCGACTTCCTGGAACAGTGCAGGAAGATCCGCCAGCTTCTGTGCGTAATGGGTCTGGCCTTCGAGGTCGATCACCGTGCTGCCCGAGGCCGGTGTCAGCGGGTTCGGGAAAGGTTTTGTTTGCAGGCCCAGCTTGTCGACGTAGTGATAAAACGCGGTGGACGACACCGGGAAACGCATGCCGCCGAGCTCGGCGACGATGCCTTCAGCGCCGTTGAATGCCTGGGAGCGCAGACGGCCGCCCATTTTCGAAGCTTCGTAGACGACAGGTCTGAGGCCCAGTTTCATCAATTCATAGGCCGCCACCAAACCGGCGATGCCGGCACCGACAATCGCTACCTCGGCGCCATGATTGTGCGCAGGGATGCTGCCCAGGCCGGCCGGGTGCTCGATCCAGTCGTCGAAGGCGAAGGGAAAGTCCGGACCAAAAATGGTGACTGGTTTTTTACCGTCTGCAGGATGGCGATTGTTCTTGTTCATGGCTGACCTTGCTGGCGACCCGACGCGGGATGCGCGTCTGAGTATAGGAAAAGATGGCAGCCATTCTAAAGAGCGTAGAACACGTTAATAAGACGCAATGTGTCGTCGTTTTGCTTGTGAATGCTGCAATTAGACGAGCGAGTTGATCAAATTGGATTAAACCGGCTGGCCGCGATCAATCTTGCTGCTGAGAATGATCGAGGTCGTGGTCTTCTCCACGCCATCCACGCTGCCAATTTGATCGAGCAACTGATCCAGCTGCTCAGGTGAATCGGTGCGTAACCACGCCACGTAATCAAATTCGCCAC
Source organism: Pseudomonas sp. MDT1-17 (assembly GCF_054898105.1). Lineage (NCBI taxonomy): Bacteria > Pseudomonadati > Pseudomonadota > Gammaproteobacteria > Pseudomonadales > Pseudomonadaceae > Pseudomonas > Pseudomonas sp. MDT1-17. Next base: position 5,882,137 of record NZ_JBUBVM010000001.1, on the reverse strand, counting down.
TGACCGCGCACAACTGCTGCACCTGAGCCATCGCGCTGAGACGTCGCAACACTTCCTTGCCCGAACGCGGTTGCACCGTGATCCCGACGTAGGCCTGCAAGCCGCCATCTACTACGCGTTGACCCAAACGTACGCCGTAACCGGTGATCACTTTGGCCTTTTCCAGCCGAGCCAGCCGCGAAGTCACGGTGGTTCGAGCGATGCCCAATTGTCGCGCGAGCATGGCCACACTCTCGCGGGCATTGATTTGCAGGGCTGCGATCAACTGGCGGTCGATTTCGTCAAGAACAGGTGGGCGAGTATCAGGCAAAGGTCGTCTCCAGCGGTACAGATCAATGGGTTGGCATATTACAGGCACATCCCGCGCAGCGCTCGTGGGCGGGGTGACTACGTGATTGCGTACGCCTTGCCGAAGTAAAGGCTGAAACGCAGGTACGAAAAAGCCGCGCAACTGCGCGGCTTTTTCTGTGGATGGACAGCAACAGTCACTCGTAGTCGAATGCGACATCAAGGGATGCGAGGTGATGGAAATGACGAACAAGATGCCTCCCGCTATACGGGACCATGCGTTGCAGATTGCCCATCACGAAATGGGGCACTACGTCATGGCCCGAGCCCTGGGGTTTGCAACGGGGGGCGTGACCCTGACAGTGACCATGGACTTAAGGCATCAAGGGGGTGCTTCCATCACCTTGGTGCGATCCATTTCGTCGATAGACGCGATGAAGGAGCATTTGGAAGCCCGGATGATGGTCCTCCTTGCTGGCGCTATGGGGCAGACATTACCTTCAAAACATTCGCCCAGGAAATTAGTCGATAAGTCGAAAGCGGCAGCCATCCTGAAAGGAGAGCAGGGGGCGGAACAGGACTACGCAAAAATAAGGGAGTTACGGCACTTGCTGCGCAATATCGCCTACCCCGATACGGATCCCTCGTCGTCTGACCGCATAACGGCTGAGCTGAAAGAGATAACTGATCGCGTGTGGCTCCGGACTCAAACGATCGTAGAGGCATTGGCCGATACGATTACCGGATTGGCAGGGGCGCTGGTAGACGGCATGGTCATCGTGGAGCAATGGGGTAGGGCGGCGGATACGTATGAGGTCGTTCTGACGGGGGAAATGCTTGAACGGATGCTGCCCGTGCAGGCTATTTCTTCGTTAAGTGCCCGGGCTGACAGTGGCAGTGATGCCGGTCAGCGCAGAAAGTAACGACATTCCAGGCACGCATTGCAGCAGCGCTCCCGATCACGGTGTGGAAGCCCCGAAAGTCGAGGCGTATTTCAAAGCGTGAGCGTTTCGCGTGAGATTACTGAGCGTAGTTCTGCGCGAAGGCGGCGATTGCCTGTGTAGCCTGGAAGTCGACCAACTGCAGTCCGCGCTCCTGGATGCTAGCCTTGGCGATTTGCACCGCTTTAAGGTGGCGAGGCGACAGATCTTCAGCGGGGGTGGTTACGGGGATCAGGACGTTTTTCAACTGAATAATCCCTTCCTGTTCGGCGCGTACAAACTTCATCAGCCACTGGTCGCAGTGGTCGAGTATTGCACTTGGTTCGGCCTGATCAAAAGCTAAGGGTTTGATAGCGGCCACTACTTCGTTTCGGTGAACCAAGGGCAGGTGCAGCTTGGTCAGGTCACCGGTCAGAGTATCGTCGCGGAAATTGCGGATCGATGCTTCCGAGAACATTGTTCGAATTTCTCGAACCATGATCTCTTCACGACGATCACGCCCTATGCCTTGGCGCTCGATATAGCGGCTAAACAGCGTTGCAAGGGTCGTGTCGAAGTTTTCCACCAAGATCGAGCGCATTGGGCTGAAGCGAATCAATGACTCCTTTGGCTCGGTCAGGAAACGAAAGTGGTTAACGATCTGCGACTCTTGGGCTTCTGTTGTCATGAGGCGAACGCTATCCAATTCGTTCTGGGCTATTTCCATAGCCTTGGCGAATAGGTTGCTGCACTCGAAGAAATGATTGACCCGTTTCAGGTTTTTGCGGGCGAGCCTGTACTCCATGCGCCCTATAGCTGGTGCCGAGAGAACAATGCCGACATTGGCAAACTCTTCGGTTTCGGCGAAAGGCGCGAAGCGCACGATGCTGTAAAGGCAGGTGTATTTCATTGCAGGACGCTCCAGAACTCGTCCGATTGACAGAGCATCAGGTTACTTTCGATTTCTTCGAGCAGAATGTCGAGCCCCGGGTTGCCAATGGATTCACACCATTCATCGGGTATGTCCAAGCATAGGTCACGAAACCGCCTAGCAGTGTCGTGCATCCGTTGGCTGTATTCAACTTTGTCGACCAGATCCAGTTGCCATGTTCGATTGCTCGGGCCAAATACATGGCTTTCCGAGAACTTTTGAGCATCCAATGGCCATTGAAACGCCTGGTTGTGATCGATCAGCTGCAGCTGATTATCGAGGCCGCACATCAGCAAATTGGGGCGACCGCCCAATGGCCCTAACTGACGATCACTGTTACCTACCCAGTAATCAAAGACGAAAACGGCTTTTTGCAGGTCGCTCGGAACCTGAAGTGCTTGTGAGTACAACAGGTCTGCAGCGTCCGCGACATAGGCCAGGGCATAGCTATCTCCAGGCCCAAGATCGCTGCGTGCTTCTGAGTTGTAGCGCAGCAGGGCAGGGTCAATGTAGATATAGCCATGCTCGGGGATTGGTAAGCCGAATTGAGCGGCCAGGCGGGCACAGAGCAGTTCGGCAATACGCTCGGAGGGCGGCAATTCCAATCCCTTGGCCACATAGTGTTTGTCATTGCTGGCGCGGCACAGGAAGGGGCGTGTGATGCCACCCTCCAGTCGCCGGATGATCTCAACCGCTTCTATGTAGTTAACCGCGGCCATTCCCGGCGCCCCTATAAATTATCTTGGCAGACCATACTGGTCTGCATCCTACTGCACCATGCCCTGTGATGATTTTTAAGGGCGTTGCGTAGGAACCTTGGAAGCAAGAGGTGTTAATTTCGGTGGCGCTAACCAGTCCTAACCGGTGAGCGGGAGAAGCGGGAAACCGTGAAAGAAGAGGCCGATATTTAGACTTACAGAAAGCCCCGTTGCGAAAGCACCGGGGCTTTTTGCTGTCCATCAAACGGATTTGCCTGAGTTACGCGTTTCTAGAGTTTAGGGTCCGACTTGCCTAGGGGAATCCCACGGCTTGTGTGCGACTATTTTTTCGGACTTCGCCGCAGTCCGACTGGGTCACCGTGTTAGCACCTTCACCACATCATCAATCACCGCCTTACTCATCGCCGTCAGATAATGCGCGGCCCAAGTATGGCGGTCGGTGTCTTTTGCGTAGGCGGCATCCACGGTAAGTGCTTTGGCGAGGAACAGCAGATCGGAGGCCTGGGCCAAGGCATCAGCAATGGGAACGCCTCGATTGACATGGAACAGCGCTTGGTTTGAGCAGTAGATGAAAGGCGTGAGGCCGATGGTTTTCAGTGCTGAGGGTTCGGAGGGATTTGTTTTTGTCATGGTGTAGCTCCTAATTTGAAGAGCTGTCACATTCATTTCCAAGCGAATGGGTGACAGCTGTGCGCAGGTTGGAAAACCGGGAAATTAGGAAACCGGCACGCCCGAAGACGTCCCGCGCACAGCCGTCATAACTCAAGAGTGCAAGCTAAAAAAGCGTCTGCAAACGTGACGCGGCGCTGTTGCGACTAATTTCAACGGGTTTCCAAGCCCGATCGCTGAATGGTCAGCGACGTCCGGAGATTATCCCGTCGAAGAAAAGCGCAACATGGCAGCAAAGCGCCTAAATGCAAGTTTCAGAGTTTGCCTACAAGGTCTGCGGGCGTCATCCGACTTTGCGACACGCGAAGCAAACTGAATTAAACATAAGGCACGAAAAAGCCGCGCATTGCGCGGCTTTCTTGTTTGGTGGGCCCACACGGACTTGAACCGTGGACCAAAGGATTATGAGTCCTCTGCTCTAACCAACTGAGCTATAGGCCCTCAGTAGGCCGCGGATTATAGCGACGGTTTCTCCGCTGTGCTATCCGAAAAGTCTGAAATGGCTATACGAAGAAACGTCGCGGCAAATTCGTCCGGTGGCAGGGGCAGGCTGACGATGTAGCCCTGAATCTGTTCACAGCCTTCGGCCGCGAGGAATTGCTGTTGCGCGAGGGTTTCGACGCCCTCGGCAATGATGGTGAATTGCATGCTGCGGCCCAGGGCGATGATGGCGCGAACGATGGCTGCGTCGTGGGGATCATCTGGCAGGCCGCGGACGAAAGACTGGTCGATCTTCAAAATGTCCAATGGCAGACGTTTGAGGTAACTCAAGGACGAGTAACCGGTGCCGAAGTCGTCGATCGCCAGTTGCACGCCCAGGTGTTTGAGTTGATGCAGCACTGCGAGCGCCTCTTCAGCCTGGCTCATGATGAAGTTTTCGGTAATTTCCAATTGCAGGAAACCGGGTTTGAGGCGGTTGTCCTTGAGCAATTGTTCGATCCGGCCGAGCAGGTTCGGCTGACGCAACTGAGCGCCCGCTAGGTTGACCGACAGCGGGCCGACGGGTTGGTAAGCCTGATTCCACTCGAACATCTGCCGGCAGGCGGTTTCAAGAACCCAATCGCCGATTTGCAGGATCATGCCGTTTTCTTCGGCCAGCGGAATGAAGTGTTCCGGCGGCACATCGCCGAAGGTCGGGTGGCGCCAGCGAATGAGCGCTTCTGCGCCGACCAGGCAATGGTCGACCAGGCTGATCTTCGGTTGATAATGAAGATGCAGCTCATTGCGCTCGATAGCGCGTCGCAGTTCATGTTCCAGTGCCACTCGCTCGCTGGCTTGAGCGGTGAGGTCGCGGGTGTAGCTTTCGACCCGGTTGCGACCCTTGGCTTTGGAGCGATACATCGCCGCATCGGCGTTCTTGACCAGCGTTGCGACGTCGCAGCCATCCTTGGGGTACAGGCTGGTGCCGATACTGGCGCTGATAAAAAACTCATGTTCGCCGGCCTGGAACGGTGCGCCGAAGCAATTGAGCAACTTGGCCGCGATGTTGTCGGCGTCACTGGATTGCTGCAGCCCCGGCAGCAGGATGATGAATTCGTCGCCGCCCAGTCGCGCCACGGTGTCGATGTCGCGCAACTGTTCCTTGAGGCGCACGGCAATGCCCTTGAGCAGCAGGTCGCCGACCGGGTGACCCAGGCTGTCGTTGATGTGTTTGAAACGGTCCAGATCCAGGAACAGCACCGCGCCCTGGCCGCCGTTTTCCTGCTGATTGTTGAGCGCGGTCAGCAATCGGCTCTCGAACAGCGTGCGATTCGGCAGGCCGGTCAGCGGGTCGTGGTGTGCCTGATAATCGAGCTTGGCCTGGGCGTGTTTGAGGCTGGAAATGTCCGCGAACACCGCGACAAAGTGGGTGACGAATTTGTCACGGTTGCGCACCGCACTGATGGTCAGCCAGCTCGGGTAGAGCTCGCCATTCTTGCGTCGGTTGGAAATTTCGCCCTGCCAATGACCTTCGGCGGTCAGCTGATGCCACATGGCGGCATAGAACGCGCTGTCATGCAGGCCCGAGGCAAGCAGGCGAGGGGTGTGACCCAATGCTTCGCTCTCGCTGTAACCGGTGATTTCGGTAAACGCACGATTGACCGCGCTGATGTGCTGTTGAGTGTCGGTGATCAATACACCCTCGGCAGTGCTCTCGAATACCGTGGCGGCCTGTTGCAGCTTCTCCTGCATCAGGTGCCGCTCGGTGATGTCCCGAGCGATGGTCAGCATGCAGTCTTCATCGCCGATCGGCAGCGGACGGCTGGATACCTCGCAGAGGCGGATCTGCCCGTCACTACGGCGTATATGGCAACTGAAGTCGCGGACGAAACCGTCCCGCTGCAGCATATCGAGCATCTGTTTGCGTTCGTTGAGATTGACCCAGATCCCTAGCTCGAGGGCGGAGCGATCCACGGACATCGCGCTGTTGAAACCGGTAATGCGACTGAAACCCTCGTTGACCTCAAGCAATAAACCGTCGCTCTGCCGGGACAACAGCAAGCCGTCGGGGGAGGCATGGAAGGCCTTGGCGAATTTCTCTTCGGAGGTCTGCAGCTGTTGCTGGGTTTCCTTGAGCTGGCTGATGTCCCGCACCACCACCACCAGCGCTAGGGTTGTATCGAGGTCGAACGGTTCTGCGGAGATCAGGCCGGTAAACACTTGGCCATTGTTGCGGCGAAAGGGCATCTCCAGGTTACGGATGCTGCCGGCCTGCAAGCGCTGCAACAAACCCGGCCCGACGCCGGGTATGCCCCAAATGTTCAGGTCTGTGGCCGTCTGGCCGATGACGTCTTCGGCCTTGAGGCCGATCTGTTCTTCGAACGCTTCGTTGACTTCCAGCAGGCAGCCATCGGAGAGCCGCGCGATGACCAGAATGTCCGGGCATTGCTGGAAGACCGAGGCGAACTTCTGTTCCGACAGGCGCAACGCCTCCTCGGTGCGCTTGGCTTCGCTGATGTCGATCATCAGCCCGCGCATCACCGGTTCATGGCCATGCTCAATCAGGCTGACGATATCGCGTACCCAAATGCAGCGGCCATCGGCGGTGATGACCCGGTAATCGAGGCTGTGATCGCGCCCGGCCAGTACTTCGTGATCGCAGAAGGTCTGGGCGCGGGTCAGGTCGGCCGGGTGGATAATGTTGCGCCAGAACCCCGGAATCAGCCAATGAGACAGGGGGTAGCCGAGTAGATCCTCGGCATGGGGCGACACATAGCTGTAAGTGAAATCGCTGATTCGCGCTTCCCAGGCGATGGCCGAAAGGCTCTCCACCAGCCCGCGGTAGTGGTATTCGCTGCTGCGCAGTTCTTGTTCCAGATCGACCCGGCGGGCAATTTCTGAGCTCAGTCGGCGGTTGATCCGGATAACCACCGCCAGCACGATGATCAGCACCATCAATCCCGGTAGACCGTAAACCAGCAGATCGGTCCAGAAGGTTCGATGATCGAGGACGTTGCCGACCCAGTGTTCCTGAATGGCATTGATTTCGTCCGGGGTCATGTCCGCCAGGACTTTATCCAGAATGCCGACCAGCATTTTGTTGTCCCGGGGCACGCCCATGGCCAGTTGATAGCGATAGGGGGTTTCGCCGCTGACGTAGAGCCCGTCGAGCTTGAGCTGACGCAGGCTCCAGACGCTGGAGGCGAGATCGCCTACCACAGCGTCCACTTCATCGGTTGCCAGCGCTTGCAGCGCTGAGCTGACATTGGGCATCGCCACCAGATTCAGGTCGGGATTGTGGGTGCGCAACAGCTCGTGGGGGGCGTAGTTTTCCACCACGGCGACTTTAAGGCCATACAGGTCTTCGAGCTTGCGTGGTTGGGGGCCTCCGACATGGGCAAGGATGACAATCGGAAAGTCCAGGTAGGGGCGGGTGAATGACAGGTAAGTCTGGCGCTCCGGGGTCGACATAATGCCCGGCAACAAGTCCAGCTTGGCTTTTTTGGCCTGTTCCAGGACGACTGTCCAGCTAACGGGCTCGATGGGCGTCAGCTTGATCGCCAGGCGTTGGCGAATCAGGTCGATATAGTCTGCTGCAAGGCCCTGATAGCGGCCTTGATCGTCGCGAAACTCGAAGGGAGGCCATGACGCATCGACACCCAGGCGTAAATCCGGGTGTGCCGCCAGCCAGCTACGTTCTTCGTCGGTAAGAGTCAGCGCGCCAGCCGTTGCGGTCCAGGTCAATAGCGACAGCAAAAAAAGCACGGTCGGCAGTCTGGGCATAACGGTCTCGTTATGGCTCGAGGGAATGTTTCGAGTGTAGACGGGCAATTCGGCGGGAGCGAAGTGCGGAAGATTTTATCTGCATAAAGCAAAACCCCCGGCCTGGGCCGGGGGTTTAGTTGTTACTCGTCGAGGAAGGAGCGCAAATGCTCGCTTCTTGTCGGGTGGCGCAGCTTGCGCAGCGCCTTGGCTTCGATCTGACGGATCCGTTCACGGGTCACGTCGAACTGCTTACCAACCTCCTCGAGGGTGTGGTCGGTATTCATGTCGATACCGAAGCGCATGCGCAGAACCTTGGCTTCACGGGCAGTGAGGCCGGACAGAACTTCGCGAGTCGCTTCTTTAAGGCTCTCAACGGTAGCGACATCGATTGGCGACTGCATGGTCGAGTCTTCGATGAAGTCACCCAGGTGGGAGTCTTCGTCATCACCGATCGGGGTTTCCATGGAGATCGGCTCTTTAGCGATCTTCAATACCTTGCGGATTTTGTCCTCAGGCATTTCCATGCGTTCGCCCAGCTCTTCCGGGGTCGGTTCGCGACCCATTTCCTGCAACATCTGGCGGGAAATACGGTTGAGCTTGTTGATCGTCTCGATCATGTGCACCGGAATACGGATGGTGCGGGCCTGGTCGGCGATCGAGCGAGTGATCGCCTGACGGATCCACCAGGTGGCATAAGTCGAGAATTTGTAGCCGCGGCGGTATTCGAACTTGTCTACCGCTTTCATCAAACCGATGTTGCCTTCCTGGATCAGATCGAGGAATTGCAGACCACGGTTGGTGTACTTCTTGGCGATGGAGATCACCAGACGCAAGTTCGCTTCTACCATCTCTTTCTTCGCGCGGCGGGCCTTGGCCTCACCGATCGACATGCGACGGTTGATGTCCTTGATCTCGGCGATCGTCAAACCGGTTTCGGTTTGCAGCGCGGTCAGCTTCTGCTGGCAACGAATGATGTCCGGTTGCAGGCGACCAATGGCTTCAGCGTATTTGCTTTTGCCTTTGGCCAGTGCGTCGGTCCAGCTTTCGTCGACTTCATTGCCCGGGAACTGGCGCAGGAAGTCGGCACGCGGCATGCGGGCATCACGAACGCAAAGTTGCATGATCGCGCGCTCTTGCTGACGCAGACGATCCAGGGCACTGCGGACACGCTCGACCAGGCCTTCGAATTGCTTCGGAACCAGTTTGATCGGCATGAACAGCTCAGCCAGGAGCACCAGCTCGGCAATTGCCAGCTTGTTGCCACGACCGTGCTTTTTCAGAGCCTTGCGGGTGACTTCCATCTGATCGGAGACAGCACCAAAGCGCTGTGCAGCGATGACCGGATCCGGACCGCTTTCGGCTTCTTCTTCGTCGTCGGTGCTGGCTTCAGCTTCTTCGTCGTCGGTGTCGTCATCCGCTTTCACGGCTTTCGGATCGACAGGCGGAGGCACTTCGGCTGCAGGCGGCGCAATGCCGTCGTCCGGGTCGATATAACCGCTCAGGACGTCGGACAGGCGGCCACCTTCGGTGGTGACGCGAGTGTATTCGGACAGAATGTGGTCAACCGTGCCAGGGAAGTGCGCGATTGCGCCCATCACTTCACGGATGCCCTCTTCAATACGCTTGGCGATTTCAATTTCGCCTTCACGTGTGAGGAGCTCTACCGTACCCATTTCACGCATGTACATGCGCACTGGGTCGGTGGTGCGACCAATGTCGGTCTCGACCGCTGCCAACGCTGCTGCTGCCTCTTCGGCCGCGGCTTCGTCGGTATCGGCGTCGGCCAGCATAAGGGAATCCTTATCTGGCGCAACCTCGAATACGTTGATCCCCATGTCATTGATCATGCGGATGATGTCTTCCACCTGTTCCGGATCTGAAATATCCTCCGGCAGGTGGTCGTTGACCTCCGCGTAAGTCAGGTAGCCCTGCTCACGACCAAGTGTGATCAACTCTTTGATACGAGACTGCTGTTGCGCTTTTCCGGACATAACACCCTATCCACTGAAGGTCTTGGCGGGCAAAAAACAAGCCGAGGATTATACCTGAGCTATGACCTCACGCGCCAGTTGAGGTCGGGTCTGATACAGCCATATTTCGTTTTAATAGGTCGCGCATCTGATTTGCGATCTGAATTGCTTCCTCCGCGGTCAATCCTGGCTGCCTTGCTTTTCTGATAAGTACTTCCAGGCTATCCGTGTGTTGACTTGCCGATAACCTAGTAATGGTGTCTAAAAACTGTTGTTCAAGGTTGTCGCCGTCAATCAGCCACTCCTTTTCCGCTAAAGCCTTGAGCAGGCGCCCCTGTTCAGTGCCATGCCATCGCGCCATTAGCTGGATAGAGTTTAGCTTAGGATTTTTCTGCACGGCCCCGATGAGGGCTACCAGCAGTTGCGCGTACGTGTTGGTCTCATTCGCGAAGTGATCGGCGGTTTCTACCTTGCCCGCCAGCTCCGGATGATGAATGAGGGTGCGCAGCGCTATCAGCGTTGGAGCTTCGACTCCAATCGGTTTGCGTGGGGCGCTGTGTTGGTCGCGATCACCGCCGCGTTTGCCGTTCTTGTCCCACGGCTTCTTGTCCCACTTCTTGCCACCTGCGCCGGGTTTCTTCGGCGTCCACTCCTGCTGCGGCACGTACATCTCTTGTGCCTGCGGCTGATGGTAGTCGCTGTAATCCGGCATGGCGTCGTAATCGATGCCGGGATCGTAAGCCGGTGGCGTTTCCTGGGGGGCGCTGTGCACAAGCTGGCTCACGGCTTCACCGCTCAGACCGGTAATTTCGGTCAGGCGCTGACGCATCAGGATGCGCAGGTTGGCGCCCGGGACTTTGTCGATCAGCGGCGCGGCGAGGGTGGCCATGTGGGCCTTGCCTTCGAGCGAGCGTGGGTCCGATTCCTCGGTCAGCTGTTGAAAAAAATAATCCGCCAACGGTTGGGCGTGCTGGTTGATCCGTGCGCGGAAGGCGTCAGTGCCTTCGGAGCGGACCAGCGTGTCCGGGTCTTCGCCTTCGGGCAGGAACAGAAAACGTGCGCGCCGCCCATCCTGCAGGCTCGGCAGCGCCGCTTCCAATGCCCGCCAGGCGGCATTTCGACCGGCCTGATCTCCGTCGAAACAGAACAGTACGTTGGGCACGACGCGAAATAGTCGCTTCAAGTGCTCTTCGCTGGTGGCGGTGCCCAAGGTCGCGACGGCATTGCGCAGGCCTTGCTGCGCGAGGGCGATAACATCCATGTAGCCTTCGACGACGATGATTTCGTCGAGGTTGCGGTTGTTCTTGCGTGCTTCATAAAGGCCGTAGAGTTCCTGGCCCTTATGGAATACCGGGGTTTCCGGTGAGTTCAGGTATTTCGGCTTGTCGTCGCCCAAAACCCGGCCGCCGAAAGCGATGATGCGTCCGCGGCTGTCACGGATCGGGAACATCACGCGATCGCGGAAGCGATCATAGCGTTTGCCGGTTTCGGCGTTCTCGATCAGCAGGCCAGCATCGATCATGGCTTTCTGTTGCAGGGTATCGCTGCTCAAGTGCTTGAACAGGTTGTCCCAGCCGGGCGGGGCAAAGCCGAGGCCGAAGTCTCGAGCGATTTCACCGGTCAGCCCGCGACCTTTCAAGTAATCCACAGCCGCTTTGCGCGACGGATGGCTTTTCAGGGCCTGGCGGTAAAAGTCGGCGGCGGCGGTGAGTAGCGGGTAGAGCGGCGAATCGGTCGGCTGCCGCGGTTTGTGCGGCCGTCCGCTTTCTTCGCGGGGGATTTCCATGCCGGCGGCTTTGGCCAGTTCTTCGACAGCCTGGACGAAATCCAGGTTGTCGTGGTCCATCATGAAGCCGAGGGCGTTGCCGCCAGCGCCGCAGCCAAAGCAATAATAGAACTGCTTGTCGGGGCTGACGCTGAAGGAGGGGGTTTTCTCTTTGTGAAACGGGCAGCAGGCGGTGTAATTCTTGCCAGCCTTTTTCATCTGCAGGCGCGAGCTGACCACATCGACGATGTCGGTGCGGTTCAGAAGGTCGTCAATGAAGCTCTGGGGAATTAGCCCGGCCATGGCGTTCTCGTCATCTGCGCTGAAATGGACCCAAAACGATGAACGGCCGAACGCGGGGCGTTGTTTGAGGCGCGCAAAATGTGCGGCTCGACCGGTGTCGTCTGCGTAATCGCTGTCGGGAAGTGTATCTGCCGAAAATCCACTGACGTTAGTACCAATCAGTATTCGACTATTTGAAAGTGTTGCGCTGAATCCGGCTGCGGCCTGTCGATGGCCTCGGATAGCTCATAAGCTGGCACGCAAGAAGGTGCCTTGGGCTGATCGTCGTGAGAGGAATCAGTGGGTGTGCTCGTCAGTAGCCTTGGAAGGCTCGTCAGAAAAGACGTGCACCGCTGGCAAAAGAGCCAGGTCTGACGCTGTGAAGCAGATTTGTCTCGGTCGCGTGTGCGGCTTTGACGGTGAAGCATCAAGCGTTTCTGCAAATGCCATTAGCCCGGCTGAGGGCCGGGCTTGGCAGAAGCTTGCTACGAACGTCTGTGTATTAGTACAGACGAACGGCGCGGCGCTGTTCGCGCTGTACTTTCTTGGCGTGACGCTTAACAGCGGCTGCTGCTTTACGTTTACGCTCAGAAGTAGGCTTCTCGTAGAATTCGCGGCTACGAACTTCAGCCAGTACACCGGCTTTTTCGCAGGAGCGCTTGAAACGACGCAGAGCTACGTCGAAGGGTTCGTTCTCTTTTACTTTGACGGCTGGCATCCAGAGCTACCTTCATTCATTACCGGGGTCAACATCCTCGTGGCAAAAGAGCACTTGAAGACGTCGGTTTTTAAGGGTTGCGGATGTTAACCCCTCATCGCTCGGAATGCAAAGCCTCTGATCGAAAACCGCTAGTCGGGGCATCCCATGGCGACTATTATGCGCGCCTTCGAATTCAGCCTAAACAAGGCGCAAACCCATGCTAGTACTGGGATTAGAAACCTCCTGCGACGAAACCGGTGTCGCATTGTATGACAGTGAACGAGGCCTGCTGGCCGACGCGCTGTTCAGCCAGATCGACCTGCACCGCGCCTATGGCGGGGTAGTGCCGGAGCTGGCCTCGCGGGATCACGTCAAACGCATGCTGCCCTTGATTCGTCAGGTGTTGGCCGAAGCTGACTGTGTGCCGACCGAGATCGACGCCATCGCTTATACCGCGGGTCCTGGCCTGGTCGGTGCCTTGCTGGTGGGCGCCTCCTGCGCTCAGGCGCTGGCCTTCGCCTGGGGCATTCCGGCGCTGGGTGTGCACCACATGGAAGGCCACCTGCTGGCGCCCATGCTGGAGTCGCAACCACCGGAATTCCCGTTCGTCGCTTTGTTGGTGTCGGGCGGTCACACGCAGCTGGTTCAGGTCGACGGGATCGGTCAATACACGCTCTTGGGCGAGACCCTCGACGATGCCGCCGGGGAAGCTTTTGACAAGACCGCGAAGATGATGGGCCTCAATTATCCGGGTGGCCCGGAAATCGCGAAACTGGCAGAGCAAGGCGTCGCAGGACGTTTCACCTTTCCGCGTCCGATGTGTGACCGTCCAGGGCTGGCTTTCAGCTTCAGTGGCTTGAAAACCTTTGCCCTGAACACCTGGCAGCAGAGCGTCAGCGCCGGGGACGACAGCGAGCAAGCCCGTTGCGACATCTCGCTGGCGTTCCAGCAGGCCGTGGTGGAGACTTTGACCATCAAGTGCAAGCGTGCCCTGAAACAGGCGGGCATGAAGCGTCTGGTGATCGCTGGCGGCGTCAGTGCCAACAAGGCACTGCGCACTTCGCTGGAAAAAATGCTCGGCGATATGAAGGGCGATGTGTTTTATGCCCGTCCAGAGTTCTGCACTGACAACGGCGCGATGATCGCGTTTGCCGGCTGCCAGCGCTTGCAGGCCGGTCAGCACGAAAGCCTGGCGATCAGCGTGCAGGCGCGTTGGCCGATGGAGCAATTGTCGGCGCTGTGATGACGTGCGGGATGAGCCGCGTTCATGCCCGGTATTTAAAAATGCCGTTCGCGCCCGGCAAACAGGTCGCGTAGATTGCCGCGATGGCGCCAGACGATCAGTCCCGTGAGTGCGCTCATGGGCAGCAGTGCCGCCGGTTCTTGCCAGGCTAACAGCGGCAGGGTCAGCGGTGTGGCGATCAATGCGGCCAGTGAGCTGGTGCGGGTCAGGTAGAACGTCAGTAGCCAGGCGCAGACCGCCAGCAGTGCCGCAGGTGGGTAAAGGCCCAGCAACATTCCGGCAGCGGTGGCGACACCCTTGCCACCGCGAAAGCGAAAGTACAGCGGGAACAGGTGACCGATGACGGCGCAAACGCCGATCCAGGCTTGTTCTTGCAGCGAAAGGCCCGCAAGCCCTGCGATCAGCACCGGCAGCAGGCCTTTGCAGAGGTCACCGAGCAAGGTCAGGATGGCGAGTTTCTTGCCGGCCAGGCGCAACATGTTGGTGGCGCCAGCATTGCCCGAGCCACTCATTCGCGGATCGGGGTTGCCGGTCAGGCGGCTGAGCAAAATGGCGAAGGACAGAGAGCCAAGCAGGTAGGCGAGGGTCGCCAGTAACCAAAACATGCTAACTATTCCGGGCGAGGACGCCCTGATTCTAACGGCGCATTGCGCCCTTGTCGTGCAGCGGAGAAAAGTGCTTGGACAGAGTGTTTATCGAGGGCCTGGAAGTCGACACCGTGATTGGTGCTTACGACTGGGAGCGAGGCATCCGACAGTGCTTGCGTCTTGATCTGAGTTTCGCCTGGGACAATCGCCCAGCCGCCGCCGGTGATGACCTGACGCTGGCGCTCGATTACGCGAGCGTTTCCTCGCGCATCCAGGCTTTTGCCGAGCAGGCGCAGTTCCAGCTGGTCGAGACCTTCGCCGAACGTCTGGCTGAAGTGCTGATGAGCGAATTCAAGATCACCTGGATGCGCCTCAAGCTGACCAAGCCAGGTGCCATTCCGGCTGCCACGGGTGGTGTGGGCGTGGAGATCGAGCGCGGATGTCGCTGACTCAGGTGTATCTCGGGCTCGGTAGCAATATCGAGCGTGAATCCCATTTGCAGGCGGGCCTGGAAGCCTTGGCAGGTTTCCTGGTGGACATACGCTGCTCGGCGGTATTCGAAAGCCAGCCGGTGGGGATCAAGAGCGGGCCGTTCTTCAATTTTGTGGTGTCGGCTTTTACCGATTTACCGCTGATGGAGTTGGATCGCCGGCTGAAATTCATTGAGGCGGACAACGGTCGTTATGCACCGGACCGCAAGGGTTTGCCACTGGATATCGACGTGCTGTTGTTCGGCGATCTGGTGGGTAACTTTGATGGCTTGATCCTGCCACGGGCCGAAATTCTGAAAAATGCCTTCGTGCTATGGCCGTTATCGCTGATTGCACCGGATCGCGTGCATCCGGGGGTAGGCAAGAGCTTCGCGACGTTGTGGCGCGAGGCGCAGATTGATCAGGTGTTGGCGCCGGTGGCGTTCGAATGGCGTGGTGAGCAACTGACGCCCTCAGATTTGCTGTAAAGCAAAAGATCGTCCGAACGCGGCCCGAACCTTCGGCAGCTCCTACATGGATGATGTGCGCCCAGTAGGAGCTGCCGAAGGTTCGGGCCGCGTTCGGACGATCTTTTGCTCTTGCTTAGGCTTTTTCTTTGTAAGTCTTCAACGCCTTGAGCCGTTCACGCTTGATCGCTTCACCCAGCTCCGGCCCTTTGAATCCTTTCTCCAGCAACGGCTGAACCGCCACGGTCCGAGCGGCATTCGCCGCCCCACGCAAATAATCCGCCTGTGGATAACTTCTCTGTTCCAACCCTTTGCGTCCACGCGCATCCATCTCGCACGCTGCGATAAAATCCTCGAACCGCTGCGGTCGACGGTAAACGTCAAAACTTTGCAGCAACTCCAGCAAGGTCGACGGCTTCAGCTCCAGGGCGCGATGGCCGTGGGTGTGATATTCGCCAACCAGCAGAGCCAGCTCCTGACAGTCCCTCGGCGCCTTGAAGCGTTCATTGACCGCCTTGATCAGTTTCAGGCCCTTGTGCTCGTGGGCAATGTGCCGGGGCCATTCCTCCTCGGGCGTCAGTCCCTTGCCCAGGTCATGCAGCAGGCAGGCCCAGCGCACGGTGAGTGGTTGTTTGTGCAGTGCTGCTTGCTCCAGCACGCTCAGGGTGTGCACGCCCGTGTCGATTTCCGGGTGATGGACTTGCGGTTGCGGTACGCCGAAGAGCACGTCGAGTTCCGGCATCAGCACCTTGAGCGCACCACACTCGCGAAGCACCTGAACGAACACCTGGGGTTGGTCTTCCATCAGGGCGCGAGAGATTTCTTTCCAGCTTCGTTCCGCGGTCAAGACTTCCAGTTCACCTGACTCGCTGAGTTGACGCATAAGTTCCAGTGTCTCAGGTGCGACGGTGAAACCCAGCCCCGCATAACGAGCGGCGAAGCGGGCAACGCGCAGAACCCTGAGAGGATCTTCGGCGAATGCGGGGGAAATGTGGCGCAGGAGGCGATCCTTGAGGTCCCGTTGGCCATGGTAAGGATCGGTCAGGTTCTGCTGATCGTCTTCTGCCATGGCATTGATTGTCAGGTCACGACGGATCAGGTCTTCTTCAAGGGTGACTTCGGGGCTGGCGTGAAAGGTAAAGCCGCCGTAGCCGCGTCCGCTTTTGCGTTCGGTCCGGGCGAGGGCGTATTCCTCACCGCTTTTGGGATGAAGAAAAACCGGGAAGTCCGCCCCCACCGGGCGAAAGCCCTTGGCGAGCATTTCTTCAGTGGTGGCGCCCACCACGACCCAGTCGATGTCGGTGACAGGCTTGCCCAGCAGGCGATCGCGTACCGCACCGCCGACTTTATAAATCTGCATGAAATACCTCCGTTAGCTCGACAGAATAACCTTTGCGTCGAACTTCCGGAGGCAGAAACAGGATCAAAGATGGATGACAGCCAGGTCCAGCCGGCCGTAATCCCCCTCGCTGTGTTCACCTCTGGGCGGAACATGCTGGGTTTTCATTACCTGATCCCCTTGCAGGGTTTCCAGATGAATGTCGAAGCCCCAGAGACGGTGCAGGTGTTTGAGTACTTCCTCGGTGGACTCGCCCAGCGGTTTGCGGTCATGTTGCTGGTGACGCAAGGTTAGAGAGCGGTCGCCGCGCCGGTCGATGCTGTAGATCTGCACGTTGGGTTCGCGATTGCCCAGGTTGTACTGGGCCGCCAGGGTTTCACGGATGATCCGGTAGCCCGGTTCATCGTGAATGGCCGGCACCAACAGATCGTCCTTTTGATCGTCATCGAGAATGCTGAACAATTTCAGGTCGCGGATCACCTGGGGTGACAAGTACTGCAAGATGAAGCTTTCATCCTTGAAGCTGCTCATGGCGAACTTGATGCTGGACAGCCAGTCGGTGCCGGCAATTTCCGGGAACCAGCGGTAGTCCTCTTCCGTTGGGTGTTCACACATGCGCCGGATGTCCCGGTACATGGCAAAACCCAGGGTGTAGGGGTTGATGCCGTTGTAGTAGGGGCTGTCGAAGCCGGGTTGATAGACCACGCTGGTGTGGGACGTCAGAAACTCCATCATGAAGCCGTCGGTTACCAGGCCTTCGTCGTACAAATCGTTCATCAGGGTGTAGTGCCAGAACGTGGCCCACCCTTCGTTCATCACCTGCGTCTGACGCTGTGGATAAAAATACTGGGCGATCTTACGCACGATCCGCACAATTTCCCGCTGCCATGGCTCCAGCAACGGTGCGTGTTTTTCGATGAAGTAAAGGATATTTTCCTGAGGTTCGGCGGGGAAGCGCGCGTTGTCCTTGTCGCTGTACTTGTCCGCACCTTTTGGAATGGTCCGCCACAGATCGTTGATTTGTTTCTGCAAATGCTCTTCCCGATCCTTTTGCCGACGGCGTTCTTCTTCGGCGGAAATCGGATACGGGCGTTTGTAGCGATCGACCCCGTAGTTCATCAGGGCGTGGCAGGAATCCAGCAGGTCCTCGACCGCGTCGATGCCGTGGCGCTCTTCGCACTGCATGATGTACTGCTTGGCGAAGACCAGGTAATCGATGATCGAACTGGCGTCAGTCCAGGTGCGGAACAGGTAGTTGCCTTTGAAAAAGCTGTTATGCCCGTAGCAGGCATGGGCAACGACCAAGGCCTGCATGCAGATGGTGTTTTCTTCCATCAGATAGGCAATGCACGGGTCCGAGTTGATCACGATCTCGTAGGCCAGCCCCATCTGCCCACGGCTGTAGGATTTCTCGGTACTGAGGAAGTGTTTGCCGTAGGACCAATGGTGATAGCCCAGCGGCATACCGACGGAGGCATAAGCGTCCATCATCTGCTCGGCAGTGATCACTTCGATCTGGTTGGGGTAGGTATCCAGGGCATAACGAGCCGCCAGGCGACTGATTTCTTTGTCGTACGCCTGAATCAGCTCGAACGTCCATTCGGAGCCGGTGGAAATGGGTTGGCGCTTCTGCTCTTTGGCGGTCATGTCACTAACCTGCGCTGGAAGAGTTCACGGAAGACCGGATAGATATCCCCGGCCGAGACCAGTTGTTGCTGGGCGAAATTGTCAGAGAAGGCTTCGGCGATGCGTTCGTACTCGAACCACAGGGCCTGGTGCTCGCGCGGGGTGATCTCAACGTAAGTGTAGTACTGCACGAACGGCATGATCTGGTTGATCAGAATGTCGCGGCAGATCGGCGAGTCGTCGTTCCAGTTATCGCCGTCGGAGGCCTGGGCGGCATAGATGTTCCACTCGTTTGTCGGATAGCGTTCGGCCATGATCTCCTGCATCAGTTTCAAGGCGCTGGAAACGATGGTGCCGCCGGTTTCGCGCGAGTAGAAAAACTCCTCTTCATCCACTTCCCGGGCACTGGTGTGGTGGCGGATGAATACGACGTCGATCTTGTCGTAGTTACGCTTGAGAAACAGGTACAACAGGATAAAGAAGCGCTTGGCGATATCCTTGGTCGCCTGAGTCATGGAACCGGACACGTCCATCAGGCAGAACATGACTGCCTTGGAACTGGGGTTGGGTTGCTTGATGAGCAGGTTGTACTTGAGGTCGAAGGTATCGAGGAACGGTACGCGATGAATGCGCGCACTGAGTTTTTCGATTTCTGCTTCGATTTCCTGAATATCGCCGAAGTTGTCAGGCTCATCCCGCTTGAGTCGCAGCAGTTCGTCTTTGGCTTCACGTAATTTTGCCCGGCTGCTGCCAGACAGGGCGATTCGCCGTGCATGGGCCGAGCGCAAGGTGCGGATGATGTTGATCCGTGACGGATTGCCCTCGTTACTGATCCCGGCACGAACAGTTTTGAAGGTGTCGGTGCCGGTCAGGTTGCGCTTGACCAGATTCGGCAGCTCAAGGTCCTCGAACATGAATTCGAGGAATTCCTCCTGGGTGATCTGGAAGACGAATTCGTCCATCCCTTCGCCCGAGTTACCTGCCTTGCCGGGGCCTCTGCCACCGCTACCTCCAGGCGGGCGGGCAATGTGCTCGCCGCTGGTGAATTCCTTGTTGCCCGGATGCACGACGGTTTGCTTGCCACCCCGACCGTGGTGAAGCACCGGCTCGTCAATGTCGCGGCCGGGGATGCTGATCTGTTCGCCGTGTTCCATATCGGTAATGGAGCGCCGGCTGACCGCCTCTTCGACAGCCTTTTTGATGTGATCACGGTAACGCCGCAGAAACCGCTGACGGTTCACCGTGCTCTTGTTCTTGCCATTGAGACGTCGGTCGATCACATAGCTCATGACTGCTCCTTAGAAGCTGTCCTGAAAGGGGCGAGCGGTTATGCAGCATCGACCGTGCCAAGGGATGTTCACGCTCCCCCAAGCGCTTTTGGACGCTGACTGAACCTCGCTACCGACTTTCGAACACCTTCCAAAGGTCTGTGTAACAGAAAATGCGAACACAGGCCTCTGGCTGACGACAACCGGTCTGACCGGCAACGGGTTATTGTGATTTTCGGACCCGCAAGTACCACTCGGACAGCAGTCGTACCTGTTTATCGGTGTAGCCCCGCTCGACCATCCGTGTGACGAAGTCGTTGTGCTTCTGCTGGTCCTCTTTGCTGGCCTTGGCGTTGAAGCTGATGACTGGCAGGAGGTCCTCGGTGTTGGAGAACATTTTCTTCTCGATGACCACCCGCAGTTTTTCGTAGCTGAGCCAGGTCGGGTTCTTGCCGTTGTTATTGGCCCGGGCGCGCAGTACGAAGTTGACGATTTCGTTGCGGAAATCCTTCGGATTGCTGATACCGGCCGGTTTTTCGATTTTCTCCAGTTCTTCGTTGAGCGCTACGCGGTTGAGGATCTCGCCGGTTTCCGGGTCGCGGTATTCCTGGTCCTGGATCCAGAAGTCGGCGTACAGCACATAGCGATCGAAGATGTTCTGACCATACTCGCTATAAGACTCGAGATAGGCGGTCTGGATCTCCTTGCCGATGAATTCGATATAACGCGGTGCCAGGTATTCTTTGAGAAAGCGCAGATAGCGTTCGCGGGTTTCGGCCTGGAATTGTTCCTGCTCGATCTGTTGTTCCAGCACGTAGAGCAAATGCACCGGGTTGGCGGCGATTTCGTGCGGATCGAAGTTGAACACTTTCGACAGGATCTTGAACGCGAAACGGGTCGACAAGCCGTTCATGCCTTCGTCGACACCGGCGTTGTCGCGGTATTCCTGGATAGACTTGGCCTTCGGATCGGTGTCCTTGAGGTTTTCGCCGTCATACACACGCATCTTGGAGTAGATGTTAGAGTTTTCCGGCTCTTTGAGGCGCGAGAGTACAGTGAACTGGGCGAGCATTTTCAGGGTGTCAGGTGCGCAGTGAGCCTTGGCCAGGGAACTGTTGAACAGGAGCTTGTCGTAGATCTTCACTTCATCGCTGACCCGTAGGCAGTACGGCACTTTGACGATGTAGATCCGGTCGATAAAGGCTTCGTTGTTTTTGTTGTTGCGGAACGTGTGCCATTCCGATTCGTTGGAGTGGGCCAGCAGAATCCCGGTAAACGGAATCGCCCCCAGACCTTCGGTACTGTTGTAGTTGCCTTCCTGCGTGGCGGTCAGCAGTGGGTGCAGCACCTTGATCGGTGCCTTGAACATTTCGACGAACTCCATCAGGCCCTGGTTGGCCCGGCACAGTGCGCCCGAGTAGCTGTAGGCGTCGGCGTCGTTCTGCGGGAATTCTTCGAGTTTGCGGATATCGACCTTGCCCACCAGTGCCGAGATGTCCTGGTTGTTTTCATCTCCCGGCTCGGTTTTGGCTACGGCAATCTGGTTAAGGATCGACGGATACAGTTTCACCACGCGGAACTGGCTGATGTCGCCGCCGAATTCGGCCAGGCGCTTGGTAGCCCATGGCGACATGATGGTGTTGAGGTAGCGCCGTGGAATGCCGAAGTCTTCCTCGAGGATCGCGCCATCTTCAGTGGCGTTGAACAGACCCAGAGGCGATTCGAATACCGGCGAGCCTTTGATCGCGTAGAAAGGCACCTTCTCGATAAGCTGTTTCAGCTTTTCGGCCAGGGACGATTTACCGCCACCCACAGGGCCGAGCAAATAGAGAATCTGTTTCTTCTCTTCCAGGCCCTGAGCGGCATGGCGAAAATACGACACGATCTGGTCAATGCATTCTTCCATCCCGTGGAAGTCTTCAAAGGCCGGATAACGGCGGATCACCTTGTTGGAAAAGATTCGCGACAGTCTCGAGTTGGCCGAGGTGTCGAGAAGCTCCGGTTCACCGATGGCCAGCAACAGACGCTCGGCGGCGGAAGCGTAGGCGCTGCGGTCGCTTTTGCACAGTTCAAGATACTCTTGCAGCGAGAGTTCTTCCTGGCGTGTGGACTCGAAGCGTTGTTGGAAGTGGCTAAAGATACTCATGACGTCACCTCGCTCGATACGTGGAGCCGACGCCGGATCATTCAGTCGATGCTGGCAGCCACTGGATATGCAGTCGCTGTTTACCCCCCAGAACTCTTTCGGAGCTGACTACCCCGAAAGCTACTCCCGATGACCCGCGCGCCGGTGTACCGGCTCTCCCCTGTTTTGGATGGCCTGCGCTTAAGGATAGTTGGGAATTCGGCAGGTAAAGGCGAGATACGTAATTAGTTGTGGCAGACCGTTCGTCTGCCACCGCGCGAGCCCGCGGGGGCCGGGGCTTGCGCGTTACAAAAAAATTATTCGGAAGTGCCTTGCGCCGTTTCCGAAGGATAAGTCGTACGCCACAGCTCAAAACCGCCATCCATGCTGTAGACGTCGGAGAAGCCTTGACTGATCAGGTACGCAGCGGCGCTCTGGCTGGAATTGCCGTGATAGCAGACCACTACAGTCGGTGCGTCGAGGTCGGCGGCACGAATGAAATCCGAGATGGAAACATTGTCCAGATGCTTCGAGCCGGCGATGTGCAGCGCAGCAAAGGTCGCAGGGTCGCGGACATCGACTACCACCGCGCCTTGTTCGCGCAGGGCTTGGGCCTGTTCCGGGGGGATACGTTTGAATTCGCTCATGGCGGGCTCCTGTGGCTCGGCTGAAAGCGCAGTCTAGCGCGGGGCGCTGGCTGACGATGGTTCGGGGATAAGTGCGGCGACTGGCGGCAGGGCAAGGCCATGCTCGTCGCATTTGCAAGACAGCCGTTCACCGCTGTCGACATTCATCAGGGTCAGGGCGCCACCCCAGACACAGCCGGTATCAAGGGCGGATACGCCCGGTTCGTTGCACCGGCCTTCCAGCGCGGCCCAGTGACCGAAGATGATCTTCAGGCCCTTGGTCTTGCGTTCCTTGTGCTGAAACCATGGCTGGTAACCCGGTGGCGCATTGTCGAGCCCTTCCTTGCTTTTGAGGTCAAGCTTGCCCTCGGCGGTACAAAACCGCATGCGGGTGAAATAGTTGGTGATCACCCGCAGGCGTGTCACGCCTTTGAGGTCGTTGTCCCATTTCGCCGGATCGTTGCCGTACATGCCATCGAGGTAGGCCGGGAACAGGTTGTCGTCGCGCAGTGCAGTCTCGACTTCGGCGGCACATTTCAAGGCCTTGCGCAGCGACCACTGGGGCGGTATGCCGGCATGGACCAGAGCAACTTCGCGCTGTTCGTCGTAGTGCATGAGTTTTTGCTGACGCAGCCACTCCAGCAGTTCCGTGCAGTCGGGGGCTCCGAGAATCTCGAGCAGGGTGTCGGCCTTCTTCAGGCGCTCGATGTTTTGCCCGGCGGCCAGCAAGTGCAAATCATGGTTGCCGAGCACGCACACCAGCGATTCGCGGATGCTATAGAGGAAACGCAAGGTTTCCAGAGACTGCGGGCCCCGGTTGACCAGGTCACCTACCAGCCACAGACGATCCCGTGTCGGGTCGAAGGCGACTTGCTTGAGCAGGCATTGCAGTGCTTGAAGGCAGCCTTGCAGATCGCCGACAGCATACGTTGCCATCAGTGCAGGGCTCCGGGCACCGCCAGACGGAATGGGGCGATGATGGCGTCGAAGTGTTTGCCGTCGTCGGCAACCATTTCATAAGTGCCCTGCATCGTGCCGACCTTGGAGGTCATGACGGTGCCGCTGCTGTAGGTGTGGCTTTTGCCCGCGTCGATCAACGGTTGCTGGCCAACAACGCCCGCACCGCGAACTTCTTCGACATGCCCGTCACCGTCGGTGATCACCCAGTGCCGCGACAACAGTTTGGCCGGTAGCTCGCCATTGTTGTGCACGGTGATGGTGTAGGCGAAGGCAAAACGGTTTTGCTCGGGTTGCGATTGTTCTGCCAGATAGCGGGTGACGACGCTGACGTCGACCTGATAACGAGGATCGGACATGCAAGAGGCCTTAAAATCGAAGCGGAACGCGGGGCGTAGCTGATGGAACTCAGTCTAGGCCAAGTATCGGGTAGTAAACCAGACATGGGCGCTGGTGTCCTACCCGATAACGCTTCAGGCCTGTCAGATATCAGCAGGCTTTTGTAGGACTTGTTCGCTGAGCTTGTCAGCCAGACGCACGAAAGCGGCTAGATCGAGTTGTTCGGGACGCAAGCTGCCATCGACGCCGGCGGCTTCGATTTCATCGTTGCTCAGCAGCAGTTTGAGGGTATTGCGCAGGGTCTTGCGGCGCTGGTTGAAGGCTTCGCGCACGACGCGCTCCAGCAACTTGTGATCCTTGGCCGGGTGCGGCAGTACCGCGTGGGGTACCAGGCGCACGATGGCCGAGTCGACTTTCGGCGGCGGATTGAACGCGCCCGGGCCGACGTTGAATAGATGCTCGACCCGGCAGTGGTACTGAACCATGATCGACAGACGACCCCAGTCACCGCCACCAGGGCCTGCCGCCAGACGCTCGACCACTTCCTTTTGCAGCATGAAGTGCATGTCGCGAATGATGCCGGCGTTGTTCAGCAGGTGGAAAATCAGTGGCGTGGAGATGTTGTACGGCAGGTTACCGACTACACGCAGGCTGTTCGGCGCGGCATTCAGGCTGTTGAAGTCGAACTTCAGCGCGTCGCCCTGGTGCAGGTTGAAGTTGTCCTTGCCGGCGAACTGCTGGTTGAGGATCGGGATCAGGTCCTTGTCCAGCTCCACCACGTCCAACTGCGCGCCGCTGTTGAGCAGGCCTTGAGTCAGTGCGCCCTGGCCCGGGCCGATTTCCAGCAGGCGGTCTTCGGGTTTGGCGCGGATGGCGCGCAGGATGCGGTCGATAACGCCGGCATCGTGCAGGAAGTTCTGGCCAAAGCGTTTGCGCGCCTTGTGTTGGTAATGCTCGGTCATAAACGGGTCTCGGCCATCTGGTAAGCGGTTTCCAGGGCGACTTGCAGGCTGCCGGTGTCGATGTTGCCGCTACCGGCCAGGTCCAGGGCAGTGCCGTGGTCCACCGATGTGCGGATGATCGGCAAGCCGAGGGTCACGTTGACTGCCGCGCCGAAGCCTTTGTACTTCAGCACCGGCAGGCCCTGGTCGTGGTACATCGCCAGCACCGCGTCGCAGTGCTCCAGATATTTGGGGGTAAACAGAGTGTCGGCGGGCAGGGGGCCGCGAAGGTCCATTCCTTCGCCACGCAGGCGCTCTAATGTAGGTTCGATAATGTCGATTTCTTCATGGCCCAGGTGTCCGCCTTCGCCGGCATGAGGGTTGAGCCCACACACCAGGATGCGCGGCTGGGCGATGCCGAATTTTTCTTGTAGATCGGTGTGCAGAATTCGCGTGACCCGTTCCAGTCGCTCCGGCGTGATCGCATCGGCAATCTCGCGAAGAGGCAGGTGAGTGGTGACCAGCGCCACGCGCAATCCGCGAGTGGCGAGCATCATCACCACTTGTGCGGTATGGGTCAGGACGGCAAGAAATTCCGTGTGCCCGGAAAAGGCGATCCCGGAGTCATTGATCACGCCCTTGTGCACAGGGGCCGTGATCATGCCGGCAAAATGCCCGTCCAGGCAGCCTTGGCCAGCTCGGGTCAGGGTTTCCAGGACGAAAGCCGCGTTGGCCTTGTCCAGTTGCCCGGCGGTGACCTTGGCGTTGAGCGGTGTATCCCAGACATACAGGCTGTTGGCTGGCGCGGGTGCATCCGGCCAGCTGTCCGGGGTTACCGGCAGCAAATCGACAACCACGCCCAGTTGCGCGGCCCGCTCAAGGAGCAGGTCGCGGCTGGTAATGGCAATCAGGGGATGTGGCTGGGCTTGCGAGGCGAGCAGCAGGCACAGGTCAGGACCTATGCCGGCCGGCTCGCCGGGTGTCAGCGCAAAACGCTTGGGTTTCACTGCGCTGCCTGGTCTGCACCAGGGAGTTTGATCTCTACGTACGCTTCGTCGCGGATCTGACGCAGCCAGGTTTGCAGCTCTTCGTCGTATTTGCGGTTACGCAGTACGGTCATCGCTTGTTGCTCACGGGCCTGGGTGGTGCTGTCAGTGGCGCGACGGCCAAGGACTTCCAGGACGTGCCAGCCGTATTGAGTCTGGAACGGCTTGGACAGCTGACCTTGCGGGGTCTTGGCCATCACTTCGCGGAACTCAGGCACCAATGCATTCGGGTCGATCCAGTTCAGGTCGCCACCGTTGAGGGCGGAACCCGGATCTTCCGAGAAGCTCTTCGCCAGTTCGCCGAAATCTTCACCCGCTTCGATACGGGTATAGAGCGACTCAGCCAAAGCTTTGGTTTTAGCCTCGTCGCGGATCGGGCTCGGTTTGACCAGGATGTGACGCACGTGCACTTCGTCACGCGTTTGGGTCTCGCCGCCACGCTTGTCGAGGATCTTCAGAATGATGAAGCCGCCCGGCGTGCGCATCGGTTGAGTGATGTCGCCGACAGTCATGGTGCTCAGCATGCGATCGAACGGAGGTGGCAGCTGACCGGCTTTACGCCAGCCCATGTCGCCACCCTCCAGTGCGGTTTCGCTGGCGGATTTGGCGATTGCCAACTGACCGAAGTCAGCGCCTTGCTTGAGCTGCTGGTAAACCGCGTCGGCTTGCTTGGCGGCATTCTGAATGGCGTCGGAGTTGGCACTTTCCGGCGTAGGAATCAGGATATTGGCCAGGCGGAATTCTTCGGACAACTGCATTTTGCCCAGGTCGGAAGCGAGGAAGTTTTTCACTTCCTGTTCGGAAACCTGAATGCGCTCGGCCACACGACGCTGACGCACACGGCTGATGACCATCTCGCGGCGAATCTGGTCGCGGGCGTCGTCATAAGACAGACCATCGCGAGTCAGGGCGGAGCGGAATTGATCCACAGACATGTTGTTGCGCTGGGCAATGGTGCCGACAGCCTGGTTCAGTTCTTCATCGGTAATACGGATGCCGGAACGTTCGCCGATCTGCAGTTGCAGGTTTTCGACGATCAGGCGCTCAAGCACCTGCTGGTCCAGCACGCCGGCCGGTGGCACGGCTGAACCGCGCTTGGCGATGGTTTGCTGAACTTCATGGACGCGTTGGTCCAGTTGGCTCTGCATGACCACGTCGTTGTCGACAATGGCCACCACTTTATCGATGGACTGCACCGCGGCGTTCGCCGCGGTACCCAGGAACAGCGCGCCCAGCATCAGCGGGCGCAGACAATCAGAAAGCTTGGTCTTCACGTTCACGATAACCTTGGATGCCTTTGTCGAGGAAGCTCTCTACTTTGGCGCCGGTGAGGCCGCCGAGTCCCTTCAGAACGATTTGTAGGAAGACGCCATGGTCGCCTTTTTCGTTTTGCGCAACGTCTTGACTGGTTTCGTCATAGTCAACCCAGTAACGGTTGATCAGGCGCAGTTTCCAGCAGCAGTTGTCGTACTCGAAACCACCGAAGGCTTCCAGGGTACGGTTACGGTTGTAGTCATACTGCCAGCGGCTGATGGCATTCCATTGCGGCACGATCGGCCAAATCACCGAGAAGTCGTGCTGTTGAATCTTGTAGTAGTCCTTCACGAAGCCAGGCTGACCTTCAACACCCAAGTTACCGCCGCCTACAGTCCATTGACCGGTGTTCTGGTCGTAACGGACCTGGTCATTGCGATAGCGATAGCCAGCGTTGATGACCTTGTTCGGGTTGTCTTCAGGCTGGTAGTGGAACATTGCGCTGCCCGAGCGAGGGCTGCGGCTGTCCGGGTCCCAGTTGTAATCGGCCGTGGTGCGCCAATCACGGTTCCAGCGATATTCGTATTCCAGAGCATAAGGCGAGACTTTAGCCTGCGCATCGTCGCGGGTTTTTGCGTCAATACCCGGCAACTGAACTTCGCGGTTCTTGAAGTACACGGCCTGACCGACGCTGATGCGCTGACGTTCGAAGCCATTGTCTTCGATCCAGCGGTTGGTTACGCCCAGAGACAGTTTGTTCTCGTCGCCGACGCGGTCGGAGCCGGAGAAGCGGTTGTCACGGAACAGCGATGCGTAGTTGAAGGTGTATTCGCTGGTGTCGAATACCGGAATGTCTTCCTGGTCCGTTTCAGGCACGTACAGGTAGAACAGGCGCGGTTCGAGGGTCTGGCGATAGTTCTTGCCGAACCATTGGGTGTTGCGATCGAAGTACAGGCCGCTGTCGATGCTGGCGATTGGAACGCCACGGCTCTGGTTGCTGCCGAAATGACCATTGACGTTTTCAGTCCCGGCTGCAGCTGCGGCTTGATCTTGAGCCACGATCTGGCTTTTTCCGATACTGTCCAGGTCCAGTTGGTACTGTGTGTACTGGTACTTCAGGGATGGCTTCAGGAAGCCATAGCTGGTATTCATCGGATAGCTGACAACCGGGGCAACATTCAGACGATCACCGGTAGCACGCGCCAGACCTTGAACGTTTTTGTCCAGGCGATCAGTTACGTTGCCGTCTTCATCGGTGAAGGTGCCGTTTTTCAGGTCACGATCAAATCGCACTACTTCGGTTTCGTAAGCGAAATCCAGTCCGCCCGGGTGATCCGGCAGTGCACCGTTGAAGGTGATCTGCGGCAGACGATCATACGGCGTGATGTTGGAAACGGTCGCCAGCTGATAAGCCTGGGCGTTCACGCGAGCGGTGTAGCTGTCGCCACGATAGGTGACAGAACCCTGCTGGTTCACATAATCGGAGCTTTTAACCCCGATCTGGTCGGTTTCGAGATCCTGGAAGTAATACGGATCGCTGATCTTGGTGTAATCAACTTGACTCAGAACGCGAGAGTCGAGACCACCCTTGTGCTGCCAGTTGTACATGTAGCGGTTTTTTTGGTAGTCGGTCTGCAGCTTGCGATCGGTGTCTTCGTCGTTGAGGTACGCTGCGCCGAACTGACCTTCGCTGGACGGGGTCAGGTAACGGAATTCACCTTCCATCAACAAGCCGTGCTTGCTCATGTAGCGCGGGTACAACGTGGCATCGTAGTTCGGTGCCAGGTTGAAGTAATACGGTGTGACCAGCAGGAAGCCGGTATCTGTGCCGGTGCCGATGGTCGGCGGCAGGAAGCCGGACTGGCGACGGTCATCGATCGGGAAATAGATGTACGGCGTGTACAGAACCGGAATGTCCTTGACCCGCAGCGTCACGTTGGTCGCGGTACCGAAACCGGTGGCCGGGTTCAAGGTGATGTTGTTGCCCTTGAGCTGCCAGGCGTTGCTGTTCGGTTCGCACGTGGTGTACGTACCATCCTTGAGGCGGATGATCGCGTTCTCGGCACGCTTGGCGTACAGCGCGCTGCCGCGGATACGGGATTTGTGCAGGACGTATTCGGCGTTGTCGACCTTGGCTTCACCGGTGTCGAGCTGCACGTCGGCGTGGTCGCCCACGATCAGTGCGCCATTGTCGCGAATACGGACGTTGCCGCTCAGTTCGCCACGGCTCTCGGCCTGGTAGAGGTTCGCTTCGTCGGCTTCGACCTGCATGCTGCCCTGACGCATGACCACGTCACCGGCCAGGGTCGCGACCTGCTCATCCTGCTTGTAGCGAGAGGCTTTGGCGCCGAGAAAGGTCGGAGCGTCACTTTTATTCGTCTTGTCATTCATGCCAGGACGAATCGGTTCGATATAGGAACCAGCGCAGTAAGGACCTGTTTCGGCCAATTGCGCTGCAGTGAGCTTCTCGCGCGGAACCCAGTCGAGGTGGCTGTAGTCTTCGCTACGCGACTTCAGGCCGCGGCCCTTGGATTCGGTCACCAGCACAGGCTTGGCGCCGGAGTCTTGACTGGAGCCGCTGTCGGCCGGAGTCTCACCGCTCGTGCTTACCGCCGCACTGCCGTCATGGACGGGACGCGGTGGCAGCGCAGCTGCTGGAGATTTTGGCGCACAGTTCCAGGCACCCGAAGCAGAGACTGAGCAGTCATACTGTTCCGCGGCGACCACGAACGAAGTGGCTAGAGGTTGCAGGGCCAGCAGACTGCCGGTAACCAACAACGGAAATTTTTTACGAAACGCGGGGGATTTCAATGCCATCTTATTAGTCCGGGCTTCCTGCGTGCCATCTGCCCGCGGTGTGGGCCGCACGCCTCTCGATGGTCTGAAAAAGATGCTGGATAATAAAGCATGACCCGCTTGACGGCTAGCGCCGTCGGAGACCCTTGCAATGCCTGACCAAGATGTACGTTTGCAACACCTGAAAGTTTGGCTCGATGAGCAATTGGCTGTCCTCTTTGCAGAACAGGGTTGGGGCGTCGTACCCCCGGCCACGTTGACCGCGGCCAGTAGCGATGCGAGTTTTCGACGTTATTTCCGCTGGGAAGGCGAGGGCCGAAGCTTCGTCGTAATGGACGCGCCACCCCCCCAGGAAAACTGCAAACCCTTCGTGGATATCGCTTTTCTGCTGGCGAAATCCGGAATTAATGTTCCTAAAATTTATGCCGAAGACCTCGAACGTGGTTTTCTTTTGCTCAATGACCTGGGCAACAAGACTTACCTGGACGTGATCGACAGCGAAAATGCCGACGATTTGTTCAAGGATGCCCTGCAAGCACTGCTGGCTTTTCAGCAGTTGCCGATGGTTGCACCGCTGCCAAGTTATGACGTGGCATTGCTGCGGCGCGAGCTGGAATTGTTCCCGGAGTGGTACGTGAAACGCGAGTTGGGTATCGAGTTCGACTCGGCTCAGCAAATGCTCTGGCAGAACGTGACCGAGCTATTGATCGACAGTGCGCTGGCCCAGCCCCAAGTGCTGGTGCACCGCGACTACATGCCACGCAACCTGATGCTCAGCGAGCCGAACCCCGGTGTGCTGGATTTCCAGGACGCGGTCTATGGCCCCGTGACCTACGACGTGACCTGCCTGTTCAAGGACGCGTTCCTCAGCTGGCCCGAAGAGCGCGTGTTCGCCTGGCTGCAAGATTACTGGCAACAAGCAGGCGCGCTGGGTATCCCGGTCCAGCCTGACTTCGAAGATTTCCTGCGTGCCAGCGACCTGATGGGTGTGCAGCGTCACCTGAAAGTGATCGGCATCTTCGCCCGCATCTGCCATCGTGATGGTAAGCCGCGTTACCTGGGCGATGTGCCGCGCTTCTTTGCTTATATAGACGCAGTGATCGCTCGTCGTCCTGAGTTGGTTGAGCTGGATGTGTTGTTGGCCAGTTTGCGCGCTGGAGCGAATGCATGAAGGCAATGATTCTGGCGGCAGGTAAAGGCGAGCGCATGCGCCCGCTGACCCTGACTACACCGAAACCGCTGGTTCGCGCCGGCGGTATTCCGTTGATCGAGTATCACTTGAAGGCCTTGGCGGTGGCGGGGTTTACCGAGGTGGTGATCAACCACGCCTGGCTCGGTCAGCTGATCGAAAACTACCTCGGGGATGGCTCTCAATACGGCGTACGTATTCAGTATTCGCCGGAAGGAGAGCCACTGGAAACCGGAGGCGGGATTTTCCGCGCGTTGCCGTTATTGGGAGACAAGGCCTTTGTCGTGGTCAACGGTGACATCTGGACCGACTACGACTTCAGCGTATTGCACCAACCCATCACCGGGCTGGCGCATTTGGTGCTGGCTGACAACCCGGCCCATCACCCAGCCGGGGATTTCAGTCTGATCGACGGGCAAGTACGCGACGGTCAGCCGGACACCGCAACCCTGACCTACAGCGGCATCGCGGTGCTGCACCCGCAGCTGTTCGACGGTTGCACCGCCGGGGCGTTCAAGCTTGCACCGCTGCTGCGCAAGGCCATGGCCGATGGACACGTCACCGGCGAACGCTTGAACGGGCATTGGGTGGATGTCGGCACTCACGAGCGTCTGGCTGAAGTCGAAGCTCTGTTAGAAGCGAGACGCTGACATGCTGTGGCCAGCGACTCTCATTGGCGCCGGAGCGGGCTTTGTCATAGCCAGCATTCCGGGGGCCATGCTTGGCGCCTTATTGGGGCAGGCCCTGGATCGGCGCTTGCAGTTGCAGAGCTGGGCACACTTGCGAGAAAAGCTCGGTGGTCGCTCGGTGCTGCGCAACGATGAACTGCTGTTTGTGTTGTTGGGACGACTGGCCAAGAGCGATGGACGGGTGGTGGAGGGCCACATCCAGCAGGCCCGTCAGGAAATGCGTTCGCTGGACATGAACGAGTCGGCGCAGAGCCGGGCAATTGCCGCGTTCAACCGCGGCAAATCGGGAGATGATCGGTTGCGCGGCTACCTGCGCCGCTTGAGTACTCAACCCCATGCGGCCGAAGGCGTCTTGCGTGCCTGTTGGCGGATGATCTGGGCTGATGGCCGTGCCGGTAGCGCTGAACGGGAGCTGATTAAGCAGTGGGGCAAGTGGCTGGGCTGGACACGACCACAGGTGCAGGCGCTGGCGGCCGATTATGAACAGCACAAGCTTGCGCCGGTCAGCAGCGCTGTCACCTACCAAGATGCGATGCGGCTTTTGGGCGTGTCGGCGACCAGCGAGCCGGCGCAGATCAAACGCGCTTATCGACGCCTGCTGAGTCGCCATCACCCGGACAAGATTGCCGGCAGCGGTGCAACGGCGTTGCAGGTTCGCGAAGCCACTGACAAGACTCGCGAACTGCATAGCGCCTACACGTTAATTCGTGAGCGGCGGGATTTTCGCTAGTGGCCTGGAAGATCAAAAGATCGCAGCCTGCGGCAACTCCTACAGGTGTACGCATAACCCGGTGTAGGAGCTGCCGCAGGCTGCGATCTTTTGCTTTTGCTTAATTCGCGTTCTGCGGATTCAGCCAGCCGCGCACTCGGCGCACCAATTGCTCTTGCTCTGCCGCTGTGTTCCCAGGTAAAGCCTTGAGCGAGACCTGACTGAACCCCGAAGTCTTCAACCGTTTGCTGGCTTGCATTCGTTCCAGCGCCGCGTTGCGATCCAGCGGCTTGTCCATATAGAAGATGTCAGCGGTGGGCAGCTTCAGGGTCGGTGTCAGTTCGGCCAGCTCTGGTTTGGCTTTCACCGGCATCTGAGCGGCAACCATCACAAACTTCTCCACTTGCGAGGGCTGCCTCTCGCTCAGATAACGTGCCGCCCAGTAAGCGCCGGTGCCATGGCCCAATACGACAATGCGGCGAGCACTTTGCTGTTCGGCGTAGGCAATGGCGGCGTCGATGCGGGCGAATATTCGTTCGGCGTCGGCGTTGGCCTTTTCCTCGGTGGTTTCGGCGATCGCCTTGTCTGCCACCTCCGCTTCGCCACCCGCCGCTTGTTCGATGGGCGCTGCGGTGGTCGAGTCTTTGCTGTCGGTGTCAGGGGCTTTTGGCGTGGGTGCCACTTCTACGATACGTGGTGCAATGGCATCGCTTTGCAGGTCCGGCAAGGTGATACTCAGGCTGCTCCACTCTGCGTCCGGCAATTTGCGTCGCAATGGACCTATTGCTTGCGGCCAGTCAACGCTTTCCCCAGCGCCAGGGATGATAATCACCGCGCCTTTGGGTTCGGCGGTATTGGCCGGTTTCCACAAGGCCAGAAACGTGTCGCTGCCCGCTTGCAGTTGCTGCTGTTCCTGAGCAGGGATCTTGCGCTCAAGTGCAGTCGCTTCTTCCTGACTACGCTCAAGCAGCGGCTGGCGCTCGACCGGTTTTGCTTCGGGGGGAGTCTCCGTCGCGGCAGGTGCCGGGTCGGCGGCCTCGACGGAAAAGGCGCAAGGCAGGATCAGCGACAGGCACAATGCTGGCAGTGCCAGGCGGTAAACAGGGGGCATCGGATATTCCAGGCCAGAAGTTATTCCGGCAGCCTAATGGGTTGGTCAGTATTTGTCAGTGTGTGAGATTTCGATGATGCGTTTTCGCTGCCTGTGGGTTATCGGCTGTTTGTGGTTTCCCTTGATGGGCTGGGCGGCTCCCGCGCCACCGGGGCACGTCGCGCCATTGTCCGCGGACCAGCAGCAATGGCTGGCGCAGCATGGAGAGTTGCGCGTCGGGCTGGTGTTGCAAGTGCCCTACGCCCAATACGATCGCCGCTTGCAGCGCCTGTCCGGGGTTAACGTCGAGCTGATGAAATGGCTGGCCAAGTCCCTCAACGTCGAGCTGAGCTGGCGTAATTTCCCCGACCTGGCGCATCTGGAAACCGCCGCGCGCGAAGGTGAAATCGACATCGCTCCGGGGTTGACCCAAACTCCCGCTGGCCTGCGGCTCTGGCAGTTTTCCGACCCATACATGCGGGTGCCGCAACTGGTGGTCAGCGACCAGAAAAGCACCGGCGTGGTCGAGCTGGAAAAACTCGACAGCCAGACCCGCGTTGCCGTGCGCATGCCCGGCGCCACCGCCGATTACCTGCGCAGCAATTACCCGCACCTGAACCTTCAAGGCGTCCCGATCGAACGCCAGGCACTGCAACTGCTATTGAGTCAGCAGGCCAGTTACGCCGTGGTCGACGAAGCACAGTTGGGACGTCTGACCGCCGAACCGGAGTTCGCCGGGCTGGTGGTGGTCGGTGACATCGGCCTGCCGCAACTGTTGCGGGTGGCCACGCGCCGGGACTGGCCGGAACTGGCTGGCATCGTCGAAAGCGCGTTGCGGGCGATCCCGGCCAAGGACCTGGAGCAACTGCACAACCAATGGCTGCAACCCAAGTACCCGCGGCTGACCGAGTCCCCGGGTTTCTGGCAAAACCTCTGTCTGCTGTTGGTGGTGTTGATGTTGAGCAGCATGGCCATCGTGTTCTGGCAGCGGCGGCAGCAGCACAGTCTTGAGCATCGTTTGCGGGCAGCGCGCGAAGACATTGCCCTGCGTGCCGCCAGTGAAGAAGCCTTGCGTCTCACACAGTTTTCCATCGACCAGAGCACCGTCGGCATCCTTTGGGTCAATTGGGACAGCCATGTGCGCTACGCCAATCGCGCGGCCGAAACCATGCTGGGTTATCCGGCGGGGGGGATCATTGATCGGCCGCTGATCGACTTCGAGCCTGGCTTGCACATGGATCGCTGGCTGAACCTGTGGAAGCGCGCCCGGGCCAGCGAGGAAGGCCCGCAAAGTTTCGAAACCAACTGCGTGCGGGCGGATGGCAGCAATCTGCCGGTGGACGTTTCGCTGAGTTTTTTGCGCTTTCGCGACGGCGAATACCTGGTGGTCTACCTCAACGACGTTACCGAGCGTCGTCGCGCCCTCGCCGCGTTGCGAGAGAGCGAGGCACGCTTGCAAGGGATCGCCGCCAACGTTCCAGGACTGGTCTTTCGTCTGGAACGGGCCCCGGTGACGGGGCAGATCGACTTTGCCTACATCAGTGAAGGCAGCGAGAGCCTGGTGGGTTACTCACCGGCCACCCTGGCCCATCGCGACAAAGGCCTGCGCAGCCTGGTGCACCCGGATGACAAGGCCAGTTATCACCAAACCCAGGACCATGCGCTGGATACCGACAGCGACTGGTCGTGGCAGGGGCGGATTCTCACCCGCTCCGGCGAACAGCGCTGGGCCGAGATCAAGGCCATTACCCGTCGACTCGAAGACGGCGCCTATGTCTGGGACGGGATCGTCTGGGACATTAGCGAAAGCAAACGCATCGAACTGGAATTGGCCGGCTCTCGCGAGCAATTGCGTGAGTTGTCCGCACACCTGGAGAGCGTGCGGGAAGAGGAAAAGGCCCGCATCGCCCGGGAAGTCCACGACGAACTGGGTCAGATGTTGACCGTGCTCAAGCTTGAAACCTCCATGTGCGAACTGGCCTACGCCCAACTCGACCCCGGTCTGAATGAACGCTTGAACAGCATGAAGCGCTTGATCGCTCAGTTGTTCCAACTGGTACGGGATGTGGCGACGGCGCTGCGACCGCCGATTCTCGACGCCGGGATCGCCTCGGCCATCGAGTGGCAGGCCCGCCGATTCGAGGCGCGCACGCAGATTCCGTGTCTGGTGCAGGTGCCGGAGAATCTGCCGTTACTCAGTGATGCCAAGGCGATCGGCCTGTTCCGGATCCTTCAGGAAGCGCTGACCAATGTCATGCGCCATGCCCAGGCGCATACTGTCGAACTTACATTGGTGTTGGAAGGCGACGAGTTGTGTCTGACCGTCAGCGATGACGGCGTGGGATTTGTCCCTGCCACCGGTAGGTCAACATCCTTCGGGGTGGTCGGCATGCGCGAGCGAGTGTTAATCATGGGCGGGCAGATGTCGCTTGAAAGTGAACCGGGTGAAGGCACGACCCTGAGTGTGCGAGTGCCGTTGGATGAGGAGAAGTAAGTGATCCGTGTACTGGTAGCTGAAGACCACACCATCGTCCGTGAAGGCATCAAGCAGTTGATTGGCCTGGCCAAGGACTTGCTGGTGGTGGGAGAGGCGAGCAATGGCGAGCAGTTGCTTGAGACCTTGCGCCATGTCCCCTGCGAAGTGGTCTTGCTGGACATCTCCATGCCCGGGGTTAACGGCCTGGAGGCGATTCCGCGGATTCGCGCGCTGAACAATCCGCCGGCGATTCTGGTGTTGTCGATGCACGACGAAGCGCAAATGGCCGCCCGGGCGCTGAAGGTCGGCGCCGCCGGCTACGCGACCAAGGACAGTGATCCGGCGCTGCTGTTGACAGCGATCCGCAAGGTCGCGGCGGGCGGACGCTACATTGACCCGGACCTGGCCGACCGCATGGTCTTCGAAGTCGGCCTGACCGATTCGCGTCCACTGCACTCGTTGCTGTCTGAGCGCGAGTTCTCGGTGTTCGAACGCCTGGCCCAGGGCGCCAACGTCAACGACATCGCCCAGCAACTGGCCCTGAGCAGCAAAACCATCAGCACCCACAAGGCGCGGCTGATGCAGAAACTCAACATCACCTCCCTGGCGGAACTGGTGAAGTACGCCATGGAGCACAAACTGCTGTAGGAGCTGTCGAGTGCAACGAGGCTGCGATCTTTTGATCTTGTTTTTGATTTGAAAAAACCAAAGTCAAAAGATCGCAGCCTGCGGCAGCTCCTACAGGGGATGTGCGTCGGCATATCCATCTGCGACACGCCATGAAAGCGCTTTTGCCTGTCCTTGCGGCTTGTAGCTTGAAGCTTGCCGCTGCGTTTGCCAAAACGCGCCATCCTTGTAGGGCAATCCCTACCCCCAACCTTCCATCCGGCTGAGGCCATTCTCTCCTGCGCCCCGATTTGCGTGGTCAGCAGTGTCCACTAGGCTTAGTCCACAGCAGTCATCACAACAAAGGTGTGGGTATGAGCCAGGTCGATTCAAACGCAGGGGCCAGCGATATTCTGGTCAGCTTTCGTGGAGTGCAAAAAAGCTACGACGGCGAGAACCTGATCGTCAAAGACCTCAACCTGGAGATTCGCAAAGGCGAATTCCTCACCTTGCTCGGCCCGTCCGGCTCCGGCAAGACCACCAGTCTGATGATGCTCGCCGGTTTCGAAACCCCGACCGCTGGCGAAATCCAGTTGGCCGGGCGTTCCATCAACAACGTGCCGCCGCACAAGCGCGACATCGGCATGGTGTTTCAGAACTACGCGTTGTTCCCGCACATGACGGTGGCCGAGAACCTCGCGTTCCCGCTGACCGTGCGTGGCTTGAACAAGAGCGATGTCAGCGACAAGGTCAAAAAAGTCCTGAGCATGGTTCAGCTCGACACCTTCGCCCAGCGCTACCCGGCGCAACTGTCCGGCGGTCAGCAGCAGCGTGTAGCCCTGGCTCGCGCGTTGGTGTTCGAACCGCAACTGGTGCTGATGGACGAACCCCTCGGCGCACTGGACAAGCAACTGCGCGAACACATGCAGATGGAGATCAAGCATCTGCACCAGCGCCTCGGCGTGACCGTGGTCTACGTGACCCACGACCAGGGCGAAGCCCTGACCATGTCCGACCGTGTGGCCGTGTTCCACCAAGGCGAGATCCAGCAGATCGCTTCACCGCGCAGCCTCTACGAAGAGCCGAAAAACACCTTCGTCGCCAACTTCATCGGCGAGAACAACCGCCTCAATGGCCGCTTGCACAGCCACACCGGCGACCGCTGCGTGGTGGAGTTAGGTCGCGGTGAAAAGGTTGAAGCCCTGGCCGTCAACGTCGGCAAGACCGGCGAACCCGTCACGCTGTCGATTCGCCCGGAACGCGTGAGCCTCAATGGTTCGAGCGAGTCCTGCGTCAATCGCTTCTCGGGACGGGTGGCGGAATTCATCTATCTGGGCGACCACGTCCGGGTTCGCCTGGAAGTCTGCGGCAAGACCGATTTCTTTGTGAAACAACCGATTGCCGAGCTCGATCCCGCGCTGGCCGTTGGTGACGTGGTACCGCTTGGCTGGCAAGTCGAACACGTTCGCGCGCTCGACCCACTTCTAGAGGCGAATTGATCGCCCCCCTGCAACACCAACCCTGCACGTGGAGAACAATATAAATGTTGAAATCCCTGAAATTCACCGCTTTGGTCATGGGCATGATCGGTGCGGCACACGCAATGGCGGCGGGCCCGGACCTGACCGTGGTGTCCTTTGGCGGGGCGAACAAGGCAGCGCAGGTCAAAGCCTTCTATGCACCGTGGGAAGCGGCAGGCAACGGCAAGATCGTGGCGGGCGAATACAACGGCGAAATGGCCAAGGTCAAAGCCATGGTCGATACCAAGAGCGTGTCCTGGGACCTGGTGGAAGTTGAATCGCCAGAACTGTCCCGTGGTTGCGACGAAGACATGTTCGAGCAACTCGACCCGGCGCTGTTCGGCAAATCCGAAGACTACGTCAAAGGCGCCATCCAGCCATGCGGTGTGGGCTTCTTCGTGTGGTCGACCGTGTTGGCCTACAACGCCGACAAGCTGGCATCCGCACCGACCAGCTGGGTGGATTTCTGGGACACCAAGAAATTCCCGGGTAAACGCGGCCTGCGTAAAGGCGCCAAGTACACCCTCGAATTCGCTCTGATGGCCGACGGCGTCGCGCCGAAAGACGTCTACAAAGTGCTGGCCGGTAAGGATGGTCAGGATCGCGCGTTCAAGAAACTCGATGAACTCAAGCCAAGCATCCAGTGGTGGGAAGCCGGCGCGCAACCGCCGCAGTACCTCGCTTCCGGTGATGTGGTCATGAGTTCGGCCTACAACGGCCGGATCGCTGCCGTGCAGAAAGAAAGCAACCTGAAAGTCGTATGGAACGGCGGTATCTACGACTTCGACGCATGGGCCATTCCAAAAGGTCTGGACAAGGCGCGTGCTGAAGCGGCGAAGAAATTCATCGCATTCTCGGTGCAGCCGCAGCAGCAGAAGACCTACTCGGAAAACATCGCCTACGGCCCTGCCAACATCCAGGCCGTACCGTTGCTGGCCAAGGATGTCCTGAAAGACATGCCGACCACCCCGGAAAACATCGCCAACCAGGTGCAGATCGACGTCAGCTTCTGGGCTGACAACGGCGAGCAACTGGAACAGCGCTTCAATTCCTGGGCTGCGAAGTAATCCTTCGCCTGTAGGAGCTGCCGAAGGCTGCGATCTTTTGATCTTCAGCGGTCTTGGCGCCGCCAAAAGATCGCAGGCTGCGCCAGCTCCTACAGGGGCCGGTGTCTGTTCAAGTACATTGATGCAATGCGGCATCACTCTAGGTGATGCCGCCCATTCAAAGATTTCCGGAGTACGCCATGGCCACCGCCATTCCCCTGAACGCGGGCACCGACCCCACCTTGAAGCAGCGGCTCAAGCACGCCGAGCGGATCAACCGCTGGAAAGCCCAGGCTTTGATCGCGCCATTGGTGTTGTTTTTGTTGCTGGTGTTTCTGGTGCCCATCGTGGCGCTGCTCTACAAAAGCGTCGGTAACCCGGAAGTAGTCGGCGGCATGCCACGCACCGTGGCGGCCATTGCCAGTTGGGATGGCCGAGGCCTGCCCGCTGAACCGGTGTACAAGGCGGCCAGCGAAGACCTCGCTGAGGCCCGCAAGAATCAGACCTTGGGCGACCTGTCCAAGCGCTTGAACATGGAGTTGGCCGGCTACCGCAGCCTGCTGACCAAAACTGCACGTGCCTTACCGTTCGCCACCGAACCGGCCTCCTATAAAGAAGCGCTGGAAGGTCTCGACGAGCGCTGGGGCGACCCGGCCTACTGGCAAGCCGTGCGCCGCAACACCAGCAGCATCACGCCTTACTACTTGCTGGCGGCGGTCGATCACCGGATCGACGACCTCGGTGAAGTCGCCCCGGCCACACCCGATCAAGCGATCTACCTCGACATCTTCGCCCGGACCTTCTGGATGGGGCTGATCATCACCGTGATCTGCCTGCTACTGGCTTATCCGTTGGCCTACCTGCTGGCGAACCTGCCGTCACGGCAAAGCAACCTGCTGATGATTCTGGTGCTGCTGCCGTTCTGGACGTCGATCCTGGTGCGGGTCGCTGCGTGGATCGTGCTGCTGCAATCGGGCGGACTGATCAACAGTGGTCTGATGGCCATGGGCATCATCGATAAACCGCTGGAGCTGGTGTTCAACCGCACCGGGGTTTACATCTCCATGGTGCACATCCTGCTGCCCTTCATGATTCTGCCGATCTACAGCGTGATGAAAGGTATTTCGCCCACCTACATGCGCGCCGCGATTTCCCTCGGCTGCCACCCCTTCGCCAGTTTCTGGCGGGTGTACTTCCCGCAGACCTATGCCGGTGTCGGCGCCGGTTGCCTGTTGGTGTTCATCCTCGCGATCGGCTACTACATCACCCCGGCCTTGCTGGGCAGCCCAAACGATCAGATGGTCAGTTACTTCGTCGCCTTCTACACCAACACCAGCATCAACTGGGGCATGGCGACCGCACTCGGTGGGCTGCTGCTGTTGGCGACCGTGGTGCTTTATCTGATTTACAGCTGGCTGGTGGGCGCCAGTCGCCTGCGCCTGAGCTAAGGGGGAGAACGAAATGCTGAGTCCTTATATGTCGCCCATTGAACGGGTGTGGTTCTACAGCTTGCGGATTCTCTGCGGCTTGATTTTGTTGTTTCTGATTCTGCCGGTGTTGGTGATCATTCCGCTGTCGTTCAACTCCGGAAGCTTCCTGGTGTACCCGCTGCAAGGTTTCTCGCTGCAGTGGTATCACGACTTCTTCGCCTCGGCGGAATGGATGCGCGCGTTGAGGAACAGCGTCATCGTTGCCCCGGCGGCGACGGTGCTGGCGATGATCTTCGGTACGCTGGCGGCGATCGGTCTGACTCGAGGTGATTTCCCGGGCAAGGCGCTGGTCATGGCCCTGGTGATTTCTCCGATGGTGGTGCCGGTGGTGATCATCGGTGTGGCGAGTTATCTGTTCTTTGCACCGCTGGGCCTGGGCAACAGCTTCTTCTCGCTGATCGTGGTGCATGCGGTGTTGGGCGTGCCGTTTGTGATCATTACCGTATCGGCCACCTTGCAGGGGTTTAACCACAACCTGGTGCGCGCCGCTGCAAGCCTGGGGGCTTCGCCGCTGACGGCGTTCCGCCGAGTGACGTTGCCGCTGATTGCACCCGGTGTGATTTCCGGTGCGCTGTTCGCCTTTGCGACCTCGTTCGATGAAGTGGTAGTGACGCTGTTCCTCGCCGGTCCTGAACAAGCGACCTTGCCACGGCAGATGTTCAGCGGCATCCGTGAAAACCTCAGCCCGACCATTGCGGCGGCTGCGACGCTGCTGATCGCGTTCTCGGTGATCCTGTTGCTGACGCTGGAGTGGCTGCGTGGGCGCAGCGAGAAACTGCGCACCGCCCAGGTCTAAAGCTACACACCGATCCAATGTGGGAGCGAGCCTGCTCGCGAATGCGGTGTATCAGTCGACATTGATGTTGAATGTCGGTCCGTTTTCGCGAGCAGGCTCGCTCCCACGGGGATTTTTGGTGCTTTCGGGATCTCGGGTTATTCACGGCTTGAATAGCAGACAATCCCAAATCCCCAGCTACTCTTGTGCCCAGCTCCCCTATCTATAAGAGGCTGCGCACATGAGTCTTTCCTCTTTCAAAATCGCTCACAAACTGATCACCGGCGCCGGTGCCATCGAGCAACTGGCGGCTGAATTGACACGCCTGGACATCGACAACCCGCTGATCGTCACCGATGCCGCATTGGTCAAGTCCGGCACGGTCGAGCTGGCGCTGGCGCAGCTGGGCGATCGAACCTACGAAATATTCGACCGTGTGCTGCCAGACCCGGAAATCGCCATCGTCGAAGATTGCATGCGGGTCTACCGCGAGGGCGGGCACGACGGATTGATCGGCCTGGGCGGCGGCAGTGCCATCGACATCGCCAAAAGTGTCGCGGCCTACGCCGGTTATCACGGGGCGCTGGAGGATCTGTTCGGCATCGATCAGGTGCCGCGCAAAGGTCCGCCGTTGATCGCCATCCCGACCACCGCCGGCACCGGCTCGGAAGTCACCAACGTGGCGATCCTCTCCGACAAGGTTGCGCAACTGAAGAAAGGCATCGTCAGCGACTATCTGTTACCGGACGTGGCGCTGGTCAGTCCACAAATGACCCTGACCTGCCCACGCAGTGTCACTGCCGCCAGTGGCGTCGATGCGCTGGTGCACGCCATCGAATCCTATCTGTCGCTGAACGCCTCACCGATTACCGACGCGCTGGCCATCGGCGCCATCAAGCTCATCGCCAAGGCGCTGCCCAAGGCCTATGCCAATCCGTCCAACCTGCAAGCCCGCGAAGACATGGCCACCGCCAGCCTGATGGCCGGTATGGCGTTTGGTAATGCCGGGGTCGGGGCGGTGCATGCATTGGCGTATCCGCTGGGCGGGCGGTTCAACATTGCCCACGGGGTCAGCAATGCCTTGCTGCTGCCGTATGTCATGACCTGGAACAAAATGGCCTGCGTGGAGCGCATGCAGGATATTGCCGAGGCCATGGGCGTGAAGACCGCTCATCTGAGCGCTAACGACGCGGCCGACAAAGCCGTCGAGGCGATGACCGAGCTGTGCGCTGCGGTGGA
Source organism: Pseudomonas sp. MDT1-17 (assembly GCF_054898105.1). Classification (NCBI taxonomy): domain Bacteria; kingdom Pseudomonadati; phylum Pseudomonadota; class Gammaproteobacteria; order Pseudomonadales; family Pseudomonadaceae; genus Pseudomonas; species Pseudomonas sp. MDT1-17. The sequence continues at coordinate 5,839,795 of NZ_JBUBVM010000001.1, read as the reverse complement.
AATCCCGTCGGGCCTGCGCAGTTTCGGCGTTCCCGAGGACGCCATCCCGGCCATGGCAGTGGAAGCGGCGGGAATTGAGCGTCTGATGCGCAACAATCCGCGCAAATTGAGTGCCGTCGATATCGAGAAGATCTACCGGGCGGCCTACTGATTATCGCGCCACGGTGCGCGCTTCAAAGCATGAGGTATACAATGCGCGCCATCGTGATTCTGCTCAAAAAAGGTGCGTCATGCAGCCCTTCGTAATTGCTCCGTCGATTCTCTCCGCCGACTTCGCCCGCCTGGGTGAAGAAGTGGACAACGTCCTGGCTGCCGGTGCCGACTTCGTGCACTTCGATGTCATGGACAACCATTACGTGCCGAACCTGACCATCGGCCCGATGGTCTGCGCCGCACTGCGCAAGTACGGCGTGACTGCGCCGATCGACGCACACCTGATGGTCAGCCCGGTGGACCGCATCGTCGGTGACTTCATCGAAGCCGGCGCGACCTACATCACCTTCCACCCGGAAGCCAGCCAGCATGTAGACCGTTCCCTGCAACTGATCCGCGAGGGCGGTTGCAAGTCGGGCCTGGTGTTCAATCCGGCGACTCCGCTGGACGTGCTCAAGTACGTGATGGACAAGGTCGACATGATCCTGCTGATGAGCGTCAACCCGGGCTTCGGCGGGCAGAAGTTCATCCCCGGCACCCTCGACAAGCTGCGTGAAGCGCGGGCGCTGATCGATGCCTCCGGCCGTGACATCCGCCTGGAAATCGACGGCGGCGTGAACGTGAACAATATTCGTGAAATCGCCGCTGCTGGCGCCGACACCTTCGTCGCCGGCTCGGCGATCTTCAATGCACCGAACTACCAAGAGGTGATTGAAAAGATGCGTTCCGAACTGGCGCTGGCCCGTCCATGAGTGGCTTTGAGCAGCTGTTCCCGGGGTCTCTGCCGCGGTTGGTGATGTTCGATCTGGATGGCACGCTGGTCGATTCGGTCCCCGACCTCGCAGCGGCTGTGGATAACATGCTGCTCAAACTCGGGCGTCAACCTGCTGGCATCGAATCGGTGCGTGAGTGGGTGGGCAACGGCGTGCACCTGTTGGTGCGCCGGGCCTTGGCCAACCACATCGACGCCGAGGGTGTCGATGATGTTGAAGCCGAGCATGCCCTGGCGTTGTTCAACGGCTTTTATGAGGACGGTCACGCGCTGACGGTGGTTTACCCCGGCGTGCGCGACACCCTGAAATGGCTGCACAAGCAGGGTGTAGAGATGGCGCTGATCACCAACAAGCCGGAGCGTTTCGTCGCGCCGCTGCTGGATCAGATGAAAATCGGTCGTTACTTCAAATGGATCATCGGCGGCGACACACTGCCACAGAAAAAGCCCGACCCTGCGGCGCTGTTTTTTGTGATGAAAATGGCCAACATTCCCGCGTCTCAATCGTTATTTGTCGGCGATTCGCGCAGCGATGTGCTGGCGGCGAAAGCGGCGGGGGTCAAATGCGTGGCGCTCAGTTACGGCTATAACCACGGCCGGCCGATTGCCGAAGAGTCGCCGGCGCTGGTGATCGACGATCTGCGCAAGTTAATTCGCGGTTGCCTGGATCCGGCCGCTGAGATAACGTTGGCCAACGCTGTTCAACCCCCTTCTGGAAACGCCATCGTGGTGGTCACTCGCAAACTCTGGATGAAAGTCATCAAGGCCCTGGCCCGCTGGCGTTGGCGCGCCTGACTTGTTCCTGGCCGGCCTACCGGCGCGTTTGCATACCTGACTGTTAGACCCTCAAGCCACGAGGCTACCCCATGATCCGCGAAGAATTCCTGCGTTTGGCCGCTGCCGGCTACAACCGCATCCCGCTTGCCTGCGAAACCCTGGCCGACTTCGACACACCGCTGTCGATCTACCTGAAACTGGCCGACGAGCCCAACTCCTACCTGCTCGAATCGGTACAGGGCGGGGAGAAGTGGGGCCGTTACTCGATCATCGGCCTGCCGTGCCGCACCGTGCTGCGGGTTCACGACCATCAAATCAGCGTGACCCACGATGGCGTCGAGATCGAAAGTCATGAGGCTGAAGATCCGCTGGCTTTCGTCGAAGAATTCAAAGCCCGCTACAACGTGCCGACTATCCCTGGCCTGCCGCGCTTCAATGGCGGTCTGGTGGGTTACTTCGGTTACGACTGCGTGCGGTATGTAGAAAAGCGTCTAGGCAAATGCCCGAACCCGGATCCATTGGGCGTGCCGGACATTCTGCTGATGGTTTCCGACGCGGTGGTGGTGTTCGACAACCTCGCCGGCAAGATGCACGCGATTGTTCTGGCCGATCCGTCGCAAGCAGATGCCTTCGAGCAAGGTCAGGCACGACTGGAAGAGCTGCTGGAAAAACTCCGTCAACCGATCACCCCGCGCCGTGGCCTGGATTTCAGCAAACAACAGTCTGCTGATCCGGTCTTTCGTTCGAGCTTCACCCAGGACGATTACGAAAAAGCCGTCGATACCATCAAGGAATACATCCTGGCCGGTGACTGCATGCAGGTCGTGCCGTCCCAGCGCATGTCGATTGACTTCAAGGCCGCGCCGATTGATCTGTACCGGGCGCTGCGTTGCTTCAACCCGACGCCTTATATGTACTTCTTCAACTTCGGCGACTTCCACGTCGTCGGCAGTTCGCCTGAGGTGCTGGTGCGGGTCGAAGACAACCTGATCACCGTGCGCCCGATTGCCGGCACTCGCCCACGCGGGGCCAACGAAGAGGCTGACCTGGCGCTGGAAAAAGACCTGCTGTCCGACGACAAGGAAATCGCCGAGCACTTGATGCTGATCGACCTGGGCCGTAACGACACAGGTCGGGTCTCGGAAATCGGTTCGGTGAAACTCACCGAGAAGATGGTCATCGAGCGTTATTCCAACGTGATGCACATCGTTTCCAACGTCACTGGTCAACTGAAGGCCGGGCTGACGGCGATGGACGCACTGCGCGCGATTCTGCCGGCGGGCACGTTGTCCGGCGCACCGAAAATCCGCGCGATGGAAATCATCGACGAACTGGAACCGGTCAAGCGTGGTGTCTACGGCGGCGCCGTCGGCTACTTCGCCTGGAACGGCAACATGGACACTGCGATCGCGATCCGCACAGCAGTGATCAAGAACGGCGAACTGCACGTGCAGGCCGGTGGTGGCATCGTTGCCGACTCGGTGCCGGCGCTGGAATGGGAAGAGACCCTGAACAAGCGCCGCGCGATGTTCCGCGCCGTAGCCCTGGCTGAACAAACCCCGGAAAGCTGAGTTTCCACCAAGACCTCACCACCATAAAAAACGCGGCACCTGTGAGGGCGCCGCGTTTTTTTTTGCCTGCTGATTGCCGGATCAGAAGTCCAGCGCAACCCCAACGGTAAGCCCTTGCTGGGTAAAGTCATCATCCTTGCGGAACGTATACCCACCGCGCAGCGCCAAATCGGCCGTCAGCTTGTGGCTGACCCCCAGGCTCACGCGATTCAAGTGGCTTTGCGGTGTATAGCCGTCCAGTTTGAAGTCCAGGGACGGCAGGCTGTTGAGCGCGATGTTTACTTTCTGAGTGTCATCCTCGTATTCACGCTCATACGCGTATTCGCCGAACACTTGAGTCTGCGTGGTGATCTGATACTTACCCTGCAGACCGGCGCCCAGACGTTTTGAATCGCGTTTCTGGTCATCAAAAGTCAGCGCTGTGGAGCGAGTGCTGTTTTCCGAATAACCGTCGACTTCCACTTTCGCGTAATCGGCGCTGATGAACGGCGACAGGTGCCACTCGCTGCCTGGTTGCGCAATGTCGAAGCCAACCCGTGTGCTGAAGGCCCACAGATAGCCATCGGTATCGCCTTTCTCCGCACCTTCGCTGGCACCCAGGTCGAATTTGCGTTTGAGGTTGTCGTAATCCAGCTTGCCGCCGGTCAACGCGGCATCGGCCCACCAACGATTCTGCTGGAACTGGGCGAAGGCGGTGGCCAGGTAGCTGTTGAGTTCGTAGTCCGAATCGTTATTACCTGCTTCCAGGTTCTGACGATAGAAACCCGCCGCCACACCGACGCGCCAGGCGTCATTGAGACGATAGCTGCCGCCGATGTTCAGGTTGTAACCGTCGCCGTCGGCGCTGGCGCCGCTGCTTTGGCTATCGACATCCAGATGCTGACCTCCACCGGCGACAATGGCACGCCATTGGCCGATCGCTTGCCAGTTATCCCAGTCCGATTGCCATTGGCTGCGCAGTTCATCCTGGTGCGCACGCAAGGTAGCGTGGGCCATTTCCGGCAACAACGTCAGCTCCCAAGGCGCAGCCAGTAAGGAATAGGCGTAGTCGGAAATCAGTTTCTGCCCGGCTTCAGTCGGATGAACCCCATCGTTATAAATCAGCTTGCTGGGGTCCGGCGTGGCACTGTTGATGCCATACGTAGGGTTTTCGGTGCAGCTGTTACCGCTGAAACAGGTCGCCGTCAGGTTCTGGCCTGTAGCAAAACCGAATCGAGCCGGATCGGCGAAGGTTTCCTGCAACAGCAACGGAATGTTCAGCGGGATGATTTCGGCATCGATCCCCGCGAGACGGGTGACCAGTTGCCGGTTGAAGGCAGAGCTCAGTAGTGAGGTGGGTGTCTGCTGGGGCGTGCCATTGATGGCGGGTGTCAAGCCCAGGTCGGGCAGCAGCCATACCACGATGTACCGGGCGCCGGCGGTCTGCAGAACCTGGACGCTGTTGGCCAGTCGATCCGCAGCGGCATTTGCCTGAGCGCCACTTTGTACACGGCCCTGAAGAAAATCGTTACCACCCCCGGAAATGTAATACAGCGCATTCGGATCGGCGCTGAAGTTGTTTGTCGGCAGATAGCCCGAACGCGTGCGTTCACCCGTGGCGGATACGCTGGTGATCGAGGTGAGGATCTGGTCGGTGCGATATCCGCCAACGGCCCAGTTATTACCGTCCGGCAGGCCCTGGTTCGCACGCGCCGCCGAGGTTGAAGCGGCCGTCTGATCCGGTGAAAACCCGAGCCTTTCACCCAGCAGTTGGGTCGAGTTGGCGGAATAGACTTCGCCGCTGCCGTTCTGGTAAACCGGTCCGGTCCGGTTGGTGAAGCGCAGGGTCGAGCCGGGAGGGCCGCCCGTGTCGGTAAACTGCCCGGCATCGTTGAGACTATCGCCGAAGACGATGAAATTCGAATAGGGGTTGGGCGCCGCGATCGCCTGGGTGCAGGCCATAGCGAGCAAGCAGCCGGCAAGCGGTACAGCCAACGTCTGTCTGATCATGAGCAAGTCCGTTTGTTATTGTTGTAGTGAGCAAAACGATAGTGCCAAAAAACTATAGAGCCTGTTGCCGTTCGGCGCGAACCCGTCGATTGTTTTACGCGCTTCGATCGCCCCATATTGCACGCTCTGCCCAGCTAAGTTACTGTGCCAAGACGTATAAATGAGACCTTCCCCCGTGTTGATCGTCAGCAAACTTCTGGATCAAGTCATCAAGGCACACGCCCGTTGGCGTTGGCGCGCCTGAATCCTTCTGCCGGCCCGGCCGGATCTTTACCGCTTTGCCTTCTTTACCCGTAAGACAAACCGCTTTGCAGCGCGACTCCAGCGACTGACAAAGTGCTGGACGCTGCGGGTAAATCATTCGAAGGCAGTATTTAAAGTCAGTGAATTCAAGAGGTTCTTAAGCCATGTTGCTGATGATCGATAACTACGACTCTTTTACCTACAACGTTGTGCAGTACCTCGGTGAACTCGGCTCCCAGGTCAAAGTCGTGCGCAACGATGAGCTCACCATCGCCGAAATCGAAGCCCTCAACCCTGAGCGGATTGTCGTTTCCCCCGGTCCTTGCACGCCGACTGAAGCCGGCATATCGATTGAAGCGATCAAACATTTCGCCGGCAAACTGCCGATTCTCGGCGTCTGCCTGGGCCATCAGTCCATCGGCCAGGCCTTTGGCGGCGATGTGGTTCGCGCCCGCCAGGTCATGCACGGCAAAACCAGCCCGGTGTTCCACGAGGACAAGGGCGTTTTCGAAGGCCTGAACCATCCGCTGACGGTCACCCGCTATCATTCACTGATCGTCAAACGCGAAACCCTGCCCGATTGCCTTGAGCTGACCGCCTGGACCCAGCTTGAAGACGGCTCGGTCGACGAGATCATGGGGCTGCGCCACAAGACACTGAACATCGAAGGCGTGCAGTTTCACCCTGAGTCGATCCTCACCGAACAGGGACACGAGCTGTTCGCTAACTTCCTCAAACAAACCGGCGGCACGCGCTAAGGACTTTTCATGAATATCAAGACAGCCCTGAGCCGTATCGTCGAACAGCTCGACCTCAGCACCGATGAGATGCGCGACGTGATGCGCGAAATCATGACCGGTCAATGCACGGACGCGCAGATCGGCGCGTTCATGATGGCCATGCGCATGAAGAGCGAAAGCATCGATGAGATCGTGGGCGCCGTGTCGGTCATGCGCGAGCTGGCGGACAAGGTCGAACTCAAGACCCTCGACGGTGTTGTTGATGTGGTCGGTACCGGTGGTGACGGTGCCAATATCTTCAACGTGTCGACCGCTTCCTCGTTCGTGGTCGCCGCGGCCGGTTGCACCGTCGCCAAACACGGTAACCGTGCGGTCTCGGGCAAAAGCGGCAGCGCCGACCTGCTGGAGGCGGCCGGTATCTACTTGAACCTGACGTCGGTTCAGGTAGCACGCTGCATCGATAACGTCGGCATCGGTTTCATGTTCGCCCAGACCCACCACAGTGCCATGAAGCACGCCGCCGGCCCGCGCCGGGAGCTGGGTTTGCGCACCTTGTTCAACATGCTCGGCCCGCTTACGAATCCGGCCGGCGTGAAACATCAGGTGGTGGGCGTGTTCAATCAGGCGTTGTGCCGGCCATTGGCCGAAGTCTTGCAGCGTCTGGGCAGCAAACACGTGCTGGTGGTGCACTCGAAGGATGGCCTGGACGAATTCAGTCTGGCGGCGCCAACCTTTGTGGCGGAATTGAAGGATGACCAGATCACCGAGTACTGGGTCGAACCAGAAGACTTGGGCATGAAGAGCCAGAGCCTGCACGGCCTGGCGGTGGATAGCCCGGCGGCCTCCCTGGAACTGATTCGCGATGCCCTGGGCAAGCGCAAGACCGAGAACGGTCAGAAAGCCGCGGAAATGATTATGCTCAATGCCGGGGCCGCGCTGTACGCCGCCGACCATGCCAGCAGTTTGAAAGAAGGCGTTGCCCTGGCGCACGATGCGCTGCACACAGGCCTCGCTCGGGAAAAACTGGAGGAGTTGGGTGCATTTACCGCGGTATTCAAAGTGGAGAATGAGGGATGAGTGTACCGACGGTTCTGGAAAACATTCTGGCCCGCAAAGTCCAGGAAGTCGCCGAGCGTAGCGCTCGCGTTAGCCTGGCGGAGCTGGAAAGTCTGGCCAAGGCGGCCGATGCACCCCGTGGTTTTGCCAAGGCATTGATGGCTCAGGCCAAGCTCAAGCAGCCAGCGGTCATTGCTGAAATCAAGAAAGCTTCACCGAGCAAAGGCGTGATTCGCGAGAACTTCGTTCCTGCCGACATCGCCAAGAGTTACGAGAAGGGCGGCGCGACCTGTCTCTCGGTGCTCACTGATATCGATTACTTCCAGGGCGCCGATGCGTATCTGCAACAGGCTCGTGCGGCGTGCAGTTTGCCGGTGATCCGCAAGGATTTCATGATCGATCCGTACCAGATCATTGAAGCCCGAGCGTTGGGCGCCGACTGCGTGCTGCTGATTGTCTCCGCACTGGACGACGTGAAAATGGCTGAGCTGGCGGCCGTGGCCAAAAGCGTCGGCCTCGATGTGTTGGTAGAAGTCCACGACGGCGACGAGCTGGAGCGGGCCTTGAAAACCCTCGACACGCCGCTGGTGGGCGTCAACAACCGCAACCTGCATACCTTCGACGTCAGTCTGGAAACCACACTCGACCTGTTGCCACGTATCCCGCGTGATCGCTTGGTGATCACCGAAAGTGGCATTCTCAACCGGGCTGATGTTGAGCTGATGGAAATTAGTGATGTGTACGCATTCCTGGTTGGCGAAGCATTCATGCGCGCCGAAAGCCCGGGCACCGAACTGCAGCGTCTGTTCTTTCCTGAGCGCGGCGGTCCGGTCAGCGGCTTGACCCTCGACTGAAAACATCTTCGCAGGCAACCCGATCCCCTGTGGGAGCGGGCTTGCCCGCGAAGAGGCCATCAAGTACCCCAAAGACTTCATGTCTTACGGAGTTATCCATGCCTCAGCCAATCTCTCTGACCGTCGAAGCCGGCCTGCTCGCCGAACAGGATCTGTTGGCCCATGTGTGCACCGGCGATTCGGAGTTTGGTCTGCTGTTCTGGCAACCCAGTGATCGGGCGCTGGTCATGCCGCGACGGTTGAATCGCCTGCCTGGGTTCGAGGCCGCGTGCGAGGTATCGGCTGCGGCGGGTTGGCCGGTGTTATTGCGTGAAACCGGCGGTGAACCGGTGCCGCAATCGGCCTCAACCATCAATATCGCGCTGGTCTACGCGCCACCGCGTAACGAGGGTGACCAGAACCGGATCGAAACCGCTTATCGCCGACTCTGCGACCCGATGTGTCAGCTGCTTGATGAGTTGGGCGGCGTTTCGTCCCTGGGCGAAATTGATGGCGCGTTTTGCGATGGCCGATTCAACGTCAATCTCGATGGTCGCAAGATGGTTGGCACTGCTCAGCGCTGGCGTCAGAGCAAGGGCGGTGCGCGTCCTGTAGGGTTGGTGCACGGTGCGTTGTTGCTCGATAACGAGCGTGAGTCGATGGTTGCGGCGGTCAACCGTTTCAATGAAGCCTGTGGCCTGGAGCAGCGAGTTCGCGCCGAGAGCCACATCGCCTTGCATGAAAAATATGCAGCACCTGATGCGTTGGAGCGACTCGACTCGTTGTACCGCCAGTTGCTGGCAGACATGTTCAGGGCTTAGCGCGTACCGAAGACCACCATGGTCTTGCCTTTGACGTCCACCAGGTTGCGTTCTTCCAGATCCTTGAGTACGCGACCGACCATCTCACGTGAACAACCGACAATCCGCCCGATTTCCTGGCGGGTTACCTTTATCTGCATGCCGTCCGGGTGGGTCATGGCATCCGGCTGTTTGCACAGTTCCAGCAGGCAGCGCGCAACGCGACCGGTGACATCGAAGAACGCCAGATCACCGACTTTGCGCGTGGTGTTGCGCAGACGCTGTGCGATTTGTCCGCTGAGCACGTAAAGAATGTCCGGATCCTGTTGAGATAACTCGCGGAACTTCGCGTAGCTGATCTCCGCGACTTCGCATTCGATCTTCGCGCGCACCCAGGCGCTGCGTTCCTGTTCCAGGCCGGCCTGTTCGAACAGGCCCAGCTCGCCGAAAAAGTCGCCGGAGTTCAGATAAGCGATGATCATTTCGCGGCCGTCGTCATCCTCGATCAGGATGGTGACCGAGCCTTTGATGATGAAGAACAGCGTGTCCGAGCGGTCGCCGGCACAAATGATGTTGCTCTTGGCCGCATAACGCCGGCGCTGGCAGTGCATCAGCAGCTTGTCGAGGTTCTTGATTTTGGGTGTGGGGGCAATAGCAACCATGGTTGTATCCCGAAAAGACTGCGCGGTATGTTTGGTTTTTTTATGAATAGCTGAGGTTGCTACAAAGCTGGCTATGCGCCAGCGAATTGGCGCCAGCTTAACAGACACTTCCTGCAATATTCGAACATTTACCTACGACGCAGATGGTTATGTCCTACGAAGGCGAACGCTGTCAATCAAGGGCCCTGTGCTAAGCTGGCGACCCTTTTTTATACAGTGGAGTCTTGGCGATGAAGGCACGCATCCAATGGGCTGGCGAAGCCATGTTCCTCGGTGAATCCGGCAGCGGTCATGTCGTGGTCATGGACGGTCCGCCCGATGCCGGCGGTCGCAACCTGGGTGTCCGGCCGATGGAAATGCTCCTGCTGGGTGTTGGCGGTTGCAGCAATTTTGATGTGGTCAGCATCCTCAAGAAGTCCCGTCAGGCCGTTGAAAGCTGCGAAGCCTTCCTCGAAGCCGAGCGCGCCAACGAAGATCCGAAGGTTTTCACCAAAATCCACATGCACTTCGTGGTCAAGGGCCGCGGGCTTAAAGAAGCCCAGGTCAAACGCGCCATCGAGCTGTCTGCCGAGAAGTATTGCTCGGCATCGATCATGCTCGGCGCGGCTGGCGTGGAAATTACCCATGACTACGAGATCATCGAACTCGGTTGAATCGACATCAACATCGAACACAAAAAAGGCGACTACTTTGCGGTAGTCGCCTTTTTTATTGCTGACGCAGAGCCATTGTGGGAGCGAGCCTGCTCGCGAAGAGGCGCTCAAGAGCAATGCAGTTATCAGATCCGATAAGTACTCTTGGTCATTACCTTGGCCATCAGGCTCATACCGAACTTCACCGGTGTCGGGAAGCGGAAACCCCCAGCCTCCAGCGCGCTTTCGGCGTGGTGTTCTTCATCAATGCGCATCTGCTCGAGGATTGCCCGGGACTTTTCGTCCTCGGCCGGCAGTTGCTCAAGGTGTTCGTTCAGGTGTTTGCAGACCTGATGCTCGGTGGCGGCAACGAAACCCAGGCTGACTTTATCGCTGATCAACCCGGCCACCGCGCCAATCCCGAACGACATGCCGTAGAACAGCGGATTGAGAATGCTGGTGTGGCTGCCCAGCTGTTTTATGCGTTGTTCGCACCAGACCAGGTGGTCGATTTCTTCTTCGGCGGCATGTTCCATGGCTGCGCGCACTTGCGGCAGCTTGGCGGTCAGGGCCTGACCCTGATACAGCGCCTGGGCACAGACTTCGCCGGTATGGTTGATGCGCATCAGGCCGGCGACGTGCCGGGTGTCTTCGTCGCTCATTTGCGCATCCGGCTGCACGATAGCGGGCGAAGGACGGTACGGCTGGCCACTGAAGGGTAGCAAGGTACGCATCGCGGCATCGGCTTGCAGCAGAAGACGGTCAATCGGCGAGTAGTGACGTTGGGTAGTCATGCTGACCTCCGGGAAGAATCTCGACGGCCAGTTTAACCCAATCGGCCGGCGAAGGTTTGCGTTGGGTCATTTGTGGGAGCGAGCAAGTCACACCGCCGCTCCCACAGGTTTTACTGCAATCAGCCCGGCGGCCAATGCATCTGGCGCTGACCCAGCACGTGCATATGAATGTGATAGACGGTCTGCCCACCCAGTGGATTACAGTTCATGACCACACGGAAGCCCTCTTCGCAGCCCAGCTCCAGGGCCAGACGCTGGGCTGTGAACAGAATGTGCCCAGCCAGTGCCTTGTCGTCCTCGGTCAGGTCGTTAAGCGTGCGCACCGCTTTTTTCGGGATCACCAGAAAATGCACCGGTGCCTGTGGGGCGATGTCGTGGAAGGCCAGTACCTGGTCGTCCTCGTAGATGATCTTGGCCGGGATTTCCCGGTTGATGATCTTGGTGAACAGAGTATCCACAGCTGTTTCTCCGTTGTTTGGGCTGGCCTGAGTGTAACCATGGGGTATGCCCGAGCCCAGCCTTTTACCTTGAGGGGCGATCAGCGCGGGCAGTAAGCCTTGTTGACCATGCCTGCGATTGTCCGGGTCAGCCAGCGTGAGCCGAGCCGCGGCAGGAAGGCGCGCCAGCGGTTGCGTCGCCCCGGAATAATGATGGCGCGATTTTTCTCGAGAGCCCGCACGGTATAGAGCGCGACTTCCTCGGGGCTCATCAGTATTTTGCTGTCGACCAGTTTGCCAGCGTCCAATTGCGCAGTGCGGAAAAACGCCGTGCGGGTAGGGCCGGGGCAGAGCACCGACACCTTGACCGCGCATTTTTTCAGTTCGACGCGCAACCCTTCGGAAAAGTGCAGCACATAAGCCTTGCTGGCGTAGTAGGTACTCATCCATGGGCCGGGATGGAACGCCGCAACCGAGGCGACATTCAAAATCTGCCCGCCGCCCTGCAGCGCCATACTGTTGCCGATCGCGTGACACAGGCGAGTGAGCGCGAGGATGTTCACTTCGATCAGGTCCTGCTCGGTCATCCAGTCCTGGGCCAGGAAAGGGCCGCAAGTACCGATGCCGGCGCAGTTGACCAGCAAATCGATCTGTCGGTCACCTTCCTCCAGCTCCAGCAGAAATCCGGACAGCCGTAGCGGCTCGCCAAGGTCACAGGCTCGGAACAACACTTCCACGCCAAACCGTTGAGTCAGTTCAATCGCAATACTTTCCAGCTGATCACGCTGACGGGCCACCAGAATCAGGCTGCGGCCGCGCCGGGCCAGCGCTTCGGCCATCGCCAGGCCGATGCCGCTGGAAGCGCCAGTGATCAGAGCGTAACGGGTCATGCATTTCTCCATCGCAACAGCTCCGCGCCGGCGACGCAGGTGTCACGGGCGGGGAGCGCTGTTCATTCGTTCGCAGAGTCTACAGGGGGCTGGGCTTCTTCGGCTGCATCGTCGGCTGAATTTGGCGCCGGCTCTGCTTCCACAGCGGTCTGATCTTCGATCTCTTCGGTGGTCACGGAGTCACTTTCATAGCTGCTCTGGGTGGCGCTTTCGTATTCGCTTTGAATGGTAGTAAGGCCACCGGTCAGTCCGCCGATGAACAGGAGCGCGATAAACACCAGCCACAACGAAGACAGTACCTTGACCGCGGTGCTGTTGGGCGGTGGTGGCGCACCGTATCGGTTTGCGGTGTTATTACCCGGCGCAATCATCATCACGAACGGAAAGATGCTGCCCACAAACGGCACGAGGGTCAGCAGCCAGAGCCAGCCAGACCAGCCGATATCATGCAGACGCTGGACACTGAACTGAATGCTGACGAACGCGAGTGCCACGAAGAGAACAAAGGCCAGCAAGCCACCGAGAATCAGGCCGGCGCTCGAGTCCGTACTGATGAGGGCCAAGCCGAAAACAGCAAGCACAGCGCCAACACCAAGGGTCACCAGCGTCAGGGACATCGTCCAGGCCAGGTAGCGCAAGCGGCCGATGCGGCCCCCGAAACTGAACGCCTTGAGTGAGGAAAATTCAGGCAAGGCTTCGCCGACGATCGCTCGGGGTGGTGCATAAGGGGATTCAGGATCTGCTGCAACGGCAGGGGGGTGTTCATGAACGTCAGACAGGTTCAGCTCGATCGAAGGTTCGGATTCGATCCGGGCATCGATACCGGTTTTGGTCAGCGCCTGGAGATAAGTCTGGGCATCGGTTTGTGACAGGTCGCGTTTGAGTGCAATCGGTTTGCCACTGAACAGCCGCTCCATGGCAGCCACATCGCTTTTGAACAACTCGGCGAGATTGAGCTTGGCGGTGGTTACGTCAACACCTGGCAGTAGAGCGCCGTCGAATACGATCTTGAAACGGATTTCGCTCATTGCGAGGCATCCTTGTCGCGAGTGTTTTAGGGAGTATTGCGCGTGAAGTGTAAGGCCAGCCGGAATGGACTGGCCAAGTTTTACTGTCAGCGTGGCCAGCGCTTGGGCAGCGCCGCCGCCAGCTCCAGTGCTTTGCGGTACTCGACATCAAGACGAGCGACCAACTGATCAACACTTGGCAGGTCATCGATTTCGCCGACACCCTGGCCTGCGGACCAAACGGTTTTCCAGGCCTTGGCTTCATCGCTTATAGGCTTGAGTTTGGAGCCGAAGTTCACCTCACCCTTGCCTTGCAGCGCTGCCATGTCGAAACCCGCAGCCTCAAGGCTCTGACGCATAAAGCTCGCCGGTACTCCCGACACCGCTGGAGTATGGACGATGTCCGCCGCTCTGGCAGTCAGCAGCATTTCTTTATAGGCGTCGGGCGCGTGGCTTTCGGTGGTGCCGATAAATCGCGTACCGAAGTAGGCCAGATCCGCGCCGAGCAATTGTGCCGCGAGAATCTCGTGGCCGTGGTTCAGGCAACCGGCCAGCAGCAGGGTCTTGTCGAAGAATTGGCGTATCTCGGCAATCAGCGAGAACGGGCTCCAGGTCCCGGCGTGTCCACCGGCGCCTGCTGCCACGGCGATCAAACCGTCGACCCCGGCCTCGGCGGCTTTCTCTGCATGACGACGAGTCGTCACGTCATGAAACACCAGACCACCATAGCTGTGCACGGCATCGACCAGTTCTTTCACGGCGCCGAGGCTGGTGATCACGATCGGCACTTTGTGCTCGATACAGATCTCCAGATCCGCTTGCAGCCGCGGGTTACTGTTGTGGACGATCAGGTTCACCGCAAAAGGCGCCGGATTCTCCAGTGTTGCCAACCCTGCTTCGATCTCTTCAAGCCAGGCCTTGAAGCCACTGCTCTCGCGCTGGTTCAGCGCGGGGAAGCTGCCCACCACGCCATTACGGCAGCAGGCGAGCACCAGTTGAGGGTTGGAGATCAGGAACATCGGCGCTGCCACCACAGGCAGGCGCAAACGTTGTTCGAGCAGAGCGGGCAGCGACATTGGAAGTACCCCGGTGAGTTGTGCTTATTGGAGTTAGAACGGCCGAACGACAACCAGAATTACAATAGCCAGCAATATCAGAACCGGCACTTCATTGAACCAGCGATAAAAGACATGGCTGCGGGTGTTCTCGCCACGGGCAAAACGTTTTACCTGGGCGCCGCACATGTGGTGGTAGCCGATCAGGATCACCACCAGCGTCAACTTCGCGTGAATCCAGGCACCTTGACTGAATATGCTGGGGTTCAAGGCGATCAGTGCAATGCCGAAAACCAGCGTGGCGATCATTGCCGGCCCCATGATGCCGCGGTACAGCTTGCGCTCCATAATGCTGAAGCGTTCTTTGCTGACAGTGTCTTCGCTTTGGGCGTGATAAACGAACAGGCGCGGCAGGTAGAACAGGCCGGCAAACCAGCAGACCATGCTGACGATGTGAAGCGCTTTGAGCCACAGATAAAGCATTTTTAGTTATTCCCAGGTTCACGGTAGCCCGAATAGTAGAGGGTTGAAGCTCCGCACGTCACCTTGCCGGTTGTCGCAAGACGATGCGGGCCCTATTATCGACGGCTTTCCAGTGGGTTCGTTGAGGGCAGGTTTATGGTCAAGGTCGGTATCGTCGGCGGCACGGGTTACACCGGTGTCGAACTGCTGCGTCTGTTGGCGCAGCATCCGCAAGCTGAAGTGGCAGTCATCACTTCCCGATCCGAGGCCGGTATGGCCGTGGCTGATATGTATCCGAACCTGCGCGGTCATTACGATGGCCTGGCATTCAGCGTTCCGGACATCAAAACGCTGGGCGCTTGTGACGTGGTGTTCTTCGCTACGCCTCACGGTGTTGCTCATGCGCTGGCCGGCGAGTTGCTGGCTGCCGGCACCAAGGTCATCGACCTGTCGGCGGACTTCCGTCTGCAGGACGCCGAAGAATGGGCCAAGTGGTACGGTCAGCCTCACGGTGCACCGGAACTGCTGGAAGAGGCGGTCTATGGCTTGCCGGAAGTCAATCGCGAGCAAATCAAGCAGGCTCGCCTGATCGCTGTGCCGGGTTGCTACCCGACGGCTACGCAATTGGGTTTCCTGCCATTGCTTGAAGCAGGTCTGGCCGATACCACCCGCTTGATCGCTGACTGCAAATCCGGCGTCAGTGGCGCTGGTCGTGGGGCTTCCGTCGGTTCGCTGTACGCCGAGACGTCGGAAAGCATGAAGGCTTACGCTGTCAAAGGGCACCGTCACTTGCCGGAAATTCGCCAGGGTCTGCGTCGCGCAGCGGGCAAGGATGTCGGTCTGACCTTCGTTCCGCACCTGACGCCAATGATTCGAGGCATCCACTCGACGCTCTACGCGACCGTCGTGGATCGCTCGGTGGATCTGCAGGCGCTGTTTGAAAAGCGTTATGCCAACGAACCGTTTGTCGATGTCATGCCGGCCGGCAGTCATCCGGAAACCCGCAGCGTGCGCGGTGCCAACGTTTGCCGTATTGCCGTGCATCGTCCGCAGGATGGTGATCTGGTGGTGGTGTTGTCGGTGATCGACAACCTGGTCAAAGGCGCGTCGGGTCAAGCGGTGCAGAACCTGAACATTCTGTTCGGTCTGGATGAGCGCTTGGGTCTGTCCCACGCAGGTATGCTGCCGTAAGGTTTATTCAGCCCAGCAAAAAGGCCCGTCTGACGGGCCTTTTTGCATTTCGGGCGGGCAAATGTGTTGATTGATATACCATAACAATAGTTGACCAATTTTGTAGGAGAAGCGGATAATGCGCGTCATCACGCATTATGGCGGCGTAACGCCGGGAGATAGTTAGCATGAGCGTCGAATCCTTCACCCCCACGGCTTTGCAATTCACCCACGGTGCCGCGCACAAGGTGAAGAGCCTGGTCGATGAAGAGGGGAATGATCGCTTGAAGCTGCGCGTATTCGTTACGGGCGGTGGTTGTTCAGGTTTTCAGTACGGCTTCACCTTCGATGAAGAAGTGGCCGATGACGACACCATTGTCGAACGCGAAGGTGTGAGTCTGGTGGTCGATCCGATGAGCTTCCAATACCTGGCAGGCGCCGAGGTGGATTATCAGGAAGGTCTGGAAGGTTCGCGTTTCGTGATCAAGAACCCGAACGCCAGCACCACGTGTGGCTGCGGCTCTTCGTTCTCGATCTGATCGCAATTCACCGCATCACCAAGCGCCGCATGGCCTCAGGGCTCTGCGGCGTTTTGCTGTCCGGGATTCGGTATGGATAGTCAGGCAGGGTAGATGGCGCCGAGTACGCGCAGGCCACGGGCGCCGGTGACGCTTGGGCGATTGGCAGCAATGCCTTCCAGGCAGCAATGGGCCAGCCAGGCGAAGGCCATCGCTTCGACCCAGTCCGGGTCTACACCGTAAGCCGCGGTGCTGCTGACCTTGGCATTCGGCAGCAAGCTGGCCAAGCGGTTCATCAGCGTAGCGTTGTGCGCGCCGCCGCCACAGACAAGCAGTTCCTGGGTGTCTGATTGGGCGTTTTGCAGTGACTCGACGATAGTCAGTGCGGTCAGTTCAAGCAGCGTTGCCTGCACGTCTTCGGTGGCGAAGGTCGGCAGCTGTGCCAGATGTTGTGTCAGCCATGGCAGGTTGAATACTTCGCGACCGGTGCTCTTGGGGCCTTTGGTCACGAAGAACGGATCGCTGAGCAATTCTTTCAAAAGAATCGGTTCGACCTTGCCGCTGGCAGCCCATTGGCCGTCGCGATCAAAGTTGTCGCCGCGTTGCTTGTGAATCCACGCATCTTGCAGGACATTGCCCGGGCCACAGTCGAAACCCGCAACAGGCTTGCCAGGTTCAATCAAACTCAGGTTGCTGAAACCGCCAACGTTCAATACCGCACGATTGCCAGGCTGTTCTTCGAACAACGCTTCGTGAAAGGCTGGAACCAGGGGCGCGCCTTGCCCTCCGGCTGCCACATCGCGGCTACGGAAGTCGCTGACCACGGTGATGCCGCTCAACTCCGTCAGTAGGGCAGGGTTGCCGATTTGCACCGTGAAACCGCGCGCGGGTTCGTGGCGGATGGTCTGGCCGTGGCTGCCGATTGCACGAATGTCTTCCGGCTTCAGGTTTTGTTGATCAAGGAGAGTATGAATGCCCTGTGCTGCCAGCTTCACCCAGTTCTGCTGGGCAATGGCAGAGCGGGCAATCTCATCCGGGCCGCTGGCGCACAAGCCGAGCAGCTCGGTGCGCAGGGAATCAGGCATGGGAATGTAGTGCGTGGCGATCAGTTTGATCGCCGGGGTCAGCTCGACCAGCGCAATATCCAGGCCATCGAGGCTGGTCCCGGACATCACACCTATGTAGAGCGTCATGGCTTATCGCTTGCTCGAAGCGAGCTGCGTGGACTTCTCTTGATCCATACGCGCCATCAGCGGTTGGCTCTGCGCGAGGAAACGTGCGCGTTCAGCTTTGGAGATTGGGTCGGCCATCGCCACCTTCTGGCCCAGTGGGTCGACGTGTACGCCATTGACCTGGAATTCATAGTGCAAGTGAGGGCCGGTGGAAAGCCCGGTTGTGCCGATGTAACCGATCACCTGGCCCTGCTTGACGCTACCGCCAGTCTTGACGCCCTTGGCAAAGCCCTGCATGTGGCCATACAGCGTACGGTAGGTATTGCCGTGCTGGATTATCACGGTGTTGCCGTAGCCACCGCGGCGTCCGGCCAACAACACTTTGCCGTCACCGGCTGCCTTGATTGGGGTGCCACGCGGCGCTGCATAGTCGACGCCTTTGTGGGCGCGGATCTTGTTCAGGATTGGGTGCTTGCGGCCCATGGAGAATTTCGAACTGATGCGTGCAAAGTCCACCGGCGTGCGGATAAACGCCTTGCGCATACTGTTGCCGTCAGCGGTGTAGTAGCTGCTGTTGCCTTGTTTATTGATGTAACGCACGGCGGTGTAGGTCTTGCCGCGGTTGGTGAAGCGCGCGGAAAGGATCGGGCCATTGCCGACGGCCTTGCCGTTGACGACTTTCTGTTCGTAGATGACATCGAACTCGTCACCCTGGCGAATATCCTGGGCGAAGTCGACGTCATAGCCAAACACGCTGGCCATGTCCATGGTCAGGCTGTGGGACAGGCCGGCCCGTGCAGCGGATTGCGACAGCGAACTGTTGATCACGCCATGAACGTAGGCGGAGCGCACGGTAGGCTTGGCGGTAATGCGGTTGAACGCATAACCCTTGTCATTCTTGGTCAGGGTGATGCTTTCGACGTCGCTGACCTTGCTGTGCAAGTTGGTCAACTGGCCATCGGGGCTCAGTTCGAATTCAAGTTTCTGGCCATGTTTGAGTTGGCTGAACTGCTTGGCCTGTTTGTCGCTGGTCAGCACTTCATGCACCGAAGTTGCTGGAAGACCGACTTTCTCGAACAGTGTGGAGAGCGTATCGCCTTTAGAAACGATCACTTCCCGGTGGTTTGGAGATTTTTTTTCTTCGATTACAGGGACGGGCGTGGGGGCGGGCGCCGGTGCGGCCTGAGCGGTTTCCTGGGGTTCTTCAGTGCTGTTTTCGATCTGCGCGAAAGGGGAGGCTGCTGGCTCATTTGTGGCCTGGACGGCCTCGGCAGCGTCTTGATCTTGTGTCAGTTGTTCAGCAGGGCTTTCCAGTTCAAGACTCAGGGTTGTCTTTTTGGCTTCAACATCACTGGAAGGGAATACCAGAAGCGCCAGGCTCAGCAGGGCGGCGATGCCACTTGCTGCGAGCAGGTGGGTCTTCGGGTAAAGCGGCGGCGCTTTAGACGATTCTTTGGTCATAGGTAATTTTGACTTTGAAAAAAGATGAATTGGAAAAGATGAATGACATGATGAAGATGAAATAACTGTATAAAATATAACCAAATCATCTCTGAAGCAAGTCCGCGAACGTTCTGTTCGTGGATTGGCGTCCGTGCGCCGGGCAGAACTTGTATTTGACGCGCGATCTTGTATGGTTGGTTCCCTTTGAATTCGAGCCTTGCGGGTCTGTTATGAAGTCGGTTGAAGAGCAGCTAGCGCTGATCAAACGTGGTGCGGAAGAACTGTTGGTCGAGTCCGAACTGATCGAAAAGCTCAAGCGTGGCCAGCCGCTACGTATCAAGGCAGGCTTCGATCCGACCGCGCCGGATTTGCACCTGGGTCATACCGTGCTTATTAATAAGCTGCGTCAGTTCCAGGAACTGGGCCACCAGGTCATCTTCCTTATAGGTGACTTCACCGGGATGATCGGTGATCCGAGCGGCAAGAGTGCAACACGTCCTCCGCTTACCCGTGAGCAGGTTCTCGAGAATGCCGAGACCTACAAGACCCAAGTCTTCAAGATTCTTGATCCGGCGAAAACTGAAGTTGCGTTCAACTCCACCTGGATGGATCAGATGGGGCCTGCAGACTTCATTCGTCTGACCTCCCAGTACACCGTGGCTCGCATGCTCGAGCGCGACGACTTCTACAAGCGCTACACAACCAATCAGCCAATCGCCATTCACGAGTTTCTCTATCCGCTGGTTCAGGGCTATGACTCGGTCGCTTTGCGTGCGGATGTCGAGCTGGGCGGTACCGATCAGAAGTTCAACCTGTTGATGGGGCGTGAACTGCAGCGTGGATATGGCCAGGAGGCTCAGTGCATTTTGACCATGCCGCTGCTCGAAGGTCTGGATGGTGTGAAGAAGATGTCCAAGTCCTTGGGCAACTACGTGGGTATTCAGGAAGCGCCGGGTGTGATGTACGGCAAATTGGTTTCCATTCCGGATGCGCTGATGTGGCGGTACTTCGAGTTGCTCAGCTTCCGCTCCATGGATGAGATCAATGCGTTCCGTGTGGATGTTGAGGCGGGCGCAAATCCGCGCGACATCAAGATCAAGTTGGCTGAAGAGATCGTCGCGCGTTTCCATGGTGAGGAGGCTGCGGCCAATGCTCACCGTGCGGCGGGTAACCGTATGAAGGAAGGCGAGTTGCCGGATGATCTTCCAGAGATCGAATTGACGGCTGCCGAGGATATGCCGATTGCAGCCGTCCTTAATAAAGCAGGGCTGGTGAAGAACTCGGCTGTCGCGCGCGACCTTCTGGGTTCGGGAGGTGTGCGTATAGATGGTGAGGTTGTTGACCGCACCTTTATATACGCACTGGGTGCTACCCATGTTTGCCAGGCGGGGAAGAAGGCATTTGCACGTATTACGCTCAAATCCGAATAAAGCTGAAATAAGGGGTTGACGGCAGATTCTGGAAGTCTATAATTCGCCCCACTTCCGGCGCAGTCGAAACGGAAAACTCCTTGGTAAACAATGAGTTACGCAGTTTTCGGCAGCGGGTTGCTTCAGGTCATCGAAGCCCAGAAGGAGTTGAGAGAGCGGGGTTGTGTGGCTCTTTTAACGGTTCGATCTTCTCGGTCGAAAGCGGTGTAAAAGAGGTGTTGACAGCAGCGAGTAACGCTGTAGAATTCGCCTCCCGCTAACGAGAGATCGGAAGCGCAAGTGGTTGAAGTTACAAAGGAAACTTTGAAAACTTCTGAAAATAATCGCTTGACAGCAACAGAGGCTGCTGTAGAATGCGCGCCTCGGTTGAGACGAAAGATCTTAACCAACCGCTCTTTAACAACTGAATCAAGCAATTCGTGTGGGTGCTTGTGGAGTCAGACTGATAGTCAACAAGATTATCAGCATCACAAGTTACTCCGCGAGAAATCAAAGATGTAACCAACGATTGCTGAGCCAAGTTTAGGGTTTCTTAAAAACCCAAAGATGTTTGAACTGAAGAGTTTGATCATGGCTCAGATTGAACGCTGGCGGCAGGCCTAACACATGCAAGTCGAGCGGCAGCACGGGTACTTGTACCTGGTGGCGAGCGGCGGACGGGTGAGTAATGCCTAGGAATCTGCCTGGTAGTGGGGGATAACGCTCGGAAACGGACGCTAATACCGCATACGTCCTACGGGAGAAAGCAGGGGACCTTCGGGCCTTGCGCTATCAGATGAGCCTAGGTCGGATTAGCTAGTTGGTGAGGTAATGGCTCACCAAGGCGACGATCCGTAACTGGTCTGAGAGGATGATCAGTCACACTGGAACTGAGACACGGTCCAGACTCCTACGGGAGGCAGCAGTGGGGAATATTGGACAATGGGCGAAAGCCTGATCCAGCCATGCCGCGTGTGTGAAGAAGGTCTTCGGATTGTAAAGCACTTTAAGTTGGGAGGAAGGGCAGTAAATTAATACTTTGCTGTTTTGACGTTACCGACAGAATAAGCACCGGCTAACTCTGTGCCAGCAGCCGCGGTAATACAGAGGGTGCAAGCGTTAATCGGAATTACTGGGCGTAAAGCGCGCGTAGGTGGTTCGTTAAGTTGGATGTGAAATCCCCGGGCTCAACCTGGGAACTGCATTCAAAACTGTCGAGCTAGAGTATGGTAGAGGGTGGTGGAATTTCCTGTGTAGCGGTGAAATGCGTAGATATAGGAAGGAACACCAGTGGCGAAGGCGACCACCTGGACTGATACTGACACTGAGGTGCGAAAGCGTGGGGAGCAAACAGGATTAGATACCCTGGTAGTCCACGCCGTAAACGATGTCAACTAGCCGTTGGGAGCCTTGAGCTCTTAGTGGCGCAGCTAACGCATTAAGTTGACCGCCTGGGGAGTACGGCCGCAAGGTTAAAACTCAAATGAATTGACGGGGGCCCGCACAAGCGGTGGAGCATGTGGTTTAATTCGAAGCAACGCGAAGAACCTTACCAGGCCTTGACATCCAATGAACTTTCCAGAGATGGATTGGTGCCTTCGGGAACATTGAGACAGGTGCTGCATGGCTGTCGTCAGCTCGTGTCGTGAGATGTTGGGTTAAGTCCCGTAACGAGCGCAACCCTTGTCCTTAGTTACCAGCACGTCATGGTGGGCACTCTAAGGAGACTGCCGGTGACAAACCGGAGGAAGGTGGGGATGACGTCAAGTCATCATGGCCCTTACGGCCTGGGCTACACACGTGCTACAATGGTCGGTACAGAGGGTTGCCAAGCCGCGAGGTGGAGCTAATCCCAGAAAACCGATCGTAGTCCGGATCGCAGTCTGCAACTCGACTGCGTGAAGTCGGAATCGCTAGTAATCGCGAATCAGAATGTCGCGGTGAATACGTTCCCGGGCCTTGTACACACCGCCCGTCACACCATGGGAGTGGGTTGCACCAGAAGTAGCTAGTCTAACCTTCGGGAGGACGGTTACCACGGTGTGATTCATGACTGGGGTGAAGTCGTAACAAGGTAGCCGTAGGGGAACCTGCGGCTGGATCACCTCCTTAATCGACGACATCAGCTGCTCCATAAGCTCCCACACGAATTGCTTGATTCATTGAAGAAGACGATAAAGAAGCAGCCCTGACGGGTTGTAGCTTGGTTGGTTAGAGCGCACCCCATGCTTTGTGGTAGAGAGCAGGGTGAGGTCGGCCTTATAGCTCGAAATTGGGTCTGTAGCTCAGTTGGTTAGAGCGCACCCCTGATAAGGGTGAGGTCGGCAGTTCGAATCTGCCCAGACCCACCAATTTTGTGTGGGAAACGCCTGTAGAAATACGGGGCCATAGCTCAGCTGGGAGAGCGCCTGCCTTGCACGCAGGAGGTCAACGGTTCGATCCCGTTTGGCTCCACCACTAACTGCTTCTGTTTGTTGAAAGCTTAGAAATGAGCATTCCATCGTGATGATGGTGAATGTTGATTTCTAGTCTTTGGCTAGATCGTTCTTTAAAAATTTGGGTATGTGATAGAAAGATAGACTGGACGTTACTTTCACTGGTAACGGATCAGGCTAAGGTAAAATTTGTGAGTTGCTCTTAATGAGTAAGAATGCGAATTTTCGGCGAATGTCGTCTTCACAGTATAACCAGATTGCTTGGGGTTATATGGTCAAGTGAAGAAGCGCATACGGTGGATGCCTTGGCAGTCAGAGGCGATGAAAGACGTGGTAGCCTGCGAAAAGCTTCGGGGAGTCGGCAAACAGACTTTGATCCGGAGATGTCTGAATGGGGGAACCCAGCCATCATAAGATGGTTATCTTAAGCTGAATACATAGGCTTAAGAGGCGAACCAGGGGAACTGAAACATCTAAGTACCCTGAGGAAAAGAAATCAACCGAGATTCCCTTAGTAGTGGCGAGCGAACGGGGACTAGCCCTTAAGTGGCTTTGAGATTAGCGGAACGTTCTGGAAAGTACGGCCATAGTGGGTGATAGCCCTGTACGCGAAAATCTCTTAGTCATGAAATCGAGTAGGACGGAGCACGAGAAACTTTGTCTGAATATGGGGGGACCATCCTCCAAGGCTAAATACTACTGACTGACCGATAGTGAACTAGTACCGTGAGGGAAAGGCGAAAAGAACCCCGGAGAGGGGAGTGAAATAGATCCTGAAACCGTATGCGTACAAGCAGTGGGAGCCCACTTTGTTGGGTGACTGCGTACCTTTTGTATAATGGGTCAGCGACTTATTTTCAGTGGCGAGCTTAACCGAATAGGGGAGGCGTAGCGAAAGCGAGTCTTAATAGGGCGTCTAGTCGCTGGGAATAGACCCGAAACCGGGCGATCTATCCATGGGCAGGTTGAAGGTTGGGTAACACTAACTGGAGGACCGAACCGACTACCGTTGAAAAGTTAGCGGATGACCTGTGGATCGGAGTGAAAGGCTAATCAAGCTCGGAGATAGCTGGTTCTCCTCGAAAGCTATTTAGGTAGCGCCTCATGTATCACTGTAGGGGGTAGAGCACTGTTTCGGCTAGGGGGTCATCCCGACTTACCAAACCGATGCAAACTCCGAATACCTACAAGTGCCGAGCATGGGAGACACACGGCGGGTGCTAACGTCCGTCGTGAAAAGGGAAACAACCCAGACCGTCAGCTAAGGTCCCAAAGTTATGGTTAAGTGGGAAACGATGTGGGAAGGCTTAGACAGCTAGGAGGTTGGCTTAGAAGCAGCCACCCTTTAAAGAAAGCGTAATAGCTCACTAGTCGAGTCGGCCTGCGCGGAAGATGTAACGGGGCTCAAACCATACACCGAAGCTACGGGTATCACTTAGGTGATGCGGTAGAGGAGCGTTCTGTAAGCCTGTGAAGGTGAGTTGAGAAGCTTGCTGGAGGTATCAGAAGTGCGAATGCTGACATGAGTAACGACAATGGGTGTGAAAAACACCCACGCCGAAAGACCAAGGTTTCCTGCGCAACGTTAATCGACGCAGGGTTAGTCGGTCCCTAAGGCGAGGCTGAAAAGCGTAGTCGATGGAAAACAGGTTAATATTCCTGTACTTCTGGTTATTGCGATGGAGGGACGGAGAAGGCTAGGCCAGCTTGGCGTTGGTTGTCCAAGTTTAAGGTGGTAGGCTGGAATCTTAGGTAAATCCGGGATTCTAAGGCCGAGAGCTGATGACGAGTTACCCTTTGGGTGACGAAGTGGTTGATGCCATGCTTCCAAGAAAAGCTTCTAAGCTTCAGGTAACCAGGAACCGTACCCCAAACCGACACAGGTGGTTGGGTAGAGAATACCAAGGCGCTTGAGAGAACTCGGGTGAAGGAACTAGGCAAAATGGCACCGTAACTTCGGGAGAAGGTGCGCCGGTGAGGGTGAAGCATTTACTGCGTAAGCCCATGCCGGTCGAAGATACCAGGCCGCTGCGACTGTTTATTAAAAACACAGCACTCTGCAAACACGAAAGTGGACGTATAGGGTGTGACGCCTGCCCGGTGCCGGAAGGTTAATTGATGGGGTTAGCTAACGCGAAGCTCTTGATCGAAGCCCCGGTAAACGGCGGCCGTAACTATAACGGTCCTAAGGTAGCGAAATTCCTTGTCGGGTAAGTTCCGACCTGCACGAATGGCGTAACGATGGCGGCGCTGTCTCCACCCGAGACTCAGTGAAATTGAAATCGCTGTGAAGATGCAGTGTATCCGCGGCTAGACGGAAAGACCCCGTGAACCTTTACTATAGCTTTGCACTGGACTTTGAATTTGCTTGTGTAGGATAGGTGGGAGGCTTTGAAGCGTGGACGCCAGTTCGCGTGGAGCCAACCTTGAAATACCACCCTGGCAACTTTGAGGTTCTAACTCAGGTCCGTTATCCGGATCGAGGACAGTGTATGGTGGGTAGTTTGACTGGGGCGGTCTCCTCCTAAAGAGTAACGGAGGAGTACGAAGGTGCGCTCAGACCGGTCGGAAATCGGTCGTAGAGTATAAAGGCAAAAGCGCGCTTGACTGCGAGACAGACACGTCGAGCAGGTACGAAAGTAGGTCTTAGTGATCCGGTGGTTCTGTATGGAAGGGCCATCGCTCAACGGATAAAAGGTACTCCGGGGATAACAGGCTGATACCGCCCAAGAGTTCATATCGACGGCGGTGTTTGGCACCTCGATGTCGGCTCATCACATCCTGGGGCTGAAGCCGGTCCCAAGGGTATGGCTGTTCGCCATTTAAAGTGGTACGCGAGCTGGGTTTAGAACGTCGTGAGACAGTTCGGTCCCTATCTGCCGTGGACGTTTGAGATTTGAGAGGGGCTGCTCCTAGTACGAGAGGACCGGAGTGGACGAACCTCTGGTGTTCCGGTTGTCACGCCAGTGGCATTGCCGGGTAGCTATGTTCGGAATAGATAACCGCTGAAAGCATCTAAGCGGGAAACTAGCCTCAAGATGAGATCTCACTGGGACCTTGAGTCCCCTGAAGGGCCGTCGAAGACTACGACGTTGATAGGTTGGGTGTGTAAGCGCTGTGAGGCGTTGAGCTAACCAATACTAATTGCCCGTGAGGCTTGACCATATAACACCCAAGCAATTTGTGAACTCGAAAGAGGCCAGATTGCGGTGTGTGAAGACGACACCAGTCGAAAATTCGCAAGGCAACACACAAATCTATCGCCTACCCATTCGCTGGAGCGTGAACCTGAAAAGGCCCACGACCTGGCTACCGAATTTCTTGACGACCATAGAGCATTGGAACCACCTGATCCCATCCCGAACTCAGCAGTGAAACGATGCATCGCCGATGGTAGTGTGGGGTTTCCCCATGTGAGAGTAGGTCATCGTCAAGATTAAATTCCGAAACCCCTATCTGCGTATGCAGGTAGGGGTTTTGTTTTGTCCGCAGGAAAGTTCTCACAGCAATACCGGACGGCTCCCGGCTGTCACAGTCTCCCGACAATGCTAAGGTTCGGCCCTAGCTTTTGTATTTTTCCAAGGAAGCCTTTATGCCGGACGCGACGTCCCTCAGTGCTGGTTTTATGGTGGTTCACGGCAACCGCCTGGACGAGTTGCGCAGCCTGGTGGTCAGCTGGATGCGGCGTTACCCGCTGGCTCCCTTGGAAAACGAAATTGCCTTGGTACAGAGCAACGGCATCGCCCAATGGCTGAAGCTGGCATTGGCGGAAGACCCCGAAGATGACGACATGGGCGGCTGCGGAATCGCCGCAGCCATCGACGTGCAGTTACCGGGGAGCTTCATGTGGCAGCTCTATCGCATGGTGCTCGGACGTGACGAAATCCCGGTCAAATCCCTGCTCGATAAAGCGCCCTTGACCTGGCGTCTGATGCGCCTGCTTCCCCAGTTGATCAATCAACCGCACTTCGAACCGCTGCAGCGCTTCCTTACCCATGACACCGATTTACGCAAACGCTATCAGTTGGCCGAGCGGCTGGCGGATTTGTTTGACCAATACCAGGTGTATAGGGCCGACTGGCTTGAAGACTGGGCGGAAGGTCGTCATCAATTACGCAATGGCAGAGGCGAAACCAAACCGCTGACCCCGGCTAACTGCTGGCAGGCAGAGTTGTGGCGCGCGCTGTTGCTGGATGTGGGTGAACAGGGCATGGCGCAAAGCCGAGCCGGCGTCCATCAACGGTTTATCGAGCGCATCAACAGCCTCGACGTAGCCCCCAGCGGATTGCCTTCACGGGTGATCGTTTTCGGGATTTCTTCACTGCCCGCTCAAGCCCTGGAAGCACTTGCGGGACTGGCCCGGTTCAGCCAGGTTCTGCTTTGCGTACATAACCCGTGTCGTCACCATTGGGCAGACATCGTCGCCGATAAAGACCTGTTGCGGCATCAGTACAAGCGTCAGGCTCGCAAGAGCGGAATGCCGGTTGTGCTCGACCCACAAACCCTTCATCAGCATGCCCATCCGCTACTGGCGGCATGGGGCAAGCAGGGGCGGGACTACATCAATCTGCTCGACAGCTATGACGATCCCAACAGCTATCGCTCGGCATTCCGGGATGGTCGTATCGATCTGTTCAGCGATAGCCAGCCGCAGAACATGCTCAATCAATTGCAGGACGACATTCTTGAATTGCGCCCCTTGAACGAGACTCGCGAGCGCTGGCCGGCCATCGATCCGGCGAACGACGAGTCGATCCGTTTTCACATCGCCCATAGTGCCCAGCGCGAAGTGGAGATTCTCCACGACCAGTTGCTCGCACGCTTCAGTGCTGATCCGGACTTAAGGCCTCGCGATGTGATCGTGATGGTCCCTGACATCGACAGCTACGCACCCCATATTCGTGCGGTGTTTGCTCAGCTTGAACGCCACGACCCGCGTTTCATTCCCTTCACGCTCGCAGATCAAGGCCAACGTGGCCGTGATCCGCTACTGATTGCTATCGAGCATCTGCTCAAACTGCCCGACAGCCGTTTCCCTGTGAGCGAGATCCTCGATCTGCTGGACGTTCCTGCACTACGCACTCGCTTCGGTGTAGAGGAACGCGATCTGCCGACCCTGCACCGGTGGATCGAAGGTGCAGGCATCCGCTGGGGCATGAATGCGGAGCAGCGCGCGGGTCTCGGTCTGCCGCAGGAGCTGGAGCAAAACAGTTGGCGTTTCGGCCTGCGACGGATGCTGCTCGGCTATGCCGTGGGCAGTGCCAGTGCCTGTGAAGGTATTGAACCGTACGACGAGATCGGTGGTCTGGATGCCGCGCTCATTGGGCCTTTGGTCGCGCTACTGGATGCATTGGAGATTGCCCACCAGGAACTCTCGCAACCCGCAGCTCCCAAACAATGGGGCTTTCGGTTGCATGCACTGGTTCAGCTGTTCTTCCAGGCCAGTAACGAGCATGACGACTACGTGTTGGCCCAACTCGAAGAGCTGCGTGAAACCTGGCTTGAGACCTGCGAGTCAGTTGGCTTGCATGATGAACTGCCGTTGACCGTGGTCCGTGAAGCCTGGCTCGCCGGCCTTGACCAGGGCCGTTTGTCCCAGCGTTTTCTGGCCGGTGCTGTTAACTTCTGCACCTTGATGCCCATGCGAGCGATCCCGTTCAAACTGGTCTGCCTGCTGGGCATGAATGACGGGGACTACCCGCGCGCGCAGCCGCCACTGGACTTCGACCTCATGGGCAGTGATTACCGTCCTGGCGATCGCTCCCGACGAGAAGATGACCGCTATCTGCTGTTGGAAGCACTGTTGTCGGCGCGTGACCAACTCTATATCAGTTGGGTCGGCCGCAGCATTCGCGATAACAGTGAGCGCCCCGCGTCAGTACTGATTGGCCAATTACGAGATCACCTGGCCAGCGGTTGGCGATTGCATCATGTCGACGAAGATCTGCTTGAGGCCATCACTCAGGAACATCCACTGCAACCTTTCAGCGCCCGCTACTTCCATGAAGGCGATGACCTGTTCAGCTACGCGAATGAGTGGCAGGTACTTCATCACCCCCTTGCGCTAGCGTCTGATATCGAGGTCCTTGATCCCTACGTTCAGGAGGAGCCGCTGAGTCTCGGTCAATTGCAGGACTTCTTGCGTAATCCTGTGCGACATTTCTTCAGTCAGCGACTGAAGGTGTACTTCGAAGCGGCTGAAGTGCCCTTGGCTGATGAAGAGCCATTTGTACTCGACGCGTTGCAACGTTACAGCCTCAGCGACAGCTTGCTCGAAGCGGCGCGGGGACATCTGGATAGCACCGACCAAGTACTGGAAGCACAGGCAAAACGTCTGCAAAACAGTGGGCTCCTGCCCATGGCCGGATTCGGCGAATGCCTTCAGCGAGAGTTGATCGAACCGTTGCCGGATCTGCTGCAGCGTTACCAGCAGCTTTTGGCGTTATGGCCAACGCCGCTTACCAACGCTTTGCCAGTGAATCTGCAGTTGCGGGGGTTGCGCCTGGAAGGTTGGCTCAGCGGCCTGCATCAACGTGCGGACGGTGGTTTGCTGTCGGTCACTACAATCCCCAACAGCATCGGCTCGATCAAGTCTCGCAAATGGCATCGGCTGACACGGCCATGGGTCAATCATCTGGTTGCTTGCGCCAGCGGTATGGCGATGACCACGGCGTTGGTGGCCAGTGACGACAGTCTGCTGCTCGGTCCGATAGAGGAGGATGCAGCCTTGCGGATTCTGGGTGACCTGTTAATGGCTTGGCAAACGGGCATGCGCCAACCACTGCCGATTGCAGTGAAGACCGGCTTCGCATGGCTTGGTCAAACTGATCCGGTCAAAGCCCAAGCCGCAGCCCGCAAGGCTTATGAGGGCGATGGACTGACCACCGACGGCGAGCGTCGCGAAAGCGCGGCCCTCGCACGGCAGTTCGCCGACTACGACACGCTTACCGCAGACGAAACGTTCCCGGATTGGTGCAACGCATTGTATCGGCCGCTGCTTGAAGCGCCTTGGCGTTCATTGAACAGCGAGGAGGCGAGCTGATGACCACTAAACCTCTGGCCTTGGCATTTCCCCTGCGCGGCAGCCAACTGATCGAGGCAAGCGCCGGGACCGGCAAGACCTTCACCATTTCCGCGCTTTATCTGCGGTTGGTTCTAGGCCACGGCGCAGAGTCGAGTGGCTTCGGACGTGAACTGTTGCCGCCGCAAATCCTCGTTGTGACGTTCACCGATGCCGCGACTAAAGAATTGCGCGAACGTATCCGCACACGTCTAGCTGAAGCTGCGCGTTTTTTTCGCGATGAAACACCGGCGCCCGATAGCCTTATCGCGGAGCTTCGTGAAGAGTATCTACCCGAGCAGTGGTCCGGGTGCGCAAACCGCCTGGACATCGCCGCGCAGTGGATGGACGAGGCGGCCGTTTCGACTATCCACAGTTGGTGCCAGCGCATGTTGCGCGAGCACGCGTTCGACAGTGGCAGCCTGTTTACACAGACCCTTGAAACCGATCACAGCGACTTGCTGGGCGAGGTCCTGCGCGACTACTGGCGGCGGTTCTGTTACCCGATGCAAGGGGATGCGCTGAACTGGGTGCGCGGCAATTGGGGCGGTCCGGCGGCATTGCTGCCGCGATTACGTGGTTTGTTCGCCAGTGAGCGAGACAGTGTTGAAGGTAAAGAGCCTGCCGAACTGATCACGGAGTGTCTGCAAGAGCGGCGTGCTGCCTTGCTCGAACTCAAGATGCCCTGGCGCCAGTGGGCGGACGAATTGCTTGCCATCTGCCATCAGGGTGTCGCGAGCAAGAGTGTCGACGGTCGAAAAATGCAGGCGCGCTATTTCGAGCCCTGGTTCGAAAAGATCAGGGCCTGGGCTGAAGACGAATCCGTTGAGCAATTGGATATCGGCACCGGATTCACGCGCCTGACTCCCGAGGGTATGGCTGAAGCCTGGAAGGGCGAAGTACCCCGTCATCCGGGACTGGATGCCATGCCCGGCCTCAAGATCAGTCTCGATGGATTGCCGGCTCCTGATGCCGTCGTGTTGCAGCACGCGGCCCAGTGGGTCGGTACACGGTTCGAGGAAGAAAAGCGTCGCCGCGCGGAAATGGGCTTTGATGACATGTTGCTGCGGCTCGACGCCGCCCTCCAGTCCGATGGCGGTGAGCGCCTGGCAACCTTGATCCGCGAGCAGTTCCCGGTGGCGTTGATCGACGAGTTCCAGGACACCGACCCAGTGCAGTACCGGATCTTCGAGAGCATCTATCGCATCGAAGACAACAATCCCGAATGCGGTCTGTTCCTGATCGGCGATCCGAAGCAAGCGATCTACGCTTTCCGTGGTGCCGACATCTATACCTACCTGCGCGCTCGCCAGGCCACCGCTGGCCGTCTGCATACCCTGGGCACCAATTTCCGTTCAAGTCATGGCATGGTCGGTGCCGTGAACCATGTGTTCGAGCGTGCCGAGTCTCGCGAGACCGGGCGCGGCGCCTTCCTGTTTCGTGAAAAGAATGGCGAGAACCCGGTACCGTTCCTGCCCGTCGAATCCCAGGGACGCAAAGAAGTTCTACACATCGACGGTCAGGTTGTGCCCGCCCTGAAACTTTGGCATTTGTCCGCCGAGCAGCCATTGTCCGGCGCGGTTTATCGACAACAACTGGCCGCCACTTGCGCCAGTGAAATCACCGCTTTGCTCAACGGCGGGCAACAAGGTCGCGCGGGCTTCATACAAGACGGCAAGGACTTCAGAGGGTTGCTGCCAGCGGACATCGCGATCCTGGTGCGCGACGGCAAAGAGGCTCAAGCCGTGCGCGGTGAACTCTCCGCTCGTGGCGTGCGCAGCGTCTATCTGTCGGACAAGGACTCGGTGTTTGCCGCCCAGGAGGCCCACGATCTGCTGACCTGGCTCAAGGCCTGCGCCGAGCCGGATGTCGAGCGTCCACTGCGAGCCGCGTTGGCCTGCATCACGCTGAACCTGTCACTGGCTGAACTGGAACGGCTCAATCAGGACGAACTGGCCTGGGAAGCACGGGTCATGCAGTTCCGCGGTTATCGCGAGCTCTGGCGCAAGCAGGGCGTGTTGCCCATGCTGCGGCGGTTGCTGCATGACTTCCAGTTGCCTCAGACATTGATCACGCGCAGTGACGGCGAGCGGGTGCTGACCAATTTGCTGCACCTGTCCGAGTTGCTGCAACAGGCGGCTGCCGAACTCGATGGTGAGCAAGCGCTGATCCGTCATTTGTCCGAGCATCTGGCGTTGTCCGGTCAGGCCGGCGAAGAGCAGATCTTGCGTCTGGAGAGCGACGAACAACTGGTCAAGGTCGTGACCATTCACAAGTCCAAGGGGCTTGAATATCCCTTGGTGTTCCTGCCGTTCATTTGCTCGGCGAAACCGGTGGATGGCAGCCGCCTGCCGTTGCATTACCACGATGCCTCGGGCAAGTCACAAGTGACCTTGAAGCCGACGGCCGAGTTGATTGTTCAGGCGGATGATGAGCGTCTTGCCGAGGATTTACGCTTGCTTTACGTGGCCCTGACCCGGGCGCAACACGCCTGCTGGCTTGGAGTGACTGATCTCAAGCGCGGCAATAACAACAGCTCGGTGCTGCATCTTTCTGCATTGGGCTATCTACTGGGGGGCGGTGCACCATTGGCCGACTCGGCAGGTTTGAAGCGTTGGCTGGAAGACCTGCAGCAGGACTGTCCTGCGCTGAGCTACGGTGAAATGCCTGAAGCGACCGTCGAGCACTACCATCCGCCGCACAACGATGCGACGTTGCTTGCTCCGCTGATCCCCAAACGCAAGGCCAGCGAGAACTGGTGGATCGCCTCCTACAGCGCCTTGCGCATTGGCGACAGCATGAGCGTGGGCACCGATGAAGCGCCGGAGAGTCCGCAAGCGCAAAAGCTCTTCGACGACGAACGCCTCGATCCGCAAGCACCACGAGAAGTAGTGGCCGGAGGCGCTGATATCCATCGATTCCCTCGTGGTCCGAACCCCGGCACCTTTCTCCATGGTTTGCTCGAATGGGCCGGCGACGAAGGTTTCGCCGCCACCCCGCAAGCGGTGGAAGACGCTATTGCCCGTCGCTGCAACCGCCGTGGCTGGGAGGGCTGGATAACCACCCTGAACGACTGGCTGCAGCACCTGCTCGAGTCCCCGCTGCATATCGGCGGCGGGCAGGCCCCCGTGGTCTTTGAGCAACTGACCCAGTACCGGGTCGAGATGGAGTTCTGGTTCGCCAGCCACAAGGTCGATGTGCTCAAGCTCGATGAGCTGGTGCGCCAATACACCCACAACGGCGTCGCCCGGGTGGCTGCCGAGCCGGTGTTGCTCAATGGCATGTTCAAAGGCTTCATCGACCTGACGTTCGAGCACGACGGCCGCTACTACGTCGCCGACTACAAATCCAACTGGCTGGGTGTCGATGACGCGGCCTACACCGAGCAGGCCATGGAGCAGTCGATTCTCGACAACCGTTACGACCTGCAATACGTGCTGTACCTGTTGGCTCTGCATCGCCAGCTCAAGGCGCGACTTGTCGATTACGATTACGACCGGCATGTCGGTGGTGCGCTGTACCTGTTCCTGCGCGGTACGCACGCATCTAGCCAAGGCGTGTATTTCGCCCGTCCTCCACGGGAGTTGATCGAGCGTCTGGACCGGCTGTTCCAGGGTAAGCCAGAACCCAAGGCCGAACCCGCCTGGGAACAGGGAGTTTTGCTATGAGTCGCACCTTTGCTGATTTGCTGCCCACTCCGTTGACAGCCGAAAGCCTGGCCGATCTGGCGCCGTTGAGTCGCGCCGATGATTTGCTGCTATTGCTGACACGCTGGGTTGAGCGCGGCTGGCTGCGAGCGCTGGACAAAGCCTTCGTTGCTTTTCTTCATGAACTGGCTCCCAGCGATGATCCGCTGGTGCTGCTGGCCGCTGCGTTGGCCAGTCATCAATTGGGTCACGGTCATGTGTGCCTGGATTTATTCGAGACGCTCAAGGAGCCGGACTTCGCCCTGTCGCTGCCACCGGAAGGCGATCTGCAAAGTGGCGCGATGTTGCTGCCGTCGCAATTGCTTGAGGCGCTGGACGGTGCCCATTGGTGCAAGGTCCTGGCCTCCAGCAGTCTGGTCGCATTGGCGGCCGACGGCCGTGAGGCGGCGCAGCATCGGCCATTGGTGTTATCGGGCAAACGTCTGTACCTGCGTCGCTACTGGGCTTACGAACGGCGTATCGACAGCTCGCTGCGCCAACGCCTGGCGGAACACGAAACCACACCGGATGATTTGCCCCAACGCCTCAGCCGTTTGTTCGGCCAAGCAAAGCCTGGCGAAGTGATCGACTGGCAGAAACTCGCCTGTGCCCTCGCTACCCGCAGCGCCTTCAGCATCATCACCGGCGGCCCGGGGACCGGCAAGACGACGACGGTCGTGCGTTTGCTGGCGTTGCTCCAGGCGCCGGCGGTCGAGGCGGGCAAGCCGTTGCGCATCCGTCTTGCGGCACCCACCGGCAAGGCTGCAGCCCGACTGACGGAGTCCATCAGTCAGCAGGTCAGGACCCTGGAAATCGTTGAAGGCGTACGGGTGAAGATCCCGTCAGACGTCACCACCGTTCACCGTTTGCTCGGCAGTCGCCCCGGTACTCGACACTTCCGTCACCACGCCGGTAATCGCTTGCCACTGGATGTACTGGTGGTGGACGAAGCCTCGATGATCGATCTGGAAATGATGGCCAATCTGCTCGATGCGATGCCGGCCCATGCCCGCCTGGTGCTGCTCGGAGACAAGGATCAACTGGCATCGGTGGAGGCCGGCGCCGTTCTAGGCGACCTGTGCCGCGACGCCGAGGCCGGTTGGTACAGCCCACAGACTCGCCTGTGGCTGCAAGCGGTCAGTGGTGAAAGCCTGGATGCCAGCGGTTTGCAGGAAGACACCCAAGGGGCACATCCCCTGGCCCAGCAGGTTGTGATGCTGCGTCATTCACGCCGGTTCGGCGAGGGCAGCGGCATCGGCCAACTGGCTCGTTGGGTTAACCAGCAGCAACCCGAAGAAGCTCGAAAGTTGTTGGCGGCTCGAAGTCACGACGATGTGTTTTCCCTGTCCCTCAAGGGGGAGCAGGACCGGGCGTTGGAACGCTTGCTGCTTGAGGGCCATGGCGATGGACCGCAGGGTTATCGGCATTACCTGACTCTCTTGCGCAGCCTGCGACCACCGCTCGACAACACGCTGAATGATCCCTGCTGGACCGATTGGGCTCGGCAGGTGTTGCAAGCTTTCGACGCCTTCCAATTGCTATGCGCCGTACGCAAAGGGCCGTGGGGCGTGGAAGGTTTGAATCAACGCGTGACCGCGGCGCTGCTCAAGGCTCGGCTGATCGACAACGACCAGCAGTGGTACGAAGGTCGGCCGGTGCTGATGACCCGCAACGATTATGGTCTGGGTTTGATGAACGGCGACATCGGCATTGCGCTCAAGCTCCCGGAACGTGATGGGCCGGAAGCAGGGAAGCAGGTGTTGCGTGTGGCGTTCCCGCGCAATGATGGTCAGGGCGGCGTACGGTTTGTTCTGCCGAGCCGGCTCAATGATGTCGAAACCGTGTACGCGATGACGGTGCACAAATCCCAGGGCTCGGAATTTGCCCACACGGCATTGATTCTGCCGGATGCCCTGAACCCTGTACTCACCAAGGAACTGATCTATACCGGGATTACCCGGGCGAAAAACTGGTTCACCCTGATCGAGCCTCGTCCCGGTGTATTCGAAGAGGCGGTGCGGCGCAAGGTCAAGCGTTTGAGCGGGTTGATGCTGGAATTGGAGGAGGGTGTTGAATCATGCTGAGCGCCGACTAATCGGCGAACAGCGTCTCCCGACTTTCTCCCATCAACAGACCCTGATTCTGCTCAGTGACCGCGCGGATGTAGTCCCACAACAATGTGATCCGCTTGAGCTTGCGCAGGTCCTCGCGGCAGTACATCCAGAACTGGCGGGTGATGTTGATCTCTTCCGGCAACACCGGCAGTAACCGTGGATCCTGGGCCGCCAGGAAGCACGGCAAAATCGCCAGCGACCGGCCTTGCTGCGCGGCCACGAATTGCGCGATCACACTGGTGCTGCGCAAATTGGCACTGGCGCCGGGCAACACATTTGCCAGGTACAACAGCTCCGAGCTGAACGCCAGATCGTCGACGTAGCTGATGAATGAATGCTTGCCCAAGTCTGCCGGGCGGCGGATCGGTGGGTGCTTGTCCAGATAGTCCTGAGTCGCGTAGAGCTGTAATTTGTAGTCACAGAGTTTGCAGCAGACGTACGGGCCATGCTCCGGGCGCTCCAAGGCAATGACGATGTCGGCCTCGCGCTTGGACAGGCTGATGAAGTGCGGCAGCGGCAGGATGTCCACGGATATCGCCGGGTAGGCATCGACGAAATGGCTCAGCTGCGGAGTGATGAAAAAGCTGCCGAAGCCTTCGGTGCAACCCATTCGCACATGCCCGGATAACGCGACGCCGGACCCCGAAACCTGTTCGCAGGCCATGTGCAGCGTGCTTTCAATCGACTCGGCGTAACCGAGCAACCGCTGGCCTTCGGCGGTCAGGACAAAACCGCTGGTCCGGGATTTCTCGAACAGCAGTGTGCCCAATGCCGCTTCCAGCGAGCTGATGCGCCGCGACACGGTGGTGTAGTCGACCGCCAGGCGCTTGGCCGCGGTGCTGGCCTTGCGGGTGCGGGCGACTTCGAGGAAAAACTTGAGGTCATCCCAGTTCAACGAGCCTAACGACGTGATGTTTTTTTGCATGATGGACCGGCTTTTATGTGCGTTCTTATTAGAAGTTTGCACATCTATACTCCAAAAACAGTCCGACAACCAATTCGCGACACACGCCTCATCTCAAGGCGACTTATCCGCCTTGGCTCCCTGCATAACAACAAGTCCAGGAGACCAGCATGAACGCATCGCTCACGCCCAACGAAACCACTGTCCAAACGGTAAAGCTGTTGATCGACGGCGAGTGGGTCGAGTCCCAGACCACCGAGTGGCACGACATCGTCAACCCGGCGACCCAGCAAGTGCTGGCGAAAGTACCGTTCGCCACCGCGCAGGAAGTCGATGCCGCAATCAGCGCCGCCCATCGCGCCTTCCAGACCTGGAAGCTGACGCCGATCGGCGCGCGGATGCGCATCATGCTCAAGCTCCAGGCGTTGATCCGCGAACACTCCAAGCGTATCGCCGTGGTGCTCAGCAATGAGCAAGGCAAAACCATCGCCGACGCTGAAGGCGATATCTTCCGCGGCCTGGAAGTGGTCGAACACGCCTGTTCCATCGGCAGCCTGCAAATGGGTGAATTCGCCGAGAACGTCGCTGGCGGCGTCGATACCTACACCCTGCGTCAGCCCATCGGCGTCTGCGCCGGCATCACCCCGTTCAACTTCCCGGCAATGATTCCGCTGTGGATGTTCCCGATGGCCATCGCCTGCGGAAACACCTTCGTGCTCAAGCCGTCCGAACAGGACCCGATGTCGACCATGCTGCTGGTGGAACTGGCGATCGAGGCCGGCGTTCCAGCGGGCGTGCTTAACGTCGTTCATGGCGGCAAGGATGTGGTGGACGCGCTTTGCACACATAAAGACATCAAGGCTGTTTCCTTTGTCGGTTCGACCGCCGTCGGCACTCACGTCTACGACCTGGCCGGCAAACACGGCAAACGCGTGCAATCGATGATGGGTGCGAAGAACCATGCCGTGGTGCTGCCGGATGCCAATCGCGTACAAGCGCTCAATGCGCTGGTGGGTGCTGGTTTCGGTGCCGCCGGGCAACGCTGCATGGCCACGTCCGTGGTGGTGCTGGTGGGCGCGGCCAAGCAATGGCTGCCTGACCTGAAAGCACTGGCACAGAAACTCACAGTGAATGCCGGCAGCGAGCCGGGCACTGATGTGGGGCCGGTGATTTCCAAACGGGCCAAGGCACGGATTCTCGATCTGATCGAAAGCGGCATCAAGGAAGGCGCCAAGCTTGAGCTGGATGGTCGCGACGTGACCGTTCCAGGCTTCGAAAAAGGCAACTTTGTCGGCCCGACCCTGTTCTCCGGCGTGACGCCCGAGATGCAGATCTACACCCAGGAAATCTTCGGTCCGGTGCTGGTCGTGCTGGAAGTCGACACCCTCGATGAAGCCATTGCACTGGTCAACGCCAACCCGTTCGGCAACGGCACGGGGCTGTTCACTCAAAGCGGGGCGGCGGCGCGTAAATTCCAGACGGAAATCGATGTCGGCCAGGTCGGCATCAACATCCCGATTCCAGTGCCGGTTCCGTTCTTCAGCTTCACCGGTTCGCGCGGGTCCAAACTCGGCGACCTCGGTCCGTATGGCAAGCAAGTGGTGCAGTTCTACACTCAGACCAAGACTGTCACCAGTCGCTGGTTCGATGACGACAGCGTCAACGACGGTGTGAACACCACCATCAACTTGCGTTAAGGAGCCGGACATGAAAATCGCTTTTATCGGTCTCGGCAACATGGGCGCGCCGATGGCGCGCAACCTGATCAAGGCTGGTCATGCACTGAGGCTGGTCGACCTGAACAAAACCGTTCTGGCAGAGCTGGAGCAACTCGGCGGCAGCATCAGCGCTTCGGCCCGTGAAGCCGCGCAAGGTGCAGAGCTGGTGATCACCATGCTGCCAGCCGCTGTGCATGTGCGCAGCGTATGGTTGGGTGAAGACGGCGTGCTGGCGGGTATCGCCAAGGGTGTACCGGCAGTGGATTGCAGCACCATCGATCCGCAGACGGCGCGTGATGTTGCGGCGGCGGCAGCCAAGCAAGGCGTGGCCATGGCGGATGCGCCGGTCTCTGGCGGTACTGGTGGTGCAACTGCCGGGACCCTGACCTTTATGGTCGGCGCCACCCCTGAACTGTTCGCCACCCTGCAACCGGTGCTGGCGCAGATGGGCCGCAACATCGTCCATTGCGGCGAAGTCGGTACCGGGCAAATCGCCAAGATCTGCAACAACCTGCTGCTGGCGATCTCCATGGTCGGTGTCAGTGAAGCCATGGCGCTGGGTGATGCTCTCGGCATCGACACAACGGTGCTGGCGGGAATCATCAACAGTTCCACCGGGCGTTGCTGGAGTTCGGAGATGTACAACCCGTGGCCCGGCATCGTCGAAACAGCGCCGGCCTCGCGTGGCTATACCGGTGGTTTCGGTGCCGAACTAATGCTCAAGGATCTGGGGCTGGCCACTGAAGCGGCGCGTCAGGCCCACCAACCGGTGGTGCTCGGCGCGGTGGCCCAGCAGTTGTATCAGGCGATGAGTCAGCGTGGGGAAGGAGGGAAGGACTTCTCGGCGATCATCAACAGCTATCGCAAACCCCAATAAGGGGTTTTCCGGGAACCCGCGTCGGGCGGGTTCCCGGTTTTTTGCATCAGGCAAACACGAAATACTTGCGCACGGTTTCAACCACTTCCCACGTGCCTTTCATCCCCGGCTCAATGACGAAAATATCACCGGCGCGCAGATGGATCGGCTCCTTTCCTTCTGGGGTGATGATGCAGTACCCCTCGCGGAAATCGCAGTATTCCCACTTCACATATTCCACATACCACTTGCCTGGTGTGCAGATCCAGGTGCCCATGATCTTGCTGCCGTCTTCGCTGGTATAGGCGTTGAGGTTGACGGTGTGCGGGTCGCCTTCGAGTTTTTCCCATTTGCAGGCATCAAGCACCGGCAGTGGGTGGGTATCGCGAAGAACGGTAATAGGTGCGGTCATGTCGACTCCGGGCAGTGAACTAGAGAACTGAAGTCGCACCCTATAGCGCCCGTCCACCGGTCAGTTGTCTGTGCTCGACATCGAAGTATCCAGAAACGCGCAGAACCAAAACCTAAAGGGTCAAGGCGTGCAGCAAGGCCTTGGCGTAACCGGGCAGCGCCGTAAAGTCTCGGGCACAGAGCAGGAGTTTGCGTTGGGCCCAGGTTTCTTGCAGGGCGAGGCTCTTGAAGGATTGTTCACCGCGCCAGCGCTCAACCGCCGCTAGGGGCACGATCGCTAGCCCCGCGCCCCGGGCAACCATGCGCATCACACCATCAAAACCGTCGGCGCGGATGCGGATCTGCAGGCGTACACCTGCGTGCAGTGCCTGTTCTTCGAGGTACACGGCCAAGGCGCTGTTGGCGTTCAGACCGACATAGTCGTGGTGCAAGGTGTCGTTGAAGCTTAACGATTCGATGTCGGCCAAAGGATGGTCGCGGGGTAGGATCAGTACCAGCGGATCGTCGCAAAAAGCGCGGGTCTGTAGGCCATCGGTGTCCACGGCGTCGGACACGATACCCAGGTCGGCCGCACCTTGGCGCAAGGCGTGGGTGATGCGTGCACTGGGCCGTTCTTGCAGGTCGATGTCGAGATTGGGGTGCTCGCGCAGAAAGTCCGCAAGCAACTCCGGCAGGTATTCGGTGATCGCTGTGGTGTTGCACAAAAGTCGCACCTGACCTTTGACGCCGTTGGCGTATTCGGCCAGATCCTGTTGCATGCGTTCGGACTGTTGCAGCAGGACACGGGCGTGTTGCGCCAAGGCTTTGCCGGCAGATGTGGGCGTGACGCCGCGGCGACCGCGGTCCAGGAATTCGAGACCCAACGAAGCCTCCATGGCGCGGATGCGCGCACTCGCTGCCGCCAGGGACAAATGGCTGCGAGCCGCGCCGGCGGTGATGTTGCCGCTGTCGAGGATGTTCAAATAGAGGCGCAGGTCGGTCAGGTCGAAGTGCATCGTCAGCCCCAGGATGT
This sequence comes from Pseudomonas sp. MDT1-17, assembly GCF_054898105.1. NCBI lineage: Bacteria > Pseudomonadati > Pseudomonadota > Gammaproteobacteria > Pseudomonadales > Pseudomonadaceae > Pseudomonas > Pseudomonas sp. MDT1-17. Next base: position 5,799,014 of record NZ_JBUBVM010000001.1, on the reverse strand, counting down.
TTGTTGTCTGGGCGGACGCCTTCGCGGGCAAGCCCGCTCCCACAGTTGAATGCATCGAACACAAATCTGGTGTCCGCCATAGATCCCTGTGGGAGCGGGCTTGCCCGCGAAGGCGTCAGCGGCCGCAGCGAAATTTCTAGCCTCTGTCAAAGCAAGAGGCTGCCTCAGTATATGGCAGATTTTCAAGTGGCCGATCCGGGCTCACGATAGCCCCATGAATACACTCGCCGCGTTCTATCAAAACCTCGGTCTGGCCCTTTCATTTATGGTCATCGGTACTTTTCTGCTGGCCGGCATGATCAAGGGTGTAATCGGCCTCGGGCTGCCGACTATCGCGATGGGTTTGCTCGGTCTGGCTATGGCTCCGTCGCAGGCTGCTGCGCTACTGATCATCCCCGCGACGCTCACCAATGTCTGGCAACTGGCATTCGGCGGGCATTTGCGAGGCTTGATTAAACGGTTGTGGCCGATGTCGCTGGCGATTTTCATCGGCACCGGGGCCGGCACGTTGTGGATCGGCATGGCCGGTGGTCATTGGGTCGTGCGGGGATTGGGCGCTGCGCTGTTGCTCTATGCGTTGAGCGGCTTGTTCATGCCGACCTTGCGTGTTGGCAGTCACACCGAACGTTGGCTGGGTCCGCTTTGCGGCGCGTTGACGGGCGTCATCACCTCGGCCACCGGCGTTTTCGTGATTCCGGCAGTGCCTTATCTTCAAGCGCTGGGCTTGAGCAAAGATGAACTGGTGCAGGCACTGGGTCTGTCGTTCACCGTCTCGACCCTGGCCTTGGCCGCCGGCCTGTTATGGCGCGGTGCGCTGGGCGGAGGCGAGTTAAGTGCGTCGTTGCTGGCGCTGATCCCGGCGGTGCTCGGCATGTTGCTGGGGCAATGGCTGCGCCAGCGGATCAGCGCCGTGCTGTTCAAGCGCGTGTTCTTCATCGGCCTCGGCGTGCTTGGCGGCCACTTGCTGATCAGCGGGTAGCGGACGACGGGCTGAGCATGTCGATGGCGCGGATATCGAAATCCCGTTCCAGGTACTCCATGCGCATGTCGCGGAACTGCCTCATGTGCGGCAGGTTCGAGTGCACATCGAGGTGAGCCTGGGACTGCCAGATCTCGTAGAAGATAAACAGCGTCGGGTCCTGTTTGTCTCGCAGCATGTGGTACTCGATGCACCCGGGTTCGGCGCGGCTCGCTTGCACATAACCGCTGAAAAAGGCTTCGAAGGCGTCGGATTTTTCCGGGAGGGTCTTCGCGTGCAGGATGAAGCCTTGCATTTCACTCATCATCGATGAGGGTTACGACTTCGCCGAAGAAGTCGCCAAATTTCTTTGGGCCGACGTGATCATTTATCAGATGCCCGGCTGGTGGATGGGCGCGCCCTGGACCGTGAAAAAGTACATTGACGAAGTCTTCACCGAAGGCCATGGCAGCCTCTACGCCAGCGACGGCCGCACCCGTTCCGACGCCTCGCAAAAGTATGGCAGCGGCGGCCTGTTGCACTGTAAGCAGTACATGCTTTCGCTGACCTGGAACGCCCCGCAGCAAGCCTTCGACGACCCGAGCGACTTCTTCGAAGCCCAAGGCGTGGACGCGGTGTACTTCCCGTTTCACAAGGCTAGCGAATTCCTCGGCATGACCGGCTTGCCGACCTTCCTGGCGGTCGATGTGATGAAACGCCCGAATAACGAAGACGACGTGGCGCGCTATGAACAGCATTTGACTGAGGTATTCGGTCTGCCAGCATAGGTTTTCCGGCTAGTATCCGTCGCAACGGCGGGAAAGATCGCAGCCTGCGGCAGCTCCTACATATTGCGTACACTCGGTGGTTCTGTGTGACGCAATCCTTGTAGGAGCTGCCGAAGGCTGCGATCTTGGCGATTGATGCCTCGCTGATTTGCGAAAGAGGACACACGTGAAAGCCAGATCCGATGAGTTGCAGATTTTCGTCTGCGTGATTGAATGCGGGTCGATTTCAGCTGCGGCCGAGCAGGTCGGGCAAACGCCTTCGGCGGTCAGCCGCACGTTGTCTCGGCTGGAGGCGAAACTCGATACCACGCTGATCAACCGCACCACGCGACGCATGGACCTGACCGAGGAGGGCAAGTACTTCTTCGAGCACGCCAAGCTGATTCTCGATCAGATGGACCAGCTCGAAGAACGCCTGACCTCACGCCAGCAAACCCCATCCGGGCGTCTGCGGATCAACGCCGCATCGCCGTTCATGCTGCACGCCATCGTGCCCTACATCGATGAGTTCCGCCGGCTCTATCCGGACATCCAGCTGGAGCTCAACAGCAACGATCTGATCATCGATTTGCTGGAGCAAAGCACCGACATCGCTATCCGTATCGGCACCCTGGCCGACTCGACGCTGCATGCCCGCTCGTTGGGGTGCAGTCCGCTGCACATCGTCGCCAGCCCGGCTTATCTTGAACAACACGGCGTACCGGCTGAAGTGGCGGATTTGTCCGGGCACTCGCTGCTGGGCTTTACTCACAACGAAGGTCTCAACCAATGGCCGCTACGTTATGTGCACGGGGATCGCTGGCCGATTCAGGCTTCAATCAGCGCGTCCAGCGGCGAGACGATCAGACACTTGGCGCTGGAAGGCCAGGGCATTGCCTGTCTGTCGGATTTCATGATGATTGATGACATCCGCGCCGGACGCTTGCAGGTGCTGCTGGCGGATTTCAACAGCGGCTATCGCCAGCCGATCAATGCGGTGTACTACCGTAACTCGCAACTTGCGCTACGGATTCAATGCTTCCTGGACTTCATCCAGGGCAAATTGGCGGCTTACGCGAACGCGGATTTCAAGGGCTGATTCGTGACCCCTGCGCAACAGGCGTACTACTGGCCGAACAGGCCCGCGCTGCCGATGCTGTGATCAACGCCGCCAGCAGCGACCATCGCGGCGCAGTGGACGCGTTGCTCAATGCGCTTCGCGGTTCCAACAAAGTGTTCCTGCACACCAGCGGTTCGAGCATTGTCGGCGATGCGTCGGGCGGCAAATCCAGCGACGTTATCTATTACGAAGACAACCTGCCGGAGCCGACGGTCGACAAGGCTGCTCGCGTGGCCATCGACAACCTGATCCTTGCGGCTGCGAAAGAAGGGGTGAACTCGGCCGTGATCTGCAACACGCTGATCTACGGCCACAGCCTGGGCGTGAATCGTGACAGCGTGCAGCTACCGCGTTTGCTGAAACAGGCGAGAAAAAGTGGTGTGGTTCGGCATGTGGGTACTGGCCAAAACATTTGGTCCAACGTGCACATCGAAGACGTGGTTTGCGTGTACCTGCTGGCGCTGAGCAAAAACGTACCGGGCACTTTCTACTTCGTCGAAAGCGGTGAAGCGTCGTTTATCAACATGACCACGGCGATTGCCCAAGCGCTGAATCTGGCTGAGCCACAAGACTGGCCGCTGAAGGATGCGGAAGCCGAGTGGGGTTATGAAATGGCCAACTATGGCCTGGGCTCCAACAGCCGGGTTCGCGGTAAACATGCGCGTGAACTACTGGGCTGGGCGCCGAAGCGGAAATCGGTGATTGAATGGATTCGTGACGAGATGGTGTGAGTTCACTCTAAACCGAGTCATCGTTCTTCGCGAGCAGGCTCGCTCCCACATTTTGATCTTCGTAGGACACAGATTTTGTGTACGACGAAGACCCACTGTGGGAGCGAGCCTGCTCGCGAAGGCGTTTTCAGCAGCCCAACAACTGGCCGGGTCGCCTTCAATTCCGTAACATCCGCTCCCTCTTTCCCCGCCTGTATTTTAGGTCAGCCATGAAACCCAAACATCTGCGCGCCGATACCCTGGCCGGGCTCACCACGTCTTTCGCCCTGCTACCCGAATGCATCGCCTTCGCGCTGGTTGCCCACCTCAATCCATTGATGGGGCTTTATGGCGCGTTCATCATTTGCACCCTGACCGCGCTCTTCGGCGGGCGGCCGGGCATGGTGTCCGGCGCCGCGGGGTCGATGGCGGTGGTGATCGTCGCGTTGGTGGTGCAGCACGGCGTGCAGTACTTGCTGGCCACCGTGTTGCTGGGCGGGCTGATCATGCTGGCGTTCGGGCTGCTGAAGCTGGGCAAGCTGGTGCGGATGGTGCCGCATCCGGTGATGCTCGGCTTCGTCAACGGCCTGGCGATCATCATTGCCCTGGCGCAGTTGGAACATTTCAAGAGCGGTGACGTCTGGCTCAGCGGCACGCCGCTGTACCTGATGGCAGGGCTGGTTGCCGTGACGATGGCCATCGTCTACTTGCTGCCGCGCCTGACGCGAGCCGTGCCGCCGGCGCTGGTGGCGATCCTGGGCGTTGGCCTGGCGGTGTATCTGCTCGGTCTGCCGACCCGCACCTTGGGCGACATGGCGCACATCGCCGGCGGCTTGCCGACCTTTGCGCTGCCAGACATCCCATGGACCCTGGAAACCCTGCACATCATCGCCCCCTACGCGATATTGATGGCGTTGGTCGGCTTGCTGGAAACCCTGCTGACCCTGAATCTCACCGACGAGATCACCGAGAGCCGTGGCTTCCCGGATCGTGAGTGCGTGGCGCTGGGTGCGGCCAATATGGTCTCCGGCGTATTGGGCGGCATGGGTGGCTGCGCGATGATCGGTCAAACGGTGATCAACCTCAGTTCCGGTGGACGCGGTCGGCTGTCCGGTGTGGTGGCCGGGGTGATGATCTTGCTGTTCATCCTCTTCCTCTCGCCGCTGATCGAGCGCATCCCGCTGGCGGCATTGGTCGGGGTGATGTTCGTGGTGTCGCAGCAGACGTTTGCCTGGGCCTCGTTGCGGGTGGTGAACAAGGTGCCGCTGAACGACGTGTTGGTGATCATCGCGGTAACGGTCATTACGGTGTTCACCGATCTGGCCACTGCCGTGTTGTGCGGGATCATCATTGCGGCGCTCAACTTTGCCTGGCAACAAGCCCGCGAGCTCTATGCCGACAGTCATCTTGAAGTCGACGGCAGCAAGCTCTACCACCTGCATGGCACGCTGTTCTTCGCCTCGACTGCACCTTTCCTCAATCAGTTCGACCCCGCTAACGACCCACCCGTAGTGACGATCGATTGTCGCCACCTGAGCTTCGTCGACTACTCGGCGATCGCCGCGCTGAAAACGCTGCGTGAACGCTACGCCAAGGCCGGCAAGCACCTGCGTGTGCTGCACTTGTCCGAACGCTGCAAGAAGCTGCTCAAGCGGGCTCGCGTGAATCACGACTAACGCCTAACCCCTAACCCCGGCAGGCGTGATGAATATCCGCCTGCCTGATTTTCATAACCTGCGACCTCCCATACATTTGCGCGACATCCCTTGTCCCACCACGAAAATCAGTTTCACCTCGTTTGAAAATAACGTCTCGAGATGCGCTACGGCCTGTTGCTGGTCATCGACGTTCTTGCCACCGGTCTGGCCTACGCCAGCGCGTTCTCGGCATCCACCGATGAAGTGATGCAGTTGACCGAAGAGTTGAGCGCATTCGGCGCGGTCTACACCACCCATTTGCGCAGCGAATTCGAGCCGGTGCTGGAGGCCATGGATGAAGCGTTCCAAATCGGCCGTCATGCGAAAACACCGGTGATCATTTCCCACCTCAAATGCGCCGGCGCCGGTAACTGGGGGCGTAGTCCGCAACTGCTGGCGTCCCTCGAGCATCCGCTGTCAATGGTCGGCTCTGACGGACTACCGGAAGCCCCGTTTCCTCATCCACGCTTGTGGGGCGCATTCCCGCGCGTGCTTGGCCATTTCAGTCGTGACATAGGGTGTTTCCGTTGCACACCGCCGTGCACAAAATGACCGGGTTGTCGGCGGCGCGATTTGGCCTGAAGGAACGTGGCGAAATCCGGGAAGGGCATTGGGCCGATCTGGTGTAGTTCGATCCTGTGACGATACGCGACGTGGCAGATTTCAATAATCCGCAACAAGCGGCGGAAGGGATTGATGGGGTTTGGGTCAACGGTGTCTTGAGTTACAGCGACGGTCAGGCAAACGGAAGACGGGAAGGGCGGTTTCTGGCGCGGCAAGGGGACCTGCGTGACGGGTTCCACTGAACATTCCGAGTACTGCGTCACAGTGATGGCACATTGCAACTAAAGAAAACCATTACCAAGCCGAAGCGCTGACATCTCGCCCGGCTACACTCTGGGCCTTATCAGTCTGGGAGCACCTCCATGAGCTTCGTCAAAACCACCCCGATCCTGCGGATTTTCGATGAAATCAAGGCCGTGGAGTTCTACGTCGACTTCCTGGGTTTCAAGATCGACTGGCAGCATCGTTTCGAACCCAACTTTCCGTTGTACCTGCAGGTTTCCCGTGGCGAATGCGTGCTGCACTTGTCCGAGCATCACGGTGATAGCACGCCAGGCTCGGCGTTGCGGATCGAGACCGATGAACTTGAGGTATTCCAGCAGCAACTACTGGCCAAGGAATACCCGTTCGCCCGCCCACACATCCAGGCCATGCCGTGGGGCAGCCAGGACATGACCGTGACCGACCCGTTTGGCAATCGGTTGGTGTTTACCAATGCGATTAGTGTTTGATCTTTAGATAGCCATCGCGGGCAAGCCCGCCCCCAAAGGTTCAGCGAATACCCTGTGGGAGCGGGCTTGCCCGCGATTGGATCTGTGATTCAACGCTGACTGAATGTCAGACCCGGAAGTTGCAGGAGGCCAGTGGCTACTCAGCCAGGTCGAGTTGATCCAGCGCTCGATTCACCGCCAGCTCGCCCAGCATGATGACTTGCGCAATGCCCAACAGGGAGTTGCGACTCGGTCCATCCATACGATCCGCCAAATCCATGGCCATGACATTGGCCGATGCCAGCGATTCACAAGCATGGGTCAGCAGGGTTTCGACATCGATCTCAGGATTGACGATGAACATCGTGCCGAGCTTACGCTCAGTGGCTTTGATGTCGGCGGCCGTGTTGAAGTGGAAATCGAGGGCGCGCTCGGCGGCTTCGTGGAGTTTTTTTGAGTCGAGGCTTTCGTACGGGGATGCCGGATCGGTATCTGGCGGATTGGGTGTGACCTTGAACATAGATGAAACTCCAAATCAGAAAAGAGGAGCCATCACCCTCGCTACCAAACGAAGGGTGGTGGCCATACGCGGGTTGGTAGACCGGTGACTTGGAAAACCGGCGCGTTCGAAAGCGCCCTGCGCATGGCCACCATTAAATACACGAGCCAAAAGGCCTGCATCAGGTGCGCTATGCACATAAGTCAACCGGGCTACCAAACCCGATCGCTGTTTTTTTCAGCGACCGGAAAACGATATAGCCCAGGCCTTAGGTGCACAAGCCGGCGGATTCTTACGCACCTGTAGGCGATGACGCAAGGCGTTGTAGCTTTCATGACGTAACACTGACGGCCGTTAAACAAACTCTGTCTAACGAGCGGACTTTTCCGATACACATGCGATTAGCGTCTAGAGGAAGCAGGAAAATTTGATGCCTGTGCTAGTGTCGTCCGATCATTTTGACGAGTTCAGGAAGCGCTTATGGCCAGCATTACCCTTAGTGATCTTGACTCCCAGCTCTTTGAGCAGCTGCGTATTTCGGCAGGCTGCAATGGCTGTTCGGTGGAAGAAGAAGCACGCATGATTCTCGTGCATGCACTTAATCAAAACGACTGTGCAAAGGGACTGGGGACTCGAATCAACCAGCGGTTCAGAGCCGATGGTGGCGTTGAGTTGGAGCTGCCTTCTCGCTAGAGCGGGCATGTAGGCTAATGCCGATCAGTTAAGCCGTAACACGATCTGTAATTGGATGGACTCGCCCAAGCCGAGGCGTCAATGCGCCACGGTGGCAGTCTAAACAGCCAACGACAGCGAGGGCGAGTCCATGAAAAATCATAGTTCGATTGATCAATCCCTGTCTTCTTCCGATTTGTCGGCCTGTACAACTTTGGCGGTCGATCTGGCCAAGCAGGTCTTTCAGGTCGCCGGTGAAGATGTCCTCGGCCAGGTGCACTACGAGCAGCGGATCAAGTCGCGTGAGGCGTTTTATGAGTTTCTCCAACAGTTACCGCCTCATGTCGTGGTTTTGATGGAGACCGGTCCGGGTGCTCAAGCCTGGGCCCGGCAGCTGCAAGACCAAGGCAATCTGGCGCGCATTCTTCCAGCCGGTTTGGTGGCCACACACCGCAGCGGGCCTAAAAATGATCGCAACGATGCGCTGGCGATTCTGCGGGCTGGTCGCGATGAAAAAATATGCGCAGTACCGGTCAAAAGCGTTGCGGCGCTGGCAATGCAGGCGCTGCATCGCGCCCGACAGGGCTATGTGCGTCGACGCACGGCGGTAAGTAATCAGATGCGCGGCCTGCTGCTTGAGCACGGCGTGGCCTTGGCGCAGGGCGATGTTGCGATCAGCCAGAAAATTCCGCGGGTACTGGAAGATGCTACCCAGCCGGTGCCTGGCCTGCTGCGTGAACTGATCGACGAACTGTTGGCCGAGTGGCGCCATTTGGGCGAGCGCATCAGCGTGCTGACGGGACGCCTGGAAGTGGCCGCCAACGCCGACATGACGGCGAAGCGACTGATGACTGTGCGCGGCATCGGCCCAGTCACTGCCACGGCACTGGTGGCCAAGGAAACCAAACCTGAGCGATTTCCCAATGCCCGCAAGTTTGCCGCGTACTTTGGCATGGTGCCTGACCAGCACAGCAGCGGGCAGACGGTCCGGCTGGGGGACATGACCAAGCGAGGTGATGTTTATTTACGCAGCCTGATGATCCAGGGAGCCCATGCGGTGCTGCAACAACTACGACCTGATTCCCAGCAACCCGATGACCGCCGCTTGTTGCGCTGGGTGAGCCGGCTGGGTCGTAAGGAGGCTGCGATCAGGCTAGCCAACCGCAACCTGCGAATCGTCTGGGTGCTTCTACAGAATGACCAGACTTATCGTCGCCACGCTGGTGATGGCCAGCAAGCGACGATAAGCCACTGAGCGACAGAGTTCTGCCACCGAGGTACTGACTGTCCGACCCTTTGCTGAAGAAAATTGACCCCAGGTAAGACCGGCGTGGATTGATGCCTTAGCTGCTACTGGCCTTCGAGGCCTGACTGTAATCGGCATACCACGAGCTTTACCAATTTTGGCCAGAAGCCGAAGACGGCTTCCACGAATAGGCCTGATACATAGATGCAACGGGGCGACGGTTTTTTCAAAAGCGGGTAGACAGTGGGGGCGAGTCCATACATAGCAGCTGGCGAAGCCTGCGTTCGGCTGCGTAGCAGTCGTAAAACCTGAGTGCGAGGTCTTCCTGAAACATCTTGTTGACTGATTTCACGACTGCTACGCAGCCGAACGCAGGCTTCGCCAGTTGCTACAAAGAGCGTGTTTTGCCTGCAATTTATTAACTGATCGGCATTAGGCATATGGATCGTTCCCACGCGGGAGTGGTCTGCACCCCAAAAGTTGGACACAACTGATGGGGTGTTTCATGGGTAAGTACACCGTTCAAGCGAAGTTATCAGCCGTGCAGGATTACTGTACCGGCAAAGCGGGTTTGAGAGAGGTCGCGCATCAACACGCAGTGGATTTTTCGTCGTTGCGCCAGTGGGTCGCGGCCTACCAGGTGCACGGTGCTGTGGCGTTAGAAGCAAAAAAGGTGCAGCACTACAGCGTTGAATTCAGGATGTCGGTGCTGAAGCGTATGCGTGAGGAACAGCTTTCCTATCGCCAAGTCGCGGCGTTGTTTGATATCCGGAAATTCAACATCGTCGGCGATTGGCAGCGTCGCTATGATAAAGGCGGTGAAAATGCCTTGCTCAGCCAACCCAGACGAACCGGATCTACGAAAAAGATGCCCAAACCGCCCGAACCAGCCCAGCCTCTGTTACCTGATGAGTCTCGTACCCGGGAGGAGTTGATCGCAGAGCTGAATCAACTTCGGTTGGAAATTGATTATCTAAAAAAGCTCGATGCCTTGGTTCAGAAGAAACGAGCAGCGCAAGAGAACAAGCGCAAATCGTAATCGAACTGAGGCAGCGGCACTCTCTCGACGGCCTGTTGAAAGCCGCTGGATTAGCGCGCAGCACGTTCTACTATCAGCAGAAAGTGCTCCAGGCGGCTGATAAATATGCGGATCTGAAAGCCAAGATATGCGAGGTTTTCAACGAAGACGAAGGCAAGCTTGGCTATCGCCGCGTAACGCTGGCAGTGCGCAAGGCTGGCTACGTGATCAGCTACAAAACTGTCCAGCGCCTCATGGCGGAGCTTGATCTCAGATGCCGTGTGCGTGTGAAGAAGTATCGCGCTTACAAAGGTGAGGTTGGTCGAGCCGCACCAAATCTTCTGAACCGTGATTTTCAAGCCTCACAGCCCAATCAGAAGTGGGTGACCGATGTCACGGAGTTTAAAGTGGGAGGACAGAAGCTTTATCTTTCGCCAATCCTGGACCTGTATAACGGCGAAATCATTTCCTACGATATCGCCAAACGGCCGGTGTTCAGCATGGTTGGGACAATGCTCATCGAAGCTTTTACGCGGCTCAAACCAGATGAAAAGCCCATTTTGCATTCAGACCAGGGCTGGCAGTACCGGATGCCCATTTATGGCCAGCTTCTCAAAGAGCACTCGGTCACACCGAGCATGTCACGCAAAGGCAACTGTTACGATAACGCGGCCATGGAGAGCTTCTTTGGCACGCTCAAATCAGAATTTTTTTACCTGAACAAATTCAGTAATCTGGACGAGCTTCACGCTGGTTTGGTGGATTACATCCACTATTACAATCACCGTCGCATCAAGCTGAAGCTGAACGGACTGAGCCCTGTTGAATACAGAACTCAGTCCGTTCAGATATAGGTCCACAATCGTCCAACTTTTCGGGGTCAGTCCAGAGCGTGGGAACGATCAGGTGTGTTACACCCGGAAGTGACTCACCATCATCTGCAACTGATTACCCAATCGCGCCAGTTCAACGCTGGATGCGGCGGTTTCGTCGCTGGCGGCGGCGGTCTGTTCGGACACGTCGCGCACGTTGATGATGCTGCGGCTGATCTCTTCGGCCACGGCGCTTTGCTGCTCGGCGGCGGCGGCGATCTGCTGGTTCATCGCCTGGATGTTGGACACCGTGCGGGTGATGTTTTCCAGTGATACACCGGCCTTGCGGGTCAGCGCGACGCTGCTGTCGGTCAGTGCGCGGCTGTTGTTCATCACGGCCGACACTTGTTGAGTGCCGTTCTGCAGACCGGCCACCAGGCCTTCGATTTCTTCGGTGGATTTCTGCGTGCGCTGAGCCAGGCCGCGAACTTCGTCGGCAACCACGGCAAAACCACGACCGGCTTCACCGGCACGGGCTGCTTCGATGGCGGCGTTGAGCGCCAGCAGGTTGGTCTGTTCGGCCACGGCCTTGATCACGTCCATGACGCTGCCGATCTTGTCGCTTTCCTGTTGCAGCACGCTCATGGCTTCGGTGGAACGCGCCACTTCGGTGGCCAGACGTTCGATCTGGGCGATGGCTTCGTTGACCACCTTGTCACCTTCGCGGGCTTCGCCGTCAGCGGCGGCCGCCGCTTGAGAGGCTTCTTCGGCGTTGCGCGCGACTTCCTGCACGGTGGCGGTCATCTCGTGCATGGCGGTGGCCACCTGATCGGTTTCAATCTTCTGGCTATTAACGCCGGCGCTGGTTTGCTCGGTCACGGCCGACAGTTCTTCGGCAGCGCTGGCGATCTGGGCGACACCGTCGCGGATGCCGCTGATCAAGTCGCGCAGGGTCACGCCCATGCGGGCGATGCCTTGCTGCAGCACACCGAGTTCGTCACGGCGAGTTACTTTGACGTCCTGGGACAGGTCGCCGCTGGCAATGCGTTCAACCACGGCCAAGGTGGCGCGCAACGGGCCGGTGATCTGACGGGTGATGACCACGGCAGCAATGATGCCCACCAACAACGCCAGCAAAGTGCTGATCAATTGCAGGGTGCGCGCTTGAGCACTTTCGGCGTCACGGCGGTCGAGCTGAATCTGATACAGCTGGTCGCTCAGGGTCACGATGGCAGCGCCCTGCTCAGTCATTTCCTTGCGCGCCTGCACTGCATCGTTGCTGGCGGCTTTATACGTCTGCAAGGCGCTGCGGTAGCTGGTCAGCGCGGTGTCCAGCTGACGCAGGGTGTCTTGCTGAGTGTCGGCGAAATGCACGTTGAGGGGTTTCAGGCTGGCGATGGCCACGTCCAGTTGGCCGACGGCTTTTTGCTCGGTCTCGGCGTTGGTGGTGGCGGTGTAGCCGCGCACTTCGTAGCGGGCCAGCAAGAACGCTTCCTTGGCGGCGGTGATGGCCTGGAATTGTTCGAAGCGCTGATCGCTCAAGGGCATTTGCTGAACGTGGGTGTTGATGGCGTTGATCAGCGTGTTGGCTGAATCGGCGTTGGCGCCCATCACGTCGCGGGCGCTGTTACCGGTGCGGTACGCGCTGCGCATTTTGTTCAGGGACGTCCTGTAAGCCTCGATGACGGCGCCTTGCTCTTTGAGCAACTTGAGGTTTTCCGGGCTCTTGAATTTCACCAGAAGCGCTTGTTGCTGAGCGGAAAACGCGTCGAGCGTGGTCTGGACGTTTTGCGCTGCAGTCTCGTCGCCGTTGGTCAGCATGTATTGCAGGCGAACCACGCGCAGCTTGGTCAGGCCGGCGTTGAGCTGGGTGATGTCGCTCATCCAGTTGCTGCGGTCAATCAACCCGCCCAGGCTCGTCCAGCCGGTCAGGGCGAGGACGCAGGTCAGTGCCAGGACCAGGCCGAACCCCAGGCCCAGCTTCATGTTCACGCTGATGTTGCCGAACCAGCTATTCATCAAAAGTCCTCCAGGGACGTTGTGCTTCTTGATCGTCGGTTGGCTGGAAGATTGTTGTTTTTGGTCGCCAGCAAGGTGTGTAGCAGGACTGTATCGGCAGCTATTGCGAGAGCTGAATGGTTTTTGCAGGACACGATGTGTAACAAGGCCTTTGCGTAGGGTTTAAGCTTTTTTTCACATGAGTTTCACCAGCTGCCGACGCCAGCCTCTCTACCCTCGTGGGATCGAATGAAAGTGATGCGTGCCGGTGAGGCGGCTTGATGTGGAATTGAGACTGAGTCTGTTCGGGGTAAAACGCGCGATTGATCTGAGTCGTTTTGCCCGCTATCGCAATGCTGCTGTCGTGCTCGCCTCGGCGCTGTTGGTGATTCCTCTGACGGTGTGGCTTTTGCATCCCGCCGCTGTACCGGACCTGGCCCACGGCAACGTGGCCGGCGCCCGGGCGTTGGCGGCCGGTTGGGCCAAAGGCAACGTGATCGTGCTGGTGCGTCACGTCGAACGTTGCGATCACTCCAGCGCAGCCTGCCTGAACGGTAACGATGGCATTACCGATCGTTCTCGCAGCGTGGCCGTGGAGGTCGGGGCGAATTTTGAACAGCTCGGGCTGAACCACGCCGATATCTACAACAGCCCGATCATCCGTACGGCGCAAACGGCCGGTTACATGTTCAACAAGGTTGGGGTCGGTGAAGAATGGCTGATCAATTGCAAAGGCACCATGCTGCGCGACGCGCTGGCGCACAAGGTTGCCGGGCGAAACCTGATTCTGGTGACCCACAGCGAATGCATGTCGCAACTTGAGAAAGACCTCCAGTTGCCGGCCTCCACTTTGGGTTATGGCGCCTCCTTGTTCATTTCGGCTGAAACGCCTCAAGCGCCGCGCATGCTTGGGTTTATCGAAGCTTCTGACTGGCGCTCGGTCACCACCCAATGAATTCACTCTCTGGATCTGGACACACGATGCTGACTTCTTCCCGTTACCGCTTTTACTGGGTGAACTTTGGTATTCCGCTGGTCTGTGCGGTCGTGGTGTTCCTGCTGTTCGACCTGACCAAGATCGACATCGCTTTTAGTGATCTTTTTTATGAGCCGGTCACGCAGACGTTTCCGCTGGATCATGTCCATCTGTTCGAAAAAATCACCCATAAATGGGCGCGAATCATCCCGAACTGGACCGGAGAGTTGGCGATTGTTGGCGCCTTGCTGTCGTTTCTCTGGCCGCGTCTGAAGGCCGAAAAGCATTCGAAAATCATCTCGTTTCTGGAAAAAATCAAGGTCGCGCCGGTGCTTCGGTTCGCCAGCAAGCACCGTCGGGACTTCCTCTACGTGGTGTTCGCGTTTTCCATCAGTACTGGCGTCATCCACTACCTCAAGGGTCACACTAGCGTGTACTGCCCGATCGAAACGACCCGGTACGCGGGGAAAATTGAGCATAAGGAGTGGTATCAGAATTTCGATCTGCTGAAAGTCGCGGGTGATGGGCGCTGCTGGCCGGGCGGGCATGCGTCGGGAGGTTTCACCATGCTCGCGTTGTACTTCGTGGCGCGCCGCTACCGCTGGCGCTATTCAAAAGCGGTCATGTACGGCTCGTTGCTGCTCGGTTTCGTCTACGGCACGACGCGGGTTCTGCAAGGCTGGCATTACATGTCCCACACCTTCTGGGCCGGAATCTTCGTGTGGCTGGCGTGTTTGCTGACGGCGCTGGCGTTTTATGGGCGAGCGCGGCTGGAGCAACCGGTGCTCCAACAGGCTGCGCGACTCATCGCTGAACCGCTCAGAAACTCATGAAGTCCGAACAAGGGAACGGGAAACCTGAGCAGACGAAGTATTACGAGAGACGTCTGGACCAGCGCTGTTCCGGTGCTTCAAAGCGATCATTGATCAACGCCGTCAACACATGATCCTGCCAGCGCCCGGCGATACTCAGGTAGGCCTTGGCGTAGCCCTCACGTTCAAATCCCAGACGCTCCAGCAGCCGCGCACTGCGTTCATTGCCAGGGATGTAATTGGCCATGATCCGGTGCAGTTTCTGCTCATCGAACATGTAGCCGATTCCCGCTTCCAGTGCTTCCTGCATCAAGCCCTGGCCCTGATGAGATTCGTCGATGTGGTAACCGAGATAGCAGGCCTGAAACGCCCCGCGAGTGATGCCGCTGAAGTTGCAGGCGCCGATCATCTGACCGTTGTCCGGATCCAGCAGCGCGAAATGCACCGCCAGGCCGGCCTGGAAAGCGCTGGCTTGCACTTCAAGGCGCGGGCGGATGAGTACAGGGCTGTGGTAATCGGCGGGGCGAATCGGCGACCACCGGGCGAGATGCCTCTGGTTGCGCCGGTAGAAGTCGCTTTCCAGCGCCGCCTGCTCAGGGTCGAGCACGGCCAGCGTCAAGCGTTTACAGGGCAGGGACAACAGCGGCATAGGGCGCTCCGGTTCGCGGGGATCGTCGCGCAAGCATTGCGTGTACAGCGGAAAAACTCAAATCGCCAGCGGCAATGTCACGATAAAGGTGCTGCCCTTGCCGTCACCGTCGCTCACGCCGATAACCGTGCCGCGATGGGCTTCGACCAACTCGCGAACCACCGTCAGGCCAATACCCAGGCCCGCACCGTTGAAGCCGACCGCGTGAACATCCTGCACAAACGGCTCGAAGATAAACGGCAGGGCCTTGGCGGAAATACCGATGCCGTCATCGCAGATGCGCATCTGCAGCACGTCGGCTTCAGCGGTGACCGACAGCGTGACATTGCCGCCCGATGGCGTGTATTTGGCCGCGTTGCCCAGCAGGTTGCCGAGAATCTGCGTGAGGCGTACCGGGTCACCCTCCACCGCCAACGCGCACTCGGGCAATTCAGCGGTGAAGTGCAAATGGTGAGCAGTCATCACCGGGCTGCACACGTCGATGGCCTGATGGATGATCTGCACCATGTCCACGATTTGGCAATCGAGGCGCAACTTGCCGGTGCTGGCGCGGGAGACGTCGAGCAAATCGTCTACCAGTCGCGACATGTGTTGCACCTGGTTTTCGATCAGTGCCTGCATGCGCGGCAGTTCCTCGCTGGGGACGCGCACCAGTCGTCCGGCGATCATGCTGATGGGCGTCAGCGGGTTGCGCAGTTCGTGAGCCACCAGGGTGAGGATGTTGCGTTGTTGTTCCAGGGTATGTTCGGCTGAGGCTTGCAGGTCTTGCGCGCTGAGGGCCGCGATCACCAATTGCGCGTTGGCTTCGCGCATCTCCAGGAACAGCCGTTGTTCTTCCTGCATGCGTTTTGGTTTTTCTGCATCGGACTGCGCCAGCAAAATCGCCAGCACCAATTGCTGATTGGCCTCGATCAGTTGCTCGACCTGCTGGCTATCGACCAGCCGGGTGCTGGCGTCGCGCAATTCTTTTTGCAGCGCTGCCAGCACTGCCCGTGCCTCAACAGTTTTCTGGCCTAGCAGGAACAGTTCGCGAGCGGCAGTGGCCTTCGCTTCTTCGTTCTGGCTATCGGCCGTGCTCATGACCTTGACTCACGCATTGTCTTTTCCGGGGCGTTGCCGGGTTGGCCGACCGCCGAGTAAGCCTTCCTGGTCCGGCAACATCTCGCCGATCTGCAAACCATTACTGTCGATGCGGTAAAGCCGTAACTCATCGGAGTGGACGCTGGCCCGCACCTTGACCACGGCCATGATGCGCAGCAAACGGCTCTGCACTTCAATGTAGCGCTGAACGATGATTGCGTCGGTGAGAAATGCCGTGCCGTATGGGCTGAAGCGCAGGTCGGTGTAGCGGTCTTCCAGCTCTGAAGTCATCAACACGCTGACCCCGGCGCTCGTCAACGCAGTGACCATGCGCGACAGCGACTCGCGATAGTCTTCGCGGAAGGTCGGCGCGAGCGCCAGTTCAAAACCTGACAGCGAATCGATGACCACGCGGGTCGCTTTCAATCGGGTGATTTCGCTCAACAGCAAATGCACGATTTCGTCGATGGACAGGTCCGGGGCGCGGCTGTCCACCAGACCGATCTGTCCGCTCTGGATCAGGCCCGCAAGGGTGGCGTTCTGGTAGTGATTAGGCCGTTGTTCAAACACCGCGATCACACCGGTTTCACCATTGCGCGCGCCCTCGGCGAGGAAGGTCGCCGCCAGAATGCTTTTGCCCGAGCCCGACGGCCCGGCCACCAGCAAGGAATAACCACGGGGCAGGCCGCCGCCAAGCATCTCGTCGAGCTGTGGCACGCCCATTTTCAGGCGCTTGATGGGGAACTCCGGCGGAGCTTCAACCGGGTTGAGTGCCGCAGGCGCAAAGACCTTGATCCCCGACGTTGCAATACGGAAGGTATGCAGGCCCGGAAGCGTCGGCTGCCCGCGCATCTTCATGATTTCCATCTTGCGCACCATGGAGTTGCGCTGAACGCTCTGGCGCAGCCAGATCAGGCCGTCGGCCACGGTGAAAATCGGGTTGGTGTCGGTTTCGGTGAAGTATTCGCCAATCAGGAAGGTCGTCGCCTGCCAGGTGGTCATCAACATGCCCAGTTGCTGCACGAACTGCGGCAGGTTGTTGTTGGGGTTGTCCTGGGTCTGGCTCGCCAGCACCACCGAACGGAACGAGTCGACGAACACCAGTGACGGGGAGTGAGCCTCCACCTCGCTGACGATGCGCCGCAACACCTCGTCCAGATTCCCGGCCAGGGTGTCGTCCGCCAGGTTGATGTAGCGGATCGAATGGTTGATCGCTTCGCTGTCGAAAAAATCGAATTGCTGCTGATAACGCAGCATCTTCAGCGGCGGCTCGCCCAGTACGGTAAAGAACAGCGCCGGGCGCTCGGGTGTCGCCAGGGCGAACATCATCTGATGCGCCAGGGTGGTTTTGCCACAGCCAGGCGGGCCGGCGATCAGGTTGAACGAAAACTCCGGCAATCCACCGCCCAGCACCTCGTCCAGTCCTGGCACGCCGGTGGCCAGACGGTTGATAGTCACTTTGGTGCTCATGGCGAAATTTCCTGCGAAGGGGTGTCGCTCAAAGAAGGTTCCCACATGTCACGAAGCAAACGTTCGGTAAGCGAGGGCCCGATGAGCGTGGTCAGCAGCTCGTAAAAGGTAGTCAGCAACTCTTCACCGAAAAACAGCGCATCGGCGTTGCTTTGCTCAACGATTACGGACTTGAGGGCAGTCAAATCCATGCCGGACGGCAAACTGTCATAGGTGCGGGCCAGACGCGGATGAGTGGAGGCGCACAGGCGGAGGCTGCGGCGATAAAGCGCTGCAACCCCTTGGTGGCCGATGATGGGCGTGAGGGCTACATCCATATCCTGCAAGGTTGAAATGATCGCTTGGGCGATCCTTGCGATGTCAGCGTTTGGGCCTACACGGTGCGCCAGAGAAGCTACGATCTGGCGGCTCTCTTCGCTTAGCGTGGACATGGCTAACTGATATCTGATGGACAGAGCTTGATGGTACACCCTATGCGGGCGTCGCGAGTGATTTGCGTCAGAGGAGTGCGGGAGGGCCTGAACACCGATGAAACAAAGCAGCAGGCAAAAAAAAGCCCGCGGGAGGGCGGGCAAACCGTAGTTTCTTGAATGAGCGAGCGCAATGTACCCGTTGGTGAGAGGTCGTGGGGGGAAGAAAAATTCATGTCGATGAGTGTCCGCCGATTCACGCCCTGAAACACGCCTAAGGCAAATGATCAGCCGCAAAGTCCGCTTCCGAGCGCGCCCGCAAACGCCCCTTGCGGCAGGCCTGCTGGAATTGTTCGAAGTCGCGCTCATTCTGCTCGGTGTAGCTTTGCGCATACTTGAACAGCGCGTCGGCCAGCGCATCGCTCTTGCCGATGTAGCCGCTGATCTGCGCGGCGTGCCCGGACGATTTGGCATGGGCGCGGGCCAGAGCGCGGCCACAAACGCGTCCGTAGGCGGCGAAGGTGTCCGCGTCGAACGTCTCGAGTTCGGCCGAGACTTTCATGTCGCGCAACTGGCGCACATAGAAGTGTCGACCGCTGGGACCGGTGGTCCAGCCGAGAAACAGGTCTCTGGCCGATTGCATCAGCCGCTGTCCATCGACCACGCGCTGACCGTTATGCCGCACACGTGACTTGGTCTTCACGTAACCGGCAAGCACCGAGCGACGCGCCTCCTTGAATTGCAGGAACAGCGGGAATTCCTGATCATTCATTGAAAGTGGAAGCGTGATGGCACGCGGTGAAAAGACCATTGGCTTTTGAATAGCTCTACAGTAAGTTACATTAAGTGAAACCTTCTGTTGAGTCATTGCTCATGCAGCCAATCTCAAAATCCACCCAGCCGATGGGGCGACTCCTCCGGAAACTGAGCCACCTGGCCAGTGATGAGCGCTATCTGTACACCCCGGACGATCTCAGGGCTTTGGTACCCGATATTTCCGAAGGTGCCTATAAAACATTGTTGAGTCGTGCAGCTTCTGACGGTCATCTGACACGAGTGTGCCGAGGGCTCTACTTGTTTGACGCAGCCAAACCGTCCAGTGGGCTGGTGCTGTTTCACGCGGCCGCCCGCCTGCGTGCCATGCAGTTCAATTTCATCAGCCTTGAAACGGCGCTGAGTGATTGCGGGGTCATCTCGCAAATTCCCATCAACTGGATCACGCTGATGTCATCCGGGCGCAGCAGCACTATTTCATGCGGCCGCTGGGGCACCATCGAGTTCGTACACACACGCCAGAAACCTCGGGACCTCGTTGGCCAGGTCCACTATGACGCTCGTTGCCGGCTATGGCGTGCGACACCGCAACAAGCATTGCGAGACATGAAGGCAGCGAAACGAAATATGGACTTGATCGATTGGAGCGTTGCCAATGAGTTTGTTTGATGAGCTGGTAGATGAAGCATTAAAAAACAAACAAGACCTCGCGCCGTTGCGGGTCGTCGTGGAAAAAGAATTGCTGCATCACGACATCATGCTGGCGCTGAGTTCGGCCGGTATGCTCGCCAAACTTACCTTCATCGGTGGTACCTGCTTGCGCACCTGCTACGGGTCCAACCGTTTGAGCGAGGACCTGGATTTTACCGGGGGCGCAGATTTCAATCGCGAGAGCCTGATCGAGCTCGCCCAAGTATTAGTCACCACACTAAAAACTAAATATGGTCTTGAGGTCGAAGTCGGTGAGCCTGTTCGTGAGGAGGGTAATGTCGATACCTGGAAGTTAAAGGTCCAAACCCGGGCCGGACGCAAGGATCTGCCGGCACAGCGCATTAATATCGATGTGTGCTCCATTCCAAGTTATCAACCGCAGCCTATGCAGTTGCTTAATCCTTATGGTGTCGATATGGGCACGAGTGGCCTGATTTTGCTGGCTGAAACACGCGAAGAAATCTATGCCGACAAAATCGTGGCATTTGCTCTGCGTCCTGACCGAATCAAGAACCGTGATCTCTGGGATATGGTTTGGCTGCGTCAGCTGGGCATAACGCCACAACTGAATTTAATCGCGAAAAAACTGGGTGATCATCACTGCGGGCAAGATGAGTTCTTGAAGCAGTTCAAAGAGCGTTCAGCACAGCTTGAAGCCGATCCAAAAGTTGTCATTGAGTTTCGCAAGGAAATGAGTCGGTTCCTGCCGGGTAAGTTGGTAGCCCAAACCGTGAATGAGCCGGCGTTCTGGACATTTTTGGTGGGTCATATACGTGATCTGTATGTGACGACTGAGAAAACGCTGAGCAGCCATGAAAGCGTTCAGGGCTCGGGCTTCAAAATGTAATACCGCAGGATAGGTGGCGGCAGTCAAAAAATGGGCGACCTCAATGAGGTTGCCCATCTTGCTTTCCTTAGTTGAGACCTGCGCCTGGATCAGGCTGTCATTGTCGGGAGCCGGGTGCCAGGCGAGTTGTTTTTGGAACGGGGGGTTTGGATTCATCGTGGCGCTCGACCGTGGCGACGGGCTTGTGGCCGCTGGGTATTTTTGTATTGGTAGGGCTGGCCTCTTCGTGGGCAAACCCACACGGGCGCGCGGAGGGGGGGATGGAGTGTCGAACCCCAGATGCAACAAAACCCGCACTTGGCGGGTTTTGTTTTGCTTCGTATTTGGTGGGCCGGGGTAATCTGAACAGGACTGTTAACTTATTGATTTTAATTAGTAATTATCGGTTGAATATTTGCGCGGAATACCTTTTGGAATACCAAGGGTTTCAGCGTGGTTGTCGAGGTTCAGATAAGCCTCTCGCTAATAATGTCATGCTTGAGCGCGATGATATTGAGCGACCTCTTGATTCCCTTCATCCTTTTTTCTACCTCTCTGCGTGCGTCGGTCTCGTCGCCATCGAAAGGTGGTTGACTAGCATTCATGGATGTTTCCCACATTACGAGTAACTCCATGTGACGCTCCAGGTGATTCATCACCTCGTCCAATTGGCTTTTGAGCATGGCATTCATTTGCTTGGCCGCTTTCTGCTCAATTTGTGTGGCTTCCTTCAACTGCTTGGCTTTCGTCTGTTGCTCTTTGGTGAGGCTGTGCAGTCCATCAATGAGTTCGGTAACGATCGATGTTTTTGATTGGCTGGGATCTTTTGCCAGGCGACGAAGGTTCTTCACTGTGGAGTTGGTGAGTGAAAAAGTACATGCCTGTCTGCCGTTGCTGGGTGACCGGTACCTGCGCTGCCGCAAGGCATTTTTTAATTGCTCGATCAACCTCATTCCATCGAGATGCTTTCCAAGATTTTCGATGATCAGCGTTGTCTTCGCGTGGCTTGGACTTCCGGAATACTCCAACAGTAAATCTTTCGGAGCTCGATGCCGCAGATAGCTCTCAGCCCATTGCCATTCATCTTGGCGTAGCCATTTCAAGCTCTTTTTGGTCACAGGTCTTCGCCTTTTAACTCGTTACAGAAAGTATTTTGTATTCCTCTTTAGGGGCGATCGCAACTTTTTTGTAAAACGTTACGGTAACGTTATGCGTTTGTTTGAGATAATTGCTTTATTGTTTATACCGGTGTAAAAACTGATCTTTAATTCTGGGGAGGGGCGTGGTTGGCTCTGTATATAGAGGGAATGATTGCGAATTTAGCCAGCTGTGGCGCGGCGGCTCGCTTTCTTCTGGAAGCTATGGCGTGCCGTGTTCTCGAGGAGTCCAGCGCAGACGTCGCTTGCAGTGCCAAGGCGCTCGCTAAGGCGCTTCAACTTTCTGGAGTGCTGGTCACTGACGCTCTCGCTGAGCTCGTGTCCGTTGGTGTGGTGTGTCGGTTGTCGGAATCTTTAGGCCGAGGTAGGCCGTCAATCCGTTACCACATCGCACCGGGGACGGTAACTACTCTGAGGGCCAATCAATGCTCATACGGGTTCCACTCCCAACACCTGCAACGGCTCTTCTCTGGAGCCTCGATGGTGACGGAGAGGTTAGGTGAGCCTCAGAAGGGCCGGAAGGAGAGGGTAACCGTTACTAAGCTAGGTAAGCCCGCGCCTCTCGGTGCACGCGGTCAATTGAGCGCCTGCAATCGCTTGCTGCTGGGTGTCTTGCTGGCACATGCGGATCGCTTTGGCGTGGTGGAGGGGATTGGTAACGTCGGTTTGCAACGCGCAACCGGGCTCGATACCGACAGCTTAAAATATCGACTTCAGCGGCTGATCGCCTTGGGTTTGGTCCGTCGCCATATGCCGGGGTTATCAAGTTCTGTGTTTAGCGGTGGCAAGATCAGCAGCACTTATTACCTAAATCTGAATCACTCGGTATTTGCCGTGAAGCGCAGTACCTCGGTAATGGTGCATGCGGCTAGGGATATGGACGCCAAACGCGTTGACCATGGGGAAGCACTTCGGCGGGATGTCCTGGCATGGAGAAGTCGGCACGCAGGCGATCAGCATGAGACACCCCAGGCGGTAATTAGATTTCTTGCAGGGCAGAAAATCGAGGTCTTCGAGGTCCTTCAGCACATGCTACTGCGTCATGCCTCTGATTTGCTTTCACGGCATTGGATTGACCTTGGTAATGGGGTGCAAATCGACGCTGGCTGGCTTCAGGAGAATATCGCTGCGGCGCTGCGAAATCCATCGGCATTCGAAGAGGGACAAACGGAAACCGAGTTGCGCGAAGTGGTCGAGCATTTTTGCCGTCTAGTGTTTGAGATGGCGCAAGAGTTCAGGTCGAGGTTTGGTCAGGCGAATTGGGTCGGATTTGAGCCGGGTTGCCTGAGTATCCTGCCAGCCTCGGCGGGCGCGGGTTACAAAGTCATAACGTTAGTACTTCAGCCGCCTCCTATTGAAGTCCCTGAGTGCATGGTTTTACGCGAAGAAAGGCGAGGCCTCGTGAGTGATAAACCCTGGAGTTCTGAAGCTGAGATGCCGCTGACGGATCGATTATTTTGTGGCCTCGCTTCGCCTCCGCCGAGACGGCTAATGAAGGGCTAGGTCATTTTTTACCGACCTTGCCAATCCTCTGAACGTAATACAGGAGCTCGTTCATGAGGATCATTCGCTTAAAAGAAGTTATCGACTCGACCGGACTGGCCCGGTCGACCATCTACAAGTACATCGGGGAAGGCACCTTTCCAAAAACAGTCTCGCTCGGCGAGCGCTGCATTGGATTTGTCGAAAGTGAGGTCCAAGATTGGATCCTGGCCAGGATCGAGGAGCGTGATCTGGCCGCGAGCGCGTGACCCAGCAAACCATGGCGAGTAAGTCTTTCCATCAAGCATAAACACCATGACCAGCTTGTTGTTGGTCATGGTGTTTATGCCGACTGGTGGTCATCAGCTCTCAGCTAACTCCCGCAGACGACGGATTGGCAAATTCCCCGGCTGGCTTGGTCATGTTGATCTTCATTGCCCTGCCTGGTCGGGAGCGTTCACTTGAGTCAGAGCTGCATCTATTTATATAGCTCCTAGGTAGACATTAACCCAGTGAAATAGCCATGAAACTCACATCAACGACCTATGACTAATCTTCCTATGGTCCAGTCATCGCTGGTTATCAAGGGGGTAGGTCACCGGTTATAAATTGCACAGTCGGTATCTGGTATGTGAACAACCAACCAGGTACTCAACCATGCGCTATTGCAATCCCTACACCAGTCTCCCCCAATCCGATATCGCCATCCAGATCGAGCGACTCGTTAAGGGCATCGAGCGATACGATACTCCAGCATTCCGGCTGCCAGGCACACGCTCAAGGAGCCAGCAGATTGAATCGACCTGGTTGTCCAGGTACTTCAAGCACATCCGACAAATGATGGACCTGTTCGATGATCGCTGCGCATACCAATACAGTGAGCACCTGCAAGCGTTCTGGGACGCCTGTCAGGACATTGGGCTGGAGCGGGGTCCTACCGGGCCTGTGTGCTTGAACGAGAGCGCTACAGCCTACCTGGACCATCACCGCAGCATGAACGTACTCGTCGAGCGCATCCGTCAGCTAACAGGTGAGCTATGGTATCGCCGAGAGAAGGGGTATCGTCGCGGTCTGGCCAGCCAGCAGGCGGGCCGTGTCTGTGATTACTCAGACGCGATGCTTGCTCGCTACTCCCGTACGTTGATCATCAGGGTCGATCTGTATTACTACCAGACGGTTCAGGCTAGGCAGCGAGTCGAGCATGTGTTCGATGATCTAGATCGGCTGATTGCTCAGCATGAGCGCAATCAGATCTTTGATCAGCTCACTGGTTACATCTGTGCGGTTGAGCAGGGGGAGGATCGGGGTTACCACATCCATGCTGCCTATTTCTTCAATGGCAACCAGGTACGTGGGGACGTCTACAAGGCCCAGCAGATCGGTGAGTTGTGGGAACGCATTACTCGGGGGCATGGCTACTTCCACAGCTGCAACCACGACAAGGAAAAGTACAAGGACGAAGACAACGGAAAGGACAAATACAAGGACAAGAAAAAGCGCGGGCTGGGTATTGGCATGATCTTTAAGAACGACCAGGCGATTCGTGCCCATGTCCACTATGCGATGGTTTACTTGGTCAAGGATGCTCAGCACCTGCGGGTGAAGCCGCTCCGGAGTAAATGCCTGCGAATGGGGCTGGTAGGCAGCTAGCCAGTCACTGATAGAGCCAGGGCTGCAGTTCATCAAGGTTCGCTACCGAGATCTGCTGCGCTGTAGCTTTTGCATACACCCTGCTCGGATCGATTTGGTAGCGTTTATGAAAACATGCTCCCACTTGCTAGTTTGCCTCCTTTCCGTTGCGCCACTGAGCTGTCATTTCCTTACCGGGCCTCACCGTGCTTGCTAAACTGCCGAAATTTGGCGTGCAAAATGCGCCTGCCGTATTCACAAGGAATTTCCATGTCCGCCCTGGTCAGCCTGCTCGATAGCTACCGCAATGCTTCTGTGACTGAACGTGAGAAAGGTACCTACTTTGAGGAGCTGATCTGCACGTACCTGCGCAACGAAGCCAAATATCGTGATTTGTACGAGCAGATCTGGACATTCTCAGATTGGGCAAAGGAGCATGGTGAGGACGGCCGCGACACTGGTATCGACCTGGTTGCGAGAACTCAGGGAACCAAAGAGTTTCATGCTATCCAGTGCAAGATGTACGCACAGAGCTATCGAGTGCAGAAGGGCGATATAGATAGCTTCCTCGCGGCATCAGGTCAAAAGCCTTTCACACACAGCATTATCGTTACAACCACGAATAACTGGTCTGAGCATGCCGACAATGCTTTGTTAAATCGGCACCAGACGATCAACAAGATTGACCTGCAAGCCTTGGAGGACAGTCAGATCGACTGGGCCAAATACAAGCCCAATCAGGTAGCTGTTCTTAAGGCCAAGAAATCTCTGCGCGACCATCAGAAGCGCGCTCTGCTGTCCGTTACCAACGGCTTACAAGGTGCTGATCGTGGCAAGCTGATCATGGCGTGCGGCACCGGTAAAACCTTTACCAGCCTCAAGATCGCAGAGCAGTTAGCTGGCGCTGGCAAGCGTGTACTGTTTCTGGTGCCTAGTCTGTCATTACTGTCGCAAACCCTGACCGAGTGGACGCAAGAGAGCGAAACCCTACTCCACAGCTTTGCCGTGTGTTCTGACAGCGATGTAGGTAAGAAGCGCAAGAAAGACGATGACATCGTGCAAACCTTTGCCCACGAATTGCGCTACCCAGCCACCACTGACCCGGCGCGGCTGGCGGCAGAAATGCTTAAGCGCCACGACGACCATCACATGAGTGTGGTGTTTAGCACTTACCACTCCATTGGCGTCATCAGTGATGCCCAGCTCCTGCATGACCTGGCCGAATTCGACCTGATCGTCTGCGACGAAGCCCACCGCACCACTGGGGCCACCTTTGGCGATGATGACGAAAGCGCCTTCGTTAAAGTCCACAATGCCGATTACATCCGCAGCGCCAAGCGCCTCTACATGACCGCCACGCCCCGCATCTATGGTGAGCTGGCCAAGGCCAGCGCGGAAAAAGATGACGTCGCCTTGTGCTCCATGGACGACATCAGCCTGTACGGCAAAGAGTTGTTCGTTATCACCTTCAGCGAAGCGGTAAAGGCTGAGCTGCTGGTCGATTACAAAGTGCTGGTGCTGGCCATGGATGAAAAGCACATCAGCAGCCGTCTGCAACAACTGCTGGCCGATGATGACAACCAGATCAAGCTGGAAGACGCAGCCAAAATCATTGGCTGCTGGAAGGCTCTCAGCAAGCAAGACACCCGCGAAGACCTCGTAGATGATGGCGCCCCCATGCGCCGCGCTGTGGCCTTCTGCCAGGTGATCGAGTACCAAAAGTTCGCCAAAACGCACAAGGTTAGTTCTAAAAATATCGCCAACATGTTCGATCAAGTGGTTGAAGCGTACAAAGCCAGCAACCCGGAAAACACCGACACCGCAGCCACGCTGATCTGCGAGGCCTCTCATGTCGACGGCGGCATGACCGCCAGCCAGAAGGAGGCCGAACTCGACTGGCTGAAAGCCGAGGTGCCCGACAACACCTGTCGCATCCTCAGCAATGTGCGCTGCCTGTCTGAAGGCGTGGACGTACCCGCCTTGGATGCCGTGTTGTTCCTGACCCCGCGCAATTCACAAGTGGACGTTGTGCAATCGGTTGGCCGTGTCATGCGCAAAGCCGAAGGCAAGAAGCGTGGCTATGTAATTTTGCCGGTCGTTATTCCAGCCGGTATGGCGCCCGAGGAAGCGTTAAACGACAACAAGACCTACAAGGTCGTCTGGCAAGTGCTGCAAGCCCTGCGCTCCCACGATGACCGCTTCGACGCCATGGTCAACAAGCTCGACCTGATCGGCAGCGACCCGGCCAAGATGGAAATTATCGCCGTCACCGAAAAGATCAACAAGAAATCCGACCGCAGCAACACCGGTAAAGACAACGGCAAGAACACCTATGGTATCGGCGAAGCAGTCGGTAAATACGATCACGGCCCCGCGCCTGAGCAGTTTGGTCTGGAGTTCGAGATCGGCGAAATCGAGCGAGCCATCTATGCCAAGGTGGTGCAGAAGTGTGGCAATCGCAGCCACTGGGAAGACTGGGCCAACGACATCGCCAAGATCGCCCGCACCCATATCACCCGCATCACCAGCATCATTGAAGACGAAGCCAACACCCGTGAGCGCGAAGCGTTCTTTAGCTTTGCCGGTGAGCTACGCGACGACTTGAACGACAGCATCGGCGACGGCGAAGTGATCGAGATGCTCGCCCAGCACCTGATCACCAAGCCGGTATTCGACGCGCTGTTCGAGGGTTACAGCTTCGCCAGCAACAACCCCATGTCTTGCGCCATGCAAAACGTCCTGGACATACTGCAAGAGCACCGTTTGGACAAAGAAGCCGACACCCTCCAGCGCTTCTACGACAGCGTGAAAATGCGCGCCGATGGTATCGACAACGCCGAAGGCAAACAGAAAATCATCGTCGAGCTGTACGACAAGTTTTTCCGTAATGCCTTTCCGCGCATGACCGAGCGCCTCGGGATCGTCTACACCCCGGTGGAAGTGGTCGACTTCATCATCCACAGCGTCAACGACATCCTGCAAAGCGAGTTCGGCCAAACCCTGGGCAGCGATGGCGTGCATATCATCGACCCTTTCACCGGCACCGGAACCTTCATCACCCGCCTGCTGCAAAGCGGGCTGATCAGCAAAGAGCAGTTGCAGAGCAAATACCAAGGCCAAATCCACGCCAACGAAATTGTGCTGCTGGCCTATTACATTGCCGCCATCAATATCGAGGCCGTCTACCACAGCATTGTCGGTGGCGAGTACCAGCCCTTTGAAGGCATCTGCTTGACCGATACTTTCCAGCTCTATGAAAAAGACGACTTGGTCAGCGAGTTGCTGGTGGACAACAGCGCCCGCCGCACTCGACAGAAAGCGCTGGATATTCGCGTGATTATTGGCAATCCGCCTTATTCGGCAGGGCAAACTAGCGCTAATGATCACAATGCTAACGTCGTCTATCCGCTTCTCGATGGCCGTATTCGTGACACCTATGCCGAGCGCACCACCGCTATCAACAAAAACGCCTTATACGATTCTTACATTCGCGCCATTCGCTGGGCGTCTGATCGCGTTGGCGACAGTGGCGTAATTGGTTTTGTAACCAATGCCGGTTTTTTGGAAGCCAACACCGCCAACGGTTTGCGTAAGTGTTTGTTAGAAGAGTTCAGCAGCGTGTATGTCTTTCATTTACGAGGAAACCAACGCACATCAGGCGAGTTATCTCGCAAGGAAGGCGGCAAGATATTTGGTAGTGGCAGCCGTGCCCCGATTGCCATTTCGCTGCTGGTGAAGAACCCCGCTTCCCAGCATCACGGCCAAATTTATTGGCATGATATTGGCGACTACCTAAGCCAAGCCGAAAAGCTAGAAAAAATCAGCACATTTGCCAGCATTGCCGGCATCACTGCCGCCAACGCTTGGCAGTCCATCGCCCCCGACGAGCATGGAGACTGGATTAATCAGCGTGATGGCAGCTTTGGCGAGTTTATTGTATTGGGAGATAAAGACGGGAACCCTGCACCAAAATTGTTTGCTAACTACTCAAGCGGGGTAAAAACGCAACGAGATGCTTGGTGCTACAACTCCAGCAAGTCAGGCGTATTGTCCAACATGAGCTTGATGATTGATTTCTATAATGCGGAGGTAGCGCGGTTTGACACCGCTCATGTTGGACTTGAAAAAACGGCTCGCGAAGCCAGAGTCGAAGGTTTTATCAACACCGATCCAACGCAAATCAGCTGGACGAGGGCTCTCAAGCAAGACCTGACGAAAGGTCGGCACTTTACGCTTGATCAAAACTGCCTAACCCCGAGTCTCTACCGTCCCTTCACCAAGCAGTGGCTCTATTTTAATCGTCGCTTTAACGAAATGGTCTACCAGATGCCTCGAATCTTCCCTGATGCGGGGGCGGAGAATAGGGTGATTTGTGTGCCTGGGAAAGGTGGTAACAAAGGCTTTTCTGCCTTCATGAGCAATGCGATCCCTGACTTGAATCTGGCCCCAGGAATGGGTGGCTATCAATGCTTCCCGCTGTACCTTTACGACAGCCCCGAAGACCAAGCCAAGAACAGCACAGCAGCGCCAGGCCTGTTTGACGCACCGGCACAGTCCAGCGCCAGCACTCGCCGCGATGCTATCACCGACGAAGGTCTGGCACACTTCAGCGCCGCCTACCCTGGCGAAGCCATCGGCAAAGAAGACCTGTTCTATTACGTCTACGGCCTGCTGCATTCGCCGGAGTACCGCGTCAAGTACGCCGATAACCTCAGTAAAGAATTGCCGCGCATACCGGCGGTAAAGGCTGCTGCTGACTTCTGGGCCTACTCTAGCGCGGGCCGTGCGTTAGCTGATTTACACCTGGGTTATGAAACCGTGCCCATGTACCCCGCCAACGTGCAAAGCAGCGCCAGCAGCGAAAGCGACTACCGTGTCGAGAAGATGAAGTACGGCAAGAAGGGCCAAGACAAAGACCTCAGCACCCTGCATTACAACGCCAAGATCACCGTCACCGGCATCCCGCTGCAAGCTTACGACTACATCGTCAACGGCAAGCCCGCGCTGGATTGGGTGGTCGAGCGCCAATGCGTAAGCATCCACAAAGACAGCGGCATCACCAACGACGCCAACGACTGGGCAATTGAGACCATGGAGAATCCTAAATACCCATTGGAACTGTTCCTGCGTGTGGTGACGGTTAGTCTGGAAACTATGAAAATTGTTAAGGATTTGCCACCGCTGGATATCTAAGTTCCATTTGTGTAATTAAAGGCTCGCTTCTCTCTTCGGTGGCGAGTCGATTAAAATCGGCGTTATTTAGCGGAACACTCGCGGTGTAGGATTTTAAGGATGCTAACTAGTAATCATGGAGAGTAAATGCCCCCTTCAATCGATAAAACGATCCAGGTACTGGAAGAGCTAAGTCGCTGTGAGCCGCGCAAAGTGCGGCGCACCGGCTTGGAAGCGAAGGCGCAAGTTATCGCCAACTGGTGTTTAGGATTTTCTCTGCTTTTTCTTCTTGTTAATGGATGCTTCGTTCTTTTCTATGACACGAGACCGCCGTCTACTTATGCCAGAGTATTTGTACTACTGATGAGCGCGGTCACCATGCTGCTGGCCATATCCACATTAATTGCGCCGATGGTGGCTTCGTTTCTGCTGGCCTTTCGCTGGAAAAAACTGGCGTTTGAGGGGCTATGTGCAGATATTTGTCATGAGCAATCCTTGGCTGATCGTCTGGCTAATTACGAGCCTGCTGCTTTGAAAGACGCTCGTTTTTGGCTAGAGCGCAAAGTCAGACGTGTCAGTGCACGTACAGGGCGTTTTTTTGGAGAGAAGACCGCAGCCATAGGGCTTTTGGCAACCGCGTATTCATTTGCTGATGAGTTTGGCGGCTTTGAGTGGATTTCCCGAACGCTAGCAGCAGGCTTTCGAGTAGATAACTTAGGTAATACCGTACTGTTGGGTGCTGGTGCGTTCTTGCTTGGTATGTCTATAGGTTCAATCTTGCTGGAGCATCTTGCTGCACGTTACCGGTATCAGATTGAGCTGCTAGAGCTAGTTGATAGGTAGTAGATATTTAGATGCGTATTATATTCGCTAATTAAAGAGAAAAAATAAAGGCACGGATGTGAACCGTGCCTTTATTTTCAGTGAATTCCAACTGGTTTGTCGTTTTTGTCATAGCAAATCGGATGCTCGCAATATCCGCCTGCGTTTAATACTTCCAGCTCGTAGATCGCTGGAAGGTATTGGTTAAGCTCTTCTTTGGCCACTTTCTTTCCATTGATTGTGCACTCATCGTCTGCGCGAGGGTTGCACCAAGCTTCCTTTACCTCGACATTTTTTGTGGGTCTTGTCATGGGCGTATTTTCGGTCTGTATGGAATCATCGACTGATTGGCTGCGCCCGGTATTCGCATCTAAATTGTATGAGGCGATAGCGTCTTTTACGTTCGTATTACTGATGCCGTGGTCAAGCAAGAATTCTTGAAGTGTTGTACGGGCTTGAGCGTAGGTAACCCCTTTGGCCTTTTTGTTTGGCCCCCCATCCATGCGATAAGCGATTGGGTAACCATCTTCACTTTCATAGATGTAGTAGTAAATTGACAGACTAAAGCTGAGGTCTTGACCATACATACCATAGACGCCTGAACCATTGGATGCACGGCAGGTGCCTCGGACGCACTTGCCGCTTACTTGATTGCTGAAAGTAACGTTACGCTGCTGTTGAGCATTCCACTGGGTGATATTTCTTGGAAGAACAAACCAAGTGCAGCGGTAGAATTTCGCGCCGTGCTGATTTTTGGCTTCTGCACAGGGAATGGCATAAGGCAGATCATTCATGGTTTGTTCGTTGGGAAGCATGGGCGGATACATATACCCATAGTCAACCTCTGCTTGAGCATTGAGTGAGAGTAAAAATGCCAGGCATCCTGATGCCTTAAAGATAACGGATTTTATTGTCAATTTCTTGGGCTCTATGTTGATCTTAAGAAAGAAGCTGGCTATTGCTGCGTTAATGTTTTTTGTAGGTTATTTTTAGTTTCTTGTTGACGTAATCTTTCGTGATTTCGTAGTCGGGATTGTAAGTAGCTAGAGTATGGCCTGCACTTGCCACCGTGGCTGCTGCGGCTAAAACTGCAGCAGCAGGTAGTGAAACGGCTCCGATAAGAGTGCCCAGTAAGCCTCCTTGTGCGACAGCACCTTTGATATCAACTTTTACTCGGCACTTTAGTCCGAGTGTTTCAATGCGCGTTTCAATATATTTTATACTTGCATTGAAGTTCCCTCTTAGTCCCACAATTTCGAACGAAGACCTGCTCTTCAGCAAGTTATTGATTTGTGCTTCGTTGATGCCGATTACAATTGATTGCGTCACTGCCTGACTCTCCTGCCAGTTGTTGAGTAGTAAATATCCGTAAATCAACCTTTTAAGTAGAGTGTCGACTTTTAAGGTCCTTCATGTCAATGAGGTGATGCCCAACCATCTAGGTCGACTAGGAGGTTGTATGTCAAAAACTGATGTGAAGGATCTGGCTGGACTGGTTGGACAAGCGATAGCACGCCAGCGGAGTCGATGTGGGCTTACTCAGGAAGAGGTTGCCGAGCGGCTGGGCGTAGGCAATGAAGCGGTGTCACGCATCGAGCGGGGTATTGTGATTCCCAACATTGAGCGGCTGTTTGTGTTGGCATCGATTTTTGGCTGTGAGACGGCTGAGTTGCTGTCCGAGGCTAGCGCGCGCCCTGAGGACCAGTCACGACGTGTCTACGATTTATTGTCTCCCTTAGGTAGTGAAGATAGACGGCTCATTGTTGGGTTGGTGGAAAGTCTGGCGGAACGACTTGGTCGAACCTGACGGCATCTGAAGCGAAACTTTGGTCTGGCCGCTCTTTCACAAGCATTTCAAATAAAGTACTGCTGAGGAGGTCTTGGTAGCCTATCGATACGGATTTTCTTAACTCCTTGCCTTGCGTTGCGAACAACTGTGAATCGGTTTGTTGATTTTCTTGAGCGCCCGGCTTAGCACCCAACAGGCCAGTAGTACAGCGACCAGCAAAGGTGGACAGCGCAGCATCATAACTACTGCCAGAACTAATGCCGAAGCACTTGCCAGCACGCCGATGAACGTGAGAAGTGCAATTAGGAAGCGTATCAGCGCCACGGGGGATCTCCTTGAGTTGGGGCTATGTGGGTTCGGTTAGCGAAGCGCCTGCCATTTACAAGCAACGCCAAGGACAAAGTACGTCTACAAATACCCTCGCTCTGCCAGCGATACGCAGCCTTCATAGCCCACGATCACGTGATCCAATATCCGAGTACCAACCAGGTCAAGGTCGTTTTTGAGAGCAGTAGTTATAGTGCGATCGGCTTGGCTGGGCTCTGGGTCGCCAGATGGGTGGTTATGCACCAGGATCACTGCTGCAGCGTTGTGCTCCAAAGCTATCTTGACTACTTCTCGTGGGTACACTTGGGCACCATCCAGCGTGCCTCTGAATAGCTCTCTGAAACCAATCACTCGATGCTTGGAGTCGAGCAGCAGCAAAGCAAAGACTTCGTACTCATGGTATTGCAGGAGTGTTTGCAGGTGGCTGAAGACGTGCTTGGGCTCAGTCAATGCCCGGCCTTTAGACAGACGACTCATCGCCAGTTGTTGCGCCATCTGCAGAATGTCAGCTTCGGTGACCGGTGATTCCATGACATAGGTACCGGTCGTTTCACCGGCTATGAGCTTGTGATATTTCATGCGGGTATTCCTGTACGAATGCGTGAGAACGGAGGGGTTGAGAAACGCGGTTACTGGACGGTGGGCTTGCTGTTGAGCCGCGTGACTTGCGACTCCAACTTTTGCGCGAGAGAGGATTTGGCAGGCGCTGCCCGTTGGCCTTGGGGCTCTACAGGGCAGAGCTGATCTTGAATGGCGGGGAAGAATTCTTCTGCGATGGCCCCGCTGTCCTCCTCGCTGTCTTCAAAGGCCCCATTGTTAAAACCCTGTCGGGCCGCGTGATCCAAGGTGCTCTGGTCAAATCCCGCGGTTTGCCGGGTTTCCTCCAGTTGCTTGGCTTCCAGTAAGGCGTCTTCTAGGCTCAGTCCGCTGCGTACCGTGATGTCCACGTAGAAGATCGGCGTGCCGTGGCTCTGGCGGGTGGATTTACCGCGCAGACGCAACTCCAGCGGCAGACAGGCCAGTCGATTGCCAGAGATGGCTTGCAGGTAATGCAGACGTGCTGCCAGGGTGCGGATGCTGTTGTAACTCGTGGTACGAAAGACAAAGCTGCCCAGCGGATCGTCATCGCCAATCACCACGTTCAGCCGGCCGTAAGGCTTACAAGCATTGCCTTGGGCCAGTGAACAGCCATCCGGTGAAGGGCAGGGCAACGACTGGATGCCGTCCTTGGTCAAACGCTTGCAGGTCTCACCATTGCCGACGCACAGCGGCCGGCCGGTGTTACGGTCGAACAGGCTGTAGTCAGCCCGAAAGTTGAGGTCTGGCTCGTTGAACAGCAAACGTATCGGAACGCTGCGCAGCTTGCCGTCCTGGCCATTGCGCAGTTCCACATTGAGGGGATGCAGCAGCCAGCCGTCGCGGGTCTGAACCTGCGAAGTAATGGTGAACTGATCATCTTTCTCCGGCAGACGTTTGCCGTTCTTTTCGACGACCTTGCCGATGGAAATTCGGCCCAAAATCGGGGGAGTGATGGCTAAACCTTTCAGCATGGGAGTTCTCCTGTATCTGAAATAAAAACGCCACCGAGACTGCGCAAACGGCCAGGGTGGCGTTGGAGAGAAAGGGCATGGGAATAAGGGAAGAGCGAACGAGCGTTCAGGCCAGCAGAAAGCGCCGACTGCCGGTTTTGGTGGTCGAGTAGCGCACTTGCAGATAGGGCTTTTCTTTCAGCAGGCGGGGGATATCCAGGGCCACTCTGTCTTTGGCTTTCTTCCACGTGATGCTGCCGGTTGCGAAGGCCGCCCGACTGGCATCGCCCATGGCCTGTTGCAACGTTTGCTTGAGCTGAGCTTCCTGCTTCTCCTGCAGAGCAATCGACTCGCGTACGCTCTGCAATTCGGTAAAGGTTTTACAGATCAGGAGGTCCTGGCTGAGGTCCAGGTTTTGCCCGCTATCCTCTGGATACAAACAGCGCAAGGCTTGCTCAGCTGAGGCCGAACCGTCGGCCGGTGGCGGGGTATCGCTGACAACGTAATCCCAGAAGAGTCGCTCTAGATCGATCAGCCGAGCAATCAGCGACTCGTCCCGTTCGATGCGGTGGATCTCCAGGTGCTGGCCGCCCAGTAGAACCGCAACATCTGCAGCCTGCTTGCCGGTGACCGCCAGCTGGTGCATGACCTGTAATTGCACATACTCGGGCACGCCTTCTCTCCAGAGGCGTGCCCCATTTATGCCGGCTGTCTTGCATTCGAGGATTTGTACATCGTCTGCACCCATCACTTCGCGGTCGATGTTGGCAAGCATCCAGGGCAACTCTGGATCCGGATGCTGCAGGACGGCGTTAATCCGTCGCACTTTCTTGCCGGTGCGTTTGCTGTAATGCCAGGCCACGATGGGCTCCAGCACATTGCCCCAGTAGGCTGGGCTTTCCTCATCCTGAGGATCGATTTTCGATAACGTGGCATCCCGGCCAGTTTTTTCCAGCCACAACTCCAGCTGCGATTTGTACGGGTTGAGGCCAACCGCTGCGCCTGCGTCAGAGCTACCAATGCCTTGTTTACGCACGGCGAGCCAATCTTCTCGGGGGAGTTCCTTGGTGCCGATCAGGCGCAGGGCCGGACGGCTCTTGTAAGTGTTTTCATCTAGCGCAATCGCTTTCATATGGGGTTCCTTGCAGACACAAAAACGCCCGTTGAGCGCAGTGCTGAACGGG
The DNA here is from genome assembly GCF_054898105.1 of Pseudomonas sp. MDT1-17. NCBI lineage: Bacteria > Pseudomonadati > Pseudomonadota > Gammaproteobacteria > Pseudomonadales > Pseudomonadaceae > Pseudomonas > Pseudomonas sp. MDT1-17. The sequence continues at coordinate 5,763,444 of NZ_JBUBVM010000001.1, read as the reverse complement.
CGTTAGGGTTAAGGGACGGGGGCATGTCAGGCGACGAGTTGCAGGGCAGCATCCAACGCGCGCTGCTTGATTTGCGCCCCCTGACCGAACCAGGCGGAGTCCATGCGGTATTCGTTGCTGCGCGCTCTGCGCTCGTGGTCGACATATTCGGTCACGGCGTTGAGCAGCCCCCAGGCCGTGCCTTGCGCCGATTCAAGCGTTGCGCCACGACCGCGCCCCTCGTACAGGCTTTGTACTTTGCGCAGGGCGCGTTCGTTGGGAAGGACTTCAGGTAATTTGCTATTGGGTGTTACGTCACACAACACGTTCATGAAGAACCCCATAGCTTCATGCCACTGAACTTTGCGCTCGGCCAGCACGCGCATGCGATACATGAATTCGTCCCATTGCGAGACGGCCACACCCAATTGCTTTTTGACGACCTGTGGGTCGAACCGGGTGCTGTGTGGCACCTTGATGGCGCGAGTGGTGCCATCCAGTGCGATGGTTAGGGTGTTGTTGCAGACCACGCGAACGGTGGTCGGCGTGGCAGTGGTGGCGAGCGTTCCGTCGCAAGAGGTCGCCAGCAACAAATAGCCGTTGACCTGATCGTTGCCCTTCAACGCGGTGTTTTGACCAGTACGCGCCAGCGCCCAGAACTTACGACCGCCCTTGAGCACACCAGCGGTTTCCAGCTCGTAGCCGGAGACCTCGGTAAGATCTCGGTAAAACTCCATCACCTCACGCGGCTGAACAATTTGATAACGGTTGGACACCACGGACAGCGGTGCTTTGGTGTCGGAGCGGTACAGCACCTTTTGCTCCGGGAATGAGTGAATACTGCCCATGTGGCCGATAGCATCGGCTTTGAAGTGAACCGGGCTTTCCTGGATCTTCCAGTCCATGCCGGCCTCACGCTGCCAGATTTCAATAGGCTGTTTTTGCGTCAGTTGGCTGCCGAGGCCATGCCACGGGGTCGCACCAACGTAAGCCATTTGTTCGATTTGATGAGCCATGATTATGATTCCTTAGGGTGCAAGCCGGCATAAGTGCCACGCATCGCGTGGCACTGTCCGGGCGTACTAAAAGAGTGGGATAGAGGACGGTTTAAGCAGGGAGGTTGAAGCGATGCCCGCAGATCAGGCAGAGATTGTGGGCGAGTACATGGCGGTCAAGTTTGTCGCCGAGTTGAGCGCCCAATGCACAGCCGCCAGCGCCGCCGACCAGTCCGCCGAGGATGGCGCCAGAAACGGCGCCGAGGGTGACGCCGAGCGGACCGGCAATAGCTCCGACGGTGGCGCCTGCCTGACCGCCTGCCAGTACGGCACTGACGCCGCGTGCTGCACCGCCTACCGTACCGATGGCAGCCGCAATTTTCATGGCCTGGTGGAGAGAGGCAATTTTGGGTGAGTTACAGCGAGGGCACTGCAATGACATGGTTTGAAGCTCCATGGTGGGGATGTCATAGCAGTGATGTAGGCCTGTAATTTTTTTGAATCGAAAGGCTTTATGGTTAGCACATCCCGCGTGCAGCACTCTGCATTCAAGCCGAAGTAGAAATTCGGTAGCGCTTTGTGTAGCGCCATTCATCAAACCCACTTCTAGAACCTACATTCGACAGCCATTTGCAATCCACCGCCACTCTGGGCGTGGCGAATCTCGTTTATGCGAAATTGCACTCCATTTGACCACCTGATTGCATTGGTACTGACCACTCGTTTGCATTGCACTTGACCAAGCGTTTGCATTCGATCTGACCACCGATTCCATTGGTTTTTACCTGCACGTTTCGTAAACATGATCGGTGGAGAGCTGCCCATTGCTGCCGGTGGCGAAAGGCAGTCATCGGCCAAGAGCGGACATTCGTCGCGTCGCTCAGCCTCCAGCGCATCAAGCCGAAAAACCACCGTCGATGGTCAAACTTGCTCCGGTAATATACCCAGCTTCCGGCCCCGCGAGGTAAGCCACAAAGGCCGCGATCTCATCATCTTTACCATACCGATCAAGCGCCATCAGTGCTTTCAACTGATCGGCAAATTCGCCATCAGCGGGGTTCATTTCGGTGTCGATAGGACCTGGTTGAACATTGTTGACCGTAATACGGCGAGGGCCGAGATCGCGGGCCATACCTTTGACTAACCCAACCAATGCCGACTTACTCATGGCATACACCGCTCCGCCTGCAACAGGAACACGCTCTGCGTTGGTGCTACCAATGTTGATAATGCGACCTCCATCATTCATATGGCGAGCCGCTTCCTGGGAAGCGACAAAGACGCCACGAATATTGATTGCAAAGGTTCGGTCCAACTCATCCAGAGGAAATTCCTCGGTGGGAGCCCAACTCAGCACGCCAGCATTGTTTACCAAGATATCTAGCTTGCCGAAATGCTCTGCTGCCTGGCGAATCGCATGCTGCAGCGCAGCGACATCGGCGCTATCAGCGCAAATGGCAAGGCACTTACCACCGTTTGCCGTAACTTCCGCAACCAGTGCGTCAGCTCGAGCTGCAGATGAAGCGTATGTAAAGGCTACCGCTGCACCTTCACGGGCCAAACGCCTGACAATGGCTGCGCCGATGCCACGGGAGCCGCCTTGTACAATTGCAACTTTTCCTTCAAGGCTCTTTACGAACGACATAGTGTAATCCTTGCTTTCCATCGTGGGATCGCCGCAGCGAAGATGAATGTTTAATGACAAACCAAGCTACATGGCCACAAGTCTTATAGACGCAGCACACTTAAGTATCAATGAGCAGATTGTCTATTTACTGGCTGTTTTTTTGAGCTAGCCTGCTCGAAATCTACTGCCAGGTGTCTGCGCCAAAAGGAGTAACTCTTCAATGATCACGCGCATCTTCGGCTGAATGTAGGGGGTCTTGATCCAAATAGCGTGAATGGGCATATCGTCTACTGCTTGATCATCGAGCACAGAAATCAGCGCGCCTGATCGGAGGTGCTCCTCCACCAGCCATGTAGGTACCTGGGCCAAACCGCAACCCGCCAATGTTGTGGCCAAAATTGCTTCGCAATCCCCTATCTCATGACGTACGGGGATTTCATAAGCTGCAGTCATTCCCTCCTCGTTTTTGAGTAACCAGCTAGGCCGTTGGCCTAAAGGCCATCCTATGACACAGTCGTGTTGTGAGAGGTCCTTAGCTACCTGTGGCGCACCGCGGCGCGCGAGATAAGACGGGGAGCCACAGATAACTCGGCGCTGCTCGCCCAATCGACGAGCGACCAGATCTACATTGTTATCGAGCGGCCCCACACGCACCGCCAAGTCAATCCCATTGCCCATCAAATCAACGGTCTGATCGCTGAAGGTGACTGATAGCTCTAGCTGTTCGTACCGTGTCGACAGTTCTATCAGGGTGGGCAGGATATACCTGCGTCCAAATGCTGTGGGCAGTTCAATGCGTACACGACCGGCAGGTAACTGCTGCTCACTGCCCAATCGATTTTCAGCCTCGTCTAGGATGGCCATGGCGTTCTGGCAATCGGTGAGGTAGGAATCACCATCATTGGTCAAGCTCACTCGCCTGGTAGTCCTGTGCAACAGCTTGGTTCCCAAGCGTGTCTCCAGTCGCATGATGCTTTTGCTCAAAGCCGAGCCGGTCATTCCCAAAGCCTGGGCGGCCGAGGTGAAGCTGCCTGTCTGGGCAACGGTGACGAAATTCCGAATCTCAACAAATTGGTTCTTAATCATGCCAATTGATTCCGCGCAGGACCTAGAGAATTGAATTTTAGGGACTTAATCGTATCGTGTGAATAGCATAGACTAATTCAACTGTATGGAAATGTGCTTTAAACATCGTCGATGTTGTGCTGAACTTTTTCATGCTTAATTGTTAAAAGCTAATAAGCGCAAGCTTATCTTGTATAACCTCTACTGAGAATTAGCATAAATGAATGTCACGAAAAATTTTCAAGGTAAAGTTGCATTTGTACAAGGTGGTTCCCGAGGTATTGGGGCTGCCATTGTTAAACGTCTGGCTCGCGAAGGCGCAGCCGTTGCATTCACTTATCGTTCCTCGCCAGACGAAGCTAAAAAACTAGTAGACGAGATTACCCTCGCAGGAGGCAATGTTTTCGCTATTCGTGCTGACAGTGCTGATCCTGAAGCATTACAGCAAGCTGTGCGCCAAGCGGTAGAGAATTTTGGCAGACTAGATATCTTGGTAAACAATGCGGGCATTCTCCCATGGGGACCACTGGAAGAACTGACATTGGCGGAAATTGACCTTGCATTGGCTGTCAACGTAAGAGGTGTGATTATTGCCAGTCAAGAAGCCGTACGTCACATGAGTACAGGTGGCCGCATTATTAATATTGGCAGCATTAATGCCGACCGAATTCCTGTTGCCGGCGGTGCCGTGTATGCAATGACTAAAGCCTCGCTTGTTGGTTTTACCAAAGGCCTGGCGCGAGACTTGGGACCACGTTGCATTACTGTCAACAACGTTCAGCCAGGACCGGTCGATACCGATATGAATCCAGCCGACGGTGAGGCAGCCAGCCAACTGAAACAGTTAATGGCACTAGGCCGATACGGAAAAGATGAAGAAATTGCCAGCTTCGTTGCATACCTTGCTGGGCCGGAAGCCGGATTTATTACTGGCGCTAGCCTGAGCATTGATGGTGGGTTTGCAGCTTGACCGCCGAAAAGACTGAAGCAGCTGGATTTTTATAAACAGAGATGTGGAGAGAAAACAGTCCGTATCTTTTGTATTTCGTAAAGTGGGACTTATGAATAAATTTATAAAGAATATTGTGATTGCAGCCTGCGGTGTGATGAGTTCTTTCACCGTGCTGGCGACTGAGGAATTTCCTGTTCCGGCAGGATTCGAAAGAGGCTTTGAAGAAGTCAATGGCCTGAAAATGCACTATGTTGCGGGTGGAAGCGGGCCTTTAATGCTGATGGTGCATGGCTTCGGTCAATCATGGTATGAGTGGCATCAGCTCATGCCTGAACTGGCGAAAAAACACAGAGTCATCGCTGTGGATCTTCCTGGTCTAGGATTGTCTGAACCACTGAAGACCTCGTATACCGGGCAAGAGGTGTCTCCGTATATATACGCTTTTGCCAAACGCTTTAGTCCAGATGCGCCGTTTAATTTAGTGGCTCATGATATTGGTATTTGGGCAACTTATCCGATGCTGGTGCAGCATCAAAAAGATATTGCCAAGGTCGCCTATCTTGAGTCGGTCATTCCGGACGAACTGATATACACCTTTCCGGCGTTTACCCCGCAAGGTGAGTCAACAGCTTGGCACTTTAGCTTCTTTTCAGCGGATGGAGCATTACCCGAAACTTTAATTTCGGGAAAGGAAAAGGTCTTTCTCTCTCATTTCATCAAGAAACATGCTGAGAAGCAGGAGGTGTTTACTGATGAATTGCTTGGACTTTACGCTAAATCGTATTCGAAGCCTCACACCCTGCATGCTGCATTCGAATACTATCGCGCGCTTCCGCAATCTGTGCTGCAGAACAAAGAACTGTTGGCTCAAAGCAAACTGACTATGCCGCTACTGGCAGTGGCGGGTGACGGGCGAGGCAGTCTTGGTCAGACTCAAATTGATCAGATGAATAAGTACGCCACGAACGTACAAGGTCATGTGCTGCCTGGCTGTGGTCATTGGTTGATGGAGGAGTGCCCTACATTGGTCAAACCACTACTCGTCGATTTCTTCGACGGTAAATGATCAGGAAGTAGACTGCGTAGTCAAACCTCTACTTGTTAGTCACGCTTGGCATGGATTTCATCGTTCTGTACTAATAGACTTTGGAGTGATGCCGCAGTGTGCGGGCTAATGCCGTTTTTATTGCTAGCTTTTTTTTAATAAGCGTGTGCTATCTTCTCGTGGTTTTCAGGAATTAGAGTCTTCTTATGCGCCGTTTTTTTACCTTACTATTGATGTTGTTTTCAGGGTTTACCCATGCGGGAGGCAGTCTATTTGATGTTAAACCTGAGTTTCTTCCTGCAGAAAAAGCATTTGCCTTCAGTTCTCAGCGTCTTCCTTCAGGGGAAACTCAACTCTACTGGCAAGTCGCCGATGGGTATTACCTGTATCAGCAACGTTTAAAATTCGATGGTTTGGCCCAAAAAAATACTCCGCCGTTTCCTGAAGGTGAAGTTCACAGCGATGAGTTTTTCGGTACCCAGCAAGTCTATCGGCAGGGGCTGGAGTTGAAGCTTCCAGCCGAGGCCAGCGGTAAAATCAAGGTGGGCTGGCAGGGCTGCGCCGATGCCGGTTTGTGCTATCCACCGCAGTCAGTGATCGTTGACCTGGGCGGTAGCCCGTCGGCCACCACTCCTGCCGAAGCACCCGATCAAGCACTTGCCAGTGGTCTTCAGCAACGAGCACTTGGCTGGAGCCTGCTGATCTTCTTCGGTCTGGGCTTGCTGCTGGCGTTTGCCCCTTGCTCTCTTCCCATGCTGCCGATTCTTGCAGGACTGGTAGTCGGCAGTGGCGCGAGCCCGCGGCGCGGTTTTGCCCTGGCTGGTAGCTATGTGTTCTGCATGGCGTTGGTATACGCCTCCATGGGTGTGCTTGCTGCCATGCTGGGCGCCAACCTCCAGGCGTTGCTGCAACAACCGTGGGTGCTGGGTAGTTTTGCTGCGGTATTCATCCTGCTGTCGTTGCCGATGTTTGGTTTTTTCGAATTGCAGTTGCCCGCCTTCCTGCGCGATCGCCTGGAAAATGCCAGTCGCCAACGAAATGGTGGCAGCCTGGTGGGCGCCGGAGTCCTGGGCGCGTTGTCAGGACTATTGGTAGGTCCGTGCATGACAGCCCCTCTCGCTGGCGCGCTGCTATACATCGCGCAAAGCGGTAACGCACTGCACGGTGGTCTTATTCTGTTCGCCATGGGCCTGGGCATTGGTCTTCCCTTGTTGTTGCTCGTCACTGTTGGCAATCGCTTCCTGCCCAAACCAGGGGCGTGGATGAACTTGCTCAAAGGCGCCTTCGGCTTCCTGTTTCTGGGAACGGCGATCTACATGCTGAGACCAGTATTGGATGAGTCGATTTGGATCGGACTGTGGGGCACGTTGTCGCTGGCCCTGGCTTATGCTGTCTGGCATCAACGCCAACCAGCGGCCCGGACGACTCACATGTTCGGCATTGCTTCTGTTGTGTTTGGTGTCTGGGGTAGTCTGCTTGTCGTCGGCGCTGCTGGTGGCTCAGATGATCTCTGGCAACCATTGAAGGTATATAGAGCAACCACCACCAGCGCTGCATCGCAACCGTCGGGACATGATGCGTTCTCCACCATTAAGTCTGCGACTGAGTTGCAAAACGAGCTGGATTCGGCGAGGGCAAGTGGTCAGTGGGTGCTGCTGGATTACTACGCCGACTGGTGTGTGTCTTGCCGAGTGATGGAAAAGGAAGTGTTTGGCCAACCACAGGTAATGGACGCATTGAAGGGTGTGCGCCTGCTGCGCCTGGACGTCACCGCTGACAACGCTGATAGCCGTGAGTTGTTGAGCCGCTATAAGGTACCGGGGCCTCCAAGCTTTTTATGGATCGGGCCGGACGCAGAGGAGCGTCGTAGTCAGCGTATTACTGGGCAGGTTGACGCCGAGGCGTTTCTTCAGAGTTGGAACCAAGCTAAGGAAGGTAGTTGATGCTTACATTCAATATTGGCAGCTTTGTAATTTCACTGAGCCATCTGTTGCTGATCAGCGCGTTATTGGTCGCTACCCTGATTGGACGTCGAGTGGCCAAACAGGGTGGGGAACGCCTGGATTCGGTGCTGTTCTGGCTGTTGATGCTGGGACTTCTGATAGCCCGAGCGAGCTTCGTTCTCGTCTATCGAGAGCACTATGGCAGTGACCTCTGGCGCATCATCGATGTACGTGACGGCGGTTTCCTTGCCTTGCCGGGTGCAATCGCGGTGGTGATTGGGGCTCTGATCTGGGGCTGGCGAAGTGCAGCGCTGCGTCGACCACTGGCTGCGTCGGTGGTTGCCGGCATGCTCCTGTGGGGCTTGGGGACACTATCGCTGAGCGTTTACGAGCAAGGTACGCGTTTGCCGGAAATACCTGTGCGCACGACCACTGGAGAGACCGTACAACTCACGCACTATCAAGGGCGTCCACTGGTGATCAACTTGTGGGCCACCTGGTGCCCTCCCTGCCGTCGTGAAATGCCTGTGCTGCAGAAAGCTCAGGAACAGCGTCCCGATGTGAACTTTCTCTTCGTGAACCAAGGTGAAGGATCGGATATCGTCAATAAGTTTCTCTCCAGCCAAAAACTAAGCCTGAACAACATTTTATTTGACGGAGGCGGACGACTTGGCCAGATCGTTGGTTCGATGGCGTTACCAACGACCCTGTTCTACAGTGCAGACGGCAAATTAGTGAGCAGCCATCTAGGGGAGCTATCAGATGCAAGCCTGGCTCGAGCACTCGAACAATTCGAAGAGCGCTGACGGAGCTTAGCTAACGAAGGAGCTACACGCTCGTTTAGCGGCTATTTTCTCTTCGTGCTACATCGTTAACGACTCACAAAAAATCTACCCCACCCCCCTTGAGAGCAAGTAACTAACTATGGAATGGATTGCGGACCCCACCGCGTGGCTTGGTTTGCTGACACTGATCGTGTTGGAGCTAGTCCTCGGAATAGACAATCTTGTTTTTATTGCAATTCTTGCCGACAAATTGCCACCCGAGCAACGCGACCGGGCACGACTCATCGGGCTTTCGCTTGCACTTCTTATGCGGCTGGGCCTGCTTGCGGGTATTTCGTGGATGGTAACGCTGACCAAGCCATTGGTGACGGTATTTGATCATGTGTTCTCCGGCCGAGATCTGATCATGCTGTTCGGCGGTGTGTTCCTGCTGTTCAAAGCGACGATGGAGCTTCATGAGCGACTCGAAGGGCATGTAGCGCAACGTACGGGCAACGTCAGCTATGCGCTGTTCTGGCCGATCGTCTTGCAGATTGTGGTGCTTGACGCCGTCTTCTCGCTGGATGCCGTAATCACCGCCGTGGGGATGGTTGATGAACTCTCGATCATGATGATCGCTGTTATCTTCTCCATCGGTATCATGATTGTCGCCAGTAAGCCGTTGACCAACTTCGTCAACTCACACCCCACTGTGATCATGCTATGTCTGGGGTTCTTGATGATGATTGGCTTCAGTCTTACGGCTGAGGGTCTTGGCTTCCATATTCCAAAGGGCTATCTCTACGCTGCCATTGGCTTCTCCATCCTCATCGAATTGTTCAACCAGATTGCCCGCGCACGTCGCAAGAAATCCTTGCAGGGCCAGCACTCAATGCGAGTCAGAACGGCGCATGCTGTTTTGCGTTTGCTGGGAGGCAAACAACTGGAACAGGACGAGGTGGGTGAAGAAGTCGTTGATATGGTCGGGAGCGATGGCCTGGAACCTGTTTTTGATCGACGCGAGCGGGTCATGATCAGCGGAGTACTCAGGCTTGCAGAACGGAGCGTTCGGACAATCATGACCCCAGGCACTGAGATTGATCAGATCAAACTCACCAGTCCATGGACCGAACTTGAGGGCGTACTGATCAACTCCCCTCATTCCAGGCTTCCCGTCACCCGTAACGGCCGTGTAAGCGAAGCACTGGGCTTCGTCCAGAAGAAGGATGTGCTCAACGTATTGCTTGAAGGCAATCAGGCACAGATTGAAGAACTGGTACGTCCTGCGCTCAGATTGTCGGAGAGGTTGACGATTCTCAATGCACTGGAGCAATTGCGCAAAGAGTCCACGCACATCGCCTTCGTGGTCAACGAACGTGACGGGGTGATCGGGCTGTTAACCGTGACCGACATTCTTGAGTCCATCGCCGGCGAGCTGCCTGATACCAGCGACCTTGAGCGCTTATCCGTAGCGCACCAATGAAGGTTGCTTCTCCATTCTAGTCATTGATGCCACAAAGGCTGCGGTCTAAGGACGGTATCGGCGAGCGTTACTAGGGGAGGTTCCCTTCCGCCTCAAACGAAGAGGGGGAAGGCGTAGCCTCAGCTCTTCACCTCAATCAGTTTGTGATTTCTTAGACCCTCTCAAAGGCTGCTTTTGGCCGCTCTCTGCCGGTCATGGTTACGAAGCGTGCTGGTCAAGTCCGATGCAAATGGCTGGTCAAGTCAGTGCAATTACCCAGTTTAAGCTACCTCATCCTTTTTGAAGCGACTTCCTCCTTGAAATCCGTCTGCGCGATGGCACGGTGCGAATGTCGAACAAGTGTTGATCTTGTCGCTGACTCGACCATCGTGTTTACTGTGCTATCAATAGCGCCATCATGGGCTAACGCCGCTTTGACCAACATAAAGAGCCCAAGGAATCATGGCCGAGACGATAAACATCGCGAAGATGGCGGAGAGGCTGTCGAAGGGGATCTTCAACGAATTTCTCTGGGGCCGTATGGAGCACACCAACATTAATTGGCCGTGCGAGAACCAGGAGGCACATGAGGTCAAGACCCATCCCTCTGATGTCGTATTTTGGTATGACGAGCCCTACTCTCAGTCCCGCACCTATGTGAATTGCGACCTCAAGAGCTACGCGAAGGGCACCATAAAAACACAGGCTATCCGGGAGGCGATCGAGAGTCTGGCCAAGAGCCTGCGGTGCGCTGAGATCAGCCAGGAGTTTAGCGGCACCTATATTCATCCGGATGTGTCGGCGAATATCCAGGGACTGCTTTTCGTCTACAACCACGATAATGAATATGACAAGGATTTCGCCAAGATCCTTGAGAAGGTGAAGGCCGAGGACTTGGACATCCCGAAGGGTTCTAAGATCGTGGTGATGGGACCTGAAGATATTTACTGGCTGAACAATGTTCACCACGAGATCATCCACCTGCGCGGAGGTGCAGGTCTAGTGCCGGAGCGGGATTACTGCAAGTTCTACTACCCCCATTTGGTTCGCAGGAAAAATGTCCAATTGGAACACGCCAAGGCTGCGACGCTGGATATGCTGACCGCGCCTTGGATCATCCTGTCCTATGTGAACCCTAAAAATGGGAGCAAGCAGGGCTTCGTGATCTTCATGCGTAAGCGGGGATTCACGACCGATGAATTTCTGTACCTCATCGAGTACCTGATGCACTACCAGGTAATAAAGGCCGAAACTGAAGTTACCATCCGCATGGTCGACCCTCATCAGAATGCTTCGGCCAATTTCGCCAAAGCAAAAGACCAGTACATCGCCGACTATCAGGGCGGAGGTGATCTCAGGCAGATCCTAGACTCCATTGACTTCGGCAAGCTTGAACACGTACGCACCACCTTCTGTGAACTGGAGCTGTCTCGACAATGAGCAAAAATGCGCTTCAGTACTGTGCTACAGATAAAGAAATCTATGATGCCTTAATGTCAGCTAAGCAGAAAATTAACGACAAGGTTCTGCTTGAACTCGCGAAGGACAGGGGGATTTTCTACTCTGCCAAGGACAGCCGGGATGACCTGGTCAGTGCCATCTCGCTCCTCCCTCACGACTATCATGATCTGAACACACTGCTGGAGCAGCGAGAGCATTCCGGCCGACAGGAAAAACTCACCTCGGTAACGCTGCCAACTGCACTGACCGTGGAAGGAATCCGGGAGGTGCTCCGTGAATACATCGAGGAATCTCCTGAGGACGAGAAGGTCACTCAGCAGGTCAAGGACGGCAACCAAGTGGTCGCTAACATCAAGTACTCCGACGTCGACTACGGCAAGACGCGACTCGTTCAGCGTACGCCCAAAGAAGCTTTGATCGAGTTCCACGTCTCGGCGGACAAGACGGTCATTCGGATGCCTGCCAACGACCGTGTGAAGATTATTTTCTCGAAGCTTAAGGACAAGCTGGATACTAAGGCCAAAGCTGAAATTCCCACAATCCGCATCGAGCTTGGCGAGTTTCAGTCATCTGCCCTGCGCACAGAATTCTTTACCTCCCTGATCAGAGGCCTCACAGGTTTTTCTCTGAAGAACGTCACTAGCGTGAAGGTTGAGCGCTTGCCCCAGGAGCCTGAGGAAGACGAGCTCGACCTAGACGACGACCAGGAAGCTGAGGTGGCCAAAGAGGAGGCTTTGGCTCTGGTCAAGAACGTCGCACTCAAAGGCGAGACACTGCTGGCCTCTGAGGAGTACCAGAGTCTGGCCCGAAAGGGTTTCTTCATCACGTCGATAATCTGGCGCTCGGTGCTGAACAAGGCACCACAACCGATGGTGGAGTTTGAGGCCGCCTTTGAGGATCCGGTAAAAGGGAAAGGTTTCAAGTACTTCGTTCGAGGTGCCTATCGGATCGTTGAGCTTCAGTACACCAAGACAATCCGACCAGTCAGCGCTGAAGACAAAGAAACTTATCTGGGCATCATCGAAGAAACCGCGGCGAAGGTAATCAAGGAGCTGAGAGTGCAAGCTCAAGGGAGCTCCGAGCCTCAAGGAGAACCGACATGAACAGGGTGAGGTGGCTAAATTCCCAGTGGCCCTTGCCGATTCGAGCTGTTGGGAAGAGGCTCATCGAGATGCCATTCACGGATGAAAGAATGGATGGCTTCTCCATAGAGCGAATCCGGGACGATTTCATTGAGGGTCGTTACATCGAAAAGTACAATTACCAAGAGGTGATCTCGACTCCTTTTGGTAGTGAAGAGGTATTCGATCGGATCGGGTACCGGACGACAGAGTTCACCCTTTTCGATTCTCCGCCCCACATCGAACTGAGAAACTACCAGCGCAGTCTCAAGGAGCTGATCAGTCGCCTGCTTGAAGCTTGCAATTTCAACCTAGTGGTAACGCCTCCTACGGTTAACCTGATTGAGTGGATCTCGGCTCTGCAGGTTGCCGTGGATCAAGAAATCACTGTCGACTCGCTCCAGGTCTCGGGCGTAGAAATAGATGAAGGGGTGACGGGAAAAATCTTGCTCAAGGGGGTAAAAGATGTGCGCGAGGCCACTAATATCCTGCTGGCCGGCCGCAAGCACGTGCTGGAAAAAGTCCAAGTGAAATTCGCCGACCTTAACAAGACTGTCACCATTCAGCTGTCCAATAACGGCACCGCGAAGCTTCCTGCAGTACTACCAAACGATCTTCTTCGTCATTTACGAGTGTCCTTTCCACGCGGCGTCAGCTGAACACAGTTTCTCTAGGTCGCTCGTACGCTTTAGTCTGTGCTGGCATCCACACTGATAGTGTGGATGCCAGCCTGATATTCAGTTCATGCGGCCGATGGCCATGGTCAAGTGAATGCTCATCATTGGTCGAATCTTCAGCGTATGGAGACGACTTTCCGGGCCCGGTTTTCGGTCATGGCTGACACCGAGAGGTTGCCGGTGGCGGCCTCTTGGATGTGCTCGCTCCACCAAGCCATCATCGGGCGTCTGCGCTCGATATAGTCTGCACGGTTGTAAGCACTGCGAACCTCGTCCTTGTCCACGTGGGCAAGCGCTACCTCGATCAACTCAGGTTCCCATCCGTGCTCGTTGAGGGTCGTACTGGCCATAGATCGCATGCCATGGCTGACCAGGCGACCCTCAAAGCCCATGCGCTTTAGCGCCATGTTGGCGGTCTGGCTGTTGCAGTGGGTGCGAGGGTTGCGGTCGGCAGGAAACACGTATTCCCGATGCCCGCTATAGGGTTTGATCGCCTCCAAAAGCGCCAGTGCTTGATCTGTGAGCGGCACGATATGTATGCGTCGTTTCTTCATGCGCTCAGCGGGGATCGTCCAGATACGCTTTTCGAAATCGATGTCGGCCCAGCGCGTGGTAGCAGCCTCTGCTGGGCGAGTCATAGTGTTGAGCTGCCATTCGATCAGACAGCGCGTAGTTCTTTTTATGCTGGCATTGGCAATTGCCACCATGAGCTCTTTCAGCTCATCGGGAGCAAGCGCCGCCATATTCTTCTTTTTCGGTTTCTTGAAGACGGAACGAATCCCGCTAAGCGGGTTTGCGTGAATCAATCCCGAGTTGACCCCGTGAATCATGATCTCGTTGAGTCGCTGACTCAGCCGCTTGACTGTTTCCAGGCTGCCTTTGGTTTCAAGTGGTCGGAGTAAGTTGATGACCTGAGGGGCGCTGATGGCTGCAATCGGTGTGCTGGCCAAGTCCGGGAAAACGTGCAGCGTAAGGGAGCGCCAGATGTCCTCGGCGTAGGCTGGCGTCACTTCATCTTTTTTCAGTTCATGCCAAGCCGTCGCCACGTTTTGAAACGTGTGCTCTGTCGCGGCTTTTTTTACTTGGCGATCAGCATTTCGCTGCTCTTTCGGATCTAGTCCCTGGGCGACAAGTTCCCTAGCTTCAACAGTCCGTTTACGTGCTTGGGCCAGGCTGACTTCGGGAAAGGTACCTAATCCCATGTTGATCCGTTTTTTGGTCACGGGATGGATATAGTTGAAATTCCACAGTCTAGAGCCATTGATTCTCACTCGCATTTGTAGGCCGTTGCCATCCGTGAGTGTGTAGTCCTTTTCCTTAGGCTTGGCGGCTTTGACTTTCATGTCTGAAAGACGAGTGGCTTGGGCGCACATGGTGTATTCCAATACTGTTTGTGTATTCCAAAAATTACCATCTGGGGGCTTGGAATACCACTTGGAATACACGTTTGCATGGGTGTCTATGAACGCTGATGGATCTCGGTGGCGCTGAAAGCCCCGTATTTACTGGATTTAAGGCACAAAAAAAGACGTCCGTGGACGTCTTTAGATGTATGAGTGGTGGAGCCGGGGGGATTTGAACCCCCGTCCGCCAGTACTCCGCTGTCGGTACTACATGCGTAGCCGTGTCTATTAAGTTAACCCTCAGCGACCCGACGGGCAGGGTGCTTTGGGCGAGTTGTGTGAGTTTTAGCCGCTTCGTCCACAACGTACTGCACGGCGATTCTGTTCTATATGACAATCACTTTGGGTTTACAGACATCCCCTGATGATTGCTGGACCCGAAGGTACCAGGAGGGAAGGGCTAAGGCTGCTTACGCAGCGAGAGCGTATTCCCCGTAGGTTTCGTCATTGGCAACTATAGAAAGTTGCAACAGTGGATTTACGAGTTCTGTTACCAACTCGGCATGCACCTAAAGTTTCGCAACCGGCGTCGAATCCTAAACGGCCCCGAGCCCATTGCTCTGTGAATCAAAGTGAGCAACAAGCCTGCGCAGTGTACGCCAACACGCGTGAGAAGGCCAACCCGAAGGTTAGCCACCACAAATTATGGGGTGGGTTGGTTGCGCTGTTGGTCAGCGAGTGACGAGGCCTGGGTGACCTCGGTGACACATTTTTTGTCGTCCCCGGAGGCTTGGGAAGCTTCGGCGCTGGACATCAGTCTTTTGATCTCCATTGTGGTGTTGTTGGAGCTCGCCGGCAGCGAATTCACTTTACTTTTGAGCTCTTGCAGCTTGCTCGTACAAAGGTTGTTGTCCGCCGCAAATACGGGTGAGGCCAACATGGCCGCAGAGATGAACAGACCAGCGAGTGCGGTACGTTTCATGGGTATCTCCTTGAACTGATGGTCTCGGTGCTGCCGTAAAAACGGACGGCTCGGCCGAGGTCGGAACATAAGCCACTATTGATGGGGCCTACTTAAAAGACTACGGCGCTGAGCAGGAATTCGGTTTTTGCAAAAAAGGCTATGAAAAAACTGTTTGATAGAATCAATCGCAGTAAAAAGGGAGCGATTGCCTCTTTTCGCTGGTGGCCTCGCTCCTTCTGCGGAGTTAGTACGAACCCCAGATGCAACAAAACCCGCAATTGGCGGGTTTTGCTTTGCTCGTATTGGGTGGTACCAGAGGGGGCAGAAGGCCAACCCGAAGGTTGGCGTGGTTGCAGGGGCTATGGTTTGCCACCGTCACTTGTCTTCTGAATAGACTGAATAGTTTGGGTGGTCTCGGCGATGCAATCTTCAGTCCCTTTCTTAGTGCCCATTGCGTGATCGGCTTTGGCTTTTTTGACAGATGCCTCCACCTGTTCAGTCATATCTGGAGCAATCTGTGCCTTGGCATTTTCGATGGTTTGCAGGTTGGTCGCGCAGAGATCTTTTTCGGCGGCAAACGAGGTGGACGCCATCAGCGAGGCAGTAACGAACAGACCTAACAGTACAGAACGTTTCATGTGTATCTCCTTGAACTGAGGGTCCAGGCATCGCTGGCCATCAGGACGGGCTGCCGAGTTTGGGTTAAGCCCGGTAATGTCCGGGCTCATTCTGTGGACTACGGCAGCGCATCAGGGTTCTATTTTTCTTGCATGACTCTCGCCTGCGTTACCCGATCCACCAGATAGACTAGTCCGTGGTAATCAATTCCGCCGTGTTGCGTCAGGCCAATTTCACAGGTGCGACTGGTCGAAATCCCTTCGCTGCATTGCTGCACCGCATCCTTGAGCGTGCGTAACGAATGTGCGTTCAGTTCCGGTGTGGTGAAACCCTTATCCCCGGCAAAACCACAACAGTGGATGCCCTCGGGAATGACCACATTGTTGCTGCATTTTCGCGCCAGATCGATCAGTGCCTGGCTCTCGCCAAGGTGCTGGGTGCTGCAGGTAACGTGCACCGCAATTGGCGCTTCCTGCGGTGTGAAATCCAGACGATTCATCAAATGCGTACGGATGAATCGCACCGGATCGTACAGGTCCAGTCGAACATCGCCCAAATCCTGAACCAGCCGTAACGTACAAGGACTGGTGTCGCAATAGACAGGGTCGAGCCCACCACGACTGGCGTGCAACAGTGCGCCGATCAGTTCCTGGCGTTTGTGTTCGGCCTGTTCGGCATAGCCCTTGGAGGCGAACGGCTGACCACAGCAGAGGTTGTCCAGATTGTCCGGGAAGACCACTTGGTAACCGGCTTTTTCCAGCAGACCAAGGGTTTTGTCGTACAGCGACATTTGCTCTTTATCACCTGCCGCCGGGCCCATTGCCCGCGACACGCAGGCCGCCAGGTACACCACTCGAGGGCGCTCGTCCGACACGGTCGGGCTGAAACGAATGGCTTTTTCCGGTTGCGGCATGGCGTTGGTCCATTGCGGGACCTGACCTTTGGATAAACGCGTCAACGTTGCCGAAAGCTTTGCCAATCGTGGCGCCCCCAACAGCATTCGCGCGCCATTGGCCACGTGCAGGGTGAAACGCGCACCTTGCAGCGCAGTGGCGAAATTACCTTCCAGCCAATGGGCGGTTTTCGTATGAGTCGCCTTACGACTGCGGAGCTTTTTCACCAGCTCACCGGTGTTGATTCCTACAGGGCAACGTTGCGCGCAGAGGCCGGTGGCGGCGCAGGTTTCGATGCCTTGGTATTCGAAAGCGGCTTCGAGCTCGGTGGTGTCCACGCCTGCGCGTTTCTTCGCCTGAATGTCACGCCAGATCACGATGCGCTGGCGCGGGCTCAGGGTCAGGCCTTTTGACGGGCAGACCGGTTCGCAGAAACCGCACTCGATACACTTATCCACAATCTCGTCAGCGGCCGGCAACGGCTTCAGGTGCTTGAGGTGGATCTGAGGATCCTCGCTGAGCACCACGTCCGGGTTGAGAATGCCATTGGGGTCGAGCAGCCGTTTGAGCTGCCACATCAGCTGATAGGCGTCGCTGCCCCATTCCAGTTCGACAAAGGGCGCCATGTTGCGACCGGTGCCGTGTTCAGCCTTCAGCGATCCTCCGAACTCCACCGCCACCAACTGCGCCACGTCGTCCATGAACGCTTGGTAGCGTGCGACTTCTTCCGGGTTGTTGAAGCCTTGGGTGAAGACGAAATGCAGATTGCCTTCCAGGGCGTGTCCGAAAAGGATCGCTTCGTCGTAGTGATGTTTGTCGAACAACTCGATCAGCCGATTCACGCCGACGGCCAGTAGCTCCACCGGGAAGGTCACGTCTTCGATGATCACCGTGGTGCCGGTTTTGCGCACGGCGCCGACGGCGGGGAATGTGTCTTTACGGATTGCCCAGAGCCGGGCGTTTTCCACTGGGTCTTCGGTGAAGTCGACTTGCTTTTCCACCGGAAACGAAGTCAACGAGGCCATGATTTGCGCCAGTTGTTCGCGCAGTAGAGCGGTCGTTGCGGCGCGGGATTCGATCAGCAGGGCGCAGGCATTGTTCGACAGATGCTGTACGAAAGCCGGCATGCCGGGTTTGTCCTGCACCGAGCGCAGACTGCGGCGGTCCAGCAATTCTACGGCCGACACCGGTTGACTTTTCAGCACGGAAACAGCGTTGCAGCAGGTTTCCACGTCCGGGAACACGATCAACGCCGAGGCTTTGTTCGGGTGATCGATCACGGTGTCGTAAGTCACCGCGCTGATGAACCCGAGGGTACCTTCGGAGCCCACCAGCAGGTGGCTCAAGATATCCACAGGCTCGTCGAAATCCACCAGGGCGTTAAGTGACAGGCCGGTGGTATTTTTCAGGCGGTATTTGTGGCGGATTCTCCCAGCGAGTTCGGCATTGGCCCGGGTCTCGCGACCCAAGGTCGCCAGCCGTTCAAGCAGCGAAGCGTGGCTCTCACGAAACGCTGCAACACTCGCCGCATCTTCAGTGTCGAGACGGCTACCGTCGGCCAGCACCAGACGAATCCCCGCCAACGTGTGATAGGTATTTTGCGCCGTGCCGCAGCACATGCCACTGGCATTGTTAGCGACGATGCCACCGATCTTGCAGGCGTTGATCGAGGCCGGATCAGGGCCGATCTTGCGTCCGAACGGTGCCAGCCATGCGTTGGCCTGTGCGCCGATCACGCCCGGTTGAAGACGAATTTGTGTGCCTTGTCCGCGAATCTCGCGACCGTTCCAGTTATCCCCAAGGACGATCAATACCGAATCGCTGATGGCCTGACCGGACAGGCTGGTGCCGGCGGCGCGGAACGTTACCGGGACTTTATCCCGTTGCGCCAGGTTGAGCAGCGCAACCACTTCATCTTCGGACTCGACACGAATCACCAGTTTCGGAATCAGCCGGTAGAAACTGGCGTCGGTGCCGAAGGCCAGGGTCGACAGCGGATCATCGAAACGGCGCTCTGGGGGAATCAGTTGATGTGCATCTCTCAGAAAAGCCGCCGGTAGAGTCATTGGTCCTCCAGAATCAGAACCACCAGGTCTTTCGGACCGTGCGCGCCGTAAGCCAGGACTTGCTCAATGTCAGCGGTTTTCGACGGGCCGGACACCAGCAGGGCGTTGGTCGGCAGGCCTTGGGCCCACTCGAATTCCTGCTGCACCTGATAGAAGTTGTCGCGGATTTCGCTGGCCTTGAGCAGGGCGAAATGCACCGGCGGTACCAGACTCATCAGGCGCGGTTCTTCGCGCGTCGGCCAGAGAATCAGACTACCTGTCGCGGCGATTGCACCGAGGGTGGTGGTCAGGCTCGCCGGGGTGTCGTTGAACAGCTCGGCTTTCCATTCTTCAACCGGACGGTCGTAAGCTTTGAGCGTGGGCAGGTCAGGATTTTTCGCCCAATGCTGAGTGACACGTTGTCCGTGAGGTGTAGTCGGTGCGATCAACAGGCTCGGTATCTGGCGATCCCGCAGTAACTGGGCCAGCAACTCGGGCCAACCTTCGCCAGACGTCAGATGTATTTCGGTGTGCACCGCTTCCATCAGTTTGCGCAGTTGCGGGATGCGTTGCTCAGCGGTGTAGGTGTACGGCGCTGTCACCAGTTCGACGTCGAATTCGTCAGGCACCGGTGTGGTGCCGGTCAGACTGTTCCGCAACTTGGCGAGGATATTTTGCTTGGCGCTCATCAGCGATCTCCCTGTTTGGCCAGATGCTCGCGGGCCATGTCATGCAGTGAGCGGGCAGCGGGTTTCGGTGCGCTGTGGTTTTGCGTCCAGGGGCCGACGTTGCTTGGCGCGAGTGCGCGCAAGCGTGTGGCGAAAAAGCCGAACAGACGATAGAGCGTCGGCGAACTGTTGAGCCTAGCCCAGGCGTTCCAGATAAAGCGCTCCTTGCGCGAAAACTTGCTGCCCTGACCGCGCATGACTTGATGCGGGCTGTCCGGCGCTTTGACGTTTTCTTCCCGTAGGCGACGCAGCAGTGCAGGGATAGGAATTTTTACCGGGCAGACTTCGCCGCAAGCACCACACAACGACGACGCGCTCGGATGGTCCGGGACGTTCGCCAGGCCGACCATGTGCGGGGTGATGATTTTTCCGATAGGCCCAGGGTAAACCTCCCCATAGGCGTGGCCGCCGATTCGGGTGTAGACCGGGCAATGATTCATACAAGCGCCGCAGCGAATGCAGTTCAGGGTCTGGCGCAATTCGCTGTCGGCAAAGGCCTGGCTGCGACCGTTGTCGAGCAGGACCAGATGCACTTCCTGCGGGCCGTCGAGTTCGTGCTCTTTGCGTGGGCCGGAGATCATGTTGACGTAGGTGGTGATCGGTTGACCAAGGGCCGAGCGCGTCAGCAGTGACAAGAGCGGCACCACGTCGCGCAGGTTTTCCACGACTTTCTCGATGCCGGTGACGGCGATGTGCACTGGCGGCACCGTGGTGGTCATGCGGCCATTGCCTTCGTTTTCCACCAGCAGCAGGGTTCCGGTTTCGGCCACGGCAAAGTTGACGCCGGAGACGCCGATGTCCGCTTCGAAGAATTTCTGCCGCAAGACTTTGCGACCGATCTGAATGAGTTGGTCAACGTCCTTGGTGTACTCCACGCCAAGTTTGTCGTGGAACAAGGACGCGACCTGACCGGCATTCTTGTGGATCGCCGGCATAATAATGTGTGAAGGCTTTTCGTGGTCGAGCTGGACGATGTACTCGCCCATGTCCGATTCCAGGCATTCAATGCCCTGTTCAGCGAGGAAGTGGTTCATCTCCATCTCTTCGCTGACCATCGATTTGCCCTTGATCACTTGCCGCCCCTCGTGAGCGCGGATGATCGAGAGGACGATGCCATTGGCTTCGTCCACCGTTTCCGCCCAGTGCACTGTCACACCGTTGCGGGTCAGGTTCTGTTCAAGCTGCTCGAGCAGGTCAGGCAACTTGGATAACGCACGGGCGCGGACGGCATTGCCCAGCGCTCGCAAATGTTCTCTTTCGTGGGCATCGCTGAAGGACGCTGCCCGTTTTGTCATCAGTGAATCCATCGCAGTGCGAAAGTTGTTTCGCAGCTGCTTGTCACCCAATGCCTTATGAGCCCGGGTGCGAAAATCTTCTTCTACGGCAACCGTAGGAATAATCGCGGATGCGTTCATAGAACACCTCCGGTTCGCTGCCAAAGGAAACTGGCCAAGTGTTGGCCACGTAACGCTTCCTTCTGTTTCTCCAGCGAGCCGTTGATGTTCATCAGGCAACCACAGTCGGCACTCAGTACCTTGTGCGCGCCGGATTCCTTCAACGACCGGGTCTTGTCAGCCACCATCGCGCCGGAAATGTCTGGCATACGGACGCTGAAAGTCCCACCGAAGCCACAGCATTCACTTTCATGGCTGTGGTCGACTCGCTCCACGTTGCTCAGCTGCGCCAATAACTCACGGCCGTGCAAGTGCGTGTTCATCTCACGACGTGCGGAACACGAGGTGTGCAGCGCCACTTTCACAGGTGTGCCGCTGTCCTTGAGCTGCACTTTGCACACAAATAACAGGAACTCGGCCAACTCGTAGGTCCGGGCGGCCAGAGCCTGAACCTGTTTCAGCGTTTGCGGCTCATCTTTGAACAAGTCGGCATAGTGTTCGCGCAACATGCCGGCACACGATCCTGACGGCACCACCACTGGATAATCCCCGGCAAACAGCGCCAGTTGCGAGCGCGCCACAGTCCTTGCCTGCTCGGTGTAACCCGAAGTGTAGGCCGGTTGCCCGCAGCAGCTTTGCCCTTGCGGGTACTCGACACGAATGCCTTCGCGCTCCAGCAGATGAATCGCATCCATCCCGGCTTCCGGGTAGAACAAATCCACCACGCAGGTTCCGAACAGGTAGACCCGTGACGGTTTTTTGCTGGGGTATTGCCGAGGCTCGGGCAGCGGCGGGGCGACGCGGGTCGCGTTCGGCACAGCGTTATAAAATTGCTCGCTCATCAGGCGGGTCTCTCGGCCGGTTATCCGTCCGTTGAGGCTGCTGAATATAGAGAGGGAAGCTTTCAGCAGCCTTACAGACCGGGTTGTGAATAGCTGACGCCGGAATCGTGGTCCGGCGTCGGTTTTTTCGGCGTTGTCTGTAGTCCTTAGTGCACCAGCATCCCGGTGAGCCAATAGGCCTGGATGTAGGTGATCAGGCCAACGATCGTTGCAAAGAACAGGCTGTGCTTGAGGGTGAAGCGGAACAGATCCGATTCCTTGCCCACCAGCCCGGTCGCGGCACAGGCCACGGCGATCGATTGAGGCGAGATCATTTTGCCGGTGACGCCGCCGCTGGTGTTTGCCGCGACCAGCAAGGTGTCGCTGACACCGATCTGATGCGCAGTGGTCGCTTGCAACGAGCCGAACAGCGCGTTGGACGATGTATCGGAACCGGTCAGGAATACGCCCAGCCAGCCGAGGAACGGCGAGAAGAACGGGAACGCTGCGCCGGTGCCTGCCAGAACCAGGGCCATGGTCGACGACATGCCCGAGAAGTTGGTGACGAAGGCAAACGCCAACACCATGCCGATGGACAGAATCGGCCATCGCAGCTCGTAGAAGGTCTCTTTCAAAGTGGTCAGACCAATTCTGAGATTGATCTTCAGGACCAGCATCGAGATCAGCGCGGAGAAGAAAATCGCCGTGCCGGTTGCGGAAATCGGGTCGAGTTTGAACACCGCCGGAATGGCAGTCGGGGTGGCCACGATTGGTGCGACCTTGATCACCAATTGGTCCAGGTGCGGGATCGCGAAGTTAAACACCCAGCTGTACATCGACCCGCCTGCGGCAAACATTGCCTTGAAGGGTTTCAGGGTCCAGATAGTGACCAGCACGGTGAGGATCAGGAACGGCGACCAGGCCTTGAGGATTTCACCCAGGCTGTAGGGCGACGCCACGGTACTGCGCGGCTGACCGAAACCGCCAGCGCTGGCGCTCACCACGGAAGCCGAGACGGCACCGACGATGTATTGGCCTGCAGCGCGCTTTGGCTGCCAGACTTTCAGGAACAGCGTCAGGGAAACCAGGCTGGCCAAGGCCGAGGTGATGTCCGGCAATTCCGGGCCGATGAAGTTCGAGGTGAAGTACTGGGTGACGGCAAAGCTCAAACCGGCGACCAGTGCGGCCGGCCAGGTTTCCCGCACGCCGCGCAGGCCGTCCATCATGAACACCAGCCAGAACGGCACGAACAGCGACAGCAGCGGCAGTTGTCGGCCGGTCATGGCGCCGATCTTGAAAGCGTCGATGCCGGTCACTTGCCCGGCGACGATGATCGGAATCCCCAAGGCGCCGAAGGCCACCGGTGCGGTGTTGGCGATCAAGCACAGGCCGGCGGCGTATAGCGGGTTAAAGCCCAGTCCTACAAGCAGTGCGGCGGTAATTGCTACCGGCGCACCGAAACCGGCTGCACCTTCCAGGAAGGCACCGAAGCAGAAGCCGATCAGCAGCACTTGCAGGCGCTGGTCATCGGTGATTGACAGCACCGAGCTGCGGATCACTTCGAACTGACCACTCTTGACCGTCAGTTTGTAGAGGAATACGGCTGCCACGATGATCCAGGCAATCGGCCACAGACCGTAGGCGAAACCGTAGCCGGCGGCGGCGAAGGCCATGTCGACCGGCATCTGGAAGGCGAAGATTGCCACTGCAATGGACAAGGCCAGCGTGATGCTGCCGGCCACGTGTCCCTTGAGCCGGAACACAGCCAATGCCAGGAAGAAAAACACGATGGGGATAACGGCCGCGAGCGCGGACACGCCGAGACTGCCGAGCGGGGAATAGAGCTGTTGCCAGGTTTGCATATGGGGTGGCCCCTAATTGTTGTTGGTCAGGCACTGTTCAGCGTTCTTGGATAATTGGTAATACCAATTTACAATCGCTGTTGGCTAGGGTAAAAGCCTTGTAGGCGGCGTGTCAATTTGCCGTTCTAAAACTTTTGTCGAATAAGCGGTGCAGAGGTCAACTGGTCCGCTCGAAAAAATGCCGTCTGGCAGGTGCTGGTGCAGCCCTGATAGGCCAGAATAGAGAGCCCGGCGAGCCGTCGGGACCGTGGAGAATTGAGTTATGGGGTTTGATCAGATTCGTCAGCGCCGTTTGTCTGACGATATTGTCGAGCAGCTCGAGGGGATGATCCTCGAGGGCACGCTGAAGGCGGGTGAGCGCTTGCCGGCCGAACGGGCGTTGGCCGAGCAGTTCGGCGTGTCACGCCCTTCGTTGCGCGAGGCGATCCAGAAACTGGCGGCCAAGGGCTTGCTGGTCAGTCGCCAGGGTGGCGGCAATTACGTGGTGGAGTCGCTGGGGTCAACCTTCAGTGATCCGCTGCTGCATCTGCTGGAAAGCAACCCTGAAGCGCAGCGCGATCTGCTGGAATTTCGCCACACCCTGGAAGCCTCCTGCGCCTATTACGCAGCGTTGCGTGCGACGGATGTTGACCGCGAACGGCTGACCGCAGCCTTCAACGAATTGCAGGACTGTTATACGCGTCATGATGAAGTGAGCCGTGCGGAAGAGGGCGCGGCGGATGCGAAATTCCATCTGGCGATTGCTGAAGCCAGTCACAACGCGGTGTTGCTGCACACCATTCGTGGGTTGTTCGACCTGCTCAAGCGCAACGTGGTGACCAATATTGGCGGGATGTACAAGCAGCGCACCGAGACCCGCGACATGCTGATTACCCAGCATCGTGAGTTGTACCTGGCGATTATCGAAGGAAGGGCAGAACAGGCGCGAGAAGTCTCCAGCCGACACATTTTGTACGTGCAGGAAGTGCTGGAAGAAGTGCGTCAGGAAGTGCAGCGCATGGCCCGGGCGGAACGGCGCAAGGGGATGTAGGTTTGGATAACGATCATTCCCACGCTCCCGCGAGGGAATGATCGGGGCGGGGAATTATTCTTCCTTGCCCTTGTTGCGCACCGCACGCTGCAACTCGCGACCGGCGTCGCGTTCGCGTTCGGTATCACGCTTGTCGTATTCCTTCTTGCCCTTGCCCAGAGCGATCTCGCACTTGACCATGTGCTTGCTCCAGTACCAGGACAGGCATACGCAGGCATAACCTTTTTGCTGCACGGCAGTGGCCAGCTTTTCCAGTTCGCGCCGGTTGAGCAGCAATTTCCGGGTGCGGGTCGGATCAGCGATGACGTGGGTGCTGGCGGTCATCAGGGGCGTAATGTGGCTGCCGAGCAGCCAGGCTTCGCCATCCTTGAGCAGTACGTAACTGTCAACCAGTTGTAGCTTGCTTGCCCGCAGACTTTTTACTTCCCAGCCGGCCAGGACCAGACCAGCCTCGAACTTATGCTCGATGAAGTAATCGTGTCGCGCCTTTTTATTTTGCGCGATGGTCCCTGTTGGGTGTTTCTTCTGTTTAGCCATAGGGGCGGCATTATAGGGAGTTGCAAGCAAGTCGGCTACGGTGTCGCTACGTGCTTGAGCAGGTTGATTGAATCCCGGACAATGCGGCCTCTTTTTTTGAACGCTTGGGCGTGATAACGATGTCGACAGACAAGGTTTCTGTCCACGGCAGTTGGGCTAGCCGCTGGGTCTTCATACTCGCCGCGACCGGTTCGGCCGTGGGCCTGGGTAGTATCTGGAAATTCCCGTACATGGTCGGCGTCTATGGCGGCGGCGCCTTTGTGCTGATGTTCCTGGCCTGTATCGCGCTGATCGGTGTGCCGGTGATGTTGGCCGAAACCCTGATCGGCCGGCGCGCGCGACAGAGTCCGGCCAACGCCTTGAAGGTATTGGCGCTGGAAGCCGGGCATTCGGGTAAATGGTCCTGGGGCGCATTTGCCGGGATGATCACGGCATTGCTGATCCTGTCTTTCTACAGTGTGGTCGGCGGCTGGTCGCTGGATTACATCATCGACATGGGCCGTGGTGACTTTCAGGGCGTAACGCCGGATCAGGTCGGCGCGTATTTTGGCAATGTCATTGCCGATCCATGGCGCCTGACACTTTGGCACACGATTTTCATGCTGCTGTCTGCCGTTGTCATCGCCAAAGGCGTCGTTGCCGGGCTTGAACGCAGTCTGCGGATCATGATGCCGCTTCTCTTTGTGATGATTCTGGTGCTGCTGGGCTACAGCATGACCACCGGCCATTTCATGGAAGGTGTGCATTTCATGTTCGACTTCCACCCGGAAAAAGTACTCGACGGCTTGCTGCCCGCCATGGGGCACGCGTTCTTCTCCCTGAGCGTGGGTGTCGGTTCGATCATGATCTACGGCGCCTACATGCCAAAGAACTCGTCGATTTCAGGCACCATCGTCGGCGTGGCACTGCTCGATACCTTCGTTTCCCTGGTGGCCGGCCTGGCATTGTTTCCGATCGTGTTTGCCGCGGGCCTGAACCCGAGCGAAGGCCCTGGCCTGATGTTCGTCAGCCTGCCATTTGCTTTTGGTAACGTAGCGTTCGGCCAGTTGATGGGCGTAGTGTTCTTCGTGCTGGTAGCGATTGCCGCCTGGAGTTCGGCGATTTCTTTGCTCGAACCGATGGTGGCTTACCTTGTTGAGCGGACAAAAGTCAGCCGCGCCTGGGTAACGTTCTGGTTGGCGTTCACTTGCTGGTTTGTCGGGTTGGGCACGGTGTTTTCCTTCAATATCTGGAAGGAAGCCAAGTTTTTCGTGAACGAAGGTGGTTTGTTCTACCTCTATCAATGGGGGGCGGCGGGCGGTCTGGATTTCTTTGGTGTGATCGATTTCTTCACCTCGCGGATCATGTTGCCACTCGGTGGTTTGTGTTTCGTGGTGTTTGCAGGCTGGGTGATGGGCCGTGAAGCGGTACGCGACGAATTGTCGATCCGCAACCCTGCGTTGTTCGCCTTGTCCCTGTTCTTGATGCGCTATGTGGCGCCCATCGGCATTCTTGTAGTGTTTGCCGCCCAGCTGTGGAAGTGACGCTGACATGACGACACACATTCAACGTTCGGCCTTGCTGCCGTACCCGGCGCAAGCGCTGTATGACCTGGTCAACGACGTGGCGCGTTATCCGGAATTCCTGCCGTGGTGCTCGACGGCCGAAGTGCTCGAAAGCTCTTCTGAGCATATGCGCGCCAGCGTAGGCGTGGCCAAGGGGGGCCTCAGTCAGCATTTCGTGACTCGAAATACCTTGGTGCCCGGGCATTCGATCGAGATGAACCTCGAGGAAGGTCCGTTCAGCCAATTGCATGGCGTCTGGATGTTCAAGCCGTTGGGGGAAAAGGCCTGCAAGATCAGCCTGGACCTGTCGTTTGATTACGCCGGGCCGATTATTCGTGCGACTTTGGGGCCGCTGTTCAATCAGGCCGCGAATACGCTGGTGGATGCATTCTGCCAGCGCGCCAAACAGAAGCATGGTTGAGACTGTGATCGACGTTGAGGTGGTCTATGCCGCCATTGATCGTCAGGTGCTCCTGTCGGTGACTGTGCCGGCAGGAACAACCGTGCGGGCGGCTTTGCTGATGTCAGGTGTCGGCGAGGCGTTTGCGGAGCTGGATCTGGCCGATTGCCCGGTAGGGATTTTCGGCAAAGTGATCGCTGAGCCGGACAGTCGTCCTGTCCAGGCGGGTGATCGCATCGAAATATACCGGCCATTGTTGGCTGATCCGAAAGAGGTTCGCCGGTTGCGTGCTGCCAAAGCTGCCGAGGCCAAAACCCGGAATCAGTGATTCGCTCAAACGCTGGACGATAAAAAACCCGGACACGCCGGGTTTTTTATTGCGTCGCAAATTATTGCGGCGAGGTTTCCAGAGGTTCTGGAGTCGGGACTGGAACGGTTTCTACACCGTCGACGTCCTTCTGGATCTGATCCAGCAAGGAGCCTGGCTTGACCGGTTTCTCCGGTTTCGGCTGCTCGACGTTTTCTGCTGGCGCAGCAACTTCAGTGCCGCTGTCCTTGCCGAGAATGGCTTCGTCCCGGCTTACGCCTGGCATGAAATCACCAGAGAGGCTGACAAGTTGGTCATTAGGGTTGAAGATAACGCTAATGCGTTCCTGTTGGCGTTCACCACCACCGGGTTGCAGGCTATACAAGTAATCCCAGCGATCGGCATGGAACGTGTCAGTCAGCAGAGGGTTGCCCATGATAAACCGTACTTGCCGACGGGTCATTCCCGGGCGTAACTGGTCTATCATGTCCTGCGTGACGACATTGCCCTGCTGGATGTCGATTTTGTAAACCCCGGGGAATGAACAACCGGCGAGTGCGAGCAGTCCCACAAAGGTGAAACTGGTTAGCAAGAGCTTGGTGTTTTGCATCGGTGGGCGACTTCCACTATCTTGGCTGGGACAACGTAAACGCCGATCATACCCGCATTAAGAGAAGCTGCGAAGCAGCATCGCGAGAAAGCTGACCATGGTTGAAAATAGCGAACTACGCAAAGCCGGCCTCAAAGTGACCCTTCCACGGGTCAAAATTCTGCAAATGCTCGATTCCGCCGAGCAACGCCACATGAGTGCCGAGGATGTCTACAAGGCGCTGATGGAGGCTGGTGAGGACGTCGGTCTGGCCACGGTTTACCGTGTTCTGACTCAGTTCGAGGCAGCTGGCCTTGTGGTGCGGCACAACTTCGACGGGGGCCATGCGGTCTTCGAGCTGGACGACGGCAAGCATCACGACCATATGGTCAACGTCGAGACCAGTGAAGTGATCGAGTTCTTCGACGAAGAAATCGAGCGTCTGCAGAAGGCAATCGTCGACAAGTATGGCTTCGAGATGGTTGATCACAACCTTGTACTGTACGTGCGCAAGAAAAAGTAAGCATGTCGCGCGAACTTAAGGTTCGCGAAACGAGCGAAGGCGACCCCAGGGTCGCCTTCGTGCTTTCTGTCGGTCTTAAATTTTCGCAGTGATGACCATTTTTTTTGCGTGAGCCAGGGATTCCTTGGTGAGGTCGATGCCTCCCAGCATCCGCGCCACTTCTTCGACGCGATCATTCTTGCTCAGTTTGGAGACGGCTGTGTGAGTGGCATCCTCCCCGCGCACTTTGTGTACGAATAGATGCTGATGACCTTGGGCCGCAACTTGCGGCAAGTGAGTCACGGTCAGAACCTGCCCGCGCTCCCCAAGTCGACGCAGCAACTGGCCGACGATCTCGGCGGTCGGGCCACCGATGCCCACGTCCACTTCGTCGAACACCAGTGTCGGTACACGCGAAGTTTGCGCGGTGATCACTTGAATCGCCAGGCTGATCCTCGACAGCTCGCCGCCGGATGCCACTTTTGCCAGCGCTTTCAAAGGCTGTCCTGGGTTAGCACTCACCAGCAGCTCTACTTGCTCAAGTCCATTGGGCAGGAGTTCATCGCCGCTATTGGGGCGCAATTCGATGGTGAAACGACCGCCGGGCATGCCCAGTCGCTGGATTTCCTGCTCCACGGCGCTAGCCAGGCTGTTCGACGCCTGATGGCGCAAATCGCTCAGCTCGCGAGCCTTCTCCTGATAATGACGGGCATAGGAGGCCAGTTCATCGCTCAGTCGCTCGATGGATTCGTCGTTGGCGTTCAGGGTTTCAATTTCATCCAGCAAGCGCTGCTGCATCTCGGCCACTTCGGTCGGCTGGATACGGTGTTTGCGCGCCATGGTGTAGATCGCATCAAGGCGTTCCTCCAGATACTGAAGACGCGCTGGATCGGCGTCGAAGTTATCAAGGAAGCGGTTCAGTTCCCCCACGGCTTCTTCGACCTGGATCTGCGCACTGGTCAGCAGGCTACTGGCTTCTCCCAGGGCCCCAATCGAGTTGTTGACGCTCGAAAGGCGATTGAGGCTGGCGGTGAGGGCGTTCAGCACATTGCCCGAATCACTTTCGCTGCATTGCTCGACCACTTGCCGGCAAATGCCCAGCAAGGTTTCGGCGTTGGTCAGGTTCTTGTGTTCCTGTTCCAGTTGCTCCAGCTCGTTTTCGCCAAGGCCGAGGTTTTCCAGCTCTTCGAGTTGATAGCTGAGCAATTGATGGCGGGCGCGCTGTTCGTCGCCGGAATTGGAGAGGCGTTCGAGTTCCTGGCGGGTCTGGCGCCAGCGTTGGGCGGCCAGGTGTACCTGGCGGGCAAGGTCCGTTGCCCCGGCGTACTCGTCGAGCAGACGGCGGTGCGTGTCGGTCTTGAGCAGGGATTGGTGTTCATGCTGGCTGTGGATGTCGATCAGCAACTCGCCCAGGGCCTTGAGATCGCCGAGGGGGCAAGGTGTGCCGTTGATGTAGCCACGCGAGCGTCCTTCGGCGGTGATCACCCGACGCAGGATGCAAGGGCCGTCACTCTCCAGATCGCGCTCGGCCAGCCAGGCGCTGGCTTCCGGAATATCGACCAGGTCGAAGGTTGCCAGGATATCGGCCTTGTCTGCGCCGGGACGGACCACGCCGCTGTCGGCGCGATCGCCCAGGGTCAGGCCCAGGGCGTCGAGCATGATCGACTTGCCGGCGCCGGTCTCCCCTGTGATCACACTCATCCCGCGATCGAGTTCGAGATCGAGATGTTCAACGATGGCGTAGTTATGTACGGACAGGTGCACCAGCATAAAGGCCGCTCCCAGGCTTTAGGTCTGGTTATTTATACAGTGTTTTGTTTCTGGCTGACAATGCCCTGCCTTAGCTAGATTTACTTGATCCGACGAAATCCTTAGTGCGCCCGGGAATGACAATGCAGCTGTTTTTTGTAGGGTTAATCAATAAGCGCCCCTTGAAGCTGAATTTTGCGGCCCCATATAGCTGGGCAGAAGCGCGAGTTGAGCTCGCGGACGATATTGAAAGGAGAAATCTATGGCTGACGAACAGACAGTGGATACGCAAAATCTAGACGCCGATCAGGCTGCCCAGGATTCGGGTAATGAACTGGCGGCTCGTGTTCAAGTGCTCGAAGAGCAATTGGCTGGCGCTCATGATCAGGCTTTGCGTGTAGCAGCTGATCTGCAGAACGTCCGCCGCCGCGCCGAACAGGATGTCGAAAAGGCTCACAAGTTTGCGCTGGAAAAATTCGCCGGTGACTTGTTGCCGATCATCGACAGCCTGGAGCGTGGTCTGGAGTTGTCCAATCCGGATGACGAAAGCATCCGTCCAATGCGCGAAGGCATCGAGCTGACCCTGAAAATGTTCCAGGACACCCTGAAGCGTTACCAGCTGGAAGCGATCGATCCGCATGGCGAACCGTTCAACGCCGTTCAGCATCAGGCAATGGCCATGCAGGAAAGCGCCGACGTCGAGCCGAACAGCGTGCTCAAGGTGTTCCAGAAGGGCTATCAGCTCAACGGTCGCCTGCTGCGCCCGGCCATGGTCGTGGTCAGCAAGGCCCCTGCGCCGGTTTCGCCTTCGATTGACGAGCAGGCTTGAAATTAGCCGCAAGGCCCCCATTTAGAAGTCAAGCGTTTAAGTGCTACCGCAGTTAGCCACCACTGCTGCGGCATCCAAATCCAAAGTTTCGGGAGAGTGAATATGGGCAAGATTATCGGTATCGACCTGGGGACTACCAACTCCTGCGTCTCCGTGATGGAAAACGGCGTAGCCAAAGTTATTGAAAACGCCGAAGGCACGCGTACCACGCCGTCGATCATCGCTTACGCCAACGATGGTGAGATCCTCGTTGGTCAATCGGCCAAGCGTCAGGCAGTGACCAATCCGCACAACACCCTGTATGCGGTGAAGCGTTTGATCGGTCGCAAGTTCGACGAAGAAGTCGTACAGAAAGACATCAAGATGGTCCCGTACAAAATCGCCAAGGCTGATAACGGCGACGCTTGGGTTGAAGTGAACGGCCAGAAAATGTCGCCGCCACAAATCTCGGCTGAAATTCTGAAGAAAATGAAGAAGACCGCCGAAGACTACCTCGGCGAGCCAGTGACTGAGGCGGTGATCACCGTTCCGGCCTACTTCAACGACAGCCAGCGTCAGGCGACCAAAGACGCCGGCCGCATCGCGGGCCTGGACGTAAAACGCATCATCAACGAACCAACCGCAGCCGCTCTGGCTTACGGTATGGACAAGGCCAAGGGCGATCACACCGTGATCGTTTATGACTTGGGTGGCGGTACTTTCGACGTTTCCGTGATCGAAATCGCTGAAGTCGATGGTGAGCACCAGTTCGAAGTGTTGGCCACTAACGGCGACACGTTCCTGGGCGGTGAAGACTTTGACATTCGTCTGATCGACTACCTCGTCGACGAATTCAAGAAAGAAAGCGGCATGAACCTTAAAGGTGACCCGCTGGCCATGCAGCGCCTGAAAGAAGCCGCTGAAAAAGCCAAGATCGAACTGTCTTCGAGCAATTCGACCGACGTGAACCTGCCGTACATCACTGCAGACGCCACCGGTCCTAAGCACTTGAACGTGAAAATCTCCCGCGCCAAGCTCGAAGCGCTGGTAGAGGACCTGGTTCAACGCACCATCGAACCTTGCCGCATCGCTCTGAAAGACTCCGGCATCGACATTGGCGCAATCAATGACGTGATCCTGGTCGGCGGTCAGACCCGTATGCCACTGGTTCAGAAGCTGGTGACCGAATTCTTCGGTAAAGAAGCACGTAAAGACGTGAACCCGGACGAAGCCGTTGCCATGGGTGCTGCTATCCAGGGCGCCGTATTGGCTGGTGACGTGAAAGACGTTCTGCTGCTCGACGTCAGCCCGCTGACCCTGGGTATCGAAACCATGGGTGGCGTGATGACCGCGCTGATCGAGAAAAACACCACGATTCCTACCAAGAAATCGCAAGTGTTCTCGACTGCCGACGACAACCAGGGCGCTGTGACCATTCACGTGCTGCAAGGTGAACGTAAGCAAGCCGCTCAGAACAAGTCCTTGGGCAAGTTCGACCTGGCCGAGATTCCACCAGCACCACGTGGCGTGCCACAAATTGAAGTGACCTTCGACATCGACGCCAACGGCATTCTGCACGTAGGCGCCAAAGACAAGGCTACCGGCAAGACT
Source organism: Pseudomonas sp. MDT1-17 (assembly GCF_054898105.1). Taxonomy (NCBI): domain Bacteria; kingdom Pseudomonadati; phylum Pseudomonadota; class Gammaproteobacteria; order Pseudomonadales; family Pseudomonadaceae; genus Pseudomonas; species Pseudomonas sp. MDT1-17. The sequence goes on along the minus strand of NZ_JBUBVM010000001.1, from coordinate 5,730,608 downwards.
CAGTCGATCGTGATCAAGGCTAACTCCGGTCTGTCCGAGGAAGAGATTCAGCAGATGATTCGCGATGCTGAAGCCAACGTCGACGCAGATCGCCAGTTCGAAGAGCTGGCCGCTGCCCGTAACCAGGGCGATGCGCTGGTTCACTCGACGCGCAAAATGGTCGCTGACGCTGGCGACAAAGTGACCGCTGAAGAGAAGACTGCAATCGAAGCCGCAGTAGTTGCCCTGGAAGCCGCCGTCAAAGGCGACGACAAGGCTGCAATCGACGCCAAGGTTGAAGAGCTGTCGAAAGTCTCCGCTCCTGTGGCGCAGAAGATGTACGCCGAACAGGCTCAGCCTGCTGAAGGCGCTGCACCGCAAGGCGAATCGGCTGAGAAGGCTGACGACGTTGTCGACGCTGAGTTCGAAGAAGTCAAAGACCACAAGTAAGTTGTTGGTCGCCCGGTTGACTGCCTTCAGGCGGTGACTGGTAGGATGTCGCCGCGCGGGAGCTTGCTCCCGCGTTGGCGTGTCTGGAGTTAGCGAATTTTTACAGCATGCGACAAGGCTCGTGTGTTGGCGGTATGGCCGGGAATGCTCCTGCTTTTCGAGCTGAAAGTACCGCGTTGAATCAAAGACCAGGATCGTTGAATTGACGTGAGTTGGGTCCGGGCCTGTATTGGGGCTCAACGAGTTTGGCGAGGCTCAGGAGAGGTTTGCCGAACGTCCTTAAGAGTGCAAAGACTTATGGCAAAGCGTGACTATTACGAAGTATTGGGTGTTGAGCGTGGCTCAAGCGAAGCAGACCTGAAAAAGGCCTACCGTCGCCTGGCGATGAAGCACCACCCGGACCGTAATCCCGATGACAAAGCATCGGAAGACATGTTCAAAGAGGCCAACGAGGCCTACGAAGTACTGTCCGATTCCAGCAAGCGCGCGGCCTACGACCAGTATGGTCATGCCGGTGTCGACCCGAGCATGGGCGGCGGCGGTGCCGGGTTTGGAGGTCAGAACTTCTCCGATATCTTTGGTGATGTCTTCAGTGACTTCTTCGGTGGCGGTGGCGGTCGCGGCGGTGCTCAGCGCGGCAGCGACCTGCGTTACACCCTGGAACTGAATCTGGAAGAAGCGGTGCGCGGTACGACCGTGAATATCCGCGTTCCGACACTGGTCAACTGCAAGCCGTGCGACGGTTCGGGTGCCAAGAAAGGCTCTGCGCCGATCACTTGCCCGACTTGCGGCGGTATCGGCCAGGTGCGCATGCAGCAAGGCTTCTTCTCGGTGCAGCAAACCTGCCCGCGCTGCCATGGTCAGGGCAAGATCATTTCCGATCCGTGCGATTCCTGCCAAGGCCAGGGCCGTGTCGAAGAGTACAAAACCCTCTCGGTGAAGGTGCCGGCCGGTGTCGATACCGGTGATCGCATTCGTCTGTCCGGCGAAGGTGAGGCGGGTGCTCAGGGTGGTCCGACTGGCGACCTGTACGTGGTGATCAATGTGCGCGAGCACGCGATCTTCCAGCGCGACGGCAAGCATCTGTTCTGCGAAGTGCCGATCAGTTTTGTCGATGCTGCGCTGGGTGGCGAGCTGGAGATTCCGACCCTCGATGGTCGAGTCAAACTGAAAATCCCTGAAGGGACTCAGACCGGCAAGCAGTTCCGCGTTCGCGGCAAGGGCGTTGCGCCAGTGCGCGGTGGCGGTGCAGGTGACTTGATGTGCCGTGTGGCGGTCGAAACCCCGGTCAACCTGGGTCGTCGTCAGCGCGAGTTGCTGGAAGAATTCCGCAGCTCCCTGGCGGATGACAACAGCCATTCGCCGAAAACCACCGGTTGGTTCGAAGGCGTGAGGCGCTTCTTTGGCGATTTGTAAGGAGTCGGCATGCGACGTATAGCTGTGATGGGCGCTGCCGGGCGCATGGGCAAGATCCTGGTCGAGGCGGTGCTGCAGCGCGCGCCGCTGACCGGTCTGACGGCAGCCGTCGTACGCCCCGGCAGCACGCTGATTGGCGTGGATGCTGGTGAGTTGGCCTCGCTGGGGCGTATCGGTGTGCCGCTGTCCGGTAATCTGGACTCGGTGGCTGATGAGTTCGACGTGTTGATCGACTTCACGCTCCCAGAGGTCATGTTGAAAAACCTGGCGTTCTGCCGTGAGGCGGGCAAGGCCATGGTGATCGGCACCACGGGATTGGACGCCACGCAGAAGCAGTTGCTGGTCGAGGCGGGCAAGGACATTCCCATTGTGTTCGCGGCCAATTTCAGCGTTGGTGTGAACCTGTCGCTGAAGCTGCTCGATATGGCGGCTCGTGTGTTGGGCGATGAGGCGGATATTGAAATCATCGAGGCTCATCATCGGCACAAGATTGATGCACCTTCAGGTACGGCCCTGCGCATGGGCGAGGTCATTGCAAGCGCCCTGGATCGTGATCTGCAGAAGGTTGCGGTCTATGGTCGTGAAGGCCATACCGGCGCTCGCGAGCGTGAAGCGATAGGCTTTGCCACTGTTCGCGGCGGTGATGTGGTGGGCGATCATACGGTGCTGTTCGCCTGTGAGGGTGAGCGACTGGAGATCACGCATAAAGCCTCTAGTCGCATGACCTTCGCCAAGGGCGCGGTACGTGCTGCGTTGTGGCTGGAGGGTCGTGAGCCAGGTCTTTACGACATGCAAGACGTGCTCGACTTGCGTTAAGATGCACCCGAAACCGGGTTCAAACACAGTGTTTGGGCCCGGTTTTATTACGCCAAGCGACGTCCTGTCGCATTCCCCGGCCTTTAAGGCTCATTGGCGGTAGACCAAAAATGCCTTTTTCTGTAAGCTACAGCTTTAGTGTGTCCACTAAAAGCGCGCAGAATTATTCGGTGAAGAAGCGGGGTGACGTGTCCATACGTCACTCCGCTTTTTTACAACCTGCGATCGCCCTTTCAGGCTTTATTTACGGGAGGTCTTCTTGACTAAGCCAGCCATACTCGCCCTTGCTGATGGCAGCATTTTTCGCGGCGAAGCCATTGGAGCCGACGGTCAAACCGTTGGTGAGGTGGTGTTCAACACCGCCATGACCGGCTATCAGGAAATCCTTACCGATCCTTCCTACGCCCAACAGATCGTTACCCTGACCTACCCGCACATCGGTAACACCGGTACTACTCCGGAAGATGCCGAGTCCGACCGCGTCTGGTCCGCTGGCCTGGTCATCCGTGACCTGCCACTGGTTGCGAGCAACTGGCGTAACACGATGTCTCTGTCCGATTACCTGAAAGCCAACAATGTTGTGGCAATCGCCGGTATCGACACTCGCCGCCTGACGCGCATCCTGCGTGAAAAGGGCGCGCAGAACGGCTGCATCATGGCCGGTGACAATATTTCCGAAGAGGCCGCCATCGCCGCTGCTCAGGGTTTCCCTGGCCTCAAAGGCATGGACCTGGCGAAAGTCGTCAGCACCAAAGAGAAGTACGAGTGGCGCTCGACTGTCTGGGATCTGAAAACCGACAGCCACGCGACTATCGAAGCCTCCGAGCTGCCATACCACGTGGTTGCCTACGACTACGGCGTCAAGCTGAACATCCTGCGCATGCTGGTCGAGCGCGGTTGCCGCGTCACCGTAGTGCCGGCGCAGACCCCGGCCGCTGACGTTCTGGCGATGAAGCCAGACGGCGTGTTCCTGTCCAACGGTCCGGGTGATCCGGAGCCTTGCGACTACGCGATCCAGGCGATCAAGGACGTGCTGGAAACCGAGATTCCGGTCTTCGGTATCTGCCTTGGTCACCAGTTGCTGGCCCTGGCCTCCGGCGCCAAGACCCTGAAAATGGGTCACGGCCATCACGGTGCCAACCACCCGGTCCAGGATCTGGACACCGGCGTTGTGATGATCACCAGCCAGAACCACGGTTTTGCGGTAGACGAAGCGACCTTGCCAGCCAACGTTCGCGCGATTCACAAATCGCTGTTCGACGGCACCCTCCAAGGCATCGAGCGCACCGACAAGAGCGCCTTCAGCTTCCAGGGTCACCCTGAAGCCAGCCCTGGCCCGAACGACGTAGCGCCTCTGTTTGATCGCTTCATCAACGAAATGGCCAAGCGACGCTAATCGCTAGCACTGATGCAGCAAAGCTTGAGGGTGGTCCCGACACCGGCGGCCCCCTCAAGACTTCACAGATTGAACAAGACGGCTTGCCGACTGACCTGCGGATTTGAGTGACAAACCCATGCCAAAACGTACAGACATAAAAAGCATCCTGATTCTCGGCGCTGGCCCGATCGTGATCGGCCAGGCCTGCGAATTCGACTACTCCGGCGCCCAGGCCTGCAAAGCCCTGCGCGAGGAGGGTTACCGCGTCATCCTGGTGAACTCCAACCCAGCGACCATCATGACCGACCCGGACATGGCTGACGCCACGTACATCGAGCCGATCAAGTGGCAGACCGTTGCCAAGATCATCGAGAAAGAGCGTCCGGACGCGCTGCTGCCGACCATGGGCGGCCAGACCGCTCTGAACTGCGCACTGGACCTGGAGCGCGAAGGCGTTCTGGAGAAGTTCGGCGTAGAGATGATCGGCGCCAATGCTGACACCATCGACAAGGCAGAAGACCGTTCGCGCTTCGACAAGGCGATGAAATCCATCGGTCTGGACTGCCCGCGTTCGGGTATCGCCCACAGCATGGAAGAGGCCAACGTAGTCCTCGAGAAGCTTGGCTTCCCGTGCATCATCCGTCCGTCCTTCACCATGGGCGGCACCGGTGGCGGTATCGCTTACAACCGTGAAGAGTTCGAAGAAATCTGCGCCCGCGGCCTCGACCTGTCGCCGACCAAAGAACTGCTGATCGACGAATCCCTGATCGGCTGGAAAGAGTACGAGATGGAGGTTGTCCGCGATAAGAAGGACAACTGCATCATCGTCTGCTCCATCGAAAACTTTGACCCGATGGGCGTGCACACCGGTGACTCGATCACTGTTGCGCCAGCACAGACCCTGACGGACAAGGAATACCAGATCATGCGTAACGCCTCTTTGGCGGTACTGCGTGAGATCGGCGTGGAAACCGGCGGCTCCAACGTTCAGTTTGGCATCTGCCCGGACACTGGCCGTATGGTCGTGATCGAGATGAACCCGCGTGTATCCCGCTCTTCGGCACTGGCCTCGAAAGCCACTGGTTTCCCGATTGCGCGTATCGCTGCCAAGCTGGCGATCGGGTACACCCTGGACGAGCTGCAGAACGAAATCACCGGCGGCGCTACTCCTGCATCCTTCGAGCCGTCCATCGACTACGTCGTGACCAAGCTGCCACGCTTCGCCTTCGAGAAATTCCCGAAAGCCGACGCGCGCCTGACCACTCAAATGAAGTCGGTTGGTGAAGTCATGGCCATCGGCCGGACCTTCCAGGAATCCCTGCAGAAAGCCCTGCGTGGTCTGGAAGTGGGCGTTTGCGGCCTGGACGAGAAGCTCGACCTGAGCAATCCGGAAAGCATGAGCATTCTCAAGCGTGAACTGACCGTGCCGGGTGCCGAGCGTATCTGGTACGTGGCTGACGCGTTCCGCGCCGGTCTGTCGGTCGAAGACATCTTCGGCATGAACATGATCGACCCGTGGTTCTTGGTGCAGATCGAAGATCTGATCAAGGAAGAAGAGAAGGTCAAGACCCTGGGTCTGGCCAGCATCGACCGCAACTTGATGTTCCGTCTCAAGCGCAAAGGCTTCTCCGACATGCGTCTGGCCAAGCTGCTGGGCGTGACCGAGAAGGCTCTGCGTCGCCACCGTCACAAGCTGGAGATCTTCCCGGTCTACAAGCGCGTTGACACCTGCGCGGCCGAGTTTGCCACCGACACCGCTTACCTCTACTCGACGTACGAGGAAGAGTGCGAAGCTGCGCCGTCGGGCCGCGACAAGATCATGATCCTCGGCGGCGGTCCTAACCGTATCGGCCAAGGCATCGAGTTCGACTACTGCTGCGTACACGCAGCACTGGCCCTGCGCGCCGACGGTTACGAGACCATCATGGTCAACTGCAACCCGGAAACCGTTTCCACCGACTACGACACCTCCGATCGCCTGTACTTCGAACCAGTGACCCTGGAAGACGTGCTGGAAATCGTCCGCGTCGAGAAGCCGAAAGGCGTGATCGTCCAGTACGGCGGCCAAACCCCGCTGAAACTGGCGCGTGCCCTGGAAGAAGCTGGCGTGCCGATCATCGGCACCAGTCCTGACGCTATCGACCGTGCCGAAGACCGTGAGCGTTTCCAGCAGATGGTTGAACGCCTGAACCTGCGTCAGCCGCCAAACGCCACTGTGCGCAGCGAAGACGAAGCGATTCGTGCCGCCAGCAAGATCGGTTACCCGCTGGTGGTTCGCCCGTCCTACGTGTTGGGCGGTCGTGCGATGGAAATCGTCTACGAAGAAGAAGAACTCAAGCGCTACCTGCGTGATGCAGTGAAAGTGTCCAACGACAGCCCGGTGCTGCTCGACCACTTCCTCAACTGCGCCATCGAAATGGACGTGGATGCAGTTTGCGACGGCACCGACGTGGTGATCGGCGCGATCATGCAGCACATCGAACAGGCCGGCGTTCACTCCGGTGACTCCGCCTGCTCCCTGCCGCCGTACTCGCTGCCTGCACACATCCAGGACGAGATGCGCGAACAGGTCAAGAAAATGGCCCTGGAGCTGGGTGTTGTCGGCCTGATGAACGTTCAGTTGGCGCTGCAAGGCGAAGACATCTACGTCATCGAAGTGAACCCGCGCGCTTCCCGTACCGTACCGTTCGTGTCCAAGTGCATTGGCGTTTCGCTGGCGATGATCGCGGCTCGCGTGATGGCCGGTAAAACACTGAAGGAAATCGGCTTCACCAAAGAAATCATTCCGAACTTCTACAGCGTGAAAGAGGCGGTATTCCCATTCGCCAAATTCCCTGGTGTGGACCCGATCCTGGGCCCAGAGATGAAGTCCACCGGTGAAGTGATGGGCGTGGGTGACACCTTCGGCGAAGCGTTTGCCAAAGCGCAAATGGGCGCCAGCGAAGTGCTGCCGACTGGCGGTACCGCGTTCATCAGCGTGCGTGATGACGACAAGCCACTGGTTGCAGGCGTGGCCCGTGATTTGATCAACTTGGGCTTCGAAGTGGTCGCCACTGCCGGTACTGCCAAGCTGATCGAGGCCGCAGGCCTGAAAGTGCGTCGCGTGAACAAGGTGACCGAAGGTCGTCCGCACGTGGTCGACATGATCAAGAATGACGAAGTCACCCTGATCATCAACACCACCGAAGGTCGTCAGTCGATCGCTGATTCGTATTCCATTCGTCGTAATGCCTTGCAGCACAAGATCTACTGCACCACCACCATTGCTGCTGGCGAAGCCATCTGCGAAGCGCTGAAGTTCGGTCCCGAGAAGACCGTGCGCCGCTTGCAGGATCTACACGCAGGATTGAAGGCATGATCAAATACCCAATGACCGTGAAGGGCGCAAAAGCCCTGGAAGAAGAACACGCTCACCTGACCAAAGTCGTCCGTCCGAAGCTCAGCCAGGACATCGGTACGGCCCGCGAGTTGGGCGACTTGAAAGAAAACGCCGAATACCACGCTGCTCGCGAGCAGCAAGGTATGGTCGAGGCACGGATCCGCGACATCGAAGGCCGCATGCAGAACGCGGTGATCATTGATGTCACGACCATTCCTCACACCGGCAAAGTGATCTTCGGCACCACCGTTGAAATCGCCAACGTCGAGACTGATGAAAGCGTCACTTACCACATCGTTGGTGAGGATGAGGCTGACTTCAAACTCGGCAAGATTTCGGTGGGTTCGCCACTGGCCCGCGCCTTGATTGCCAAGGAAGAGGGTGATGTGGTTGCCGTGAAAACGCCAGGTGGCGTTATCGAGTACGAGATTGTCGAAGTTCGCCACATCTAAACGCAGGCGCCCGCTCCGTGCGGGCGCCATGCTTTGGCAGCTGACTCAGATGTTGTGGGTTGGCGGCCTGTGGCTGTTACACATCGGGCTGCTGCCGGCGCTGGGCCAGATAGGTCTGGCGCCGCTGCTGATCGACGAAATTGCAGGCATGCTGAATACGCTGATGGTGGGTTTCGCCACAGCGTGTGTGATTTTTCAGGCTTTGGTGCTGATTCAGGCCGAGGGCCTTGCCAGTCTATGGCGCGATATTCGCGGGCAACTGCTGATGATGGCGCTGTATGCGTGTGCGATGTATGGCGCGGTGCGTATCGGCTGGCCGGATGCGGTGCGTTGGCAGGCGTTCAGCTATCTTGTTCTGGGCTTTTCCGGGCTGGTGCTGGTGTTGCAGTCTGTACCGGGATGGAGTGGCAGGGTGCGCGAAGCACACCCTTGACCCTTGCCATCACTTGAAGCGATGGACGTTCGACAGCTGCTTGTTGACGCTGAAGTTCTTGCGGTAAATCAGTGCCATCTTGCCGATGACTTGAACCAGATCCGCTTTACCGACCTTGCAGAGTTCTGCAACGGTCGCCAGGCGCGATTCGCGATCGAGGATGTTGAGCTTGATTTTGATCAGCTCGTGATCCGCCAAAGCGCGTTCAAGTTCGGCTAACACACCTTCAGTCAAACCGTTGTCAGCCACAGTCAAAACTGGTTTCAGATGGTGGCCAATGGATTTGTACTGTTTCTTCTGCTCTTGAGTGAGCGGCATAATCTGACCCTTTCGTCTGGATTCTGTAAAATGGCGGCCATTTTACCCGAGGGTTCGTGGATCCGCCCAATTAATCACGACCCTTATCATCGAGGTGCCCAATGGCGCGTTCCAAGACAAGCCTTGGTTGGCTGAAAAGACATGTCAATGATCCCTATGTGAAACAGGCGCAGAAGGATGGTTACCGCTCGCGTGCGAGTTACAAGCTTCTGGAGGTCCAGGAAAAATACAAGCTGATCCGTCCGGGTATGAGCGTTGTCGACCTGGGTGCGGCGCCCGGCGGCTGGTCGCAGGTCACTAGTCGGCTGATCGGTGGCCAGGGGCGTCTGATCGCCTCGGACATCCTGGAAATGGACAGCATTCCGGACGTGACTTTCATCCAGGGTGACTTCACTCAGGACGAGGTGCTCGCTCAGATCCTTGAAGCCGTGGGTAATTCGCAGGTGGACCTTGTGATTTCCGATATGGCCCCCAATATGAGTGGTACGCCTGAGGTGGACATGCCAAAAGCCATGTTTCTATGTGAGCTGGCTCTTGATCTGGCGGCTCGGATACTCAAGCCGGGTGGTAATTTCGTGATCAAGGTGTTTCAGGGCGAAGGGTTTGATGCTTACGTGAAGGACGCTCGTCAGAAATTCGACAAGGTCCAGATGATCAAGCCGGACTCTTCCCGTGGCAGTTCCCGCGAGCAGTACATGCTGGCTTGGGGCTACCGCGGCCGTAGTGAGTAAATCGAGGTTTTTTTGCGGGTCGATAGGATTTTCGTATTTCGCCCCGTGGGCTTTAGCGAATATTGTGTAGAGAGTGTTTCACAAAGGGTTACAGACGGCGCCTGCCAGAGCCGTAGGTAATGTAGTAAGTTAGACCGGTGAATATCATGCGAAGCGCGCGCCATTAGCGGAGCTTGCTTCAGAGGGTAGTTAATTGAACGATATGGCAAAGAATCTGATCCTGTGGTTGATCATCGCGGCTGTCCTGGTGACAGTGATGAACAACTTCTCCAGCCCTAATGAGCCGCAGACCCTCAACTATTCCGACTTCATCCAGCAGGTCAAGGATGGCAAGGTCGAGCGCGTAGCAGTTGATGGCTATGTAATTACCGGCAAACGCAACGATGGCGACAGCTTCAAGACCATTCGTCCTGCAATTCAGGACAACGGTCTGATCGGCGACCTCGTGGACAACCACGTCGTAGTCGAAGGCAAGCAGCCAGAACAGCAAAGCATCTGGACTCAACTCCTGGTCGCAAGCTTCCCGATCCTGGTGATCATCGCCGTGTTCATGTTCTTCATGCGGCAGATGCAGGGTGGTGCCGGCGGCAAGGGCGGGCCGATGAGCTTCGGCAAGAGCAAGGCACGCCTGCTCTCCGAAGATCAGGTGAAAACCACCTTGGGTGACGTTGCCGGTTGCGACGAAGCCAAGGAAGAAGTCGGTGAACTGGTCGAGTTCCTGCGTGATCCGGGCAAGTTCCAGCGTCTGGGCGGCCGCATTCCACGTGGCGTGCTGATGGTGGGTCCTCCGGGTACCGGTAAAACCTTGCTGGCCAAGGCGATTGCCGGCGAAGCGAAAGTGCCGTTCTTCACCATTTCCGGTTCCGATTTCGTCGAGATGTTCGTCGGTGTCGGTGCCAGTCGTGTTCGTGACATGTTTGAACAGGCCAAGAAACACGCTCCATGCATCATCTTCATCGATGAAATCGACGCCGTCGGTCGTCATCGTGGCGCTGGCATGGGGGGCGGTCACGACGAACGCGAGCAGACGCTCAACCAATTGCTGGTTGAGATGGACGGCTTTGAAATGAATGACGGCATCATCGTCATCGCCGCAACCAACCGTCCCGACGTACTGGACCCGGCATTACTGCGTCCGGGCCGTTTCGACCGTCAGGTTGTCGTCGGTCTGCCGGATATCCGTGGTCGCGAGCAGATTCTCAAAGTTCACATGCGCAAAGTGCCAATGGGTGACGACGTCGCTCCGGCCGTGATCGCTCGTGGTACTCCTGGTTTCTCCGGTGCCGACCTGGCCAACCTGGTGAACGAGGCGTCGTTGTTCGCAGCCCGTACCGGCAAGCGCATCGTCGAAATGAAAGAGTTCGAATTGGCCAAAGACAAGATCATGATGGGTGCCGAGCGCAAATCCATGGTCATGTCCGAGAAAGAGAAGCAGAACACTGCTTACCACGAAGCAGGCCACGCTATTGTTGGCCGCGTGGTGCCTGAGCATGATCCGGTCTACAAGGTGTCGATCATCCCGCGCGGTCGTGCGCTGGGTGTGACGATGTTCCTGCCGGAAGAAGATCGCTACAGCCTGTCCAAGCGTGCGTTGATCAGCCAGATCTGCTCGTTGTACGGCGGCCGTATTGCCGAAGAAATGACCTTGGGCTTCGACGGCGTCACAACCGGTGCGTCAAACGACATCATGCGTGCCAGCCAGATTGCACGGAACATGGTGACCAAGTGGGGCTTGTCGGAAAAACTCGGCCCGTTGATGTACGCCGAAGAAGAGGGCGAAGTGTTCCTCGGTCGCGGCGGTGGTGGTCAGGGTGCAAGCTTCTCCGGTGAGACAGCCAAGCTGATCGATTCCGAAGTGCGCAGCATCATTGATCAGTGCTACGGCACGGCCAAGCAGATCCTTACGGATAACCGTGACAAGCTCGACGCTATGGCTGATGCCTTGATGAAGTACGAAACGATCGATGCCGATCAGATCGACGACATCATGGCGGGTCGTACACCTCGAGAGCCTCGCGACTGGTCAGGAGACAGCACCGGTACTTCCGGAACACCTCCGGCGGCGCAGGGTGAGCGTCCGGAGACACCTATCGGCGGTCCGGCTGCTGACGTTTAAGGTTTGAAATGACTTCTGTTCTGTCCTCGACCCGGTTGCCTTGCGGCAACCGGGTTCTTGATTTGTCCCGGACGCATGTCATGGGCATTCTCAATGTCACTCCCGATTCCTTCTCTGATGGCGGCCAATACCGCCAGCTCGAAGCGGCCTTGCGTCATGCTGAGGCTATGGTGGCGGCGGGCGCGACTCTTATCGACGTCGGTGGCGAATCGACCCGGCCTGGCGCCAGGACGGTTTCACCGCTGGAAGAGCTGGAGCGCGTAGCGCCCATCGTCGAGCGAATTCATCGTGAACTGGATGTGATTATCTCGGTCGATACATCCACGCCAGCCGTCATGCGCGAAACCGCACGACTTGGGGCTGGATTGATCAATGACGTGCGCTCGTTGCGGCGCGATGGCGCTCTGGATGCGGCTGCGGCCACGGGTCTGCCGGTCTGTCTGATGCATATGCTCGGTGAGCCAGGCGACATGCAGGACGATCCACAGTATCAGGACGTCACGCAAGAGGTGGGCGAGTTTCTCGCCGAACGGATGGCACAGTGTGCGTCGGTGGGGATCCCGGCTGAGCGGATCATTCTTGATCCGGGTTTCGGCTTCGCGAAAACCTTGCAGCACAATCTAAGCTTATTCAAACATATGGAGGCCCTGCATGCCTTGGGGCGGCCTCTGTTGGTCGGGGTTTCGCGAAAAAGCATGATAGGTCAGGCCTTGATTCGTCCGGTTGGAGAGCGTCTGTATGGTGGTTTGGCGCTTGCGGCGCTGGCTTCGGTCAAGGGTGCGCGTATATTGCGCGTCCATGATGTGGCTGAAACTGTCGATGTGGTGCGAATGATCACCGCAGTGGAATCAGCCGAATAAACGATGGAGTACTTATGACTAAAAAATACTTTGGCACCGACGGCATTCGTGGTCGGGTCGGTGAGTACCCGATTACTCCTGACTTTATGCTCAAGCTCGGCTGGGCTGCAGGCATGGCGTTCCGCAAAATGGGCGCTTGCAAGGTGTTGGTAGGCAAGGACACCCGGATCTCCGGCTATATGTTCGAATCGGCGCTCGAGGCCGGACTTACGTCGGCAGGTGCCGATGTCATGCTCCTGGGTCCGATGCCGACACCGGCCATCGCCTACCTGACACGTACCTTCCATGCCGAAGCGGGCATCGTGATCAGTGCCTCGCACAACCCTCACGACGACAACGGCATCAAGTTTTTCTCCGGAAAGGGCACCAAGCTTCCGGATGAAGTCGAGCTGATGATCGAAGAATTACTCGATACCCCGATGACCGTGGTTGAGTCGAGCAAGATCGGCAAGGTGTCGCGAATCAACGATGCCTCGGGTCGTTATATTGAATTCTGCAAGAGCAGCGTCCCGACAGGCACCAGCTTCGCGGGCCTGAAAATCGTGATCGATTGTGCTCACGGTGCGACCTACAAGGTGGCGCCTAGTGTATTCCGTGAGCTGGGGGCCGATGTCGTTGTACTTTCTGCTCATCCTAACGGCCTGAATATCAATGAAAATTGCGGTTCGACCCATATGGGGCCGCTGCAAGCTGCCGTATTGGCCGAGCATGCTGATTTGGGTATCGCCTTTGACGGTGACGGTGACCGGGTTCAGATGGTTGACCATACCGGTACTGTTGTCGACGGTGATGAGTTGCTGTTCATCATTGCTCGTGATCTGCATGAGCGCGACAAATTGCAGGGCGGAGTAGTCGGTACGTTGATGAGTAACCTGGGGCTGGAGTTGGCCCTGGCGGATCTGTCGATTCCATTTGTGCGCGCCAACGTCGGTGACCGTTACGTGATCGCTGACCTGCTGGAGCGCAACTGGCTCGTAGGTGGTGAAAACTCAGGGCATATTGTCTGCTTCAATCACACCACGACGGGTGACGCGATTATTGCTGCGCTGCAGGTGCTGATGGCGCTGAAGCGTCGCTCCGAGGGTCTGGCTCAAGCCCGTCAGGCGTTGCGCAAATGCCCTCAAGTGCTGATCAACGTGCGTTTCAGCGGTGGTGCGAGCCCGCTTGATCATTCCTCTGTCAAGGAGGCCAGCGAACGCGTTACCAAGGCTATGGCCGGTCGCGGGCGCGTGCTGCTGCGCAAGTCCGGGACGGAGCCGCTGGTGCGGGTCATGGTCGAAGGCGAGGACGAAATACAGGTTCGCGGGTACGCCGAAGAGCTGGCAAAACTGGTTACTGAAGTTTCTGCCTGAATTCGGCTTGCCAGCCATGATTGTGTTGGGTAACATCTGCGCCCACTTTGACCGACGAGGTACAGCATGCGTCGCCCTATGGTAGCTGGTAACTGGAAGATGCACGGTACCCGCGCCAGCGTCGCTGAGCTGATCAATGGCCTTCGTCATCTGGCCTTGCCGAGCGGTGTTGATGTAGCGGTATTCCCGCCTTGCTTGCATATCAATCAAGTGATTGATGGCTTGAAGGAAATGTCGATTTCGGTCGGCGCGCAGAACTCTGCGGTGGAATCCATGCAAGGTGCGCTGACCGGTGAAGTCGCGCCGAGTCAGTTGGTAGATGCAGGCTGTTCCCTGGTACTTGTCGGGCACTCCGAGCGCCGCCAGATTATGGGCGAGCAGGACGGTATGCTGATTCGCAAGTTCGCGGCGGCACAGGCATGTGGCTTGATTCCGGTGTTGTGCATAGGGGAAACCCTTGAGCAGCGTGAAGCCGGTAAAACTCTGGAGGTTGTCGGGCGTCAGCTGGGCAGTATCATAGAGGAGTTGGGTGTTGGTGCCTTTGCAAAGGCAGTAATCGCTTACGAGCCGGTCTGGGCCATTGGTACTGGGCTGACTGCTTCGCCGCAACAGGCGCAGGATGTGCACGCAGCCATTCGCGCTCAGTTGGCGGCAGAGAATTCTGAAGTCGCACAAGGTGTGCGGCTTCTATACGGCGGCAGCGTGAAGGCGGCCAATGCGGTCGAACTGTTCGGCATGCCGGATATCGATGGGGGGCTCATTGGTGGAGCTTCCCTGAATGCAGATGAGTTCGGTGCGATCTGTCGCGCCGCGGGAAACTGAAAAAATGCTGGAAACAGTCGTAGTCGTTTTTCATCTGCTGGGTGCATTGGGCGTAGTTGCTCTGGTATTGCTGCAGCAGGGTAAAGGTGCGGATGCTGGCGCGTCTTTCGGAGCAGGTGCTTCAAATACTGTGTTCGGAAGCCAAGGTTCCTCTACCTTTCTTAGTAAGTTTACTGCTATACTTGCCGCCGGTTTCTTCATAACCAGCTTAGGGTTAGGTTACTTTGCTAAAGAGAAGGCTCACCAGCTGACTCAAGTAGGTTTGCCAAATCCAGCAGTGTTGGAAGTTCCAAAGCAACAACCGGCTTCTGATGATGTACCGGTGCTTCAAGAGCAAAAGTCGGCTACTCCAGCGACTGACGTACCTCCAGCTCAAGAGCAAAAGTAAGAAGGGTTTCAAACGTAGTATTGCCGAGGTGGTGGAATTGGTAGACACGCAACCTTGAGGTGGTTGTGCCCATAGGGTGTAGGGGTTCGAGTCCCCTTCTCGGTACCAATTATCAGGAAAGCCCGCTGTTGCGGGCTTTCTTGTAGGTGGAAGGTTACATTGACCCTGTCAGGGATCGGTCGTATACTTCCGCCCCAGCTTTGTCGCGGGGTGGAGCAGTCTGGTAGCTCGTCGGGCTCATAACCCGAAGGTCGTCGGTTCAAATCCGGCCCCCGCAACCAGTTTAAGGAGCCCCTTTTAAGGGGCTTTTTGTTAGCTGGACACTTTCAACGCCGCTGTTCGACGGCGTTTCAAGGATGGGCGTTTCGCCCATTTTTTTATTTTGCACAGCATGCACATACATGCACGAGGGGGTTCAGGTGTCGAGCAAGCTAGAAGAGTTGCAGGCCTTGCTGGCCCCGGTGGTCGTGGCCCTAGGCTATGAATGCTGGGGTATTGAGTTTTCGGCTCAAGGTCGCCACTCAATGTTGCGCGTTTATATTGATAAAGAGGGCGGCGTGCTGGTGGACGATTGTGCCATCGTCAGCCGTCAGATCAGCGGTGTTCTGGATGTTGAAGATCCAATCGCCGTTGAATACACCCTTGAAGTTTCCTCGCCTGGCATGGAACGCCCACTGTTCACTATTGAGCAGTTTGCAAAATTTGCCGGTGAACAAGTGAAGATCAAGCTGCGCTCGCCTTTTGAAGGCCGACGCAACTTTCAGGGCCTTCTGCGCGGTGTAGAAGAGCAGGACGTCGTGGTGCAGGTAGAAGACCATGAGTTCCTGTTGCCGATCGATATGATCGACAAGGCCAACATTATTCCCAGTTTTGACTGAGACGCGGATCCCGCGGATCCAATGGCTTGCGAAAGGCGAGGCGTACGATGAGCAAAGAAGTACTGCTGGTTGTTGAGTCGGTATCCAATGAAAAGGGCGTACCGGCAAACGTAATTTTTGAAGCGCTGGAGCTGGCCCTGGCCACTGCTACCAAAAAGCGGTTCGAGGACGAAGTCGATCTGCGTGTGGAAATCAATCGCCACACGGGTGCTTACGAGACATTCCGTCGCTGGACGGTCGTCGAAGAAGCAGACCTGGACGATCCGGCCATCGAAACCTGGCCGAGCAAGGTTGCCGAAACGCATCCGGGTGCTCAGGTCGGTGATGTAGTCGAAGAAAAGATCGAATCCATTGAGTTCGGCCGCATCGCTGCACAGACTGCCAAGCAAGTCATCGTGCAGAAAGTTCGCGAAGCCGAGCGTGCTCAAGTCGTTGACGCCTATCGCGAACGCCTGGGGGAAATCATCTCCGGCACCGTGAAGAAAGTGACCCGCGACAATGTGATCGTCGACCTGGGCAACAACGCTGAAGCGTTGCTGGCTCGCGAAGACATCATCTCTCGCGAAACCTTCCGTGTTGGCGTGCGTCTGCGTGCGCTGCTCAAGGAAATCCGCACCGAGAACCGCGGCCCGCAGTTGATCCTGTCGCGTACCGCGCCGGAAATGCTGATCGAATTGTTCCGCATCGAAGTGCCGGAAATCGCTGAAGGCTTGATCGAAGTAATGGCAGCGTCCCGTGACCCGGGTTCGCGTGCCAAGATCGCGGTCCGCTCCAAGGACAAACGCATCGACCCGCAAGGCGCTTGCATCGGTATGCGCGGTTCGCGCGTCCAGGCAGTGTCGGGTGAGTTGGGTGGCGAACGTGTGGACATCGTCCTGTGGGACGATAACCCGGCTCAGTTCGTGATCAATGCAATGTCGCCGGCTGAAGTGGCGGCAATTATCGTTGACGAAGATGCCCATGCAATGGACATCGCCGTTGGCGCAGACAATCTGGCTCAGGCCATCGGTCGCGGAGGTCAGAACGTGCGTCTGGCTAGCCAGTTGACTGGCTGGACCCTGAACGTGATGACCGAATCGGACATCCAGGCTAAGCAGCAAGCAGAAACCGGCGACATCCTGCGCAACTTCATCGACGAGCTGGAAGTCGACGAAGACCTGGCACAGGTGCTGGTAGATGAAGGCTTCACCAGCCTGGAAGAGATTGCCTACGTACCGTTGGAAGAAATGCTCAACATCGACGGCTTTGACGAAGAAACCGTCAACGAGCTTCGCGCTCGCGCCAAGGATCGTTTGTTGACCAAAGCCATCGCTACTGAGGAAAAGCTGGCAGACGCCCATCCGGCCGAAGACCTGCTCTCGCTTGAGGGTATGGACAAGGATTTGGCGATGGAACTGGCGGTGCGCGGCGTAATTACCCGCGAAGACCTGGCCGAGCAGTCTATTGACGATCTGCTCGACATCGACGGCATTGACGATGATCGTGCCGGCAAGTTGATCATGGCCGCCCGAGCCCACTGGTTCGAGTAATTAGGCGCGGCCTGAGGAGAGAAGTGCATGACGCAAGTCACGGTGAAACAACTGGCCGATGAGGTCAAAACACCGGTAGAGCGCCTGTTGCAGCAGATGCGTGAGGCAGGTCTGCCGCACACCGCCGCCGATGAAGGTGTGAGCGATAGTGAGAAGCAGTCTTTGCTGACTCACTTGAAGAGCAGCCACAAGGCGAAAGTGGAAGAACCGCGCAAGATTACATTGCAGCGCAAAACCACCAGCACCCTGCGTGTTGCTGGCAGCAAAAGCATCAGCGTTGAAGTACGCAAGAAGAAAGTCTTCGTACAGCGCAGCCCGGAAGAAATCGAAGCCGAGCGCAAACGCGAACTGGAAGAACGTCGCGCAGTAGACAATGCTGCACGTCAGAAGGCTGAAGAAGAAGCCAAGCGTCGCACTGAAGAAGAAGCGCGTCGCCAGCCTGCTGCTGCGCAAACCGCTACTAACGACGCCGTTGCAGCACCTGCTGCAGTTGCTGAGCCAGTACGCGAAAGCGCACCGGTTGTGGCCGCTGCACCAGCGCCGTCTGCTGACGTTCGCAACAAGCAGAACGAACAGCGCCGTCCGGACAAGCCACGTGCCGACGATAACAGTCGTCGTGGCAGTGGTGATGGTGAGCGCAAAAACGCTCCGCATCGTGCTTCGGTCAAGGAAAAAGCGCCTGCTCCACGCGTTGCTCCACGTACTACCGACGAAGAAAGCGATGGTTTCCGTCGTGGTGGTCGCGGCAAGGCCAAGCTGAAGAAGCGCAACGCCCACGGTTTCCAGAGCCCTACCGGCCCTGTCGTGCGTGATGTGCAGATCGGCGAGACCATCACTGTTGGCGATCTCGCCAATCAGATGTCGGTCAAGGCTGCTGAAATCATCAAGTTCATGTTCAAACTGGGTACTCCAGCGACCATCAACCAGGTGCTTGATCAGGAAACTGCTCAACTGGTAGCCGAAGAACTGGGCCACAAAGTGACCCTGGTCAGCGACACCGCCCTGGAAGACTCCCTGGCTGAGTCCCTGAAGTTTGAAGGTGAGACGTTCTCCCGTGCGCCAGTTGTGACCGTAATGGGCCACGTTGACCACGGTAAAACTTCGCTGCTCGACTACATCCGTCGTGCCAAGGTAGCTGCTGGCGAAGCCGGCGGTATCACCCAGCACATCGGTGCGTACCACGTTGAAACTGATCGCGGCATGGTCACATTCCTCGATACCCCGGGTCACGCCGCGTTTACCGCAATGCGTGCCCGTGGTGCCAAGGCGACTGACATCGTGATCCTGGTCGTTGCAGCGGACGACGGCGTAATGCCGCAGACCATTGAAGCGGTCCAGCACGCCAAGGCTGCCGGTGTTCCGCTGGTTGTTGCAGTGAACAAAATCGACAAGCCGGGCGCTGATCTCGATCGCATCCGTAGCGAACTGTCGGTTCACGGCGTGACGTCGGAAGAGTGGGGCGGCGACACCCCGTTCGTATCGGTTTCGGCGAAAGTCGGTACTGGTGTGGACGAGTTGCTCGAAGCTGTTCTGCTGCAAGCTGAAGTTCTGGAACTGAAAGCGACTCCTTCGGCTCCTGGCCGAGGCGTCGTGGTTGAATCGCGTCTCGACAAAGGTCGTGGTCCGGTTGCTACCGTTCTGGTTCAAGACGGTACCCTGCGCCAAGGCGACATGGTGCTGGTCGGTTCGAACTATGGCCGTGTACGTGCCATGCTCGACGAGAACGGCAAGCCAATCAAGGAAGCGGGTCCTTCCATCCCTGTCGAGATCCTCGGCCTGGACGGTACCCCGGACGCTGGCGACGAGATGAGCGTGCTGTCGGACGAGAAGAAAGCCCGTGAAGTGGCTCTGTTCCGTCAAGGCAAGTTCCGCGAAGTCAAACTGGCTCGCGCTCACGCCGGCAAGCTGGAAAACATCTTCGAGAACATGGGCCAGGCAGAGAAGAAGACGCTTAACATCGTCCTCAAATCCGATGTCCGTGGTTCGCTGGAAGCGTTGAACGGTGCCTTGAACGGCCTGGGTAACGACGAAGTGCAAGTGCGTGTTGTCGGTGGCGGTGTCGGTGGTATCACCGAGTCCGACGCTAACCTGGCACTGGCCTCCAGCGCTGTACTGTTTGGCTTTAACGTGCGTGCCGATGCTGGCGCTCGCAAGATCGTCGAGCAGGAAGGTCTGGATATGCGTTACTACAACGTGATCTACGACATCATCGAAGACGTCAAGAAAGCCCTCACCGGTATGCTGGGCAGCGATGTTCGCGAGAACATCCTGGGTACTGCGGAAGTGCGTGACGTGTTCCGTTCGCCGAAGTTTGGCGCGATCGCCGGTTGCATGGTTATCGAAGGTGTTGTTCACCGTAACCGTCCAATCCGTGTACTGCGTGAAGACATCGTTATCTTCGAAGGCGAGCTGGAATCCCTGCGCCGCTTCAAGGATGACGCTTCCGAAGTACGTGCCGGCATGGAATGCGGTATTGGCGTGAAGAGCTACAACGACGTCAAAGCTGGCGACAAGATCGAAGTCTACGAGAAGGTTCAGGTTGCTCGCAGCCTCTAACTCGCGCACTTCAAGGGCCACGGCGAGCCGCCGCATGCAAGTGCGCGGCACGGCGTCAGGACTCTAAACGCAACGCCCGGTCTGGCTTTTGTCAGGCCGGGCGTTTGCCGCTTTCAGACCCCACGGGTTTCACCGTGAGGCAGTAACAGGTAACAAGACATGGCAAAAGAATACAGCCGTACCCAACGTATCGGCGATCAGATGCAGCGTGAGCTGGCACAGCTGATCCGTCGTGAAGTCAAAGACCCGCGCGTAGGCCTGGTCACCATTACCGCTGTTGAAGTCAGCCGTGACGTCGGTCACGCCAAGATCTTCATCACCGTGATGGGTCAGGACAACGCCGAAGACATCGCGCAAAGCATCAAGGTGCTCAACTCCGCCGCCGGCTTCCTGCGTATGCAGTTGGCTCGCGAAATGAAGTTGCGCAGCGTTCCACAGTTGCACTTCCACTACGACGAAAGCGTCGTGCGTGGCGCGCACCTGTCGGCCCTGATCGAGCGCGCGGTGGCTGAAGACAATCAGCACCCGGTAGCGGCTGAAGCCGAAGACGCCAAGGAGTAATCGGTGGCTCAGGTCAAACGTATCCGTCGTAACGTCAGCGGCATCATCCTGCTCGACAAGCCGCTGGGGTTCACCTCCAACGCGGCATTGCAGAAGGTTCGCTGGTTGCTGAACGCCGAGAAGGCCGGTCACACCGGCAGTCTCGATCCGCTGGCCACCGGCGTGCTGCCGTTGTGCTTCGGTGAGGCCACCAAGTTTTCGCAATACCTGCTCGATTCCGACAAGGCTTATGAAACCCTGGCGCAACTGGGCAAGACCACCACCACGGCCGATGCCGAAGGTGAAGTTTTGCAGGAACGTCCGGTGACCGTTGGTCGCGCCGATGTCGAAGCTGTGCTTCCGGGTTTTCGTGGGCAAATCAGTCAGATACCGCCGATGTACTCGGCGCTCAAGCGTGATGGCCAGCCGCTGTACAAGCTGGCCCGTGCAGGCGAAGTAGTGGAGCGCGAACCGCGTTCTGTTACTATTGCGCGCTTGGAATTGCTGGCCTTTGAGGGTGATACTGCGCGGCTTGCGGTGGATTGCAGCAAAGGCACCTATATCCGCACCCTGGTGGAAGATATTGGTGAGCAACTCGGTTGTGGCGCTTACGTTGCTCAATTGCGACGTACCCAGGCCGGGCCTTTTACGCTGGCTCAGACGGTCACGCTTGAAGAGTTGGAAGCGGTACATGCCGAAGGCGGCAACGAAGCGGTCGATCGCTTCCTGATGCCATCGGACAGCGGCCTGCTCGATTGGCCGCTGCTGCAGTTCTCGGAGCACAGCTCGTTCTACTGGCTAAACGGCCAACCGGTACGGGCCCCGGATGCACCGAAGTTCGGCATGGTACGGGTACAGGATCACAACGGTCGCTTCATCGGTATCGGTGAAGTGAGCGAAGACGGGCGCATCGCGCCGCGTCGACTGATTCGGTCAGAATGACCGGACGAGGGTGGCTGTTAACAGGCACGGTCACTTCCTCATTTTATAGATACAGGGATTTGTCCCTGGCCTGTTGAAGCTGTTTCTTTGAAACAGTTTCCTGATAAAAGGATTGCCTCATGGCTCTCGACGTTCAAGAAAAAGCTCAAATCGTAGCTGACTACCAGCAAGCTGTTGGTGACACTGGTTCGCCAGAAGTGCAAGTTGCACTGCTGACCCACAACATCAACAAACTGCAAGGTCACTTCAAGATCAACGGTAAAGATCACCACTCCCGTCGTGGTCTGATCCGCATGGTAAACCAGCGTCGTAAGCTGCTGGACTACCTGAAAGGCAAAGACGTGAGCCGTTACAGCGCTCTGATCGGTCGCCTGGGTCTGCGTCGCTAATCAGCGATTGCGCTAGAGGTTGGTTGTCTGTCGTACGTCAGTGGGTTTCCCGCTGGCGCATGGCAGGCTCCCAGCCTCAAGTTTTATCTGGATACACGTTTTACCCTGGACAGGCGTTGGGTCGACTCCCGACATTGCCCAAGAATTTCGCAAGAAGACAAGTTCCCCAAGAGCCACAAAAGAAGGTAGGACACCGTGAACCCGGTAATCAAAAAATTCCAGTTCGGTCAGTCGACCGTTACCCTCGAGACTGGCCGTATCGCCCGTCAGGCCTCCGGCGCAGTATTGGTCACCGTTGACGACGACGTCAGCGTGTTGGTGACTGTGGTCGGCGCCAAGCAAGCCGATCCAGGCAAGGGCTTCTTCCCTCTGTCCGTTCACTACCAGGAAAAGACTTACGCTGCCGGTAAGATCCCTGGCGGTTTCTTCAAGCGTGAAGGCCGTCCTTCCGAGAAAGAAACCCTGACTTCCCGACTGATCGACCGTCCGATCCGTCCGCTGTTCCCAGAAGGCTTCATGAACGAAGTGCAGGTTGTCTGCACCGTCGTTTCCACCAGCAAGAAGACCGATCCGGACATCGCTGCGATGATCGGTACCTCGGCTGCGCTGGCCATCTCCGGCATTCCTTTCGATGGCCCGATCGGCGCTGCCCGCGTTGCGTTCCACGAAAGCACCGGCTACCTGCTGAACCCGACTTACGAACAACTGAAAGCTTCGAGCCTGGACATGGTCGTTGCCGGTACTTCGGATGCCGTTCTGATGGTTGAATCGGAAGCCAAAGAGCTGACCGAAGACCAGATGCTGGGCGCGGTACTGTTTGCTCAAGACGAATTCCAGGTTGTGATCAATGCCGTTAAAGAACTGGCTGCCGAAGCTGCCAAGCCAACCTGGGCCTGGGCTCCACAACCAGAAGCTACCGCTCTGCTGGGCGCTATCCGTGCCGAGTTCGGCGACGCGATCTCCCAGGCTTACACCATCACCATCAAGGCCGACCGTTACGCTCGCCTGGGTGAGCTGAAGGACCAGGTTGTTGCCAAACTGTCCGGTGAAGAAGGCCAGCCTTCTTCCAGCGAAGTCAAAGCAGCTTTCGGCGAAATCGAATACCGCACCGTTCGCGAAAACATCGTAAACGGCAAGCCACGTATCGACGGCCGCGACACCAAGACTGTACGTCCTTTGAACATCGAAGTCGGTGTTCTGCCTAAGACCCACGGTTCGGCACTGTTCACCCGTGGCGAAACCCAGGCTCTGGTTGTTGCAACGCTGGGCACCGCCCGTGACGCACAGCTGCTGGACACCCTGGAAGGCGAGAAAAAAGACCCGTTCATGCTGCACTACAACTTCCCTCCGTTCTCGGTAGGTGAGTGTGGTCGCATGGGTGGCGCTGGTCGTCGCGAAATCGGTCACGGCCGTCTGGCCCGTCGTTCGATTCAGGCCATGCTGCCTGCTGCCGACGTGTTCCCGTACACCATCCGTGTTGTGTCGGAAATCACCGAGTCCAACGGTTCGAGCTCCATGGCTTCGGTCTGCGGCGCTTCCCTGGCGCTGATGGATGCCGGCGTTCCGATGAAGGCACCGGTTGCCGGTATCGCCATGGGTCTGGTTAAAGAAGGCGAGAAATTCGCCATCCTGACCGACATCCTGGGTGACGAAGACCACCTGGGCGACATGGATTTCAAAGTAGCCGGTACCGCCAAAGGTGTGACCGCGCTGCAGATGGACATCAAGATCAAAGGCATCACCGAAGAAATCATGGAAATCGCTCTGGGCCAAGCCCTGGAAGCGCGCCAGAACATCCTCGGTCAGATGAACCAGATCATTGGCCAGTCGCGTACCGAACTGTCGGAAAACGCTCCGACCATGATCGCGATGAAAATCGACACCGACAAAATCCGTGATGTTATCGGTAAAGGCGGCGCGACCATTCGTGCGATCTGTGAAGAGACCAAGGCTTCGATCGACATCGAAGACGACGGCTCGATCAAGATCTTCGGCGAAACCAAGGAAGCGGCTGAAGCGGCACGTCAGCGCGTTCTGGGCATCACCGCAGAAGCTGAAATCGGCAAGATCTACGTTGGTAAGGTTGAGCGCATCGTCGACTTCGGCGCATTCGTCAACATCCTGCCTGGCAAGGACGGTCTGGTTCACATCTCGATGCTGAGCGACGCTCGCGTTGAGAAAGTGACCGACATCCTGAAAGAAGGCCAGGAAGTGGAAGTGCTGGTACTGGACGTGGACAACCGCGGCCGTATCAAGCTGTCCATCAAAGACGTAGCAGCAGCCAAGGCTTCGGGCGTTTAATCACCCCGCACGCCTGACCGCTTCAACGTTGTAAAAAATGCCCTGCAGTGAAAGCTGCGGGGTATTTTTTTGCCTGCAAAAAAATGAGACGAGTCATGAAGTTGCCTGACCCCAAAGTCAGTGCTAGGTTTAGCCCACTGCCCGTGTAGCTCAGTTGGTAGAGCAGCGCACTCGTAACGCGAAGGTCGCAGGTTCGATTCCTGTCTCGGGCACCAGCGACACGTTGTTTTCAGATGATCCCGAATGGTTCTGAAGGCCAGATAATCCGGGTTTCAAACGGTTTTTTTGCGTCAGAGAGATCCTTGATGATCCAGATCCATCTTCCATTCCCCAGATCAAAGAGAACGCCATGACCGTTAAAGAATTGACCCAAGAAGCCAGACACGAAGAAGCGCTGAAGAAGTACTTGCTGGAATCACCCCAGCTAGCCGATGAGATCAAGGACTTGCCCGCCGACGATCAGAAAGACCAGATCCAGTGGGCGTTCGAAGATGAGGCAGAAGCTCAGGGCTTGCAGCCGTGGGAGCTGACGCTCAAGTACACCTCACCCCCTGAAGAGTTCGAGGCGGCGCGCCTTGTTCTGCACAAGGAGGCTGCCGAAGTGTTGGGCGTCGAGTGGGAAGAGTACTGCGAGATGAATAATCTGGTGGTCTGATAAAAACGCCAGCCTCACGAGGCTGGCGTTTTTCATTCACACAGGCGTTATCAAAGGCTCAGGCGCATCGACAGATCGACAGCCTTCACATCCTTGGTCATCGCACCAATCGAGATGTAATCCACCCCGGTTACGGCGATCGGTAGCAGCGTGTTTTCGTTGATACCGCCACTGGCCTCCAGTTTTGCCTTGCCTGCGTTCAGGCGCACGGCTTCGCGCATGTCATCCAGGCTCAACTCGTCGAGCATGATGATGTCGGCACCTGCCGCCAGGGCTTCCTTCAGCTCCTCCAGGCTTTCCACTTCGATCTCCACCGGTTTGCCCGGGGCAATCTTGTGCGCAGCGTTGATGGCCTCCGGGATGCCACCGCAGGCCGCAATATGGTTTTCCTTGATCAGGAACGCGTCGTACAGACCGATGCGGTGGTTGTGGCAACCGCCGCAGGTCACGGCGTACTTCTGCGCCAGACGCAGCCCCGGC
The DNA here is from genome assembly GCF_054898105.1 of Pseudomonas sp. MDT1-17. Classification (NCBI taxonomy): domain Bacteria; kingdom Pseudomonadati; phylum Pseudomonadota; class Gammaproteobacteria; order Pseudomonadales; family Pseudomonadaceae; genus Pseudomonas; species Pseudomonas sp. MDT1-17. The sequence continues at coordinate 5,705,448 of NZ_JBUBVM010000001.1, read as the reverse complement.
AAGGTTTTACGGGTGTCGAGCAACTTCACCTGAGTCTCGGCAACGAAATCCGCCAGGTACTGCGCGCGTGTGGCCACGCCAGAAAGCAACTGCAGGAAGTTCAGTGCACAGCGTTCGCCCGTCAGCAGCGAGCGCGCCGGGCCTTCGAGGTGGAACAGCACTTGATCAGGTTTCACCCGCTCGCCATCGCGCACCTGCCAGTGCACCGCCACACGTGGGTCCAGCTGCCGAAACACCGCGTCAACCCAGGCTGTGCCGCAGATGACGGCAGCGTCACGGGTAATGATGGTGGCTTTGGCCAGGCGTTCGGTGGGGATCAACTGAGCGGTGATGTCGCCGCTGCCAATGTCTTCGAGCAACGCACGGCGCACGTTGGCTTCGATTTCGGCGGTCAAATCGGCGAGACGTAGATTCGGCATAACGGACTCCACAAACAAAGTGGCCCGATTATAGGGCCATGGTGCCGGGCAACCCAAGGCATCGACGCGTTCCCATCGCTCTGAAACCTGCATTTGGTCGATTCGCTTGAGCAATCGGCACTAAGTCAACGCCCTCCGTAAGCGTCTATTTCAATAGGACACGCAGAGTCTGCTGGTACAAGGGACATCTTTTGCAAGATAATCCGCCTTGCTTTTGACGTCATGGCTTTGACGTGGATTTGAATTGACGACTATTCGAAGACTCACCGTTTCAGGAGGCCTGAATGCACAACGACGGGAATGTAGTGCCTTTGCACAAGGTGGCTACCGATCAGGCGACTCCCTCGCCGCTCGCCCGCCTGCCTGTGATTCTGCTTCAGGTTCGCGACAAGGCCGCTCAACAGCTCAGGCATGGTTTGCAGGAACTGTTCGATAACGCCGACGACACGCTGTTCGAAATGGCCGACCGGGCCCGCACTGACGTCGATCAAAACCTCTTCTTTGAAGCCATGCGCGACTTGCGCCTCAAGCGCAAAAACATCGAACGCGGCGTTCTCGAACAATTCTTCGAGGCTTTTGTCCGCCTCACACAGTACGACAGCACTCAGTCTGCCTTGTCCCAGGCGCTGGCCTTCGACGCCGCGGCGGCGCTGTCCAATGACGACATGGAGCGCAGCGTGGCAGTGGAGGCGATGGTCAGCAAAGTGCTGAACCGCGACGGCTTCGCCCTGGACCAACTGACGGCCCGACTCGGCGCACTGCTGGGCAGGGAGCTGCTCGATCAGCTCAATCCCATGGGGCCGGCGATGCTCTGCGAGTACTTTTTGCAGGCCGGGCGCAACCTGGGAGTGGAGATCAAGGTCAAGCTGATCATCCTCAAGCTGTTCGAGCGCTACGTGCTCAGGGATGCCAGTCAGCTCTACGCCGAAGCCAATCAGTTGCTGATCGCCACCGGTGTTCTACCCGACCTCAAACCTGCCCCTGCGCGGCGGGCCACGGATCGTGCGGCCGCCAGCGCCGGTGTTGAACCCGCTCAGGCCAACACCCGCGCCGGTGCTCCGCCGATCGACGACAGCGTGCAGGAAGTCTTCGCCGCGTTGCAGCAATTGCTGTTTCACGTGCGGGGCAGTGTCGCGCCGACGCTTGAAGCCAGTGCCCAGACGCAGCCGATTTCCACCCGCGACCTGCTGCGCCTGCTCTCGCACTTGCAGCAATACGTGCCGACGCCGGCAGCCCGGGAAGACTTCGATCTGCGAAACCAGCTCGAACAACTGCTGACCCGGGTCAGCGTCAAAAGTGGCAAGTCACGCGTGGTCGGGGTGGCTGATGAAGACGTGATCAACCTGATCGCGATGCTCTTCGAATGCATCCTCGATGACCGCAACCTGCCGGATTCGCTCAAGGCATTGATCGCCCGTTTGCAGATCCCGATGCTGAAAGTGGCGGTGCTCGACAAGAGCTTTTTCAGCCGCAGCAGTCACCCCGCCCGGCGCCTGCTCAACGAAATCGCCACCGCAGCCATGGGGTGGGGCGAGTGCGATGACCATGAGCGCGACAGCCTGTATCTGCGCATCGAGCAAGTGGTGCAACGGTTGCTGAATGATTTTGTCGATGATCCGGCGGTTTTTTCCGAATCGCTGGCGGATTTTCTCGCCTTCACCAGCGACGAGCGCCGTCGCAGTGAGTTGCTTGAGCAACGTACCCGTGACGCCGAAGAAGGCCGCGCCAGGACTGAACTGGCCCGCCAGCGCGTCGAACAGGTGCTGAATCAGGCCTTGTTGGGCAAAGTATTGCCGCAACGGGTGGTGGTGTTTGTCCAGGACGCCTGGAGCCAAGTGTTGCTGCTGACGTGCCTCAAGCACGGCGATCAGTCAGCCGAGTGGCACGCCGATGTGCAGACCATGGCGCACTTGATCTGGAGCGTACAGCGCCATGCCGAGTCCGATGCGAGCCTGCGCCTGTTGACGCTGGTGCCGGGGTTGCTCAAGTCGTTGCGCGACGGGCTGAGCAGTTCGGCATTCGATCCGTTCGCCACCAGCGAGTTTTTCAGTGAGCTGGAAGCCTTGCACGTTCAACTGTTCGAACGTCCAGGGCAAAAGCTTGAACAGTCTGTCGATACGCCGGTCATGGTCGAAGTGCTGCAGGAAGTCGTCCTGCGAACCGCCGACGAAGGGCCGGTCGATACGACGTCAGTGCGTTTGCCGGAGGACGATGCCGGCCTGCTTCAGGTCGATCAGTTGCGGTTGGGGTGCTGGGTCGAGTTTCAGGAAGGCGACGAGAACACCTTACGCTGCAAACTCGCGGCGATCATCGAAGCCACCGGCAAGTACATTTTCGTCGATCGTACCGGAATGAAAGTGCTGGAGCGCAACCGCACCGGTCTGGCTCTGGAATTCCGTTGTGGCGCGGTGCGAGCGCTGGACGACACTTTGCTGTTTGACCGGGCGCTGGAGTCAGTGATCGGTAACCTGCGGCGCCTCAATCGCGGCAAGTGATCGCGCCCCGAGGGTCTATCACGGCATACTGGGCGCCAACACAATCGTCGTTGAAGGAACCTGTATGCAGTTGGACCCCGCGAGCGGTTGGTGCCAGGGTGTGCGTTTATGCCCCTCGCCCAACTTCAATGCGCGCCCCACGGGCGAAATTTCCCTGCTGGTGATCCACAACATCAGTTTGCCGCCAGCGCAATTCGCCACCGGCAAGGTGCAGGAATTTTTCCAGAATTGCCTGGATGTCACGGAGCATCCCTACTTTGAAGGGATCGCCGACCTGCGTGTGTCTGCGCACTTTCTGATCGAACGTGACGGCACGGTCACTCAGTTTGTCTCTTGTCTTGAGCGTGCCTGGCATGCCGGCGTTTCGAGTTTCGAAGGGCGGGAAACCTGTAACGACTTTTCCGTGGGCATCGAACTAGAGGGCACGGATGATCTGCCGTTCACCGACGCTCAGTATCAAGCATTGACGACCCTGACCCGGCAGCTGCAAAGCGCCTTCACGGCCATCACCGCACAGCGCATCTGCGGGCACAGCGACATCGCACCCGGGCGTAAAACCGACCCGGGACCCGCGTTCGACTGGGCACGCTATCGCGCTGCCCTGGCAAAAGAGGAACAACAATGAGTTTTCTGGTGTTGCTGTTGGCGGTCTGGATCGAGAAGTTCTCGGCCCTGCGCCATCGGGTTCAGCGCGATGGCGGTTGGGTCCGCGAGTTGAACAAGCTTGAGGTCAATCCGCGTCTGGCGAAAAATCCGTGGCTGATCTTGGTGATCCTGGTTTTGTTGCCAGTCGCACTGTTGGGTTTGCTGCTGCTGGTGCTGGACCCGGTGGCTTACGGTCTGCTGGCGTTGCCGGTGCACCTGCTAGTGGTGATTTACAGTTTGGGCCGCGGTGATCTGCTGGCCGGTCTCGGGCCGTTTCGCGATGCCTGGCGCCGGGAAGACCTGCAAGCTGCCGCTCATGTGGCGGAACGCGACCTGGGTATTTGCGCCGATAGCGGCGAACAACTGCTGGAACGGGTCGAAGGGCATCTGCTGTGGGAGGCTTATCAGAGCTTTTTCGCGGTGATTTTCTGGTACTTCCTGCTGGGTCCGGTCGCAGCCCTGAGCTATCGACTGCTGGCCCTGGCCGAAGAGCACGGGCAGAACCCGGCCGTGGTTGAACGCGCCGCACAACTGCGTCATGCGTTCGACTGGGTGCCGGTGCGTCTGCTGGCGGCGAGTTTTGCGTTGGTCGGCAACTTTGTCGCGGTCAGCCGGGTGATGTTGCATGAACTGCTGAACTGGAACATCAGCGCCGCCCAATTGATCGAGAAGGTCGGACTGGTGGCCGGTGAAATTCCAGCGCCGGTGGTCGGGCCTGACGGCATCAACAGCCTCGACCGGATCTGGGAACTGTTGCTGCGTGCGGCGGTGCTCTGGTACGCCGGTTTTGCGTTGTGGACTGTCCTTCCCTGATTACACCAATCCTGTAATTGGATGGACTCGCCCTCGCTGTCGTTGGCTGTTTAGACTGCCACCGTGGCGCATTGACGCCTCGGCTTGGGCGAGTCCATCCAATTACAAGACCGCGTGCGCCGTGTCGTTAACCTTAAGTTACAAAACCTCCCGCCGATTTAAGCTATACACAGTTAGCGCCGAATAGTGGCTATCTGCTGTCGACCCGCGCCTGCCAATAAAAATAAGAAATCAAAGGGAGACCTCCAGTGAAGAGCTTGCTCTATCCCGCTGTCGCGCTGATGAACCGCCTGAGCTTTGGCATGAAGTTCAGCCTGATCAGCGTGCTGTTCCTTGTGCCGATGCTGGTAACCAATTTCTATCTGGTGCGCGATTCCTATCGTGAATTCCAGGGCACCCAGGTCGAACTGCAGAGTCTCGACCTTTTGGGCAGCAGTCTTTCGTTACGGCGCGATCTGGAAACCCTGAACAATCTGGTGCAGATCAACGTCACGCTCGGTCAATCCGGTAAGGCCGGCAATGTCGAGTCGCAGATCAGCAGCCTGGGGCAAAGTGTGCTGAGCCGTTTGCAAGGGCTGACGGCGATGACCACTGACCCCGAGCAGATCATCGTTTTTGATAGTAAGCGCGATGAAATGATCGCCGCGTTCAAGGTCCAGCAAGCGGAAAATTCCCTGCAAAGTAAAAGCGGAATGATCGGCAAGCTGCTCGGCAATGCGCAGATTTTCAGCCAGATCATCGCCAGTCAGGCTGGCCTCAGCCGCGACACCCAGAGCGACATGCGCCAGCTGAGCGAACTCATTACCAATGTCACCCCGCCCGTTACCCAAATTCTGGGTGAAGGCCGGGCGATGGGCTCTTTTTCGCTGGGGCAGGGCTTTCTCAACTCGGCATCGAGTACCCGTTTTGATGAGTTGTTGGCGCAGATCGAAAAACTGCAGGCCGAATATGCCCTGAAGTTGCAGGACGCGCTGGGTTCCAGCAAAGCAGCACGGGAAACCCTGGCTGTTCAGGCCGATAGCAGCAAGGCGTCGTTGAAAAAGGCCAGTGAACTGTTCGAAGAACAGGTCGTGATGGCCGATACGCTCGATACGCCGTGGCAGGGCTTTTACGATCAGGTCACAGGCCTGATGGACCAGACCTACCAACTCAACGAAGCTACCCTGAGTTTTCTCGGCATCCAGTTACAACAGCGACTGGAGCAGAACCGCACCCACATGGTCTTGCAGGCTGTGGCGTTGTCGGTGGTGTTTGTGTTGATTTTTTACCTCTACGGCGGTTTCTACGCCTCGACCCGCACCACCCTCAAGCGTCTTGGCGCAGTGATGGACAAGGTGGCGGCGGGTGACATGACGCAGACCTTCAGCGCGAACAGTCGCGATGAACTGGGCGAGTTGGGCGAGGTGTTCAACGGCACCGTGAAGAAAATCCATGACTTGATCGAGCGGGTCGGCCAGACCGTCAGTGAGGTCGAGCGCCAGGCCGGGCAGGTGGAGACCGTTTCCGCCCAGAGCAACCAGGCGGTGGCGGGGCAGCGCACTCAGATCGAACAGGTCGCCACGGCCATGAACCAGATGTCGGCCACCTCGCTTGAGGTGGCCCGCAGTGCCGCAGCAGCGGTCAGCAGCGCCCATAGCGTCAACGACGAGACCATCAGTGGTCGCGGACTGGTGGAGTCTCAGCAGGGCAGCATCGCCGCCCTTGCCACTGAAATCGATCAGTCGGTGCTGGTGATCAATCAACTGGCCAGCGACAGCCAGTCCATCAGCCGTGTGCTGGAGGTGATCAAGAGCATCGCCGAACAGACCAACCTTCTGGCGCTCAACGCGGCCATCGAAGCTGCTCGCGCCGGTGAGCAGGGCCGTGGTTTTGCGGTGGTGGCGGACGAGGTCCGGACATTGGCCAAGCGCACCCAGCAATCGACCGAAGAAATCGAGCAGATGATCGCCAAGCTGCACAGTGGTGTCGGCGCTGCGGTGAAGGCGATGGGTACCAGTCATCAGATGGCCAACGGCACCGTGGGGCAGTCGGAGAAGGTTCAGCAAGCGCTGGAGAACATCCTCGGCGCCGTCGGCATGATCGTCGATCAGAACCAGCAAATCGCTGCCGCGGTGGAGCAACAGACAGCAGTGGCTCACGACATTGACCAGAATATTGTCGAGATCAACCGCGCGGGTGAACGCACCGCCGAAGGGGCGCACCAGACCGAAGATGCCAGTCGTGCGTTGTCGGCTCAGGTGGTGGAGCTCAAGCAGCTGATCAGCGCGTTTCGGGTGTAATCAACGCCAGTTGAACAGCTCACAGGCGTTGGCCGTGCTGGCTGCGGCCAATTGCTCGGGGCTGATCGCCATGATCCCGGCCAACGCAGAACAGATCGCCGGCAAATGAGCCGGGCTGTTGCGTTGGCCGGGGAACATGGCGGGCGCCATGTCCGGAGAATCGGTTTCCAGTACCACCGACTCAAGCGGCAAGTCGGCAAGCACACGGTGCATGCGCAGGGCTTGAGGCCAGGTTGCGGCACCGCCCAGGCCCAGTTTGAAACCGAGCTTGATGTATTCGCGGGCTTCTTCTTTGCTGCCGGCGAAGGCATGAATAATCCCCGCGCGTTTCAAGCGAAACCGTTTAAGCGTGGCAATCACCGCCGCATGGCTGCGTCGCACATGGATCAGCGCTGGCAGATTGAAGTCCGCCGCCAGTTGCAGCTGCGCGTCGAACAACGCCTGCTGGCGCGCGCGATCGAGGGTTTCGATGAAGTAATCCAGACCGATCTCGCCCACGGCGCACAACTGCCGATGGCCAGCCAGACGGGTCAGCCAGTCGCTGAGTGCCGTCAGGTCCTCGGGGCGATGAGCATCCAGATACACCGGGTGCAAACCGAACGCCGCATGCAGATCGGGATCGCTTTGCACCAGATCCCAGACACGCTGCCAGTTGCCCTGATAAACCCCCAGCACCACCATCCGCCGCACCCCGAGGGTGCGGCTCTCGGCCAGCAACGCCGTGCGATCCTCGTCGAAGTCCGGAAAATCCAGATGAGTGTGGCTGTCTATCAGCTCCACGGTTCAGTCCTGGCGAATACGCTGCTTGAAGGTCCGCGCGATGGCCTGCACGCCGGGTTGGTAATCCGATTGTTCAATGGCGGCCAGGGCCAGTTCCAGGGCTTTATCGGCGATGAGCTGATGCTGCTGGGCCATGGCATTGACCGGCAGCGGCAGGAAATCCAGCAACTGCGTGTCGCCGAAGGTGCCGAGGCGCAGCGGGCGGGTTTTCAGCGGGACATCGTGCAGGGCATCAAACACGCCTTGAAGCAGCACGTAGGACGTGGTCACCAGCGCATCCGGCAAATGGCCCAGACGCTGTAGCAATTCGTCCATCAATTGCTTGCCGCACTCACGGCTGAACGACTCGCCGTGCTCGATCAGCACTTCGCCTTTGAATCCGACCAAGGCTTCTTTAAAACCTGCCGCCCGCTCCTGGCTGATGCTCAGTTCGGGGCGTGCGCCGATCAGTGCGATCTGCTTGGGCAGCGGGTCCAGTAGACTGCGGGTCAGTTGCAGGCTGGCCTCGCGGTCATCGCTGATCACCGAGCAGAAATGCTCAGGCTCCATGACCCGGTCGATCGCGATGATTGGGGTGCCCTTGGCCTGCAATTGGCGATAGCTGTCATCGCCGGCCGGCAGGCAACTGGCAACGATCAACGCATCGCAGCGTCGAGCCCGGAACAGTTGCAGCAACTGCCGTTCGCTGTCCGGCGCATCGTCGGAACTGGCGATCAGCAACTGATAGCCGCGAGCCCGGGCGCCTTGTTCCAGCAGTTTGGCGATTCGTGCGTAACTGGGGTTTTCCAGGTCAGGCAGAATGAAACCCAAGGTGCGGGTGTGCCGACTGCGCAGCCCGGCAGCCTGGGGATTGGGCGTAAAGCCATGTTGTTCGACGACCGCGCGCACGCGCTCGACGGTGGCACTGCTGATACGTTGCTGTTCTGCCTTGCCATTGATGACATAGCTGGCGGTGGTAACGGACACACCGGCCAACTGGGCGATATCACTGAGTTTCAACCCGGGATTTCCTTGTTTTTTTCGAGCTTGCCCGACATTTTCGCCAATCCTACCCGATTCAGGCAGACGACCATTGTCGCAGCACATCCGACAATTGGACTTCAAGGATGAGACATTATCGAGTAACGTGCCAATCATTCTAGATTAAACGTTTCAGCAAGCGTGTTTTCTACCTTATAGGCTGCATTGTCGGTTCTGCCGTGAAACCGCCAAAACTGCCCCTGAAAAGGTTTGCCTAAGCGCCTAAGCTGAATCATTCAAAACAATACCTGGCGTCACAAGGCGCAAAAAAGGAGAAAGCATGCTCGAGCTCACTATAGAGCAGATATCCATGGGCCAGTCGGCTGTGGATAAGTCCGCAGCGTTGCACCTGCTGGCCCAGCATCTGGTCGCCGATGGCCTGGTGGACGCGGGTTATCTCGCCGGGTTGCAGGCGCGCGAAGTACAGGGCTCGACCTTTCTCGGTCAAGGTATTGCCATCCCCCACGGTACGCCGGAAACCCGCGATCAGGTGTTTTCCACCGGCGTGCGGCTGATGCAGTTCCCCGAGGGTGTGGATTGGGGGGACGGTCAGATCGTCTACCTGGCAATTGGTATTGCGGCCAAATCCGACGAACACCTGCGCCTGTTGCAGCTGCTGACCCGTGCCCTCGGTGAAACCGACCTGGGCCAGGCGCTGCGCCGCGCCAGTTCCGCCGAAGCCTTGTTGAAACTGTTGCAAGGCGCACCGCAAGAACTGGCGCTGGATGCGCAGATGATCGGCCTCGGTGTATCCGCCGATGATTTCGAGGAACTGGTTTGGCGTGGTGCACGTTTGCTGCGTCAGGCCGACTGTGTGAGCAACGGTTTCTCTGCGGTGTTGCAACAAGTCGAAGCGCTGCCGCTGGGCGATGGCCTGTGGTGGTTGCACAGCGAGCAAACGGTCAAGCGTCCGGGCCTGGCCTTCGTCACGCCGGACAAACCCATACGCTACCTCGGCCAGCCGCTCAGTGGCCTGTTCTGCCTGGCCAGCCTCGGTGAAGCCCATCAGGCCTTGCTCGAACGCCTTTGTGCGCTGCTGATCGAAGGTCGTGGCCATGAATTGGGCCGCGCCACCAGCAGCCGTAAAGTCCTCGAAGTCCTTGGCGGTGAACTGCCGGCCGATTGGCCCAGCGCGCGCATCGCGCTGGCCAACGCCCACGGGTTGCACGCGCGTCCGGCGAAGATCCTCGCGCAACTGGCGAAAAGTTTTGAAGGCGAAGTTCGCGTGCGCATCGTCGATGGCCAGGACAGCGCAGTGTCAGTGAAGAGCTTGAGCAAACTGCTCAGCCTCGGCGCCCGTCGCGGTCAGGTGCTGGAATTTGTCGCCGAACCGAGCATCGCCGCCGATGCCTTGCCAGCCTTGTTGGCGGCCATCGAAGAAGGCCTCGGTGAAGACGTCGAACCGCTGCCAGCCGTGAGTCAACAGCGCGAAGTGATTGCCGATGTGGCCGAGGTGATCCTCGCGCCAGCGTCCGGCAGTCTGGTTCAGGCCATTGCCGCCGCACCGGGCATCGCCATCGGCCCGGCGCACATTCAAGTGCTGCAAACCATCGATTACCCGCTGCGCGGTGAGTCTGCCGCGATCGAGCGCGAGCGTCTCAAACAGGCGTTGGCGGACGTTCGTCGCGACATCGAAGGCCTGATCGAACGCAGCACGTCCAAGGCCATTCGCGAGATTTTCATCACGCACCAGGAAATGCTCGACGACCCGGAATTGACCGATGAAGTCGATACCCGTCTCAAGCAAGGCGAAAGTGCCGAAGCGGCGTGGATGGCAGTGATTGAAGCGGCGGCCAAACAACAGGAGTCGCTGCAGGACGCGTTGCTCGCCGAGCGCGCGGCCGACTTGCGTGATATCGGTCGTCGGGTATTGGCGCAGCTGAGTGGCGTCGAAACCCCGAGCGAGCCTGAGCAACCGTACATTCTGGTGATGGATGAAGTCGGTCCGTCCGATGTCGCCCGCCTTGATCCGACCCGCGTCGCCGGCATCCTCACCGCCCGTGGCGGCGCCACCGCCCACAGCGCCATTGTCGCGCGAGCCCTCGGGATTCCGGCACTGGTCGGCGCCGGTCCGGCCGTGTTGCTGCTGGCGCCGGGCACGCCATTGCTGATTGATGGTCAACGCGGCCGCCTGCACGTGGACGCCGACGCGGCGACCTTGCAGCGCGCCACCGAAGAGCGCGACACCCGCGAGCAACGTCTGAAAGCGGCCGCCGAACAACGCCATCAACCGGCATTGACCACCGACGGTCATGCGGTCGAAGTGTTCGCCAACATCGGCGAAAGCGCGGGTGTCACCAGTGCGGTCGAGCAGGGCGCCGAAGGCATTGGCCTGCTGCGCACCGAACTGATTTTCATGGCTCACTCGCAAGCGCCGGACGAGGCGACCCAGGAAGTCGAATACCGTCGTGTTCTCGATGGTCTGGCCGGTCGGCCGCTGGTGGTGCGCACCCTCGATGTCGGTGGCGACAAGCCGCTGCCGTATTGGCCGATCGCCAAAGAAGAAAACCCGTTCCTCGGCGTGCGCGGTATTCGCCTGACCCTGCAACGTCCGCAGATCATGGAAGCGCAGTTGCGTGCCTTGCTGCGTGCTGCCGACAACCGCCCGCTGCGGATCATGTTCCCTATGGTCGGCAGCGTCGATGAATGGCGCCAGGCTCGGGACATGACCGAACGTCTGCGTCTGGAAATTCCGGTTGCCGACCTGCAACTGGGGATCATGATCGAGGTGCCGTCGGCTGCATTGCTCGCTCCGGTACTGGCCAAAGAGGTCGACTTCTTCAGTGTCGGCACCAATGACCTGACCCAATACACCCTGGCCATCGACCGTGGTCATCCAACCTTGTCGGCCCAGGCTGATGGCTTGCACCCGGCAGTGCTGCAACTGATCGACATCACCGTGCGTGCGGCGCATGCCAACGGCAAGTGGGTCGGCGTGTGCGGCGAGCTGGCGGCCGATCCGCTGGCGGTGCCGGTGCTGGTCGGTCTCGGTGTGGATGAGTTGAGTGTGTCGGGTCGCAGCATTGCCGAGGTCAAGGCGCGGATTCGCGAACTCAACCTGGCCCAGGCCCAAATCCTTGCTCAGCAGGCCCTGGCCGTGGGCAGCGCAAACGAAGTGCGCGCATTAGTGGAGGCCCTGTAATGGCCAAGATCCTAACCCTGACCCTCAACCCGGCGCTGGACCTCACCGTCCAGTTGCCGGTACTTGCACCGGGTCAGGTCAACCGTAGCGACGAGATGCACACCCACGCCGCCGGTAAAGGCGTGAACGTGGCACAGGTGCTGGCGGACCTCGGGCATCAGCTCACGGTCAGCGGTTTCCTCGGAGAGGACAACCTTCAAGCGTTCGAAACCCTGTTTGCCAAACGCGGGTTTGTCGACGCGTTCATCCGTGTTCCGGGTGAGACTCGCAGCAACATCAAACTGGCGGAAAGCGATGGGCGCATCACCGACATCAACGGTCCCGGGCCCTTGGTGAGTGAAGCCGCGCAGCAGGCATTGCTCAATCGCCTCGACCAGATTGCGCCGGGGTATGACGCGGTCGTCGTTGCCGGCAGCCTGCCTCAAGGCATCAGCCCGCAATGGTTGCAGGCGTTGATTGTGCGGTTGAAAAATCTCGGTTTGAAAGTGGCGCTGGACACCAGCGGTGAAGCCTTGCGGGCAGCGCTCAACGCCGGTCCGTGGTTGATAAAACCGAACACCGAAGAGCTGGCCGATGTGCTGGGCTGCGAGGTGGTTTCGGTGGCCGCCCAGGCGCAAGCGGCTAGCCGCCTGCACTCTCAAGGCATCGAACACGTGGTGATCTCCCACGGTGCCGACGGGGTGAATTGGTTCAGTGTCGGCTCGGCGCTGCATGCCACGCCGCCCAAGGTCAGTGTCGTCAGCACGGTGGGTGCAGGCGATTCATTACTGGCCGGCATGCTCCACGGTTTGCTCAGCGCCGACACGCCTGAACAGACCTTGCGCACTGCCACGGCGATTGCTGCGATGGCGGTCACCCAGATCGGTTTCGGCATTGGCGACGCCACGCAGTTGGCGCGGCTCGAACAGGGCGTGCGCATGCGCACCCTGACAGAACAATAAGAGGGTTTGTAATGAAGTTAGCGATTGTTACTGCCTGCCCGAATGGCATGGTCACCAGCGTGCTGTGCGCCCGTTTGCTCGATGCAGCGGCCCAGCGTCAGGGGTGGAGCACCAGTGTCGAAGTCAACGATGCCGCGCACCCTGAACGTCAATTGTCGGCGGCCACGATCGAGGCGGCCGAGTGGGTGTTGCTGGTGACCAGCGCGCCTGTGGATATGTCGCGATTCGTCGGCAAACGGGTGTTCCAAACCACCCCGGCGCAAGCCCTGCAAGATGTGGAAGCGGTGCTACGGCGCGGTGCTGAAGAAGCTCATGTTTATGTCGCCCCCGAGGCCGTGGCAGAGCCTGCCGCCCTCGTAAAAAACGCCCCGCGTCTGGTCGCGATTACCGCATGCCCGACCGGCGTCGCTCACACCTTCATGGCCGCCGAAGCTTTGCAGCAAGCGGCCAAGCGCCTGGGCTACGACCTGCAAGTGGAAACCCAGGGCTCGGTCGGTGCGCGCAATCCGTTGAGCGCCGTAGCGATTGCCGATGCGGACGTAGTGCTGCTGGCCTGTGATATTGAAGTCGCTACCGAGCGTTTCGCCGGCAAGAAGATTTACCGTTGTGGTACTGGCATCGCCCTCAAACAAGCCGAAGCGACGTTGAATAAAGCGTTGACCGAAGGCACTCAAGAAACCGCTTCCAGCGGTGCCAAAGGCCCGGCCAGGCAAGAGAAAAGTGGTGTCTACAAACACCTGCTGACCGGCGTGTCGTTCATGCTGCCGATGGTGGTGGCGGGCGGTCTGATGATCGCCTTGTCGTTCGTGTTCGGCATCACGGCCTTCAAGGAGGAAGGCACGCTCGCAGCTGCCCTGATGCAGATCGGCGGCGAGACCGCGTTCAAGCTGATGGTGCCGCTGTTGGCGGGTTACATCGCCTACTCGATCGCTGACCGTCCGGGCCTGGCGCCGGGGATGATTGGCGGCCTGCTGGCAAGCACCCTGGGCGCCGGGTTTATCGGCGGGATCATTGCCGGTTTCATCGCTGGTTACGCGGCGCAGGCGATCAATCGTTATGCGCGTTTGCCGCAAAGTCTTGAGGCACTGAAACCGATTCTGATCATCCCGTTGCTGGCGAGTCTGTTCACCGGCCTGGTGATGATTTACATCGTCGGCAAACCGGTGGCCGGGATGCTCGAAGGGCTTACGCACTTCCTCGACAGCATGGGCACCACCAACGCGATTCTGCTCGGTGTGTTGCTGGGCGCGATGATGTGCGTCGACCTGGGCGGGCCGATCAACAAAGCCGCGTATGCGTTCTCGGTGGGGCTGCTGGCATCGCAAAGTTATGCACCGATGGCTGCGACCATGGCGGCCGGCATGGTGCCGCCGATTGGCCTGGGTATCGCCACGTTTATTGCCCGGCGCAAGTTCGCCCAGACTGAACGCGAGGCCGGTAAAGCCGCGTTGGTACTGGGGCTGTGCTTTATCTCCGAAGGTGCGATTCCGTTTGCCGCCAAAGACCCGCTGCGGGTGATTCCGGCGAGCATTGCCGGTGGTGCATTGACCGGTGCGCTGTCGATGTACTTCGGCTGCAAACTGATGGCGCCGCACGGCGGGTTGTTCGTGCTGGCGATCCCGAATGCGATCAACCATGCGCTGTTGTATCTGCTGGCGATTGTGGCCGGGAGTCTGCTGACGGCGGTGGCGTATGCGCTGCTCAAGCGACCGGAAGTCGTTGAGATAGCAATAGAGCCCGTCAGCGCCTGACACCCAACCCTGTGGGAGCGGGCTTGCTCGCGATGACGGACTGACATTCGACATAGACATCGACTGTCAGGCCGCTTTCGCGAGCAGGCTCGCTCCCCCAAGGGATCTGCTGTGTTGGCAAATCACTGATGACGTCGGAATGGGTTATTCGATACACACCAACTGCACGATGTGATTCTCGTCTCTCAGGGTTCTGCCGGCAGCCTTCAAGTGTTCGCACTTGTTCTAGCGAAAGATCGTAGCCGTCAAACTCATCCTCTGGTGTATGCCAATCCATTAGTTTTGCTAGTTCCTTGTGACGGCTATTGGGTATTTCCACACTCAGGAGAAGCTCCTCACTGTGTCTGTCGAAGACCTCTATGACATGTTTCATTTTTCTTTAAATCCAGACCCTGAGTTGCGCGCCATTCAAGGCACACTCGTAGCTGCTGAGATACAGCATTAGCTCCTTGGGAAGTTCAATCATTGCGAGATTCTCAATGGCTGCAACCTGCCCGGCGGATAGTAGATGGCTTGCCATGGCATCCTCTTCTTTATGCCAAGCCATTATCGGCATCAGGGCATCCGTGGTAATGGTCCGGGACAAACTCCCAGGCTTTTTTCCCGCCTGTGTAAAAGCCGTAAGCGTTGACTGAGCCATCCGGCAATGCCTTTACATTAATACGGACACGGGTTCGCCCCGTATCCAGCATTGCGTATTGCTCATTTTGGTAAAAGGCACTGTCTGGCGAAATGCTGGTGTTCGGCATCAACACCGCAACTGTCCCGACCGCTGCACCAGTCGCCACAACCGCTGAGCCTGTTAGTAGACGCAGTGCAAGAGAACCGCCGAGACGTTGGGAAATGACGCCGCCCGTTGCCGAGGCACCCACCAGTTTCAGTGGAATCCCTTCGGCGGTGATCGCGACCCCGGTGCCAAGCACTGCCCAAAACCCGTAGTCACTCAGTTTCTCGACGGGGACAAACCCGGTCGAGTTGTTGTGATTAATTACGCCGTCTGGGAGGTTGCAGCTTTTGGCGAACACGCAACCCATGGTATTGGGCTTCGCCTCTGGCTGCGAGGGGCGCTCGTTCCGTCGGACTTCATCGCGAGCCAGTCCTTTTTCATATCGGAGAATGTCTGCATCTTGACGCCGTATGTCGTCTGGGGTCGGTTTGCGGGGGCTACAGCGGGGACAGCCTCACATATAGAAGCTTCCATACTTTCGATGAAAAACATCCCCCTAGCGGGGAGTTCAAGTGCTGGCTGTAGGGCTATTCCCAAATGCCATATTCCGTTTTCCCTATATTGCCGACCAGTGGACAAACCTGTTCCTACTGGTCCCGGGAGCTGCTTTTTTTTGCATCAACATGCGGTTGTCCCGGAGGCTACACAGCCTTGCGCCGTTGCCTACAACTGCGCCAGAATCCGCCGGCTTGTGCGCCTTGGGGGCCGTCTGTAACTTGGTTCTCGTCACTGCCCATCAGTGATCGGGTTTAGTAGCCCGTGGTTTTCCGGGGCGTATAGCGCATCAGATAGTCAGGTATTCATCCCTGCACCATATGGTGGCTGTGCGTAGGGCGCTCTCGGGCGCGCCGGCTTCCTGGATTCCCGGTCTACTAACCTGCGTACAGCTACCACCTCTTGTTTAGTAGCTCGAGAGTGGCCGCCCTAATATTGGTATCCAGGAAATGTTTAAATCGACTACAAATCCGCCGGGCGACGACCCGGCCGCTCGATCCGAATCAATCGATCCAGAAAAACTCAACCAGAATCCACGCAAGCCCAGCACAATCTTCCTCATAGACCCCGAAATCGACAACCAAACGTTGCTGGAATACGCCTGCGAATCGCTGGCCTCAGCGAATGTCATGGCGAGTGACTTCGCGAGGTATCTGAAAGGATCTCAGTGCAACACACTGCTGGGGATTCAGCAGTCGATCATGCTGGGAGAACTGGCGGTGAACCGGGTACTGGATAATCTCGATCCGCCCGGCTAGCCGCCGGATACTGTGGGAGCGAGCCTGCTCGCGAAAGCGGTCTGACAGTCAGCACATTTGTTGAATGTTAAATCGTCTTCGCGAGCAGGCTCGCTCCCACAGGAGGTTGCGTTTTCACACGGACGTCATGCATACATGCTTAAGTTTTCCTTTTCAGGGAGAACACCATGAGCGAATTCGACCTCGGCCGCCGTCGTGTCATGCAAGCGGTCGGTGCCGGGCTGTTGTTGCCAGGCCTGGCGCCGGCGGTGATCGCCTCGGTCAAGGATCGTCCGCAACTCACCGATGGCGTGCAGTCCGGCGACGTGCTGGGCGACCGGGCGATGATCTGGAGTCGTTGCGATCGCCCGGCGCGGATGGTGGTGGAATGGGACACCCGCAGCCTGTTCAATAATCCTCGTCGTTTTGTCTCGCCATTGGCCGTCTCCAATACCGATTTCACCGCACGGGTCGAACTCACTGGCCTGCCCGCCGACCAGGCGATTTTCTACCGTGTGCGCTTCGAAGACGCCCAGAGCGGCGTCGCCAGCGAACCCTGGTTCGGCCATCTGCGCAGCGTGCCGCAAACCCGTCGCGACATCCGTTTCGTCTGGAGCGGCGACACCGTCGGCCAGGGCTTCGGCATCAACCCGGACATCGGCGGCATGCGCATCTACGAAGCCATGCGTTTGCGCCTTCCAGACTTCTTTATCCACAGCGGCGACACCATCTACGCCGACGGCCCCATACCTGCGCAGCTCACCACAGAGAGCGGCCGTGTGTGGCGCAATATCACCACTGAAGCCAAGAGCAAAGTCGCGGAAACCCTCGATGAATATCGCGGCAATTACCGCTACAACCTGATGGACGAAAACATCCGCCGCTTCAACGCCGAGGTCCCGCAGATCTGGCAGTGGGACGATCATGAAGTGGTGAACAACTGGTCGCCGGGCAAGACGTTGGATGAGCGCTACAAGAGTAAGGATATCCACAGCCTGGTCGGTCGCGGGCGTCAGGCCTGGCTCGAATACGCACCGATGCGGTTGCAGAGTGCCGATGGCGGTGGGCGGATTTATCGCAAGCTCAGTTATGGTCCGATGCTTGATGTGTTTGTGCTCGACATGCGCAGTTATCGCGAAGCCAATGACGACAACCTGGGTGCCGCTAAACCGTTCCTCGGCCGTGAACAACTGGACTGGCTGAAACGTGAATTGAAGGCCTCCAATGCCCAGTGGAAAGTCATCGCTGCTGACATGCCGATTGGTCTCGGCGTACCCGACGGCGAAGTCAGCCCTGGCGTGGCGCGCTGGGAAGCGGTGGCCAACGGCGACCCTGGACCGGCTCAGGGGCGTGAGCTGGAAATTGCCGAACTGCTCGGTTTTCTACGGGCGCAACAGGTGCGCAATTTTGTTTTCCTGACAGCGGATGTGCATTACTGCGCGGCCCATCACTACCTCCCGGATCGCGCAGCGTTTCAGGATTTCGAGCCGTTCTGGGAGTTTGTCGCCGGGCCATTGAATGCGGGGAGCTACGGACCGAATCCGCTGGATAAAACCTTTGGTCCTGAAGTGGTGTTCGAAAAGGCACCTCCGGCGCAGAACACTTCACCGTTTGCAGGGTTTCAGTTTTTTGGTGAGGTGAACATTGATGGGCAGACGGGGGAGATGAGCGTGGTGTTGCGTGATCTGGATGGAGTGGCGGTGTTTGAGCAGAAGTTGCAGCCGGTTTGAGATGAAATAGCAGGCTGACTTCGATCAATGTGGGAGCGGGCTTGCTCGCGAAAGCGGACTAACATTCAACAAATGAGTTGCCTGTTAGTCCGCTTTCGCGAGCAAGCCCGCTCCCACATTTAATAAAGGGTGGGTCAGTAGACGTCGCGGCGGTAGCGGCCTTGTTCGATCAGGCGGTCGACTTCTTCAATTCCGAGTAGTTCGTTGAGCACGTGATCCACGCCTGAAGCCATTCCCTGCAAACTGCCGCAGATGTAAATAACGGCACCGTCCGCTAACCACGTCTTCAACTCCCCAGCCGACTCACGCAGTCGATCCTGCACATAAACCTTCTCGGCCTGGTCCCGCGAGAACGCCAGGTCCAACCGCTCCAGATCCCCCGAAATCAGCCACTCTTCCAGCTCGGCGCGGCACAGGTAGTCATGTTCCCGATGACGTTCGCCGAACAACAGCCAATGGCGTTGCTGCCCATCGGCGATCCGCGCCTTGAGCAAACTGCGCAGCCCGGCCAGGCCGGTGCCGTTGCCCAGCAGGATCATCGGTACCGGCTCGACCGGCAGGTGGAAACCGCTGTTGCGCCTTACGCGCAAGCTGATGGTGCCGCCCACAGGAGCGTGTTCGGTCAACCAGCCGGAGCCGACGCCCAGGTTGCCATCGGGATGCAGTTCCTGGCGCACGATCAGTTCGAGGATGCCGTCGGCGGCGATCGAGGCGATGGAGTATTCGCGCATGGCCAGGGGCACCAAGGCATTCACCAGTGCCTGAGCGTGCAGGCCGACCAGATGGGTTCTGTTTTCGGGCAGTTGTCGACTGGCGAGGGCTTGCTCCAGCGGTTGTGACAGGCTGTCGAGCGTAACAGTGGCCCGACCGTCAATGCCCAGGCCATCGAGGAAATGTTCGATTGCCCACGGGCAATTGCGCGGCAACACTTCCACCAGGTCACCGGCCAGCCAACTGCTGGTGGACGGGGCGGTGAGGCCGAGCAAGTACACGCCCGAACCGATACTGTCAGGGTTGAGCCGTTCGCGGCGGGTCAGCGTCCAGTTGTCGTAGCTCGGCGCTTGCCAGGTGTCTACGGGCGTCTGTCCGGTCAGCAGGCCGAGTTGCTGCTGCCAGTGACGCAAGGCGTAAGGGTCGCCGCTGTCGACTTCTACCGGCGCGAACAGGGTCTTGCCGCCATGCTCGCCCAGCCAGGTGTGCAAGCGTCGGGCGAATCCGCAGAAGTGCTGATACTGCCGATCACCGAGGCCGAGCACGGCGTAGTTCAGGCTTTCCAGGCTCAATGCCTGGCCCAGCACTTTGCGCTCAAACCTGCGGGCGCTGTCCGGCGCTTCACCGTCGCCGAAGGTACTGACCACGAACAGCGCATTGCCGGAATCACGCAGATCCTGCTCGCTGACATCCGCCAGCGGCTGAACCTTCACCGGCAATCCGGCTGCCTGCAATTGTCCTGCGGTCTGCCACGCCAGTTGTTCGGCAAACCCGCTCTGGCTGGCGAAGCCGATCAGCCATGCAGGAGCGTCGCTACCCGGTTGCGCGAGGCCTTTGCGGGTATCCTTGATCTGCTTTTTCTTGCGTCGACGATCGAGGTACAACAACCAACCGGTGACGAAAAACAGCGGCATCGTCAGCGCGGTAATTGTCAGGATAATCCGCCCGACAATGCCGAAGTAACTGCCGACGTGCAGCGCGTAAATGCTGGTCAGCAGTTGCGCCTTGAGGCTCTTGTCGCTGTAGCGGTCATGCCGTTTGACGATGCCGGTCACCGGATCGAGGCTGATCTGGTTCTGTGCGCGGTCGTGGGGTGAGCTGTTCAACAGGTAGAACACGGTGGCCGGCTGCCCGGCCACGGGCGGCATGCGGATGTTGTAGGCACTCAGTGCCGGACCGGCAGCGCTGTAGATGCTGCTCCACATCGCAGCGTAATCGGCGGTGGGTGCCGGGCCGCTCAGTGCAGGGCCACGACCGCCCCGAACACGCTCGTTCTGCGGTGAGTCGGAAAGTAATCGGGTCAGGCCCTTGTTGTACCACTCATAGGACCAGGACAACCCGGTCAGCGCCGCCAGAAGGTAAAACACCAGGCACCAGGTGCCGGCCACCGAGTGCAAATCCCAGTTGAAGCTGCGACCTTTTTTCTTCCAGTCGAGGGTCAGCCAGGCGCGCCAGCTTTTCCACTGACGTGGCCAGCGCAGGTACAGACCGGACAGGCAGAAGAACACCAGAATCAGCGTGCACGCGCCGGTGATCTGCCGGCCGGTATCGCCCATGGCGAGGAAACGGTGCAGCTGCAGCATCAGGCCAAAGAAGTCCTGGCCAGTGACGTCGCCCATGAACTCGGCGGTATACGGATCGAAGTAGCGCATCTCGCCACGGCGCTCACCCGGTGGCGGGGTAAAGGACACCCGCGCGGCGTTGCCGCTGTCGGTCTCGACCCAGAGCATCGCGACTTTCTTGCCGGATGCACCCTCGATTTTTTCCACCAGTTCGGCAGGCGGCAGGACGCCAGCGACTTGCTTCTCGACCTGCAACACAGAAGGGTTCAACGCGCGCAGGATTTCATCCTGAAACGACACCGTCGCCCCGGTGATGCCCATCAGGGCCAGTACCAGTCCGGCGCTGATGCCGAAAAACCAGTGCAACTGGAACAGGGTTTTCTTCAACACGTCGCTCGCCTTGTTCGTTCGGAAATAATCATCACGGCGCGCATTATGCCGTGGGTTGTCGAGAAACATTCTTTTTACGCACAAAAGCCCCGTTCACCTGGATGAACGGGGCCTCGGTCTTCACACTTCTATCAGAAGTGGAAGTTGGCGCTCAGCAGGGCGGTACGACCCGCCGCCACGTGGGCGTAGTGGTTCTGCAGTATCTGGTCGAAGTAACGCTTGTCGGTCAGGTTCTGTACGTTGAGTTGCAGGTCGACGTTCTTGGTCAGGCGATAGCTGGCCATTGCGTCGTAGCGCCAGTAGGAGGGGATCTCCACCGAGTTGGCGACGTTACCGAACTGCGAATCGACGAACGTGGCACCGGCGCCGAGGGTCAACTTGTCCGGTACCAGGTCGTAGGTCGACCAGAACGTGAAGTTGTTCTGTGGAGTGCTTGGCATGTGGTTGCCTTCATCGGCGGCGAGGGTGGTTTTGACCACTTCGCTGTCCATGTAGGTGTAGCCGCCGAAGACTCTCCAGTTACGGGTCAGCTTGCCGGCGTAGCTCAGTTCCAGGCCATTGACCTGCTGTTCGCCGTCCAGCACTTGAGTGGTGCCGCCGTCAGGATCGTTGATCCGCGCGTTGGTTTTCTCGGTACGGAACAGCGCGGCGGTCAGCGACAGATCGTCACCGAAGAAGTCCCACTTGGTGCCGATCTCGTAGTTGCGGTTCTTTTCTGGATCCAGACGGCTGTTGTTCGCTGCCAGTTCCAGACCACCGTTGCCGCTGGTTTCGCCAGCCGGGTTGCTGGAGGTGGAATAGGCCGCGTAGATGCTGCCGTTAGGCAACGGGTTGTAGACCACGCCGATCTGGTAGTTCACCAGGTCGCTGGTATTCTGACGGGAGAAACTGCCCGCTGGAGCTGTGCTGCTAGCGTTGGCGAAGCCGCTGGATTCGACCTCGTAGTTGTCATAACGCAAGCCCAGGTTCAGGGACCATTGTTCGTTGAATTTCAGCGTGTCGAACACGTAGGCCGCAGCGGTTTTGGTGTCGGTGTCGGTGAACGCGGCGCTGTCGGTGATCGAGCCGTTCCAGTTATCCCCAGGCGTCGGGTTCTGCAGGCTGGTGCAGTCGCCGGAGTTGAACAGGGCGCGGTTGCACCGAGTGCCGCTGGCGGTCGAGGTCAGGATGTACGGGCGGTTGTGGGTGTCTTGATAGGAAAACTCAAGGCCGGTGACCAGGCTGTGCTCGATGGCTCCGGTGTTGAACTTTGCGCTCAGGTCGGTCTGGTTGATCCAGCCGCTGGAGGTCGAGTTACGGCTTTTCGCGCCACGGTACACGCTGCCAAGAGCCACGTTGCCCTTGCTGTCGTCCGGGTTAGTGACGATGTAGTCGAGCGTCGAACGGGACATGCGGAAGCTGTTCGAGACGGTCAGGGCATCATTCAGATCGTGTTCGATCTTGAGGGTGCCGCTGTCGTTGCTGGTCTGGCGATAGTCGCGACCGGTGAGGCCGTAGAAGTTGTCGCGATCGACATGCACAGGTTTGTCGACGTTGTACTTGCTGCGGTTGGGGCTCAAGGTCAACGGGAGGCCGTAGTCGGGCATGTCGTCGGTTTCGACATGGTAGTAGCCGACGGTCAGGCGGGTGTCGGTACCCAGGCCGAACGCGAAGGAAGGTGCCACGCCCCAACGGCTGACGTCTACGGCATCACGGCCGGCTACGTTGGCTTCATGCTTCATCAGGTTCAGACGGAAGGCCGAGGTGTCGGTCATCTGCTGGTTCAGATCGAGGGTGGTGCGCTTGGTCTGGTCCGAACCCCAGGTGAAGCCGCCGTTGTAGGCATTGCCCAGCTTGGCGGTCTTGCTCACCAGGTTCAGGCTGCCACCGGTGGAACCCGCGCCGGTGAAGGCCGATCCCGGACCCTTGCTGACTTCGATCGATTCTATGTTGAAGATCTCGCGGCTCTGGGATGCAGGGTCGCGCATGCCGTCGATAAACACGTCGCTTTCTGCGTTGAAGCCGCGAATGATCGGACGATCGCCGGCCGGGTTGCCGCCTTCACCGGCACCGAACGTGATACCCGGGGTGGTACGCAGCGCGTCGACGAGACTGGTGGCGCCCGTGTCGCGAATCACTTGCTGCGGAATCACCGTGACGCTTTTCGGCGTTTCGCGCAGCGGCGCGGTGTACTTCTTGTTGGCCGAGGTATCGGTCTTGTAGGAGGTCTCGTCCTGGGCGTCGCCGGTGATATCGGTAGCGCCCAGGGAAATCACGTTGCTCGGCGCTTTTTCGTTGGTCTTTTCCGCCGCGAAAGCCATGTGGCCCGCAGAGCCGGCAGTGATCGCCACGCCAATTGCAGTCGCGAGCAAACGCGTGAACTGACCGGTAATTGTGGTTGTTGGCGTGACATGAGAATTCCCCTCCCCAAGGATTTGAGGCCGCGGAATATAGGGTAAACACGTATTTGTATCAATTGCGAAACGTTACTATTTGCGATGAATTTACATTCTTTACAATTTACTCTTACGGTTTTTGCAGTCTCGTTCGTCACAGGGGTTTTACAGAGCCAATAAGAATCAATACCATTGGCGTCCCTTTGCCTTCAGGTGTCTTTCCATGTTGCTGCACATTCCCGGCGTGTTCGCGAAAGAAGAAGTGCAGCGCATTCGCGAGGCCCTGACGCAGGCGGATTGGGCTGACGGCAAGATCACCGCCGGCTATCAGTCGGCCAAAGCCAAGCACAATCTGCAACTGCCCGAAGGTCATCCGCTGGCCAAGGAAGTCGGCGCGGCGATGCTTGAACGGCTATGGAAAAATCCGCTGTTCATGTCAGCCGCGTTACCGCACAAGGTTTTCCCTCCGTTGCTGAACTGTTACACGGCCGGCGGCAGTTTCGACTTTCACATCGACAACGCCGTGCGTCAGCCCAAGGGCAGCATCGAGCGCGTGCGCACTGATTTGTCGGCCACGCTGTTCTTCAGCGAGCCGGACGACTACGACGGCGGCGAGCTGGAAATCCAGGACACTTTCGGCACCCAACGGGTGAAGTTGCCCGCCGGCGACATGGTCTTGTACCCCGGCACCAGCCTGCACAAGGTCAACGCCGTCACCCGCGGCACCCGATACGCCTCATTTTTCTGGACCCAAAGTCTGGTGCGCGAAGACAGCCAGCGCGCCTTGCTGTTCGAGATGGACGGGGCGATCCAGCAGTTGACCCAGGACATGCCTGACCACCCATCGCTGATTCGCCTCACCGGCACTTACCACAACCTGTTGCGTCGCTGGGTTGAGGTGTAAGTGTCGGACTTTCGTTTACGCCGTGAGGAAGTCCTCGACGGTGATCGGCTCAAAGCGATGCTCGACGAAAGTCCGGCGCGGGCGGCTCAGGCGATTCTGATCGCTGCCCGTGAAGGTGTTCTCGATGCTCAGGCCTTGCTCGGGCAGATTTTGCTGGACGGGCAGGGCATCACCCAGGATCAACCGCTGGCCTTGCGCTGGTTCGATATTGCCGCTCAGCGTGGACATCTGATGGCGCGCAACATGCTCGGTCGTTGCCATGAACATGGCTGGGGTTGCAACGCCGACGCCTCGATTGCCGCGCGGCATTATCGAATCGCGGCAATAGCCGGGCTGGATTGGGCGATGTACAACCTCGCCAATCTGCTGGCGACTGGGCGTGGTGTGGCGGTGAGTCAGCTGCAAGCTTTGGGTCTGTATCGACAGGCAGCCGAACTGGGCCACGCGAAGTCCATGAACCTACTGGGACGGTATCTGGAAGAAGGCGAGTTTTGCCTCGCTGACCCGCATGCGGCGCGACTCTGGTATCGACGATCTGCCGAAGGCGGGGATTTTCGAGGTCAATTCAGTTTTGCGGCGCTGTTGGCAGATGAAGGGCAGATTGACGAAGCAATGTCCTGGTTACGCCGGGCATTGGCCGACGGTAACCAGAACTTTCTGCGGGTAAGCGGGGAAGCGTTACTCAACGCTCCACACCCCGGGATTCGCGCAATGGCTCAGCACTATCAGCAACGGGTGACCCAACTCGCTCATCAACTGAATTAACCGCGCAGCCACTGACCTTTGAGATTTTCAAGGGGGGGCGTAAAAGACTTCGCATGCGCTACCAGTTGCTGACCCTTTTTGATGACGTCGTTTTCCGCATCTAGTGTGATTGCCTCTAAGAGCAGCGAGAATGAATCGACAATTCTTCTCGTCTCATCCGCATAGGTGTTTCGGGGTTCGATCACCTTTTTGGTGTCGTTCAACTGTTTGGTTCTCTTGTCGTTGTCATTCATCTGTGCGACCAGTGAATCCAGGCGTTCCTGGCGCGCGTTGAGGCGGACCCGCAGCGTCGTTCGAGCTTTGTATGCGATCCATGAAGCACACCTACCGTCAGATGCGCTTCCCGTTTACCGTGGCATTTCCGGTGAGCAGTTCCACGGCAGCAATGCTTCATAGTCGGTTACTGACTGCGCATGCGGCAGTCGCTCCAGTACGTGGCGCAGCCACGTATAGGGCTCTTGGCCGTTGACCTTCGCGGTTTCGACCAGGCTGTAGATCTGGGCGCTGGCAGTCGCGCCTTTGGGCGTATCGCTGAACAGCCATGCCTTGCGCCCGATCACAAACGGTTTTATTGCACGCTCCGCCGGATTGTTGTCAATCGGTAAAAATCCGGCCTCCACGTAGCGCTCCAGGCGGCTCCAGTTGCTGGCCAGATAATTAACGGCCTTGCCAAGCGCACTTTGCGGCGTCACCTGCGACTGCGTTTTATCCAGCCAGCTTTTCAACTGAGCCAGGATCGGCAGGCTCTTTTCCTGACGAACGATAAAACGCTGCTTATCGCTGACATCCTTGAGTTCACGCTCGATGCCGTACAGCTTGTTGATCATCGTCAGCGCGATATCGGCACGTCCCGTCTTGCCCTTGGGCTGCACTTTTTGCGCATCGACGAACTTGCGCCGTGCATGGGCCATGCACGCCAGACGTTCCACGCCCGGTTGCAACGCCAACGCGTTATATCCCGCGTAATCGTCGGTCATCACATAGCCGCGATAACCTTCCAGCAGGCGCAACGGCACGTCCTGCGCACGGCTGGAGGTGTAGTCGAACAGCACGACTTTTCGATCGGGTGGCCCGCTGGCCTGCACCCACATCCAGGATTGGCTGGTCGGGTCTCGATCCGGCTCTTTAAGTACCTGGACGCGGGTTTCATCGCAGTGAATGACCGGGCTTTCCAGCAACCGGTCGCGCATCAGATTCAGCAGCGGTTGCAAGTGCTCCCCGCACTGGATAATCCAGCGGGCGAGGGTCTGACGCGGGATATCGATACCGTGTCGACTCAACACCGTCTCGAAACGATGCAGCGGCAAGCCATCGACATACTTGGTGGTCAACAGCATCGCCAACACGCTCGGACTGGCCATGCTCTTTTCGATCAATTGAGCGGGCTTGTCAGCGGTGACCGGAGCCGTTTCACAACCGCGGCAACCGTAGACTTTGCGGATGTGTTTGATCACCCGAATCTGCATTGGCACGATGTCCAGCTGCTCGCTGGTTTCTTCACTGATCACATGCTTGCGGCAACCGCAGGCACAGGTCAGTTCGTGTTCGGGCAGTTCGTGGATGACTTCAATACGCGGCTGATCAGCCGACAGTGGCTTGCGCTTGCCACGGCGCGGAACTGGAGCAACGACTTCCTCATCGGCATCGCCGACGACGGGCATTGGTTCGCTTTCGGGTTCGTTGAATAAGGCCAGTTGCGGCGTGTTGGGCTCGACTGTTTGCTCGGATTTACGACCGAACAAACGGTCGCGTAACAATTTGATCTGTTCTTTCAGGTCAACAATATGCGTTTCGTAAGCCTGACCCACTTCCTGCTGGCGAGCGAGCGCGTCGAACGCATCAAGCAGCATTTGCTTGAGAAGTTCTGGGTCATCAGGAAGGTGTTCGGGCATCGAAATCATGCCCCGGATTATACCCGTCAGGCGACGAATCTTGGAGTCAAAACC
The DNA here is from genome assembly GCF_054898105.1 of Pseudomonas sp. MDT1-17. NCBI lineage: Bacteria > Pseudomonadati > Pseudomonadota > Gammaproteobacteria > Pseudomonadales > Pseudomonadaceae > Pseudomonas > Pseudomonas sp. MDT1-17. Next base: position 5,678,821 of record NZ_JBUBVM010000001.1, on the reverse strand, counting down.
TGATGAGGGCGATTGCGCCACAGGTCAAAACCGTCGAGCAACCAGTTCAATTCCTGGACGCTCAGCACGATGGCCTCGTCGCTGGCGTCGGGCGATGTTTTAAAACGCTCGGATTCCAGGCGCTTGAGCCAAAGGCAGAAGCCGTTGCGCTCCCAGTAAAGGATTTTCAGTCGATTACGGTGGCGATTCAGAAAGACGAAAAGCACAGGGTCGAACACCGCGACCTTGATATCCAGCTCGACCAAGGCGGCCAGGCCGTCGATGGATTTTCGGAAGTCCACGGGCTTGGGATAGAGGTACACTTTTTCGACTTTAGCGTCGGGTCGCATCATGACGTGCTGGCTCCAGAGAGAAATCGGAGTACAGCTTCGGGGATCAACTGCTGGCTTTGAATGTGGGGTTTATGGAGCGGTTACCGAGCTTTGATCAAGTCTTGGTATTTGATCAGTTCGTTTGCTCATCAAGAAACTTGTTCGCAACCAACAGGCCAGCCTTCATTGCAGCGGTTTGAGGCGATCGATAATGCTGAGACTTTCAAACAGGCTGATCGCTTCGTTCAGTGACTTTTCATCACCGAGCAGTTTTTCCACGGGTACTTTTTCAACGTCAAGCTGCGCGGCGAGCACTGCCTGTGCTTCAACCAGTTCGTCAATTTTGAATCTGTTATTGCTGATGGGGGCTCAATTTCGCTGTAACTTATTCAGCGTTTCTGTGCGCATTGTGATCAATTGGTCGGCGATTTTTGTATAAGATTGAATGGCTTTTTCAGTCTCTGCATTTTCGTCTTCTGTCAGTGCGACCAGCGCTTCCAGCGTATCACGCAGCGCTTTGGTATCCAGGCTGATGATGGCAGAAGTTAATGCCTTGGAGACTGCCTGGTCCGTGCTGGTGACCCCGGTATTAAGTTCAAGAAGTTAATTTCTAAGCGCTTCAATATATAAGTCTGCAGAGCCGATAATAGCGTGAGAACGGATAGTTTCCCGGCTGTCACGAATCAGCGACATATCAGGCGCGGTAAACAATAGAGTTGTCATAAGTATCCTTATTTATGAAGGGTTTCGCGAAAGAGAGGAATGGTAGCGTCAGTCGAATGCAGGGGTAAGGGCTTTTGCGTTAGCATCGATTTTTTTCCAGTCTTCGAGAACAACCCGCAGGCTCGTAACAAATACTCTTAACGACAGGAATTCGTGAATGCCATCAATTTTGTTTTTTGACGAGTTGATGTATTCGGAAATGGTGATCCACAAGGTTTCCAGCAGGGCGGTGCTGCTGACAGCACCGATAATGTAAGTGTCTACGCTGTACAGACGGTTATGCAGCGTCTGCAACATTCCCGTGAGTACATGCTTCTTGCGGACTTGCTCGGTGAGTTCATCCCTCTGACGAATCAAGGGGGGAAGGGAGGTATCGATGCAAAAATAAAAAAACCGTGAGCGATCACGGGTTATTTATACAGGTTATACGGTGTTAAACGTAAAATGATGTTGCGTGATAAAGAGCATTGCTTGATTAAGTTAAATGCACTAGTCGAGTGTGCGTGATGTCATGAGGCGAAGTGGTAGCTGTAGTGATTGGGTCTTGATTCGATATAAGTCTATTCGGTCAGCGAGTCGGCGGTGTTTGTATTTAAAGTATTTATTGATTGGGTGTTGCCGTTGGCAGTGTATGAGTTGTCTTGAATTTTAATATTTGAAGGCTTGTGAGTAATTATCAAGGTGCTATAAGGTTTGGTTTCTCGATATCTGCAATTGGGTTGTATGAAGCGACTTGTCAGTATGGAGAGCAAACTTAAATAATATTAACGTCTGAAAAGACAAGGAGTCTAAGGTGGCGTACAAGATAGATGATAAGGTAGTCGAGGCCGCTGCAAAAGCGCCCAGAATGTTTGTGGAGGCATCGCTTGGTGAGGGTGAGGAATATAATCGAGAACCCGGGATTCAGCTAACCAAAGAGCAGATTATTAGTCTGAGGAAGTATGAGGTCTTAGGGCTTTCTTTTCCCGTTCGGCTAACAGATGTAGTTGCCTATTTAAATTATGGCGCCGGTGATACTGGCGGCACGGGACTTGCCGCCAAGGATTTTCTACGCACTTTCACAATGACGTATGATCATGCCCTGCGCTGGTCGCCATTGCGCCAGGAGATAATGCTGACAGGAACCGACCTTTACGTTTTCGCTGGCAGCATTATCAGAACGGGTGCGGCAATTGTAGAGGTCTATGAAGATCACAAGGCATCGAAATACCTGGAAGATCATAATATCGATACACCCGAGGAGTTTCTGAAACTCCCGTTCCCGAATCTTCCCGATCTTGAGTTGCCTTCAGGGGATGTGTCGGATATCAAGGCTTACCTCAATGACATGCTTGCGAAGGTTAAGTGGTGTAATGAAAAGGCCGAGAGGGTAAAAGCAGAACTGGATAGTTTTGGTACCGATTTGCGCGCGAAAGTGCTGCCGGAAATAAAACTGCGATTGGAATTTGTTTCCAGAAATACGTATCAGAAAGATGTTCAGGATTTGCAAAATGAAATTGACCAGCGCTCGAAAGAGATTGATGAGCTCAATAAACAATATGACCAACTCGTTCAGGAAGCGATCAAGGCGGCTGCGACCCTCAATATCGGTGGTTTGATTCTTGGCATCTATCAGGGTGTCAAGGCTGGAAAGATACGCAATGAACGAAATAAACTGAAGGAAGCACAGCAAGTCGCCAATGAAAAGATGGGCAGTAAAAGCCAGACGCTGAACTCCTTGAATAGAGTGCGTGATGATCTTCAGAACCTGAGCTCCGTTACGATCGAAGCTGACGCTGCAACTCAAAATCTTATGCTTGTGTGGAATGCGCTGAGTTTATATATCGCCGCCTCCATTCAAGCGGTCGATGGGTTAAAGGACGCGACTTCTTTGAGGCGGTTTAAAAATCAGATACTCAGTATCATTGATCCTTGGGAACAAATTAAAGTGAGTTCGGATCAATTGCGTGACGTGTTCGATGAGGCGGAAAGAGAATATGAGAACGGTCGTTTGATTTTTAGGAGCAAGATGGACATGGATTCCCTGTTTAATAATCCGGAACACCCGATTTTCAATATGGCAGACTTGCGTAGGCACAATGCCGCGCTGCAAGGCACGAACACCACTGCACAAATGCTTGTGCAACAGTATGATTACTTGCCTGGCACTGTCGGAGCAATGAATGATCTGGCGGTTGCTATCAACAAGACAACATTCGATATACGTAACCAGGCCCAGACAAGTAGTCTCAATTTGGGACGTGCGGAGAAAAGACTGAAAGGCTTTCAAGCAGAGCTTGAGTATCCGGACGATGTGGACGAAGTTCGTGAGGACATGGAAGTGGAACTCAAAAATCTTTTCAACATAATGTCCGCACAAGCAGAGGATGTTAAAAGTATCCATAAACGTATTAGCGCCCCCTATGACAGGGCTACCTCGAAAAAATGGGTTGATACGCTCCAGCAGGATCGGGCACTCACGGAAGAGCTAAAAAGTAAATCCGAAGTAAAATTGGCTGAACTGAACGAGCAGATGAAGTCCGTGTCCGAAGCGATTGACTTGATCGGGAAAGCCGGTGTCGAAAAAATCGGTGATGAAGCTCAGTTATCGCTGGATAATCTGAAAGCACTGGGTTTGGCGCCACCGCAGATTCAAATCGCACTGTTGGCTATTGATACACTTAAAAAATTGATTTCTGGTATTGGGGAGGCCATTAATTATCTAAACATGCTGGCGGCGTACAACAGGCTTAAGGAGAAAGCTGGCGATCTGAGGGGGCAGTTGCAACAATACAACAAAGGTATCGCCCAGATTGATGGGAAGATTGAATTGGTAATGACCCTGGACGAGTTGGACGATGGGCGCTGGGCATATGTGAACGAATTTTCGAATCTGGTTGCCGACTTCGAAAAGTTCTCCCTCGAATTCAAGCAAGATAAGTCGCTGCCCGTCGAGGAACGAGCGGATACCGCGATTGCCAGGATCGCAGACGTTGCTAAATACATGAAGACTATTCAGCAGCCATAAGGAGTTGAGGAGGTGGGCCGTACGCCCACCCCCCCCCCTCTAAAATGAAAGATGAATATACTTGCATATGAATTTACCGCGGCGCGGCGGCGTGTGTTAGATCGTTACACCCATTTTCTTGGTTCCCTGCAGCCGACATTCAACAGTATACCGGTTGTGTTTGCGCGGCGTAGAAACAGCGGCCATCAACTTGCGATTCTGGCCCAGGATTCGCGCCTGAACAATGCCAGATTTAATGAGCGATATCTGCAAGAGTTTTGGGGGTGTACTGAAGAAGCCAGGCTTCTATGCAGCGCTTATGTTGAAGATCTGGCGACTTTCACTCGCGAATCTTTAGAGGTGACTAAGCAAACTTCCAGGAGCGAGCCAATTGACCAAGTGGATTTCAGGTTGTACGGCTTATCCAATTCCCAGACCTGGAAGTTATTTCCGCCCCAGAACGTACCGGACCTGGTTCACGAATTGGCTCTTCGATTTTATGAGCTAAGAGCTGCGATACGACAACTGACATATACGATCCGGGAGCTGCATAACGAGTCGTTTGGACTGAAATCGGTATTCACGCGGGCAATGGACCATCGATCTTGTCATTGCCATCCACAACCGACTGTTGCGCAAGAGTTGTTTCGCGAGTCTAGCACTACACCTGTCTGGGACATCGCTTACTCTTCCAGGGACGCTTCGGTCAGGGCGCCGGAATATAAGGCCGATATTACAGCGTTATTTAACGGGTTCGCTTCTGTGAGCTCGCAGATGGGGTTGTTTATCGAGGAAATATATCAACGTATGGATGGTGTAATCAACGAACTGTTGAGTGCAAAACGAGTGTCCAAACTCGGGGAGTTGAATTTCAAGTTGGGTGCGACTATGGAGGGCGCTAATGAGTGCATGGCGATGATGAACCATTTTGAGGAATGGCTGCGGAAATAAAAAAAAGGTCCATGTTTTCATGGACCTTTTTTTCATGAGATCACTTATACGTAGAAGGATTTCAACGGCGGGAAGCCATTGAATTCAACCGCGCTGTAACTGGTGGTGTAAGCACCGGTCGACAACCAGTACAAACGATCACCGATCGCCAGGTTCAGCGGCAAACCGTACTTGTAGTTTTCGTACATGATGTCGGCGCTGTCGCAGGTCGGGCCGGCGATGACCACTTCTTCCACTTCGCCTTTCTTCTCGGTCCAGATCGGGAACTTGATGGCTTCGTCCATGGTTTCGATCAGGCCGGAAAACTTGCCCACATCCGTGTACACCCATCGCTCGACGGCGGTACGGGATTTACGTGCAACCAACACCACTTCGCTGACCAGGATGCCAGCGTTGGCGATCAGCGAACGGCCTGGTTCCAGGATGATTTCCGGCAGTTCGTCACCGAAATCTTCCTTGAGGAAACGGATGATTTCTTCGGCGTAGGTTTCCAGGCTGTTGGTGCGGGTGATGTAGTTGGCCGGGAAGCCGCCGCCCATGTTGATCAGCTTCAGGTGAATGCCGTCTTCTTCTTTCAGGCGCTCGAAGATCACTTTGACCTTGGCGATCGCCGCGTCCCAGACGCTGATGTCGCGCTGTTGCGAGCCGACGTGGAACGAGAGGCCGTACGGCACCAGGCCCAGGTCGCGGGCGAGAATCAGCAGGTCCATGGCCATGTCGGTCTGGCAGCCGAATTTGCGCGACAAAGGCCAGTCAGCGGTGGTCGAGCCTTCGGTGAGGATGCGCACGTAGACTTTCGAACCCGGTGCAGCCTTGGCGATGTTGCGCAGGTCGGCTTCGGAGTCGGTGGCGTACAGACGCACGCCCTTCTCGTAGAAGTAGCGAATGTCTTTGGATTTCTTGATGGTGTTGCCGTAGCTGATGCGATCAGGGCCGACGCCCTGGTTCATCACTTTGTCGAGCTCGTAGATCGAGGCGATGTCGAAGTTCGAGCCTTTCTCTTTGAGCAGGTCGATGACTTCGACGGCCGGGTTGGCCTTGACCGCGTAGTAGACCTTGGCGAAATCGAAACCGGCGCGCAGGTCATCGTAGGCCTGGCTGATCATCGCGGTGTCGATCACCACGAACGGGGTTTCTTGTTTGTCGGCGAACGCCTTCATTTTCTGGAAGGTATCGCGCGCGAAATAGTCTTCGACGTTGATCGACATGCTGGGAACTCCTACTGGCAAACTGAAATTAACAATGGGTGCAAATGAACGTCCTCCGTATCCCCACTTTGGTTCGCCTACTTCCCAAGGCATGTCGCCGAAAGCAAAAAGGCCATGGGAGGCGGTGCTTCCCTTGGCCTTGCTGTCTCGTCGTCAGTACTTGAGCCGGATGGATCGTTTCCAGCATGGACGTTCGGCGCGAACTTTAGGGCGTGAGGGGCTTGAGATCAACAAAAAATGTCGCGTTTTTGCACGCATCCGTCGTGCGGTGCGCGTCAGTCACCTGTGTAACCGACCTGCATGACAGTGTGATGTTCCCGTTGGAGGGGAATTTGAGGTAGTTCAGGGGGATTTGTGGTGCCCCATTCGCGAGCAAGCCCGCTCCCACATTGGTCCGCGTTCATTCAGATAACGCCGATCAAATGTGGGAGCGGGCTTGCTCGCGAAGGCGTCAGATCATGCGACAGCAGTCTCGGCAGGCGAAACAATGCTGGTCTTGCCGCCACGGGACTTACCAGAGCTCAAATACTCGGCAATCGATTCCTGAGTCACTTCACCCAGGAACACCCGCTCGGCATCCATCACCGGCAACCACGAGCGGTTGAACTCGTACATGCGCGACAGCAGGATGCGCAAATGCTCGTCAAACGCCGCTGTCGCGTTGAACTCGCGCAGGTATTGCGCGCACGTACCGGTCTGACGGTGCAGGTCGCGGCGTCGTACATAACCGAGCGCCTTGTTCTCACCGTCAGTGACCACCACATAACGACGGTCCAGTTCGTCCATCAACTCCAGGGCTTCAGCCACGGGCGTTTCCGGACTCACCGACGGTGCGTTGTCCGCCGCGTCTTCGGCTTTAACCAGCAACAGACGCTTGAGGGTGCTGTCCTGGCCAACGAAGTTGCTGACAAAGTCATCCGCCGGGTGCGCCAGCAGCGTATCCGGGTGATCGATCTGCAACAGTTTGCCTGCGCGGAAGATCGCAATTTTATCGCCCAGCTTGATCGCTTCGTCGATGTCGTGGCTGACCATGATCACGGTCTTGTTCAGCGCCCGTTGCATCTCGAAGAACTCGTTCTGAATCATCTCGCGGTTGATCGGGTCGACCGCGCCAAACGGTTCGTCCATCAGCAACAGCGGTGCATCCGCCGCCAGCGCACGAATCACGCCGATCCGTTGCTGTTGGCCACCGGACAATTCACGCGGGTAGCGATTCAGGTATTGCTTGGGTTCCAGCTTGATCATGCTCATCAACTCGCGGGCGCGGTCGTGGCATTTCTGTTTGTCCCAACCCAACAGGCGCGGAACGATGGTGATGTTTTCCTCGATGGTCATGTTCGGGAACAGACCGATCTGCTGAATCACATAACCGATGTTGCGGCGCAGGGTCACGGCGTCGAGGTCGGTGGTGTCTTCGCCGTTGATCAGAATCTTGCCCGAGGTTGGTTTGATCAGGCGGTTGATCATCTTCAGCGTGGTGCTTTTGCCGCAGCCCGATGGCCCCAGGAACACACAGATCTCGCCTTCATTGACGGTCAGGCTTACCGAGTCCACGGCTTTCACATCTTTGCCGTTGCTTTGGAAGGTCTTGCTGAGGTTTTGAAGTTCGATCATTTCAGGAGTCCTTTTGGAGTCAGCGTGCGTTGCAGCCATTGCAGAAGCAGGTCGGCGAAGATGGCCAGGAGACTGACCAGCACGGCGCCGACGATCAGCATCGACATGTCGCTGCGGCTGATTGAAGCGAGAATAAGTACACCGAGGCCACCGGCGCCGATGGTCGCGGCGATGGTCATGACACCAATGTTCATGACCACGGCGGTGCGTACGCCGGCGAGGATCACGGGCACGGCGATCGGCAACTCGACCATGCGCAGGCGCTGGCCGAAGGTCATGCCGATGCCGCGCGCGGCTTCGCGAATGCCGGGTTCGACGCCGGTCAGGGCGAGGTAGGTGTTACGCATGATCGGCAGCAGCGAGTATAGAAACACTGCGGTAATCGCCGGCATCGGACCCAGGCCCTGGCCGAACTTGGAGTAGAACGGCAGCAACAGGCCGAACAGCGCAATCGACGGCACCGTCAGCAGCACCGTGGCGCTGGCTTGCAACGGACCGGCGAGGGTCGGGAAGCGGGTCATCAGGATGCCCAGCGGCACGCCGACCAGAATCGCCAGGGTCACGGCAATACCGACGAGGGTGATGTGCTGCCCGGTCAGTTGCAGGACCAATGGCCAGTCAAGATGGGAAAAGGCGTTCAGAAATTCCATGGCTTTTCCTCCTTAGTTGATGGGGTGCTGGCGCAGGAAATCGGCGGCAACGGATGAAGGGCTTTCATGATCGACATCGACCCGCGCATTGAGCTGGCGCATGGTGGCGTCGTCGAACAGTTCGGCCAGCGGCTTGAGTTCTTCTGCGAGTTTCGGATGAGCATCGAGGTAGACCTGACGCACCACTGGCGCGGCGGTGTAGTCCGGGAAGTAGTGCTTGTCGTCTTCCAGCAGTTTCAACTTGAAGGCGTTCAGACGACCATCAGTGGTGTAGACCAGACCGGCAAACACTTGGCCATTGCGCAGGGCGGTATAGACCAGCCCGGCGTCCATCTGGCGGATGTTTTTGCGGGTCAGGTTCATGCCGTAGAGCTCGACCATGCCGTCCAGCCCGTCGGAACGGTTGGCGAACTCGGTGTCCAGCGCGACAAGATGATGGGTCTTCGCCTCAGCCTGCAGCACCGTGTTCAGCTCGCTGATGGTGTTGATCTGGGGGTAGGCCTTCGCGGTTTTTTCCGGCAAGGCCAGGGCGTAGGTGTTGCTGAACTTCGACGGGGTGAGCCAGATCAGGCCTTTTTTTGCGTCGAGTTCTTTCACTTTGGCGTAGGACTGAGCGCTGTCGAGCTTGTCAGTGATGTGGTTGTACGCCACCAGCGACACGCCGGTGTATTCCCACATCAAATCCAGCTGACCACTTTCGTGGGCGCTGCGGGCCAGGTTGCTGCCCAGACCACCGGTCACCTGAGTGTCGTAACCCTTGGTGCGCAGGTACTGGGAAGTGATTTCCGCCAGCAGGGTTTGTTCGGTGAACACCCGGGCGCCGATGCGAATCACGGGTTTTTCAGCGGCTTGGGCAAATCCTGCGAACAGCAGGACGCAGCCCATCAATAAGGTCATGCCTTTTAGGTGGAAAGCTTTCATAAATATTCCTTTGCCGAGGCTTAAGACGGGCGCAAGCCGCGTTCGAGCCAGAGGCGGCTGGCGAGTGTCACCAGACCGTCGAGCAGCAAGGCCAGCAGGGCGGTGCAGGCCGCGCCGAGCAGCAGTTGCGGCTGATTGTTCAGGGCGATGCCTGGGAAAATCAGGCTGCCCAGACTGTTGGCGCCGATCAGGAACGCCAGCGGTGCAGTCCCGACGTTGATCGCCAGGGCCACACGCACGCCACCGATGATGATCGGGACGGCGTTCGGTAGTTCGACGCGCCACAGCACCTGAGTCGGTGTCATGCCGATGCCGACGGCCGCTTCCTTGAGCGATCCCTGGACGTTCTTCAGGCCTTCATAGGTGTTGCGCACGATCGGCAACAGCGAGGCGAGGAACAGAGCGAAAATCGCGGGCCCGCTGCCGATGCCGAGGATCCCCAGGGCGATGGCCAGTACGGCAAGAGGCGGCACGGTGTTGCCGATGTTGAAGATCTGCATGAAGCGTTCAGCGCGTCCCACCATGGTCGGGCGGCTGAGGAAGATGCCGGCGGGGATGCCCACAACGAGGGCGGCCAGCATGGAAACAAGGACGAGAATCAAGTGAGCTTGCAGGTAAAACAACAAATCGTCGCGGTAATGTTCGATCGTGTTGATGCCAATCCAGTGGACCAGCAGGGCCAGAAGGGCGACGACAACCGCACCTCCTATCAGCCCCTTGCCATAGCGAATAGCCACAGGCGGACTCCTTTTTTCAGTCGGCGGACGCAGTCCCGTGGGGCATGCCATTCCTGGCTGCCGGGATTATCAACGTTCGCGAGAAGCAGCTCCCCATGCTGATGGAACCGCATGAGATCGAGCCATAAGCGCAGCCTCGTCAGGCTAACTTGCAGATTTTTCAAACCCTGCTACGAGTGATGTAACGGGGGAGTGGACGCCTCCACCTTTTAAAAGGTTCCATATTTAGCAGCATTTAGCCACCCTTGATGTCCCAACGGTCCCGTCAATCGCCATGGGCGACTGGGCGAGCGGTGGTCCGTAAGGCTCGGTTTGCGCTATACTCGCCGCCCTTTTTTGAATCACCTGCCAGGCGATTTCCCATGACCAAACAGGCCGCCGAAGTCGCGAAGCGCCGCACTTTCGCCATTATTTCCCACCCCGATGCCGGTAAAACCACCATCACCGAGAAGCTCTTGCTGATGGGCAAGGCGATTGCGATTGCTGGCACGGTGAAATCCCGTAAATCCGACCGCCATGCCACCTCCGACTGGATGGAAATGGAAAAACAACGGGGTATTTCCATTACCACGTCGGTCATGCAGTTCCCGTATCGCGATCACATGATCAACCTGCTCGACACCCCGGGCCACGAAGACTTCTCCGAAGACACTTACCGCACCCTGACGGCGGTTGACTCGGCATTGATGGTCCTCGACGGCGGTAAGGGTGTAGAGCCACGGACCATCGCGCTGATGGACGTCTGCCGTCTGCGTGACACGCCGATTGTCAGCTTCATCAACAAACTCGACCGTGACATCCGCGACCCGATCGAATTGCTCGACGAAATCGAAGCGGTCCTGAAGATCAAGGCGGCGCCGATCACCTGGCCGATCGGTTGCTACCGCGACTTCAAGGGCGTTTACCACCTCGCCGACGATTACATCATCGTCTACACCGCCGGCCACGGCCACGAGCGCACCGATGTGAAAATCATCGAGAAGCTCGACTCCGATGAAGCCCGCGCGCACTTGGGCGACGAGTACGATCGCTTCGTCGATCAGCTGGAGCTGGTGCAGGGCGCCTGTCACGAATTCAATCAACAGGAATTCCTCGACGGCCAACTGACCCCGGTGTTCTTCGGTACTGCACTGGGCAACTTCGGTGTCGATCACGTGCTCGACGCCGTGGTCAACTGGGCGCCGAAACCGCTGGCCCGTGTTGCCAACGAGCGCACCGTTGAGCCAGTTGAAGAGAAATTCGCCGGCTTCGTGTTCAAGATCCAGGCGAACATGGACCCGAAACACCGCGACCGTATCGCCTTCATGCGTATCTGCTCCGGCAGATACGAAAAAGGCATGAAAATGCGCCACGTGCGCACCGGCAAGGACGTACGGATCGGCGATGCGCTGACGTTCTTCTCCTCCGAGCGTGAGCAACTGGAAGAAGCGTTTGCCGGCGACATCATCGGCCTGCACAACCACGGCACTATCCAGATCGGCGACACCTTCACCGAAGGCGAAGTCCTGGGCTTCACCGGCATCCCGCACTTCGCCCCGGAACTGTTCCGTCGCGTGCGCCTGCGTGATCCGCTCAAGTCCAAGCAACTGCGTCAGGGTCTGCAGCAACTGGCGGAAGAAGGCGCGACCCAGGTGTTCTTCCCCACGCGCAGCAACGACATCATCCTGGGTGCCGTCGGTGTGCTGCAGTTCGATGTGGTCGCCAGTCGCTTGAAAGAGGAATACAAGGTCGAGTGCTCCTATGAGCCGATCACCGTTTATTCCGCGCGCTGGATCGATTGCAGCGATAAGAAAAAGCTTGAAGAGTTCCAGATCAAGGCGGTGGAAAACCTCGCGATTGACGGCGGCGGTCACCTGACCTACCTGGCCCCGACCCGGGTCAACCTGGCACTGATGGAAGAGCGCTGGCCGGACGTGAAATTCCGTGCGACGCGTGAGCATCATTAAGCGCTGAGTCGCTTTGATGAAAGCCCCCGATGCGTGAGCCTCGGGGGCTTTTTTTTGTCTGTGAAATTGATTTTCCGGAGTAGTCGCAGTCGTTGCGCAACGATTTTTCCGTAGGTTTTTTCCCTTCGCCGGGTAGCTTGATTCTGGTTTTGCGATGTTGGTGTTTCTACTCGCGACAACCCAGTCGTAGCCGTCTACTGTTCGGAAGGCAATTCGCAAATAGCTGCCTTTTTAAGGATCAATGGAATGACGAGTCGGCTGACTCACTTGCTGCGGCTGGATGGTTATTTCTGCACCATGGCCTGGGTGCTGGCGGCGCTGCTTTTCATCAATCGCTTGAGCAGCATGGTCAAGCTGTTCATGGCGCTGTACCTGCGTCAGGAACTTGGGCTGGCCATTGAAACCGTCGGCTGGTTGCTGTCTGCTTATGGCGCCGGGCTGTTGATCGGCTCGATGCTGGGCGGATGGCTGAGCGATCATGTGGCCACGGCGCGGCTGACCGCAGCGCTGTTTTTTGCCTCGGTGTGGACGCTGGTCTTACTCGGGCTGACCACGCAGGTGCCGCTGCTGGCAGGTTTGCTTTTGCTCAGCGGGACACTCGACGGGTCGATTCGTACGCTGCATCAGCGGCTGATCATGGAGTACTGCGAGGTGGCGCAGCGTCCTCGCGCGCAGGCCTTGAGCCGTGTCGCCAGAAACCTCGGAATGGCTGCCGCCGGGCTGGCGGGCGGGGTGCTGGCGCAGACCGATTTTCGCTGGGTGTTTTTTGTCAGCGCGGCCATGACGCTGCTGGCATTGCTTTGGTTTGTCCGCACGACATGGCACCGACCGGTGCTGATTCCTGACGAAACGCCCGATGCCGGCGCAGGCACAGGCGTCCCTTATCGAGATCGACCGTTCCTTTGGTTGCTGGCAGCGGTGATCTTGCTCGGCATGGCGTTCGACTCGATCTACAGCATGCTCGGCAATTACCTGCGGGATTACTACCGGTTGAGCACTGAAGCCATCGGCTGGCAGTTCGGGCTCAATGCGATGCTGATTGTGGTATTGCAAATACCGCTGTCGCACTGGGGCGAACGCATGGGCGCGCGCCGCCAACTGGTGGCGGGATGTGTGTTGCTGGCGGTCGGGCTCGGCATGTTGCCCCTCGGCTCCGGGGTGTTTTACGCCTGTCTGTCGACTGTGGTCTGGACGCTGGGGGAAGCCCTGTTCATGCCGCCGCTGAATGTGCTCGTCATGCAGCACGCGCAAGCCGGAAAAAGCGGCCAGTACTTCGGCCTGTTCTTCATGTGCTGGAGTGCGAGCGCGCTGCTTTCACCGGTGCTTGGTGGTCAGCTTTACGGCCATTTCGGTGGGCACATTGTCTGGTTCGTCAGCGCCGCGCTGGCGTTGCTGTCCACCCCGCTGATTTATCAGGCCACACGTTTGGGCGCCTCGAAAGGGCTTGACCCACAAACGCCGCGCGCCACTTCGCTTAGCTGATTCGGTTATGGGTGTTATCAGAAACCAGTCTGGCCGCTGACGGCATTTCCGCCCATTCGTTAGCGTCCTATCTGGAGAACCCGGCTGAGCGCTACTAGATTTCACACAGCGCCAGTCAGGCACTTATGTTTCACCCGCAAAAGGATGGAATCGGCTATGAACAGATTTTTCCGGGTTTTATTGCTGTTGAAAGTGGTGGTGATGTTGTCCCTCGGCAGTTCGTCGGTGTGGGCCGAATGTGAGGATCACGATACTCAGGCGTCGAGCGGAGCGGTGGTGCAGGGTGATCTGATGCTTGCCAAATCCGAATCAGAGCCCGGTGATCAGGGGCAGGGCGGCAGTGCAGATGATGACGACTCGACCACTGACGATCCCGATGCCGATACCGATGAAAATGAAGGGGCTTAGGTAGCAGGCAAAAGAAAACCCCTTCTCCCCCGACTGATGCGCAGCGGGGCAGAAGGGGTTATTGAACAGGTCGCAAATCCCTGTGGGAGCGAGCCGGCTCGCTCCCACAGTTTGTTACGCGGCGCCGTCGAGGAATTGCTCGGCGTAGTGGCAAGCCACCTGGCGGCTGTCGAGCAGGCGCAAGGCCGGCTCTTCAGTGCTGCAGCGCTCGGTCGCGTACGGGCAGCGCTTGTGGAATGCGCAGCCGGATGGCGGGTTCAACGGGTTGGGCAACTCGCCGACGATCTTGATTTTCGGCTTGTTCGGGTCCGGGTGAATGGTCGGGGTGGCCGACAGCAACGCCTGGGTGTACGGGTGCAAAGGACGCTCGTAGATGTCGTTCTTCGGGCCCATTTCCACAGGGCGACCGAGGTACATCACCATCACGTCATCGGCGACGTGTTGCACCACTGCCAGGTTGTGGGAGATGAACACGTAGGCGGTGTTGAACTCTTGCTGCAGATCCATGAACAGGTTCAATACCTGCGCCTGAATCGACACGTCCAGCGCCGAGGTCGGTTCATCCGCTACCAGCACTTTAGGCTGCAACATCATCGCGCGGGCCAGGGCGATCCGCTGGCGCTGACCGCCGGAGAACATGTGCGGATAACGCTGGTAGTGCTCAGGACGCAAGCCCACCTGCTTCATCATCGCCTGAACTTTCTCGCGACGTTCGGAAGCCGACAGGTTGGTGTTGATCAGCAGCGGCTCGCCGAGCTGGTCACCGACTTTTTGCCGTGGGTTCAACGACGCGTAAGGGCTCTGGAACACCATCTGCACGTCTTTGCGCAGTTGCTTGCGTTCAGCCTTGTTCGCGCCGGTGACTTCCTGCCCGGCGATTTTCAAGGAGCCGGAGGACGGCTCTTCAATCAGCGTCAGGGCACGGGCCAGGGTGGATTTTCCGCAGCCCGATTCGCCGACGACAGCGAGGGTCTTGCCGGCTTCCAGTTCGAACGACACACCGTTCAAGGCGCGCACGGTCGCATGGCCCTTGAACAGGCCACGGGACACTTCGTAGTGACGGGTCAGGTCGCGGGCGGTAAGTACGACGGCCATTACGCCACCTCCTGATTCAGCGGGTAGAAGCAGCGGGCGAGGCTGTTGCTTTTCGGGTCAAGGGTTGGACGTTGCTGACGGCAGGAGTTCTGCACATACGGGCAACGCGGCGACAGCAGGCAACCCTGCGGACGGTCATAACGACCGGGAACGATGCCCGGCAGCGTGGCCAGGCGCGTGGCGCCCAGGCTGTGTTCCGGAATCGCCTTGAGCAGCGCTTCGCTGTACGGGTGCGCCGGAATGTCGAACAGCTGAGGCACCTGACCCACTTCTACCGCTTGGCCGGCGTACATCACGCACACACGCTGAGCGGTTTCAGCCACGACCGCAAGGTCATGAGTGATCAGCACCAGGCCCATGTTCTGCTCTTTCTGCAGCGCCAACAGCAGGTCCATGATTTGCGCCTGAATCGTGACGTCCAGTGCGGTGGTCGGTTCGTCGGCGATCAGCAGTTTCGGCTCGCCGGCAATCGCCATGGCGATTGCGACTCGCTGGCTCATGCCGCCGGACAGTTGATGCGGGTAAGCATCCATACGGCTGGCGGCACCCGGGATTTCAACTTTTTCAAGCAGTTCGATGGCGCGTGCGCGGGCTTGCTTGCCAGACATTTTCAGGTGCAGGCGCAGCACTTCTTCGATCTGGAAACCGACGGTGTAGCTCGGGTTCAGCGCGGTCATCGGGTCCTGGAAGACCATGGCCAGGTCTTTGCCGACGATCTGCCGACGCTGACGGTTGCTCAGCTTGAGCATGTTCTTGCCATCGAAATTCAGGGCGTCGGCGGTGACGATCCCCGGATGTTCGATCAGGCCCATCAGCGCCATCATGGTCACGGACTTGCCGGAACCCGATTCGCCAACGATGGCCAGAACTTCGCCCTTGTCCACGGTGATGTCGAGGCCGTCGACCACCGGAACAGCGTTCTTGTCGCCAAAGCGAACGTTGAGATTCTTGATTTCTAACAGTGACATTTGAATCTCCTCAGGCGGCGTTCTTGAGTTTCGGGTCCAGCGCATCGCGCAGACCGTCGCCCATCAAGTTGATTGCCAGCACGCTGAGCAAAATGGTCAAACCAGGCAGACTGACGACCCACCAGGCGCGTTCGATGTAGTCGCGAGCCGAAGCCAGCATGGTGCCCCACTCAGGGGTTGGCGGTTGCACGCCAAGGCCGAGGAAGCCCAGTGCCGCGGCATCGAGAATCGCCGAGGAGAAACTCAAGGTGGCCTGAACGATCAGCGGTGCCATGCAGTTAGGCAGCACGGTGATGAACATCAGGCGTGGCAGCGTGGCGCCGGCCAGACGCGCGGCGGTCACGTAGTCGCGGTTCAGCTCGCCCATCACCGCCGCGCGGGTCAGACGAACATAGGACGGCAGGGACACCACGGCGATGGCAATAATGGTGTTGATCAGGCCAGGGCCGAGGATGGCGACAATCGCCACCGCCAGCAGCAGGGACGGCAGGGCCAGCATGATGTCCATCAGACGCATGATGGTCGGGCCCAGCAGGCGCGGGTAGAACCCGGCGAACAGACCCAACAGGATGCCCGGAATCAGCGACATCACCACCGACGACAAGCCGATCAGCAGGGACAGGCGCGAACCGTGGATCAGTCGCGACAGCAGGTCGCGACCCAGTTCATCGGTGCCGAGCAGGAACTGGAGTTGCCCACCTTCCAGCCAGGACGGCGGGGTCAGCAGGAAGTCGCGGTACTGCTCGCTCGGGTTATGCGGTGCCACCCAAGGGGCGAACAGTGCGCAGAAAATCACCAGCAGCATGAACATCAGGCCGGCGACAGCGCCTTTGTTCCTGGAGAATGCATGCCAGAATTCTTTGTACGGGGACGGGTACAGCAGGCTTTGATCGACTGCTACCGATGGAATTGAAGTGGTCATGGTCATGATGATCTCAGCGCTGGTGACGAATGCGTGGGTTGGCAAAGCCGTAGAGGATGTCCACCACGAAGTTGACCAGAATCACCAGGCAGGCGATTAACAGGATGCCGTTTTGCACCACGGGATAATCCCGTGCGCCAATGGCTTCGATCAGCCATTTGCCGATGCCGGGCCAGGAGAAGATGGTTTCGGTCAGGACCGCACCGGCCAGTAATGTGCCGACTTGCAGGCCGACCACGGTCAGTACCGGAATCAGCGCGTTACGCAGACCGTGCACGAACACCACGCGCGACGGCGACAGGCCTTTGGCGCGGGCGGTACGGATGTAGTCTTCACGCAGCACTTCGAGCATCGAAGAGCGGGTCATCCGCGCGATCACCGCCAGCGGGATGGTGCCGAGCACAATGGCCGGCAGGATCAGGTGGTGCAGCGCATCGAAGAACGCACCGACGTCATCAGCCAGCAGCGTGTCGATGAGCATGAAGCCGGTCCGCGGCTCGATGTCATAGAGCAGGTCGATCCGCCCTGACACCGGAGTCCAGCCCAGGGACACCGAGAAGAACATGATCAGGATCAGGCCCCACCAGAAGATCGGCATCGAATATCCCGCCAGGGAGATGCCCATCACCCCGTGGTCGAACAGGGATCCTCGCTTGAGTGCCGCGATCACCCCGGCCAGCAGGCCCAGGATGCCGGCGAACAACAGGGCGGCCATGGACAGTTCCAGGGTCGCGGGGAATAGAGAGGTAAATTCGGTCCAGACGCTTTCACGGGTACGCAGGGATTCGCCGAGATCGCCATGGGCCAGTTTGCCGATGTAATCCAGGTATTGGGCATACAGCGGTTTGTTCAGCCCCAGGCGTTCCATTGCCTGAGCATGCATTTCGGGGTCGACGCGACGTTCGCCCATCATCACTTCCACGGGGTCGCCTGGAATCATGCGGATCAACGCGAAAGTCAGCAAGGTGATGCCGAAGAACGTGGGGATCAATAACCCCAGTCGGCGGGCAATAAAACTAAACATCTTGTGGTGTACCTCATCAGCCGGTTAGGCGTGCCCGGCATTCCTGGGTCAGGAATGCCGGCAGTTTCTTATCTACTTCACCTGGGTGGTGGCGAAGTTATTAGTGGTGAGCGGGCTAATGTGATAACCCTCTACGTTGTTGCGCATTGCAGTGAACATACGGGTGTGGGCCATGCTGATCCAAGGTTGGTCCTGATTGAAAACCTCCTGGGCTTGCTCATAGAGCGCTGCACGTTCCGCCGGGTTCACTTTAGCGCGGGCTTCATCGATCAGCGCCTGGAACTTCTCATTGCACCAGCGCGCGTAGTTTTCGCCGTTTTTGGCCGCCTCGCAACTGAGCATAGGCGTCAGAAAGTTATCCGGGTCGCCGTTATCGCCCGCCCATCCGGCAGACACCATGTCGTGCTCGCCGTTTTTCGCGCGTTTGAGCATTTCGCCCCATTCCATGACGCGAATGTCGACCGTGATTCCGACTTTGGCCAGATCAGCCTGCATCATCTGCGCGCCGAGCATCGGGTTCGGGTTGGTTGGACCGCCACCGTTACGGGTGAACAGGGTAAACGTAGTGCCTTCCGGCACGCCGGCTTCCTTGAGCAGGGCGCGAGCCTTGTCTAGATCACGTGGCGGGTTTTTCAGGTCGTGGTTGTAGCCTAGCAGCGTGTCCGGGAACGGATTGACCGCGACAGTTGCGTTGCCTTTGCCAAACAGCGCGTTCACGTACGCAGCTTTGTCGAACGCAATGTCGATGGCCTTACGCACACGCACGTCGCTCATGTATTTGTGCGAGGTGTTCATCGCGATGTAGGAAACGGTCATCGCGTTCATCTCATCAACCTTCAGGTTGGTGTCTTTCTTGATGCTCGGGATGTCATCCGGTTTCGGATACAGCGCGACCTGGCACTCGTTGGCCTTGAGCTTTTGCAGGCGCACGTTGTTATCGGTGGCGATGGCCAGGATCAGGGCATCAGCCGGTGGCTTGCCACGGAAGTAGTCCGGGTTGGCCTTGAAGCGCACCTGGGCATCTTTGTTGTAACGCTGGAAAACGAACGGGCCGGTGCCGACCGGCTTGTTGTTCAGGTCGCCGGTCTTGTCGGCCTTGAGCAACTGGTCGGCGTACTCGACGGAATAGATCGAGGAGAAGGCCATGGCGACGTCTGCCAGGAACGGCGCTTCGCGACGGGTCAGCGTGAATTTGACGGTGTTGTCGTCAACTTTCTCGACGCTTTTCAGCAGTTCCTTGAAGCCCATGCTTTCAAAGTACGGGAAGCCCACGCTCGACAGCTTGTGCCACGGGTGATTCGGGTCCAGCTGACGCTGGAAGCTCCAGACCACGTCGTCGGCGTTCATGTTGCGGGTAGGCTTGAAGTATTCGGTGGTGTGAAACTTGACGCCTTTACGCAGGTGGAACGTGTAGGTCAAACCGTCTTCGCTGATGTCCCAGGAATCGGCCAGTGCCGGAATCACTTCAGTGGTGCCGGGCTTGAAGTCCGCCAGACGGTTGAAGATGGTTTCGGCCGCGGCGTCAGCGGTGACTGCAGTCGTGTACAGGGCGGTGTCGAAACCTTCCGGACTGGCTTCGGTGCAAACCACCAGGGGTTTGGCCGAGACGCCAACAGCGACACTCAGCAACGCGGCAGCGATGGCCGCACGTAGGGGAAGCATTTTCATCAAAGAACCCTCTGCAATCGGTTGAACAGGAAAAAGCCAAACGGCCGACTCGTCATGAGTCAGCCGTCGGGCAGTGTTTTTACAAAATCTTGAACGGGATAGTGGTCACGAGACGGAACTCGTTGATGCTGCCGTCAGCCTGGTTATCACTGGCGCGGTGAGTGGTGTAGGTCGCGCGAACAGTGGTGGCCTTGAGCGGACCGCTTTGCACGGCGTACGAAGAACCGATGCCGTATTCATAGTGGTTCTCGCCGTCCATGTTGCGAACGTCGTAGGCGGTACCGGTGTAGTGCGTACCGTCGATGCCCCAGCCGCGAGCCTGGTAGATGTTGAACTTCAGGCCTGGCACGCCGTATTCGGCCATGTTCAGACCGTAGGCAATCTGGAAGGACTTCTCGTTCGGGCCGTTGAAGTCCGACAGCAGGGAGTTGGCCAGGTAGATGCCGTTGGTTTCGTGCAGGTAGTCGAAGTACTCGTTACCGTTCACTTCCTGGTACGAGAAGGTCAGGCTGTGGGCCTGGTGAGTCAGGCCGAACGACAGAGAGTAGGTGTCGTTGTCGATTTCACCCATCAACTTTTTGCCTTCGTCGACGGTTTTGTAGTAGTTCAGGCCGGTGGTCAGGCTCAGGACCGAGCTGTCACCCAGTTCGTGAGTAGCGCCGAAGTAGTACTGGTTCCAGAAGTCTTCGACGTTGGTCGCGTACAGGCTGGTTTTCAGGCTTTTGAACGGCTGATAGTTCAGGCCGGCAGTGTTCACGTGGTCGGTTTCAGCGCCGTTGTTGGTGTACTCGGAGCGGAATTTCGACAGGCTCTGCTCGGTACGTGGCGACACGCGGTCGAAAGTGCCGAGGTCGAACGACAGGTTGTCGAACTCTTCGCTGTGAATGGCCACACCTTCAAAGCTCGAAGGCAACGGACGGTTGCCGATGACATCGACGATCGGGCTGCTGAAGTTCATGCGGCCGGCGGTCAGGGTGGTGTTGGAGATACGTGCCTTGACGTTGGCCAGACCCAGTTTGCTCCACTGATCCACGGCATCGCCGTTGGTGTGAGCCAGGGTACGGTTGGAACCGCCCTTGATGTCTTCGCGGCTGCGATCCAGCGCAATGGCGTTGTAGGCAGCAACTTCGGTGCTGAAACCCACGGTGCCTTGGGTGAAGCCGGAGGTGTAGTTCAGGATGGTGCCCTGAACCCAGTTGATGCGACGCGAGCCGGTCAGCGTTTCACCATGGCGTTCGTACTTGAAAGTACCGCCACGTTGTTTGTCTTCGTTGGCATACCAGTTTCGGGTAGAACCCGACAGGCTTTGGCCATCGATGAAGCCTTTGGCTTCCGACTGGGAATTGGTGCTGGCCAGTTGGGTCGGAACGAAGTCCTGGCTTTGGGTTTCTGCGTAAGCCGTGGCGGTTACGCTGCTGATGGCCATAGCCAAGAACGCAGTGCTACTCAGTTTCATGGAGTGAAGCTCCTTTCTATCTTTTTTTTAATGCCGGTCTTTTTGGGTGATCCGGCTATTTTGTTTTTAAGTCATTGAAGGCATCGCAAACGTTTGCTACACGCCGAACTGAGGAATTACGGCAATACGCTTGCGTGAGGGCGGAATCCGCCCTCAGCGTTTCTGGCTAATCGATTACTTTTCTATGCTGACGCCCGAGAACACGTTGCGACCGAAAGGACTCACCTTGAATCCTTCGATTTTGGCGCTCAACGGCTGGTTAACCGTCGAGTGGGCGACTGGCGTCATGGGCACCTGCTGCTTGAGGTACTGCTGCGCCTGTTTGTAAAGCACGGTGCGCTGGTCGCGGTCGGTGACAACCTTGGCCTGCTTGATCAGCTTGTCGTAAGCCGGATCACACCACATGGAGTAGTTGTTGCCGCCAATGGCGTCGCAGCTATAAAGCGTGCCGAGCCAGTTGTCCGGGTCCCCGTTGTCACCGGTCCAGCCAATCAGGCTGATGTCGTGTTCGCCATTCTTGGTGCGCTTGATGTACTCGCCCCATTCGTAGCTGACGATCTTGACCTTGAGGCCGATCTTCGCCCAGTCAGCCTGAAGCATTTCGGCCATCAACTTGGCATTGGGGTTGTACGGGCGTTGGACCGGCATGGCCCAGAGGGTAATTTCAGTGCCTTCCTTCACGCCGGCAGCCTTGAGCAGTTCCTTGGCTTTTTCCGGGTTGTAGGCGACGTCTTTGATGGTCTCGTCGTAGGACCATTGGGTCGGTGGCATGGCGTTGACCGCCAGTTGCCCCGCGCCTTGGTAAACGGCGTTGAGAATGCCCTGCTTGTTCACCGCCATGTCCAGCGCCTGGCGAACTTCGAGTTGATCGAAAGGCTTGTGCCGAACGTTATAGGCGATGTAACCGAGGTTGAAACCAGGCTTCTCGATGAGCGTGAGTTTCGGGTCGTTCTTCAGCGCAGTCACATCGGCAGGGCGCGGGTGCAGGGTGATCTGGCACTCGTTGGCCTTGAGCTTCTGCACGCGCACCGAGGCATCGGTGTTGATGGCGAAGATCAGGTTGTCGAGCTTGACCCGGCTCGGGTCCCAGTACTGCTTGTTGCCGGTGTAACGGATGTTGGAATCTTTCTGGTAGCTCTTAAACACGAACGGCCCGGTGCCGATCGGCTTCTGGTTGATGTCGCTCGGTTTTCCTTCGGCCAGCAGTTTGTCAGCGTATTCGGCGGACAGAATGGCGGCGAAGCTCATGGCGATGTTCTGGATGAACGCGGCGTCCACGCTGTTGAGTGTCATGACCACGGTCAGCGGCCCGGTCTTCTCGACCTTGGCGATGTTCTTGTTCAGGCTCATCCCGTTGAAATACGGGAACTCGGTCGGATAAGCCTTACGGAAAGGTTGCTGTGGATCAAGCATGCGATTGAACGTGAACAGCACGTCGTCGGCGTTAAAATCACGAGTCGGCGTGAAGTATTTGGTCGTGTGAAATTTCACCCCTTCGCGTAGGTGAAAAGTGTATTTGAGGCCGTCTTCGGAAATATCCCAGCGAGTGGCCAGGCCTGGTACGACGTTGGTCGCGCCTTTTTCGAACTCTGCCAGCCGGTTGTACAACGGCTCGGCGGCATCGTTATCGGTCGAAGTCGTGTACTGCGCGGTGTCGAAGCCAGCGGGGCTGCCTTCGGAGCAGAACACCAGGCTGTTATTGGCGGCCTGGCTAATGGAAGTGGCGGCCAGCAGGCCGGTGCCCAGTAATGCGGATAAAACCAAGGTATGGCGCATGACGCTCGCTCTTTATTTTTAGTGGTTAAACAATGAGTCGCCCCGTCCAGACACGTGGAGGCCTCACTGATCCCAGACCATGACGTGCAGCAATAACCGAGAACCCACGCATGCACTGGTCAGATCCCGACGGTATGAGCGATGGGTCTGGCAGTAAATGCGTAGAGTCCTAAAGACTTGTAGGAAAGGTCAACGCGTCCGACACCGCTGCCGTAATACTCAGCGGAAATGGATGTAGGTTGCTTCCTACTTTCTCGGCAGATAAAGCAACGGCGACGTCAAGAACGTCGCCGTTGCAAAACCTTATTTGCTGACGCTGACGCCGTAGAAGGAGTTCAAGCCAAACGGGCTGATCTTGAAGTCCTGCACGTTGTCGCGCATGGGTTGGAACACCGTCGAGTGAGCGATAGGTGTCATTGGAACAGCGTCTTTGAGGACGTGCTGCGCCTGCTTGTACAGTTCGGTGCGCTTGGCCTGGTCGGTTGTGCGCTTGGCTTCTTTAACGAGACCGTCGAACTTCTTGTCGCACCACTTGGAGAAGTTGTTGCCGCTCAGCGAGTCGCAACCAAACAATACGTTGAGCCAGTTGTCCGGATCACCATTGTCGCCGCTCCAACCGATGATCATCGCCTGGTTTTCGCCGCCCTTGGAGCGCTTGATGTACTCGCCCCACTCGTAGCTCTGGATCTTGACATTGAGTCCGATCTTGGACCAATCGGACTGCAGCATTTCTGCCATCAGCTTGGCGTTCGGGTTGTATGGACGCTGCACCGGCATCGCCCACAGAACGATTTCGGTACCTGGCTTGACGCCGGCTTCCTTGAGCAGCTCTTTAGCTTTCTCAGGATCGTATTTGGCGTCTTGATGGTGGTGTCGTAGGACCACTGGGTTGGCGGCATGGCATTAACAGCCAGTTGGCCGGCGCCCTGATAAACCGAGTCAATGATCTGCGGTTTATTCACCGCCATGTCCAGCGCCTGGCGAACTTTCAGGTTGGCCAACGGGTTTGGCTCGTTGCTGCCCTTGACCTTGTCCATCACGTTGTAGGCGATGTAGCCCAGGTTGAAACCAGCCTGGTCAGGCATTTTCAGGGTTTTGTCTTCCTTCAGCGCCTTCAGGTCGGCCGGACGCGGGAACAGAGTGATCTGGCACTCGTTCTTCTTCAGCTTCTGAATACGTACCGACGGGTCAGTGGTGATGGCGAAGATCAGGTTGTCGATCTTGACGTCTTCAGGCTTCCAGTAGTCCTTGTTCCCGGTGTAGCGGATGTTGGAGTCTTTCTGGTAGCTCTTGAACACAAACGGGCCAGTACCGACCGGCTTCTGGTTGATGTCGGCGGTTTTGCCTTCCTTGAGCAGCTGGGCAGCGTACTCGGCGGACTGGACCGAAGCGAAACTCATGGCCATGTTCTGGATGAACGCGGCATCAACTTCTTTGAGGGTGAACTTGACGGTGTGGTCGTCGACTTTATCGATCTTGGTGATGTTGGTGTCCATCGCCATGTCGGTGAAGTACGGGAATTCGGTCGGGTACGCTTTGCGGAACGGATCATCCTTGTTAATCATGCGATTAAAGGTGAACAGCACGTCGTCGGCGTTGAACTCACGAGTCGGCTTGAAGTACGGGGTAGTGTGGAACTTGACGCCTTCACGCAGGTGGAAGGTGTAAGTCAGGCCGTCATCGGAGATGTCCCACTTGGTCGCCAGACCAGGAATGACAGCGGTGCCTCCACGTTCGAACTGAGTCAAACGGTTGAACATGGTTTCTGCAGAGGCGTCGAAGTCGGTTCCGGTGGTGTACTGACCAGGATCAAAACCGGCCGGGCTCCCTTCGGAGCAAAACACCAGGTTAGTCGCCGCTTGGGCGAAAGGTGCGGCAGCTAATAAGCTGGCGCCGACTAAAAACGGAATGACCGCGTGTTTAAGCATGGTGGCCTCATGATTTGTTGTCATTTTTTAATTTTGAGGACGACCTCGTGAGTCGTGCCTGCGGATACTTATGCAGGGGCCATACCTATTGCAAGATCCTGAGTCGCAACAAGCCTTAAACAGTGGTACGAACGTACCTTAATGTCGCATATGTATAAATTCAGGCGCATTTGATCGTTTGCGCAGGTTTTTTCCGGTGCAAATCGCGCACCTGAGCGGGGCGATCTGGACGTCTTGCGCACTCGATTGGAGCGCGGTGTTACTTAATTATACCCATCACTGAGGGGTGTGAATGGGGAGGGCGGGCGTGAAAGAGATTGAGTTCTAGTTTGGCAGGTAGGTGTTTGTTGTTTAACAGGTTGTTGTGTGTGGGGCGGGCAGATTGTTCCGTTACTGTTTGTCAGTGGACATCTGTGGGTGATGCTTGGCTTTGGGATTTGGTGGGGGCTGCGTGGGCGTGTTGGTAGTACCGGGGGTGCAACCTTTGCTGCTTGCGGTAGCGCTTTTGGTTTTTTCCCACGGCCTTCGGCAAACTCCTACAGAGGAATTGCTTGGGTTTTGGTCTGGCATAAAAAAACGGCGATCACTTCAGTGACCGCCGTTTCTATGTACGGTTATCGAATCAAGGCATCAACACTTCAATCGCCCCATCCGCTGTCATGCTGACCTGGCTGGTGCCAGCCTCAACTTCCGGCGTCACCGGCGCACTGTCCATGCTCGCCGCTTTCATCATCATCGGCCCACGCATGTACGGCTGTGGATAACCGTTGCTGTTCAGGTTCAGGTTAACGATTTTGTAACCGTTGCCGCCCAGCGCATCAGTGGCCAGTTGAGCGCGGGCCTTGAAGGCCGTCACGGCTTCTTTAAGCAGCGCATCTTCGCTGGCCTTGCGGGTTGGTGTGGCGATGGCGAAGTCCATGCCGCCCATTTTCAGGTCGGTGAGCAGTTCGCCGGTCAGTTTCGACAGCGCGGCGAAGTCAGAGCTTTCCAGGCGCAGTTCGGCGCGTTCGCGCCAGCCGGTGATTTTCTGGCCCTTGGTGTCGTAGATCGGGTAGCTGTTGCGGCTGCCCTGGCGCAGGGTGATGTCTTTGACCTGTTTGGCCTGGGCCAGCGCTTTGTTCATGGTGGTGCTGACGTCGGCGGCGAGTTTGGCCGGGTCGGTGTTTTGTTCTTCGGTGTAGAGGGTCACGATCATCAGGTCGCGGGCGACTTCCTGACTGACTTCGGCGCGCAGGGCGATCTGGTTGTAATGAAGTTCGTCGGCAGCCAGGGCCGGGAGGCTGGCGACGGTGCCAACGCTTAGGGCAAGAAGGGCGGCGCTGCGGCGGAAAGTGTGCATGAAAACTCCTTGGACGGTGCGCAGGGGTTAAGGTCCGAGCCTGCGTGAAACCATCAGACTCTAGCTTTAATGATCCGGTTCGCACAGTTACAACTTCTATACAGATCGACGCGATCCTGTGTAGCAGCTGCCGAAGGCTGCGTTCGAGCGCGAAGCGGTCGCCATTGGGCTGACGCGTTTTACCTGAAGGAATGAGGTCTCAGGTTTTACGAGCGCTTCGCGCTCGAACGCAGCCTTCGGCAGCGGCTACAAGGGATGCGTGTCGGCCAATAGGCTGTGGCCGTTTGCCGCACTTTTGCCTGCCAGCCCCCGTGCTTGGTTATACTCCGTGCGATCCGCCTGGAGCGCTCATCAGGAGAGCTCATGCTCGCCCCCGTTCAAATCACTTCCGCGACTCGCCAGAATCTTTGGCGGCTGACGTTCATCCGCACGTTGGTGTTGGCCGCTCAGGCCGGTTCCGTGGGCCTGGCCTACTGGCTCGACTTGCTGCCCTTGCCTTGGTTTCAATTGGCCGCGACCCTCGGTTGCTCGATGTTGTTGTGCGCGTTCACGGCGATTCGCCTGCGCACCTCATGGCCGGTAACCGAGCTCGAATACGCCGTACAACTGGCTTGCGACCTGTTTATCCACAGTGCCTTGCTGTATTTCTCCGGCGGCTCGACCAACCCCTTCGTCTCTTATTACCTGGTGCCGCTGACCATCGCAGCCGTGACCTTGCCGTGGCGTTTTTCGGTGATTCTGTCCGGTATCGCGCTGACGATGTACACCCTACTACTGGCGCGCTTTTATCCGCTGCAGACATTTCCGATTGCTCGGGAAAACCTCCAGGTTTACGGGATGTGGCTGAGTTTCGCCCTGGCCGCGGCGGTCATCACCTTCTTCGCCGCACGCATGGCCGAAGAGTTGCGCCGTCAGGAAGAGCTGCGTGCCATCCGTCGCGAAGAAGGCCTGCGCGATCAGCAACTGCTGGCCGTCGCCACCCAGGCCGCCGGCGCTGCTCATGAATTGGGCACGCCGCTGGCGACCATGAGCGTGCTGCTCAAGGAAATGCGCCAGGACCATCACGACCCGATGTTGCAGGACGATCTGAGCGTGTTGCAGGATCAGGTCAAGCTCTGCAAGGAAACATTGCAGCAGCTTGTTCGGGCGGCTGAGGCCAATCGCCGCTTGGCCGTGGAGATGCAGGACGTCACCGATTGGCTCGACGAAGCGCTGAACCGCTGGCACCTGATGCGCCCGGAAGCCAGTTATCGCTTCCAGCGCCTCGGTCAAGGAGCCGTTCCGCGCATGGCGCCGCCGCCGGACCTGACCCAGGCGCTGCTGAATTTGCTCAACAACGCTGCCGACGCTTGCCCCGAAGGGCTGCAAGTGACGCTGGACTGGAATGCCGATGACCTGACCATCAGCATCCGCGACCACGGCGCCGGTGTGCCGCTGGCCATCGCCGAGCAGATCGGCAAGCCATTTTTTACCACCAAGGGCAAAGGTTTCGGCCTGGGCCTGTTTTTGAGCAAGGCCAGCGTGACACGCGCTGGCGGCTCAGTGAAACTCTACAGTCATGAGGAAGGCGGCACGCTCACCGAGCTGCGCCTGCCCCGTGTCGCCCGAGGAGACGAACATGAGTGACGAGATCCAAGTCGAAGGCGAAGGCGAAGAACTGCCGCATTTGCTGCTGGTAGACGACGACGCAACTTTTACCCGGGTGATGGCCCGTGCCATGTCCCGCCGCGGCTTTCGCGTCAGCACCGCCGGTTCCGCCGAAGAAGGCCTGACCATCGCTCAGGCCGACCTGCCGGACTACGCCGCGCTGGACCTGAAAATGGACGGCGATTCCGGCCTGGTGCTGCTGCCCAAGCTACTTGAGCTGGACCCGGAAATGCGCGTGGTGATCCTCACCGGTTACTCGAGCATCGCCACCGCCGTCGAGGCGATCAAGCGTGGCGCCTGCAATTATCTGTGCAAACCGGCGGATGCCGATGACGTGTTGGCCGCGCTGCTTTCCGAGCACGCCGACCTCGACACGCTGGTGCCGGAAAACCCGATGTCGGTGGATCGCCTGCAGTGGGAGCACATCCAGCGTGTGCTGACCGAACACGAAGGCAACATCTCCGCCACTGCCCGCGCCTTGGGCATGCACCGCCGCACGCTGCAGCGCAAACTGCAGAAGCGTCCCGTTCGTCGCTGAACCTGCGCTGAACAAATGCGGGCCGTTCCTCGCGATAAACCGAACCGATCATCTATGATCGGTTCGTGTGTGTTCTTTTCTTTATCGAGCCTTATCCATGAATCAGAACGCTGAATATTCCGCGGTCAATGATGCTGTGCGCGGGCAGTTTTTTCGCAAAGTCTGGGCGATGATCACCCCTTACTGGCGCAGCGAAGAGAAGGGCAAGGCCTGGACGTTGCTGATCGCCGTGATCGCGCTGTCGCTGTTCAGCGTGGCGATTTCGGTGTGGATCAACAGTTGGTACAAGGACTTCTACAACGCCCTGCAGAAAAAGGACGAAGCGGCCTTCTGGCAGTTGATCCTGTATTTCTGCGGCATCGCGGCGGTGGCGATCCTTGGCGCGGTGTATCGGCTTTACCTGACGCAGATGCTGACAATTCGCTGGCGAGCCTGGCTCACCGAGAAGCATTTTGCCCGCTGGCTCAGCCACAAGAATTACTACCAGCTGGAGCAGGGCGGTTACACCGATAACCCGGACCAGCGGATTTCCGAAGACCTCAATAAATTCACCAGCAACACGTTGGGCCTGGGGCTCGGGTTGATTCGCAACATCGTCAGCCTCGTATCGTTCTCGATCATTCTGTGGGGCGTATCGGGCAGTATCGAAGTGTTTGGTTTCACGATTCCCGGTTACATGTTCTGGTGCGCGCTGGTATACGCCGCCGTCGCCAGTTGGCTGACGCATTTGATTGGCCGTCGACTGATCGGCCTCAACAACAACCAGCAACGCTTCGAAGCCGACCTGCGTTTCTCCATGGTGCGGGTTCGCGAGAATGCCGAAAGCATTGCGCTGTACAACGGCGAGCCTAATGAGAACCGCCGCTTGAGCAGCCGTTTCGGGATGGTCTGGCACAACTACTGGGACATCATGAAAGTGTCCAAGCGCCTGACCTTCTTTACTTCCGGTTATGAGCAGATCGCAGTCATTTTCCCGTTCATGGTCGCCGCGCCGCGTTACTTCACTGGCAAGATCGAACTGGGTGAGCTGATGCAAATCAACTCGGCGTTCGCTAATGTCCAGGACAACTTCAGTTGGTTCATCACGGCGTACCAGGACCTTGCCGAATGGCGCGCCACCTGTGATCGTCTGCTGAGTTTCCGCCAGGCCATGACCGACAACGAGGAGCGTGCGCCGGCGATTGATGTGCAAAACCAGGGCTCGGCGTTGAAGGTGCACAACCTTGGCCTCGATCTGGCCGACGGTCGTCACCTGCTGAGCAACGCCGACATGACCGTGGAGGAGGGTGAGCGCGTCATGCTCAGCGGTCGCTCCGGCAGCGGTAAATCCACTTTGTTTCGAGCGATGGGGCACCTTTGGCCGGCTGGCCACGGCAGTATCCGTCTACCGACGGGGCGTTATCTGTTCCTGCCGCAAAAACCGTATCTGCCGATTGGCAGCCTGCGTGAGGCGCTGAGTTATCCACAGTCTGGCGATACCTATCCGCACGAGCGCTACGTTCATGTGCTGGAAGCCTGTCGATTGCCGCATCTGGTGTCGCGTCTTGATGAAGCGAATCACTGGCAGCGCATGCTCTCGCCCGGTGAGCAACAGCGTCTGGCCTTTGCCCGTGCGCTGCTGTATGCACCGCAATGGCTGTATATGGACGAAGCGACCTCGGCGATGGACGAGGAGGATGAGGCGTCGCTGTATCAGACCTTGATCGATGAGATTCCGGGATTGAGCATTGTCAGCGTCGGGCATCGCAGCAGCCTGAAGCGGTTCCATCCACGGCATGTTCGTATCGAGAATGGCCATCTGGTGGATCAGACTGTGACCGCATAAACACCACAAACCTGTAGATACTCTGTTCACGGTCAAGCTTTCGCGAGATGTTTTTCGCTAAAAAGTTTGGCCGTATTAAATTCTTCTCCAGATCGCATGCAGGCCCATAACCCGGTCAGGTATTTGCGCATCACTGCTCCGATGGCCTGCATTTTCTTCTTGCCGCGAGCTACCAGCGCCTCGTAAAAGGCCTTCACATTCTCATCACAGCGGATTGCCGTCATTGCCGGCATGAACATCGCTGCCCGTAAATACGCGTTGCCGCATTTGGACATCCGGCCTGGCCGGTTCACGCTGGTGCCTGACTGGGTCAACCTTACGTCGAGCCCTGCATAACGGCTGACCTGTGCCGATTTAAGCGTCACCGGCAGCGTTGTCAGCTCAGCCAGTGCGGCGATGGCCGAGGCTTCCCCCACGCCGGGGGCGGCCATCATGCAGCGAAACTGCAAGCTCAGATCCGGGCATTTGGCGATGGCCTCGCGTGCGGCCTTCTTCAAACGATCAATCCGTGTGTCCAGCGCTGCAATCGCATCTTTTTCATCCTCGATCAGCAGTTCAACACTCGTTTCCGTCGCTTGTAATGCGTGCAACTCGTTCTTGGCTCGGGTCCGATGGCCAATCAGCCGGTTGATATGACGACCAATCGCACGCAGCATCAGTTGATCTGCAGTAGGTGGCACCCAAAGTCTAGGCGCCAT
This sequence comes from Pseudomonas sp. MDT1-17, assembly GCF_054898105.1. Lineage (NCBI taxonomy): Bacteria > Pseudomonadati > Pseudomonadota > Gammaproteobacteria > Pseudomonadales > Pseudomonadaceae > Pseudomonas > Pseudomonas sp. MDT1-17. The sequence goes on along the minus strand of NZ_JBUBVM010000001.1, from coordinate 5,648,000 downwards.
GCGTTCACCATATTCGGCCAGCAGTTGAGCATCAATCTGGTCAGTTTTGCTGTTTTGCAGCATCAGCTTGGCAAAATTATGGAAGCTTTTGGGGTTGATCACCGAGACCGGTAGGCCGGCGGCGTGCAACTCCAGCGCAAGGTCCAGGTAGTAAATGCCGGTGGCCTCCATGACCACGCTCAGCGGTTTGAGGCCCAACATCTTGGTCACGGCAGCCTTACGCCCCTTGGGTGTGTGCTGAATGTCCCACTGGCCTGATGTTTTACCGTTCTGCCGCCATCCCATGGCAGACGTTTTGGCACCAATGTCTATGCCGACATGAGTATTCATGCTTTTCACTTCCCTGACTTTCGGTAAGATTGCTTCTGGTTCCCCCGACCTCGAACTTCATGCCACTGCAACCTTGTAATGCGAAGTCCGACTTGTCGGCTTCTCGATACTCTTCGTGGTGGGCAATGAGGCGGGGGGGCCTCTCTACAGACAAGGTCAGGAGCGAATCCTGCCTTCAGGAGCGATCGGCCTCCCCCAGAAACGTACTTGCTGCTGTATGAATCCTTGAGCGTAACCTCTCTCGTTGGAATCAGGGTCAACATACAAGGAGCTGCCGAAGGCTGCGATCTTTTGATCTTCAAAGTCAAAAGATCGCAGCCTTCGGCAGCTCCTACGGGGCGGTGGTGATCGTACAACCGCGTTGAGCTATGATGCGGTTTCAGCCGCAACTTTCGAGAAAGACGTTCACCATGGAAAACCCGATCGACGCACCACGCCTCCCTCGCAAGCGCCGCAGCCTCGCTCAGGAACTGGTGACGGTGCTGTCCGAGCAGATCCGCGACGGTCACCTCAAGCGTGGCGACAAATTGCCCACCGAGTCGGCGATCATGGATGCCCATGGCGTCAGCCGCACCGTGGTGCGCGAAGCGATTTCGCGTTTGCAGGCGGCCGGGCAGGTGGAAACCCGCCATGGCATCGGCACCTTCGTGCTCGATACCCCAAGCCCCAGCGGTTTCCGAATCGACCCGGCGACTGTGGTGACGTTGCGCGATGTGCTGGCGATTCTGGAACTGCGCATCAGTCTCGAAGTGGAGTCCGCCGGCCTTGCCGCGCAACGCCGAAGCGCCGAACAGTTGGCGTTGATGCGAGCGGCGCTGGACGCGTTGAATGAAAGTGTCTCCCATGCCAGCGATGCCGTGGCGTCCGACTTCCAGTTCCACCTGCAAATCGCCCTGGCGACGGGCAACCGCTATTTCACCGACATCATGACCCACCTGGGCACCAGCATCATTCCGCGCACGCGTCTGAACTCCGCGCGCCTGGCCCATGACGATCAGCAGCACTACATGAATCGTCTGAGCCGTGAACACGAAGAGATTTACGACGCGATTGCCCGCCAGGATTCCGATGCGGCCCGTGCGGCCATGCGCTTGCACCTGACCAATAGCCGTGAGCGGCTGCGTCATGCGCATGAAGAGGCAGAAGCTCAGCGGGGTTGAGCGTTGCCAGAAAGGACGCCATCGCGGGCTTGCCCGCGATGGGGCCCATAGCCGTCAATTAATCTTTCAGACGGTCTCCAAAATCCCCCGATCCACTCGCACCGCCAGTTTTAGTGCCCCAGGATTGGCGTCGAATGCCACTTCCCCATACTCACCCACCACCGCTTTGGCAACGGGATTGCCATCAGCCAACAACTCCAGCGGTGCACCCTTCAGCGATTGGCCCGAGGCCAGTTCCAGTTTCAATTTGATAGTCATCTTTGATCTCCTTATCAGGCAACGTTGCCAGTGGGTTTGTAGTCCTTGAGCAGCAGGTAAGTGCTCCAGCCCCACCAGTCATCGACGGTGGCGGTGTCGTTCAGGTTGTTGACGTCTTTGCGCCGCAGCACCTTGTTGCCCTCGACCTTGAACAACGGCGAGAAATTACCCGTCGGGTTCAGTGCCGCTTGCAGGTCAGGCAGCTTTTTCAAGGCGCCGAAATGGCTGGCCGAGGGCGCGATTCCACTGAGATAAGCCGCGAACACTTCATCTGCAGACACCTGAACGGCTTGATTCACCTGGGCGCGATTGGCGCTGGAGAGGGCGTCGAAGTAGCGCTTGTCCCCATACGCGTGCCATTGATCGCCGTTGCCGTTGCGCACATTGAGGCCGAACTTGCTGTCTTCGTCATGCATGAAACGGGTGATCAACGAACCCAGATCGCTGGGGGTAACCACCGCTGCCAATTGTTTGCGCGGCACTCGCAGGTGGCCGGCGGAAAACAGGTCGGTCAGGTAGTGATCGGCAAAAGCGTTCATCGCATAGGCCAGCTCCAACTGCTGTTCATCGCCGCTGTTGTGCGCCAGAACCGCTTGCTGTACCGCCACGGTGTGCCCGGCGATATAGGCCAGCAGCGCCCATTCGGCGAAGTGATCGGCATTGTTGGCGGCCAGTTTCAAGTAGCGCCCCAGTGGGAACAGCGCCGAGACGACGCTGCCGCCACCGGTGATTTTGTTCCACTTCCGACAACGTATCACCGAGGACGTCATAAGCCTCGTGAGGTTGTTTACCGTCCTTGATCGCCTGCTTGATCGCGGCGACTTCCTTTTGCATCACGCCGAGGATCAGCTTTGCCTCGGCATTCGAGGCCGGCAGTACGGCCAGGGAGTTGAAGGCGTTAGTAAAACGCTGGATTCGGTCTGCGGCTGTCGTGCCTTCACTGATGGGTTGATCGGGAATGCCATAGAAATCACCCCCCAGCGCAACGACCTGGCCATAGGTCAGCGCCAGCCCATTGGGTAAATGCAACTCTACCTGCGAAGCGGGGATAGCCGGTGCATCCTTGACGAAACGCAGCAATGTACTGTCGCCGATAGCGGTGTGTTCGCCACCCTCGAACCTCAGCTGTGGCTTGTCTGTCAGGGCTTTTCCGGAGGCAGTGGGTAGAGGCGTGGGAAGGACAGACACAGGGTTTTGATGATCAGCAATCTGCAAGACCAGGTGTTGGGTGTCCCCGGTGAGGAGGATGCCATGCTCGGTAAAAAGATCATTCAGATCGGCAATGGCCTGTTTCGGTTTTTCCTGCGGTTGGGTGTGTAGACCTGACATTTCTATCTCCTTGATATGTCGTCGGTACGATCAAAAGTAACTGTATGCATATACAGTTATTTGGATCATAGATGAGAAATTTCCTACGTCAAGAAAATACCTTTCCGACGCAAATTCTGAGGGTGACGATGAAATGCAGTTGACGGTTATTTTTTAAGTTGTACGATGACCTACAACTTCGGCGCAGGCTGAATGGTTTTCTCACACACAACGTCGCTATCCAGGGTGTTCGAATAATGAATCCACAAGAACTGAAGTCCATCCTCTCTTCCGGTCTGCTGTCTTTCCCGGTTACCGATTTCAATGCTCAGGGCGATTTCCATCGTGCTGGCTACATCAAACGTCTCGAATGGCTGGCCCCATACGGCGCCACGGCATTGTTCGCCGCGGGCGGCACCGGTGAGTTCTTCTCTCTGGCGGCCAGCGAATATTCGGAAATCATCAAGACGGCGGTCGACACCTGCGAAACCAGCGTGCCGATCCTGGCCGGCGTTGGCGGTTCGACTCGTCAAGCCATCGAATACGCACAGGAAGCCGAGCGGCTGGGCGCCAAAGGCTTGTTGCTGCTGCCGCACTACCTGACCGAAGCCAGCCAGGACGGCGTTGCCGCCCACGTTGAAGCCGTGTGCAAATCGGTGAAAATCGGCGTGGTGGTTTACAACCGCAACGTCTGCCGCCTGACCGCGCCACTGCTGGAACGCCTGGCCGAGCGCTGCCCGAACCTGATCGGCTACAAGGATGGCCTGGGCGATATCGAGTTAATGGTGTCGATCCGTCGCCGCCTCGGCGATCGCTTCAGCTACCTGGGTGGTTTGCCGACCGCCGAAGTTTACGCCGCGGCTTACAAGGCCCTGGGCGTACCGGTTTACTCCTCGGCGGTGTTCAACTTCATCCCGAAAACCGCGATGGATTTCTACCACGCCATTGCCCGCGAAGATCACGCCACCGTCGGCAAGATCATCGACGACTTCTTCCTGCCGTACCTGGACATTCGTAACCGCAAAGCCGGTTACGCCGTGAGCATCGTCAAGGCCGGGGCAAAAATAGCCGGCTATGACGCAGGTCCTGTGCGTGCGCCGCTGACCGATCTGACGGGCGAAGAGTACGAAATGCTCGCCGCGCTGATCGACAAGCAAGGTGCTCAGTAACACACCCGATTAAACAAGGCCGCTGAGCAATCAGCGGCTTTTTGCGTGAGGAGATTGCTTGTGGCTGATTCAAAGCGTTTTGATAACTACATCGGTGGCCAATGGGTTGCCGGCACCGACTACTCCACCAACATCAACCCGTCGGAGTTGACCGACACCATTGGCGAGTACGCCAAGGCTGATCTGGCTCAAGTCCATGCCGCCATCGACGCCGCTCGCGCCGCGTTCCCGGCGTGGTCGACTTCGGGCATTCAGGCGCGTCACGATTCGCTGGATAAAGTTGGCACTGAAATCCTCGCTCGCCGCGAAGAACTCGGCACCTTGCTGGCCCGGGAAGAGGGCAAGACCCTGCCTGAGGCCATCGGCGAAGTCACTCGCGCCGGCAACATCTTCAAGTTCTTCGCCGGCGAATGCCTGCGCCTGTCCGGCGACTACTTGCCGTCGGTACGTCCGGGTGTGAACGTCGAAGTGACGCGCGAAGCGCTGGGTGTGGTCGGTCTGATCACCCCGTGGAACTTCCCGATCGCGATCCCTGCGTGGAAAATCGCCCCGGCCCTGGCCTACGGCAACTGCGTTGTGCTGAAGCCGGCCGATCTGGTGCCGGGTTGCGCCTGGGCACTGGCCGAAATCATCTCCCGCGCAGGCTTCCCGGCCGGCGTGTTCAACCTGGTGATGGGCAGCGGTCGAGTGGTTGGCGATGCGCTGGTGCAGAGCCCGAAAGTCGACGGCATCAGCTTCACCGGTTCCGTGGGCGTTGGTCGTCAGATCGCCGTCAGCTGCGTGTCGCGCCAGGCCAAGGTTCAGCTGGAAATGGGCGGCAAGAACCCGCAGATCATTCTCGACGACGCCGACCTCAAGCAAGCGGTCGAGCTGTCGGTACAGAGCGCGTTCTACTCCACCGGCCAGCGTTGCACCGCCTCGAGCCGCTTCATCGTCACCGCCGGGATTCACGACAAGTTCGTTGAAGCCGTGGCCGAGCGCATGAAGTCGATCAAGGTCGGTCACGCGCTGAAAACCGACACCGACATCGGTCCGGTGGTTTCCCAGGCTCAGCTTGAACAGGACATGAAGTACATCGACATCGGCCAGTCCGAAGGTGCACGTCTGGTCAGCGGCGGTGGTCTGGTGACCTGCGATACCGAGGGCTACTACCTCGCGCCAACCCTGTTTGCCGACAGCGAAGCCGCGATGCGCATCAGCCGTGAAGAGATTTTCGGCCCGGTCGCCAACGTCGTTCGCGTCGCGGATTACGAGGCCGCGCTGGCCATGGCCAACGACACCGAATTCGGTCTGTCCGCGGGCATCGCCACCACATCGTTGAAGTACGCCAACCACTTCAAACGCCACTCCCAGGCGGGGATGGTGATGGTCAACCTGCCGACGGCGGGCGTGGATTACCACGTTCCATTCGGTGGGCGTAAAGGTTCATCCTATGGCTCCCGCGAGCAAGGTCGCTACGCGCAAGAGTTCTACACCGTGGTGAAGACCTCTTACATCGGATCCTGACAGGACACACCGCGGTGTCGGCATCGACACCGCAACCCCGGTAGGAGCTGTCGAGTGAAACGAGGCTGCGATCTTTGCGTTTAAAGATCAAAAGATCGCAGCCTCGTTTCACTCGGCAGCTCCTACGCGGACATAAAAGATTCACCCGCGCATAAAAATAATCAGTGGGAGTACATCTACATGCAAGCGACCAAGCCGACCCACGTCCGCTATTTGATTTTGCTCATGCTTTTCCTGGTGACCACGATCAACTACGCCGACCGGGCCACTATCGCCATCGCGGGCTCCAGCCTGCAAAAAGACCTCGGCATCGACGCGGTCACCCTCGGTTACATTTTCTCCGCATTCGGTTGGGCCTACGTGGCCGGGCAAATTCCCGGTGGCTGGTTGCTGGACCGTTTCGGCTCGAAAAAAATCTACGCGTTAAGCATTTTCACCTGGTCGCTGTTCACCGTGTTGCAGGGCTATGTCGGTGAGTTCGGCGTATCCACGGCGGTGGTTGCGCTGTTCATGCTGCGCTTCCTGGTGGGCCTGGCCGAAGCGCCTTCCTTCCCCGGTAACGCACGTATTGTTGCGGCTTGGTTCCCGACCGCTGAACGCGGTACGGCGTCTGCGATTTTCAACTCGGCGCAATACTTCGCCACCGTGTTGTTCGCACCGCTGATGGGCTGGATCGTTTACTCCTTCGGCTGGCAGCATGTGTTCATCGTCATGGGCGTGATCGGCATCGTCTTCTCGGGCATCTGGCTGAAGGTGATCTACAGCCCGCGCCAGCACCCGATGATCAACGACGCCGAGTTCAAGCACATCGCCGACAACGGCGGCATGGTCGACATGGACCAGGACAAAGGCAAAGGCAAAAAGGGCGACGGTCCGAAGTGGGACTACATCCGCCAGCTGCTGACCAACCGCATGATGCTCGGCGTGTATCTGGGCCAGTATTGCATCAACGGCATCACCTACTTCTTCCTGACCTGGTTCCCGGTGTACCTGGTGCAAGAGCGCGGCATGACCATCCTCAAGGCCGGTTTCATTGCTTCGCTGCCGGCGATCTGCGGGTTTATCGGTGGTGTGCTTGGCGGCGTGATTTCCGATTACCTGCTGCGTAAGGGGCACTCGCTGACCTTCGCCCGCAAGGCGCCAATCATTGCTGGCTTGCTGGTCTCCAGCAGCATCGTGGCCTGCAACTATGTCGATGTTGAATGGATGGTTGTCGGCTTCATGGCCCTCGCATTCTTCGGTAAAGGCGTGGGCGCGCTGGGTTGGGCCGTGGTGTCTGACACGTCGCCGAAGCAGATCGCCGGTCTCAGCGGTGGCTTGTTCAACACCTTCGGCAACATTGCTTCGATTACTACCCCGATCGTGATCGGCTACATCATCAGCTCCACCGGTTCATTCAAATGGGCGCTGGTGTTTGTCGGTTGCAACGCCCTGGTCGCAGTATTCAGCTACCTGGTGATCGTTGGTCCGATCAAGCGTGTGGTGCTTAAAGAGCCGCCCGTCAGCGGCCCTGAGCTGACCAAATTATCTGAAGCGCATTCCTGAGGAGCGGCGTCATGCAGTTGATTGAACATTCCGACTCGCCGCGCTACATCCGCCTGCACGAGCGGGACAACGTAGTGATCGTGGTCAATGACCAAGGCGTGCCGGCCGGTACCGAATTTCCGGACGGCCTGGTCACTGTGGATTTCGTGCCACAGAGCCACAAGGTCACCCTGGAAGACATTCCCGAGGGCGGCCAGGTGATTCGTTACGGCCAGACCATTGGCTACGCGTTGCAGCCGATTCCGCGCGGCAGCTGGGTCAAGGAAGATCAACTGCGCATGCCCACCGCACCACCGCTGGACAGCTTGCCGCTGTCCACCGAAGTGCCGGCGGCGCAGGCACCGCTGGAAGGCTATACGTTCGAGGGATATCGCAACGCCGACGGCACCGTCGGCACGCGCAACATTCTGGGGATTACCACGACGGTTCAGTGCGTCACTGGCGTGCTCGATCATGCGGTCAAGCGCATCAAGGACGAGTTGCTGCCCAAGTACCCGAATGTCGATGACGTGGTCGCGCTGACCCACAGCTACGGCTGTGGCGTGGCGATTACCGCGACTGACGCGTACATCCCGATCCGTACCGTGCGCAACCTGGCGCGTAACCCGAACCTGGGTGGCGAAGCCTTGGTCATCAGCCTGGGCTGCGAAAAATTGCAGGCCGGGCAGGTGATGCACGAGAACGACAGCTCGGTGGATTTGAGCGATCCGTGGCTGTACCGCTTGCAGGATTCGAGTCACGGTTTCACTGAGATGATCGAGCAGATCATGGCGTTGGCCGAGACCCGCTTGAAGAAGCTCGATCTACGTCGCCGGGAAACGGTGCCGGCGTCCGAGCTGATTCTCGGAATGCAGTGCGGCGGCAGTGATGCGTTTTCCGGCATCACCGCCAACCCGGCGCTGGGCTATGCCTCGGACCTGTTGCTGCGGGCGGGCGCGACGGTGATGTTTTCCGAAGTCACCGAAGTGCGCGATGCGATTTATTTGCTGACGTCCCGTGCGCAAACCGAGGCGGTGGCTCAGGAACTGGTGCGGGAAATGGACTGGTACGACCGTTACCTGGCCAAGGGCGAAGCGGATCGCAGCGCCAACACCACGCCGGGGAACAAGAAGGGCGGGTTGTCGAACATTGTCGAGAAGTCCCTTGGGTCGATCGTCAAATCCGGCAGCAGCGCGATCAACGGGGTGCTGGGCCCTGGCGAGCGTTTCAAGCGCAAAGGGCTGATCTTCTGCGCAACCCCGGCCAGTGATTTTGTCTGCGGGACGTTGCAGTTGGCGGCGGGGATGAACCTGCATGTTTTTACCACCGGGCGTGGCACGCCTTATGGGTTGGCGATGGCGCCGGTGGTGAAGGTGTCGACCCGGACCGAGCTGGCGCAGCGTTGGCCGGACCTGATCGACATCGATGCCGGGCGGATTGCGACCGGGCGGGCCTCGATTGAAGACCTCGGCTGGGAGTTGTTTCACTACTACCTGGATGTGGCCAGCGGGAAGCAGCAGACGTGGGCGGAGAAGCACAAGCTGCATAACGACATCACCTTGTTCAACCCGGCGCCGATTACGTAAGACCGCGTTGTCGTTCTTCGCGAGCAGGCTCGCTCCCACACTGATCGCGTGAACACTGGAGATCAAATGTGGGAGCGAGCCTGCTCGCGAAAGCGGTCTAACAGACGCCAGAGGACTTGGTGGCTTATCATTAGCCCCCTAACGACGCCCACCCAAGGTTCTCCCCGGCATGCTGGCTATCTTCCTCGAAACCCTGAACATTACCGCGCCGGTGTTTGCCATGCTGTTTCTGGGTGTGCTGCTCAAGCGCATCGACTGGATCAACGACAACTTCATCCACACCGCGTCGGCCCTGGTGTTCAACGTCACCATGCCGGCGTTGCTGTTTCTGGGCATCCTGCATGCCGACCTGCACGCTGCGTTGCAACCGGCGCTGCTGATCTATTTCTCGCTCGCCACCCTGGTATGTTTCGCCATCGCCTGGGGCTGGGCGATCTGGAAGTGCCCGCGGGAAGACCGGGGGATTTACACCCAAGGCGCATTTCGCGGCAACAACGGGGTGATCGGCCTGGCGCTGGCGGCGAGCATGTACGGCGACTACGGGATTTCCCTCGGGGCGATTCTTGCGGCGTTGGTGATCCTGTTTTACAACACGCTCTCGACCATTGTGCTGGCGGTTTACAGCCCGGTGATCAAGTCCGACCCTTGGAGCATCTGCAAAAGCGTGATGGTCAATCCGCTGATCATCAGCGTGTTTGTGGCGGCGCCGTTTGCCTACTTCAAGATCAGCTTGCCGGGATGGCTGGAAACGTCCGGCCAATATCTGGCGCAAACCACCCTGCCATTGGCGTTGATCTGTATCGGCGGCACGCTGTCGCTGGCGGCGCTGCGCAAAAGCGGCAACATGGCGCTGAGCTCAAGCCTGGTGAAGATGATCGGCCTGCCGGTTCTGGCGACACTGGGTGCGTGGCTCTGGGGCTTTCGTGGTGCGGAGTTGGGAATTCTGTTCCTGTACTTCGGCAGCCCGACCGCCGCAGCCAGTTTTGTCATGGCCCGTCAGGCCAATGGCAATCATGAACTGGCAGCAGCGATCATCGTGATCACCACGTTGATGGCCGCGGTCACCACCAACATCGGGATCTTCTTGTTGCAGTGGGGCGGGTGGATCTAACCTCGGGATTTGCTGTGTTTTATCGGGCCTCTTCGCGAGCAAGCCCGCTCCCACATTTGACCGAGTTCTTTCAGAAGGAATGCGATTAATGTGGGAGCGGGCTTGCTCGCGAAGACGGCCGAACAGCCACTACAACTTTCGGCTGCTTACTCCGGCTTCTGGTAGCTGTCGATCACTTCCTGCGCCGCCCGAAACGCATCGATTGCCGCCGGTACACCGGCATACACCGCACAATGCAGCAGCGCTTCACGAATCTCTTCCACGGTGCAGCCATTGTTCAGCGCACCACGCACGTGACCCTTCAATTCCTGCGGACACTTCAATGCGGTCAGTGCGGCGAGGGTGATCAGGCTGCGGGTTTTCAATGGCAGGCCTTCGCGGTTCCAGACGCTGCCCCAGGCGTGCTCGTTGACGAAATCCTGCAGCGGTTGAGTGAACTCGGTGGCATTGCCCAGTGCGCGGTCGACGAAGGCGTCGCCCATCACTTGGCGGCGTACTTCAACGCCAGGCTTTCTATCATCGGTCATGGCAATTCACTCTTGTGGTGTTGGCGACGCCAGGCGCGCAGCGACGTGAACAGCAAAAACGCCACCAGCGCCGGCAGGGCAAAAAACAGCATCAAGTGTTCGAGCTTGCCCGCCAACGGCATGCCGGTGGTGAACGACACCACGTGCAGACCGTAAGCCAGATACAAACCCAACAACATCAGACCTTCGGCGCGGGTCACCCGGTAACCGGAATAAAACACCGGCAGGCACAAAACCGCGACACCGAGCATCACCGGCAAGTCGAAATCCAGGGCGTTGGGCGATACCGACAGCGGCGACGGCGCGATCAATGCGGTGAAGCCCAGCACGCCCAGGAGGTTGAACAGGTTGCTGCCGATCACGTTGCCCACGGCGATATCGCGCTGACCGCGCAAGGCGGCAATCAACGAGGTGGCCAGTTCCGGCAGGGAGGTGCTGACCGCGACGATGGTCAGGCCGATGATCCGCTCTGACAACCCGAGATCGGTCGCGACCGAAACCGCCGCGCCCAACAGCAAGTGCCCGGCGTAGACCAGCATCGCCAGTCCGGCGACGATCATCAGCAAACTGCTGAACCACGGCGCTGGTGTTTCGTCATGGGATGGCGGACGGGCCGAGTGCCGCGACTGGCGCAGCAGCAAGCCCAAATACAATGCCAGCGCGGCCAGCAGAATGATGCCGTCCACGCGGGTCAGTTCTTCGTTCCACGCCAATACGAACACCAGCAGGCTGGCGCCGATCATCAGCGGGATATCCAGGCGCACCAGTTGCCGTGAAACCCGCAGCGGGATGATCAGCGCCGAGAGCCCGAGAGTGACAAGGATGTTGAAGATGCTACTGCCGATCACGCTGCCGACGGCGATGTCGGCGTTCTGCGCCAGGGTGGCTTGCAGGCTGACCGCCATCTGCGGTGCGCTGCTACCGAGGGCGACGATGGTCAGGCCGATAATCAGCGGTCGTACATGCAGGCGCGCGGCCAGGCGCACGGCGGCACGCACCATCAGCTCGGCACCGGCGATCAGCAGCAGCAAGCCGCTGAGCAATTCAATCACGCTGATCAGGGGTAAATCGGCAAGTCCGAAAATGGTCGGCGCTCCGTGGGTCAGTCGTCGAGGGCTTGCACGCGAACCCGTGCGGTGCCGCTTCTGAGCATACCCAGTTGTTCGGCGGCCTCGTGTGAAACATCGATCAGACGTCCACGGGTATGTGGCCCGCGATCGTTGATGCGTACTACACAGGATTTGTCGTTATTGAGATTGGTGACCTTTACCCGTGTGCCAAAGGGTAGCTGGCGGTGGGCGGCGGTCAGGGAATTCTTGTTGAAACGCTCGCCGCTGGCGGTGCGTTTGCCTTGGTGTTTAGCGCCGTAATACGAGGCAACACCGGTCTTGTTGTAGCCGTGTGGATCGATGGCATCGGTGCTGGCGCAACCGGCCAGCAGAGAGAGCAGGGCGCAGGCACCCAGTAGACGCTTCATAAATGGTTCCCCAAAACAAATGTGGGAGCGGGCTTGCTCGCGAATGCATTCTGACAGTCAACCTTGTGTTGAGTGCCGGACCGCATTCGCGAGCAAGCCCGCTCCCACAAGGGAATGGAGCCAGGCTTAAGATCTGGCTCCATTCCGGTTAGCCTTCGAGCTTGCTTTTCAGCAGTTCGTTGACCTGTTGCGGGTTGGCCTTGCCTTTGGAAGCTTTCATGGCCTGGCCGACAAAGAAGCCGAACATCTTGCCGCGCTTGGCTTCGTCTGCCGCGCGGTATTGTTCAACTTGTTCGGCGTTGGCTGCGAGCATCTCGTCGAGCACCGCAGAGATCGCGCCCGTGTCGGTCACTTGCTTCAGACCGCGCTTGTCGATGATCTCGTCCGCGCTGCCTTCGCCGTTGGCCATGGCCTCAAAGACCACCTTGGCAATTTTGCCGGAGATGGTGTTGTCAGTGATGCGCAGCAGCATGCCGCCCAATTGCTCGGCCGAGACCGGCGACTGATCGATGTCCAGGCCCTGTTTGTTCAACAGGCTGCCCAATTCAACCATGACCCAGTTGGCCGCCAGCTTGGCGTCGCCACCGATGCTCACGACTTTCTCGAAGTAATCGGCTTGCTCGCGGCTGGTGGCCAGGACGCTGGCGTCGTAGACCGACAGACCGAACTGCGCCTGGAAGCGCTCGCGTTTCTGCGGTGGCAATTCCGGCAGGGTGGCGCGTACGTCGTCGAGGAACGAGTCCTCGATGACCACTGGCAGCAGGTCCGGATCCGGGAAGTAACGGTAGTCGTTAGCTTCCTCTTTGCTGCGCATCGGACGGGTTTCGTCCTTGTTCGGATCGTACAGGCGGGTTTGCTGGATCACCTTGCCGCCGTCTTCGATCAGTTCGATCTGACGCTGCACTTCGCTGTTGATCGCCTTCTCGATGAAGCGGAACGAGTTGACGTTCTTGATCTCGCAGCGCGTACCGAATTCAACCTGGCCTTTTGGACGGATCGACACGTTGCAGTCGCAACGAAGCGAGCCTTCGGCCATGTTGCCGTCGCAGATGCCGAGGTAACGCACCAGCGCGTGGACCGTCTTGACGTAAGCCACGGCTTCCTTGGCGCTGCGCATGTCAGGCTCGGAAACGATTTCCAGCAGCGGCGTGCCAGCGCGGTTCAGGTCGATGCCGGTGGCACCGGTGAACTCTTCGTGCAGGCTTTTACCGGCGTCTTCTTCCAGGTGTGCCCGGGTGACGCCGACACGTTTGATCGTGCCGTCGTCCATGGCGATGTCCAGGTGACCCTTGCCAACGATCGGCAATTCCATCTGGCTGATCTGGTAGCCCTTCGGCAGGTCCGGATAGAAATAGTTTTTACGGGCGAACACGTTGTGTTGGCCGATCTCGGCATCAATCGCCAGACCGAACATCACTGCCATGCGCACCGCTTCCTGGTTCAGCACCGGCAATACGCCAGGCATACCGAGGTCAACCAGGCTGGCCTGGGTGTTCGGCTCGGAACCAAACGTGGTGGAACTACCGGAAAAGATTTTCGACCGGGTGGTGAGCTGGGTGTGAATCTCCAGCCCGATCACGACTTCCCATTGCATGTGTTTCTCCTCAGAAGCCGGTTGGGGTGCGGGTGTGCCAGTCAGTGTTTAACTGATACTGGTGCGCAACGTTGAGCAAGCGGCCTTCCTGGAAATACGGGGCGAGCAGTTGCACGCCAACCGGCAAGCCGTCGACGAAACCGGCCGGCATCGACAGGCCCGGCAGGCCGGCGAGGTTGGCGGTGATGGTGTAGACGTCTTCCAGGTAAGCAGCGACCGGGTCGCTGTTCTTGGCGCCGAGTTTCCAGGCCGGGTTCGGCGTGGTTGGGCCGAGAATGATGTCGACCTCATTAAAGGCTGCCATGAAGTCGTTCTTGATCAAGCGACGAATCTTCTGGGCCTTCAGGTAATAGGCATCGTAGTAACCGGCCGACAACGCATAGGCACCGACCATGATCCGGCGCTGCACTTCCGGGCCGAAACCTTCGCCACGGGAGCGCTTGTACAGGTCGATCAGGTTTTTCGGGTCTTCGCAGCGGTAGCCGAAACGCACGCCGTCGAAACGCGACAGGTTGGAAGAGGCTTCTGCCGGCGCGATCACGTAGTACGCAGGGATTGCGTGCTGCATGTTCGGCAGGCTGATTTCCTTGACCACGGCGCCGAGCTTTTTCAGCTCTTCGACACTGGCCATGACCAAGTCGGCGATGCGCGGGTCCAGGCCGGCGCTGAAGTATTCCTTCGGCACGCCGATGCGCAGGCCTTGCAGTGAACCGTTGAGGCCGGCGCTGTAATCAGGCACGGGCTCGTCGATGCTGGTGGAGTCTTGCGGGTCGAAACCGGCCATGCCTTGCAGCAGGATCGCGCAGTCTTCGGCGGTGCGGGCCAGAGGGCCGCCCTGATCGAGGCTGGAGGCGTAAGCGATCATGCCCCAGCGCGAAACACGACCGTACGTCGGTTTCAGGCCAGTCAGGTTGGTCAGTGCGGCGGGCTGACGGATCGAGCCGCCCGTGTCAGTGCCGGTGGCCGCAGGCAGCAGGCGCGCGGCAACCGCAGCGGCCGAACCGCCGGACGAACCGCCCGGAACGTGTTCCAGGTTCCACGGGTTTTTCACCGGGCCGTAGTAGCTCGACTCGTTGGCCGAACCCATGGCGAATTCGTCCATGTTGGTCTTGCCCAGGGTCACCGCGCCGGCAGCGGCCAGTTTGGCAACGACGGTGGCGTCGTACGGTGCTTTAAAGTTGTCGAGCATCTTCGAGCCGCAGCTGGTGCGGATGCCCTGGGTGCAGAACAGGTCTTTGTGCGCGATCGGCGCGCCGAGCAGGGCGCCGCTCTCACCTTGGGCGCGGCGTGCGTCAGCGGCTTTCGCCTGCTGGAGCGCCAGGTCTTCGGTGAGGCTGATGAAGCTGTTGAGCTGCGGATCGAGCTGGGCGATGCGCGCCAGCAGGGTTTTGGTCAGCTCTTCGGAAGAAAACTTTTTATCGGCGAGTCCGCGGGCGATCTCGGCCAGAGTCAATTGATGCATTGCAGGCTCTTTCCCTTTAGTCGATGACTTTCGGAACCAGGTACAGGCCGTTTTCGACCGCTGGTGCGATGGACTGATAGGCCTCGCGATGATCGGTCTCGGTCACGACGTCTGCACGCAGGCGCTGGCTGGCTTCCAGTGGGTGGGCGAGCGGCTCGATACCGTCGGTATTGACCGCCTGCATTTCGTCGACCAGCCCCAGAATGCTGTTCAGGGCCGAAGTAATATGTGGAAGATCGGCATCATTAAGGCCCAGACAGGCCAGATGAGCGATTTTTTCCACGTCGGAGCGTTCAAGCGCCATGGGAATCTCCAGTGGAAAACAGAACGGACGGCGTCCGTGTGTTAGATTGTCGGAACACTACCGCATTTCTACGGTCATAAGGCCGCGATTGTGGGGGTTGGTGCACAGAAAAGCGGCCAATTTAACATATTGGCGCCTTGCCCAAAATCCCTGTCGTTGTTAGAGTTTGCCGCACTTTTTTACCCACGCGTTGCCTAGGGTCCTTTCCCCATGTTCAAGAAACTGCGTGGCATGTTTTCCAGCGATCTTTCCATTGACCTGGGCACTGCCAACACCCTTATTTACGTGCGCGAGCGCGGTATCGTTCTGAATGAGCCCTCGGTTGTGGCTATTCGGACACACGGTAACCAGAAAAGTGTCGTTGCTGTCGGCACCGAGGCCAAGCGCATGCTCGGCCGTACGCCGGGCAACATTGCTGCCATTCGTCCGATGAAGGACGGTGTGATCGCCGACTTCAGCGTTTGCGAAAAGATGCTTCAGTACTTTATCAACAAGGTTCACGAAAACAGCTTCCTGCAGCCTAGCCCTCGCGTGTTGATCTGCGTCCCGTGCAAATCCACCCAGGTTGAGCGTCGTGCCATCCGTGAATCCGCCCTTGGTGCCGGTGCCCGTGAAGTGTTCCTGATCGAAGAGCCAATGGCTGCTGCGATCGGTGCCGGCCTGCCGGTTGAAGAAGCTCGCGGCTCGATGGTTGTCGATATCGGTGGTGGTACCACTGAAATCGCGCTGATCTCCCTGAACGGTGTGGTTTACGCCGAATCCGTACGGGTTGGCGGCGACCGCTTCGACGAAGCGATCATCACTTACGTGCGTCGCAACTACGGCAGCCTGATCGGCGAATCCACTGCCGAGCGCATCAAGCAGGAAATCGGTACGGCCTACCCGGGCGGCGAAGTTCGCGAAGTCGACGTTCGTGGCCGTAACCTGGCCGAAGGCGTTCCACGCGCATTCACCCTGAACTCCAATGAAGTGCTGGAAGCTCTGCAAGAGTCGCTGGCAACCATCGTTCAGGCGGTGAAAAGTGCACTGGAGCAATCGCCTCCGGAACTGGCTTCCGATATCGCCGAGCGTGGTCTGGTACTGACCGGTGGTGGCGCCTTGCTGCGTGACCTCGACAAGTTGCTGGCCCAGGAAACCGGTCTGCCGGTGATCGTTGCCGAAGACCCGCTGACCTGTGTGGCTCGCGGCGGTGGCCGTGCATTGGAAATGATGGATAAACACACCATGGACCTGCTTTCCAGCGAGTGATTTCGCCGGTCGCATCTATGCTGTTGGCGCGCAGGCAGCACTTTGCAGTGCTGCCTGTTGGCGTTTATCTTCTGTCAGTCTGCATCCAGGCCGGTTTGATGCCGTATGAATAAAGAGAACATTTGCCTGGGAGGAGCGGCTTATTAAACCGCTTTTCACAAAAGGGCCTTCACTGGGCGTGCGCTTGTTGGTGCTGGTCGTGCTATCGGTCGCGCTGATGGTGGTCGATGCCCGCTTCACACTGTTCAAGCCAGTGCGTAGCCAAATGTCGCTGGTGCTGATGCAGTCCTACTGGATCACCGACCTGCCGCAGCGGCTATGGCAGGGTGTGGCCAGCCAATTTGGCAGCCGAACCGAGCTCGTCGCCGAAAACGAAAAACTCAAAACCGAAAACCTGCTGTTGCAGGGCCGCATGCAAAAGCTTGCCGCCCTCACCGAGCAGAACGTTCGGCTGCGCGAGTTGCTCAACTCCTCCGCACTGGTCAACGAGAAGGTCGAAGTGGCCGAGTTGATCGGCATGGACCCCAATCCCTTCACCCATCGCATCATCATCAATAAAGGGGAGCGTGACGGTGTGGTCCTTGGTCAGCCGGTGCTCGATGCCCGCGGCCTGATGGGCCAGGTGGTCGAGTTGATGCCGTACACCTCTCGTGTGCTGCTGCTGACCGACACCACTCACAGTATTCCCGTGCAGGTGAACCGCAACGGTTTGCGGGCGATTGCCAGCGGCACCGGCAACCCGGAGCGCCTGGAGCTGCGTCACGTGGCCGATACCGCCGACATTAAGGAAGGCGATCTGCTGGTCAGCTCCGGTCTGGGTCAGCGGTTCCCGGCGGGTTACCCGGTGGCGACGGTCAAGGAAGTGATTCACGATTCCGGTCAGCCGTTCGCTATTGTGCGTGCCGTACCGACCGCCGCCTTGAACCGCAGCCGTTACCTGCTGCTGGTGTTCACCGACGGCCGCACAGCCGAAGAGCGTGCCAACGAAGCCGCCCAGGCTCAAGAGGCTCTGGACCAACACGGTGGTGGGCCGATCATTCCAGCGGCCGTGCCCAAACCTGCCATCGTCCCGGCTGCCGTTGCTGCGCCCGCGACTCCGGTTGCACCGACGACTGCCCCGGCTGCCGCAACCCCGGCCAAACCTGTGGCAACTCATCCTGCTGCCGTGAAGCCTGCTGCCAAACCGCCTGTCTCCGCGCCGGCTACCACTGGGGGACGAGAATAATGGTTGGTGCTACTGCATCCCGAAACGGCTGGATCGTCTGGCTGACCTTCGCCATCGGCCTGCTGCTCAGCATTTCGCCGCTGCCGCAATTCATGGAAATCCTCCGTCCGCTGTGGCTGGCCCTGTTGCTGGCGTTCTGGGCGTTGGCCATGCCACAGAAAGTCGGGATGGTCACCGCGTGGTGCCTGGGCCTGGCCGAAGACGTGCTCTATGGCACGCTGCTGGGCCAGAACGCGTTGATCCTGACGCTGATCACGTATCTGGTGCTGGCGCTGCAACAGCGTCTGCGCATGTTTCCGATGTGGCAACAGAGCCTGGTGATCCTGGTGATCTTCGGCCTCGCGCAGCTTATACAACTATGGCTCAGCGCCCTGACCGGCAATCGTCAGCCGACGCTGGCGCTGGTCTTGCCGGCATTGGTCAGTGCGTTGCTGTGGCCATGGATCAGCTACGGTTTGCGCGGTTTGCGTCGACGCTACAAAATCAATTAATTCGGTCAGGCATTTGCCCGCACCAGGGCACTGGACAGGGAGATGTCTTGATGAAACAGCTATATCTCGCCTCAGGCTCGCCGCGTCGGCGTGAACTGCTCACGCAGATCGGCGTGCCGTTCTGCGCCATCAGCGCGGACATCGATGAAACCCCTTTAAAAGATGAATCACCGTCGGCCTATGTCGAGCGCCTGGCGCGCGGCAAAGCTGAGGCCGGGCGCCGGATTGTCATGTCCGACGTAGATTTTTGCGTGCTGGGCGCCGATACCGCCGTGGTGCTGGGCGGGAAAATTCTCGGCAAACCGGTTGATGAAGCGCAAGCATGCACCATGCTTATGATGTTGTCCGGGTGTGAACATGAAGTCCTGACGGCGATTGCGGTGCGAGAGGGTGAGCGTTGCGAGTCTCGGGTCGTGCGCAGTCTGGTGCGTTTTCGCAACATCAGTCGTGATGAAGCGGTGGCCTACTGGGCCAGCGGCGAGCCGCAGGACAAGGCCGGCGGCTATGGCATTCAAGGGCTCGGCGCAGTGTTTGTCGCCGGCCTTAATGGCAGCTACTCGGCGGTGGTCGGGTTGCCGCTGTGCGAAACCGCTGAGCTGCTCGGCCATTTCGGCATACCCTGTTGGCAAACCCTTAACGCGCGTTGAGCGTCGTACTGACAAGATGCGGCCATTATCGTGAACATGCCTGAACGAGACCCTGCCATGAGTGAAGAGATCCTGATCAACATCACGCCGATGGAATCGCGCGTGGCGGTGGTTGAAAACGGTGTCCTGCAAGAGGTCCACGTCGAGCGCACGCAAAAACGCGGGATCGTCGGCAACATCTATAAAGGCAAGGTCGTGCGGGTATTGCCGGGCATGCAGGCGGCCTTTGTCGACATTGGTCTGGACCGCGCCGCGTTCATTCATGCCTCGGAAATTTCCCTGCGCGAAGGCCCTGCGGTCGAGAGCATCAGCGCTCTGGTTCACGAAGGCCAGAGCCTGGTGGTGCAAGTCACCAAGGACCCGATCGGTTCCAAAGGCGCACGCCTGACGACTCAGTTGTCGATTCCATCGCGTTATCTGGTGTACATGCCGCGCACTGCGCACGTCGGCATTTCGTTGAAGATCGAAGACGAAGCCGAGCGCGATCGACTCAAGCAGGTGGTCACCGATTGCGTGGCCAAAGAAGGCATCAAAGAGGCTGGTGGTTTCATCCTGCGCACCGCCGCCGAAGGTGCCGGCGGCGATGAAATCCTCATGGACATCCGCTACCTGCGCCGTCTCTGGGATCAGATCAACGAACAGATCAAAACCATCGGCGCACCCAGTGTGATCTACGAAGATCTCGGCCTGGCGCTGCGCACCTTGCGTGACCTGGTGAGCCCGAAGATCGAGAAGATCCGGATCGACTCCCGGGAAACCTTCCAGAAAACCACGCAGTTTGTCGCAGAACTGATGCCGGAAATCGCCGATCGTCTTGAGCATTACCCGGGTGAACGGCCGATCTTCGACCTGTACGGCGTCGAAGACGAAATCCAGAAGGCGCTGGAACGCAAAGTCCCGCTGAAGTCCGGCGGTTATCTGGTGGTCGATCCGGCGGAAGCCATGAGCACCATCGACGTCAACACCGGGGCGTTCGTCGGTCATCGCAACCTCGAAGAAACCATCTTCAAGACCAACCTCGAAGCGGCAACCGCCATTGCTCGTCAGCTGCGCCTGCGCAACCTGGGCGGGATCATCATCATCGATTTCATCGACATGGAAGATGAAGAGCACCAGCGTCAGGTGCTGCGCACACTTGAGAAGCAACTGGAGCGCGATCACGCCAAGACCAACATCATCGGCATCACCGAGTTGGGCCTGGTGCAGATGACCCGCAAGCGCACCCGCGAAAGTCTCGAACAAGTGCTGTGCGAGCCGTGCAGCAGTTGTCAGGGTCGCGGCAAGCTCAAGACGCCGGAAACCGTTTGCTACGAGATTTTCCGCGAAATCCTCCGAGAGGCTCGCGCCTATCAGGCGGAAGGCTATCGTGTATTGGCAAACCAGAAAGTGGTCGACCGCCTGCTCGATGAAGAATCGGGCAATGTCGCCGAGCTCGAAGGTTTTATCGGGCGCACCATTCGGTTCCAGGTGGAAACCATGTATTCCCAGGAACAATACGACGTGGTGCTGCTCTGAATCGCTGTATTTCACCCCTAATAGAACGGCTGGCTTCAGCTTTTTGCAGTATTTTTGCCATGGGAGCCAACTGACATGGAGCGTCTGACACGCATTTTGGCCGCATTGACCCGCTGGGGTCTGGGCCTGTGCGCGTTGGTATTGGTGTTGATGGCGTTATACGTCAGCCTCGGCCGAGAGCTGACGCCGCTGGTGGCCGAGTACCGTGCCGAAGTCGAAGCCAAAGCCAGTGCTGCCTTGGGCATGCCGCTGAATATCGGCGAACTGGAAGGCAACTGGAGCGGCTTTGCGCCGATGATGCTGGCTCACGATGTCATGGTCGGCGAGGGCGCCAATGCCCTGCGTCTGGATCAGGTTCGCGTGGTGCCGGATCTGTGGGAGAGCCTGCTGGCTCGCGAAGTGCGCATCGCTCACCTGGAACTCAGCGGCCTGAAGATCAGCCTCAAAGAAGGCGAGGACGGCCATTGGGCGCTGGAAGGTTTGCCGGTGCAGCGGGATCAGCCGCTGGATCCTCAACAATTGCTCAATCGCATGCAGACGGTTCAGCAGCTTTCGGTGCTCGATAGCCAGATCACTTTGCAGCCACTGCAAGAGCAGCCTCTGACCCTGACTTATGTCGGCCTGAATCTGAAAACTGGCGTCTCCCGCCAGCGACTCGACGCCCGTTTGACCCTGCCCGATGGACAACCGGTGGCCATCAGTCTGCGTACCCGTCTGCGCGCCAGCGAATGGAAAGACGGCGAGGCCGAAGCTTATTTGAGCCTGCCGCAAAGCGACTGGTCGAAATGGTTGCCTGAGCGCCTGACCCAACAATGGAATTTTTCCGAGTTCAAGGCCGGCGGCGAGCTTTGGGTAAACTGGAACAAGGGCGCCCTGCAGAGTGCTGCGATTCGCTTGAACGCGCCGCAACTCAAGGGCGCGTACGCCGAGCGAAAGCCGATCCAGATCAACAATCTGGCGCTCAATGGCTATTTCAAGCGCAGTTCCGAAGGCGTCCTGATCACCCTGGACTCGCTGGCCATGAACCTCGGCGAAACCCGCTGGGAATCGCACCTGCAACTCAAACAAAGCGCGGCTACCGACAAGATTGAAGAGCTTTGGCATCTGCAAGCCGACCGCCTCGACCTCACCCCGATCACCCCGGTACTGAATGCTTTGGGGCCGCTGCCCGAAGGCGTTGCCACGGCCGTCGAGCGACTCAAGGTGACAGGTGGCCTGCGCAACGTGCTGATCGACTTCCGGCCCAATGCCACCGACGACAGCAAGCTCAGCTTTGCCGCCAACCTGGATCGGGTCGGCTTCGATGCCTATCACGGTGCCCCGGCCGCACGGAATGTCAGTGGCAGCATCAGCGGTGATCTGGGCAGTGGCGAGCTGCGCATGGACAGCAAGGATTTTTCCTTGCACCTGGACCCGATCTTCGCCAAGCCATGGCAGTACATTCAGGCCAATGCCCGGCTGACCTGGAAACTCGACAAAGACGCCTTCACCTTGATCGCACCGTACCTGAAGGTACTGGGTGAAGAAGGCAAGATTGCCGGCGACTTTCTGATCCGCCTGCATTTCGATCACACCCAGGAAGATTACATGGACCTGCGGGTCGGTCTGGTGGACGGCGACGGGCGTTACACCGCCAAGTACCTGCCGAAAATGCTCAGCCCGGCGCTGGACGAATGGCTGCGTACGGCGATTCTCAAAGGTGCGGTGGACGAAGGCTTCTTCCAGTACCAAGGGTCGTTGAACCACGGTGCCGCTGATACTGCCCGCAGCATCAGCCTGTTTTTCAAGGTTCACGATGCCGAACTGGCCTTCCAGCCAGGCTGGCCACCTGTCAGCAAGGTCACAGGTGACGTGTTTGTTGAGGACAGCGGCGTGCGGGTCCTCGCCAGCAAGGGTCAGTTGCTCAATACCCAGGTCAGCGACATTTACGTCAATATTCCCCATGCGCCTGCGGGGCAAAACGTCCACTTGTTTCTCGACGGTGGATTCGCCGGCGGGTTGGGCGATGGTCTGAAGATTCTTCAGGAAGCGCCGATCGGCACCGCAGCCACCTTTGCCGGTTGGGAAGGTGAGGGCGATCTGCAGGGCAAGCTGAAACTGGATATACCGCTGGCCAAAGGCGAGCAGCCGAAGATCCTCGTCGACTTCAAGACCGCTAAGGCCCGCTTGAAACTGGCCGAGCCAACCCTGGAGTTGACTCAGCTCAAGGGCGATTTCCGTTTCGACAGCACCAAGGGTTTGAGCGGGCAAAACATCACCGCACGCGCCTTCGATAAACCTGTCACCGCACAGATTTTCGCCGATGGCGGCCCCGGCAACCTCAGGACTCGCGTCACCGCTTCGGGTCAGGTCGAGGTCAAGAAGCTGACTGACTGGCTGAGCGTTACTCAGCCGTTGCCAGTGGCCGGGGTGATCCCTTATCAGCTGCAACTGAACCTTGAAGGTGCCGACAGTCAATTGATGGTCAGCTCCAACCTCAAGGGCGTAGCAATCGATTTGCCGGCGCCGTTCGGCATGGCTGCCGATGTGGGCCGCGACACCACGTTCCGCATGACCCTGCAGGGGCCGGAGCGACGCTACTGGGTCAACTACGGTGAGCTGGCTAACTTCACGTTTGCGGCACCGCCCGGTAATTTCGCCGACGGTCGTGGCGAGTTGTTCCTGGGGGGCGGCAATGCCGTGTTGCCCGGCGCCAAGGGCTTGCGAGTTAGAGGCGTGCTGTCGGAACTGGATGTCGGCCCGTGGAAGGATCTGGTGGACAAGTATGCTGGCCAAGACCCGGGCGGCAGCGCCAAACAGTTGCTCAGCAGCGCGGACTTCAAGGTCGGCAAACTCAGCGGAATCGGAACCACGCTCGATCAGGCGTCGGTGCAATTGAACCGCAAACCGACCGCGTGGGCCTTGCAACTCGACAGTCAGCAGGTCAAGGGCAGCGCCAGCCTCCCCGATGCGAAAGCCGCGCCGATTGCGATCAATCTGCAATACGTGCGTTTGCCGGCGCCAGACCCGACGGTCCAGGCCGACGAAAACTCGCCAGATCCGCTGGCCTCGGTGGATCCGACGAAGATTCCGGCGTTGGATATCACCATCAATCAGCTGTTCCAGGGCAAGGACCTCGTCGGGGCCTGGTATCTGAAAGTCCGTCCGACCGCCAAGGGCATTGCGTTTAATACGCTGGATCTTGGCCTCAAGGGCATTCTCTTGCAGGGCAGCGGCGGTTGGGAAGGCATGCCCGGTTCCAGCAGCAGTTGGTACAAAGGCCGGATCAGTGGCAAGAATCTCGCCGATGTGCTGAAGGGCTGGGGCTTTGCGCCGAGTGTCACCAGTGAAGACTTTCATATGGATGTCGATGGTCGCTGGCCCGGTTCGCCGGCCTGGCTGGCCACCAAGCGCTTCTCCGGAACCCTCGATGCTTCGCTGAACAAAGGCAAGTTTGTTGAAATAGAGGGCGGCGCCCAGGCGTTGCGAGTGTTTGGCTTGCTGAACTTCAACTCCATCGGCCGCCGGCTGCGCCTGGATTTCTCCGACCTGTTCGGCAAAGGCTTGAGTTACGACCGGGTCAAAGGCCTGCTCGTCGCGACCAACGGTGTATACGTGACCCGCGAGCCGATCCTGATGACCGGCCCGTCGAGCAATATTGAGCTCAACGGCACCCTGGACCTGGTGGGCGACAAGGTCGATGCCAAGTTGCTGGTGACCTTGCCTGTAACCAATAACCTGCCGATTGCTGCACTGCTTGTCGGCGCACCGGCTATCGGCGGTGCGCTGTTCCTGATCGACAAGCTGATCGGTGACCGTGTGGCACGTTTCGCGAGCGTCAAATACACCGTCAAGGGGCCGTGGAAAGAGCCGAAAATTACCTTCGACAAGCCTTTTTGACTGTCTTTCTCAGAGCCCACGTCCTTGGCCGATGGAGTAGCATGACCAAAGGCTTTTATGTGGCTACGCAAGTCCCTACAGGTAGCCGTACGGATCTCAAGTAAGGAAAGGCCATGTCTGTAGCGGTGATTCAAATGGTCAGCCAGAGCGATGTGCTGGCCAATCTGGCCCAGGCCCGTCGGCTGCTCGAGCAGGCGGCGGCCGGTGGTGCGCAACTCGCCGTCCTGCCGGAAAACTTCGCCGCCATGGGCCGTCGCGACATTGCCGACATCGGCCGCGCCGAGGCGTCGGGCGAAGGCCCGATCCTGCCATGGTTGAAACAGACCGCCCGCGACCTCAAGTTATGGATAGTGGCCGGCACGTTGCCGTTGCCGCCGGTGGATCAGCCGAAGGCCAAAGTGCATGCCTGTTCGCTGCTGGTGAATGACCACGGCGAAACCGTTGCACGATATGACAAGCTGCACCTCTTCGACGTCGATGTGGCGGACAATCGCGGGCGTTATCGCGAATCCGATGACTATGCTTATGGCAGTGGGGTAGTGGTGGCGGACACGCCCGTCGGTCGAGTCGGGCTGACCGTGTGTTACGACCTGCGCTTCCCGGAGCTGTACAGCGAATTGCGCGCTGCCGGTGCGCAGTTGATTACCGCGCCGTCGGCCTTTACCGCGGTGACCGGCGCGGCGCATTGGGATGTATTGATTCGCGCGCGGGCCATCGAAACTCAATGTTATGTGCTCGCGGCCGCTCAGGGTGGAAACCATCCGGGGCCGCGAGAAACCTGGGGTCATGCGGCAATCATCGACCCGTGGGGGCGTGTGTTGGCGCAACAGGACCAAGGCGAGGCCGTGCTGCTGGCCGAACGCGATAGCAGCGAACAGGCGTCCATCAGGGCGCGGATGCCGGTGTCCAGTCACCGGCGCTTTTTCTCGCAGGGCGCACAGCGACCTGCCCGGAACGACGAATTTAAGGCGTAAAAATATGAGCGAGTTGTTGTCCTCCGTCAGTGAACACCTCCTTGCGCCCGGTGGCGTAACGATCGAGAGCCTGCAAGGTGTGCTCGGCGATCTGGCCGGTCCGGGTATCGATGCTGCGGATCTGTATTTCCAGGGGCAGATTTCCGAGTCCTGGGCGCTGGAAGACGGGATCGTCAAGGAAGGCAGCTTCAACCTCGACCAAGGTGTCGGTGTGCGAGCGCAATCGGGTGAGAAAACCGGTTTTGCCTACAGCAATGCCATTACTCTCGAAGCCCTTGGCGCTGCGGCCCGTGCCGCGCGTTCGATCTCGCGCGCCGGTCAGAACGGCACGGTGCAAGCGTTCACCACTCAGGATGTCGCCCAGTTGTATGGGCCGGACAACCCATTGGAAGTGATGACCCGTGCCGAGAAAGTCGAATTGCTCAAACGCATCGACGTCGCGACTCGTGCCCTCGATCCGCGTATCCAGCAAGTCACCGTGAGCATGGCCGGCGTCTGGGAGCGAATCCTCGTGGCCTCCACCGATGGCGGCCTGGCCGCCGATGTACGACCGTTGGTGCGCTTTAACGTTAGCGTGATCGTCGAGCAGAACGGTCGCCGTGAGCGCGGGGGGCATGGCGGTGGTGGTCGTACCGATTACCGTTATTTCCTCAGCGATGACCGTGCCATGGGCTATGCCCGTGAAGCGTTGCGTCAGGCGCTGGTCAACCTCGAGGCCATCCCTGCGCCGGCCGGTACGTTACCGGTGGTGCTGGGTTCGGGCTGGTCCGGCGTGTTGCTGCACGAAGCAGTCGGCCACGGCCTGGAAGGCGACTTCAACCGCAAGGGCAGTTCCGCCTACAGCGGGCGCATGGGCGAGATGGTTGCGTCCAAGCTGTGCACCATTGTTGATGACGGCACGCTGGCCGGTCGTCGCGGTTCCCTGAGCGTTGATGATGAAGGCACACCGACCGAGTGCACCACGCTGATCGAAAACGGCGTACTCAAAGGCTACATGCAAGACAAGCTCAACGCCCGTCTGATGGGGGTGGCCCGTACCGGTAACGGTCGCCGCGAATCCTACGCGCACCTGCCAATGCCGCGCATGACCAACACCTACATGCTGGCGGGCGAAAGCGACCCGGCGGAAATCATCGCCTCGGTGAAACGCGGCATCTACTGCGCCAACCTTGGCGGCGGCCAGGTGGACATTACCAGCGGCAAATTCGTGTTCTCCACCAGCGAGGCGTACCTGATCGAAGACGGCAAGATTACTGCCCCGGTCAAAGGCGCGACGTTGATCGGCAACGGCCCGGAAGCCATGAGCAAGGTGTCGATGGTCGGTAACGATCTGGCGCTGGACAGCGGTGTGGGGACGTGTGGCAAGGATGGGCAGTCGGTGCCGGTGGGTGTCGGCCAGCCAACGCTGAAAATCGATGCGATCACTGTGGGTGGCACAGGATCTTGAGGAATGGAGCTTCGGGTGAACTGCAATGCAGCTCACCCGATTCGAGATTTAACGCAAACCGCGTTGAGTCTCGTCCAGTTCACGGATGTACTTGAAGATTTTACGGCTCGATGCCGGTGGCTTGTTGGTCGCCAGTTCGTGCTGGGCCTGACGGATCAGGGAGCGCAATTGCTGGCGATCAGCCTCCGGGTAGTCGACGACGAACTTCTCCAGGACCGCATCGTCGCCCGCGATCAAGCGATCGCGCCAGCGTTCCAGGCCATGGAAACGTTCGTTGTACTGCCGAGTGGAGGCATCGAGTTGATCGAGCAAAGTCAGAATGGCGTCAGTGTCCTGATCGCGCATCAGTTTGCCGATGAACATAAGGTGCCGTTTACGCGCGATATTCGCGGTGTGCTTGGGAGCATCGGCCAGTGCCCGGCGCATAGCGTCGGTCAACGGCAGTTTTGCCAGCAAGTCAGGCTTGAGCGTTGTAAGGCGCTCGCCGAGGTCAACCAGAGCATGAAGCTCGCGTTTAACCTGGGATTTGCTTTTTTCTCCCGTATCGAGGGAGTCGTCGTAAGAATCAACCATGGTGGCCGTCCGCAAAGAAACGCCGCCATGATAACCAGTCGGGGGCCGCTTGTCCGGCCCGGTCGCTCGAAGGCCCCAGCCGAAAGCAGAATTTGAGTGGAGAACAGCATGAGTGCAGTTGAAAGCGTCGGCCCACAAGCGTTGCCGGCACTGCAAGAACAAGTCGAGCAGATCATCGCTGAAGCCAAGCGCCAGGGCGCCAGTGCCTGTGAAGTGGCGGTATCCCTGGAGCAGGGTCTGTCGACCTCGGTGCGTCAGCGAGAAGTCGAAACCGTCGAATTCAACCGCGATCAGGGCTTTGGCATCACCTTGTACGTTGGCCAGCGCAAAGGCTCGGCCAGCACCTCTGCCAGCGGTCCGGAGGCGATTCGCGAAACCGTCGCCGCCGCATTGGCCATCGCCAAGCATACTTCCGAAGACGAAGCTTCGGGCCTGGCGGACGCCGCGCTGATGGCCAAGGATCTGCAGGATTTCGACCTGTTCCACCAATGGGACATCACCCCGGAACAAGCCATCGAAATGGCCTTGAGCTGTGAAGCGGCGGCGTTTGCCACCGACAGCCGGATCAAGAACGCCGACGGCACCACCCTCAGCACTCATCAGGGCTGCCGCGTTTACGGCAACAGCCACGGTTTTATCGGTGGTTATGCGTCGACCCGGCACAGCCTGAGCTGCGTGATGATCGCCGAGGCCGACGGCCAGATGCAGCGCGATTACTGGTATGACGTCAACCGTCAGGGCAGCTTGCTGGCCGACCCGGTGAGCATCGGCCAGCGTGCCGCGCAACGGGCGGCGAGCCGTTTGGGCGCGCGTCCGGTGCCGACCTGTGAAGTGCCAGTGCTGTTTTCCGCGGAACTGGCCGGTGGTTTGTTCGGCAGTTTCCTCTCGGCGATTTCCGGCGGCAGTCTGTATCGCAAATCATCGTTCCTCGAAGGCACGCTGGGGCAGAAGTTGTTCCCGGAATGGCTGACCCTCGATGAGCGTCCGCACCTGATGCGCGCCATGGGCAGTTCGGCGTTCGATGGAGACGGTTTGGCGACCTACGCCAAACCGTTCGTCGAAAACGGCGAGTTGGTGTCGTACATTCTCGGCACGTACTCCGGCCGTAAGCTCGGGATGCCGAGCACCGCGAATGCCGGCGGCGTGCACAACCTGTTCGTCAGCCATGGCGACGAAGACCAGGCAGCCTTGTTGCGCCGCATGGGTCGCGGCCTGCTGGTAACAGAATTGATGGGCCAGGGCCTGAGCATGGTCACCGGCGATTACTCCCGTGGCGCGGCGGGTTACTGGGTCGAGAACGGCGAAATCCAGTTTGCGGTCCAGGAAGTCACCATCGCTGGCAATATGCGCGACATGTTCAAACAGATCGTTGCGGTGGGTAACGACCTGGAATTGCGTAGCAACATTCGCACAGGTTCGGTGCTGATCGAGCGGATGACGGTAGCGGGTAGCTAAGGCTTCACCGTTAAACAAAAAGGCGCGCCACCCATCGTTGGGTGGCGCGCCTTTTTTTGCGTTGATTTTCTCGGGGTTGTTTGTGTTTGCCATCATCGCCCACAACATCCCCGAAGGCATGGCGGTGGGTGTATCGGCGGGCGGTGGCATGCCCGATGCCAATAGCCTGGCCATGGGCATCGCCTTGCAGGATGTGCCGGAAGGTCTGGTGATTGCGCTGGTATGAAGATTCCCGAGTCGCGCCGCAGTGGTCACGACAAGATTGCAAGTCTTGGGCTGCTGATCGGGTTTTGTTGGCCTGAAGCTGCTACAGGGCGAGTACTTACTCGCCTTCGCCAAAGTAGTCGTTGATTAAAGCCAACAATGCCTGCAGCGCCTCATCAGCCTTTTCGCCTTCGGTGCTCAGGTAGATCTTGGTGCCCTTGCCAGCGGCCAACATCATCATTGCCATGATGCTTTTGCCGTCGACCGTGGATTCCGGTGTGCGTCCTACTCTGATCGCGCAATCCTTGTATTCACCGGCGACGCCAACGAATTTTGCAGAAGCGCGGGCATGCAGGCCCAGTTTGTTG
Organism: Pseudomonas sp. MDT1-17; assembly: GCF_054898105.1. Taxonomy (NCBI): domain Bacteria; kingdom Pseudomonadati; phylum Pseudomonadota; class Gammaproteobacteria; order Pseudomonadales; family Pseudomonadaceae; genus Pseudomonas; species Pseudomonas sp. MDT1-17. The sequence goes on along the minus strand of NZ_JBUBVM010000001.1, from coordinate 5,618,658 downwards.
ATGATTTCAATTTCCAGAGCAGGCATCGCGGTGTGAATCCTTTAGCTGAGGTCGCGGTGGCGAACCTGGACGTTCTTCAGGGTTTTTTGCAAGGCCTGGCCCAGACGTTCGGTCAGGTAGACGGAGCGGTGATGCCCGCCGGTGCAGCCAATGGCAATGGTGACATAAGCACGGTTGCTGGCGGCGAAGCGTGGCAGCCATTTGAGCAGGTATGTGGAAATATCCTGGAACATCTCTTCAACATCCGGTTGCGCCGCCAAGTACTCGGCGACCGGTTGATCGAGCCCGGAATGATCGCGTAACTCTGGCTTCCAATAGGGATTGGGCAAGCAACGCACGTCGAACACCAGATCGGCGTCCACCGGCATGCCACGCTTGAACCCGAAAGACTCCACCAGAAATGCAGTACCGGGCTCCGGCTGGTTCAGCAAGCGCAGCTTGATGGTATCGCGCAGCTGATACAGGTTCAGGTTGGTGGTGTTTACTTTCAGATCGGCGAGGTCGGCAATCGGCCCGAGCAGGTTGGTTTCATCGTTGATGGCTTCGGCCAGTGAGCGATTGGCACTGCTCAGCGGGTGACGCCGGCGGGTTTCCGAGAAGCGTTTGAGCAAGGTTTCTTCGTCGGCGTCCAGATAAAGCACATCACACTGGATATGCCGGCTGCGCACTTCTTCCAGCAACTCTGGAAACCGCGACAAGTGACTTGGCAAGTTGCGCGCATCAATGGATACGGCAACCAGCGGTTGTGCCAGCTCGGTGTGAATCAACGCGCGTTCGGCCAGTTCCGGCAACAGGCCGGCGGGAAGGTTGTCGATGCAGTAGTAGCCGTTGTCCTCGAGAACATCGAGCGCGGTACTTTTACCTGAGCCGGAGCGGCCACTGACGATGATCAAGCGCATGATTACTGACCGTTTTGCTCGTCCAGGACAACCTGATACAAGGCTTCATTGCTCGGGGCGCTGCGCAGTTTTTCGCGCACTTCCTTACGATCGAGCATGCTGGCGATCTGGCGCAGAAGCTCCAGGTGCGCATCGGTGGCAGCTTGCGGGACCAGCAGAACGAACAGCAGGTCAACCGGGGCACCGTCGATGGCGTCGAAATCGATGGGGGCGTCGAGGTGCATCAAGGCACTGATAGGCGAGTTGCAACCCTTCAGGCGACAGTGGGGAATGGCGATGCCGTTGCCAAAACCGGTGGAACCGAGTTTTTCACGGGCAATCAGAGCCTCGAAAACATCTTGCATCTCCAGATCCGGCACTTCGCGGTGGATAAGGTTGGCAATTTGCTCGAGGGCTTTCTTTTTACTGCCGCCCGGCACGTTCACGAGGGAACGGCCGGGGGTCAGGATGCTTTCAAGTCGGATCATGGGTTGGGAGTGTTAACGACCGGTCGCGCCCTGGAGGAGGCTTTGGGTCTTTTCCTTATGCTTTTTGAGTTGTTTATCCAGCTTGTCGGTCAGTGCGTCGATCGCCGCGTACATATCGGTATGCTCCGCGTTTGCGACCACTTCATTGCCGGGAATATGCAGCGTGGCTTCGATTTTCTGCTTGAGCTTTTCGACCGTCATCGTGACTTGCACGTTGGTGATCTTGTCGAAATGCCTCTCTAATCGTTCGAGTTTTTCGCCGATGTAGGTGCGAAGAGGTTCGGTCACTTCCAGTTGGTGTCCACTGATGTTGACTTGCATACAGCTTCTCCTTCGTTGCCAGTGCATAAAGCGGCAGGCAGAAATGCCTGCCACTGGAACGCTGTGGCGTGGCTCTACATCAACCGCTTGCGTTCGCTCGAAGGCGCGATCCCTAGGGATTCGCGGTACTTGGCGACGGTGCGGCGAGCCACCTGAATGCCTTGTGCCTCCAGTAAACCAGCGATCTTGCTGTCACTCAACGGCTTTTTCTGATTTTCCGCCGCAACCAGTTTTTTGATGATCGCGCGGATCGCCGTAGACGAGCATTCACCGCCCTCAGAGGTGCTGACGTGACTCGAAAAAAAGTATTTCAGTTCATATATGCCCCGTGGGGTATGCATGAATTTCTGCGTGGTCACCCGTGAAATCGTCGACTCGTGCATGCCCACCGCTTCGGCGATGTCATGCAGGACCAGCGGTTTCATGGCTTCGTCGCCGTATTCAAGAAATCCGCGCTGATGCTCGACGATCTGAGTGGCTACTTTCATCAGGGTTTCGTTGCGGCTTTGCAGGCTCTTGATAAACCAGCGGGCCTCTTGCAACTGATTACGCATGAAAGTGTTGTCGGCGCTGGTGTCGGCGCGGCGCACGAAACCGGCGTATTGAGCATTGACGCGCAGTCGCGGCACGGACTCCTGGTTCAGTTCCACCAGCCAGCGCTCGTTGTCCTTGCGTACGATCACGTCGGGAATGACGTATTCGGCTTCGCTGGACTCGATTTGCGAGCCTGGGCGCGGGTTGAGGCTCTGGACCAGTTCAATCACTTGGCGCAGTTCATCTTCCTTGAGCTTCATGCGACGCATCAGCTGGCTGTAATCGCGGCTGCCGAGCAGGTCGATGTAATCGGTGACCAGGCGTTTGGCCTCGACCAGCCAAGGGGTCTTGGCAGACAACTGACGCAATTGCAGCAGCAGGCATTCGCCCAGGTTACGGGCGCCGATGCCAGCGGGTTCGAATTGTTGGATGCGGTGCAGGACGGCTTCGATTTCGTCCAGTTCGATGTCCAGTTCCGGATCGAAGGCTTCGAGAATCTCCTCGAGGGTTTCGTCCAGGTAGCCCTGATTGTTGATGCAGTCGATCAGGGTCACGGCGATCAGGCGATCGGTGTCGGACATCGGTGCCAGATTCAGTTGCCACAGCAGGTGGCTTTGCAGGCTTTCGCCGGCCGATGTGCGGGTGGTGAAATCCCACTCGTCGTCATCGTTGCTCGGCAGGCTGCTGGCGCTGGTCTGGTAGACGTCTTCCCACGCGGTATCGACGGGCAGCTCGTTGGGAATGCGCTCGTTCCAGTCGCCTTCCTCAAGGTTGTCCACCGTCGGGGCGGTTTCCTGGTAGGAAGGTTCCGAAACATCGGCGTTGGGTGGCTGTTCGGCTTTGTCGGCCAAGGGGTCGGCGTTATCGAAGTCGTCGCCTTCTTCCTGGCGTTCGAGCATCGGATTTGACTCCAGGGCCTCCTGGATTTCCTGTTGCAGGTCCAGGGTCGACAATTGGAGCAGCCGGATGGCCTGCTGCAGCTGCGGTGTCATCGTCAGCTGCTGGCCCATTCTCAAGACTAGCGATGGTTTCATGGCAGGGGCTTAACACCTTATTCGCCGGCGCACATGCGCCATCCACTACAGGGCGCCGGGGCGCCAAACATAAGCAAATTATATGCCTGAAACTGCAACGTTTGCCTAGAGCGCTGTAACAATAAAAAAGTATTGATTTTTATCGAGACAAGCGCTCGGTCGACTAGCCAGACACCTCAGTGCTTACAGGCGGAACTCATGGCCCAGATACACTTCCTTGACCAGGTCGTTGGCCAGGATGGTGGCAGAGTCACCTTCGGCAATCAGCTGGCCATCGTTGACGATGTAAGCAGTTTCGCAGATATCCAGGGTTTCACGGACGTTGTGGTCAGTGATCAATACGCCAATGCCCTTGGCCTTGAGGTGATAGATGATCTGCTTGATGTCGCCCACCGAAATCGGGTCCACGCCGGCGAACGGTTCGTCGAGGAGGATGAATTTCGGGTTGGTGGCCAGTGCCCGGGCGATTTCCACGCGGCGGCGTTCACCACCGGACAGACTCATGCCGAGGTTGTCGCGGATGTGGCTGATGTGGAATTCCTGCAGCAGGCTTTCCAGCTCTTTGCGACGACCGGTCTTGTCGAGCTCCTTGCGGGTCTCGAGGATTGCCATGATGTTGTCGGCTACCGAGAGTTTGCGGAAGATCGATGCTTCTTGCGGAAGATAGCCGATACCGGCCTTCGCACGACCGTGCATAGGCTGGTGGCTGACATCCAGATCGTCAATCAGTACGCGGCCCTGATCGGCCTGTACCAAGCCAACAATCATGTAGAAACAGGTGGTCTTGCCGGCGCCGTTGGGACCCAGCAGGCCGACGATCTGACCGCTGTCGATCGACAGGCTGACGTCGCGCACGACCTGACGGCTCTTGTAGCTCTTGGCCAGATGCTGAGCTTTCAGAGTTGCCATTACGGGGCCTTTTGCTCTTCGGTTTTCTTTTTCGGCTGGATCACCATGTCGATCCGCGGACGCGACTCGGTGACCTTGCTGCCCGTAGCGCGACCGGCGCTGGCGAGCTTTTTGTTGGTGTCATAGACGATTTTCTCGCCCTGGGTCACGTTGCCGTCCTTGTCGATGACCTTGGCGCGGTCGATCAGCACGACACGGTCTTGCGAGGCGTGGTACTGGATAGTGACGCCATAGCCTTGAACCGGCTTTGTATCGCCTGCCGTTTGCAGTTGCTCGAAGTAGGCGAGGTTGCCCACCGAAGTCACTACGTCGATATCGCCGGCTGGGGTGCGGGTCATGGTCACAGTATTGCCGGTGACCTTCATCGAGCCCTGGGTGATGATCACGTCACCTTTATAGGTGGCAATGCCGTTCTTGTCGTCCAGTTGGGCATCGTCCGCCTGGATGCGGATAGGCTGCTGTTGATCGTCCGGCAGAGCCCAGGCGCTCACGCTTCCCAGTGCTGCGCTCAGGCCGAGCAAAATAGGGAGGGTTTTAACGAGCCTCATACTGTCCTCTTACGTTCGATAGCAGGTGTATCCTGCTTTCTTTCAAATACGCCTTCATTCCCTTGCCAGTCGAGACACCACCAGCGCCGTCGATTCTAACGGGTTGATCGGTCTGCGCATATTGCTGCTGCGGGAACACTGTCATGCGGGTGGTGGTAATCAGCGTCTTGCGGTTTTTCTCGTCGAAACGCGTGATTCGCACCGAGTCGATCAGTTCGACCTGAGTGCCATCCGGATTGACTTCGCCACGTTCGCTCTGGACGTGCCAGGGGAATTGGGTGCCGCGGAATAGGTTCAGATCCGGATTGGTCAACAGCGTCACTTCGGTCGCCTTCAGGTGTTCGACCTTGTCGGACGTCATTTCGTATTGCAGTTTACCGTCCGGCAGGTACTGCACGCTGTGGGCGTTGACCGCGTAATAGTCGATCGCGGTTTCATCGACCTTTGCCAGTGGCTGGTCGAGGAAGCGTTCCGGGCTGATGTTCCAGTAGCCGACCGCCGCGAATATCGCTGCGATGCAACCGAACACCAGGAATTTGCGAATCTTTTTGCTCAGCATAGTTGGCTCACAAGTACGCGGCGTTGGCCGCATCGAGACGGCCCTGGGCGCGCAGGATCAATTCGCAGAACTCGCGAGCGGCACCCTCGCCACCACGAGCCTGGGTGATGCCGTGGGCGTGTTCACGGACGAAACTGGCAGCATTGGCCACCGCCATACCCAGCCCGACGCGGCGAATCACCGGCAGGTCCGGCAGGTCGTCGCCGAGATAGGCGACTTGCTCATAGCTTAGGTTGAGTTGGGCAAGAAGCTCGTCGAGCACCACCAGTTTGTCTTCGCGTCCCTGGTACAGGTGTGGAATACCGAGGTTCTTCGCTCTCCGCTCGACCACCGGGGTCTTGCGGCCGCTGATGATAGCGGTCTGCACGCCGGCTGCCATCAACATCTTGATGCCTTGGCCATCGAGGGTGTTAAACGTCTTGAATTCGCTGCCGTCTTCAAGGAAGTACAGGCGTCCGTCGGTCAGTACGCCATCGACGTCGAAAATCGCCAGCTTGATGTTCTTGCCGCGTTGCAACAGGTCGGTGCTCATCACATTACTCCTGCGCGCAGCAGATCGGACAGGTTGAAGGCGCCGATCGGACGGTCTTCCTTGTCGACTACCACCAGCGCGTTGATTCGATGGTCTTCCATGATTTTCAGGGCTTCGGCTGCCAGCATATCGGCCCGGGCGGTCTTGCCATGAACGGTCATGACCTCGTCGATGGTCGTTTGGTGGATGTCGATGGTTCGGTCAAGGGTGCGGCGTAAGTCGCCGTCGGTGAAGATCCCGGCCAGTTTGCCGTCGGCCTCCAGGATCGCGGTCATGCCCAGGCCCTTGCGGGTCATTTCCATCAGCGCGTCCTTGAGGAGCGTGCCACGTTGCACCTGGGGCAGTTCTGCGCCAGCGTGCATGACGGTTTCCACTTTCAGCAGCAGGCGTCGGCCAAGTGCGCCACCGGGGTGGGAAAAAGCGAAATCTTCAGCGGTAAAACCGCGTGCTTCCAGCAGCGCAACCGCCAGGGCGTCGCCCATGACCAGCGCGGCCGTGGTCGACGAGGTCGGTGCCAGGTTAAGCGGGCAGGCTTCGTGCTCGACGTGCACGTTGAGATTGACCTCGGCAGCCTTGGCCAGCTGTGAGTCAGGGTTGCCGGTCATGCTGATCAATTGAATGCCCAGACGCTTGATCAGCGGCAGCAGGGTGACGATTTCATTGGTGGAGCCGGAGTTAGACAGCGCCAGGATGATGTCGTCGCGGGTGATCATGCCCATGTCACCGTGGCTGGCTTCGGCAGGGTGCACGAAAAAGGCCGTGGTGCCGGTGCTGGCCAGGGTGGCGGCGATCTTCTTGCCGATGTGCCCGGATTTGCCCATGCCGACCACGACCACGCGGCCTTTGCTGGCCAGAATCATCTCGCAAGCGCGTACGAAATCTGCGTCGATACGGGGCAGCAAGCCTTGTACGGCTTCCAGTTCGAGGCGGATGGTGCGTTGAGCAGATTGAATCAGGTCGCTGGATTGGCTCATGTCTGAAATCGTATAGCCTGATGAAAAGGCGGCGATTATAACGGTAATGATCGAAACCCTCACGCAAGTTCGTCGCGCTTTGTCATTCCCTGTTACCGAATACCCCTCAATAGAAGCTTTTGCCCTGTCATGTTGCTCAACATGGCCCGGCGTGGGCCTTGGGCGCTTGGCCTTTGCAGTGATATAGTTCGCCGCCAGTTCGGCCTGCCCGGGAGGTATGTGCTTTCGTCAGAAAGTCAGGCGTCCGAGTGAGAGGCTGCATCGCAAGGAGTTTAGATGAGTGCCGATAAAGCCTACGCGGTCGAGCTGAAGGGACTGACCTTCAAGCGCGGTGCGCGCAGCATTTTCAATAACGTCGATATACGTATCCCGCGCGGCAAGGTTACCGGCATCATGGGGCCTTCCGGCTGTGGCAAGACTACACTGTTGCGGCTGATGGGCGCACAGTTGCGGCCCACCAAAGGCGAAGTCTGGGTCAACGGGCAGAACCTGCCGAAGCTGTCGCGCAGTGATCTGTTCGATGCGCGCAAGCACATGGGCGTGCTTTTTCAGAGCGGTGCACTGTTCACCGATCTCGATGTGTTCGAGAACGTTGCCTTTCCGCTACGCGTTCATACCGAACTGCCGGAAGAAATGATCCGGGACATTGTCCTGCTCAAATTGCAGGCCGTGGGCTTGCGTGGCGCCATCGACCTGATGCCTGACGAGTTGTCCGGCGGCATGAAGCGTCGTGTCGCTCTGGCCCGGGCGATTGCCCTCGATCCGCAAATCCTCATGTACGACGAGCCCTTTGTCGGCCAGGACCCCATCGCCATGGGCGTGCTGGTGCGACTGATCCGCCTGCTCAACGATGCGCTGGGCATCACCAGTATCGTGGTCTCTCACGACCTGGCCGAGACCGCGAGCATCGCCGATTACATCTATGTCGTCGGCGAAGGCCAGGTGTTGGGGCAGGGCACTCCCGAGGAACTGATGAACTCGCAGGAGCCACGCATCCGTCAATTCATGACGGGCGAGCCGGACGGTCCGGTCGCCTATCACTTTCCAGCGACGGATTACCGCGCAGATCTTCTGGGGAAGCGTTGATGCGCAAGATTTCACTGATAGAGCGGGTTCGCCGGTTCGGCCACGCTGGCATTGACGTGCTGGGGGTGTTCGGCCGTTCGGCGATATTCCTGTTTCATGCCTTGCTCGGCCGTGGTGGCATTGGTGGCGGTTTTGGCCTGTTGATCAAGCAACTGCATTCAGTGGGCGTGATGTCCCTGGTGATCATCGTGGTCTCCGGGGTATTCATCGGCATGGTGCTGGCGCTGCAAGGCTTCAATATTCTATCCAGCTACGGTTCGGAGCAGGCGGTCGGCCAGATGGTTGCGCTGACGTTGTTGCGCGAACTGGGGCCCGTGGTCACGGCATTGTTGTTCGCCGGGCGCGCCGGTTCGGCATTGACTGCCGAAATCGGCAACATGAAGTCCACCGAGCAGTTGTCCAGTCTGGAAATGATTGGTGTCGATCCGCTCAAGTACATCATTGCCCCCCGCCTGTGGGCCGGCTTCATTTCCCTTCCTGTGCTGGCGATAATCTTCAGCGTGGTGGGCATCTGGGGTGGTTCATGGGTGGCCGTCGACTGGCTGGGCGTCTATGAAGGTTCCTACTGGTCGAACATGCAGAACAGCGTGACCTTTGCTGACGATGTGCTCAACGGCATCATCAAAAGCATCGTTTTCGCCTTTGTCGTGACCTGGATCGCCGTATTCCAAGGCTATGACTGCGAGCCCACTTCCGAGGGGATCAGTCGTGCCACTACCAAGACCGTGGTGTATGCCTCTTTGGCTGTACTCGGCCTGGACTTTATTCTGACCGCCTTGATGTTTGGAGATTTTTGATGCAAAACCGCACCCTGGAAATCGGTGTCGGCCTTTTCTTGCTGGCTGGCATCCTGGCTTTGCTGTTGCTGGCGTTGCGGGTGAGTGGCCTGTCCCCGAGCGCAACCACCGATACTTATAAAACTTATGCGTATTTCGACAATATCGCCGGTTTGACTGTCAGAGCTAAAGTGACCATGGCCGGTGTGACTATCGGCAAGGTCACGGCGATCGATCTGGACCGCGACAGTTTCACCGGTCGAGTGACCATGCAGCTGGAAAAGCGCGTAGATAACCTGCCGACTGACTCCACTGCATCTATCCTGACCGCTGGTCTGTTGGGCGAGAAGTACATCGGTATCAGCGTGGGCGGGGAAGAAACCTTGCTCAAGGATGGTTCAATCATCCACGACACGCAGTCGTCGCTGGTGCTTGAGGACCTGATTGGTAAATTTCTGCTCAATACCGTAAGCAAAGACGCCAAATGAGGAGCTTTTGAATGATCTCTACCTTGCGACGTGGCCTGTTGGTATTACTCGCAGCCCTGCCGTTGGTGGCTAACGCCGTGGCGGCGCCTTCGGCGCACGATCTGGTACAGGACACCACGACCCGGTTGCTGGCGGATCTTGCCGCCAACAAAGAAAAGTACAAACAAGATCCGCAAGATTTTTATACCGCGCTGAACACCATCGTCGGGCCTGTGGTGGATGCCGAAGGCATTTCCAAAAGCATCATGACGGTCAAGTATTCACGCAAGGCCACGCCTGCGCAGATGAAGACCTTTGAAGAAAATTTCAAAAAGGGTCTGTTCCAGTTTTATGGCAACGCTTTGCTCGAGTACAACAATCAGGGGATCGTCGTCGACCCTGCCAAGGATGAGTCGGGAGACCGTACAAGCGTTGCCATGACGGTCAAAGGTGCCAACGGTGCGATCTTTCCTGTGTCTTACACACTCGAAAAGATCAGTGGCGAGTGGAAACTGCGTAACGTAATCATCAACGGCATTAACATCGGCAAGTTGTTCCGTGATCAGTTCGCTGATGCGATGCAGCGCAATGGTAACGACCTGGACAAGACCATCAATGGTTGGGCCGGGGAAGTCGCCAAAGCCAAGGAAACCAGCCAGAAGCAAACCACCGAGACGCAAGCTCAATGAGTGTGTCGGCCATTCGCATGAGCGAAACCGGCGAGCTGACGCTTAGCGGCATGCTGGATTACCGCACCGGCCCAGGCTTGCGCAAGCAGGGGCAGGCGCTGATCAAGTCCAGCAAGGCCGATGCGCTGGTGGTCGATTGCTCGGCGGTGTTGAAGTCCAGCAGTGTCGGCTTGTCGCTGTTGCTGTGCTTCATGCGTGATGCAGAGGAGGCCGGCAAGGCGCTGAGCATCCGTGGAATGCCAGAAGATATGCGCGAAATCGCTCAGGTCAGTGAATTGACCGAGCTGTTGGCGCATCCCTAACCATCATCAATAAAGAAGCCCCCCGTCAGAGTCCTGCTTCGCGGGGTTCGCAGGCGCAGGGCTTTTTTGTATGATGTCCGACCCGCGCGCACAGGGCGCCGATTGAGGTTGAGCATGCAGGCCGTAGAAGTGAAGAGCTTCCTTGAAGGAAAGCTGCCCGGAACGTTGGTAGAAGTTGAGGGCGAAGGCTGCAACTTTCAGCTGAACGTGATTAGCGATGAACTGGCGGCGTTGAGCCCGGTGAAGCGTCAGCAGCAGATCTATGCCCATTTGAACCCATGGATCACCGATGGCAGCATCCATGCGGTCACTATGAAATTTTTCAGCAGCGCGGCCTGGGCCGAGCGCACCTGAGCCCAAGGGCGTCGAGATTCTTATGGATAAATTGATTATTACCGGTGGCGCTCGTCTTGATGGCGAGATCCGCATTTCCGGGGCAAAGAACTCTGCCCTGCCGATCCTGGCCGCCACCTTGCTGTGCGATGGCCCGGTTACCGTGGCCAACCTGCCGCACCTGCACGACATCACCACCATGATCGAGCTGTTCGGTCGCATGGGTATCGAGCCGGTGATCGACGAGAAGCTCAGCGTCGAAATCGACCCGCGCACCATCAAGACCCTGATCGCACCGTACGAACTGGTTAAAACCATGCGTGCGTCGATTCTGGTGCTGGGCCCGATGGTTGCCCGTTTCGGTGAAGCCGAAGTTGCACTGCCTGGCGGTTGCGCCATCGGTTCGCGTCCGGTTGACCTGCACATCCGTGGCCTCGAAGCCATGGGCGCGGTCATCGACGTCGAAGGCGGCTACATCAAGGCCAAGGCACCTGAAGGCGGCCTGCGCGGTGCGCACTTCTTCTTCGACACCGTCAGCGTGACCGGTACCGAAAACATCATGATGGCGGCCGCTCTGGCCAAGGGCCGCAGCGTCCTGGCCAACGCCGCTCGTGAACCTGAAGTCGTCGACCTGGCGAACTTCCTGATCGCCATGGGCGCCAAGATCACTGGCGCCGGCACCGACACCATCACCATCGATGGCGTCGAGCGTCTGCACCCGACCACGTACAAAGTGATGCCTGACCGTATCGAAACCGGCACCTACCTGGTCGCGGCTGCCGTGACCGGCGGTCGTGTGAAGGTCAAGGACACTGATCCGACCATCCTCGAAGCCGTTCTTGAGAAACTCAAGGAATCGGGCGCGGAAATCACCTGCGGCGAAGACTGGATCGAGCTGAACATGCACGGCAAGCGGCCAAAAGCCGTCAACGTGCGGACCGCTCCGTACCCGGCGTTCCCGACGGACATGCAAGCGCAGTTCATCTCCCTCAACGCCATTGCCGAAGGCACCGGTGCCGTGATCGAGACGATCTTCGAGAACCGCTTCATGCACGTTTACGAACTGCACCGCATGGGCGCCAAGATCCAGGTCGAAGGCAACACTGCCATCGTCACCGGTACCGAGAAGCTGAAAGGCGCGCCAGTCATGGCCACCGACCTGCGTGCTTCGGCCAGCCTGGTGATCTCGGCGCTGATCGCTGAAGGTGACACCCTGATCGACCGCATCTACCACATTGACCGTGGTTACGAGTGCATCGAAGAGAAACTGCAGATGCTCGGCGCCAAGATTCGCCGCGTACCGGGCTAGTTTCTGCTGCATGGGCGCAGGGACGCGCCCGTTGATTTCGCTTCAAGTCGAGGGTGTCTTTTCATTATTGAGAAAGCCCTCGAAGTGTGTTCGGCGCCGTTTGCGACCGGGCATGAGTACCTTGATAAGGACTGACGTTTCCCATGTTGACCATCGCACTGTCCAAGGGCCGCATCCTTGACGACACCTTGCCGCTTCTGGCTGAAGCGGGCATCGTGCCGACCGAGAATCCGGACAAGAGCCGCAAGCTGATCATCCCCACGACTCAGGCCGATGTGCGGCTGCTGATCGTGCGCGCCACCGATGTGCCGACGTATGTCGAGCATGGTGCCGCTGACCTGGGCGTCGCCGGTAAAGATGTGTTGATGGAATATGGCGGCCAAGGTTTGTACGAGCCTTTAGACCTGCGAATTGCCCTCTGCAAGCTGATGACCGCTGGCCGTGTCGGCGATGTCGAGCCCAAGGGCCGTTTGCGGGTGGCGACCAAATTCGTCAACGTCGCCAAGCGCTACTACGCCGAACAGGGCCGCCAGGTCGACATCATCAAGCTTTACGGCTCGATGGAACTGGCGCCGCTGATCGGTCTTGCAGACAAGATCATCGACGTGGTCGACACCGGCAACACCCTGCGCGCCAATGGCCTGGAACCCCAGGATTTCATTGCCGACATCAGCTCCCGGCTGATCGTCAACAAAGCTTCGATGAAAATGCAGCACGCCCGTATCCAGGCGTTGATCGACACCCTGCGCAAGGCAGTGGAGTCTCGACACCGCGGCTGATTCACCCGCGCGACGTTAAGTCGCGCCCGTCTATCCGCCTCATAGCCAGAATTCTCAGGTGCCCAAGCGGATCGATGGTAGCTTCGGGTACCTGAGTTTTCGCCATTCCTATGAGGCTCTCGCTATGACCGCACCGACTGCAATTCGCCGACTCAACGCTGCTGACCCGGATTTCGCGCATCATCTGGATCATCTGCTGAGCTGGGAAAGTGTGTCTGACGACTCGGTCAATCAGCGGGTGCTGGACATCATCAAGGCTGTGCGCGAGCGTGGCGATGCGGCGCTGGTGGAGTTCACCCAGAAGTTCGACGGCCTGCAAGTCGCGTCCATGGCGGACCTGATCCTGCCTCGCGAACGTCTGGAACTGGCCCTGACCCGAATCACCGTGCCTCAGCGTGAAGCGCTGGAAAAAGCCGCGACTCGAGTACGCAGCTACCACGAGAAACAGAAACAGGATTCCTGGAGCTACACCGAAGCCGACGGCACCGTGCTGGGCCAGAAGGTCACGCCGCTGGATCGCGCCGGCCTGTATGTACCGGGTGGCAAGGCGTCTTATCCTTCTTCGGTTCTGATGAACGCAATTCCGGCCAAGGTGGCCGGTGTGACCGAAGTGGTCATGGTGGTGCCGACGCCTCGCGGTGAAATCAACGAGCTGGTGCTGGCTGCCGCCTGCATCGCCGGTGTCGACCGCGTGTTCACCATCGGCGGCGCTCAAGCGGTCGCCGCGCTGGCTTACGGTACCGAAAGCGTGCCGAAGGTCGACAAAGTGGTCGGCCCAGGCAATATCTACGTCGCCACCGCCAAGCGCCACGTGTTTGGCCAGGTCGGCATCGATATGATCGCCGGTCCATCCGAAATCCTCGTGGTGTGCGACGGCAAGACCGATCCGGACTGGATTGCCATGGACCTGTTCTCCCAGGCCGAGCACGACGAAGACGCCCAGGCGATTCTGGTCAGCCCGGACGCCGAGTTCCTCGACAAGGTCGCCGCCAGCATCGCCAAGTTGCTGCCGACCATGGAGCGTGCCGAGATCATCGAAACGTCGATCAATGGCCGTGGTGCGCTGATCAAGGTTCGTGACATGGACCAAGCCATCGAAGTGGCCAACCGCATCGCGCCGGAACACCTTGAGTTGTCCGTTGCTGATCCGCAGGCCTGGCTGCCGCAGATCCGCCACGCCGGCGCGATCTTCATGGGCCGTCACACCTCCGAAGCCTTGGGCGACTACTGCGCCGGTCCGAACCACGTGTTGCCAACTTCCGGCACCGCGCGCTTCTCCTCGCCGCTGGGCGTGTACGACTTCCAGAAACGTTCGTCGATCATCTTCTGCTCCGAGCAGGGTGCGTCGGAACTGGGTAAAACCGCTTCCGTGCTGGCCCGTGGCGAGTCGCTGACCGCTCACGCGCGCAGTGCCGAATACCGCATCGTTGACGAAGACTTTCTTCAAGGGCAGGGGAACTGAACATGAGTAAATTCTGGAGCCCGTTCGTCAAGAATCTGGTGCCTTACGTGCCGGGCGAGCAGCCGAAACTGGCGAAACTGGTGAAGCTCAACACCAACGAAAACCCGTACGGCCCATCGCCAAAAGCCTTGGCGGCGATGCAGGCCGAACTCAATGACAACCTGCGTCTGTACCCGGACCCGAACAGCGATCTGCTCAAGCAAGCGGTCGCCAGGTACTACGGCGTGCAGGGCAATCAGGTGTTCCTCGGCAACGGTTCCGATGAAGTCCTGGCGCACATCTTTCACGGTTTGCTGCAACACGATCAGCCGCTGCTGTTCCCGGACATCAGCTACAGCTTCTATCCGGTTTACTGCGGGTTGTATGGCATCACCTTCGATGCGGTGCCGCTGGACGAGCAGTTCCAGATCAACCCGGCGGACTACGCCAAGCCGAATGGCGGGATCATCTTCCCGAATCCAAATGCACCGACGGGCTGCCTGTTGGCGCTGGATGCCGTGGAGCAAATCCTCAAGGCCAGCCCGGATTCGGTGGTCGTGGTCGATGAGGCTTACATCGACTTCGGTGGTGAGACGGCAATCAGCCTGGTGGACCGTTATCCGAACCTGCTGGTGACTCAGACGCTGTCCAAGTCCCGTTCACTGGCGGGCCTGCGGGTGGGGCTGGCGGTGGGGCATCCGGACCTGATCGAGGCGCTGGAGCGGATCAAGAACAGCTTCAACTCTTATCCGCTGGATCGCCTGGCGAATGTCGGTGCAGCCGCAGCGTTTGAAGATCGCGAGTATTTCGACAAGACCTGCCGGTTGGTCATCGAGCATCGTGAACAGGTCGTTGCGCAATTGGAAGGGAAGGGCTTTGAAGTGTTGCCGTCGGCGGCGAACTTCATTTTCGCCCGTCATCCGAAACACGATGCGGCGGGACTGGCGGCGAAGTTGCGCGAGCAAGGCGTGATCGTGCGGCATTTCAAGCAGGAGCGGATTGCCCAGTTCCTGCGGATTTCGATTGGCACACCTGAGCAGAATCAGGCACTGATCGACGGCTTAGGCGACCTCTAAGCCTGTGGGAGCGAGCCTGCTCGCGATGCGGCCATAACATTCAACATTGATGTTGAATGCAAAACCGCTATCGCGAGCAGGCTCGCTCCCACAAGGATTTGTGTTACTCGTGATGCGGTTCGCCGAGGAACGTCAACGAACTGAACACCCCGCGCGTCGCCACATCCGGATTGTCCTTCAGCGCAATCTCCATCTGCGCCGAAATCACATTCAGCCCCTCATTACGCACCACCACTTGCGCCCGGCCGTCCGCATCGGTTTCGGTACTCAACGTATTCGGTGCACTGCGATAGTCGCCAGTCAACTTCACTCCCGCCGCCGGTTTCCCATCCAGTAGCACCCGCACTGGCAGCAACTTGCCCGGCCCGACCGTCAGCGGATCAATCTCCGGCAGAATTAGCAGTTTCATCTGATCAAGCTTCGGCAACTTCGCCCCCGGCTGATAAATCGCCAGGCTGTACTTGAAGGTCTGGGTCGACTCGATCGCTCCCGGCACTTTGCTGCGTCCCTCGTTGATCCATTTTTTGTCGGTGGTCTGCGACCACATGCCGTTATCCAGTGCCACCGCCAATACAGCTGGCGGTTTCAACGGTTGCAGGCGTGCGTGGTCGGCCAGGCGCTGCACGGTCACCGGGATCATTTTACCGTTGACGTCATAAGCCCAGGCGCCGCTGATTTTCTGCGCCTTGAAGGCGTTGTCTTCGGCACCGTGGCCGTAAATCACTTCGATATTGCCGCGACGTTGTTCGGTCCAGAGGCCATGGGCTGAGACCTGGGTGGCGAAAAACAGGCCGAACAGTGCCAGAGGTTTGAGGTGTTGCATGGGAACTTCCTTTTACAGATTGAGTGTCAGGCTGACGGTGAAATTGCGCGGCTCGCCGGGGTTGACCCAGTAGTTGCTGTAGGAGCGCTCGTAGTATTTCTCGTCGAAAAGGTTGTTCAGATTCAGGCCCACGGTGACATTTTCGCTGGCCTTGTAATGGGCCAGCAGGTCGACGGTGTGGTAAGCCGGCAATTCGAATTCGCCGCCGGCTTCACCCGAACGATCGCCGACATAAGTGAAGGAGGCACCGACGTCCGAGCCGCGCAAACGACCATCCTGGAACTCATAAACTCCCAGCAGACTGCCGCTGCGTTTGGCCACGCCGAGGATTCGGCTGCCAGCTGGAATGACCTTGTCGCCCTCGGTGACTTCGGCATCGATGTAGGCGAAGGCACCGATCACCCGCGCGGCGTCAGTCACTTGCCCGGTGACTTGCAGGTCGAATCCCTGGCTGCGGGCCTTGCCCATGGCGCGACTGCTGTCCGTGCCCGGGTCGAGTGCGAGGACGTTTTCCTTTTCGATATGAAAGGCGGCGAGGGTGGTGCTCAAGCGGTCGTCGAACAGCTCGCTCTTGATCCCGACTTCATAGCCGACACCTTCTTCCGGGTCGAAGGATTTACCGGCGAAGTCCAGGCCGTTGTTCGGTTTGAACGAGGTGGAGGCGTTGGCGAATACCCCGACCTCAGGCGTCAGTTGGTAGAGCAGGCCGGCGCGTTGAGTCAGGGCTTCGTGGCGCTGGCGGCTGGTGGAGCCACGGTTGTGATCGTCGATGCGTTGCTCAAAATGTTCGAAGCGCGCACCGAGCATGCCTCGCAGCTTGTCGGTGAAGACGATCTGGTCCTGCAGGTTCAGCGCGTGGCTTTCGAGGTGTTCAAAGAAATCACTGCCCGAGCGCGCACCATTGGGTTTCGGTTGGCCGTAGACCGGCTGATAAATATCGATGGCGTAGGGGCCGCCGGCAATGGTCGTGACCCGTTCGTTTTTGCGGAAGCTCTCGTACTCGCTGCCAATCAGCAGTTCGTGTTGCCAGCTACCGAGGTCGAACAGACCGCGCAATTCGAGTTGGGTGATGCTGTCGTGCCAATTGGTATCGCGCTCGCGATATCGTCGATTGACGGTGCGACCGTCGGCATTCAGCGGGCGATTTTCCGAGGCGTAACCCCAGAGTTGGCCTTCCTTGTAATGGCTGGCCAGACGCAATTTCCAGCTGTCGTTGAGATGATGTTCGAGCGCAGCTTGCAGACTGTTGTTGTGGTTATCAATGTCGCCATCGTTAGGTTCGCCTAGGAAAGTCGAGCGAGAAACGCCACTCCATTTATTGTTAGGCGCGACGATGCCGCGATCGAACGTGGAACTGTGACGCACGAATTCGCTCTCCACCAAGAGGCTGGTGTCCGGGTTCAGTTGCCAACTGAAGGAGGGCGCGACGAACACTCGCTGGCTGTTCACATGATCACGAAAGCTGTGGTTGTCCTCGACGGCCAGGTTGATTCGAGACAACACGTTGGCGTCGTCATCCAGCGGCGTGTTGATGTCCAGCGCAGTGCGATAACGATCCCAACTGCCGGCGCTGGTTTGCAGGGTGGTGAAGGCTTCGGGCTGGGGTTTCTTGGTGACGATGTTTACCGTGCCGCCCGGATCGCCACGTCCATAGAGACTGGCGGCGGGGCCTTTGAGCACTTCGATGCGCTCGATGTTGGCCACGTCCGGCGTACTCGGGTAACCACGGTTGGCGCTGAAGCCATCCTTGTAGAACTCCGACGTGGTGAAGCCGCGCACGCTGTATTCATAAAGCGTCAGGCCGCCGAAGTTGTTCTGCTTCGACACACCGCCGGCAAAATCGAGGGCACGCTCGACGCTGGTGCTGCCTAGATCGTTAAGCACGCTGACGGGAATGACGCTGATGGATTGCGGTATATCGCGGATCGCGGTGTCGGTTTTGGTCGCGCTGGAAGAGCGCGTAGCGCGGTAACCCTTGACCGGGCCGGTGGGCGATTCGTAGTCGGAGGTGACGCTGATGGCGTCCAGTTCGAGGGTGCCGGACTCTTCGGCGAAGACCGGATCCCCCAGCAGGCCGAGGGCAATACTTGCCACGGAAGCCATTGTTCGAGACGACATGTTATGTTGTTCCAATTTAGATATTGAAACAATATAACATGTCTAATGAGAATGTCTGCTGTTAGCCCGAGAGTCTCGGGCCAGCGTTAGTCTTCTTCTTTCTCTTTGGCCTGCACTGGCGCAGGTGGCGGACGCAAACCGATCTCGGCGGTCAGCTTGAGCTCTTTGCCGTTGCGCATCACCTGGATCGTGACCTTGTCGGTCGGTTTGATCCGCGCGACCTGGTTCATCGAGCGGCGACCATCGCCAGCCGGCTCGCCGTCGATGCTGAGGATCACGTCACCCAATTGCAGACCGGCCTTCTGCGCCGGACCGTCGCGGAAAATTCCCGCGACCACAATGCCCGGACGCCCCGACAGACCAAACGATTCCGCCAGTTCCTGAGTCAACGGCTGCACTTCGATACCGAGCCAGCCACGAATGACCTGGCCGTGTTCGATGATCGACTTCATCACTTCCATGGCCAGTTTCACCGGGATCGCGAAACCGATGCCCTGGGAGCCGCCGGACTTGGAGAAGATCGCCGTGTTGATGCCTGTCAGGTTGCCGTTGGCATCCACCAGCGCACCGCCGGAGTTGCCTGGGTTGATCGCGGCGTCGGTCTGGATGAAGTCTTCGTAGTTGTTCAGGCCCAGCTGATTGCGCCCGGTGGCACTGATGATGCCCATGGTCACGGTCTGGCCGACGCCGAACGGGTTACCAATGGCCAGGGCGACGTCGCCGATGCGGATGTTGTCGGAACGCCCGACCGTGATCGATGGCAAGTTCTTCAGATCAATTTTCAATACGGCAAGGTCGGTTTCCGGGTCGCTGCCGATTACACGGGCGAGGGTTTCACGACCGTCCTTGAGCGCCACCACGATCTGGTCGGCGCCGCTGGTCACATGGTTATTGGTCAGCAGGTAACCTTCCGGGCTCATGATCACGCCGGAGCCGAGGCTCGATTCCATGCGCTTCTGTTTGGGCGAGTTGTCGCCGAAGAAGCGGCGGAACTGCGGGTCCTCGAACAATGGATGGTTCGGTTTGTTGATGACTTTGGTGGTGTACAGGTTGACCACCGACGGCGCCGCCGTGGTCACCGCGTCGGCATAGGACACGGGGCCCTGTTGCATGGTGGTTGTTTGCGGGGCTTGCTGCATGTTGACGTCGAGGCTCGGAAGCCCGACCCACTCCGGGTAACGCTGGATTATCAATAGAGCGATAAGCACGCCGGCCAATAGCGGCCAGCCGGAAAAACGCAGCGCCTTGAGCATTAAGCACGTCCTGAGAGGTTGCAGGCGGTATGAGACCGCCCATAATGTCGCGCATTATACGAGGCGAAGCATGCCTCTGAACGGGATATTTAGGAGTCTTTTATGGCCGTCGCCTTGAGCACCCTGGTCGAAGAAGCCGACCGTTACCTTAACAGTGCAAAGATTGCCGACTACTGCCCCAACGGGTTGCAGGTCGAAGGCCGGCCGCAGGTGATGCGCATCGTCAGTGGCGTCACCGCCAGCCAGGCGTTGCTCGACGCTGCTGTGGAAGCCAACGCCGACCTGGTGCTGGTGCATCACGGCTATTTCTGGAAGGGCGAGAATCCGTGCATCACCGGCATGAAGCAGCGTCGGTTGAAAACCCTGCTCAAGCACGATATCAGCCTGTTGTCCTACCATCTGCCGCTGGATCTGCACCCAGAAGTCGGCAATAACGTGCAGCTGGCACGTCAGTTGGACATCACCGTTGAAGGCCCGCTGGACCCGGACAACCTCAAAGTGGTCGGCCTGGTCGGTTCATTGAGCGAGCCAGTGACGCCCCGCGATTTTGCCCGTCGCGTGCAAGAAGTCATGGGACGCGAGCCGTTGCTGATTGAAGGCAGCGAGATGATCCGCCGTGTTGGCTGGTGTACCGGTGGCGGTCAGGGCTATATCGATCAGGCCGTGCTGGCTGGCGTTGACTTGTACCTCAGCGGTGAGGCGTCCGAGCAGACCTTCCACAGCGCCCGGGAAAACAACATCAGCTTCATCGCCGCCGGCCACCACGCCACCGAGCGCTATGGTGTTCAGGCGCTGGGGGATTATCTGGCGCGGCGTTTTGCCCTTGAACACATCTTCATCGATTGCCCGAACCCCATCTGAGGGCCAAACGAGGGGGTATATTCATATACCCTTTCGATCTAGTCGGTGTCCTGATTAGAAGAGGTCGCTGTGCTAGGATTCCCCGCTCGAACACGGCCCGCTGGCCGTCCATAAGATCGTTTTCGTGAGTAGCCATGGTCGACAAACTGACGCATCTGAAACAGCTGGAGGCCGAAAGCATCCACATCATCCGCGAGGTCGCCGCCGAGTTCGATAACCCGGTGATGCTGTACTCCGTCGGTAAAGACTCCGCCGTGATGCTGCACCTTGCGCGCAAAGCATTCTTCCCGGGCAAACTGCCGTTCCCGGTGATGCACGTCGACACCCGGTGGAAGTTCAAGGAAATGTACGCGTTCCGCGACCGCATGGTCGAAGAACTCGGCCTGGACCTGATCGTGCACGTGAACCCCGATGGCGTCGCGCAGGGCATCAACCCGCTGACCCACGGCAGCGCCAAGCACACCGACATCATGAAAACCGAAGGCCTCAAGCAGGCCCTCGACAAGTATGGTTTCGATGCCGCTTTCGGTGGTGCCCGTCGTGACGAAGAGAAATCCCGTGCCAAAGAGCGCGTGTATTCCTTCCGCGACACCAAGCACCGCTGGGACCCGAAAAACCAGCGTCCCGAGTTGTGGAACGTCTACAACGGCAAGGTCAACAAGGGCGAATCGATCCGCGTGTTCCCTTTGTCGAACTGGACCGAACTGGACATCTGGCAGTACATCTACCTCGAAGGCATCCCGATTGTGCCGCTGTATTTCGCCGCCGAGCGCGACGTCATCGAGATGAATGGCACCTGGATCATGATTGACGACGAACGTCTGCTCAATCACCTGAGCGATGAAGACAAGGCGCGTATCGTCAAGAAGAAGGTCCGTTTCCGTACACTCGGCGACTACCCGTTGACCGGTGCGGTCGAGTCCGAGGCCATCAGCCTGACCGACATCATTCAGGAAATGCTCCTGACGCGAACTTCCGAACGCCAGGGCCGGGTCATCGATCACGATGGCGCCGGCTCGATGGAAGAAAAGAAACGTCAGGGTTATTTCTAAGGGGTTGTCATGTCGCATCAATCTGAGTTGATCAGCGAGGACATCCTCGCCTATCTGGGCCAGCACGAACGCAAGGAAATGCTGCGCTTTCTTACCTGTGGCAACGTCGACGACGGCAAGAGCACCCTGATCGGGCGCCTGCTGCACGACTCCAAAATGATCTACGAAGATCACCTGGAAGCCATTACCCGCGACTCGAAAAAAGTCGGCACCACTGGCGATGACATCGACCTGGCATTACTGGTCGACGGCCTGCAGGCCGAGCGGGAGCAGGGCATCACCATCGATGTCGCTTACCGTTATTTCTCCACCGCCAAGCGCAAATTCATCATCGCCGACACCCCTGGCCATGAGCAGTACACGCGCAACATGGCCACCGGTGCGTCCACCTGTGACCTGGCGATCATCCTGGTCGATGCCCGTTACGGCGTGCAGACCCAGACCCGTCGCCACAGCTTCATTGCCTCGTTGCTCGGCATCAAACACATCGTTGTCGCCATCAACAAGATGGACCTCAACGGCTTCGACGAAACCGTCTTCGAGTCGATCAAGGCCGATTACCTGAAGTTCGCCGAAGGCATCGCGTTCAAGCCGACCACCATGGCGTTCGTGCCGATGTCTGCCCTCAAGGGTGACAACGTGGTGAACAAGTCCGAGCGCTCGCCGTGGTACACCGGCCAGTCGCTGATGGAAATTCTTGAAACCGTCGAAATCGCCAACGACCGCAACTACACCGACCTGCGTTTCCCGGTGCAGTACGTCAACCGCCCGAACCTGAACTTCCGTGGTTTTGCCGGTACCCTGGCCAGCGGCGTCGTGCACAAAGGTGACGAAGTCGTTGTGCTGCCGTCGGGCAAGAGCAGCCGCGTGAAATCCATCGTCACCTTCGAAGGTGAGCTGGAGCACGCCGGCCCAGGTCAGGCTGTCACGCTGACCATGGAAGACGAGATCGACATCTCTCGCGGCGACTTGCTGGTGCACGCCGATAACCAGCCGCAAGTGACTGACGCGTTTGACGCCATGCTGGTGTGGATGGCTGAAGAGCCGATGCTGCCGGGCAAGAAATACGACATCAAACGCGCCACCACTTATGTGCCGGGTTCGATCACCAGCATCGTCAACCGCGTTGACGTGAACACCCTGGAAGAAGGTGCGGCCAGTTCGTTGCATCTGAACGAGATCGGTCGGGTCAAGATCAGCCTCGACGCGGCCATCGCGCTGGACGGTTACGCGAGCAACCGCACCACCGGTTCGTTCATCGTCATCGATCGTTTGACCAATGGCACCGTTGCGGCCGGCATGATCATCGCTCAGCCGTTGAGCCATGGCACCCGCACGCATCACGGTAAACTGGCTCACGTTGCCACCGAAGAACGTGCCCAGCGCTTCGGCCAGCAACCGGCCACCGTGTTGTTCAGCGGTTTGTCGGGCGCGGGCAAAAGCACCCTGGCTTACGCGGTTGAACGCAAGCTGTTCGACATGGGCCGTGCGGTGTTTGTACTCGATGGTCAGAACTTGCGTCACGACCTGAACAAAGGTCTGCCACAGGACCGCGCCGGGCGTACCGAGAACTGGCGTCGCGCGGCGCACGTTGCGCGTCAGTTCAACGAAGCCGGTCTGCTGACCTTGGCAGCCTTCGTTGCTCCGAGTGCCGAAGGTCGTGAGCAAGCCAGGGAGCTGATCGGCAAGGAGCGTCTGCTGACGGTCTACGTCCAGGCCTCTCCGACGGTCTGTGCCGAGCGTGATCCGCAAGGCTTGTACGCAGCGGCCGGGGATAACATCCCGGGCGATTCCTTCCCGTACGACGTGCCGCTGGACGCCGACCTTGTGGTCGACACCCAGTCGCTGTCGCTGGAAGAAAGCGTCAAGCAAGTGCTGGATCTGCTGCGTCAACGTGGCGCGATCTAAGCGTTAGCCGTTAATAAAAAACCCGCCGATGAGTGATCATCGGCGGGTTTTTTTGTGTCCTTGAAACCGCCTTCGCGAGCAGGCTCGCTCCCACAGGATTTATGTCAGTCACAGAGTTTGTGTACCAACCAGATCACTGTGGGAGCGAGCCTGCTCGCGAAGGGGCCGGTACAGTCACCTGATTACTTGCCTGGATACTCGCGATGCATCTGCGCAAGCAGCGCATCCTTGTCTTCCCACAACTGATTGATCCAGCCCTGAAACTGCAGTCGGTATTCCCCATCCTGATCGTAGTTCTTGCCAATGAACTGCGGCGGAATCTTCAGTTCCTGAAAGTGCACCACCACATCCTTCACATTCCCGCAGAGCAGATCCCAGTAACCGGGACGCCCGGCCGGATAGTGAATGGTCACGTTGACGATGGCTTCCAGCTGCTCACCCATGGCATCCAGCACAAACGCAATACCGCCCGCTTTCGGTTTGAGCAAGTGGCGCAATGGTGATTTCTGCTGGGCATGCTTGCCTTTGGTGAAGCGTGTGCCTTCGACGAAGTTGAAAATCCCCACCGGGTTATTGCGGAACTTGTCGCAGGTCTTGCGGGTGGTTTCCAGGTCTTTGCCTTTCTTCTCCGGGTGCTTTTCCAGGTAGGCCTTGGAGTAGCGCTTCATGAACGGAAAACCGAGCGCCCACCACGCCAGGCCAATCACCGGCACCCAGATCAGTTCCTGTTTGAGGAAGAACTTCAGCGGGCGAATTTTCCGGTTCAGCACGTACTGCAGCACCATGATGTCGACCCAGCTCTGGTGGTTGCTGGTGATCAAATACGAGTGCTGATAGTCCAGGCCTTCGAGGCCGCTGAGCGTCCAGCGCGTGTGCCCCAGCAAGTCCATCCAGGCTTTGTTGTTGCTGATCCAGGCTTCGTGGATGTGGCCCATCAGCCAATCGGTAAAACGCTGGGCGGCGGGGAAGGGCAGCAGCAGTTTGAAGATCGCCACGATGAACAGCGGGGTGCAGCAGGCAATCGTGTTCAATGCCAACAACAACGAGGCAATGACGCCTCGCAGCGGTGCAGGTAGGGAATCCAGCATTTAAAGATCCAAAGGTCGGTTGGCAGCTTGAATCGCGGTCAACGCGATGGTGTAGACGATGTCGTCGACTTGCGCGCCGCGCGGCAGGTCGTTCACCGGTTTGCGCAGGCCTTGCAGCATCGGCCCGAGGCTGACGCAGTCGGCGCTGCGCTGTACGGCTTTGTGGGTGGTGTTGCCGGTGTTCAGGTCGGGGAATACGAACACTGTGGCGCGACCGGCGACCTGACTGTTCGGCGCCAGTTGCCGGGCGACGGTTTCGTTGGCGGCGGCGTCGTATTGCAATGGGCCGTCGATCAACAGCGAGTGCTGTTGTTCGTGGGCGAGCAATGTCGCTTCGCGAACCTTCTCGACTTCTTCGCCGCTGGCCGATTCTCCGCTGGAGTAGCTGATCATCGCCACGCGTGGGGTGATGCCGAATGCAGCTGCCGAGTCGGCGCTTTGCAGCGCGATCTCGGCCAGTTCGCTGGCGCTCGGGTGCGGGTTCATCACGCAGTCGCCGTAGACCAGCACTTCTTCGGGAAAGAGCATGAAGAACACCGACGACACCAACGTGCAGCCCGGCGCCGTTTTAATCAACTGCAACGCCGGGCGGATGGTGTTGGCGGTGGAGTGAATGACCCCGGACACGAGGCCGTCGACCTCATCCAGCGCCAGCATCATGGTGCCGATCACCACGGTGTCTTCCAGTTGCTGCTCGGCCATCGGCGCGTTGAGGCTTTTGCTTTTGCGCAGGGCGACCATCGGCTCGACGTAGCGCTCGCGAATCAGGTCCGGGTCAAGAATCTCCAGCCCCGGCGGCAACTCGATGCCTTGGGCGCGGGCGACGGCTTCGACGTCCTCCGGCTTCGCCAGCAACACACAACGGGCGATACCGCGTGCCTGACAGATCGCTGCGGCTTGCACCGTCAGCGGCTCGCTGCCTTCGGGCAGAACGATGCGCTTGTTGGCGGCCTGGGCATGCTGAATCAATTGATAGCGGAACACCGCTGGCGACAGGCGCATTTCCCGTGGCGTACCGCAGCGCTGGTGCAGCCAGTTCGCGTCCAGATGGCTGGCGACGAAATCGGTGATGATCTCCGCGCGCTCGCGGTCGTCGATCGGTATTTCCTTGTTCAAGCCGTTCAACTGGTTGGCAGTGTCGTAGGAGCCAGTGCTAACCGACAACACCGGCAGGCCAGCCTGCAAGGCGCCACGGCACAGGTCCATGATGCGCGGGTCGGGCAGGGTGTCGCTGGTCAGCAACAGGCCGGCCAGAGGCACGCCGTTCATGGCAGCGAGGCTGACGGCGAGGATGATGTCGTCGCGATCGCCGGGTGTCACCACCAACACGCCGGGTTTGAGCAGTTCCACGGTGTTGCGCATGGTGCGGGCGCAGATGATGATTTTGGTCATGCGCCGGGTTTCGTAGTCACCGGCATTGAGAATTTGCGCGCCCATCAGGTCGGCGACGTCGCGGGTCCGCGGGGCGTTCAATTCCGGCTGGAACGGGATGCAACCCAGCAGACGGAAATCGCCACTGCGCAGCAACGGCGAATGCTCTTTCAAGCGCGAAGCGAAGGCCTCCATGCTCTCGTCGGTTTTGACTTTGTTGAGGATCACGCCGAGGACTTTCGGGTCTTTCGGGCCGCCGAACAATTGCGCCTGCAATTCCACGCGGCCGGACAGTTCGGTCAACACTTCATTTTCCGGCGCCGAGACCAGGATCACTTCGGCATCGAGGCTCTTGGCCAAATGCAGATTGACCCGCGCGGCGTAGCTGGCGCTGCGGGTCGGGACCATGCCTTCGACGATCAGCACGTCTTTGCCGACGGCCGCCTGCTGATAGAGGGTGATGATTTCTTCGAGCAGCTCATCCAGCTGACCGTCGCCGAGCATGCGCTCGACATGGGCCAGGCCGAGCGGCTGAGGCGGCTTGAGGCCGTGGGTGCGCGCCACCAGTTCGGTCGACCGTTCAGGCCCGGTGTCGCCCGGATGCGGCTGGGCAATCGGCTTGAAAAAGCCGACTTTGAGGCCGGCCCGCTCAAGGGTACGTACCAGCCCGAGGCTGATGGAGGTCAGACCCACACCAAAATCGGTGGGTGCGATAAAAAAAGTTTGCATGCGAATTCTCTAAGGGAGCATGGCAAAGGCGATCATCTATGACTGACGACCTACCGAAATTCAGTCGCCAAGGTTATCGCTAACCGAGCCTTGTGCGCACCAACCGCAATCAAAGGGCTGGCCTATTTTTTCAATACGTTGCGCGGGGTCAAGCACCCAGGCGCGCGATTGCCACGGCGGCTGGTGGCGCAGGTGCTGGGTGTGACCGCAGGAAAGCTCGGCCACCCAGTGCCCGTCCTCATCCTGATGGAAACCTGTGACCGTCGAGCCTTTCGCCGCGGCCCGTCTGTCCGGGTTGTGTTCGCTTTCGGGCGATTGCTTCGCTAAACTTGGCCATTCTTCATTCTTATGCAAAAGGTCTCGCCCCATGCTGATCGCCGCCAATAAGGCTGTCTCCATCGACTATACCCTGACCAACGACGCTGGTGAGGTCATCGACAGCTCCGCCGGCGGCGCGCCGCTGGTCTACCTGCAAGGCGCAGGTAACATCATTCCAGGCCTGGAAAAGGCGCTGGAAGGCAAAACAGTCGGTGACGAACTGACAGTTGCCGTAGAACCTGAAGATGCCTACGGCGAATACGCTGCCGAATTGGTCAGCACGTTGAGCCGCAGCATGTTCGAAGGCGTCGATGAGCTGGAAGTGGGCATGCAGTTCCACGCATCCGCTCCGGACGGCCAAATGCAAATCGTCACCATTCGTGACCTGGACGGCGACGATGTCACCGTCGACGGCAACCACCCGTTGGCCGGTCAGCGCCTGAATTTCCAGGTCAAGATCATCGACATCCGTGATGCCAGCCAGGAAGAAATCGCTCATGGTCACGTCCATGGCGAAGGTGGCCATCACCACTGATTTTCTGCGCTAAGCTCAGAGTACTGGAGAGGCGCCCGAGGGCGCCTTTTTAGTCCGCGGCTGTCCATGGTGACACCGCCAAGTGGCTGTTTAGAGAAGAACACGGGAATTTGGAGTTCGTCATGAGTGCTTTTCACGACCTTAAATTGACAGGCCTGGATGGTCAGGAACTACCTCTGGCGCCCTTCAAGGGGCACGTCGTGCTGGTGGTCAACGTCGCCTCCAAATGCGGCTTGACCCCACAGTACGCGGCGCTGGAAAACCTCTACCAGCAATACAAGGACAAAGGCTTCAGCGTGCTGGGCCTGCCGTGCAACCAGTTTGCCGGGCAGGAACCGGGTACCGAGCAAGAAATCCAGGAGTTTTGCAGCCTCAACTATGGCGTGACCTTTCCGTTGTCCAGCAAGCTGGAAGTCAACGGTCATGATCGTCATCAGTTGTACCGTCTGCTGGCGGGCGAGGGTGCTGAGTTTCCCGGTGACATTACCTGGAACTTCGAAAAATTCCTGCTCGGCAAGGATGGTCGCGTGCTGGCGCGGTTCTCGCCGCGCACGCCGCCGGATGATCCGTCTGTCATTCAGGCGATCGAAAAAGCGCTGAGCTAATAAAGATCAAAAGATCGCAGCCTTCGGCAGCTCCTACAGGTGTACACGTTCCCACGTAGGAGCTGCCGAAGGCTGCGATCTTTTGATTCTCTCTTTTGATCCTAAATCACCGAAATCAATAGTGCTGGGCATCGCTTGAGCTTCCACATATTATCGCCGTCATAAAATTATACCCCGTCGATATCGTTTCCGTGGAGCGCCACATGCCCGTCAAAGCCCTGTTCAAACCGTTCCACCTCGGCACCCTTGAATTGCCGACTCGCGTCGTCATGGCGCCGATGACCCGCTCGTTTTCGCCGGGTGGCGTTCCCAACTCCAAAGTGATCGAGTACTACCGTCGTCGCGCTGCTGCAGGCGTCGGCCTGATCATCACCGAAGGCACCACCGTCGGCCACAAGGCTTCCAACGGCTACCCGAACGTGCCGCACTTCTACGGTGAAGCAGCGCTGGCCGGCTGGAAGAAAGTGGTCGACGCGGTTCATGCTGAAGGCGGCAAGATCGTTCCGCAGCTGTGGCATGTCGGCAGCGTGCGCCGCATCGGCACCGAGCCGGACGCCAGCGTGCCGGGTTATGGCCCGTCGGAGAAATTGAAGGACGGTCAGGTCGTGGTTCACGGCATGACTAAACAAGATATCCAGGACGTGATCGCCGCGTTCGCCCAGGCCGCCAAAGATGCCCAGAGCATCGGCATGGACGGCGTGGAAATTCACGGTGCCCATGGCTACCTCGTGGACCAGTTCTTCTGGGAAGGCAGCAATCAGCGCACCGACGAATACGGCGGTAGCCTGGCCAACCGTTCGCGTTTCGCCATCGAACTGATTCAGGCGGTGCGTGCGGCGGTCGGTGAAGGCTTCCCGATTATTTTCCGTTTCTCCCAATGGAAGCAGCAGGATTACACCGCGCGTCTGGTGCAAACACCCGAAGCGTTGGGCGAATTCCTCAAACCATTGTCCGACGCCGGCGTGGATATTTTCCACTGCTCGACGCGCCGTTTCTGGGAGCCGGAATTCGACGGTTCCGAGCTGAACCTGGCAGGCTGGGCCCGCAAGCTCACTGGCAAGCCGACCATCACGGTGGGCAGTGTCGGCCTGGACGGCGAGTTCCTGCAGTTCATGGTCAACACCGACAAGATCGCGCAGCCGGCCAGCCTGGAAAAACTGCTGGAGCGTTTGAACAATGATGAGTTCGACCTGGTGGCGGTAGGTCGTGCGCTGCTGGTGGACCCGGACTGGGCGCAGAAAGTGCGTGATGGCCGCGAAGAAGACATCCTGCCGTTCAGCCGTGAGGCGTTGATGACCCTGGTTTAAGCGCTGTCCTCTGATCAATCTTCAGAATAAAAGACATCAAGACAGTTGCTCCCACATTCGACCGCATTTCTCTGGAAGAACACGGTCACCTGTGGGAGCGAGCTTGCTCGCGAAGACTGACTGACAGTCTCCGAAAAACTAGGGTACTGTCGATGCATTCGGCACCACCTGCTCCCCAACACAAGCCCCGCGCAACTGCCCTTCAAACTGTTCGATAATCGCCGCCCAGCCCTGGCGACTCGCATGCTGACGCGCATTAAGCCGTACGCAGCGCAAGGTTTCGCGCTTTTCCAGCAGCCAACACGCCGCATCGCAGAACGCCTCTTCGTCCCCCGGCATCGCCAGTACACCGTTGTAGCCATGGCGGATGTGCTGAGCCGCCGCCGCTTGATCGTAAGCCACCACACCCAAACCCGAAGCCAGCGCCTCAAGCACCACGTTGCCGAAAGTCTCGGTCAGGCTCGGAAACAGAAACACATCCCCCGATGCATAGTGACTGGCCAGGGCTTCGCCGCGTTGTGAACCACAGAAAATCGCCTCGGGCAGTTCCTTCTCAAGTGCCGCTCGTTGCGGACCGTCGCCGACCACGATCAATTTTATTGTTCGCTGTGGATAAATTGCTTTCAGCGCATCGAAACTGCGCTTGAGCAGCCCGAGATTTTTCTCCGGTGCCAGACGTCCTACGTGGATGACAGCAATGTCGTCGTTACCCACTCCCCAACTCTCACGCAGGGCGTTAATCCGCTTGGTCGGGTGAAACAATTGGCTGTCGACCCCTCGCGACAGCAACGCCAGACGCTCGAAATGCCGGCGCTCCAGTTCCAGCCGCTGGCTGACGCTGGGCACCAGGGTCAGGGTCGAGCGATTGTGAAACCAGCGCAGGTAATGCGTCAGCAAACGTGTCAGCAACCCGAGCCCATATTGGCTGGAGTACTGCTGGAAATTGGTGTGAAAACCGCTGACCACCGAAATCCCCAAGCGCCGTGCCGCGCGCAACGCCGACAATCCCAGCGGTCCTTCCGTGGCGATGTACAGCACGTCCGGCCGATGACGCTTCCAGCGCCGCAGCAGTTTGTGCATCGACGACTGGCCCCATTGCAAGCCGGGGTAGCCCGGCAGTGGCCAGCCCCGACACAGCAACAACGCATCGTCGCTGCCCAGCTGCTGGTCGCAACCCTGACGCGGTCGCACCAATTCCACCTGATGCCCGCGCGCGCGCAAGCCGTCGCACAAGCGGCCAAGGGTATTGGCTACGCCGTTGATTTCCGGAGGGAAGGTTTCGGTGATCAGAGTGATATGCAGAGCTGTCGTCATGACCTCAGTGTCGGCTGAGGCCATGTCGTCAGTGTGACGGTGGGATGATGGATTTGTGACCGGGTCAGCGCTGGGTCACCAGGTTTTCAGCGCCGCGCTCGCGCACCCAGAACAAGGTCGCTCCCGCCACGGCGGCCGGCATCATCAGGATGTTGACCACCGGAATCAGCAGCACCAGATAAACACTCCCGCCGAAGCTCATGCTCTGCCAGCGCTTCTCGCGCAACCAGGCGAGCATCTCGTTCCAGCCCAGTTTGTGGTTATCCGCCGGGTAGTCGATGTACTGGATCGCCATCATCCACACCCCGAACAGCAACCACAGTGGCGCAGCGATGATGTTCACTACCGGAATGAACGAGAGGATGAACAACCCGATGGCGCGCGGCAGAAAGTAACCGAGTTTGCGCATCTCCCGGGCCAGGGTGCGCGGGACCATGGCAATCAGTTCGCCCCAGCTGAAGGCCGGGAAGTCGTCGGTGCCCCGCACCACGACTTCGACTTTTTCCGCCAGAAAGCCGTTGAATGGCGCGGCGATGATGTTGGCCAGCATGGTGAAGGTAAAGAACACCATCAACACCACCAGCACCACAAACAATGGCCAGAGGACATAACCGAGAAAACTCAACCAGTCGGGCAGGGACGGCATCAATGTATCGACCCACAGGCTGAATTGATGGCTGGCCAGGTAGATCAATCCGACGAACAGCACCAGGTTGATCACCAGGGGCAACAATACGAACAAGCGCAGGCTTGGGCTCAGGACCAGCTTGAGGCCTTCGCGCAGGTATTGCGGGCCGGACAGAACGGGGGCGGGCATAACGTGCTCCGAGCAAAGGGGAAACGCGCCGACCTTACCGGCTTTGCCTGACGGGCGAAAGCGCGGTAGCAGCATCGACATTAACTGTAACAAAGGCGCCTATCTCTCCCTCGTGATGGGATAGAGACCGCCTATGAGCTGGATTGTTAAACCGTATTTCCTTAATCTTCGCCCCCTCGATACGCTGCACCCAATCTTTTTACAGGACTGTCGAACTCAAGCCTTCCCCAAGTGCTTTCAACGGTCCTTTTTTATTCCCGCCGGCAACCCGGCGTTCCGCGCCAGAAGTTTCGGGCCGGTCAACAGGAGCAGGTCATGTCTGAAGTCCGTCATTCGCGAGTGATTATTCTCGGTTCCGGCCCTGCCGGTTACAGCGCCGCGGTCTACGCCGCCCGTGCCAACCTCAAGCCACTGCTGATCACCGGCATGCAAGCCGGCGGTCAACTGACCACCACCACCGAAGTCGACAACTGGCCGGGCGACGTCCACGGCCTGACCGGCCCGGCATTGATGGAACGCATGAAAGAGCACGCCGAGCGCTTTGAAACCGAGATCGTCTTCGATCACATCAATGCCGTCGACTTCGCTGCCAAGCCTTACACCCTGACCGGCGACAGCGCGACTTACACCTGCGACGCACTGATCATCGCCACCGGCGCCAGCGCTCGTTACCTGGGCCTGCCGTCGGAAGAAGCGTTCATGGGCAAAGGCGTTTCGGCCTGCGCAACCTGCGACGGCTTCTTCTACCGCAACAAGCCAGTGGCTGTGGTCGGTGGCGGTAACACCGCTGTTGAAGAAGCGCTGTACCTGGCCAACATCGCCAGCACCGTGACCCTGATCCACCGTCGCGAAACTTTCCGCGCCGAGAAGATCCTGATCGACAAGCTCAATGCCCGGGTTGCCGAAGGCAAGATCGTCTTGAAGCTGAACTCGACCCTGGACGAAGTGTTGGGCGACAAGATGGGCGTGACCGGTGCCCGCCTGAAGAACAACGACGGCAGCTTCGACGAGCTGACAGTCGACGGCGTGTTCATCGCCATCGGCCACACCCCGAACACCTCGTTGTTCGAAGGTCAGCTGACGTTGAAAGACGGCTACCTGGTGGTGCAGGGCGGCCGTGACGGCAACGCCACTGCCACCAGCCTCGAAGGCATCTTCGCCGCCGGTGACGTGGCTGACCACGTTTACCGTCAGGCCATCACCTCGGCCGGCGCTGGCTGCATGGCGGCATTGGACGCCGAGCGTTACCTCGACGACCTGCAGAACGCTTCGTTCTGATTGCATGGCAATGAAAAAACCGGCCTCGGCCGGTTTTTTTGTACTCACGATTTGGTGGTCGATCAAAAAACCTGTGGGAGCGAGCTTGCTCGCGATAGCCATTTATCATTCAACATTGATGTCGACTGATACACCGCTATCGCGAGCAAGCTCGCTCCCACAGGTTTTTGCATTGGCCGAAGTCGATTGCGATCAGCCGCGAATCCGTTCCTGGACAAAATCCATGAGCTTCAGCGATTGATAGATCGCATTGGCGGCAACGCGTCCGAACGGCCCGCCATTCCAGTCCAGCAGGTACGGTTTGAACAGCTGATACCGCGCACTTTCCCCGCACACCGCTTCAGCGATGACCCTGCCGCCAATCGAGCCGGTATTCAAACCGTGACCACCAAACGAGGTGCAAGCCCAGACGCCCGGTTCCAGCAGTCCAAGGTTGGGCATTTTGTTGGTGGAGTAACCCATCAGGCCGGACCAGGCGAGTTCGATGTTGACCGGGGCCAGTTGCGGATAGACCGAGACCATATCCGCCTTGAGCATCGTCGCCAGGGCTTTCTCGTTCTGTTCGTTGCGAGTGGTGATGCGTCCGCCCCAGAGCAGGCGGTCGCCTTCGACCACGCGGTAATAGTCCGAGGCGCGGCGGTCGTCGGAGAACGCGGCGCCGGAGTCGAGGACGTTTTTGATCGAGTCGCCCAAATGCTCGGTCAACACCACATAGGTGGCGATGGGCAGGTAGGCGCGGCTGAGTTTTTGCAGCTCCGGACCTCCGTAACCGCCGGCGCAGAACACCAGGTCCTTGCAGCACACGGTGCCATTGGCGGTCTGGACAATTTTGTCGGCGCCGTCGCGCCGCCGGGCCAGCATTTTTGATTGTTCGAAAATCCGGCCTCCCGCGGCTTCGATGGCGAGGGCCAGCCCCAGGCAATAATTCAGCGGGTGAAAGTGCAGCGCCTTCGGATCCTCGATGCCCTGGAAATAGCGCAGGGTGTGAGCCCGTTCGCGGACCTGAGGGGTGTCGAGGAAGTTGAGCTCATAGCCGAAGTCGCGGCGCATCGTGTCGATGTGGATTTTCACACCAGCACTGTCGTCGTAACGCTTGACCTGAATCGTACCGGCGGATGGATCGCAGCCAGTCAGTGCCAGTTCGGCGATGTTGCGGCGGACAATTTCCACGCCCTCGACCGACATTTGAAAGAGCGCCCTGGCCTGTTCCAGTCCAAGTTTTTTGCGGATCGCCCCCGACCCTTCAGCCCAGCCCGGCGAGACCACGCCGCCATTGCGACCGGACGCGCCCCAGGCGACGTGCTGGGCTTCGAGGATGATCACGCGTTTGCCGCGCCGGGTCAGTTCCAGCGCGGCGGTAAGACCCGCGATGCCTGCGCCGATGATGCAAACGTCGCAGGTTTCATCGTTGCTCAATTCGGACCTGGCCGCGCGAGGCAGCGAGGTTTGGGAATACCAGGTGGCTGGGTAGGACATACTCGATCCTTGAAGAGTTAGCTTTTGTGGGAGCGAGCCTGCTCGCGAATGCGGAGGATCAGTCGACATCAATATTGACTGGCACACCGCTTTCGCGAGCAGGCTCGCTCCCACAGGGAGGGCAGCGTTTACTTGATGGTCGAGTAGTCGACGCCGTACCACTTGTCCGACAGCTTGGTCAGCGTGCCGTCCTTGTGCATCGCGCCAACGATCTCACTGAGTTTGGCGCTCAGCTCCGGGTCACCCTTGTCGGTGGCAATGGCCAGCGGTTCGTAGAACGCCACGGCATTGTCGACGGCGCGCAGCGGGTAACCTTTCTTGACGGCCGCATCCAGTGTGCTGCGTTGAGTGAGGATTGCGTCGAGCCGTGCGCCGTCGCCCAGACGCAGGTCGTCCAGCGGTCCGACGGAACCGGAGTAGGTCTTCATTTTTTTGGTCTTTACGTCATACACGACGGGTGGCACGTCAGTGGTTTCAATGGCCAGCGCCTGGCTGAAATAGTCCTCGGACGTGGTGCCGCCTTCGACGCCGATGGTCTTGCCATTGAGGGTCTTGTGGTCGGTTACCGTGGATTTGTTGTGAACCGCAAACACGTAGGGCACGTAGTAATAGGTCGCGGGGAAATCGAGGATTCGCGCGCGACTTTTGGTGGCGGTCATCGAGCCCACGGACATGTCCCAGCGCCCGTTCCATTTGCCCGCAGTGATCACGTCCCAATCGGGGGTGATGAATTTGACCTCGACGCCGAGACGCTTGGCGATCTCCTTGGAAACGTCGATATCAAACCCGTCGATTTCATTCTTGTCGTTGATAAAACCCTGGGGTGGCCAGGTCGCCGACGTGGCGACGGTCATTGTTTTGCTGCTCTTGATTTTATCCAGGACGGCACCGGCGTTGGCGGCGCCGACGAACACCAGCGACATTGCGGCTGCGATTACGTGTTTTTTGCTGACCATGTCCATCTCCACTTATCGTTATTGTTATGAAGGGGCAAAGCGGTACTCAGTGACCAATGATCTGTGACAGGAATTTCTGTGCGCGTTCGGTTTGCGGGTTGTTGAAAAACTCGGCAGGGGTGGCTTGTTCGATCACCTGGCCCTGGTCCATGAACAGCACGCGGTCGGCGACCTTGCTGGCAAAACCCATCTCGTGGGTCACGCAAATCATGGTCATGCCGTCGGTGGCCAACTCGCCCATCACGTCCAGTACTTCGTGGACCATTTCCGGATCGAGGGCTGAAGTGGGTTCGTCGAACAGCATTACTTTGGGGTTCATGCACAGCGCCCGGGCAATCGCCACGCGTTGCTGCTGGCCACCGGAGAGTTGCGACGGGTACTTGTGTGCATGCTCGGCAATGCGCACTCGTTCCAGGTAAACCTGAGCGCGTTTTTTCGCCTCGGCGCTCGACACGCCTTGCACCAGTTGCGGCGCCAGGGTCAGGTTGTCCATCACGCTCAAATGCGGGAACAGGTTGAAGCTCTGGAACACCATGCCGATTTCCCGGCGCACGGCGCTGACACTTTCTGCCTCGCTGGTGAGGGTGATGCCGTTGACCTGGATGTGGCCTTTCTGGAAGTTTTCCAGGTGATTGATGCAGCGAATCATCGTCGATTTTCCTGAGCCCGACGGTCCGCACACCACCAGAATTTCGCCCGTGGTAACGTTCAGATCGACATCGCGCAAGGCGTGAAAATCGCCGTACCACTTGTTCAAACCGATGATGGAAATCATCGAGGGGCTGGCCTGCGCAACAGGTGCCAGGTCGATTCGTTCTGCCGTAGTCATCACGCATCAGCCCCTTGCGATGGATCGATTGACCCGTTTTTCGATCCGCGCCTGCACCCGTTCGAGGATGAACGACAGGGCCCAGTAAATCATCGCGGCGGTGATCAGCATTTCCAGGTGGCGGAAGTCCGCACGACCCTGGGTCTTGGCCAGGTACATCAATTCCCAGACGCCGATCACCGACACCAGCGAACTGTCCTTGAGCATGGCGATGAACTGGTTGCCGGTGGGCGGGATGATCACCCGTAAGGCTTGCGGCATGATCACCCGGCTCAGGGTCTTGAACGGGCTGATGCCCAGGGCTCGTGAAGCTTCCCACTGGCCCACCGGAATGCTCTGGATGCCCGCACGGAAAATCTCGGTCATGTAAGCGCCGTAACACAGGGATAACGCGAGGATGCCGGCGGGCACCGCGTCCACCACATAACCCAGTTGCGGCAGCCCGAGGTAAATCAGGTAGATCTGGATCAGCAGCGGAACACCGCGAAAGAACGAGGTGTAGAACGAGGCGATGGCATTGGCCAGGCCGTTGTTCGACAGCTTGGCCACGGCACCGATCAACGCCAGCACGAAGGCAATCACGATCGCCACGGCGGAGATGTACAGCGTGGTCGCGGCGCCCTGGATGATCAGGAAACCGATTTTGTCGAGGATGAAGCTGTAGGAAAGGTCGAAGGTGTCGAAGAACGCCAGGAACAGGATCAGCAGTTCGATCCAGACCACGGTGGTCTGCACCTTGAACTTCAGCCGTCCGAGGACGTGAAAGTTCAGCGTGCCCAGTGCGGCAATCGCCAGGCCGATGGCGATATTGCGAGCGGTCAGGCTGTCTGGGGCGTTGCCCAGCAGCGGATGCAGGAAATGACTGAGGGCGCTGTTACCCAGGTTCATCAGGTAGGAGCCGAGAAACAGCACCACGGCTACGCCAAGCAGGAATTGAGGATCATTGGACTTTTTTTTATAAATTATATTGTCGTGATACATGAATGCCTCAGGCTTGTAGGTAGTTGTGATCTCGCTTGGTAAAGGGGTATTTGGTCAGTATTGCGACGCAAAATCAGGGACTACAAGCGAACATAATTCGCTATGTCAGTCCCTGATCGTAGTTTGCTTTTCAGGAAAGCTTCGCGAGGCATGCTTCAAGAATGTCTAGCCCTTCCTCCAGCACCGCCGCCTCGGTGGTCAACGGCGCCAACAGCCGAATGATGTGGCGCGCTTTGCCGCTGGGCATCAGCAGCAAACCTGCGTCGCGTGCCAACGCCAGAAGCTGCGTCAACTGCGCTGAGGCAGGTGTGCCGTCGGCATTGATCGACTCGATGCCCCGCATTGCGCCCACGCCGGTCAAGCGGCCCAGATAGGGCGACAGCTCACTGGTGCGCCAGGATTCGTAGCGGCTGACAATCGCCTCTTCCTGTTGTGCGCCCCAGGCTTGCAGGTGCGCGTCAGTCATTTCGTCCAGGGTCGCCAACGCTGCGGCGCAGGCGATGGGATTGCCTGAATAGGTGCCGCCCAGCCCGCCCTTTGGCAAGGTGTCGAGCAGCGCCTTACGCCCGACAACCGCACCCAGCGGCACGCCGCCGGCAATGCTTTTGCCCAGCAGGATCAGGTCCGGCTCAATGCCCAGTCGCGAGAACGCAAAGCGCTGGCCGGTGCGGCCGAAGCCGGACTGGATTTCGTCGACGATCAGCACAATGCCCTTCTCATCGCAGAAGCGTCGCAGCGCCTGGGCGAACTCCACGTCCATCGCCAGGAAGCCGGCTTCACCCTGCACCGGTTCGACGATAAAACAGGCGACGTCGTCGACGTCGATCTCGACGCTGAACAGTCGCTCCATGGCGTTCAGGGCCTCGGCGCAGGTCACACCGTTGTCTTTGCTTGGGTACGGCAAATGGAACACTGGCCCCGGCAGCACGCCGACTTTCTGTTTGTAAGGCGCGACTTTGCCGTTTAGGTTGAGCGTGGCGAGCGTGCGGCCGTGGAAGGCCCCGTCGAAGGCGATGACGGCTGTGCGACCGGTCGCGCCACGAACGATCTTCAGGGCATTTTCCGCCGCTTCCGCACCACTGTTGGTGAGCATGCCGCTGACCGGGTAATCCACCGGAATAAACGCCGTCAGGCGATTCATCAGTTCGATGTAGGGCGCATGCGGGGCGGCGTTGAACGCGTAGTGGGTCAGGCGCGTGGCTTGTTCGCGAATGGCCTCGACGATGCGTGGATGGCAATGGCCGAGGTTCAGTACGCCGATGCCACCGACGAAGTCGATGTAGCGTTTGCCATCGGTGTCCCAGACCTCGGCATTTTTGCCGTGGCTAAGCGTGACGGGATGAACGACGTTGATCGACTGGCTGATGTTTTCGCTGCTCATGGATACCTGACTCAGAAGAAGGGATGCTTCTTTTTATCTAAGCCGTGAGCAGCGGTGCCCGGCAAACGAAATAAAGTCGCCGGGTCAATCTTAAAAGTCGGGATGTGCGCTGGAAGATCTTTTGATTTTGAATCAGCGACGAGTCAGCGGCTGTTGAGTGAACTTCACACCGGCCAATCCATGCGCAATCAACGCGCGGATATTGCCGTGATCGCTGCCTTCAGGCGTCGCCACCACCGAACGGTAATGCTCGCCGAACGCCAACAACGCTTCTTCATCGCTCAAGCCTTCCAGCAGCGCCAGACCCAAGGTCTTGCACGAGCCTTCGTTCTGCCCGGCTGCGTTCTCCACACCGCCATTGTTAAAGGCTTGGGGCTGGTAGTCGTAGCCGGCGGCGATGAAGGACAGGGTGTCGGCAAAAACGTGTTCGCCGCTCTTGAGGCGGGTGCGCAGGGTGTTCAAATCAAGCATTGGGTTTTCCTTTGGCGAACGCCGCTTGTTGTTCGGCGCTGGCTTCTTGCTGGTATTGGGCTTTCCACTCGGCGTACGGCATGCCGTAAACCACTTCGCGGGCGTCATCGAGGCTGACCTCGATCTGGCGTTCGTCAGCGGCGGCCTTGTACCACTTGGACAAGCAGTTGCGGCAGAAACCGGAGAGGTTCATCAGGTCGATGTTCTGCACATCCTTGCGGCTGTCCAGGTGGGCGACCAGTCGGCGAAAGGCGGCGGCTTCGAGTTCCAGGCGTTGTTGATCGTTCATGGCGGGGCTCTGTGCAATCAAATCGTGGCGCGAATGATAAAAGCCTGGCGAACAATGCGCCAGACGCGCTTAGCGGCTCGCCGCCAGGGTGATCGACACCGACTCGGCAAATCGCAGGGCGTGTGGTTTGTCGACTTCGACCTCGGCGTACAGCACCGATTCGTTGGCCATGACCAGATCGAGAATTTCCTGGGTCAGGCGCTCAAGCAGGGCGAACCGATTGCCTTCCACGTGGGCGATGATTGCCTTGGTGATGGTGCGGTAATTCAGCGCGTGATCGATATCGTTGTCACGCACCGCTTCTTGAGCGGCATACAGGATGGTCAGGTTGATCAGCACATCCTGCTTGTTGAGGATTTCATCCTCGTTGATGCCGATGAAGGTCCGCAGGCACAGGTCCTTGACCCGGATGCGTGCCGTTCCTGGTTGAAATTGTGGCATTGCTACTTGCTCCGTCCAATCAATTGCAGGAATTCCTGGCGGGTGTTGCTCGACTCGCGGAAGGCGCCGAGCATCACCGAGGTGTTCATGGTTGAATTCTGTTTCTCGACGCCGCGCATCATCATGCACATGTGCTTGGCTTCGATGACCACCGCGACGCCCGCCGCGCCGGTCACGTGCAGCACCGCGTCGGCGATTTGCCGGGTGAGGTTTTCCTGGATTTGCAGGCGACGGGCGAACATGTCCACCAGTCGCGCAATCTTCGACAGGCCCAGCACCTTGCCCGTTGGAATATAAGCCACATGCGCCTTGCCGATGAAGGGCAGCATGTGATGTTCGCAGAGCGAGTACAGCTCGATGTTGTCGACGATGATCATTTCATCGTTGTCAGAAGCGAACAGCGCGCCGTTGACGATCTCTTCGACGCTTTGCTCGTAACCATGGCAGAGGTACTGCATGGCTTTTGCCGCGCGGGCCGGGGTGTCTTGCAGGCCCTCGCGGTCGGGGTTTTCACCGAGGCCGATGAGGATCTCGCGGTAGCTCTGGGTCAGGGAGTTCTGGGGCAGGGATAACGTCATGGAACATCCTCGCGGGGCCGCTTATTTGATGTGCCGTCCGCCATTGACGGTCAGGGTCGTGCCGGTGACATAAGGGTTGTCGAGCAAATAGCGCAAGCTCTGGTAGATCACTTCGCTGCCGGGTTCGATACCCAGCGCGGACTTGGCCAGTGCCTTGGCGCGGTACGCCGCGTCGTCGTCGGGATTGAACATTAGCAGGGCTGGCGCGATCCCGTTGACCTTGATTGTCGGCGCGTATTTCGCGGCGAAGGACAAGGTGAGGCTGTCGAGCCCGGCTTTGCTGGCGCAGTAGCCGATGTGCTTGCTGCTGCCCTTGCGGGTCACGTCGTCGCCGATGTGCACGATGTCGGCGGGGCTTGAGCGTTGCAGCAAGTCGGCACAGTGCAGGTTGATCAGGTAAGGCGCCAGCATGTGTACGTTGAACATGCGGGTGAAGGCGGTGGCGTCGGTGTCCGGGGTTTCGGTCAGCCATTCGGAGGCGTTATGGACAATCGCCCGGAGGCTGTCGGTGTGGTTTTTCAGTTCGCTGATGAACGCGAAGATCCCCGCTTCAGTCGAGAAGTCTGCAAACACCGCGGTCGCCCCCAGGTCGCGCAGGATTTGCACGCCGGGGCGTTCACTGCGGTAGCTGAAGATCACCGGCTGGCCATCCTCGAGCAAACGCTGCGCGCAGTGCAGGCCAACACGTTGGCCGGCACCGGTGATGAGGATTGGGGCTACGGAAGAAGTCATGAACGGCTCGCGTCGCGGTAAGAGCAAAACTATACCAGCGACGGGAGGCGTACACCTATTGTGTGGAAGGCTTAGCGATTCTGCGTTGAAGGCTCGGCGGGCAGCGGCCGTTGCGGCGTGGTGCTCAGCCAGCTGGCCAGCAGGCGGGTCGACAGCGGAATGAAGAAGTAGACCATCAGCGGGGTCAGGCACAACGTGCTGATGAATACACGACTCAGCAGGCTCGTTTCCGCCAGCAACGGCCCCAG
Organism: Pseudomonas sp. MDT1-17; assembly: GCF_054898105.1. NCBI lineage: Bacteria > Pseudomonadati > Pseudomonadota > Gammaproteobacteria > Pseudomonadales > Pseudomonadaceae > Pseudomonas > Pseudomonas sp. MDT1-17. The sequence goes on along the minus strand of NZ_JBUBVM010000001.1, from coordinate 5,577,864 downwards.
GACAAAGTTGAACAGCAGGGAAACCGGAAAGAATGCCAACCAGATTGCCACAGCCTGTTTCCAGCGTGGTGGGCGCTGGCCGGCCGCTCCGAACCAGCCTTCGATGCCGCTGACACGATGTTCCGTTGGATGGGCGAACAAGTCGCTGCCGCGGCCGAGCCAAGCGGTGCGCGACACAGAATGTTCCCAGGCGTGCAGGGTCTGCTCGTCGGCGAAGCGGAAGATAATCTGGAATTCGTCGTCGTCGGGTGGCGGAGCGAGCACGCCAGAGCCGAGATAGCCTTGGAAGTCAGTGGCCAGCTGTTCGCCCTCGCGCAACCAGGCGATCAGGTCTTGATAGCGCCCATCGGCGACGCGGCGCGCAACCATCAGCGTGACGGGTGAGGTAGACATTGTGTATCTCCGTATGACAATCGCGTCGCTCCGGATAGGAGTTTCGCCAGGCGCAGCGCCGGGGTGGTGGGCTGCGTCTCGGGACAAGCAAGGATTATTCCTGATTCTGCCTGATGAGTCAGTGACATTCGTCGCCATTAACGTCTTGAATGATAAGGGGGCAGGAGCGTTAGAATGGGATCCAATTTTATACATGGACATAGAGTTTAAAATGCCTGTCCTGACTGACACCGTCCCTGTATTGCAGTCCAGTCTTCCTCTCAAACAGGAAGAACTGTTTCCGATTCGCGAAGTGGCGCGCCTTACCGGGGTCAACCCGGTCACGCTACGCGCATGGGAACGCCGCTATGGGCTAATACAGCCCGCGCGCACCGAAAGTGGGCACCGCCTGTACTCGATGACCGATATCGATCGGGTCCGCAGCATCCTTGGCTGGATCGAACGCGGCGTTGCTGTCAGTAAAGTCGGCAAGATACTGGCCAGGATTGCTCCGCTTCAAACGCTGTCGCACATCATCCCGAATGAACTCGTGCACGCTGACTACACGCAATGGCAGCAACAAGTTCAGGCGGTGGTCAGTGCCTTTGACGAGGTTCAATTGGAGCAGGTCTATGGACAGATCTTTTCCAGTTACCCTCTGGCTGTCGTGTTTCAGGACATTTTGCTTCCACTCTGGAAGCAATTGCTGCAGCGCCATGAAGCATTCGGCCAGACCAGCGAGTGGCTTTTCCTGGATGGTTTTCTGCGTTCTCGAGTGTTGCAGCGCCTGCTACTGGTGCGTGTCATGCAGCCGCGACGGGTGATTGTCTGCGCCCTGAACGATCAGTGTCGTGAACTCGAACTGCTGGTAACCGCGCTGTTTCTGAGCAGTGTCGATTCGGCCATTCAAGTGCTGGCGATCGGTCAGCCATTCGATGAATTGACCTTGGTCTGCGAGAGAGTCAAACCCCAGGCGTTGGTGCTGTTTTCCAATCAAGTGCCTGCGCTCGAGTTGCCACGGCGTTTGAAGCGCCTGGCCTTGAGCCTGGATTGTCAGTTGATGCTGGCGGGGGATGCGTCCGATCTGGTGCAGGAGCACCTGACTGGATCGTCGATTGGATGTCTGGGTAACGAGGGAGTGGTCATGCGTCAGCGTCTGAAACAGTTCCTGACAGGCAACCTGGATACTTGAATCAGAGATGCATGGCCGGATGCGTCAGCCGATGCTGCTGAAGGATGTATTGGCGCAGACGCTCGGTTTCGTCCTTATCATCCTGACTCAACTGATAGGCATAGAAGCCGTTCTCGGTTTCTTTCTCGAAGGAGCCGCGTAACGCAATTCGCTCATAGCCGGACGGGCTGAACCACAAGGCGAAATGTTTTGGCGGTTTGGTCTTGTTGCGAACTTCCACCAAAACCCCTTTGAACGACACTTCGTGCACCCACATCGTACCGGGTTGGCCACTGGCATTCTCCAGCGCAACCGGTTCTTCGAGTACCAGGCGCCAGGGCCGGACCATCGGTCCGTCTTCATAGATGCTGGGGACGCCGAGGCGTAAATGCATCGCGTGAAACTCGTCTTCCACCAGGTGCAGCGGGAAGGTCATTTGCTGATTTTCGAAGTTGGCCTGGATGGTGACTTGCTCATGAGCGGCAAGGCGCGTGAGCAAATCACGGATTTGTGAACCACCGTTGACGAGCAGGCTCGACGTCGCATCCCGCATATTGAGTTGCGGGTTGTGTTGCATGGTCTGGATAAAATCCAGCTCATCCTGGGTCAGGAGTGTGTCGCGTTGCATGATTTGCTCGACAGAATTAGTTACAAAGTCATCGGTGATTGTAGTTAATGACAATCAATTCGTTGTTTTGTTTTCACCGTTCGTCGCTTTTAGTGCGGAAAGCTCGGCCTGGACCTCAGCCAACTGCGCCTCAAGCTGCGCGACTCGCTGCTGCGCCTTGACCTGAATGGTGACATCTTTCTGCACACCGACAAAATAAGTCTGCCCATCGTTCGGGTTCTTCACCGTCGAAAGGGACAGCTCGTTCCAGAACGGCGTACCGTCCTTACGGTAATTGCGAAGAATTTCCCGGCAGGAACCGCCACTGCTCAACGCCTCGCGAATCAACGGCAGAGCGTCCTGGTCGCGGTCTCCGGACTGAAGAAAACGGCAATCCTGGTAGAGGATTTCTTCGCTGGTATAACCCGTCAGGCGTTCGAATGCCGGGTTGACGTAAATCAGGATGTTGTCCTGCTCGCCTTCCTTTTCGGCGATCACGATGCCGTCGTTGGAAGCGTTGATGACCATTTGCAGCAGTTGGGCGTTAATCATCGGAAAATCCCTTCCAATTTGATTGTGGATGCATTTTAAAAGAACACTGAGCACTGTCTACTGACCATCGGCGTTAATTGAGAGTCAATCGCAGCTTTTTTGCCACGGCTGTTAATATCCCCCGTCTTTTTACTCAGCTTCAGGATCAGATTGATGAAAGTCGCCATCCTTTCCGGCTCGGTGTACGGCACGGCTGAAGAAGTCGCCCGCCACGCTGCTAATATTTTGAAAGCCGCGGGTTTTGAAGCCTGGCACAACCCGCGTGCGAGCCTCGCTGATGTTCAGGCCTTTGGCCCTGAAGCCTTCCTGGCGGTGACCTCGACCACCGGCATGGGCGAGTTGCCGGACAACCTGCAGCCGTTGTATTTCGCAATTCGCGACCAGTTGCCGGCTGCCTGGCGTGGCTTGCCGGGCGCGGTAATCGGCCTCGGCGATGCGAGCTATGGCGACACCTTCTGCGGCGGCGGTGAGCAGATGCGCGAATTGTTCGGCGAACTGGGCCTACGTGAAGTCCTGCCCATGCTGCGCCTGGACGCCAGTGAAAGCGTGACGCCGGAAACCGACGCCGAGCCTTGGCTGGCGGAGCTGGTCAGCGCTCTGCGGGGCTAACCGGCCGCTCGCTCAGCAAAGCGAGCCGGGCTTGCGCGGCGGCCACGAGCGTCGTTCAGGCTACCGCCCTCAAGTAATAAAAAGCTTGGCTCGACTGGCGACTGAATGGGCCGTGCTGCTGGCTATCTATCTGCTCGGCTGCCAGATGTCCGTGTCCGATTCTCGGTGGTGTCATCGGCATGGTGCTGTTGCTGCTGGCGTTCGCTTTGGGGGGTCAGTCGAGCGCATGAAGTGGGCGGTGAGGAGGGCTCGGTGGCGGGGTTAGTCATGGTTCTGACGGGGCTGCTGAACCTGTTCGCCGCACCGTTGTTGGCGGCAGTACTTTGACGTAAATCCAGCTTCGTTGGCGGACTGACTCGCTAGGCCATCAAGCTGGCTGCCAATGCAACTACACGATTCCCGGGGCGTGACTAGACTGCTGTAACGTCGGTAAACAATAGAAACCCCAAGAATAAAAATTAGAGGTTCCTTGCCGTGAACGTAGCGCCCGTCCAATCACCACACAGTGTCAAAGATCAGGTCAGCGCCGCCGAATGGCAGACCCGCGTCGACCTCGCTGCCTGCTATCGTCTGGTCGCCCTGCATGGTTGGGATGATCTGATTTTCACCCACATCTCGGCCAAGGTGCCCAATACCGAAAACTTTCTGATCAATCCGTTCGGGTTGATGTTCCACGAGATCACCGCGTCGAGCCTGGTCAAGGTCGATCAGGCCGGCAACAAGCTGATGGACAGCCCTTACGAGATCAACCCGGCGGGTTACACCATCCACAGCGCGGTGCACGAGGTTCGTCACGATGTTGTCTGCGTGCTGCACACGCATACCGCAGCGGGTGTCGCGGTATCGGCGCAGAAACAAGGCATTTTGCCGATCAGTCAACAGTCGTTGTTTGTCCTGTTCAGCCTGGCTTATCACGCCTACGAAGGTGTTGCGCTAAACCATGAAGAGAAGGCGCGACTGCAAGCCGACCTCGGCGAAAACAATTTCCTGATGCTGCACAACCATGGTCTGTTGACCTGTGGCGCTACCATCGCCGACACGTTCCTGATGATGTTTACCTTCCAGCGTGCCTGCGATATCCAGGTGCTGGCGCAGAACGGTGGCGCCGAACTGATCGCCATCGAACCGCAGATTCTGGCAGGCGCCAAGGCGATGATCGCTGGCGTCACCAAAAGCGCTCAAGGGATGGGCGGCGCACTGGCCTGGCCAGCGCTGCTGCGCAAACTCGATAAACAAGACCCGGGGTATAAACTCTAATGCCTCTCGCCGAGATCCCCCTGTGTGTTTGGCGCAAACGCGGCCAGACGTTCATATTCCGTGGCCAGGCCATCCGTTACTGGACAGCGGGGCAGGGTGAGCCACTGTTGCTCATTCATGGCTTCCCCACCGCCAGTTGGGACTGGCATTTCCTGTGGCAGCCGCTGACTCAGCGTTATCGGGTGATTGCCTGCGACATGCTCGGCTTCGGTGATTCCGCCAAACCGGTGGACCACGAATACCGCCTGCTGGAACAGGCCGATCTGCAGCAGGCCTTGCTGGCACACGTGAACGTCGAGCAGCCGGTGCACCTATTGGCTCACGATTATGGTGATAGCGTGGCCCAGGAACTGTTGGCCCGGCATTACGAAACGCGCATTCATATCGCCAGTTGTGTGTTCCTCAATGGCGGCCTCTTCCCCGAAACCCATCGCCCGATACTGATGCAAAAACTCCTGCTCAGCCCCTTGGGCTGGATGATCGGGCGAGCCTTCTCCCGTGACGGTCTGGTGAAGAGTTTTCGGCAGATCTTCGGTCCGCAGAGCCGTCCGACCGAGAGCGAAATGGATGATTTCTGGAGCCTGATCGAGAGCAATCACGGGCCACGGATCATGCACAAATTGATCGCTTACATCCCTGAGCGGCGTGCCCAGCGCGAGCGTTGGGTCGCCGCCATGCAGCGTGGTGAAGTGCCGTTGCGGGTGATCGATGGTGAAGTCGATCCGATCTCCGGCGCGCACATGGTCAAGCGCTATCGGGAACTGATCCCGAATCCGGACACGGTCTTGTTGCCCGGCATTGGCCACTACCCTCAGACCGAGGCGCCGGGGCAGGTGCTCAAGCACTATCTGGAGTTTCGTGATCAGCTGGTTTTGCCGCCGCGCAAGGTCGCCTGCTCCTGATTATCCCCCTGCCTTATTGCGCACCATTCAGCCTCACCCCAGTTCATTGTGACCCGCATCGCCGTGCCTGACACTCGGACTCATTGTCCCCTGGCCTGCTGGAGTCCCCCCAATGAATGAGTCTGTACGCTTCGAAGATAAAGTGGTGATCATCACGGGGGCAGGCGGCGGCCTGGGCCGGGCGCACGCGCTGCTGTTCGCCAAACAGGGCGCCAAAGTGCTGGTCAACGATCTCGGCGGCTCGGCTCAGGGCGAAGGCGCAAACGCATCCTCGGCAGACCGGGTGGTGGCCGAAATTCGCGAGGCAGGCGGCATCGCCGAGGCCAACCATGACTCCGTCACCGACGGCGACAAAATCGTTCAGAACGCCCTCGACACCTTTGGCCGTGTCGATGTGGTGGTCAACAACGCCGGGATCCTGCGGGACAAAACCTTCCACAAAATGGAAGACGGCGACTGGGACCTGGTTTACCGCGTCCACGTCGAAGGCGCCTACAAAGTCACCCGTGCCGCCTGGCCGCACCTGCGCGAGCAAAACTACGGCCGCATCATCTTCACCGCTTCGACCTCGGGCATTTACGGCAACTTCGGCCAGTCCAACTACGGTATGGCCAAACTCGGCCTCTACGGCCTGACCCGCACACTGGCCATCGAAGGCCGCAAGAACAACATCCTGGTCAACGCCATCGCCCCCACCGGCGGCACCCGTATGACCGAAGGCCTGATCCCGCCGCAGGTCTTTGAACAACTCAAACCGGAACTGGTCAGCCCGCTGGTGGTGTACCTCGCCAGCGAGAACTGCCAGGAAACCTCTGGGCTGTTTGAAGTCGGTGGCGGCTGGATGGGCAAGGTGCGCTGGGAACGAAGCCTGGGTGCCGGGTTCGATCCGCGGGTTGGTTTCTCGCCGGAGGATGTGGCGGCGCATTGGGAGCAGATTTGTGATTTCGAAGGGGCGGCGCATCCGAAGGACAATATTGAAGCGTTGAAGGAAATGATGGCGAATTTGCAGAAGTATTCGCTTTAATGGAAATCAGCAAGGTCACCGTTCTTGACCTTGCTGGTGCTTAACCTTCGGACCTGACGTCTGGTTTGCAGCGGCTATCAAGGAAAATACTTGTGAACCAATGCCGCCAGACTCGCTGCCGTTTGCGCATCCATGATCCCGTCGTAGTTTTCCGGACGAAAGTGCAGCTGAAATGCCCGAACAAGGGTGTGAAGCCTTGTTCGGTTGACGCGCCGGAAACGTCATACCCGTAAGTCTTGAGCAGTTTGAGCAACTCAGTTCGGGCTGGAATGCCGGTCTCGTTGGAGTGCTGCAGATAGGTGTCTCGGGTGGTCTCGTCGAACCAGGCACCGACGCCTTTCAAGTAAAGGGTATGCCAGGGAAATTTCGGCCCTGGGTCACTCTTGCGGCCAACCGCAATATCCGAGTGGCTTAGAACCTGGGTCGGGGTGATATCCGGGTAGCGTTCAAGGATGTTCATTGCCAGCTCTTCAATGGCGGCAATTTGTTCTGGCTGATACGGCGGAAAGTTGAAAACCCCTTGGCTAAACGTTGCAAGGTTGACGATTTCTACGCCGATAGACGTGTCGTTCAGACTACTTCGGTTGCCCCAGTGACTGACGCCCGCATGCCACGCTCGCTTGGTTTCGTCCACGAGATTGAAGATTTCCTGCCCGGTATAACCTGCTTTCAAGTAGCTCGGGTCGGTGATGTCGGGAACCAGATAGTGGGCGCTGACATTCGGGCCGGTCAGTGCATTGACCGAACTGGAGAAGTTTCCGGCTGTGTAGTGGAAGATCAGAAAACGTACTCATAAAAAAGGCCGCTGCAAAAGCAGCGGCCAAAGTAAGACGATTGATCAGGAGCTATAAATCAACGTCAGTGAACACGGGGGTGATGAGTCGAAAGTCTTCAATTCATCTGAAATCTGTCGCCAATGGCGTAGACGGATCACTTGCCATTGCTTCGTGCTTCCAGGCCGTTTGCCGTGAAAGCCCGGCAAGAATAAGCGTTTGAGCCCAAAGGAAAAATAGCAATTCCTGACATGAACTGTTGCAGTCTCAGCAACAGTTCTGTTCCTCCGTGGGAGATCACCTCTTTGTAGCAGCTGCCGAAGGCTGCGTTCGGCTGCGCAGCAGTCGTAAAACCTGCATGCACGATCATCCTGAAATATCGAGGTGGCTGATTTAACGACTGCTTCGCAGCCGAACGCAGCCTTCGGCAGCTGCTATGTATGGACTCGCCCCCACTGTCTACCCGCTTTTGAAAAAACCGTCGCCCCGTTGCATCTATGTATCAGGCCTATTCGTGGAAGCCGTCTTCGGCTTCTGGCCAAAATTGGAAAAGCTCGTGGTATGCCGATTACAGTCAGGCCTCGAAGGCCAGTAGCAGCTAAGGCATCAATCCACGCCGGTCTTACCTGGGGTCAATTTTCTTCAGCAAAGGGTCGGACAGTCAGTACCTCGGTGGCAGAACTCTGTCGCTCAGTGGCTCATCGTCGCTTGCTGGCCATCACCAGCGTGGCGACGATAAGTCTGGTCATTCTGTAGAAGCACCCAGACGATTCGCAGGTTGCGGTTGGCTAGCCTGATCGCAGCCTCCTTACGACCCAGCCGGCTCATCCAGCGCAACAAGCGGCGGTCATCGGGTTGCTGGGAATCAGGTCGTAGTTGTTGCAGCACCGCATGGGCTCCCTGGATCATCAGGCTGCGTAAATAAACATCGCCTCGCTTGGTCATGTCCCCCAGCCGGACCGTCTGCCCGCTGCTGTGCTGGTCAGGCACCATGCCAAAGTACGCGGCAAACTTGCGGGCATTGGGAAATCGCTCAGGCTTGGTTTCCTTGGCCACCAGTGCCGTGGCAGTGACTGGGCCGATGCCGCGCACAGTCATCAGTCGCTTCGCCGTCATGTCGGCGTTGGCGGCCACTTCCAGGCGTCCCGTCAGCACGCTGATGCGCTCGCCCAAATGGCGCCACTCGGCCAACAGTTCGTCGATCAGTTCACGCAGCAGGCCAGGCACCGGCTGGGTAGCATCTTCCAGTACCCGCGGAATTTTCTGGCTGATCGCAACATCGCCCTGCGCCAAGGCCACGCCGTGCTCGAGCAGCAGGCCGCGCATCTGATTACTTACCGCCGTGCGTCGACGCACATAGCCCTGACGGGCGCGATGCAGCGCCTGCATTGCCAGCGCCGCAACGCTTTTGACCGGTACTGCGCAGATTTTTTCATCGCGACCAGCCCGCAGAATCGCCAGCGCATCGTTGCGATCATTTTTAGGCCCGCTGCGGTGTGTGGCCACCAAACCGGCTGGAAGAATGCGCGCCAGATTGCCTTGGTCTTGCAGCTGCCGGGCCCAGGCTTGAGCGCCCGGACCGGTTTCCATCAAAACCACGACATGAGGCGGTAACTGTTGGAGAAACTCATAAAACGCCTCACGCGACTTGATCCGCTGCTCATAGCGCACCTGGCCGAGGACATCTTCACCGGCGACCTGAAAGACCTGCTTGGCCAGATCGACCGCCAAGGTTGTGCAGGCCGACAAATCGGAAGAAGACAGGGATTGATCAATCGAACTATGATTTTTCATGGACTCGCCCTCGCTGTCGTTGGCTGTTTAGACTGCCACCGTGGCGCATTGACGCCTCGGCTTGGGCGAGTCCATCCAATTACAGGTGTACGTTCACAGTGCCCTATGCATCTGACTGATAACCCTCCATCCAGCCGATCCATACTCTGCGCAAAACCCCGCGCCATGCGGCCATTCATCCTTTAGAGGTACACCGAGAATACCTCCTTGGTGCGCTTATCGCTCCCAGCGTGCGGCAGTAGGGTGTGGCCTTCTGTCACTCACCGGGGAAGACGCATGACAAAAACAACAATGCGCGCCATCTTCACGCCGCAAGCGCTGGCCGCTGCGGTTGCCTTGGGTTGCTGTGCCCAGGCGCAGGCTGTTTCATTCAACATTGGCGAAATCGAGGGGACATTTGACTCTTCGCTGTCCATCGGCGCGAGCTGGGGCATGCGCGATGCCGACAAATCCCTGGTGGGCGTCGTCAATGGCGGGACCGGCCAGTCTTCGACCGGGGATGACGGGCGGCTGAACTTCAAGAAGGGCGAAACCTTCTCCAAGATCTTCAAGGGCATTCACGACCTCGAACTGAAGTACGGCGACACCGGGGTGTTCGTGCGTGGCAAGTACTGGTACGACTTCGAACTCAAGGACGAGGACCGCGAGTTCAAACCGATCAGTGACAGCGGTCGTAAAGAAGGCGCCAAGTCCTCCGGTGCGCAGCTGCTCGACGCCTTCGTCTATCACAACTATTCCATCGCCGATCTGCCGGGCACTGTGCGCGCTGGCAAGCAGGTGGTCAGCTGGGGTGAAAGTACCTTCATCGGCAACTCGATCAACAGCATCAACCCGATCGACGTTTCAGCGTTCCGCCGTCCTGGCGCCGAAATCAAGGAAGGCCTGATTCCGGTGAACATGCTGTTCGCCTCTCAAAGCCTGACCGGCCAACTCTCGGTGGAAGGTTTCTATCAACTGGAGTGGGATCAGACCGTTCTCGATAACTGCGGCACCTTCTTCGGCGTCGATGTGGCGGCCGACGGCTGCAACAAGAACTACACCGTTGCCAGCCCGGCGATCGCACCGTTGCAACCGATCGCTGCAGCGTTTGGCCAAGGCTTCGAGGTCAGCAGGGAAGGCGTGATCGTCCCGCGCGGTGGTGACCGCGATGCCCGCGACTCCGGGCAGTGGGGGACGGCATTGCGCTGGCTCGGGGACGACACCGAGTACGGTCTGTACTTCATGAACTATCACAGCCGTACCCCGACGGTCGGCACCACCACTGCCGGCCTGACAACGCTGGCACGGATCCCGGCCATCGTCGGCACCGCCAACAGAATTGCGCCCGGCACCGGGTCGGCACTGGCCCAAAGCGTGATGCTCGGTCGCGGCCAGTATTACCTTGAGTACCCGGAAGACATTCGTCTCTACGGCGCGAGCTTTTCCACCACCTTGCCCACCGGCACGGCGTGGACCGGCGAGATCAGCTATCGCCCCAACGCTCCAGTGCAAGTCAGCACCAACGACCTGACCCTGGCGTTGCTCAACCCGATCGCAGGCGGCGCGGTATCGCCTATCGCTACCACGCCAGGTGCTGACAACAAAGGCTACCGCCGCAAGGAAGTGACCCAGATCCAGAGCACCCTGACGCACTTCGTCGACCAAGTGCTGGGTGCCCAACGGCTGACCCTGGTCGGCGAGGCGGCGGTGGTGCGAGTCGGTGGTCTGGAGTCGCGAACCAAACTGCGTTACGGCCGTGACTCGGTCTATGGCCAATACGGTTTTGGCGGCGATACCGACGGTTTTGTCACCTCGACCTCCTGGGGCTACCGTGCCCGAGCGATCCTCGACTACAACAACGTCATCGCCGGGATCAACCTCAAGCCCAACCTGTCCTGGTCCCACGACGTCGCCGGCTACGGCCCCAACGGGCTGTTCAACGAAGGCGCCAAGGCGGTCAGCGTCGGCGTCGATGCCGACTACCGCAATACCTATACCGCGAGCCTGAGTTACACCGACTTCTTCGGGGGTGACTACAACGTCCTGGAAGACCGCGATTTCCTGGCGCTGAGCTTCGGCGTGAACTTCTGATCTGGCTGAGAAGGATGACTTTAATGCGCAAGATGATTCTGCAATGCGGTGCCCTGGCCCTGAGCCTGTTGGCTGCCAACGTGATGGCGACGGTGTCGCCGGAAGAAGCGAACAAACTCGGCACCAGCCTTACGCCGTTGGGCGGCGAGAAGGCCGGCAATGCCGATGGCTCGATCCCGGCCTGGACCGGAGGCATCCCGAAAAACGCCGGTGCCGTGGACAGTAAAGGTTTCCTGGCTGACCCGTTTGCCAATGAAAAGCCGCTGTTCACCATCACCGCGGCGACGGTCGACAAATACAAGGACAAGCTCTCCGATGGCCAGATAGCGATGTTCAAGCGCTACCCCGAGACCTACAAGATCCCGGTTTATCCAACCCACCGTACCGTGGCCGTACCAGCGGACATCAATGAGTCGGCCAAGCGCAGCGCCCTGAATGTGACGCCGATCAACGACGGTAACGGTCTGGCCAATTTCACCGGCAACCGCTATTACGCCTTTCCTATTCCGAAGAACGGTGTCGAGGTGATCTGGAACCATATCACCCGTTATCACGGCGGGAACCTGCGTCGCACCATCACCCAGGCAACGCCTCAGTCCAATGGTGATTTCACCGTTATCCGATTCAAGGACGAGGTTGCGGTACCTTCGTTGCTCGGTGATTTTAAACCGGGCAGCGATGAAAATGTCCTCAGCTATTTCAAGCAGGAAGTCACCGCGCCTGCGCGCCTGGCGGGTAACGTGTTGCTGGTTCACGAGACCCTCGATCAGGTCAACGAACCGCGCAAGGCCTGGATTTACAACGCGGGCCAGCGACGTGTGCGCCGTGCGCCTCAAGTGGCCTATGACGGCGTGGGGACCTCGTCCGACGGGCTGCGCACCACCGACAACTTCGACATGTTTTCCGGCGCACCGGATCGCTACGACTGGAAGCTGGTCGGCAAGAAAGAAATGTACATCCCTTACAACAGCTACAAGCTTGACTCGCCCAACCTCAAGTACACCGATGTGATCAAGGCCGGGCATATCAATCAGGATCTGACCCGCTATGAGTTGCACCGGGTCTGGGAGATCGTGGCCACGGTCAAGCCGAACGAGCGGCACGTGTATGCCAAGCGTCACATGTACATCGACGAAGACAGCTGGCAGGTGGCGCTGGCCGATCACTACGACGGTCGCGGTCAGCTGTGGCGCGTCGCGGAAGGTCACGCTCAGTTCTACTACGATCACCAGGTTCCGGCCTATACGGTCGAAGCCCTGTATGACCTCATTGCCGGTCGCTACATTGCGTTGGGGATGAAGAACGAGGAGAGGCGCAGCTTCGAATTCAACATCGATGCCAAAGCAGGGGACTACACGCCGGCAGCCTTGCGGAGTACAGGGGTGAGGTAATCAGTCCTACAGGCTCCTACACAAAAAGGTGACCTCGTGGTCACCTTTTTTATAGGTGCCGATCAGTGTGTTGAATACTTCTTCAACAAGCTGCAAAGAGAGGGCTAGGGTGGCGCCACAACTATAAAAAGGCGCACCACTATGACCGCCACGACGCTGTGTCTGGATCGTCCTGGACACCTCCCCCGTCTGTCTTCCCACCACCTGTCTCGCGACCGGTTGATCGAACCGTTACTGGCATCGACGGCGCGGGTGAAATTGCTCTGTGCGCCTGCCGGTAGTGGCAAGAGTGCGCTGCTCGCCGAGTGCCTGTTGCAGGCGCCCGCGCAGTGTCAGGTCTGTTGGTTGCCGTTGGTGGGAGAGCCGATCAATGTGGTCGATTTTCGGCAGCGGTTGGCTCAGGCGCTGGGGCTGAACTCGTCGGATGAGCCCGCGTTGCTGGAGTATCTGGCGCGGTCACAGACGGCGACCTGGCTGTTTCTCGATGACTATTGCCGCGTCCCGAACCCCGAGTTGGACCTGCTGCTGGATCGCATGCTAACGGTCAGCAGCCCGATGTTGACCTGGTGGTTGGGCGCCCGCCGTCGCCCGCAATGCAACTGGCCGCGTTTGCTGCTCGATGATGAGTTGTACGAGTGCGAGCGCGCCACGCTGGCGTTCAATCAAGCTGAAGTCGCAAGGCTGTTGCACCACCTGCCACCCACGGATGCGAACACCGTCGCTGGCAAGATCATCCAGCGCAGTGGCGGCTGGTGCGCCGGTGTACGGATTGCGCTGCTGCAAAAATGTGACTGGTCAAACAACACGCTACGGGGGCGAACAAACACTTTGCTCGATTACCTGGAGCACGAACTGTTCACCACGCTCACCCCAGAGCAGGCGGAAGCCTGGCGCGTGCTCGCGCATTTGCCGCGCTTCAATGCAAGGCTTTGCGACCACCTGTTTGGCGCGGGTGAGGGGGCCCAATGCTTGCAGGCATTGCAGGAGCTGGGTTGCTTTATAGAGCCTTGGCAGGATTCGGCAGACTGGCTGCAGATTTTCCCCCCGCTTACTCAGTTGATGCGCGAAGAGCAATGGCCGGCGGGACGCTCATGGCATCGTCTTGCCTGCCAGTGGTTTGCGGCCGAACTCGATTGGAAAGCCGCCTTTGAACAAGCGCTGCTGGCTGAAGAGTTCGAGGTCGCGGTCAGCCTGTTGCAGCATTTCAGTTTCGAGCACTTGTTCGAGGAACAGACGGTAGTGCTGTTGTTGCGTTTGCATGAGCAACAGGGCGAGGAGCTGATGCTCGGGTCGCCACAACTGGTGGGACTGATCACCGCAGCCTTGCTGTTTGCCGGTCGATTCGAGCAAGCGGCCGATTGCATCGAACATCTGTCTCGATTCACCCCTCAGCCGTCGGCGTTCCTTCAGCAGCAATTGATCGCGCGCTGGCAGGCCCAGCAAGGCTGGTTACTGCATTTGCAGGGACGCATGGAGGGTTCGCGCGCGCATTTCCTCGAGGCGCTGATCGTGCTCGCTCCTGATCTCTGGCCCGTGCGCTTGATGTGCCAGTCGGGTTTGACGCAACAGGCTCTGTTACGGGGCGAACTCGATGTAGCGCAGGCCATTAACCGTGAGGCGTTGTGCCTGGCGCGAGCGCAAGGCTCGCTGGTATTCGAAGGGTTGCTGGAGCTTGATCACGCGCAATTGCTGGAGCAACGCGGGGCGCCTCAACGTGCCGAAAGCTTGCTCGCGAACATTTCTGAATTGCTGAGTCAGCATGCTCAGCGACCTGTTCCGTTGCTGGGGCGAATCGCGCTGCGTCGCGGTCGACTTGCCTTGTGTCAGGGGCACGACGAGCGCGCCGAGGCATTCTTTCAGACAGGGCTGGAGGATTGCCTGCGCAGCCACGACAAACGCGTGCTTTACGGTTTTCTCGGTCAAGCTCAACTGGCGGCTAATCGACGCGACTACGCCCAAGCGTTTGTCCATCTACGCGATGCCGAACGCTTGATGCAGCAGCGGCAGATTCCCGACACCGTTTACCGCGGTGTGCTGTTGCAAATCAGCAGTCAAATCTGGCTACAGCAGGGCCGCCCCGAACTGGCTCATGAAGCGCTCAGCCGGGTGCTGCGCCACTACCGTGGTCCACTGGCGCGGCTGGCACCACCGGCGACATTGATGTTGATTGCGCGGATTGAATACTTGCTGGTGTTGGCGCAGGTGTATCTGCACCAGGCCAAAGACCCGATGAGTCAACTCACACCTTTGCTCGAACAGTCGCAACGATCGGCCATGCTGGCATTGGAAGTCGAACTGCTGTTCGCCGGGGCCGAAATTGCATGGTTGAACGGCGATTCGGTGGGCGCCAAGGCGTCTTTAGTCAGGGGCTTGAGCCTGGTCGATCGCTGTGGCGTTCGACAGGCTCTTCGCGAGTTGCAACTGCGTCAGCCTGATTTGATGCCGGCTCTGGGCGTTACCGAACGTTGTCTTGAAAGCATTGAGCAGGCGGGTGATAACAACCCGCTCAGTCAGCGCGAAGTTGAAGTGCTCAAGTTGATTGCGCTGGGTAATTCCAATCAACAAATCGCCGAACAGCTGTTTATTTCGCTACACACCGTCAAAACGCATGCTCGGCGCATTCACGGGAAATTAGGCGTTGAACGCAGGACCCAGGCTGTCGCGAAGGCCAAGGGGATGGGGCTATTGGGATAGTTCAGCTGGGCTCGTCGATTGATACCCCATCCGCCAACTCACGGCCCGCGTCGCCGCCAGCAACCGCTGCGCCGCCGGGCCGTTTTCGTCTGCGTGAAACAATGAGGCCGGGCCAACAATGGTCATGACCGCCGCTACATTCCCGACCGCATTGAAAACGGGAGCCGATAACGCATCGACCCCCGGCATCAGCAAACCATGCACGTGATGCAGACCTCGTTCGCGGATCTGTTCGCACAACGCTGCATAGGCTTGATCGTCCGCCAGCGCATGGGGCAAGCTGCTTTGCAATTCCTGCTCGCGCAAGTCCACGGTTTCGCGTTTGGGCAAGTACGCGCCGAACACCAGACCTGTTGATGAACTGAGCAATGGCAACACCGAGCCCAATTGCGTCACCACCGTCACCGCGCGGACTGCCGGTTCGATATGCACCACGGTTGCGCCCTGATTCCCCCACACCGCCAAAAAGCAGGTTTCGTTCAGTTCATCGCGCAGCTCGGCCAGGGGCAGGGCGCCGACTTTCAGCACGTCCATACTGTTGAGTGCGGCGAGACCGACGCGCAAGGCCTCGCGGCCCAGACCGTAATGGTTGGTGGCAGCATTCTGTTCAGCGAAACCACTGGCAATCAGTGCCTGCAAATAGCGATGAACCTTACTGGCCGGCATCTGTACGTGTTCAGCCAGGCGCGACAGTGAAGTCGATGGTGACAACTCGGCCAAGGCCTTGAGGATGTCAGTGCCGACCTCGGCCGAGCGGACTTTCTGTTTATCGTTGCTGCGCGGCGTTTCCATGGAGGCGGTTTGATCCCGGGACGAATGGGCGTCTTTATAGCTTGACGGTCAATACCAATCAAATTACGTTATGCGTAATCTAATTACGATAAAAATAACCCGGGCGTGCCGAGACCTCTTGAATGGAGCGACAGGCCATTGCCTACTCCCTGTTCAGGAGGCTCCATGAACCTCGATTCAACGGCGCCCGCGCTGGCTTATCAGTCCGGCTTCGGCAACGAATTCAGCAGTGAAGCGTTGCCCGGTGCACTGCCCGTCGGCCAGAACTCCCCGCAAAAAGCCCCGTACGGTCTCTACACCGAATTGTTCTCTGGCACCGCGTTCACCATGGCCCGCAGTGAATCGCGGCGCACCTGGATGTACCGCATTCAGCCATCGGCCAATCACCCTGCATTCATCAAACTGGATCGGCAACTGGCCGGCGGCCCGTTGGGGGAAGTGACCCCCAATCGTCTACGCTGGAACCCGCTGGATATTCCGAGCGAACCCACCGATTTCATCGACGGGCTGGTGAGCATGGCCGCCAACTCGGGTGCGGAAAAACCGGCCGGGATCAGCATCTATAGCTACCGCGCCAACCGCTCCATGGAGCGCGTGTTTTTCAACGCTGACGGCGAACTGTTGCTGGTGCCGGAATTGGGGCGTCTGCGCATCGCCACCGAACTGGGCGTGCTTGAATTGGAGCCGTTGGAAATCGCCGTGCTGCCACGCGGTCTGAAATTTCGCGTTGAACTGCTCGACCCACAAGCCCGCGGCTACATCGCCGAAAACCACGGTGCGCCGCTGCGCCTGCCGGACTTGGGGCCGATCGGCAGCAACGGCCTGGCCAATGCGCGGGACTTTCTGACGCCGGTCGCCCATTACGAAAACCTCAAACAACCGACCACGCTGGTGCAGAAATTCCTCGGTCAGTT
Source organism: Pseudomonas sp. MDT1-17 (assembly GCF_054898105.1). NCBI lineage: Bacteria > Pseudomonadati > Pseudomonadota > Gammaproteobacteria > Pseudomonadales > Pseudomonadaceae > Pseudomonas > Pseudomonas sp. MDT1-17. Next base: position 5,560,942 of record NZ_JBUBVM010000001.1, on the reverse strand, counting down.
GTGGGGTTGCGAGCTCGATCATTCGCCGCTGAACGTGGTCGCCTGGCACGGCAATAACGTGCCGTACAAATATGACCTGCGTCGTTTCAATACCATCGGCACGGTCAGCTTCGATCACCCGGATCCGTCGATCTTCACCGTCCTGACCTCGCCAACCAGCGTCCACGGTCTGGCCAATCTGGACTTCGTGATCTTCCCGCCACGCTGGATGGTCGCCGAGAAAACCTTCCGTCCACCGTGGTTCCACCGCAACCTGATGAACGAATTCATGGGCCTGATCAAGGGCGAGTACGACGCCAAGGCCGAAGGCTTCGTGCCCGGCGGCGCGTCCTTGCACAGTTGCATGAGCGCCCACGGCCCGGACGGCGAAACCTGCACCAAGGCGATCAACGCCGAACTTTCGCCCGCGAAAATCGACAACACCATGGCCTTCATGTTCGAGACCAGCCAGGTGTTGCGCCCGAGCCGTTTCGCGCTCGATTGCCCGCAACTGCAAAACAACTACGATGCCTGCTGGGCCACGTTGCCCGCCACTTTCGACCCGACCCGGAGATAACCCATGACTCAGACTTCCATCACTCGTAGCTGGGTTGCCTCCGCCAACGGCCATACCGATTTCCCGCTGCAAAACCTGCCGCTGGGCGTGTTCAGCGTGAAGGGTTCGGCGCCGCGCAGTGGCGTGGCCATTGGCGAACATATCTTTGATCTGGAAGCAGCACTTGACGCGGGTTTGTTTGACGGTGCGGCAAAAGCGGCAGTCGAAGCCACCCGTGGCGGTCTGCTGAATGCGTTCTTCGAACTGGGCCGCGAGGCTCGCGTCGCCTTGCGCGAACGCTTGCTCGAACTGTTCAAAGAAGGCAGCACCCTGCACGGCAAAATCGAAGCCCAAGGCGCAAAACTGCTGCCACTGGCGGCGAATTGCGAGATGCACTTGCCGGCGAAAATCAACGACTACACCGACTTTTACGTCGGCATCGAGCACGCGCAGAACGTCGGTAAACTGTTCCGTCCGGACAACCCGCTGCTGCCGAACTACAAATACGTGCCAATCGGTTATCACGGTCGCGCCTCGACTATTCGCCCGTCCGGCACTGACGTTCGTCGTCCGAAAGGCCAGACCCTGCCTGCCGGCCAGACCGAGCCGACGTTTGGTCCGTGCGCACGTCTGGACTATGAGCTGGAACTGGGCATCTGGATCGGTCAGGGCAACGACATGGGCGACTCGATCGCCATCGGTGACGCCGCCGATCACATCGCCGGTTTCTGCCTGCTCAACGATTGGTCCGCGCGGGACATCCAGGCTTGGGAATACCAGCCGCTGGGGCCGTTCCTGTCGAAAAGCTTCATCACCAGCATCTCGCCGTGGGTGGTGACTGCCGAAGCGCTGGAGCCGTTCCGTCGTGCTCAACCGGCACGTCCGGAAGGCGATCCGCAGCCGCTGCCGTACCTGCTCGACAAACGCGATCAGGCCGCTGGTGCCTTCGACATCGAACTGGAAGTGCTGCTGCTCACCGAAACCATGCGCGAGCAGAACCTGCCGGCCCATCGCCTGACCCTGAGCAACACCCAACACATGTACTGGACCGTGGCGCAAATGGTCGCGCACCACAGCGTCAACGGCTGCCAGTTGCAGGCCGGCGACCTGTTCGGTTCGGGCACGTTGTCGGGCCCGCAAAACGGTCAGTTCGGCAGCCTGCTGGAAATCACCGAGGGCGGTAAAAAGCCGATCGAACTCGCATCGGGCGAGGTGCGTAAGTTCCTTGAGGACGGCGACGAAATCATCCTGCGCGCCCGTTGCAGCCGCGACGGATTTGCCTCCATCGGTTTTGGCGAATGCCGCGGCAAAGTATCGCCGGCGCGCTAAGAGGATCGGGTCATGGAACTCTATACCTACTACCGTTCGACGTCGTCCTATCGGGTGCGTATCGCGCTGGCGCTCAAGGGGCTGGATTACCAGGCGCTGCCGATCAACCTGATCGCGCCGCCAGGTGGCGAACATCGACAGCCGCCGTATCTCGCCGTTAACCCGCAAGGCCGGGTGCCTGCCTTGCGCACTGACGAGGGTGAACTGTTGATCCAGTCACCGGCGATCATCGAGTACCTGGAGGAACGTTATCCACAGGTGCCGCTGCTGTCCAAAGACCTCGCCGCTCGCGCTCGTGGGCGTGGCGTGGCGGCGGTGATCGGTTGCGATGTGCATCCGCTGCACAACGTCAGCGTGCTCAATAAGCTGCGGCAGTTGGGGCACGATGAACCGCACGTGGTGGAGTGGATCGGGCACTGGATCAGCCAAGGGTTGGCGACGGTGGAGCAGTTGATCGGCGATGAGGGGTATTGCCTTGGTCCGACGCCTGGGCTGGCGGATGTTTACCTGATCCCGCAGTTGTATGCGGCCGAGCGCTTCAGCCTTTCACTTGAGGCGTATCCACGGATTCGTCGAGTAGCGGCGTTGGCGGCCACACATCCGGCGTTCATCAAGGCGCATCCGGCGAACCAGCCAGATACCCCTTAAAAACATCAGATCAAAAGATCGCAGCCTCGTTTCACTCGACAGCTCCTACTGGGGGCGCGATTTCCTGTAGGAGCTGTCGAGTGAAACGAGGCTGCGATCTTTTGCTTTTAATGGACGATGGAGTTAGGCGGCAAATGCCCCAGCCGCTCAGTCAGGCGAATCCGCTGGATCGGGTCGTCACTGAGCAGCAATGCATGCTCCAGGTCAAAGCGCTCGGCGTTCGGGCAGTCCAGCCGTTGGTAGAGGCTGGCCCGGGCCAGGTAGTCGGCGGCACTGGCGTTGCCCAGTTCCAGCACCCGTTCGGCGTCGATCAGGGCGCCGATGTAGTCATCGTGAGAAACGTGCAACTGACGCAGATTGCGCGACAGCCGCTGCAGCATTTGCACCGGCTCGGCAGTGAGCAAATGCTCGGCGCCGAGCTTCACGTTCGGGCCGTATTGGCGTTGCAGCAATTCCCGACAATCGTTGGGGTACAACCGGCGTCCACCGCAGGGATCAAGCAAGTGATCGGCGCCCGGTACCCGCAGCAGGAAATGCCCGGGGAAGTTGACCCCGACCATGGGGATCTCCAGACCTTTGGCCAGTTCCAGGGCAATTATCCCCAGACTCAGCGGCTGCCCACGCCTGCGTTCCAGCACGTGATTGATCAGCGCGACTTGCGCACGTAATGGCGTGAAGTCGTCCTGGGCAAATCCCAGGTCATTCATACGACGTAACAATGGCTGGGCCAGTTCGCTCACCGGCAACATCGGCAAGCCATAACTGACGCGATGTTGCAGGCTCTTGAAGTCTGCCAGCGACGCCTCTGGATTCACCTCGGTGTCGTGCTCGACAGCAATCCACAGCGCCGCCTCGAACAGCGCGGGCGGTGTTCGTTGCAAGCAGTCGAAGAAGCGTTGGCGCGGGGTCATCAAATTCTCCGGGGGATGCCTCGTTTTAGCCCCGTCTTCGGCATTCGTCCAGTGCCGCACATAGGCGGTTACAGGTTATGTCTGAAAGTCTGCATGGCGGCGTCGCTTATTCCCGTGCGCTTCTGCAAATTTTGGGCGCAAGCCTATACTGGCGACTACAAGTCGTCATTCGGGAGCCCTGCAATGTTCGCTCTCATGCAAAGCACTCGCCTTGAATCGCTGCATCTGAGCGTCGACCCGGTCACCGGGTTGAAGGCGGTGATTGCCATCCATAACAGCCGTCTGGGACCTGCCCTGGGCGGGTGTCGTTACCTTGCCTATCCCAGCGACGAGTCCGCCGTCGAGGACGCGGTACGCCTTGCTCAAGGCATGAGTTACAAGGCGGCACTGGCCGGCCTGGCCCAGGGTGGCGGCGTTGCGGTGATTATTCGCCCGGTCCATGTGGAAAACCGTGCCGCACTGTTCGAAGCGTTCGGGCGCTGCATCAATCAGCTCGACGGCCGCTACATCACCGCCATCGACAGTGGCACCTCCGTGGCGGACATGGATTGCATCGCTCAACAAACCCAATACGTCACCAGCACCACCTCGGCGGGCGACCCTGCGCCGCACGCGGCGATGGGGGTGTTCACCGGCATTCGTGCCACCGCCATGGCCCGACTGGGCAGCGATAACCTCGAAGGCCTGCGCGTAGCGATTCAAGGGCTCGGCAACGTCGGCTTTGCCCTCGCCGAACAGCTGCACGCCGCCGGAGCCGAACTGCTGGTCAGTGACATCGATCACGGCAAAGTGCAACTGGCGATGGAGCAACTCGGCGCTCACCCGATTGCCAACGACGCGCTGCTCAGTACGCCCTGCGACATCCTCGCGCCCTGCGGTTTGGGTGGCGTGCTCAACAGCCACAGCGTGACGCAACTGCGCTGTGCAGCGGTGGCCGGTTCGGCGAACAACCAATTGACCCATCTGGAAGTCGCCGATCAATTGGAGCGGCGGGGCATTCTGTATGCGCCGGATTACGTGATCAATTCCGGCGGGCTGATCTACGTTTCGCTCAAACACCGCGGCGAAGAGCTCACGACCATCACCGCGCACCTGTCGAAAATCAGTTCACGGCTGACCGAAGTCTTCGCCCATGCTCAGGCGGAAAAACGCTCGCCGGCCCGAGTGGCAGACGAATTGGCGGAGAAAGTGTTGTATCGATGACGTGAACCGATGAAGGAGTGAGGGCCTATCCGGCAGACTTGCTCCCAAGGCCTGGCGCCACACGCATCAGGCTTGACTGACGCACGCTGACGAGGCGTGCCAGGAGCCCCAAGGATGCTTCACAAGGTTGAGCTGCCTTACACCCGATTTTTATCCCCTGACGGCCAATTGCTCGGTGATCTTCCTGCCTGGGCCGACGATTTCAATGTGCTGACGCGCCTCTATCGGCAGATGGTCCTGACCCGTCTTTTTGATCAGAAAGCTGTCGCCCTGCAACGCACCGGGCGCATCGGCACTTATGCGCCGACGTTGGGCCAGGAAGCCATTGGCGTTGCCGTCGGCAGCGTGATGCACGCCGAAGACGTGCTGGTGCCGTATTACCGTGACACCGCCGTGCAGTTGATGCGCGGGGTGCGCATGGAAGAAATCCTCCTGTACTGGGGTGGCGACGAGCGCGGCAGCGACTTTGCCGAACCGGCGGCGGCTCAGGACTTTCCGATCTGTGTACCGATTGCCACCCAGGCCTTGCATGCTTGCGGCGTCGCCAGCGCCTTTAAAATCCGCGGCGAACATCGGGTCGCCGTCACCACCTGTGGCGACGGCGCCACCAGCAAAGGCGATTTCCTCGAAGCCCTCAACGTTGCCGGTGCCTGGCAATTGCCGGTGGTGTTCGTGGTCAACAACAACCAATGGGCGATCTCGGTACCACGACGGATTCAGTGCGGCGCCCCGACCCTGGCGCAGAAAGCCATCGGCGCAGGGTTCCACGGCGAACAGGTCGACGGCAATGACATGCTCGCGGTTTACGACCGGGTACAAGCGGCCCTCGAACGGGCACGCCACGGTAAAGGCCCGGTATTGCTGGAATGCCTGAGCTACCGCCTCGGCGACCACACCACCGCCGACGATGCCACGCGCTACCGGCCGGCGGACGAGGTCAAGCAGGCCTGGCTCGAAGAACCGGTCAAACGCCTGCAACGCTTCATGGTCGGGCAGGGCGTCTGGGATGAAGGCCGCGAGCAGGCGCTGATCAGCGAATGCCAGGGCCTGGTGCAGCGTGCTGTGGATAACTTCGAAGCAGCGGGGACTCAGGCACCCGAATCGGTCATGGATTACGTCTACGCCCAATGGCCGGAGTCCCTCGCCGGGCAGCGTGAAGAATTGCTCGAAAGGGCGGCGCGCCGCGTGGGAGATTCGAGCCATGAGTAATGGCAAAGTCACGTTGCTGGAAGCGGTGAACCTGGCGCTGCATCGGGCCATGAGCGAAGACGAAAACGTCATCGTCCTCGGTGAAGATGTCGGGGTGAACGGCGGCGTGTTTCGCGCGACTCAAGGGCTGCGCGACAGCTTCGGCTTCAAGCGCGTGATTGACTCGCCGCTGGCCGAAACCATGCTCGGCGGACTGGTGGTCGGCATGGCCGCCCAAGGTCTGAAACCGGTGGTGGAAATCCAGTTCATGGGTTTCATCTATGCGGCCATGGAGCACCTGGTGTCCCACGCCAGCCGCATGCGTAATCGCACACGCGGGCGGATCACTTGCCCGATGGTCATGCGCACACCGATGGGCGCGGGGATTCGGGCGCCAGAACATCACAGCGAAAGCACTGAAGCACTGTTCGCGCACATTCCAGGTCTGCGGGTGGTGATTCCGTCATCGCCGGCCCGGGCCTATGGCTTGTTGCTCGCGGCCATCGATGACCCTGATCCGGTGGTGTTTCTCGAACCGACCCGGCTCTATCGCATGAACCCGCAAATTCTGTTGGACGATGGCAAACGCCTGCCGCTGGACAGCTGTTTCACCCTGCGCGAAGGCAGTGACATCACGTTGATCAGCTGGGGCGCCTGTGTGATGGAAACCCTGCAAGCCGCCACCGCATTGGCCGAACGGGGCGTCTCGGCGGAAGTGATCGATGTCGCGACTATCAAGCCACTGGACCTCGACACCCTGGAAGCCTCGGTGCGCAAGACCGGTCGCTGCGTGATCGTCCACGAGGCACCGCGCTCCTGTGGCGTCGGTGCGGAAATCGCTGCGAGTCTCTACGAGCGGGTGTTGCTGGACTTGCAGGCACCCATTCAGCGAGTCACCGCGCCGGACATTCCGCCGCCGCTGTATCGACTGGAATCGCTGTACATGCCCAACGTCGAGGACATTTTGCTGGCCTGCGATAACGCGCTGCATTTCGCTTGAACCCAATCCAAGGAGGCCGCGATGAAATATTTCAAACTGCCGGATCTGGGCGAAGGTTTGCAGGAGGCGGAAATCGTCCACTGGCACGTCAACGTTGGCGATGCCGTCAAGGCCGATCAACTGCTGGTGTCGGTGGAAACGGCCAAGGCGCTGGTGGATATCCCTGCACCCTATGACGGCGTGGTGGCAAAACTCTACGGCGGCGAGGGCGACATTATTCACGTCGGTGAACCGCTGCTCGGTTACGAAGGTGAAGCCGATGCGGGCACCGTGGTCGGGCGGCTCGAAGGCGGCGGCAGCCGTCAGGAGGATTCGTTTTTTATCGGTGCCGCACCTTCGACCCGAGAGCATCTGGCGACCCGCGCCACCCCGGCCGTGCGGCAACTGGCTCGGCAACTCGGGGTGGCGTTGAGCGGGTTGACGGGCTCCGGCCACGAGGGGCTGATCACCCGCAGTGATGTGGAAAACGCGGCTCACACTGAACGCGAGCGCTTCGGCGGCGAACGGTTGCGCGGGGTGCGGCGCAGCATGGCGCTGAACATGGCCCGGTCCCACGCCGAAGTCGTGCCGGTGACGATTTTCGGTGACGCCGATCTGCATCGCTGGGGTCAGGCACGCGAACCACTGATTCGACTCGCCAAGGCGATGGCGGCAGCGTGCGCCGTGGAGCCAGTGCTCAACAGCGCCTTCGACAGTAAAAGCCTGTCGCTCAAACAGCACGAACGGCTCGATCTGGGCATCGCCGTGGACACCCCGGACGGCCTGTTTGTGCCAGTGCTGCGCGATGTCGGTCATCGCACCGCGGCTGACTTGAAGGAAGGCGTCATGCGATTAAGAGCCGATGTGCAGGCGCGCTCGATTCCGCCCAAGGAAATGATGGGGGCGACCCTCACGTTGTCGAATTTCGGCACCTTGTTCGGTCGCTACGCCAACCCGGTGGTGGTACCGCCGCAAGTGGCAATCCTCGCCGCTGGCGCGATTCGTGACGAACCGGTGGCGGTCGATGGCGCGGTGGTGGTGCATCCGGTCTTGCCGCTGTCCCTGACTTTCGATCATCGCGTGGTGACGGGCGGTGAGGCGGCGCGGTTCTTCAAGGCGCTGGTCGAGGCGCTGGAACAACCTGAAGCTTAGGTTTTTCGCAGGCATGAAAAAGGCCCTGAGTCTTTTGACTCAGGGCCTATTCAATTCGGGTGTTGCTTACTTGGCAGCCTTGGGGGCTTTCGCTGGCTTGGTCGGCTCAGCGTCCGCCACTTCAACAGGTGCAGGCGCTTCAACAGGTACAGCTTTTTCAACGACTTCAGCAGGCGCATTGAGCAATTCGGACAACGCGTCCGGCTGGCTCTTGAACGCCTTGGCGAACACATCGCGATTCTTCGCCATGTAAATCCCGGCTTCTTCCACTTGCTGTTCGGTCAAGGACGGAACGGCTTTTTGCAACACTTCAGCCAGCAACTCGGCCAGTTCGAGCATTTTGTCATGACGGTCAGCTTCGGCTTTATCCATGAACAAGCGCTCCAGATCTCGGCTGCTGCGGTATACCACTTCGACGGCCATTCACCACCTCACATGCCTTCACATTAAGTTGTCTTATTCGACCACTGTATTTATATACAGCGAAAAGGATAAGCGAATCCCTGCGCTTTGGGTAGTGGCTTTTTAATGTAGACCGAAATCAGGGTTTGTCAGGCAGATCAGCCCCACCGGGTGCGACCAAACGCCACGGAGCGCGTTTTAGAGCACCTCGCCATCATGTGGCAGGCGCCTCTGGCCTTTTTTCTGCATGCAGAACAACCGTCACGTCAAACCCGCATCATCCGCTCGAACCGAGCTAAGGAAGAATCATCGTGAAAATCAACTGGGCCGAGAACCTGCGGCAGAACGTGCACCAACTGGCCGAGTCCCTGGGCAACCTGTTCGTCGAGACCTTCCACTACCTGGCGCTGTTCGCCATCGGTGCAGTCACCGCGTGGGCGGCGGTGATGGAGTTTTTGGGGATGATCGAAGAGGGGCACATCAAGATCGATGACATCTTGCTGCTGTTCATCTACCTGGAACTGGGGGCGATGGTCGGGATTTACTTCAAGACCAACCACATGCCGGTGCGCTTCCTGATCTACGTGGCGATTACGGCGCTGACGCGGCTGCTGATTTCCAACGTCTCGCACCACAACCCGCCGGATGTCGGGATCATCTACCTGTGTGGCGGGATATTGCTGCTGGCGTTTGCAATTCTGGTGGTGCGTTACGCCTCGTCGCAATTCCCTTCGGTGAAGATCGAGCACCCGCAACGCAAGGTCGGTGCGGGTTCCGGTGAGCATCCCGACGTGGAGAAGGGCGAGATTTAAAGCCTCATGGCTGGCCGGCTGTGGCCCTTGACGTGCGGCGGTGGCGGGGTGTGATTGTTGCCGTCGGTCATCGCTTCAAGGATGGCCACGGCGCTGTGGCCCTGTTCGATGGCGATGCCGAATTGAATGCTTTGCACCAGGCGTTTGAGGCGCTGGGGGTCATTACGTTGTTCGGCGCTGATCATCCGTTTGGCGACCACGCGGCCGCTGTTGGAGAGGGTCAGCATGATGCGGCCATCCAGACCCTGAATACTCAGGTTGATCTGATAATCCGGTGCAAAGGCATCGGTAATGAGCTGAAAAGGGTTGTCCATGATGCGTCACCGCCTGATTGAACGTGCAGTTGTTGACCGGCCATGATCGGGTTGGTTCGCAATACCAGACCATCGGCATTCCCTGTTCATTACTTTCTTGCGTATCGCGTAGGAGCTGCCGAAGGCTGCGATCTTTTGATGTTGCTTTTAAAAGCGCAGATCAAAAGATCGCAGCCTTCGGCAGCTCCTACGTGGGTCTAGCAAGGGGCGTGCCGGAAAAATGGTCGAACAATAGACGCGGCAAAAAACAGGCGGGCACCGATGCCCGCCTTCTTTTTGTCTGCCCGTTTCAGGGCATGAATGAGTAGATGATCGCAGACAGTGCAATCAAACCGATCAGCACCACGAACACGTTCGAGACCTGACCCGAGTACTGGCGCAAGGCCGGCACCCGGCGGATGGCGTACATCGGCATCAGGAACAAAAGGCACGCGATGATCGGCCCGCCAAGGGTTTCGATCATGCCGAGGATGCTCGGGTTGAAGGTTGCCACAGCCCAGCAGCTGAGGATCATGAACACTGCGGTCACGCGGTTCAGCGAACTGGCAGCCATTACCCGGCCACGGCCGCGCAGGCTTTTCACGATCAGGCCCTGAAAGCCTTCGCTGGCGCCGATGTAATGGCCGAGGAAGGATTTGGTGATCGCCACCAGCGCAATCAACGGTGCGGCGTAAGCGATGACCGGGGTCTGGAAGTGGTTGGCCAGGTACGACAGGATCGAGATGTTCTGCGCCTTCGCCGCGGCCAAATCAGCCGGGGACAGGGCCATCACGCAGCTGAAGCAGAAGAACATCACCGTCACCACCATCATCGCGTGGGCGATGGCGAGGATGCCGCTGCTCTTGGGTTCGGCCTGTTCGCCGTAGCGTTGTTTCTGATCGACGGCGAAGGCGGAAATGATCGGCGAATGGTTGAACGAGAACACCATCACCGGGATCGCCAGCCACAGCGTTTTGAAGAACAACGGCATCGGCATCCCTTCACTGGCGGTGGCGAGGAACGCGCCATTCCAGTTCGGGATCAGGCTGAAACCGAGCAGCAGCAACGCCGCGACGAACGGGTAAACCAGCACGCTCATGCATTTGACGATGACGCCCTGGCCGCAACGCACGATCGCCATCAGGCCGAGGATCAAGCCCAGCGACAGAATCGCCCGCGGAGGCGGTGCGATGTGCAGCTGATGCTCCATGAAGCTGCTCAAGGTGTTGGTCAGCGCCACGCTGTACACCAGCAGAATCGGGAAGATCGCGAAGAAATACAGCAGCGTGATCAGCTTGCCGGCGCCGATGCCGAAGTGTTCTTCCACCACTTCGGTGATGTCGCCGGAACGCCCGGACAACACGAAGCGGGTCAGGCCGCGGTGGGCGAAGAACGTCATCGGAAACGCCAGCACCGCCAGAATCAGCAATGGCCAGAAACCACCCACGCCGGCGTTGATCGGCAGGAACAGGGTGCCGGCGCCAATCGCTGTGCCGTAGAGGCCAAGCATCCAGGTGGTGTCGTGTTTGCTCCAGCCCTTGGTGGCTGTTGCAGTGTCGCGTTTGAGGTTTACAGCAGGATTATCGGCAGCGGGTGTACGTACATCGGTCATCGTTTTGGGCCTCGTTATTGTTCTTGCTCGGGCTCACGCGAAACGGTCAGAGAGTGCTCCTCAGCACTCCACCCAGCTCACCGCCAAGCCGCCCCGTGAAGTCTCTTTGTATTTGTCATGCATGTCGGCGCCGGTATCGCGCATGGTGCGGATCACCCGGTCCAGGGAAATGAAGTGTTTGCCGTCGCCGCGCAGGGCCATTTGCGTGGCATTGATCGCCTTCACGGCGGCGATTGCGTTGCGTTCGATACACGGCACTTGCACCAGCCCGCCGACCGGGTCGCAGGTCAGGCCGAGGTTGTGTTCCAGGCCGATTTCGGCGGCGTTCTCCAGTTGCTCCGGTGTGGCACCGAGGATGTCGGCCAGCCCGGCGGCGGCCATGGCACAGGCCGAGCCGACTTCGCCCTGACAGCCGACTTCGGCACCGGAGATAGAAGCGTTTTTCTTGCAGAGAATTCCTACGGCCGCAGCGCCTAAAAAGAACGCCACGACGTCATCGTCCGACGCGTCCGGGTTAAATTTCATGTAGTAGTGCAGCACTGCAGGAATGATCCCGGCCGCACCGTTTGTAGGCGCCGTAACCATTCGACCGCCCGCCGCGTTTTCTTCGTTCACGGCGAGGGCGAACAGGTTGACCCACTCCATGGCCGACAGCGTGGAGGTGATGACATTCGGCTTGCCGATTTCCAGCAGGCTGCGGTGCAATTTCGCGGCGCGGCGCGGAACATTCAGGCCGCCCGGCAGGATGCCTTCGTGGCGCATCCCTTGTTCGACGCACTCGCGCATCACCGACCAGATGTGCAGCAGGCCCTGGCGGATTTCGGCTTCGCTGCGCCAGGCCAATTCATTCGCCATCATCAACTCGGAAACGCGCAGGCTGTGCTGGTTGCAGAGCTTGAGTAATTCGGCGGCGCTCGAGAAATCGTACGGCAGCACCACATCGCTGGTGGGCGCGATGCCGGATTCGGCTTCGGCCGCTTCGATGATGAAACCACCGCCGATCGAGTAATACGTTTGCTCCGACAACTCACCGGTTTCGCCAAAGGCCGTCAGGGACATGGCGTTGGGGTGGTAGGGGAGGCTCTCGTCGAGTAGCAGAAGATCGCTCTGCCAGTTGAAGGCAATGGTGATTTTGCCTGCCAGGGACAGTTCGCCGGTTTCACGCAGGGTCTGGATTCGGCTGTCGATGGAAGTGGGATCGATGCTGTCCGGCCATTCGCCCATCAGGCCCATGACACACGCACGGTCGGTGGCGTGGCCGACGCCAGTGGCAGAAAGGGAACCATAAAGGCGGACTTCCACCCGACGTACGGCATCCAGTAAATCCTGGTCAATCAGTGCCTGGGCGAAGGTCGCAGCGGCGCGCATCGGGCCGACGGTATGGGAACTGGACGGACCGATGCCGACTTTGAAGAGATCGAAAACACTGATAGCCATGCTAAAGCCTATACAAGCAATGGAAGAGAAATCGCTGCCATTTTTGTAGGACAAGCGCAATGTCGGCGATACTGCCTATCTAGGTCCTACGTGACCAACGAAACTTCCTAAGACAGCCTTTAGCAGGACTAAACGATGAGTCGTCAATTGCATGCCCAGACTTACGTCTGGCTGCACGTGTTTTCCTGTGCCGCGCGGCACTTGTCGTTCACTCGATGCGCCGAAGAGCTGCACATCACGCCGGGTGCGGTCAGTCAGCAAATCCGACAGCTGGAAGAGCGTCTGGGGTTTCGACTTTTCCACCGTCGCGCTCGGGGTGTGGAATTGAGTGCCGAAGGCCAGCGACTGGCCATCACGGTCAACGAGGCTTACGGCAGCATCGACGCGGAATTGCGACGACTGGATGCGGGGATGATCAGCGGGATTCTACGGCTGCGCTCGATTCCGTCGTTCCTGAGCAAGTGGCTGACGCCGCGTCTTCCGCGTTTGCAGCAGCGCTTTCCGGACATTCAATTGCGCCTGGTGGCCGAGGACAGCAGCGTGCCATTGCACGAAGGCGACTTCGATTTGGCCATCGACCTGAACGATGGCAGTTACCCCGGATTGTTATCCACAACCTTGCTCGACGAGCAGATCTTCCCGGTGTGCGCCCCAAGCCTGCTGCGCGGCCGCCCGCCGCTGCATGGCCCGGCTGATCTGCTGCACTTCCCGTTGTTGCACGACATCACGGCCTGGCGCGGCAGTTACGAGTACGCGGAATGGGAGTTTTATCTCAATGCCATTGGCTTTGAAGGTGCGGACGTGCGGCGCGGGCATACCTTCAATCGCAATCACCTGACCATCGAAGCGGCGATTGCCGGGATGGGCGTGGCGATTGCGCGGCGAACGTTGCTCAACGATGAGCTGGAGCGGGGGACGTTGATCGTGCCGTTTGGCCTGGCGGTGCCCAATCACAAGCGCTACGTGCTGCTCTATGCGCCGGGTGCGCTGAGCCATCCGGGTGTGCGCGCGGTGCATGACTGGCTGGTAGAGGAAGCGGGGATTTTTCGTAGCCTGCACCCGCTGGCGGAGCGGCAGATGTGAGCAGCTTGGGACATCTGACAGGGGCGACCCAACTCCCGACCTTAACAGCGCTTTTACCGGTTGTCCGGCTTTTTTTGCGAATCCATATTTATCTTTTTTTAGGGGTTGAAATGTTCTGCACACAGACCGATTGTGTAAGTAAGAGGTCACGGTGATGACGCCCAAGGGCCAGCCGAAGTGCCTCTCGCTAGCTAGCTGAAATAAGGGATGAACTATGCAAATCCAAGTCAACAGCGATAACCATATTCAAAGCAGCATCCGACTGGAGGAGTGGGTACGTACTACCATTGAGAGCACGCTTGAACGTTATGAAGAGGACCTGACACGCGTCGAGGTTCATCTGCGGGACGAGAACGGCGACAAGCCCGGTCCCCATGACATGCGCTGCCAGCTGGAAGCGCGGCCAAAAGGCCACCAACCGATTTCTGTAACCCATAAAGCCGACTCCCTGGAACTGGCGATCGACGGGGCGGCCGAAAAACTTGAACATGCGCTTGAGCACCTGTTTGGCAAACTGCGGGGCAAACCACGTGCCGCTGTGGTGCCGTTCGAGAGGGTTTCTGCCGATGCGCTGCTGGAAGACGAGTTTCTCGAGAACGAACAGGCTGCACAAAACGGCTGAAGCCTGATTTAATTTTTACCTTTCCACTGACAACGGGTCTGCAATCGCAGGCCCGTTTTGGTTTGGGGTTTTGCTGATCCAGGCCCGAGTTTCAGGGGGTAGGCATCCTCCCATCGCAACTCTTTTGCATATGAGAATATTTATCATTAGTATTGCGACCTTGTTGGTCCCGTGACGTTCACGAGGCCTCACCCGTTTCAAGGTCGAAACATGAAAGGCAAAATCACCGCGCTCCCCGTTTCCTACCGGCTGGCCGTCACTTTCCGAGTGCTAGCCGCGGTATTGGGGGGTTACCTCGTCGCAGCATTGGCGAGTGTCAGCCTGACGATGTGGCTGCCCATGGCCCGCGCCGAAGCGGTGGTCACCGGGATGATGAGCTCGTTTCTGGTCTATCTGGTCGCCGTACTCTGGTGCTTTGCCTGTCGCAGTGCATGGCAAGCCTGGTTCGGAATGATCGTGCCAAGCGTGGTGTTGGCGGCGGTGTCGGGGTTGGCGTACTGGATGGGCCACTCATGAAAGAGGGCTTTCGTCAGGCCATGGCCTGGCTGCACACCTGGGCCGGGTTGATCTTCGGCTGGCTGCTGTTCGCGATCTTCCTGACCGGCACACTCGCCTATTTCAAGGATGAGATCAGCCACTGGATGCAGCCGGAAATTCCTGCCCGCGCAGTGTCCTCCGAAGCCAGCCTGACCCTGGCCCAGCACTATCTTCAGCAGCACGCGGCCGGTGCCTCGCGCTGGCTCATCGATTTGCCTGATGCCCGCGAACCCGCGCTGTCGGTACGGTGGCAGCAAGCACCGGCCAAGCCCGGCACGCGGGGTCAATTCACCGAAAAACTCCTCGACCCGCAAACCGGCGCGCAAGTGCAGGGCCGGGACACCCGCGGTGGCGAGTTCTTTTACCGCTTCCACTTTCAGTTACAGATGCCCTATCCGTGGGGTCGCTGGCTGTCGACCCTCGCAGCGATGGTGATGTTCGTCGCGCTGATCAGCGGGATCATCACCCACAAGAAAATCTTCAAGGACTTCTTCACCTTCCGCCCGCGAAAAGGCCAGCGCTCCTGGCTCGACGGGCACAACGTGGTGGGTGTGCTGGTGTTGCCGTTTCACCTGATGATCACTTACAGCAGCCTGGTGATTTTCATGTCGATGGTGATGCCGGCGAGCATCGTTGCCTCTTATGGCAGCGACAGCGATACCTTTTACGATGAAGTGTTTCCTGTTTCCACTACCCCCGAGCTTGCCGGTGAACCGGGCCAATTGGCGCCGTTGGCAGCGCTGCTGGAACGGGCCCGAGAGCAGTGGTCGGGCGGGCGAGCCGGGCGGCTGACGGTCAACAATCCGGGCGATGCGAATGCCTCGGTCGTCCTTGTGCGTGACGGCGCCGACCGCGTGGTCCACGACTTTGGCAGCGCGGTGACGTTCAACGGGGTGACCGGGCAATTGGTTGGTGTCACGGCGGAACAATCCTTGCCGATGGCCATTGCCGGCAGTTTCTACGGCTTGCACATGGGCCATTTCGCCGGTCCGGTGTTGCGCTGGCTGTACTTCATTTGTGGTTTGGCGGGCACCGCGATGATCGGTACCGGGCTGGTGCTCTGGCTTGGCAAACGTCAGCTCAAACATTCGAATAGCGGTGTGATGCCGTTCGAGTTGCGGCTGGTGGAAGTGCTGAACATCGCTGGCATGTCGGGGCTGATGGTCGCGGTGGCGGCGTACTTCTGGGCCAATCGATTGTTGCCGGTCGGGATGAACGGGCGGGCAGATTGGGAAGTGAACGGCTTCTTCATCGTCTGGGGCTTGAGTGTGTTGCATGCCATGGTCCGCCGTGGCCGCGCCGCGTGGGTCGAACAATTGGCGCTGGCGGCGTTGCTGTTCTGTGCGGTGCCGTTGCTGAACGCGCTGACCACGCCTTATCACTTGGGCGTCACACTGACGCAAGGCGATTGGGCCATGGCCGGTTTCGATCTGGCATGCCTGGGCAGTGGCCTGTTTTTCGCCTGGGCCGTGTGGAAAATGCAGCGCTCGGGGCAGGCTGGAATCGTCACCCGAGCGCGTGGAAAATCGATACTGCTTGAGCAAGAGGCGCACTGAATGTTCCTGGCCTTGCTGCTGTGCTACGGCGGTTTCACCGCGCTCTGTTTGTCCATGGATCGGCATCACGCCGAACTGCTGGGGCGCAAGCCCTCGGCCCGCCGCCGCCAAGGGATGAAACTCAGTGGCGGGCTGCTGCTGGCGTTGTCGTTGTGGGCCGCGGTGTCGTCGACGGGGTGGGGACTTGGATTGGTGGAGTGGTTTGCGGTGTTGATGCTCAGCGCTCTGGTGCTGGTGCTATTGATGCCGTATCGCCCGCGCCTGGCCTTGGTGTTGGCGGGTTTGAGCCTGCTCGCCAGCCCCGTTGCCGCGTTCGCGAAGGGCTGAGCCGATGATCACCAGTCCCCCGGAATCCCATGACGACGAACATCGCGGTGGGCGTGCGCATTTCCTGCAGGTGTTCCTTTCCCAGCGTTCACAAATGGAAGCGCTGGTGAGTCGTCGTGTCGGGTGTCGGGCGACGGCCGCGGACCTGGTACAGGACTTGTTCCTGCGCTTCTGGCGTCGGCCGCTGGTGCAGGTCGAAGAGCTCAGCACGTACCTGTTGCGCTGCGCCGGCAACATCGCCATCGACCATTTGCGCAGCGAAGGCACGCGGGTGCGGATCAATGAGGGCTGGATGCCGGATCAACCGGACAGCCACGGCAGCGAACCGCAAGCGGCGCTGGAGGCGGGCAACGATTTGCGTCATGTCGAAGCGGCGTTGCGCGCGTTGCCTGAGCGTACGCGGCAGATTTTTTTGCTCAACCGTATCCATGGGCGCAAATACGCCGAGATCGCGAAGGCCATGGGGTTGTCCCAAAGCGCCGTGGAAAAACATATGATGCGCGCCCTCGAGGCGTGCAAGGCCAGCCTGCGGGAACCCGAACCGAGCACGCCAGGGAAAGCATTGTGAACAACACCGATCGCGTCACCCCGACGCCCGCGCAGGAGCAGGCGGCCTTCGCCTGGCTGAGCCTGTTGCATGACCAGCCCAGCAGCGGCGATCAACTCACGTTCAGTCGCTGGTTGCAGGCCGACCCCGCCCATGCCGAGGCTTATGCCCAGGCGCAAGTGGTGTGGGAATTGAGCGAAGTACCGGCGCGCACCCTGGCCGATGAAGACGCGTTCGCCTTGCAGGGTTACCTCAATGCCATGAACCCGTCTCGGCGCAACAATGTGCGACGCTGGTCTGGCGCATTGGCCATGGCCGCGTGCCTGTTGTTGATGATCGGACTTGGCGCGGGTTGGCAGCCAACGCGCTGGGTCGATGATCTGGGGGCGGACTATGTGTCGGCACCGGGGGAAATTCGCACGGTCACGCTGGCCGATCAGTCGCAAGTCACCCTGGATGCCGACAGCGCGATTGCGGTGGATTTCAGTCGTGGCGAACGGCACGTTGAGCTGCGTCGCGGTGCCGGATTTTTCCGCGTGACCCACAACGGTGAGCCGTTCGTGGTGGACGCTGAACAGGGCCAGGTGCAGGTGCTGGGGACTCAGTTCGAAGTGCGCCTGCAACCGCACGGGGCGCAGGTCACGGTGTTGTCCGGGCGGGTCGGTGTGACGGCGGACAAGAACGCCGCGCAGCAAATCCTGACGGCTGGCCAGCAAGTGACCTATGGCGATGGTCTGGCGGAAAAACACCACAGCGTCGACAGCGAAGCGCAATTGGCGTGGCGTCAGGGTTGGCTCAATTACTACAAGGCGACACTCGCCGAGGTGGTGCAAGACCTGGGACGCTATTACCCGGGACGGATTGTGCTGCTCAGCGATGAACTGGCGGCGCGGCGGGTGAGTGGCAGTTTTCCGAGCAAGGATCCGCAAGCGGTGTTGAGTTCGTTGCAAGGGGTGTTGGGGTTTGAACAGCACCAGGTTTCGGGGCATCTGATTATTTTGCGCTGAGGCGACTGGCCTCTTCGCGAGCAAGCCCGCTCCCACATTCGACCGCATTCCCCTGAGAGAACTCGGTCGAATGTGGGAGCGGGCTTGCTCGCGAAGGCGTCAGATCAAACACCGCATGGCCCGAATGAAAATATTTTCAACTTTCTAGTGAGGTAAACCCCGGCGCCATCCGTGTAGTGACTGAAACTGCGAGTCATTCGCATCCCGTAGGTTCTACACAGGTCATGAGCAATGAAGTCCAGGGCAAAATCGGGTTCGGTCAAACAGTGGTTGGGTACGTGTGCATTGAGCTTTTCGGCGTTGGCGTTGCTGCCGTTGAGTGTGGCGGTGGCCGCTGAGGCGGGCACTGTTCGACAGAGTGCGCAGTTCAGCTTCGCGATGGCCGCCAAACCGCTGCCCCAGGCCTTGAGTGACTTCAGTCGGATCACTGGCATCAGCGTGGTTTACACCGATGAGGCGCCGTACGGTCTAACCGCCCCGGCGATCAATGGTCAGTTCAACGCCGAGCAAGCGATGCAGCGTTTGCTCAGCGGTTCGGGTTTCACCTTCCGTCGTACCGACGGCCACACGCTGGTCCTGGAGCCGTTGCCCACCGAAGGCACCTTGAACCTGGGCGCGACCACCATCACTTCGGTGGCCGATCAATCCATGAGCTATCAACCGCCGCCCACCAGCTCGGTGATGCGCTCCTCGGCCTTGCTCCAGGAAATCCCGCAGACCGTCAACGTCATCCCGGCTCAGGTCATTCGCGATCAGGCGCCGCGCAATCTGGACGATGCACTGGCCAACGTCAGCGGCATCACCCAAGGCAACACGCTGGCGAGCACCCAGGATTCGGTGATGACCCGCGGTTTCGGCGACAACCGTAACGGCTCGATCATGCGCGATGGCATGCCGATCGTGCAGGGCCGTGGCCTTAATGCGACCGTGGATCGGGTCGAAGTCCTCAAGGGCCCGGCATCCTTGCTTTACGGCATCCAGGACCCGGGCGGCGTGGTGAACATGGTCAGCAAAAAGCCTGAGCTTGAGCAGTACAACGCCTTGACCTTGCGCGGCTCGACCTACGGCGACGGCAAAAACGGCAGCGGTGGCGGCCTCGACAGTACCGGCGCACTGGGTACTTCCGGCCTCGCTTACCGCATGGTCCTGGACCACGAAGACGAAGATTACTGGCGCAACTTCGGCTCTCACCGCGAGACACTGGTGGCGCCGTCACTGGCCTGGTTCGGCGAAAGCACCCAGTTGTTGTTCGCCTACGAACACCGCGAGTTCCTGACCCCGTTCGACCGTGGCACGGTGATTGACCCGCGTGACAATCATCCGCTGGACATCTCCCGTGAGCGCCGTCTCGACGAACCCTTCAACAACATGGAAGGGCGCTCGGATCTGTATCACTTCGAGGCCGATCACGAACTCAACGACAACTGGAACGCCCACTTCGGCTACAGCTGGAATCGCGAAACCTACGATGCCAGCCAAGTGCGCATCACCGCCATCGACACCAACAAAGGCACCCTGACTCGCAGCATGGACGGCACTCAGAACGCGATCAGCACCGACCGTTTCACCACTGCCAGCCTCGAAGGCAAAGTCAACGTTCTGGGCCTGCAACACGAGCTGGTGTTCGGCATCGATGACGAGTACCGCAAGATCTACCGCGAAGACCTGATCCGCCAGAAAAGCCTGAGCACCTTCAGCTACCTCAACCCGGTCTACGGCCGCGAAGTCGCCGGCACCACCGTCAGCCCTGCAGACAGCGCGCAGACCGATGAACTGCGCAGCGATTCGGTGTTTTTGCAGGACTCGATCCACCTGACCGATCAATGGATTTTCGTCGCTGGCGGGCGTTTCCAGGAATACGACCAGTACGCCGGCAAAGGCGTGCCGTTCCAGGCCAACACCGACAGCAACGGCCAGAAATGGGTGCCTCGCGCCGGTCTGGTGTATCGCTACACCGATGAACTGTCGTTCTACGGCAGCTACACCGAGTCGTTCAAACCCAACTCGACCATCGCGCCGTTGAGCGGCAGCAGCACTGTGCTTGACGGCAGCATCGCGCCGGAAGAAGCCAAGTCCTGGGAAATCGGCGCCAAGCTCGATATGCCGGGTCGCGTGACCGGTAACGTCGCGCTGTTCGACATCAAGAAACGCAACGTGCTGGTGGCCAACTCCGAAGGCCCGGTGACGATTTACAGCGCCGCCGGCGAAGTGCGTTCCCGTGGACTGGAAGTGGATTTGACCGGTCAGTTGAGTGATCGCTGGAGCATGATCGGCAGCTATGCCTACACCGACGCCGAAGTCACTGAAGACCCGATCTACAAAGGCAAAAAACTGCAAAACGTCGCGAAGAACAGTGGCTCGCTGTCGGCGGTCTATGACTTCGGCACGATCGTCGGTGGTGATCAGCTGCGGGTCGGCGCGGGGGCGCGGTATGTCGGTGAGCGAGCGGGTAACGCCGTGAATGATTTCGACCTGCCGAGCTACACCGTGGCCGATGCATTCGCCACCTACGACACCAAAGTCGAAGGGCAGAAGGTCAAGTTTCAGCTCAACGTGAAGAACCTGTTTGATCGCACCTACTACACCTCGGCGGCGAGCCGGTTCTTTGTGTCGATGGGGGATTCGCGGCAGGTGTCGCTTTCGAGCACGCTTGAGTTCTGAGGCAACAGCAAAAAGATCGCAGCCTGCGGCAGCTCCTACAACGGACACGTACCCTGTAGGAGCTGGCGAAGCCTGCGATCTTTTGATCTTGCTTTACCGCAAAAACGCCTGCCGATACTCCCCAGGCGTTCCACCCAATGCCTGACGAAACCGATTGGTGAAATGACTCGCACTGGCAAACCCGCACGCCAACGCGATCTCCCCCAACGGCTGCGATGTCGAACGCAACAACTCCCGCGCCCGGCTCAGTCTGCGCGCCAACACATACTGATGTGGCGGCAAGCCAAAGCTCTCGCGAAACATCCGCGCAAAGTGGTATTCCGACAACGCACACAACGCAGCCAACTGCCCCAAGCTGATCGCCGCGGCCAATTGGTTGTCGATGAACTCCACCAACTGCCGGCGCTGATGCGCAGCCAATCCACCTTTAAGCCGCAAGCCCTCACGCATTCCGACCTGCCCGAGCAGTACGTGGCTGATCATTTCATGGGCCAGGCTACTGGTGAGCACGCGTTCGCCAGGTTCGTCCCAGTTGAGTGTGAGCATTTGCCGAAAGCGCCGGGCTTGCGCCGGGTCGTCCAGAAAAGTGGCTTCGCGCAACTGTAGTTCGCGAGGTTCGCGGTCCAGCAACGTCACGCAGCCGAGGGCAAATTGTTCGGGGCTGAAATACACTTGGGCCAGGCGAATGTCGCCATTGATCACCCAGCCCGATTGATGCTCGGCCGGCAGGATGCACAACTTGTCGGGGCCGCCCTTGGTGCCGGGCTGGTCGCGGCGAAAGGTCCCGGTGCCGCCCGCGATGTAGCAGGACAGAGTGTGATGGCTCGGCGCTTCGTAGTCCTGAGCATCGTGATGATTGCTCCACAAGGCTGCAGCCATGCCGTCACCGAGCTCGGCGCTGTGCTCCAGACGAGCATTGGGCGAGCGGTTGAGGGCTTGAAAGACTTGCAGGTTTTCCAGTGCGGGCATGATCGGTTCTCTCCAACGCTTTGCATCCTACTCCGTAGCCGTTGGCCTGCGAGCCCATCGACTGACAAAAGCGCAAGTTTATGCAAGTGCCGCGAGGCTTGGCGCGGGACACTGAGCCCCTATTAAGGAGCTTTTGCCATGAACCTGTCGTTGTACTTGCTGACCGTGCTGATCTGGGGCACCACCTGGATTGCCTTGAAATGGCAACTGGGCGTGGTGGCGATTCCGGTGTCGATCGTCTATCGCTTCGGCCTCGCAGCATTGGTGCTGTTCGTCATGCTGCTGCTGAGTCGCCGCCTGCAAGTGATGAACCGTCGAGGGCATCTGATCTGCCTGGCGCAGGGACTGTGCCTGTTCTGCATCAACTTCATGTGCTTCCTGACCGCCAGCCAATGGATCCCCAGCGGTCTGGTCGCCGTGGTGTTTTCCACTGCAACCTTGTGGAACGCGCTCAATGCGCGGGTGTTCTTCGGCCAGAAAATTGCGCGCAATGTGCTGATGGGTGGCGCGTTGGGCTTGTTTGGACTTGGCCTGTTGTTCTGGCCCGAATTGGCGGGCCATACCGCCAGCCCGGAAACCTTGCTCGGGTTAGGTCTGGCATTGCTCGGGACCTTGTGCTTCTCGGCGGGCAACATACTTTCGAGCCTGCAACAGAAGGCCGGGCTCAAACCCTTGACCACCAACGCCTGGGGCATGGCTTATGGCGCGGCGATGTTGTCGGTGTGGTGCCTGGTCAAGGGCATTCCTTTCGAAATGGAATGGAACGCGCGTTACATCGGCTCGCTGCTGTACCTGGTGATTCCGGGATCGGTCATCGGATTCACCGCTTACCTGACACTGGTCGGGCGTATGGGCCCGGAACGTGCGGCTTATTGCACCGTGCTGTTCCCGGTCGTGGCACTGAATGTCTCGGCATTTGCCGAAGGCTATCAATGGACCGCGCCTGCGTTGGTCGGGTTGGTGTTGGTGATGCTGGGCAACGTGCTGGTGTTCCGTAAACCCAAGGTGCGTGTGTTGCAGCGGACCGGCAACTTGGCCTGACATTTTTTGGAGGTCGAGTGCGATACTATTCAGCGCTCGATCTTTAACGCAATATACATAAGTAACGGCAACATAAAATCAACGATGTGCCGAGCCCAATCCTTGGCATTCCATGTTTGTGATTTATCCATGTTGAACCATTCGACGCCCACGACTTGCAAACAGACGTAATAGATGAATAAACCGATCAATAGACCAATTATCGAGAATTTTTTTGCTTCATGAAATTCGCGGGCTGACGCATTCAGTTTTTGATAGAGGTGGTAAGTGCCCATCATGCAATAAACGGTGTAGGTCACTTCGAGGGTGATCATGAGCCAGTAAATTCGGTGGTGCGCCATGGGCGAAGTAATGGCCCGGTAGCTTAATCTCTCATTGTCATGGGTTGTGTCCATGCTCAGGACATGGGCGACAAATTCGTAGTTGGTGGAGTAGTCGGTGAAGTTGCCAAACATCACCAGAAGTCCAAAAAAACTTATATAACTCATCAGCGCTACTTTGCTTATTCTGATGATTTTTTCGGTAGTAAAGTTGTTCAAGATAATCGTTCTCCATATACATCGTCCGGGGTTGGATAAGTAGGGGAGAGTCTAAATCGCTTAGCTTTTTTTCGTGGGTTGACTGAGTTGCAAGTTGTGTAACGAACGGGGAAGACATTAAAAATGTCTGCCCCGTTGAATCAGCCTTTCCAGACTTGCGGGTTGACCAGATCTTGTGGCCGCTCGCCCAGCAGTGCACTGCGCAGGTTAGCCAATGCGCGGTTGGCCATGGCCTCGCGGGTTTCATGGGTGGCGGAGCCGATGTGCGGCAATGTCACCGCGTTTTTCAGTTGGAACAGGGGGGACTCGGCCAGCGGTTCTTTCTCGTAGACATCCAGCCCGGCGCCGCGAATGCGGTTGTTTTGCAGCGCTTCGATCAGGGCGGGTTCATCGACGACCGGGCCACGGGCGATGTTGACCAGGATGGCGCTTGGCTTCATCAGTGCCAGTTCGCGGTGGCTGATCAGGTGTCTGGTTTTCTCGCTGAGCGGCACGACCAGGCAGACGAAATCGGCTTCGGCCAGCAATTGATCGAGGCTGCGGAACTGCGCGCCGAGTTCTTGCTCCAGCTCGGTCTTGCGGCTGTTACCGCTGTAGATGATCGGCATGTTGAAGCCCAGCCGCCCGCGACGGGCGATGGCTGCGCCGATGTTGCCCATGCCGACGATGCCCAGGGTTTTGCCGTGCACATCGCAACCGAACAATGGCGCACCGACGGTGGCTTGCCACTGGCCGGCCTTGGTCCAGGCGTCCAGTTCGGCCACGCGGCGGGCGCTGCTCATCAGCAAGGCGAAGGCCAGGTCGGCGGTGCTTTCGGTGAGGACGTCGGGGGTGTTGGTGAGCATGATGCCGCGTTCGTTGAAGTAGGCGACGTCGTAGTTGTCGTAGCCGACGGAGACGCTGGAGACAACTTCCAGTTTGGCGGCGTTTTCCAGCTGTGCGCGACCGAGTTTGCGACCGACGCCGATGAGGCCGTGGGCGTGGGGGAGCGCTTCGTTGAATTGGGCGTGGATGTCGCCGTTTTTCGGGTTGGGTACGATGACGTCGAAGTCTTGCTTCAGGCGTTCGACCATTTCGGGGGTGACGCGGCTGAAGGCGAGGACGGTCTTTTTCATGGGAGGAGGGCTCGTCGGGCTTGGAGATTGCCAAGCACGCTAACATTCTTCTGCTGATGGGGTACATATCCGTTTCTGCGGTAACGGCGGCTGGCGGTTTCGCCCTTACGGCGAGTCCCTTTTGGCAAACGCGGTACGTGTCAAGGTACCTGTCGCCTTGGTACTCCTGCTGCTATGCCATCGCGGCCTTAACATCAGGGCGTTCGGGGTTCAAATACACCGCATCTGCCAATTTCCAGTTGCGCGTTCTGGTACTCCAGCGGCTCGGATTAGCTTCCCTGGCGTCTTCATACAGTGCTGCTCTGGCTTGTAATAGAGCCGTTGCCTTGCCTTCGTGGCGCTCGTTCGGCGTCACGTATTTCAAGGCACTGTGACGGTGGTCTTCGTTGTACCACTCGATAAATTTTTGCACCCAAAGCCTTGCTTCAGTGAGCGTATCAAACGGTTGGTCCGGCCAGAGCGGGCAGTACTTTGCCGTACGAAAAAGTGCTTCGGCGTAGGCATTGTCGTTGCTTACTCGCGGGCGGCTAAATGAAGGCTCGACGCCCAGAGCAACCATGCTTTCGCGTAATAAAGAGCCTCTCATGACGTGGCCGTTGTCCGAGTGCAGCACCAAAGGACGTCCCGCCGTTTGCTCTCGTAGACAGCCCTTTTCAAGCAGCTCACATGCATGCTCGGCGCACTCCACTTCATGCACTTCATTGGCTACCAAAAAAAACGGCCCTTAACTGTGCTCGGCAACCAGGTGATATCCCAGCACCAAACCTGATTGGGGCCCTCAGCACGATGTGTCGTCAGCACTCTGCGTTTCGGGGCTTTGACCCGACCACGGCGAACGTTTTGATTGGCGGCTTTTAATACGCGATAAAAGGTCGATTCCGAAGCCAGATAAATACCTTCATCTGCCAGTTTGGGCACGATCTGGTGGGGTGTGAGGCTGGCGTAGCCAGCCTGATTAGCGGCATCAAGCACTGCTTGGCGTTCTGCCTCGCTGAGTTTATTTGACGGTGCTGTCCGCTGAGCTAGCAGGCGCCCGTCGCCGTCGGTGTGTCGCCAACGTTGAACCGTGCGCAGGCTCAGTCCCAGCTCATCACATGCTCGATATCGGCGAGCCCCACCCAAGCCGCTTCAGTAATCAACTTCATGGCTTGCGTGCGATCAGAGGCGCTGATCAGTCTTCCTTGTCCTTGCCCCAAATCGCATTGGCTTTTTTTCTGAGTTCCAGCAAAGCCTCCGCTTCGGCCCGACCAGCGTCTGATCGGATCAACTGACGCTCCAGCTCTTTGATCCGTCGTTGCTCGGCAGTTTTCTCTGCGCTGGGCTTCAGATCAGCCAAGGTGTTGGCGTTTTGGCAGGCTTCGCGCCATTGCTGGATTTGCTCCGGATAAATGCCCTTTATTCGGCAATATTGAGAGATCTCCGGGCACGATCAGACCTTTATCTCTAGCCATTTGTCTCCAGTTACGCAGTGACTGTGGCGTGAGTTTGAGCGCAATCGCGAGCTCTGCCACCGAGCGATTAAGGGGCGGCATCATCTGCAGGACAACCCAGTCTTTGAAGTTGTCGTCATAAC
Source organism: Pseudomonas sp. MDT1-17 (assembly GCF_054898105.1). Lineage (NCBI taxonomy): Bacteria > Pseudomonadati > Pseudomonadota > Gammaproteobacteria > Pseudomonadales > Pseudomonadaceae > Pseudomonas > Pseudomonas sp. MDT1-17. The sequence continues at coordinate 5,534,864 of NZ_JBUBVM010000001.1, read as the reverse complement.
GTTTGGGCATTGCTAAATACCTTCGCCCTCTTGAATGAATGAGTCAATCAACAAGGGCGACAGGTAGCCTGACACGGAGGGAACGCCCCAAAAGGAACCAAAAGGTCTCGCCCCGAGCGTCCGGCCCCTCGCCTAGGCTCGGCGTTCCTTCGTTCCGGCATTCATCTGGGGGCATCGCCTCCGGTCGGCTTCGCTTCGACCTCCTCTCGATGTGTTCGACTGCGTCGAACGGCGCTGCGCGCCTGCCCCCCAGATGAACGCCTCCACTCAGCCTCCCGAAGGGGCGGGTGGATCAAGATCACAAGCTGCAGGCGAGCTAACGCTCGGCCTGTTGAGTGGTGAGAAGCGAAAGGCGTACCTGATCCATTGTGGGAGCTGGCTTGCCTGCGATGGCGGCCTGACAGCCGACCAATACATTGCTGATGTACCAAATTCAATTGTGGGAGCGGGCTTGCTCGCGAATGCGGTTTGTCATTCAGCATTAATATCGACTGAAGCACCGCTTTCGCGAGCAAGCCCGCTCCCACAAGGGATTAGCTGTGCGGCGCAGGTTTTGGTACGTCGATGTTATCCAGCACCCGGTTGGCGGTGATCTCCGCCACCATGATGCTGTTTGAAATGCCCAGCAGGGCATAGCGCGACCCACCCTCTAGATGATCCACCAACTGATGGACCATCACATCGACCGAGGCCAGCGTCTCGACCAAAAAAACCACGAGGGTTTCGGTAGTCGCCTCGGGGTCCACGGTAAACAGGGAGCTGGGCGTGCGCGGCGTGGCTTTGATGTCGGCAATCGACGGGAAGTGGAAGTCGAGGGCGCGCTCGGCGGCATCGTTGAGCTTTTTGGAATCGAGGGATTCGTAGGGGGAAACGTCGTCGGTTTCCGGGGGATTCGGTGTTTCTTTGATCATGCGAAAGTTACTCATTGGCAGATGAAGTGGAACTGCCATCTTTCGTTTTCCAGACGAAAGGGTGGCAGCCATGCGCGGACTGGAAAAACCGGTACACCCACCAAAAACCGGTAGACCCGAAGGTCTCCCGCGCACAGCCGCCATAACAAGGATTTGCGTGCAGAAAAAGCGCCGCAGTATGCCATGGGGTGTGGTAAGTGTTCGCCAGGTTTTCCAGACCTGATCGCTGATTTTGCAGCGACCCACAAAGCCTACCCATTTCCCGTCCGAACCAACAACCGACAGAACCCGTCGGAAACATTCCCCAAAATCACCCCGTCTGTAGGACCTACCGAGTTTGGCCGTTGCAATACAAGCCCAGATGATTCGGAACATCCCTACACGTAAAGACGATTCGCCCGGCATCCACCCTTGAGCCCACTCGCCAAAGTCCCCCGTTTCCAAGGAACGGGACACGAGCGTGACCAGACTCATCCCCCAAAACCAACTCGCCGGCCAGCACGGCCAAGTACTCGACAGCCATCAAGCTGTCGCCGACCTGCGTCAGGCGATGAACTATCCCTACGACCTGAAAGGCTTCGACGACCTGCTAAGCGCGGTCGGCGCGAACCGCTCCAACTACATGCAGGCCGCCAACCAGCAAAAGCTCATCAACGCCGTGAGCAACGGCGACTGGGCGATGGTCACGCCACGAATCGAGCCCGATAACGGTGGCGCTTCCTGGAACGCCTTCAAACCCAAACCCGAGCCACCACCGGCGCAACACCTCGTCGAAGAGCACGCCTTCGCCCTGCCTAAACCCGTGGAGTCGGGATTCCACATCATCCAGCGCCCCATGACCCTCGAAGCGCTGGAACGCTCGCTGTATGAAAATCCGCCAAGCGACGCTTTGCGCCGGGAATTCCGCTCGCTCAATCAGCATCTCGGCGAACGGGTGAAACCGGGGCAAATGGTGATTTTTAGTGATTCACGGCATTACATGTGCCGCCGCGAAGAAGCGCAGATGATCATCGCAGCAGAGAAGGTCAACGAAGCGCTCAAGGATCTGAGCGATGAAGAGGCTTCTTTCATGGTCGAAAATCATGAGGTGATTGAGCCGTTTTTGGAGGTGTCGGCGGGGTCGTTGGGTGTGGCGTCTTTCATGGTGGGGCAGCACCTCGAAAACCTGAAAGCCACGCTCATCGAGTTAGAGAAACTGCACCAGCAACAATACCGTCAACACGGCCACTTGCGATCAAGGGATTTTTTCACCCATCGAAAACGGATGATGGCAAAAATTAATGCCAGCCTTGGCCCGCTGGTACGTAAATGCACTGGCATTGCGGATCATCCCAGGCTTAAACGCGCACTGGGTCTTTCTAGTAGCAGAACAATTCACCATTGGAACAAGGCTGGAGCGCCTACCCAACTACCGGGCTATGCGACAAATATTCAAGGCGTAACCAGAGCTGTGAAGTACTTGAAGGCAGGAGGGTATGTTGGCATTGGGTTGGCTATGGGCGCGGCAGCAATGAGAGTTGGTGAAACCTGTCGAAGTGGAAGTGAGGAGGAATGCTCCCAAGCAAGATTCGTGGAGGGAGGTAAGTTGGCAGGAAGTATCAGCGGAGGCGTTGCTGCCGGATACGTAGCGAGTAGCGTAGTGAAATATGGAATTTGCGCAGCAATAGGAGTGGAGACGATGGGTGTTGGTGGGCTCGTCTGTGCGCTACTGGTATCGGGTGCTGTCGCCAGCGCGACGGGAACCAAAGGCTCAGAAATTGGCGGAGAGATAGGTGAAAAAATATATGAGCTCACACAACCATGAGTGCTGCTGAGAATATCCCTCTGATGGGCTGGGCACTTATTTTCCTTTTGGTTTTTCTCAGCCAGACCATTCTGTTGTTTGCCGCCTACTTCAAGCTTGATCAGATTGAAGATCACTTCATCACATCACACCTGGTGAGTATCAATCGAAACACTGCGGGTAACGGCCCGTTCGGACGGATGAATAGACTTAGATTGATTGGCGCTTTAACGGGCAGTTTCTATCAACATCAAATGTTGGACCCGTATGCGTTTATGGAGGCTGAAATCTTGCCGGAGCGCCTGAAGAAATGGGCTGTAATTCCAAAAAAACTGATGCGGATTGCTTTGGTCAGCGGTGGGCTACTCATGCTATGGAGTGGCTTTGAGTCTTTGCGTACGACAATTTCAAACCCGATGAGCGACCTGAGACTTCTCTACACAGGCATCTTGATCGGCTTTTTTGCCCTGATTTTTATCGTTTCACTGCTGCGGGTGTACATCAGTTTTTTCAAACTCGAAGAACTCGAATCTCACTTCCACGACTCTTACTTCGTAGGCCGCAACCGTCGGGTCATGGGTGATGGCCTGTACGGGCGACATTACCGCTTGAGTCATCTCTCCACCATGCTTCGAGGGGATGATGCATTCCTATTGAGAAGTGACCCGAGTTGTATCGATGAAATAAAACGCTTCCCTTTACACCTGCGACGCTGGGTCGTCATTCCCAATCTGATATTTGCCTATTCAATCGTTGGCCTTTGTGCGTATTGGCTCTGCGGAAAGTACGCCGGGCTGCTGGGTTAACCCGCAGTCCACACACCTCAATTCGCCACCCGAACCCCACCCATGCTCCCGCTCAATTCATACGCCACCAATTCCGCCTGATGCGCCGCCAATATCTCCGGCAACGACCCGCGCAAATACTCGACCCACGTTTTAATCTTTGCGTCCAAATACTGCCGCGACGGATAAATCGCATACAGATTCAATTCCTGCGAACGGTAGTTCGGCATCACTCGCACCAGCGTGCCGCTGCGCAACCCTTCAATCGCCGCATACACCGGCAGCACGCCAACCCCCATGCCGCTGGTGATCGCTGTCTTCATCGCATCAGCAGAGTTCACCAGAAACGGCGAGCTATTAATGGTGACCATTTCCTGGCCTTCCGGGCCGTCGAAGGTCCATTTCTCCAGCGGAATCACCGGGCTTACCAGCCGCAGACAGGCGTGGTTCAGCAAATCGCTGGGCTTGTGCGCGCAGCCGTTGGCTTTTACGTAGGCGGGCGAGGCGCAAACGATGCTGTAGGTGATGCCCAAGCGCTGGGAGACGAAGCCCGAGTCCGGCAGTTCGCTGGCGAGCACGATGGACACGTCGTAGCCCTCGTCCAGCAGGTCCGGCACGCGGTTGGCCATGGTCAGGTCGAAGGTGACGTCGGGGTGGGTTTTGCGATAGCGGGCGATGGCGTCGATCACGAAGTGCTGACCGATGCCGGTCATGGTGTGCACCTTGAGTTGCCCGGTCGGGCGGGCGTGGGCGTCGCTGGCCTCGGCTTCGGCTTCTTCGACGTAGGCCAGGATCTGCTCGCAGCGCAATAGGTAGCGCTTGCCGGCTTCAGTCAGGGCGATGCGGCGGGTGGTGCGGTTGAGCAGGCGGGTTTGCAGGTGGGCTTCCAGGTTGGAGACCGCGCGCGAGACGTTGGCCGTGGTGGTGTCGAGTTGCACGGCGGCGGCGGTGAAGCTGCCGGCCTCGGCCACGTAACTGAAGGCGCGCATGTTTTGCAAAGTGTCCATGGGGTGCTCTCGAGGGCGATGGCAAATTGTGACACGAAGTTTCAGGGTCTGAGACCCCGACTAACGGATTATCGCGCTAACGGTAACAAAGATTCACAGGATTCCCAGCTTATCGCCATCAAAGCCGACCCCTAGAATTGCGCCCACCTCTGTAGGAGCTGTCGAGTGAAACGAGGCTGCGATCTTTTGATCCTTGCTTTTAAAGGCAACATCAAAAGATCGCAGCCTCGTTTCACTCGACAGCTCCTACAGGGGATCTCCCTCAGTTCAGGAAATCGCAGCAGTGCCGCGTCGCATCAGCAGAGCGCTTCAGACGCTCAGTGTTTTGGCTTTATCCCTGGCAATCAGCGGCTGCATCGGTACCGCAGGTTTGACCCCACAGGGCAAGGCACTCGAGGCCAATTCATTGGCCACCGACGAAGCCATCCAGAGCGCCGCGCAAGACGCTCACTGGCCTACCGCCCAATGGTGGCAGGCGTATGGCGACCGGCAATTGAACCGCTGGATCGACCTCGCCCTGCAAGGCAGCCCGACCATGGCCATGGCCGCCGCGAGGGTGCGTCAGGCCAAGTCCATGGCCGGCATTGCCGAGTCCGCCGAGTCGTTGCAGATCAATGGCGAATCCACGCTCAAACGCCACAACTGGCCCACCGATCAGTTCTACGGGCCGGGCGAGTTGGCGAACACAACGACTTGGGACAACAACGCCGCGCTGGGTTTCAGCTATGCCCTCGACCTCTGGGGCCGCGAAAGCAACGCCACCGAGCGCGCCGTGGACATGGCCCACATGACCGCTGCCGAAGCACGGCTGGCGCAGCTCGAATTGCAGAACAACATCGTGCGCGCCTACATCGAACTTTCGTTGCATTACGCGCAACGGGACATCGTCGCCGCGACCCTGAAACAGCAACAGCAAATTCTCGACCTGGCGCAAAAGCGTCTCAACGGCGGCATCGGCACCCATTTTGAAGTCAGCCAGGCCGAAACGCCGTTGCCGGAAACCCATCGTCAGATCGATGCGCTGGACGAAGAAATCGCCCTGAGCCGCAATCAACTCGCCGCGTTGGCAGGTTTTGGCCCGGGGGAGGGCGCGCAGTTGCTGCGGCCGACGCTGTCGTTGGGCGCGCCGCTGAAGTTGCCGTCGTCCTTGCCAGCGCAATTGCTCGGACAACGCCCGGACGTGGTTGCCAGTCGCTGGCAAGTGGCGGCCCAGGCGCGAGGCATTGATGTGGCTCACGCCGGGTTTTATCCCAACGTCGATCTGGTCGGCAGCCTGGGCTACATGGCCACGGGCGGTGGAGCGTTGGAGTTCCTGACCGGCAAGAAGCTCAACTACAGCGTCGGCCCGGCCATTTCGTTGCCGATCTTCGATGGCGGCCGTTTGCGTTCGGAGCTGGGCGAAGCCTCGGCCGGTTACGACATCGCCGTGGCCAAGTACAACCAGACGCTGGTCAACGCGCTGAAAAACATCTCCGACCAACTGATCCGCCGCAAATCCATGGACAAGCAGCAAACCTTCGCCGCCGAGTCGGTGGCCACCGCGCAGAAGACTTACGACATCGCGATGGTCGCCTATCAGCGCGGCCTCACCGATTACCTCAACGTGCTTAACGCCCAGACTTTGTTGTTCAAGCAGCAGCAGGTTCAGCAGCAGGTTCAGGCCGCACGCCTCAGTGCTCATGCCGAACTGGTGACCGCTTTGGGCGGTGGACTCGGTGCGGGTAACGACGTGCCAAGAGACAGCCAGACCCAGGCACCGAAAACCCTGGCCCTGCTTGAGAATCTCCCGAATTGAACACGGACCTTGTGGGAGCGGCGGTGCGGCGATCCGACTTGCTCGCGAAGAGGGCGTGTCAGTCAATGATGATGTCACCTGACACACCGCTTTCGCGAGCAAGCCCGCTCCCACAGGAACCGAGTTCTCGCCGCACAACTTCTGACCACTGAGCAGGATTTCATGACTCCCTTGCCCGCACCTCTGCGCTGGCTGTATTCCCTTGAATGGCGCCGGGGTTTCTTCGACTGGGCGCGCAGCGATGGCGTGACCTGGGTCTACATTTTCAAGGTGCTGTTCGCGGCGTTCCTGACCCTGTGGCTGGCCATGCGTCTGGAGTTGCCGCAGCCGCGCACGGCGATGATTACCGTGTTCATTGTCATGCAACCGCAGAGCGGGCACGTGTTGGCCAAGAGTTTCTATCGCTTCCTCGGCACGTTGGCCGGCTCGGCGGTGATGGTCGCGCTGATTGCCTTGTTCGCCCAAAACACTGAATTGTTCCTCGGTTCGCTGGCGATCTGGGTGGGCATCTGCTCGGCCGGCGCGGCGCGCTATCGCAACTTCCGCGCCTACGGTTTCGTGCTCGCCGGATATACCGCGGCGATGGTCGGTTTGCCCGCATTGGCGCACCCGGACGGCGCGTTCATGGCCGCCGTGTGGCGGGTGCTGGAAATCTCCCTGGGGATTATTTGCGCCACGCTGGTCAGTGTCGCGATCCTGCCGCAAACCGCCAGCGCCGCGATGCGCAACGCCTTGTATCAGCGCTTCGGCGTGTTCGCATTATTCGTCACCGATGGCTTGCGCGGTCGCAGCAAGCGGGAGGCTTTCGAGGCGAGCAACGTGCGTTTCATCGCAGAGGCGGTGGGGCTGGAAGGGTTGCGCAGCGTGACCGTGTTCGAGGACCCGCACATGCGTCGACGCAACGGTCGGCTCAGTCGACTGAACAGCGAGTTTATGGGCATCACTACACGCTTCAACGCCCTGCACCAATTGCTTGAACGCTTGCGCAGCAACGGCGCCGATCACGTGGTCGCGGCGATCAAACCGGGTTTGCAGGACCTCGCCGAACTGCTCGACGGCTTCAGCGGCCGTGCCCTGACCGACGCGGATGCGGGGCGTCTGGTGATCGCGTTGACCGCCTATAAAGAAGGTTTGCCGGCACGCGTTCGCAGCTTGCGGGCGACCTTTCAGGAGAGCAATCCGAGCGACGCCGAGCAACTGGATTTTCACACTGCATACGAATTGCTCTATCGCTTCGTCGATGACCTGCACAGTTATGCACAGACCCACGCGTCGCTGGCTGATCACAGCCATGCGCGCGAGCTTTGGGATGAGCCGTTCACCCCGCAAACCAACTGGATGGCGTCGGCCGCCTCGGGGATTCGCGCGGCATTCATTCTGGTTGTGCTGGGCAGCTATTGGGTCGCCACCGCGTGGCCGAGCGGAGCGACCATGACGCTGATCGCCGCCGCGACCGTGGGCCTTTCAGCGGCGACACCGAATCCAAAACGCATGGCATTCCAGATGGCTTGCGGGACGCTCCTCGGGGCCCTGATCGGCTTCGTCGAGATGTTTTTCATCTTCCCCTGGATCGATGGTTTTCCGTTGCTCTGCGTGATGCTTGCACCGGTGATCGTGCTCGGTTCGTTTCTGAATTCACGGCCACAATATGCGGGCGTAGGGCTCGGCCTGCTGATCTTTTTCAGCACCGGTTCGGTGCCGGACAACCTCACCGTTTACAACCCTTACGCCTTTATCAACGACTACATCGCCATGGTGCTTGGCATGCTGGTCTGCGCCGCCGCCGGGGCGATTATTCTGCCGCCCAACAGTCGCTGGTTGTGGCGTCGGCTGGAGCAGGATTTGCGCGGCCAGGTGGTGTACGCCATCAGCGGCAAACTCAAGGGCCTGGCGTCAAGTTTCGAAAGCCGCACCCGCGACCTGCTGCATCAGGCCTACGGTCTCGCGGCCGGGCAGCCGCAGGTACAACGGGACTTACTGCGCTGGATGTTCGTGGTGCTGGAAGTCGGTCACGCGATCATCGAGTTACGCAAGGAACAGGTGATCCTGCCGGTGCATCCGGCCTACGCCGAATCTCAGCCCTGGCGTCAGTCAATCAGGGTGATGGGCCGCTCGCTAGTGCGGCTGTTTCTGCAACCGAGCCAGAGCAATCTGGAGCGTGGACTGATCGCCGTCGATCACGCGATCAGCCGCGTACAAGCCACCGACGAACCTTTCGCACCGCACTTCGACACCTCGGCCCTGCGTCGGGTGAAGAGCTACCTGCACTTCATCCGCACCTCGTTGCTGGATCCGCAATCACCGCTCGCCGGCTACATAAATGCCACCGCCTCCGCCAAGCCCCAAGGACTTGAACATGCCTCGTGAAATCGCCTTCCACGGTGTGTACATGCCGACCATGACCCTGATGTTTTTCATCGCGGCGGCGCTGGCCTGGGCGCTGGACCGGTTCCTGTCCGGGCTCGATCTGTACCGCTTTTTCTGGCACCCGGCGCTGTTGCGCCTGAGTCTGTTTACCTGTCTGTTCGGCGCCCTGGCGCTGACTGTTTACCGTTGAGAACGCTCTGATGAAAAAGCTTTTCAGTCTGCTCGCCACTCTGCTGGTGCTGGCCCTCGCGATATGGATCGGCCGGACCCTCTGGGTGCATTACATGGACACGCCGTGGACCCGCGACGGCCGGGTGCGCGCCGACATCATCAACGTGGCGGCGGACGTTACCGGAGAAGTGGTGGACGTGCCGGTGCGTGATAACCAGTTGGTGAAGAAGGGCGATTTGCTGATGCGCATCGATCCCGAGCACTACCGCATTGCGGTCAAACAGGCACAGTCGCTGGTGGCCTCACGCAAGTCGACGTGGGAGATGCGCAAGGTCAATGCCCACCGCCGCGCCGACATGGACAACCTGGTGATCTCCAGGGAAAACCGCGACGACGCCAGCAACATCGCTGACTCGGCACTGGCCGATTACCAGCACGCTCAGGCGCAACTGGAAGCTGCCGAACTGAACCTCAAACGTACCGAGGTCCGCGCAGCGGTGGACGGTTACGTGACCAACCTCAATGTGCATCGCGGCGATTACGCGCGCATCGGCGAAGCGAAAATGGCCGTGGTCGACATGAACTCGTTCTGGGTCTACGGCTTCTTCGAAGAAACCAAATTGCCCCACGTGCGGGTCGGCGATAAAGCCGACATGCAGTTGATGAGCGGGGAAGTGCTGAAGGGGCATGTGGAGAGTATTTCTCGCGGTATCTACGACCGCGATAACCCGGAAAGCCGCGAGCTGATTGCGGACGTGAACCCGACATTTAACTGGGTGCGGCTGGCGCAGCGAGTGCCGGTGCGGATTCACATTGATGAAGTGCCGGAGGGTGTGCTGTTGGCGGCGGGGATAACGTGTACGGTGGTTGTTAACTGACCGTAAGACCGAGTCGCGGCCTTACTCCTTGCAAAGCGTCTCATGCAAATGCCGCCAGATCACCTTGCCATCCGCCTGCTTCTCAAACACCACCGTCGATCGCCGATCAGAGTGCAACCCCGTCGCATCCGTCTGCTGCTCGCGATAACTCACAGTCGCGCCACCGTCGTACAGAGCGATGCCACGCAATTCGCTGAGCTCAATTCTGAACCCGAGCTTCTTTCCGCCCGCCAGCAGAAATAACTCATTCAGCGCCTCAAAATCCAGCACCCGTCCCAATGGCGAGATCATGGAAAACTGTGGCGAAAAACGCGTCAGCAGTTGTTCAAGCTCTGACGCGTCTCGGTCCTCGGCCAGCCACTGCTCGATGGCAACGTGGGCCTGGATCACTTCGTCGAAGTATTCGGTGTAGTCGGTCATGGGAGCTGCCCCTTCAATCCAAACCGCTTCATTAATCCCGCTTCCAGCCAGGCTTTAGGCAACAACCCCGCCAGCAACGGCAGCGCCCGACTGCCATTGCCCAGACGAATCAGACGCGGTGGTTTGCTCTGCTGCACAGCCTTGAGCAAATCCTCTGCAAACTCCTTGGCGGGCGTCGGCTTGTCCTGGGAGGCCTTGGCCCGCGCGCGTATACCTTCACGTAGCGGAAACCACGGCGATTGTTCGGTGATCAACTGCTCAGCCTCATGACCGGCATTCTTGGCAAAACTGGAGGCGATGGCGCCCGGTTGGACTTCCATGACCCGTACGCCAAACGGCGCCAGTTCCATACGCAACGCATCGGTCAAGGCATGCACCGCCGCTTTCGAGGCGCAGTAGGCGCCGGCGAATGGCGTGACCAAAACCCCGGACACGCTGCCGATGTTCACCACCAGACCCTTGGCGCGGCGCAGCACCGGGAACAGGGCGCGGGTGACGCCGACTATGGCGAACACATTGGTTTCGAATTGCCGCTGCATGGCCGGCACACCGCCGTCGAGCAACGGCCCCATGGCGCCGTAACCGGCGTTGTTGATCAGCACGTCGAGGCCGCCATGTTGCTGGTTGATGCGCTCGCTCAAGTGTTCGAGTGCCGCACCGTCGTTGACGTCCAGTTGCACGGCGGTGAAACCGGCAGCGGCCAGCGCCACCACATCTTCAGCCTTGCGGGCGCTGGCCCAGACTTCGTATCCGGCACCTTTGAACACCTCGGCGAGGGCGCGGCCAATGCCGCTGGAACAACCGGTAATCAATGCAACGGGCATGGCGCGGTCCTTGTGCAAAAAGAGAAAGGGAAGATCAATCGGAGAAACTACCGTGCAAACGCTCGGCGCGAAACTCCAGCGTTTGCGGGCGATAACCAGGACGCAGCGGCGGCATCGGCAAACAGTCTTCCCAGTTTGCGCCGGCCTGCAGTTCGCCGGGGCCGCGATAGCGTGGTGCGGCGTATTGATTGTCGGCCAGATTGACCGTGTCGCCCGGCGCATAGGCTGCGATGCGCCAGCGCAGTTCGGTCAGCGGCACGTCGTTGCCGTTGCTCATTTTCAGTTGCAACGGGCGATCGGCCGGGCACTGTTCGGGCGCATAAGTGATGCGCAGCTCGAGACGTGCCAGTTGCTTGACCTCGCGGTTATCCAGCCAGATCACCCATGTTGCCACCAGGGCCAACCCAATGGCGGCTGCCACAGAGACGGGCAAGGCCTTGGTTGGGTAGCGCAGCAAAAGTATCAGCCAGGTAATGACCAGCAGGACGCCGATGAACATGACGCAAAACCTCGGGAGGGGAGAAGGTCATCCTACCTAAGCGTGGGTGCGGTTGGCGATGGGCTTGATGGGTGTGGTGGATATGATGGCCCTTTCGCGAGCAGGCTCGCTCCCACAGTGGATCTGCGGCGTGCACCAAACCCCTGTGGGAGCGAGCCTGCTCGCGAAGGGGCTAGCCGAGGCAACACAAAATCCAGACAAAAAAAGCCCCCACCCAACCCGCTGCGGATAGGGAAAACGCAGCGGGTCGGACGGGGGCTTCTGGTGTTACAGATCAATTACCGCGCGATGGTTTTCACCGATACGCCGCGGTCGATCGGGGTAGAGCGACCGTAGATATCTTCAAACCGCTCGATATCGTCTTCGCCCAGGTAGCTGCCCGATTGCACTTCGATGATTTCGAGTGGAATCTTGCCCGGGTTGCGCAGGCGGTGGACCGAGGCGATCGGGATGTAGGTCGACTGGTTTTCAGTGAGCAGGAACACGTTTTCGTCGCAGGTCACTTCAGCCGTGCCGCTGACCACGATCCAGTGTTCGGCTCGGTGGTGGTGCATCTGCAGCGACAGGCACGCGCCCGGTTTGACCGAGATGCGCTTGACCTGGAAGCGGCCGCCCATGTCCACCGAGTCGTAGGAGCCCCACGGACGATAGACTTCGCAGTGAGTCTGGGTTTCGCTGCGGCCCTGCTCGTTGAGGGTGTTGACCATCTGTTTCACGCCTTGGACCTTGTCCTTGTGGGCGATCATCATGGCGTCCTTGGTTTCGACGACCACGATGTTTTCCAGGCCAATCACCGACACCAGTTTGCCGTTGCCATGGATCATGCAGTTTTTGCTGTCCTGGATGACGACGTCGCCTTTGGTGACGTTGCCGTTGGCGTCTTTTTCATTCACTTCCCACAACGACGCCCAGCAGCCGACATCGCTCCAGCCCGCGGTCAGCGGTACGACGCAGGCGCGCTGGGTTTTTTCCATCACTGAGTAGTCGATGGAATTGTCCGGGCAGCAAGCGAAGGTGGCGGCGTCGAAGTCGACGGTGTCGGCATCCTGCTCGCTGCGTTCCAGGGTCAGCAGGCAGGTGTCGTAGATGTCCGGATCGTGTTTTTTCAGCTCTTCGAGGAAACGGCTGGCGCGGAACAGGAACATGCCGCTGTTCCAGAAATAACCGCCGGACTCGACGAACTCGGTGGCGCGCTTCACGTCCGGTTTTTCGACGAAGTGCGAGACGCGGCTGACGCCTTCCGGCAGCAGCGAATCATTGGTCGACTTGATGTAGCCATAGCCGGTTTCCGGTTTGGTGGCCGGTACGCCGAACAGCACCATTTCGCCGTTTTCTGCAGCGACGGTGGCCAGGGCCAGCGCGCGTTGCAGGGCTTTCTGATCTTCCAGCACGTGGTCGGCCGGCAGCACCAGCATCAACTCGTCGCGACCTTCGTTGACCAGCATCATTGCGGTCAAGGCCACGGCCGGTGAGGTATTGCGGCCGAACGGTTCCATCAGGATGCGCTGAACGTCCAGTTTACGGGCGGCCAGTTGCTCGTTGACGATGAAACGGTGTTCTTTGTTGCAGACCACGATCGGGGTGTCCATGCCTTCGAACACCAGGCGTTCCAGGGTTTGCTGGAACAGTGTTTGTTCGCCGGTCAGGGCGAGAAATTGCTTGGGGAATTGCTTACGCGAAAGCGGCCAAAGACGTGAGCCGCTACCACCTGACAAGATCACCGGAATCATGTTGTTACTCCTTGAAAATCGTATGGGTCAGAGCTACTGCGTTCTGTCGTTTCACTCTTGTTCTTATTCCGTTGCCAGGTCGTTTCACCGATCTCTGTAGCAGCTGCCGAGCCTGCGAGGCTGCGTTCGAGCGCGAAGCGGTCGTAAATCAGGCAACCGGGTCTTTCTGAAAGACCCTATTTGCCGGTTTTACGACTGCTGCGCAGCCGGACGCAGGCTTCGCCAGCTGCTACAGGGGATCACCGTCCTGACGAATTCATTAGCGCGTCGAAACTGGGCGTTTTACCCAGACTGGTGCCAGGCTGCTGCCGGTGCCGGTGACGTACAGCACGGCGGCTTCACCGCGTTCCAGGGCGACCGGTTTCACGTCGCCGACTTTCTTGTCGCCGTCGTACAGCGCCAGGCTGACTTTCACCGGGTTGATTTCACGCTCGCCACGGCCCTTGGCGGCCACGGTCGGGACCACTTCGGTCTTGCCGTCAGCGGTTTTCAGGGTCAGCGCCTTGTCGCTGAGGTTTTGTACGCGAACCAGGGATTTCTGCTTGTTCTTGAACGGCGGCTCTTCGATCAGTTGCGGTGCGCCGCTGGCGTTGCTGACCAGGGTGTAATAGTGATCACCGGCCAGTTTCACCGGCAGGGTCTGGCTGCCGACCTTGGCGCTGTAATCGCCGCCTGGCATGAAGCTGAAGTCAGTGCTGGACAGCGGCGCGACTTCGGCCAGGTTGGTGGTGCCGACGGTGGCGCTGACTTCAGCGTTACCGGCGTTGTAGACACGCACGAAGCTTGAGCCTTTCGGTGCGGTCGGGCCGTAGAGTGCGGCGTCGCCAGCGAAGGCGGACATCGACAACACGCTCATGCCTGCAACGAGTGCGACTGCTTTTAAGGAGCGAGCGGCGAGACGGCGAGGAGTAGTAGTGAAAGTCATGGTGTACCTCTCTTTCAGTTTTGCGCCCGGTCGGGCGTCTCGGATTTAGTGTTTGCGGCTACGTTTTGTTGGCGAGCGCCGGCTTCTTTGAGCTCTGCGACCCACTGTGGGTCGGCGTCACCGATTTCGTTGTTCACAGGCAGATAACGTTCAGGAAACTCCCAGATCAGCACCTGTGGCGGGCTGTTCTTGAAAGCATCGCTTTTCAGGTAGGTGAGCATCGGCAGAATCGGGCCGTGGCCGTCTTCGGCGTAATTGACCACGTCGCTGTTCAGCGCTTGTTTCAGCGCACCGACGAAGTTCCAGTTGGGGTTGGCGCTGTAGCTGGTGCCGATCAGGGCCACCGGCACTTCAGTGTTGGCGAACAGGGCGTCATCACCGGCAGGCTGGTCTTGCGCCGCAACGGTATTGCGCTTCTGCAACGGCTCAGGCTTGGGCATCAGGTTTTCGAACAGCGGGTCCAGCGGCAGGAACAACCGCAGGTCGCCCTTGTGAGTCACCTTCTCCGCAGGTTCAGTGACGAAGTGTTGCTGCTCGCCACTGAGCGGGTATTTGTCGGTAATGGATTTCGCCAGGGTCTCGGCGGCGATTTGTGCGCCTTCCGGGGTCCAGTGGGTGTCGGTGCGCAGGAACACTTGCTGACCGTTCAACTTGGCTTTCAGCATCGGGCCGAACAGGTCGGGAGCGAGGACCTTGTTGGACGCCACACGAGCGTGGAAGTCCTCATAGAGGTTGGCGTGGATGCTCGAAGGCTTCACATTACCCAGGTGTTCCGGGTACAGGCGAGTCTTGGCTGGCACGATCGCCATGACCAGTTTCACGCCTTTCGCTTTCAGTTCCTGGCGCACACCTTCTACGAGTGCGTAGTTGCCTTGCAGGTTCAGTTCTTCGTTGACGATCGGGTTGAATTCCTCATCGCTGTACAACCACTGATCGCGGCCGAGCACGACGCCCGGACGACCTTCGTTGAACAGTTTGAAATCCAGCGCAGCCCAAAGGTTGGTGCCCAGGCGCTTGATCGGGAACTCGTCGTCGTAGTGCGTCTCCACGGCTTTGGTCCAGCGGCCGTTGAGCACCGTTGTTTCGGCAGAGGTACTGAAGCCGAGGAAACTGCGCGTGGACCACACGCCCAGGACCAACAGCGTCACCATGAACAGGCTGATGTAGAGGATGCGTAATGAGCGGGTCATAGTCAGATCCCTCAGAACTGGAAGTAAAGGAACGGCGAGAAGCTTTGCGCCGAAAGTTTGAAAATCGAGGCGATGAACAACACCAGTACCAGCGTGCGCATCACGTAACGAGACCAGTCAGCGGTCCAGTAGGCCGGTTGCACAGTCGCTTCAACGCCGACGGTGTAGCCAGGTTCGTGGATGCTGCCCGGGTTGTCGCCCGGTACGGCTTTGATCATTCCAGGTGTCGCTGCGGCCGGGCCATCGGCCTCGACGTTCACCACAGGCTTGGTCTTCTCAGGCGGCAGGTTGGTGTAGAAGTCACGAATGCCGAAGAACGCCAGGGTCATGTAAGCCACCACCAGGGTCGCCACTTGCAGACCGGTGAGGCTGGCCGCGTTGAGTTCCGACAGTGACCATTCGCCGAAGCTGAACATCGCGCCGTACATACGACCGGCGACGTGCAGGTTTTCCGAGCGGAAGATCACCCAGCCCATGACCACGAGCAGGAAGGTCAGCGCCCAGCGGATCGGGTTGATGCTGCGCGGCGAGGTGTTCAGGCCGAGGGCCTTTTCGATCGCCAGCCACATGCCGTGCCAGGCGCCCCAGATGACGTACGTGATGTTCGCGCCGTGCCACAGACCACCGAGCAACATGGTCAGGAACAGGTTGCGATAGGTCATCAGCGTGCCTTTACGGTTACCGCCCAGCGTGATGTACAGGTAGTCACGCAGCCAGGTGGACAGGCTGATGTGCCAGCGACGCCAGAACTCGGTGATCGACTGGCTGATGTACGGCTGTTTGAAGTTTTCCATGAAGCGGAAACCCATCATCAAGCCCAGGCCGATCGCCATGTCGCTGTAACCGGAGAAGTCGAAATACAGCTGCGCGGTGTAGGCCAGCGCGCCGAGCCAGGCGTCGCCCGTAGTCGGATTCTGCAAGGCGAAACAATGGTCGGCCACCACCGCGAGGGTGTCGGCGATGAAGACCTTCTTGATGAAACCCTGCATGAACCGCGTGGCACCCTCGGAGAACTTGTCGAGGGTGTGAGTGCGGTTGTTGAACTGGTCGGCGAGATCGCGGAAACGCAACACGGGACCCGCGATCAGGTGCGGGAAGATCGCCACAAACGCTGCGAAGTCGATCAGGTTGCGGGTCGCCGGCGTGTCACCACGGTAGACGTCGATGATGTAGCTGATGGACTCGAAGATGTAGAACGAGATCCCGATCGGCAACAGCACGTGGGTCAGGATGAACGGCGACAGACCAACGGAGGTCATCATCGCGTTGATGCTGTCGACGCCGAAGTTGGCGTACTTGAAGTAGCCGAGAATGCACAGGTCGATGCCCACGCCCAGGAGCAGCCAGCGCTGTGCCGGTTTGGTCCGTACGCCTGCGGCACCGACTTTGAGGCCGATCCAGTAGTTCCACAACGTGACGGCTGCGAACAGCGCAAGGAAGTCCACACGCCACCAGGCATAGAACACGTAGCTGGCGAGCAGCAGCAGCAGGTTGCGATAGCGTATTCCGCTTAAGTAATACATGCCGAGAAAGATCGGCAAGAACAAAAACAGGAACACGTTGGATGAAAATACCATCCCGGTCTCTCCATGTTTAACCAACAGTCAAGGGCCAACGGCCCCCCCAAACCCCCCCACCAAAATCAGGGGGAATATCACTCAACTCAAATCTTGCACTGACCCTGTGGGAGCGAGCCTGCTCGCGAAAGCGGTGTATCAGTCGACATCATTGGTGGATGTCAGACCGCATTCGCGAGCAGGCTCGCTCCCACAGGGGGTTGCGTTTGGTTCTAGGAACCTTTTTTGCCTTTTTCACTCGCCGGGTCGTAGACCTTGGTCAAATCCCCACCGAGGCGGAAGGTCTTGAACGGCTGCATCTCGCGCTTTTTCTCAAGCACATCCGGCGAGCAGGTGTAGAGCGTGCAGAACGGTTCGAGCCAGGCAAATTTCGAGTCGATCTTGAGGTCGGTCATGTCCTGTTCTTTACCGTTCTTCTTCTCGAATTCTTCCGGGTCTTCGACCCCCGCGAGCACTCGATCACCCAGGCGCTTCAATGCGCCGTTGTTTTCCTGGCGCAAGTCCACACCGTTGACCTGAGCGAAACTGGCGATCATCGCCAGCGGCGGCAGGGCGTAGTTGTGATAGGAGAGGGCGCGTTGCTGGCGCTTGAGTTCGTTGGGCAGGAAACCCTGGGCGTCGATTTGATTGACGCCGACTTTGTATTCCTTCACCGACCAGTCGAACAGGTCGCGGCGGTTGGTGGCGATGGACGCTGCCATCACCGACCAGGCGGACCAGTACGAGTGGTTGTTGGTTTTTTCCAGCGGCAGGTTGTCCCAATCGCTGACGACCTGATCAGCCATCTTGCTGAACCAGGCCTCGATCAGTTGTGACTCTTGCTGATGGTTCGCCAACGGATGCGAGTCGGAGAATTTCAGACGGATATAGGACGAGGCCATGCTGCCCAACGCCCATTTGCGCATGGACTTGCCGGTGTGGTTGAAGTCCTTGGACATCAACGCATCGGCCTTGGCCCAGGCGGTCAACCAACTCAGGGTGCATTCCAGTTGTTCCGGGCGACCGTCACGCATGTACTGCATTACGCGCTTGCTGGTGCCGCGCTCAATCTTGGTGATGTCGGCCGTGGTGTCGCGGAAGGCTTTTTCCGATGCCTCGTTCAGGGTTGAACGGGCCTTGTCGGAACCTTCGTACTTGCTGCGAAATTGCAGGGAGCCGGTGTACGGCGTCGGAATCGCATCACAGCCTTCGCTCTTGTCGCCGGTTTTGACTTTTTCAATCGGCGCGAAGTAACCCTGTGGCGGACGCAGTGGCGCGGCGGCCTGGGTGGCACCGGCGAACATCGCCAGTGTCAGCAGGGAGGGCGCGAGTAACTTTTTCAAAGTTCGGGTTTGCATATGAACCTCATTGCCCGGCCTGAGCGGTACGCTGCTCAGCGCCTGGGAACACGTTGCGTTTGCAGATTTTCGCTTCGACTTTCTGTGGCGCGGCACCTGCTTCAGGGCCCTGGATTTCGACGGCCAGCAGATTCTGCGAGGCCCAGTCTTCGTCCGTGCGCAACTCAAAGGCGAAACGCCCGTCGGTATCGGAGGTTTCCGGTTTTTCGATTTTGATGTCCTCGTGGCGACCGTTCATGTACCAGAGGGTGGCTTGCAGATTTTTCACCGACGGATCGGCGAAGCGAATGTCAATCTGATGGCTGCGGTTTTGCAGATTCAGGTTCTTGCTGTTGACCATCAATTCGTTCTTGCCCGGTTTCAACGTGGTGCTGCCGGTCATCTGTGCATCCTTTCCTTCGCAACCGTTGTCCAGCAGCGCCATCATCTGGCGGAAGATGGTTTCCTGGTCGAGGCGATAGAGCGGCGAGAATTCCCAGATCAGAATCTTCGGCGGCTTGGTCTGGAACTCTTCGCTGCCCAGGTACTGCAGCATCGAACCTTCCAGGCCACCGCCGGGGAACGCCACGTTGAGGATGTCGGCGCCGATGGCCTCTTCGAGGAAACCGGCGAAGTTGTAGTTCTTGCCACTGTGGCTGGTGCCGACCAAGGTGACTTCCGGATTGCCGGAATCACTGAACAGATCGCCATCAGCTGCTTCGCCTTTCGGCTCGGTGGTGAACTGATCCATGTACTGGACCGCGTAGCTGGTGCCACAGAGTTGACCGGCCATATTGTGTAACGTTCCGGTCTTGCCCATGCGACCCGACTTATGGCTCTCGAATTCGCGTTTTGGCACGTCGGCAAAGGCCGGCATTTTCTTGATTTGCTCACCGACGATTTTCGCCGTGCGCTGGGCGCCATACGGCGTCCAGTGTTGGTCGCCGCGGAAGTAGAAGTCGTGGGCCTGCTGGGTCTCAGGCAGCGACTCGTTGGTCAGCGGCGTCAGGTCCGGCACGGTGTAGCCCATGGCGGCGAAACGCCCGAGCATGGTCTTGTAGTTCCTCAAGGCCTTGTCGAAATCGAACTTGGCTTTGTCTTCCGGGTTGAGCTTGTTGCGGTTCACCAGGCCGCGGGTCGGCTGGTAAACAACGACCAGTTCGACGCCTTTGCTCTTGAACGCGTCGTGCAGTTCTTTCATGCGTTTGTAGCCGGCGGGCGTGGTGTCGAACTCGGTGCGCAAGTCTTCTTGCGTACGGAATAGCCAATCGCCCTGAGCCTGCACCAGCGTGGTGAAGTTCTGCTGGTAACGCGTGGTGTAGTTTTTCGCGTCGTGCGCTGCCGGGCACAGGTTGCAGCACGGTTCAGCGTCGAAGCTGGGTGGCTTTATGTTGCCGGCAGCTGCATCGGCACGAGCGCCGGCGCTGGCCGCGAAAATGCCGACGGTCAGGGCCGACAGGCTGAGTAATTTGATCAAGTGTGAGTGCATAAAATTATCCTCAGTCCTGCATTTCGGTCTGGCGTTCGACAGGGTCGATCAGCACGGCTTTCTGCTGGCGTACCAGCAGGTCGAGAATTTCATCCTGGCGCTCGCCAAGAATTCCGTTGAAGCTGATGCCGCTGGATTTGGTCGGCGCAAGCATGGACACGCGATACAACTCGACGCTCAGCGGCGAGTCGATGGACAGTGGTCCGCTGCCGTTGCCGGCCAGTTCGCCACCGACGATGATCAGCGACACCTGGGCGTCGAACGGGTCGAGCTTGATGTCACGGTCGGTGTCGCTCAGGTCCTTGATGTGCCCGTAGACACCGGTCAGCCCGTTGGCCATGGACAGGTTTTCGTAGAGGCGGATGTTCACGCTGTTACGAATCCGGATGCCGTGACGACGGTTGCTGATCACCTTGTTGCCCCACAGCAGGTTGTCGCCACTCTCGTAGAGGGTGATGCCGTCGGTGTGGTTCTTGTAAATCTCGTTGTAGGCGATCAGGTTGTTCACGCTGTTACGGTCGATCACCAGGCCCGACAACTTGTTGTCGTAGCTGCGGTTGTTGAAGATGAAGCTGTCGTTGACCTCACGGGAAATAATGATCCCGTGCTTCTTCTTGGTCCCGTAAACGGTGTTGTCCGCGATGATCAGACCGTGGGAACGGTCATGCGGGTCGATGCCGTAGACGATGTTGTCTTTGTAGGTGTTGCCCTTGACCACAAAGTCGCGGGTTTCGTAGCAGTAGAAGCCGTACCACATGTCCGAGAACTCGGAATCGATGATCCAGCCGCTTGGGTCAGGACGCTTGAGCACCTTGGCCATGTTCGGCGTGTACTGGGAAATACTCACGCCGTAGGACTTACTGTTGGCATAACCGAAACTGGCGATCTTGCTGTTGGCGATGTAAGTCTCGGTGCCACCCCAGGACAACATGAACGGACGGAATTCCTTCGCCGACTTGAACATCGCCGGACCGTTTGCCTTCTCACTCCAACCGGTAATTTTGGTATCACGCACGAACAGCTGACCGTCGTTGACCAGGAACGAACCGGCCTCCTGAGACAGGCGCAGTTCCTGGGTCTGCTTGTCGATTTCCAGAATGCCCTTGTTACCCACCACGATCGGCAACTTCGCCAGGAACACGCCCGGCGAGGTTTCGCTGAAGTACTGCTTGGGCACCTTCTTGGCCAGATCCTTGAGGTTCATGTAGCCGTCGTCAATGAAGATGGCCTGCGGGATACCGTGCTGACGCACCACCCATTCAGCCATCTTGTTGTCGCCGCCGATGAAGTCCTTCAGGGCGTTTTCCTGCATCATCCGGCGCACACTGATTTTGCCGGGCTTGGTGCGCACGATTTTCGCGGCGATGGCTTCGGCGGTGTAGCCGGAGGTGTCCGGCAGTGTCGGTTTGGCCAGCTCCAGCGGCGCGGTCGGTGCGCTGCTGACGGTGTAGGTCTTGGCCTGTTGCAACCCTTTTGCAAGGGTCGCCGGTTGCCCTTTTTGAACGGGCGCGGTCGGCTCCACCGCGGCGAAGGCTGCCGTGCTGGCCAGCAGCATCGCGCCGGCCAGCAAGGTTATCGAGCCTCTCTTCGGACTGTTCATGTCAGGAACTCCCTTAGCGGTTCGCATCAGAAGCGCCAGATCACGTCGACAAACGCGCGGTGCATGTACGAGTCGACGCCTTTGCCATACGCATCACCGGGCTTGAACACACCGCCACGCAAACGCACCAGGGCCGAAGGCTCATCGATCGATTGGCTCAAGGATGCGGGCAGCAGGCCTTGCTTGAAGTACTTGGTGACGACCACGTCCATTTCCTGACCGAGGTCTTTGTTGCCATCTTCCAGCGGCAGGGACGTGCTGGAGAGCACCGCGCCGGTCACGTCGTCGGTGTCATTCTGGACGGCATTGATGCCGTTGCTGCCGACCGGCTTGTTGCCGTCGACGCGCCAGAATTTGTGGTAGATCACACTGGCGTCGTATTCGTCGTTGAGCATCCACGAACCGAACAAGGTCGCGGACTGCATGTTGTTCGTTTCGCCACGGAACGCTTCGCCGAAACGGTGAACCCGCGAGCGAGTACCGGTGTAGTTCGAACGGTTGCTTTGCAGGCCGTTCTGTTCGTAATCAGCGCTGGCACGGGCATAGGCTGCACCGACTTGCCATTGCGGATCCAGACGCAGACGCACGCCCAGGTCAGTGGCCCAGCCATCAACATTGCCACTGGTTTTGGCTTGTGCCGGAGCGGTGCCCTCGGCGGTCAGCGGGTTGACCGTGTCGCGATCGCCGCTCATGCCGGTGACGCTGCCCCAGTAATTGACGGTGTTGGTGTTGCGCCAGTTGTAGGCATCGCTGTCGGCGGTGAGGCCGAGCCAGCTGATGTCGCCATTCTCTTTTTTGTCCAGAGAATCGGCGGCAACGCCCGGGGTCGGGTAATCGAGTTTGCCGTTATCGCGGGTGTGATGACCGCGAATGCCGACCCAGTTGCCCGGGTTCCACTGGTACGCCGCGTCGGCGTAAGCGTGCAGGCGATCCTTGTCCTTGGGCGCGAGCTCGGTGAGGTCGGTGCGGTATTCGCTGAAGCGTTCGGCAACACCGGCGTTGGCGCGCAACAGGGTGGTGTCGAAGGTCCAGTTCAGGGCTTCGATGTTGGTGTCGCGCCATTGGCCGTCGTCATTGCGCAGGCGCTGGCGACCGAGTTTGAGCATCTCGCCGGGGTACGGCGTAAGGCCGCTGTAGCCGACCCAGAACTCGCGCATCGCCAGGTAGTTTTTCTTGCTCTTGCGATCACCGTTGTCGGTCGCCTGGGTGCCGTCGCTGTCGGACTGCTGCAGGGTGTCGGTCTCGATGATGTCAGTGGACGTCACGGCCTGACCCATGGCGTAGCCGCTCCACGCGCCGCTTTCGCCATAGATCCACGGACGCAGGTCGAGGCCGACGCCATTGACGTCGCCGCCGCTCTGCGTACCAAGGTCGGTGTCATCTTCGGACTGGGCGGTGACTTTCACGTCAAGGCCATAGTTCTGGTTTTCAGTCAGGGCCGCCAGGGTCGGGCACGACCACAAGAGGGCGAAAGACAGGCCAATACCGGCCTTAACAAATGGATTCAACTTCATAGGGATTCCTCGCCGTCTTCTTCTTCCAGGGCATGCAGTTCCAGCGTGTTCTGGCTCAAGGCACCACGAACGGCCTGTTCTTGTTTCAACAGGCGTTGGGCCTCGGCGAGCTGGGCAGGCGGCAGTTGGGTTTCGAGTGTTTGCGCAAGTTCAGTGGCTTGCGGGGTGTTCTGCGCCTTGGCCAATTGGCTGAAGACGTAAGCGTTCAGCGGGTCGGGCTTGGTGCCCTTGCCTTGGGAGAACAGTTGGGCAATGGCGAAGTCGGCGCTGCTCTGACCGTTACGCGCAGCCTTGAGCAGGTGATCCAGCGCTTTCTGCGAATAGACTTTGCCCAGGTAACCACGGCGGTAAATCTGGCCGAGGTAGTAATCGGCGGCCACTTCTCTGCCGGCGGCTTTCTTGAAGTGTTCTTCGGCGACCTTCGCGTCGGCCGGCACCATTTTGCCTTCGTAGTAGAGCTTGCCCAGCAACAGTTCGGCACGCGGTTGGTCAGCGGCGCGGCCGTTGTCCAGGTATTTCATCATCGTGTCGACGTCGCCGAGTTCCGGGAAGTCGTAGAGCAGTTGCGCCAGGCTGACCCAGGAAGCGGGGTAGCCGGGTGCGATGCCTTCGAGCAGCGACTGGGCGGTTTTTTCGTCGGTCGTGCCCAGGGTTGCATTACCCAGTACCCGGGCCACGCTGTCCACGCGCTGGGCGGAAACCGTGCCACGAGCCTGAGCGGCCTGCATCTGCTTGATCAGCTCGGCCTGTTGTTCCGGCTGGGCTTTTTTCTGATAGACCGTGGCCAGTTCGACATAGCAGATGTCGGTGGTGTTCAACGCGGCTTTGCAGATGGTTTCGACTTCGTCCAAGTGCTGGTCGTAAGTGCCCTGAGTGCGATAGAGCAGCACTTGGGCCAGGCCCGCTTCCGGTTTGCCTTCGGCGCGCCATTGGCTGATCTGCTGTTGCGCGTTGACGTTCGGGAAACTGTGGGGGTATTGCAGGTACAGCATCGCCAACGGGATCAGGGTGTTGCCTTCACCTGCGGCCGAGGCTTTTTTCAACAGGCCTTCGGCTTCGTGCTGTTCGGCTTCGGTGGAACCGGGTTTGGCCACCAACAGACGACCCAGGCGAGCCTGGGCCCGCGGCGAGACGCTGGCCGCGGCGCGGTAAGTCGCCTCGGCTTGTTTGATCTGCGCCGGGTCGCGGCTGTCGACCTGGATATCAGCCAGGCCAACCTGTGCTTCGCTGTAGCCCAGGTCTGCCAGTTGCTGGTAATTCTGCGCCGCCAGCGTGGTATCACCGCGCTTGAGGGCTTCGTTGGCCAGACGCTGGTCGGGCAGGCCGGCGCATCCGGCCAGGGCGATTGCCATGGCCAGAGTCAGCGGGACTGGCAGGATTCTGAGTGGGCTAGTCACGGGCATGTCCTCTGTTATTAACGACCGGCGGCCATGGCTTTATCGATCAGCCAGTTAAGGTTCGGACCACGGGTGCTGTTCACTTCAACCGGACGACCGGCGAATTTGCTGTCCAGCGGCTCGTCAGGCTTGATCAGCACGCGGATGTCGGACGACAGGTCGGCGCTTTTCAGGCTGGTGCTGCTGACGATCGTGCCGCTGCGGGTTTTGTCTTCGCCGGCGATCTGGAAGCTGACGGTGCTGCCTGGAAGCACATCGCCGAACTGGCGATAGGAAAAGCGCGCTTCAACGTTGGCTTCACTGTTACGCGGCACCAGTTGGAAGATCACGTCGCCCTTGTTGGCGTACTGGCCGTTGGCGACCATTTGCTGCGACACGGTGCAATCGCACGGCGACGTCAGGGTGCCGGTCATTTGTTTGCCGAACAGCTCTTCAACCTTGGCCGGTTGCAGTTGGTTATCGTCCAGATGGCCCTTGAGTACGTCGAGCATGCTGGTGCTGAACGTCGCCAACGGTGCGCCCTTGGCCGCAACGCCGTCGGTTTTCACCAGGCTCTGCACAGTGCCGTCGCGCGGCATGGTGATGTTCATGCCCGCCACGCTGACCAGGCCGGCCTGGGCGTGGCTTACGAAGTACATGCCGTACACCGACTTGAAAATGAAGCCGAATGCCGTCAGACCGACGAGGAAAATCGCGAAGCTGAAGGTCACTGCACGCAGACGACCGAAAGCGGTCATGCCGTGGCCGCCATCCTTGACCTTGCGCGCCTTGGTGAAGTTGTCGCGCTGCAGGGTTGCCAGCACTTCACCCATGCTGACGATGTCGCCGGCCAGGTGCGAGGTGATCAGGTGGCGCAGGGTGGAAATGTCCTGAGGTTCGAGGTTCTGGAACTCGCAACCGGTACGGCCGGTTTCGCGCTCGTGGGAGCGGACCAGTAGCTCGACGTCCATGGCCAGGCCGAGGTTATCGATGACGAACTGCAGGCGGGCCTTGTACTTGTCGCCGATCTTCAGTGGCAGCTGACCGGCGTTGAAGGCCAGGCCGCCAGCGGAGAGGTCGAGGACCCGAGCTTCTACCGGGGTCCGGTCAGGACCGTAGAAGCGCAGCTTGGCCGGGATTTTCACTCGGGCGTGCTGGCGCTGGGCTTCTGATTCATGCACTACGTTGGCGTTGACGGCGGTATTCATATGGACGATTTCCTAGTTAATTCAGGCGAGTTCGGTCAGACCATCATCAGCAGCACAGCAACAAAAATGCTGCCGGCGGAGAAGGTCATGGTCCGAGACGACCAAGTGTTGAACCAACGTTGAAAGCTGGCGAGATCACGGGTCAATTTGGTGTCCTGGCGAGTCCAGGATTGTTGGTCGAGGCGGAAGAACACGTAGATCTTCACCAGCGCGCCGACGATCTGGTTGTAATAGAGAATCGCCGGATAGGCCGGGCCGATCTTGTGACCGGAGCAGGACAGCAGCAGGGTCAGGATCAGGCGGGTAATGCCGATCCACAGCAGGTAAACCAGGATGAACGCGGCGCCGTACTTGACGGTGGCGAGGATCGCGACCGTCAGGCCCAACAGCGATGTCCACATCGATACACGCTGGTCGAACAGCACCACCGACGTGAACAGGCCAAGGCGTTTCATCCCCAGGCCCAGGGCGCGGGAGTTCTGGCGCAAGTTGTTGCCGTACCAGCGGAACATCAGTTTGCGACTGGCCTTGATGAAGCTTTTTTCCGGCGGGTGTTCCACAGTGTGAATGGCGGCGTCCGGCACGTAGAACGTGTCGTAGCCCAGGCGCATCAAGCTGAACCAGCTCGACTTGTCATCACCGGTGAGGAACTTGAAGCGGCCCAGGCGCCAGTGTTGCAGCGAGTCGCTTTCCACGTCGGCGATGAAGTCCGGGTCGGTCACCACGGTGGCGCGAAATACCGACATCCGCCCGGTCATGGTCAGCACGCGCTTGGACAGGGCCATCGAGCACATGTTGATGTGGCGTTGGGCGAATCGCAGTTTGTGCCACTCGCTCATGATGTAGCCGCCGCGCACTTCGCAGAACTCGTTGGTGGTCAGGCCGCCGACATTGCCGAACAGCTGGAACCACGGCACGGTCTTGAGCACGACGCCTTCGGCGAGCACGGTGTCGCCATCGATCACTGCAACCACTGCGCGGTCGTCCGGCAGGTGGCGGGAGATGGCGCGGAAACCGTAGGCCAGGCCATCGCGCTTGCCAGTGCCGGGAATGCGCACGAAGTCGAGCTTGACGCGAGCCGGTGGGTTCATCCGGGTCCACAGGCTTTTCACCAGCTTCTCATCGGACATTTCCACGATGGAGCAGACCATGGTGGTCGGCAGGCCGCAGTCGATCGCTTCGCGAATCACCGAGGCGTAAACCTGGGCGGTGGTCAGCGCGTCGATACGAAAACTGGTGACCATCAGGAACACATGGGACGGGTCTGCCGCTTTACCCAGCTTGCGCACTTTGCGCCGCAGGTGCGGGTAGACCACGTACAGAAACAGCATGCCGCGCAGAAAGTGCGTGGCACCCATCGAATAGCGCCAGATACCGACGATACCGATCAGGAGGATGAAGTCCTTCGACTCGGCGTCGAACGTGGACGCAGGCAACGCCATGGCGATGCCCATCAATAAACTTAGGTAAAACAGCCAACCGGCGACCTGAAGTAGGCCGTGCTTTAGCCTGTGCATAATCTGCATCCGTCTCTATCTCGGGCGAGCCTGTGGGGTGGCCCGATGGGGTTAAGGCAGGCTTACGAAAACTGGCGACACCCGGTCTGGATGACGCCAGAAATCCTGTAGGAGCTGGCGAAGCCTGCGATCTTTTGATCTTTCGCTTGAAACTCAAGTGGACCTGGAAAGATCGCAGCCTCGTTTCACTCGACAGCTCCTACGACCGCATTACCAGCAGATGCCTTCAGTCCGACCACTTGTGCTAGTGGCTTGGGACATGAAACCGACCAGGTCGATTACTTGCTTGCCGTGTGGAGCTTCTTGCGCCAGCGCGCGGAACTTCTCGTCACGGTTGCCGAGGATGATCACGTCAGAGTTGTTGATCACGTCGTCAAAATCGGAGTTGAGCAAGGACGAGACGTGAGGGATCTTCGACTCGATGTAATCCTTGTTCGCGCCGTGAACGCGGGCGTATTCGACGTTGGTGTCGTAGATGCTCAGGTCGTAGCCCTTGCCGATCAGCATTTCTGCCAGATCAACCAGCGGGCTTTCGCGCAGGTCGTCAGTACCGGCCTTGAAGCTCAGACCCAGCAGGGCGACTTTACGTTTTCCGTGGCTGGTGACGATGTCGAAGGCGTTCTGCACCTGGGACTCGTTACTGCGCATCAGCGAGTTCAGCAGCGGTGCTTCCACGTCCAGCGAACCGGCGCGGTAGGTCAGGGCGCGAACGTCTTTCGGCAGGCAGGAACCGCCGAACGCGAAACCAGGGCGCATGTAGTACTGGGACAGGTTCAACGTCTTGTCCTGGCAGACCACTTCCATCACTTCACGACCATCGACACCGACAGCCTTGGCGATGTTGCCGATCTCGTTGGCGAAGGTCACTTTGGTGGCGTGCCACACGTTGCAGGTGTACTTGATCATCTCGGCGACTGCGATGTCCTTGCGGATGATCGGAGCATCGAGCTCTTCGTACAGCGATTGCAGAACGTCGCCCGACGCCTTGTCGAACTCGCCGATGACGGTCATTGGCGGCAGGTCGTAATCGGCGATCGCGGTGCTTTCACGCAGGAACTCCGGGTTCACTGCTACGCCGAAATCGACGCCGGCTTTTTTGCCGGAGCAGTCTTCGAGGATCGGGATGACAACGTTTGCGACAGTGCCCGGCAGAACGGTGCTGCGAACCACGATGGTGTGGCGGGTCGTCTTGTCACGCAGGACAAAACCGATCTCGCGGCACACGGCTTCGATGTAGTTCAGTTCCAGATCGCCGTTCTTCTTGCTCGGCGTGCCAACGCAGATCATCGACAGGTCGGTGGCGCGAATCGCCTCGGCGAAGTCGGTCGTACCGCGCAGGCGGCCCGTCTCGATACCCTTCTGCAGAAGTTCGCCCAGACCCGGTTCAACGATCGGCGATTTACCGGCGTTGATCATATCTATTTTGTCTTTGGCAACATCGACGCCAACGACGTCATGGCCCCGTGCAGACAGGCAACCGGCACATACTGCGCCGACGTAACCCAAACCAAATATGCTGATGCGCATCGCAATTACCTCTGTGTTTATCAAGCCATTACATGGCCGGAGTTAATGGTGTTCAGCGGTCGAAGTGCACTCGGAAGTGCGCCTTAAAGGCGCGACAATGCCGCGTGCAGGCATACAAAGTTCCGAGTGACTAAATAAGTGCACTCAAGATGTGCGCAACTAGGCTTTATTGTTATGGCTTGCCCTGTTATGCAGCTGATCTTCTAATCAGAAGACATTCGTGCAAAGGTCTTGCGCGCTCAATGCCAGGCCAGAAGCCCGTAAATCAAGCGGTTCGGTGCTCAGGTGAGCACGTTTATAGGGGCGCTGCCTTCGCCTTGCAGGGGATATTTTTGATGATTATCTCCTGTCCTTCATGTGTTGCCCAAATCAGGGGGCACGTTCGCAAAAGTTAATGTGACAACTTTGCTACGTGAATCTCTTCTCTGCGTAAGTTATCTCGTACAGGCGCCGAGAGAATGGTTACCGGTGGTATGAGCTACGCATTTGGACATAGTTCCAGTCCGCCCATCGCGAATGCTGAAATTTTTTGAAATATTGGAAAAGATGGCACTGCTCTCATATTGATAGCAACGGCTGTTTGACCCTTGATACATAGGGTTATTATCGGGTTAGATAGTTATGTGCCACTACCGATAAAAAAATTAAGTGCCACTACTGAAAAAAATTATCAATGTCGAGTGAAACTAAAGTTAGAAAAGCGAATGATTGTTTTCTGACGCCAGTAAGGTGGCGAATTGAGCGGGGAATTGTTGGGCGATCGGACGTCGGCGCACGACCCGTTAATGGGGCGCGCACCGATTGGGTGCTTACTCCGGCGCGTGATCGCGCAGGAACACCAGATTGTCCGGTTTAGACTGCTCGGCGCTGTAGCGATAGCCTTGTACATCGAACTGCTTGAGGGCTGCCGGGTCATTGATGCGTTCTTCTATAACGAAGCGACTCATCATGCCGCGGGCCTTTTTCGCGTAGAAGCTGATGATTTTGTACTGGCCGTTCTTCAGGTCCTTGAATTCGGTATTGATGATGCGCGCGTTCAGGGCGTTGCGTTTGACCGCCGAGAAGTACTCGTTGGAGGCCAGGTTCAGCAGCACGTCATCGCCTTGATCGGCCAGGGCTTCGTTGAGCCATTCGCTGATCCGTGTGCCCCAGAAGGCATACAAGTCCTTGCCACGGGCATTCGCCAGTTTGGTCCCCATCTCCAGTCGATACGGCTGCATCAGGTCGAGTGGGCGCAGCAGGCCGTAAAGGCCGGACAACATGCGCAAGTGTTGCTGGGCGTAATCGAAATCGGCCTCGCTGAAGGTTTGAGCATTCAACCCGGTGTAGACGTCGCCCTTGAATGCGAGCAATGCCTGTTTGGCGTTGGCGGGGGTGAACGCCGGCGTCCAGCTGCCGAAACGCGCGGCGTTGAGCCCGCCGATCTTGTCGGAGACGTGCATCAACTCGCTGATCTGCGCAGGGGCCAGCTCGCGCAGCTGCAGGATCAGCTCTTGGGAATGGTCGAGGTATTGCGGCTGGGTGAAGCGCTGGGTCGCCGGCGGTGTTTCGTAATCGAGGGTCTTGGCGGGGGAAATCACCATCAGCATGAAGTCGTCTCCTTTAATCGTGGGGGCGATTCTAGGGGGTTGTCCGTGTTGACTCCAGCTATGGGTGTCATAGGTGATCGGTGGTCTCATGGAACAAGATCGCAGCCTCGCTTCGCTCGACAACTCCTACGGTGCGCGTACATCTGTAGGAGCTGTCGAGCGAAGCGAGGCTGCGATCTTTTGATCTACCCGCGATATAGTGCCGCGCGGGTTTTGTTATGGAGACATCCCATTGCGTATCGTTTTTCTAATCACGGCCTGGCTCTTGAGCTTCGGTGCCCTGGCCGGTCCGGGTGATGTGGCAACGCTTGATCGCAGCACGTGGCCCGAACAGCTCAGCAGCCCGACCCTGTTTGACGTTGCGTCACGGGCCGAGATCCTGATGTTCGCCCGTGTGCTGCTGGCCAGCGAATCCCTCGATGAAGTGAGCCTGGCCCAGCGCCTGGGGTTGCGCACGGTCAATCTGGAATCGATCAACAACCTGCGCCAGCGCATGTGGCAGCGCCTGCTGGCCAACTACAACTTCGCCCAGCGGAGCTGCGACCAGGATGCCTCCTTCTGTTTCCTGATCGAAGACATGGACACCCTGCGCCAGCAAGCCGCCAAGTTTCAGGTCAGCGATGAGAGCTACTACATAAAGTGGGCCGAGCCGAGCCGGTTGTTTCATGCCCAGTACCTGGACGAGCAATTGCGCAAGGCGGCGCTGTTGCCGCAAACCAGCAGTGAAGTTGATCGTTTTGGCGACTATGAACGCAATGGCGATGCGATGCATGACCGGCTGTTTTTGCTGACTTTCGACAGCGCCGCCAATGCCACGCCGGATAACACCGCCTGGGCCACGGAATACCTGCGCAAGTCGAACATGAGTGGCACGTTCTTCGTCCTCGGCAAAGACATCCAGGCCCGTCTGGCCGATCGGTCGGTGGCCAGCCTGCAAGCGACTTACTCAAAGCACTGCATCGGCGTGCAAGGCTGGGAGTTCCGCTCCCATAGCCACTGGCAAGACTGGCAGGATTCAGTGCGACGCAGTGTCGAGCTGGTTAAAAGCAAACTGCCCGAGAACTACGTGCCATTGTTTCGGCCGCCCGATGGTCAGCGTCGTTCTGATGCTGAAGGCTTCTTCAAGGCTCAGGGTTTGCAGGTGGCATTGTGGGACATCGATGCCCAGGACGGTGCCGGCAAGCTAAAGGGCAATCAGAGCGCGCAACGGGTGTTGACCCTGATGCTGTTGTGGCGGCACGGGGTGATCAACTTCAACGTGAAGCAGAATGCAGTGAAAACGGCGATGCCTTGGCTCATTACACAAACGGCGCCAAGCGGGATCGGTTGGGAAGACTGTCAGGATGCGTTTCGCTGAGAACGACGAAAGCCCGTAAACATTGGGGAAATGGCGTTTTTTGAAGAGGATTCGGTGCAGGCGGACTTCCGACTTTAACGGCACATTGCCTGCACGCCAAGGGCTATTCGTCACTGTGAAAAATAAACTTCAAAAAAACGTCAAAGTACTTTTTTCTGTCATGGGTTTTGGAGTATTACGAAGACAGACCGCCGAAACCTGCAACACAGGTGGCGTCTTCCAAGACCCAGTTGTTTGCAGTTCATCACTTGAGTCCCCGCAGGTGATTTCGGTGGCAACTTCGAGGCGCAGCACTGTAACGGTATTGCGTCGACTGGCTCCCACAAAGGTGACCGAGTATGGATGATCACGGACGTAGTTCTTCCTCCAACCAGCCAATCCTTTATGTACTCGATACCAACGTATTGATTCACGATCCAAACGCCCTGCTTAACTTCGAAGAACACCACGTCGCGATCCCTATGACCGTGCTTGAGGAGCTGGACAAGCTCAAGAGCGGGCATCACAGCGTGGCTGCAGAATGCCGTCAGGCGATTCGCCTGATCGACAAGACCTTGGGCGATGCCAGTCCTGAAGACGTCGAGCTCGGTGTGCCGATCCAGCGTGGCAAAAGTGGGCCCAAGGGTTTGCTGTCAATTCTGATGAGCAAGCGTGCCGAACCGAACATCATTCTTCCCGAACACCTGAACGACAACATCATCATCAACCAGCTGATCGACCTGCACGCGCGCGAGCCCAAGCTGCCTGTCGTGCTGGTCACCAAAGACATCAACATGCGCCTCAAGGCCCGGGCGTGCGGGATCGCGGCCGAGGACTACAGCACCGACCAACTGGTTGACGACGTTTCGCTGCTGCCCAACGGTTATCACAACATGACCGGTTCCTTCTGGGACCGCGTGAGGAATGTCGACACCCGTCAGGACCACGGCCGCACCTGGCACCAAGTGCAGTTGATAGACAATTTGCCAGCGGTGCACATCAACGAGTTCATCATCGACGAGCAGGGCTTTGTCGGCTGGATCAAGGAAATCCAGAGCGACAAATTGCTGATTC
The DNA here is from genome assembly GCF_054898105.1 of Pseudomonas sp. MDT1-17. Classification (NCBI taxonomy): domain Bacteria; kingdom Pseudomonadati; phylum Pseudomonadota; class Gammaproteobacteria; order Pseudomonadales; family Pseudomonadaceae; genus Pseudomonas; species Pseudomonas sp. MDT1-17. The sequence goes on along the minus strand of NZ_JBUBVM010000001.1, from coordinate 5,502,456 downwards.
TCGACCTGCATCAGGAGCCCCTGTTGCACCAGGAAGCCTGGGGCCTGAAACCGCGTGATATCTATCAGAGCCTGGCGCTGTACGCCCTGCTTGATCCGGATATTCACCTGGTCAACCTGACCGGTGCGGCCGGTTCGGGTAAAACTATCCTCGCATTGGCGGCGGCGATCGAGCAGACCATGGTCAGCAAACGCTACCGGCGCATCATCGCTACCCGTAGCGTGCAGGGCCTGGACCAAGAGATCGGCTTCCTGCCGGGCACCGAAGCGGAAAAAATGGAGCCTTGGCTGGGCGCCATCACCGACAACCTCGAAGCCTTGCACATGGATGACGAAAACACACATGGCAGTGTCGATTACATCCTCAGCAAAGTGCCGTTGCAGTTCAAATCCCTCAACTACATTCGAGGCCGCAGCTTCCAGCAGAGCCTGATCCTGATCGATGAATGCCAGAACCTCACGCCGCACCAGATGAAAACCATCATCACCCGTGCTGGCGCCGGCTCCAAAGTGGTGTGCCTGGGCAACCTGGCACAGATCGACACGCCTTACCTGTCCGCGACCAGTTCCGGGCTGACGTACCTGACAGAGCGCTTCAAGGATTTCCCCAACGGTGTGCACATCACCCTGCAAGGGGTGCCACGTTCGATTCTGGCCGAATACGCCGAAACGCATTTGTAACCTTCACCAAAAAACCGGGCGGCCTAAAAGCCGCCCGGTTTTTATCTACCGCATTTATCTAGTATTAAACTTGATTGTGCGCCTAACGTCCTTCAAGCATTCCTTGTCTATCTTTTCTGAGATGAAATTTACACATCTCCATATTTCCTTGGCCAAGGCAGTAGGATTTAGAGCGAGTTATTTCGGGTGCTATTCTATTCGTTGGAGATGCGAATTGACTCTGAAGAAAAAATATCGCGGTACTTTATGTGTAATAGCGCACCAAAAAATACTGCGCTAGCCCCAGAGACAACAAGTACGCCTCCGATTGAAACGAATGTTGATAGCCATGCTCCAAAAATTGGCCCGCTAATCATAAATATCAACATTAAACTACGGGTGGTTGCTGATACTGTTCCTAAACTAGATAAAGGACAGTATTTCTGAAGGGTTACGCCAAACCCTAAAGATGTCAGACCATATGCGTAACCTGCAATGGAAAACAGTAGTATGAGTATTGCTAGTGTTGCCAGATTACCTGGTTCAGTTAATAACCCTGCCGTCGCTACCATTATACCGAATGCAAATAGGGAGAGCGTCGAGCAGAAGAAGATTCTTTGGGGGTAAACTAATTTGAAACTCAGACCCGCAATGATTCCACCTAATGCGGTAGAGCTAACGATGACTCCAAATGCGTATGCATCGAGCCCTATGTTTTTTATATGTAGACTGAGTAGCGAATCATAGCATCCCAGTACGGCAGTTTGGATCAAAGCACAGATAAAAAATAGTTGTGTGGATGGGCCGGTGCTTAATAATACTTGCAGGGCTTTTAAACTCCCAAAGGATCGTTTCTCAGGTTCGTGTATCTTCTTCTGCCGGTTACTCATGGAAAGCAAAATCACACAAAATATCCCTAGCAGTGAAAAAAGTGCAGAAATAAAAAAGCCGTAAGCCTTGTCTGACATGCTTGCAATAACACCCGCTATTAAAGGTGAACAGACCTTAATAAATTGATCCATTACCGTGAACAGTGAAATATTACTGACCAGATCTTTATTTGTAAGCAGTTTTCTCGTCAAGATTATTTCTGCCGCACCAGAGCCAAGGTTCGACATTCCCTTAAGGCAGACTAATGTTAAGAAAATAGATTCAGAGTTCGCTCCAAATAAAAGGCAGGCAATGATAAATCTAAAGGTGAAGCTTATTAATAAAAATTTTACTGGGCTACTGTGGTCTGCTAAAGCACCGATTAATGGTCCCAAGAAAAGTGTTGGTAATCCATACAGTGCCGCTGCATATCCCAAAGTTTGTGGCGAAGCGTCATATGCAAATGTAAGTACAGTAAAAATTAAAATGAAGTCTACCCAAAGTGTTACAGAGCTACTAAATCGTACTCCACATAAATAGCCGTACCCGTTTACCTGGGGGAAACTCACTGTTCTATCTCCTTCGTGTTATACATTACGTTATCTACAACAAATGTGGATATATTATTGGTTGAGCAAAATAACTCAAGATCTGAAAGTGTGTTTATAAATCCTTTTCCTTTAAAGTTTAATGAGGTGTTACAAAGAACGCTGACCCCTGCCTGCTTTTTGAATTCCAACAATAGCTCATACATTTTAATGTTGTCTTGACGGCTGATGGTTTGAACTCTTGCTGTTCCATCAATGTGAGTAATTGCTTTGAGTCGTTTGTCAATTACATGATAAAACGACAGCATGAATTTACTTTGAGTACAGTTCTCAAAGTAAAGCTTAGCATCCTCCTCTATGCAGATAGGAGCTACTGGACGATAGTGCTCTCTTTTTTTTATGGAGTTTAGTTTTTCAGTGGTGTTCACAGAAAATGGTGCCGCTATTATTGATCTATTACCCAGGGCCCTAGGTCCTATTTCGCAATTTCCCTGAACCCAACAAATAATCTCTCCGGCAAGAAGCGCTTTGCACACGCGTTCAAGTACCAATGGACTTGACGAAAATAAGAATTTCTTTGCGTGATTGAAAATAAAAGGTTGTCCTGAATAAACGGACCATTCAAGTTTGGATTTGCCAGTTAATAAATTTTGCGCAATGGCAGACGCCCCGATACCGACACCGGTATCATTTGTGCAGGGTGGAACAAAAATTCCTTCGAACAATTCGGAGATTTCCCATTTCTTGTTCCATTCACAGTTCAAGCCACAGCCGCCTGCTATTAAAAGTGGAAGCTTTTCGGTAATATTTGCACTGATGAAGTCATAGAACTCGTTAAAGAGTTTGTCTGATAGTTTTCTAGCTAAGTCGCAGAATTTCGTTGTGTTTACACCTATATTGTAATAGCCGCTATCCTTTAGGTCGAGTTTGTTGAGTGTGTCGATTGCTGAGTCGCAGTTTATTATGTAGTCAATAACCTTTGACTCGAATGCGTCTGGCTTACCGTTTTTTCCAAATGCAGCCAGCGCCATCATTTTTCCCGCGTCACCAAGCCTACAATAACCTTTTTTTAGATTGAAAGTTGGATCTGCCAAACCATAGGCAAATGCATATCGAAGACCTGGTCCTTGCATAATATTGCCTATAGTTTGAATCGTCATGTCTGGGTTGATTTTATAAAAGTTGCCTATAAAACCTTCCCAAAGTAATACATAGCAAGATGTTTTGTCCGCATAGGGGGATAGCGCGTAAGAGGCGAGTATGTGGGATATTTCATGGCTACAGTTAATCCACGCTATATTTTCCCCCCCGAAATTGCAGGTAGTTTGTTCGATGTTAAGGCCAAGGTAACCGCCTTCAGTTGGATGATTTCTGGGGTCTATACCTTCAGCCCATCCGCTTACAGCGATTGCGTCCAGATCTTCTATGTTTTGAACTGCGTGAATTATTGCTGAGCTCAGGGAAAGAGGGGCGTACCTATTGCCGCCATTCTTTTCCGATTCATAACTGAAAACTAATTTTCCATTTTCAATTAGACATACGTGGCCGTCATGACCAGTATTAATACCTAGTATTTTCATCGCTATTTCCTTATGGGTTTTAACCAAAATAGGTACATTTCGCTGAAAAAGTTTGGGTTGAAGTTTTCGAACAACTCCCAAGCGTAAAAAAGAGAATCCATGTTCGAACTATCGTTGAACTTTCTAACCGCAGGAGATTTTCTTTGCCCTCCATTTTCAAAACCTGCGAACTCACAATTTAAAGTTCTTGCAAGTGAGTGAATGTCTCGGGTTGTGAACGCTTTTTCTAGTGGGTTGAAAAGTAAATCCATACACCCACTTCTACTGAAGAAGTCTTGTGAGTTAACTATTTCATTTGTTCTTTTGTAATTGTAGTTTTGAACTGCCAGGTTTCGTATTTTTTCTAAATTGCTTGGTGTATAGGGGATTTCGTTTTCAGACGCAAGGTTAGTCAAGTCTGCTATAGGAGTTCGAGCGTATGCGCTATACAGCCCTATTTTTGCAATGCCACCATCTTCGAGGGCGGAAAGAATCGCTTGGCATCCTTTCAAAGGATTTTGTAAGTGATGCAAAACCCCAATGCACTCAATAAGGCTAAACCCCATATTTAAAGAGAGAATGTTGTTTAGATCTCCGCGGATGAATTCAAGATTTTGAATTTTATATTCGTCTCTCTTGGTCTTGGCATATTGCAAGCTTGCCTGACTAACATCCAGTCCTATAATTTTTGCGTGTGGGTAAGTTAAGGCAATTTGAATTGCGTGTCGTCCTGTTCCGCATCCTGCAACTAATATGTTGTTGTTTGGAGGTGCTTGCTTTAAGTTGAGTGTCTTGAAAAGTTGATCAAGTGTCGATTCGGAATGTTTTGGCTTGGATGTCCATGTTGGGTACGGATTTGATTCATAAAAATCCTGGATAAGCGTTTTGCTTTTCAAGAGAGCGGGCGGTGTGATTTCTTTTTTTTGTTTTGTGGGGGTCTGGCCGTCTAATTGGTATGGGCTTTTTAATGAGTTTATGATTTCCTCTTCTGAGTAAGACTCCAATATTAATCGAGCGTCAGTTTTTATTGCTGATGACTCTTTTAGATTTTTTGATTTTAGTTTTTCAACGTTAGACAGTTCTTTTTTATCGGCTAGGTAAATGAAGTCATTTAGCTTGCATTGCTTTTTTAAGGCGGTAAGGAACGCTTGGTGTGTTTTGTTGTAGTTGTTGCTGAGTATGGATGCTATGAATTTCTGTCTTATTGTTATAATGGCTTTCTCTATGGTGTGGTTCGAAATTAGGTTGTTGCTCAGGAGGTTTAGTGCAATCTGATCTGATTCGATAATGTCCAGCACAAGTGCGGGGTAGTCTTCCTGTGTATGTGTACTCTTTGTAGGTTTTAGTGCTAATTGTGAAAAATAAACTCTGGCTAGTGCATCATTATCTATTCCTTCGGTATTAAAAAGTGCCGCTAGGCTGGCGAATGTTGCGGCATCAAATGAGGTAAGGTGGATCGACTGAAGTAGGTCAAGATAGTTAAACGCAATGGTGCTTTTTGTGAAGCCTTCTATTTTTGTGGCTGATTGGTATGTCCAGATTGCTGCATTGATTTTCCCATTTTTTTCCTGAACTGATGCAAGGTTTTGATGAAATTTAAGTTTGTCCGCTGCTGAAGGTTCCGGTAGGTTGCAAGCCAACTTGTAAAGGCGCTCTGCTTTCTTATTGTCGCCCAGTTCCTCGGATAAAGCTGCCAAATTATTCAGTGCTTTTACGTTGTTTGAATTGTTTTTTATACTTAGTTCGTATAGCCGTGCCGCTTCTTGAAGATCGTTGTTCTTGAAGCTGGAATCCGCCATTCTTCTGGTTTTTTCGGAGTATTCTTCTTTTTTCAATGTGTCATCGTGCATGTGAGCACCTAATGATAATTTTGTTTATGTTGTTGCCTTCAACAGTTTTACGACACCAGGACTAAGAGGGTCTTGCAAGCCATGTCCTCCTGCTAAAACAAACAATGAATGCTCTTTGAATCCATCGATCTTTATAAGTTTATTCAGTAAGTCATCTATAAAGTATCCGGTTAACCAAGTGTTAAGATTATGAGCGGTGGCTACGAGGTTAAATGTCTGAGATAAATGTCCAACATCCATTAAAGCCGATCGGTAGGCGCGTGAGTGCGGGTATTTCCACCAAAGTTTATCAAAGCGCGAACTCATTACTATCAGGAAACCCGCGTCCACTGCGAAGCTTTGATGACATAAAATTTGTGATAGGTCGGCGTTTATTCCACTGTCCAATTTTGTTAACACATGTTGGTGGGACCTATAGTGATAGATGCCGCGCTCTAGGTTGCTAATATTTAAAGCAACCAAGTAGGCCTCGGTTGCTTGTAAACACCCTGCACTGGGTGAAGATCTACGATAACCAACGGTCAAAACGCCGCGCTCTGCGAGATTTTTTTTATGCGAGTCACCGTGGACTTTTCCGAATGTAGTGAAAAGTATGTTAGATACAATTTCCAGCGGAACAGGCTCCCCATTGAAATTTCGACTTGTAATCCTCTCCCATAACGCTTTTTTCAAGCTATAAGAATCGATTACGTTGCTGTTCCAAGGGGGGAGTTTTACTAATTCTCCTTCGCGCTCAATATCAAGATTTGGGGCGCTTTCGGCGATGCTTTCGCAAAAGCTCACATAGCCTGTCTCTTTATTTTCTTCTGTGTTTGCTAAGTCGTTCGGAAAATTATGCTTGCTTCCTAGATGAAATATTTTTGAAACAAGGTCCCAACCCCAAGGACCATTTGATTTTTGTATTTTTTGATGTTGCTCGGCTTTTTCGCCAATTAGTAATATTCCTGCTTCAATCAGTATTCCATCCTCGGGTTTTGATGTGTACGGCATACCAATTGATTCGTTTAGCTCGAAAATTCTGTCAAAATAACGTCGATCGAATATTTCGTACTGTTCACCTGTTTCCAGGTTCCATAATCCGAAGATTCCTTCGTTTAAGGTGATTGTTAGGTTTTCATTGACTTTAAACTCACTCATCTTCACATTCTCCGCGAAAGTTGTGCCGAGAGAGTGTGGTGGCTCCCTCGGCATTGGCCGAAATTAATTGACCAGTTTTGATTTCAGTTTCGCAGGCGTAATTAGAATGTTGTAAGCGTTGTTGGAAAGAGCAGTTAGTCGAGTTTGCAGATTTGCTTTGCGCATAATAAGAACCTCTTAGTTTTTTTGGGTTGAAGTCATTTGACTTCATTTGCGAAGCTATTCGCCTTGTAATTGGTAGTCAATAACGCGACTTGTAGGAGGGTTCGTGTTTGGTGGGTTTAAACGTCCTACGCCAAACTCCTACTTAAAGCAATTTTTTTAAGGTAATCAGCTTATTGCGGATATACACTTCAACCGCACTTGCTCCGATGTATTCTGAGAAGGTCTTAATTGGTAGCATTTAGTTACGTAATGGCCTCGTTGGGAGTTCAACCAATACCAGAAAAATATTGGCCAAGAAGAGGAGAAGAATCCCGATCGACGAATGCCAGAAGCTCACGCCGCACCAGATGAAAACCATCATCACCCGTGCTGGCGCCGGTTCCAAAGTGGTGTGCCTGGGCAACCTGGCACAGATCGACACGCCTTACCTGTCCGCGACCAGTTCCGGGCTGACGTACCTGACAGAGCGCTTCAAGGATTTCCCCAACGGTGTGCACATCACCCTGCAAGGGGTGCCACGTTCGATTCTGGCCGAATACGCCGAATCGCATTTGTAATCGCCTCAACAGAACCGGGCGGCCTGCACAGGCCGCCCGGTTTTTTATGGCCGAAATTTGACCCACAGGTTTACAATCGGTGCTCCTGATCAGGAGTATCCCTGTGCTAACTCATCTCGATTCCCAAGGTCGCGCCAATATGGTCGACGTCACTGAAAAAGCCGTGACGTTCCGTGAAGCAACGGCCCAAGCGCTGGTGCGCATGTTGCCCGAAACCCTGCAGATGATCGTCAGCGGCGGTCACCCCAAGGGTGATGTGTTCGCCGTGGCGCGTATTGCCGGCATTCAGGCGGCGAAGAAAACCAGCGATCTGATCCCTCTGTGCCATCCGCTGATGCTCACCGGCGTCAAGGTCGAGCTCACTGCCGAAGGCGATGACACCGTACGCATCGTCGCGCGCTGCAAGTTGTCCGGGCAGACCGGTGTCGAAATGGAAGCCCTGACCGCCGCCAGCGTCGCGGCGCTGACTATCTATGACATGTGCAAGGCCGTGGATCGCGGCATGACCATCGAGAGCGTGCGGTTGCTGGAGAAACTCGGTGGCAAGAGCGGCCATTTTCAGGCGGACCAGGCATGAACGTCACCGTAAAGTTTTTTGCCCGTTACCGTGAAGCGCTCGGCGTGGACTCGGTGAAGGTTGAAGGTGATTTCGCCACGGTCGACGATGTGCGTGCCCTGTTGGCCCTTCGCGATGGCGCCGACGTGCTGAGCGAACAGAACCTGATGTGTGCCCGCAATGAGGACCTGTGCCAGCTCGATGATCCGGTGAGCGATGGCGATGAAGTGGCCTTTTTTCCGACCGTGACCGGAGGCTGAGCCATGGCGATTCGCGTGCAGTCCACGGCGTTCGATCCGGGTGCTGAAGTCAATGCCATGCACGCCGCCAATGTGGGCGTCGGTGCGGTGGTGAGTTTTGTTGGCTATGTTCGCGACTTCAATGACGGGCTCGACGTCGCCGGGATGTTCCTGGAACACTACCCGGGCATGACCGAAAAGGCCCTCGCCAAGATCGCCGCAGAGGCTGAGCAGCGCTGGCCACTGCTCAAGCTTGAAGTGCTGCATCGCATCGGCGCCCTGGAACCGGGTGAGCCGATCGTCTTCGTTGGCGCCGCCAGCGCTCACCGCCAGGCCGCGTTCGATGCCTGCGCCTTTGTCATGGACTACCTGAAAACCCGCGCACCGTTCTGGAAGAAAGAAAACACCCGTGACGGGGCGCGTTGGGTAGAAGGGCGTGACAGTGATCATGCGGCGGCGGATCGCTGGAAGCAGTAAGTTCTTTTTGCGCCTGCAAATACGCCTTCGCGGGCAAGCCCGCTCCACAGTTGATCTTCATCTACACAAATACTGTGTACGACACAGATCCATGTGGGAGCGGGCTTGCCCGCGAAGAGGCCATCCGCAACACCCGATCTCCTCCTGATCCACCGCCCGACCACCGGCCGGCACATCTTCATTTGCCCTAATTGACGAGTCATACATAAAAGTCCAGTATGGAATTATATGTACAAAAAAAGGCCTTCCCCCGTTTTAGTTTTTTCTTCTGTCTTGCCAAACCAACAACAACCCGCGAGAGAACGAACATGAAGAAACTCCCCCTCATCACCGGTCTGGCTCTGAGCCTGTTGGCGTGCAGCTCCCTGTTCGCCGCCGATAAAACCCTGCGCATTGGCATCGAAGCCGCTTATCCACCGTTCGCCTCGAAAACCGATAAAGGCGAGATTGTCGGTTTCGACTACGACATCGGCAATGCCCTGTGCGCGCAGATGAAGGTCAAGTGCGTATGGGTCGAAGGTGAGTTTGACGGTCTGATTCCTTCCCTTAAAGTGAAGAAAATCGACATGGCGCTGTCGTCCATGACCATCAACGAAGACCGGAAGAAGTCGGTGGATTTCACCCACAAGTACTACTTCACCTCATCGCGTCTTGTGATGAAGGACGGCGCGGCAGTGGATGATCAGTACGCCAGCCTCAAGGGCAAGACTGTCGGCGTGCAGCGAGCAACCACCACGGACCGTTACGCCACCGAGGTTTTTGAACCGAAGGGTATCAACGTCAAGCGTTACGGCAACAACGAAGAGATCTATATGGACCTGGCGGCCGGTCGCCTCGATGCCATTTTTGCCGACACCATTCCACTGAATGACTTCCTGACGATGCCCCGTGGCAAAGGCTACGCGTTTGTCGGGCCGGAGCTCAAGGATCCGAAATACGTGGGCGAGGGCGCCGGGATTGCGGTGCGCAAGGGCAACACTGAGCTGGTCTCCGAACTGAATACTGCCATCGACGTCATTCGCACCAATGGCGAATACCAGAAGATTTCAGAGAAGTACTTCAAGTCTGATATCTACGGCGACTGATCAATCGCTTGCAGGGTGCTTTCTCTCGAAAGCCCCCTGCGCGGTCCGGATTCGTGAAAAATGCTTCAAGGTTAATCCCTTCTTAACCGGCTCATCGTCTATTCCCGATACCCAACTGCGCGTGCCGGACTCTCAAAGGTCAGGGCCAGCGTGTAGACTTCGGGCAATCGATATTCAGAAGGGAAACGCAATGAGCGAGGAAACAATGCGGTTGGGCCGTGAACGGCGCTATCTGGTGTTGCTGGGCATCATCTGCCTGGCGTTGATCGGCGGCGCGCTGTACATGCAAATTGTTCTGGGCGAGGCGCCATGCCCGCTGTGCATCCTGCAACGTTATGCGTTGCTGCTGATTGCGCTCTTCGCGTTCATCGGCGCGGCCATGCGCAGCCGCCCCAGCATCACGGTATTTGAAACCCTGGTGGTGATCTGCGCCCTGGCAGGCGTCGGGGTGGCCGGGCATCACGTCTATATCCAGTTTTATCCGGCAGTCAGCTGTGGCATCGATGTGCTGCAACCGATTGTCGACGGCCTGCCACTGGCGAAGATCTTCCCACTGGGCTTCCAGGTCGACGGCTTCTGCTCCACGCCGTACCCGCCGATCCTCGGTTTGTCCCTCGCTCAATGGGCGCTGCTCGCCTTTGTGCTGGTCGTAGTGCTGGTGCCGCTGCTCATTTCGCGTAACCGCAAAGCGCTGCGCTGAGGCTATCCGCCGCGTCGCTGCGTCACACCAAAAAACGCCCCGGTCCTCATTGCGAGGGCCGGGGCGTTTTGCATTTCAGGGCACAGCTAAAATGACCTTGATGCGCGACAAGTCTGGGTGCGACAAATGTGCGACATGTTGTCACAGCAGCAGTGTCGCAAGTCATTTCAGCTCGCCGATTTGGTAGCGTGTCGGGCAACAAAATTGCCCTTTTTCAGCGTCGGGGGACTTCAAGCCAAAAAATCTGGAACAGGCAGTTTTAACAGGCCTTGGCGAATGGCCAGAGCCCTTGTCACATAGGGGCTTGGGCGGGGTCGAGGAAGGGGGCAGAGCCTTCGATACTGTCTGAACTGCCTGAGGTAGGCCTACAAATTTTGGTGTTTTTGTTGAGAATGAATTTCGATACCATGGCGCACTTTTGCAAATACCGTTAATGATTGTTGCTGGAATGGATAAAAATTATTTCGGGATGAGACATGGTTTATAAAACGTTACATATCTACAATCGCCCGCACTGAATTCCCGGCACTGCTCATCCCTGAGCAGGAATAGGAAGTCGAGAGGCCAATAGGCTTCATGCGACTCCCAGGTGTCGGTGCCTACCAACTATCCGCACCAAATGGAATTGGTCTGTAACAAGGCCTTTGACCACGTATTCGAATAAGAACTCAACGCTAGCCCAGGATTTGTCGAACAGCGTCTGACGCGCGACGGGCAGCCACTTATTCAATCCAAGAAAAATGCCAACCCTTGGCAGGGTGAAGTGTTGGCGATCAAAACCCAACTGCATTGCGCAAGCTGCTTTAGAGGTCGTGAGATGAGTAAAAACAGGTACCCCAGACTACTAGGCTTATTGCCGCTGATCGGCACGTTGCTGCTGTCAGGCTGCAACATGACCTTGCTCAATCCAACGGGCCAGGTTGGCCTGGAGCAGCGAAACCTGATCATCACCGCAACGCTGCTGATGCTGTTGGTCGTGGTCCCGGTCATCGTCATGACCTTCCTGTTCGCCTGGAAATACCGCGCGACCAACACTAACGCCGTGTACACGCCGAAGTGGTCGCACTCCACCAAGATCGAAATCGCGGTGTGGGCTGTTCCAGTGCTGATCATCATTGCTCTGGGTTACGTCACCTACGTGTCGACCCACGCTCTGGACCCTTACAAGCCGCTGGAATCCGACGTCAAGCCGATCACCATCGAAGTGGTCTCGCTGGACTGGAAGTGGGTGTTCATCTATCCGGAGCAGGGCATCGCCACGGTCAACAAGATCGTGTTCCCGACGAATACCCCGGTCAACTTCAAGGTGACGTCGGACTCGGTAATGAACTCGTTCTTCATTCCGGGCCTGGGCGGCCAGATCTACGCGATGGCCGGCATGCAGACCAAGTTGCACCTGATTGCCAACCGTGACGCTGAAATGGAAGGCATCTCTGCCAACTACAGCGGCGCAGGTTTCACCGGCATGAAATTCAAAGCGATCTCAACTTCTCAGGAGAATTTCGACGCCTGGGTAAGCGAAGTCAAAAAGGCACCTAAACAGCTGGAAAAAGCTGAATACGAAGCCCTTACCAAGCCAAGCCAGAACAACCCAGTCGAGCTCTACTCCTCGGTTACGCCGAACCTGTTCCAGATCATCGTCGACAAGTACGAAGGGATGAAACCGGGCAAGCCGATGCACCACGAGAAGAAAGAGAAAGAAGTGGCCCATATGGAAGGGATGGACATGAGTTCGCATTCAGCCGCCGGGGCAGAGGAGTAAACGATGTTTGGTAAATTAAGTTGGGAAGCGGTCCCGTTCCACGAACCGATCGTGATGATAACCATCGCCATGATCGCGCTCGGCGGTCTGGCACTGTTCGCGGGTATCACCTACTTCAAGAAGTGGACCTACCTGTGGACCGAGTGGCTGACGTCGGTTGACCACAAGAAAATCGGCGTGATGTACATCATCGTCGCCATGATCATGCTGCTGCGTGGCTTTGCCGACGCCATCATGATGCGTACCCAGCTGGCCATGGCCACTGAGGGTTCGCCTGGCTACTTGCCGCCTGAACACTATGACCAGATCTTCACCGCTCACGGTGTGATCATGATCATCTTCATGGCGATGCCATTCTTCACCGGCCTGATGAACCTTGCAGTGCCGCTGCAGATCGGCGCGCGTGACGTGGCTTATCCGTTCCTGAACTCCCTGAGTTTCTGGCTGCTGGTTTCCGGCGTGGTGCTGATCAACCTGTCCCTGGGCGTTGGCGAATTCGCCAAGACCGGCTGGGTTGCCTATCCGCCGCTGTCGGGCCTGCAATACAGTCCGGGCGTAGGGATGGACTACTACATCTGGGCGCTACAGCTCTCCGGGCTAGGTACGACACTGACGGGGGTCAACTTCCTGGCCACCGTACTGAAAATGCGTACCCCGGGCATGAAGCTGATGGACATGCCGATCTTCACCTGGACCTGCACCTGGGCCAACGTTTTGATCGTCGCTTCGTTCCCGATCCTGACCGCTACCCTGGCTTTGCTGACGCTTGACCGTTACATGGATTTCCACATTTTCACCAATGAACTTGGTGGCAATCCAATGATGTACGTCAACCTGTTCTGGGCCTGGGGTCACCCCGAGGTTTACATCCTGATTCTGCCGGCGTTCGGGATCTTCTCCGAAGTCATCTCGACCTTCTCCGGCAAGAAACTGTTCGGCCACCACTCGATGATCTACGCCAGTGGCGCGATCTCGATCCTGGGCTTCATGGTCTGGCTGCACCACTTCTTCACCATGGGTTCGGGTGCCAGCGTCAACGCCTTCTTCGGTCTGGCGACGATGTTGATTTCGATCCCTACGGGGGTGAAGCTCTTCAACTGGCTGTTCACCATTTACCAAGGCCGTCTGCGCTTCACCAGCCAGGTTCTCTGGACCCTGGGCTTCATGGTGACCTTCGCCATCGGCGGCATGACCGGCGTACTGCTGGCCATTCCGGGTGCGGACTTCGTACTGCACAACAGCCTGTTCGTGATCGCGCACTTCCACAACGTGATCATCGGCGGCGCGGTATTCGGTTACATCGCAGGCTTCGCGTTCTACTTCCCTAAAGCGTTCGGCTTCAAGCTGCACGAAGGTTGGGGCAAGGCCGCATTCTGGTTCTGGATCACCGGCTTCTTCGTCGCGTTCATGCCGCTCTATGTACTGGGCTTCATGGGCATGACCCGTCGTCTGAACAGCTCCACCAACCCTGAGTGGGTGCCTTACCTGTACGTGGCACTGTTCGGTGCGGTAATGATCGCTGTCGGTATTGCCTGCCAGCTGATCCAGCTCTACGTGAGCGTGCGTGATCGCAAGCTGCCAGAGAACATGTGCGAACACGGCGACCCGTGGAATGCCCACACGCTGGAATGGTCGACGTCGTCGCCACCACCGTTCTACAACTTCGCGGTGCTGCCGAAAGCCGAAACCATCGACCCGTTCACCGAAGCCAAGGAAAACGGTACCGCGTACCAGGCTCCAGCCCGTTACGAGCCGATCCACATGCCAAACAACACCGCGACCGGTGTGGTCATGGGCGCTCTGCTGACCGTGTTCGGTTTCGCGATGATCTGGCACATCTGGTGGTTGGCCATCGTCGGTCTGGTCGGTACCGTCGTGTACTTCGTGATCCACGCTGCCCGTGATGATCAGGGCTACATGGTACCGGTCGATGTGATCGAGCGTATCGAAGCCGAGCAGCACAAACGTCTGGTAGCGGCCGGGAAAGTTCCAGCCACCGCCACCCGTGTTGAAACCTCGTTGGAACAGGCTTAAACCATGTCGAACTTAGTGACCACTGCTGGACACGCCCATGGCACGGACCATGGGCACGACGACCATCACCACGACTCGGGCGAGATGACCGTATTCGGTTTCTGGCTCTACCTGATGACCGACTGCATTCTGTTTGCGTCGATCTTCGCGGTGTACGCGGTTCTGGTTAACAACGTAGCGGGCGGCCCGTCGGGCGCCGACATTTTCGAACTGCCTTACGTGCTGGGCGAAACCGCTCTGCTGCTGTTCAGTTCGATCACCTACGGCTTCGCCATGCTGGCGTTGTTCAAGGGCAAGAAGAACCAGGTGCTGGGCTGGCTCGGCATGACGTTCCTGTTGGGCGCCGGCTTTATCGCCATGGAGATCAACGAGTTTCACATCCTGATCGCCGAAGGCTTCGGCCCTAGCCGCTCAGGCTTCCTGTCCGGGTTCTTCACCCTGGTCGGCACCCACGGTCTGCACGTGACCAGCGGTCTGATCTGGATGGCGATCATGATGTATCAGGTGCAGAAAAACGGCCTGACGGCGACCAACAAGACCCGTCTGAGCTGCCTGAGCCTGTTCTGGCACTTCCTGGACGTGGTGTGGATCTGCGTATTCACCGTTGTTTATCTGATGGGGACTATGTAAATGGCTAACGCACACTCCCACGATGGCCACGACGCCGGCCACGGCAGCGTCAAGTCCTACGCCATCGGCTTCATCCTGTCGGTGATCCTCACCGTCATTCCTTTCGGCCTGGTGATGTACCCATCGCTGCCGAAAGCCATGACCCTGTGGATCGTACTGATCTTCGCAGTGATCCAGGTGCTGGTGCACCTGGTGTACTTCCTCCACCTGGACCGCTCCGCCGCCCAGCGCAACAACGTGATCGCGTTTATTTTCGCTGCGCTGGTCATCGTCCTGCTGGTCGGCCTGTCGCTGTGGATCATGTTCAGCATCCACACCAACATGATGGCGCACTGAGGTAAATCCGGATGTCCTTTAAGCACTTTATCCAAATCACCAAACCGGGGATCATTTTCGGTAACGTGCTTTCTGTGGCAGGCGGATTTTTCCTGGCCTCGAAAGGGCATGTCGATCTGGCCATTTTCCTGGCAGCGATGATCGGCACGTCGCTGGTGGTGGCTTCCGGATGCGTGTTCAACAACTGCATCGACCGCGACATCGACCTGAAGATGGAACGCACCAAGAACCGGGCGCTGGTCCAGGGCTTGATCTCCCTGAAACTGGCCCTGGCTTTTGCGACCGTCCTGGGTGTTTTCGGCGTTGCACTGTTGTACAAAGTGGCCAACCCGTTGGCCGCTTTGTTCGCGGTGATCGGCTTTGTCATCTACGTCGGCTTCTACAGCCTGTACCTCAAGCGCAAGTCGGTTCACGGCACGCTGGTGGGCAGTCTGTCGGGCGCCATGCCGCCGGTGATTGGCTACGTGGCTGTGACGAACAGCTTCGACATGGCCGCACTGACGTTGCTGGTGATGTTCAGCCTGTGGCAGATGCCGCATTCCTACGCCATCGCGATCTTCCGCTTCAATGATTACCTGGCCGCATCGATTCCGGTGTTGCCCGTGAAGCGCGGCATTCAAGTGGCCAAGAAGCACATCCTGCTCTACATCCTGGCGTTCCTCGTGGCGACGTTGATGCTGACCTTCAGCGGCTACGCTGGCATGAGCTACCTCGCCGTGGCCGCGGCCATGGGCATGTACTGGTTGTACATGGCCTGGACCGGTTACAAGGCAGTGGATGACACGGTCTGGGCACGCAAGCTGTTCGTGTTCTCGATCTTCACCATTACCGCGTTGAGCGTGATGATGTCGTTGGACTTTAAAGTGCCGAGTGAGTTGTTGCTGACTTACGCGCCTTAAGGTTCAGATGCTGTAAAGAAAAACCCCGCCTTCGAGAGAAGCGCGGGGTTTTTTGTTGGGGGCATCAATTTGATCCGGACTGATTCTCATAGACCAATCCCCGAGTCGAGATCTTTGGGCTAATCTGTCAAAAAAAACGGATCCAATTTTTGATCGAGGAAGAGAGATGACTGAACACATGTCCTGCGATGCACGATTCATCGCGTTGGCAAAAGAGCTCGGCTTCGATATCTACGGCGAGAATACGGCCGGTGGGCATTACGCGCCGTTGGTGCGGCATCACGATGAGCTTTACATCAGCGGTCTCGTGCCGCGGATGAATGGTGAAGTTCAGTATCAGGGCAGGGTAGGCCTGGATCTGACGCTGGCGGATGCACAGAGCGCTGCCCGCATCAGTGCTTTGCGCGGTCTGGCATTGATTGTTGATTCCATCGGTTCGCTGGACAAGATCAAGTTGCTATTGCGCGTCACGGTTTACGTAAAGTCCACCGCGGATTTTGTCGATTTGAGCGAAGTGGCCAACGGTGCGTCAGACGTTTTCAGTCATGTACTGGGCGATGCCGGTAAACATACACGAACCACGATCGGTGTTTATCAACTGCCGAAAAACGCAGCCATTGAAGTTGACATGATCGTGGCGGTACGGCCATCAACACTCTAACGATGAACCTGCAGGCAATAGAAAGCCCCGCGCTGAATCTCAGTGCGGGGCTTTTCAGTCTTCGATGGCGAGTGTGTTACTGCGCGGCGATGCTGTAGCCATCGAACGCGGTTTGCTGTTGAAGTGCGGTGATGATGTTCTTGCGGTTAACCGCGTGTTCGGCCCCGGCATTGTCCAGGAACGTCTCGCTTTCCAACTCCGCTTCTTCGCCTTCGCCGACGAAAGTGAAGCCCAGGAACTCCAGCGCTTCTCGGTCAACGTTCAGCCGTGAACGCGGGGTGCGCAGTGGCAGCGTGACGCTGATGCCATCTTTGCTGATGGTGAACACTTCGACATCTTTCTTGGCGCGAGCAGCCTTGCTCTTGCCACTGCTCGGGTTGCTGATGGCTTGGTGAGTCTGGTTCAGCACCTTCAGTGCGAGGCCGTAGACCATTTCCTGAAATGCCGGATCGTCCTTGAAGCTGGAGAGAATCCGGCTGATCGGGAATTTGCTGCTCAAGTCTTCCAGGGCTGCAATGTCGGCAGTCTCAGCGTCCTTGAGTTGCTTGAGTTCGCCCATCAACTCGTAGGCTTTATCGTCGTCGAAGCTGTCGTGAGCCTGGCGAATCGCGGCGCGCAGCTCGCGGATCTGGTCGCTTTCCCGGGTGGACTGGAAAGCGTCCAAGACCATCTCGCTGATGGTCTTGGCCTGGGGCACGTGCTGTGAAAGATTGATGGAGTTTTCGTATTCCGCTTTGGACGACAAGGTGATTACGGATTCAGCGGTATTGGAATCGGACATTGAAATTTCACTACTTTTTAACTTTGGGTTGAGGCGAGAAAGCACTGGGCCTTTTCAGGCCGCCTAATCTATTGGACCGAGGCGGCATTGTCACGGATTCCCCATCGAATTCAGATTCATCGACCGAACTGCCCATTGCTCGGCCGTTTGCTGATCCACCGCCAACGAAAACCGGAAGGTCGCGCCGCGTCCGGGAACGTCAATCAGCTGGATCTCGCGGCCGTGCAATTGCAGGATCCGGTGCACGATCCGCAACCCCAGTCCGCCATCACGCCGTGCGCCGCCAATGTTGAACGGGCGCAGGAACAGACCTTCGCGCAATTCGGCGGCAATGCCGGGGCCCGTGTCGCTGACAGTGACTTCGATAAAGGGCCCTTGAGGGCGCAGGCCAAGTTCGATTTCTCCCCCTTGAGGGGTATGGCGCAGGGCGTTGTCGAACAGGTTGGTCAACACCCGCTCGATCAATCCAAGGTCGGCGCAGGCGGCCGAAACATTGGGCGCGAAAGTGGCCTTGAGTTCGACCTGGCGCGCCTCGGCCGTCAGTTCGAATTTCTGGAAGATGTCCTGCACCAGATCGGTCAGCGAGAAGCGCTCCAGCACCGGTTGTACAAAACCATGTTCCAGTCGCACCAGTTCCAGCAGCGATTGCGCCAGACCACCGACCTTGCGGCTTTGATCCAGCGCGATGCCCAGGTAACGGCGGCGGTCGGCGGGGGACAACGTGGCGTCCTTGAGCGACAAGGTTTCCAGGTAACCGTGCAGCGAAGCCAGAGGCGTGCGCAGGTCGTGGGAGATGTTTGCCACCAGTTCGCGGCGTTCCTGATCCTGGCGGGTCAACGAACGCCATTGCTCACCGAGGCGCGATTGCATCTGCCGGAAGGCGGCGTCGAGGATGGCAATTTCATCGTGGCTGGCGGCTTTTTCCACCGGGACTGATGCAGGTGGTGTTATCGGAACGCCATCAATGTCGAACTGGCTGACAGTTTCAGTCAAACGGCGCAAAGGGCGGGTGATGAGGGCAAATGCCGTGAGACCGGCAATCAGGCACAGCAACGCCACCAGCCCGATGGACAACAGTGCGGTATTCAGGGCCGCACTGGTGGCGCCGCGTTCGGCGAAGCGGTCGTGTTCTTCGCTGAGCAGCACCACATAGAGATAGCCCGCCGGTTTGCCGCTGACCTGTAATGGCGCGGCGCTGAATACTTTGCGGCCATCGACGCTGCGCGGGTCGTCGCCGAGAATCGGCAGGGTATCGCCCTTGATCAGGCGCTGGATGGGCGCCAGGTCGACCCGCTCCCGGCGTATCCGACCCTCGGGCGCAGCACTGCCGACAATCTTGCCCTCGGTGTCGAGCAGGTACACCTCGACACTGGGGTTGACCAGCATCAGCTGGCTGAACAGGTCGCGCACGGCGTCAGGCATCAGGCCCTTGGTGTCCATCAGCACGGTGTCATGGGCGATGTGTCGGGCCAGATCCCGCGACAGCCCTTGCACCACTTCCAGCTCATGCATCTGGTTGGCGCGCACCTGCATCCAGGCCGACGTGCCGCAGCACACCAGCAGCAACACGGCGAAAACCAGAGACAGGCGCTGAGTCAGGGTCAGTTTCACGGCTGCGGCTCCTTGGCCACGAATTTGTAGCCTCGTCCCCACACCGTGAGGATGCGCGCCGGTTGTGCCGGATCCGCTTCGATCTTTGCCCGCAGGCGGTTGATGTGTGTGTTGACCGTGTGCTCGTAGCCTTCATGGCTGTAGCCCCAGACCGCGTTGAGCAGGTCCATGCGCGAGAACACTTTGCCGGGCTGACGGGCGAAGAAATACAACAGGTCGAACTCCCGTGGCGTGAGGTCGAGACGACGTCCCTCAAGGGACACATCGCGAGTGATCGGGTCGATGCAAAGGCCGTCCGTGATCAGGCTGCCGGCGTCCATTTTCAGGTTGCGGGCCATGGCGTCGACCCGTCGCAACAGCGCTTTGACCCTGGCCACCAGTTCGAGCATGGAAAAGGGCTTGGCCAGGTAATCGTCGGCGCCAAGTTCAAGCCCGAGAATCCGATGCACTTCGCTGGAGCGCGCACTGGTAATGATGATCGGTGTGTAGCGGGCCATGGCGCGGGCGCGGCGGCAGATTTCCAGGCCGTCGACGCCGGGCAGCATCAGGTCGAGGATCAGTGCGTCCCAGCTTCCTTGCTGCAGCAGTCGCATGCCTTCATCGCCGTCGGCGCAGTGCACCACCTCGAACTGCTCATCGCGTAGATGCAGGCAGATCAGGTCGGCGATATGCAGGTCGTCCTCGACCACGAGGACGCGTTTGGTCTGTTCCATCAAGCTCAATCCTTCGGCGCAATGAGCGCATTGTGCGGGTTTTCCGGGGCCGGAGTTATCACGAATTGTTTAACTTCTCGTGAGGATTTGGCGATCAACCCAAGCCTAGGCTGTGTTCCATGTCAGGCACCTGGATTTTTCGGAGACGACCATGTTTTCACGGCGACAGTTTCTCGTAGCAGGCAGCGGGCTAGGCGCTGCAGCCCTGGTCATCGGTGTATTGCCAAAATTTTCCGCAAGCTCTGCTCTAGTCAGTGACGCCAGCGCGACGGAGGTATTCGAGGTGACTCACAGCGACAGCGAATGGCGCGCCATGCTCAGCGCCGAGCAGTACGAAATCCTCCGCGAAGAGGGCACCGAGCGGGCCTACAGCAGCGCGCTGAACAACGAGCACCGAGAAGGTACGTTTGCCTGTGCCGGTTGCAAACTGCCGCTGTTTTCTTCCGCGACCAAGTTCGACAGCCGTACCGGTTGGCCGAGCTTCTGGGCGCCGCTGGACAAGGCTGTGGCCACTCGCCAGGACCGCTCCTTCGGGGTGGTGCGCGAAGAAGTCCACTGTCGGCGGTGTGGCGGTCATTTGGGCCACGTCTTCGACGATGGGCCCAAACCCACTGGCTTGCGCTACTGCATGAACGGCCTGTCGATGACGTTCGAACCGCAGGCGACTTGATCCATGGGCACTCCTTTTCGCGTTTACGTTCGGTTGATCGTCATTCCATTTATTCAGGAGTCAGCCTCATGAAAACCCTATTCACCTGGCGCCGCACCCTGTTGGGCCTCGCCGCTGCCGGCGTCATCGGCCACTGCTCAGCGTTCTCTTTCGGTGCCGAAGACGCGGTCATCATTCCTCCCCCCGCCGTCGACGCAACCACCCAGGCTGACAGCGAAAGGGCGGTCTTTGCCGGCGGTTGTTTCTGGGGGGTCCAAGGCGTGTTCCAACATGTAAAAGGGGTGAAGAACGCTGTCTCCGGTTACGCCGGCGGTGCAGCCAACACTGCTCAGTACGAGCGGGTCAGTGATGGCGATACCGGCCATGCGGAATCCGTCGAAGTCACCTTCGATCCCCGTCAGGTCAGCTACGGCACCTTGTTGCAAATCTACTTCTCGGTGGCTCACAACCCTACCGAACTCAACCGTCAGGGACCTGACAGCGGCACTCAGTATCGCTCGGCGCTTTTCCCGGAAAACAGCGAACAGCAACGTGTCGCTCAGGCCTACATCGCCCAGCTCGACGCCGCCCATTCATTCAACAAACCCATTGTCACCAAGCTGGAAACCTACAACGGTTTCTACCCGGCGGAGGAGGAACATCAGGATTTTCTGACCGAGCATCCGACCTATCCCTACATCGTGATCAACGATCTACCGAAGGTCGCACAGTTGAAGAAGCTGTATCCGGATCGGTATCAGGAGAAACCGGTGTTGGTGAAGTCGGGGATGTGAGAGGTGAAGGGCATAGCCCTTAACCGGAAATCACATTCTTGCCCGCGAACTTCGACCGATACAGCGCTTGATCGGCCCTGGTCAGCAACCCGGTCTGTTGTTCTTCTTCAAAGCGCTGAACCACGCCAAAACTCATGGTCACTTGAAAGTCCCCGATCGGCAGCAAGCCTGCAAGCCCGTGACGGATTTTCTCGGCGAGGGTCCGGGCGTCGGCGAGTGGTGTATTGGGAAGGAGCATGATGAACTCGTCTCCGCCCCAACGCGCGAGCAGATCGCCTTCACGCACGCAGTGCTTCACGCTTTCTACCACTTGCACCAATGCCGCATCACCCAGCGCGTGGCCATAGTGATCGTTGATGCACTTGAAGTCGTCGATGTCCATGGCAATCAGCGACAGTGGCTGCCGAAAGCGCTGGGCGCGATCGCATTCCTGGGGCAGGACTTTTTCCAGGCGATAGCGATTGGCGATCGATGTCAGTGCGTCGGTTTCTGCCACTTCGCGGTTTTCTTCGAGTTGAAGTTGTAGCTGCAGATTGACTCTGGAAAGCTCCCGGGTGCGCTCTTCAACGATAGCTTCAAGGGATTGATTGCGCCGTTCAAGCGCTTCGAACAGGCGCTTCTTGTCATCGATGCTGCGGTGTGCGCCGACCATCCGCGCCACTGAGCCGTCGGCATTTCTTGCCAAGACGTAGCCACGGTCTTCGATCCAGATATAGCTGCCATCCTGCATGCGGCAGCGATACTCGGCCTGATAGCCGGGCGCTCGCTGACACAGGTAGTCATCGAACAACACCATGACTTGCCGGTAATCGTCGGGATGGATCACGTTTTCCCAAGTCAACACGTTGTTATCCAGGGAGTGAGGCGGGTAGCCGAGCATCTCGTACCACCTGGGGTTGCGATAGACGAACCCTGTGTTGGCGTTCCAGTCCCAGATGCCATCGCTGACCAGTTCCAGAATGGTGTGCAGCATGTCTTCGTTCAAATCCGACAGATTGAACTTCAACGGCTCGATATTCGACGCCTCACTCATCTCCGCTCTCCCTGTCGCCCAGATATCAACGTGACCCGCCAGTCGAGGAGATTAGTCGATGGCGTATTGAGCCGGCTAGTGCTTACCCCATCTCTGCAAGGCAAAGTCGACGAAACTAAGCAGTTTTGGCAAACGGTAGCGATCCTGGGCATACAACAGGTTCATCGGTCGGCTCGGCGGCAGGTAATCCTGCATCACTGCCACCAGTTTTCCGTCCTTGAGATCTTGCTCCATCAACGCATCAGGCAACACCACGATGCCCATACCGGTTCGCGCCGCTTGATGCAGTCCTGCCGAACTGTGAGGAGTGGGCGGGCTATCAAGTGGGTCTCCTCGGTATTGCCCAGGCGAAACGCCACGTCGAAACCGGCCCCGCCCGGTTACCTGAAAGCCATTCGCGAACTCTGCTGTCGGCGCTCGTGGCTGCTGATGCTCGACGAAATCCAGACTGGCATCGGCGGCACTGGCCAGTGGTTTGCTTTTCAGCACGAAGGCATCGTTCCGGACGTCATGACGCTGGCCAAAGGGCTGGGCAACGGCATTCCCATCGGCGCCTGCCTGGCTCGGGGCAAAGCCGCCGACCTCTTCACCCCCGGTAGTCACGGCAGCACCTTCGGCGGCAATCCACTGGCCTGCCGGGTCGGTTGCACCGTGCTGGAGATCATCGAAGAACAAGGGCTACTGGAAAACGCCAAACTTCAGGGCGAGCGCTTGCTCGCCAGATTGCGCATCGAATTGGCGGACGACCCGAACGTATTGGCGATCCGTGGACAGGGATTAATGATTGGCATCGAACTCAAACAGCCGATTCGCGACCTGACCCTGATCGGTGCACGGGATCACGGTTTGCTGATCAACGTGACACGTGGCAAGACCATTCGCTTGCTGCCACCGCTGACGATTGATGAGCGGGAAGTTGAGATGATTGTGAGAGGGGTTTGCCGGGCGGTGAGCATGGCCCGAGATTTATCTCAGTAGTGGTATCTACACATCACGACGCGAATGCCACCGTCCTCGACCGTGTAGACCAAGCGATGCTCGGCAGTGATTCGGCGTGACCAGAAGCCGCTCAAGTTGTGTTTGAGCGGTTCAGGTTTTCCGAGTCCATCGAACGGCTCGCGCTGGATTGATTTGATCAGCAGGTTGATTCGCTTGAGTCCTGCCTTATCGTTTTGTTGGAACCACAGATAGTCTTCCCAACCTTCAGGAGTAAACTCGATATTCATTCTTCGATGAGTTGCCTGGTTTTGGTTTTCCCTGCCCGCAGGTTGCCGATCGATTTTATCAGGCGTTCAGCATTAGCAGGGGAGCGAAGCAGATAGGCAGTCTCTTCGAGAGCGTTGTACTCCGCCAGAGACATCATCACCACGGGTTTGCCTTTCTGGCGAGTGACCAACAGTGGGGCGCGGTCTTCATTGACCCGATCCATGGTTTCGGCAAGGTGTGCACGTGCTGTGGTGTAGTTGATGGTTTGCATGTTGTAGTCCTCGCTCGATGCAAAGAACGTACAGAAATGAGTACAGGATGACAAGGTGATACCTACGAGTGGTCGTTACGCAGAC
Organism: Pseudomonas sp. MDT1-17; assembly: GCF_054898105.1. Lineage (NCBI taxonomy): Bacteria > Pseudomonadati > Pseudomonadota > Gammaproteobacteria > Pseudomonadales > Pseudomonadaceae > Pseudomonas > Pseudomonas sp. MDT1-17. The sequence continues at coordinate 5,478,589 of NZ_JBUBVM010000001.1, read as the reverse complement.
GATGCATCTACCTTTGTACTGAGTATCGCCGAAGATTCTTCGAGACGTTTCCGTGATCGATGTAATCCCGATCCGATTCACACGCCATCCCCTGGCCCCCAAGTTTTTGGTGCTCGCATGGCTCAGGTTTGTGGGCGTGAAAAGGGAAGCGATAAAGTGCTTTCCACAGTGTGATTAGTCGGCGTGTAGCAGGGTGTTCGCAAATGTTGTGATTTCGGTTCGATCCCTGAGTTTGATTTTTGAACCGCTGAACCCTTCAAAAAGGCGTTGATGGGCGGAAAATCCACTGGAGTCTTCGCGGGTACGGTAACTGCCGGCCCATTCCAGCAACGCTATCAGCAACGTGTCGTCGTCCTGTTGGTGTTCTCGCTGGCGAATATTGGCGACGCAGTTTTCGTCTTCCACACACAGCCAAATCAATGTCGTAGAGCAATGGATAAGTTCGCTGACGATCCAGCCGTAAACACCCTCGATCACCCAACGCTCTTCACCTGCTGCGATCCGCGCCATTCCCAGTGCTTCGGCGCGTGGGCGGGCGATGCTGCATTCGTCTGACTCCCAATAAATCAAATCGAGATCGGTCCACGGAGTGTGAAGTTGTTCAGCCAATCGTTTAGCCAGCCAACTCTTGCCGGAGCCGGAATTGCCGATGATCAGGGTTCGAGTGAGGTTCATGGTGACTCGTCATTTCAGTCTTCGTTTTCAGGCGCAACCATCCGCGTCTTCGGCGAACCGTTTGAGTTGTGCTGATAAATTTCCTGCGGCTGTCCTTTTTCATTAAAGAACACCTGCCCGATCCCCGCCGAATTCCACAGCCGTTCACCCGCTTCAGCATGTTCCGGGACATGCGGAACAATGCGCATGCGCCGGCGTTTGGTCAGCCAGTTCAGCGGTGAACGCGGCGAGTAGAGCCAGCGATTGAGGCGGTCGAACCATTCGAGCAGCGCGGGCGGGAATTCGTTTTTGATGCCGCTGCTGGTGATCTGCCAGATTCGTGGGCCGGCCTTGCGGTGTCGGATCAGTACTTCGTAGACGAAGGAATAATGCACATCACCCGACAGCACCACGTAGTTACCGGGTGTGCGCGAGTGTCTGAAAATGTTCAGGATCACCTGGGCCGCTCCGCGATGGGCCATCCAGTTTTCGGCGTCCACCAGCAGAGGGTAGCCACACCAGCTGAAGACCCGCTGTATCGTTTCGATCAGTTTGACGCCGAAGATCGGCGCCGGTGAAACGATGATCGCCGACGGGTGATCGAGCAGATCCTGTTGCAGTTCGCTGAGGGCTTCCCAGTCCAGCAAACCCGAAGGCTGCTTGAGGGTCATCTCACTGCGCCAGCGCCGGGTGCGGGTATCGAGCACGACGATGGCCGGGCTAGTGGGCAGCACGTAATGCCAGTTCTGAAACCTCAGCAGCTCATCGATCAAGCCGTCCTGAACGTCGCTGTCGAGGTAATGGTCCTGCGCGGTGGCACTCAATAAACGGGTTTTTTCCAGCACACTGTCGAATGCATCCGGGTTGTTGCCCCAGCCCTGACACACCATATAAGCAATCAGCGCGTTGCCGATGATGCGCTTGGAGAACGGATGACCGTAGGCCGTTTCCTCCCATTGCGCGGAAAGATTCCAGTCATCGGTAATATCGTGATCATCGAAAATCATCAGGCACGGCAGATGCGCGAACGCTCGGGCGACACCACCCAGGCCGGCCTTGAAATCATCGATGCGCGTTTGCTCAAGCGCATAACGCTCGCGTCTTTCGGGAATCAATTTTGGCGGTTTTGGAGCGATCAACGTCCAGGGCGTCGGAGACCACACCAGCAGGTACATGGCCATGACCTCGGCGAACGTCACCAGATGATTGTCGGCACTGCTGCTGGTGAAAATCGGCTTACGCACCCCGCCGAAAAATCGCTCGCGCAGGGTTTCGTTGCTCTTCAGCGCCGGTAACAAATCCGCACGATGGTAATAACTGGCGGGATCCTCGTAGAGCTTGGCGCTGTCGCTGACCACCGCACCTTCGAGGTATTCGCCGAACAATCCCAGCCGCGCGATCAAGGCATGGATGGCCCGCAGCATGGGGCCTGCGACATCGTCGGCGTACACCTGATCGCCACTCATCATCAACAGCGCCGGACGTTTGTGCACGTCCGGTTCGGTCTCCAGCAAACGATCGACACACAGCAAGCCGTCCGGGACCGGATGGTGAGGTTTGCGGCAAGAACCATGCAGCAGTTGATCGACCTGTTTACGCAGGACGAAGTTTGGGCAACGGGCGTCGCCATACAACAAGTGCGGGGCCCAATCGGCGATGCCTGCGCCTGCGCCTGCGCCAGCGTCATCAATCAGCAGGTCGTATTCGATAAACGTGTCGCAGGGCAGGGCGACGTCCAGCGGCACATCGATCAAATGAACAAAGGCCTGGGTGCCCACCGCAATGATCGTGCACTGACTCGCGTCGAGGTGGATATCGTCGCGATCTTGCAGACGCAACGTCAGCGACAACGCCCGCGACCCCACCAGCCACATCACCAGACGCGAGGGCTCCAGCCGCCGCAACAACGGCCCGACCAGGACAGGAGGCAGGGATTGATGATCGTCTGGCATAGGCAAAGACATGGACATCCGGGTGCTTGGAACAGAGAGGCGCGGGATGATAACGCAGTTGATGTCAATGAATGGCAACTGGCTTGAATCCGACAGTCAAGGCGACAACCGGCCGCCCGTTCCGCCAAGCACTGCACCATTGAAAGCCCCGAAAGAGCTCGTAATGCTGTTCACTTAAGCTTGATGTTTCCAGGCACACACACACATATGCGTAGCGAGGGGGCGGTGGAGCAAGAGCAAAAGCGAGGCGGCCGACCGACCTGGCTTTTGTTGATCGTGTACATATCCGTTGCTGCGGTCACGACCGCCTATGGTTCCGCTTTTACAGCGGGTCACTTGGAAATACGGAATGCCGCCCAACCCCAAGTAACCAAGGGCTCTTGCCCCTGACGTTCGGTGCCTCGCTTAGGCTCGGCATGCCCTCGCTCCGGTCCTGCTCCGTGGGCCCGCCGCCATCGGCCATCCATGGCCGGGGGCGGCTAACCCGGCATCCATGCCGGGTTGCCCACTGCGCAGAACCTCCACTCGGCCTCTCGAGGGGGCGTGCACCGCAAAAGCCAAAGCAAGGCGGCCTACCGGCCGGCCTGGCTTCAAGTGACCGCATTTCCCTGTAGGAGCTGTCGAGCGAAGCGAGGCTGCGATCTTTTGATCTTGCCGTTGCTGTTGCTTTGCTTTGGCTCCAGATCTGCCGCCCCTTTCCCAGAGGCCGAACGCAGACGTTGTGCAGAGGGGCACCGCGGCAAGGATGCCGCGGTAGCCGCCCCCGGCCATGGATGGCCGATGGCGGCGGGTCCCCGGAGCAATGCCGGAGTGAGGGCATGCCGAGCCTAGGCGAGGCACCGAATGGCGGGGCAAAAGCCCTTGGTTACTTGGGGCTGTTCCAAGTGACTCGCTGTAAAAGCGAAACCGCTAACCGCCGTGAACGCAGAAACGGATATGTACCCAACCTTAAGTGAACAGCATTACGAAAGAGCTCGGGGCTTATCCCAAGGGATCGTGTGTGAACCTAAGCCTCCCAGCCCGCCCCACTGACCGCGGCCTGCGCCAAAGGGTGCAACTCTGCCCCCTGATGCTCTGTCTGCCAGGCCAGCAACTCCTTGCGCATGCCGGGCGTCCAGTACATCTGCAGATGATTACGCACGCCGAGCACGGCCTGTTGCTGGTCCGGTTCACTGGCGAAGTACTGAGCGATCTGGTTGACCATTTTGATCAGGTTGTCAGTGCTCATCGGCGCACCTCCGCTTTAACGCCACGCGCCTGGCGGCGGTCTTTGAGCAAACGGTCCTGTTCGTCGCTGAACGCCTGATAGCGTTTTTGCCACTCGGAAGGGTGGTAAACGCGGCTGACTTCCACGGCGGTGACCTTGTACTCCGGACAGTTGGTGGCCCAGTCGGAGTTGTCGGTGGTGATGACGTTAGCCCCCGATTCAGGGAAGTGGAAGGTGGTGTACACCACGCCCGGGGCGACCCGTTCGGTGACCCGCGCACGCAGTACGGTCTGGCCGGCGCGGCTGCCGATGCCGACCCAGTCACCTTCGTTGATGCCACGGCTCTCGGCGTCGGTCGGGTGGATTTCCAGGCGGTCTTCATCGTGCCAGGCGACGTTTTCGGTACGCCGGGTCTGGGCGCCGACGTTGTACTGGCTGAGGATGCGCCCGGTGGTCAGCAGCAGCGGATAGCGATTGTTGACCTTTTCTTCGGTGGGCACGTAGCCGGTGAGCATGAAACGCCCCTTGCCGCGCACGAATTCGTCGATGTGCATGGTCGGCGTGCCGTCCGGTGCCGCAGCGTTGCACGGCCATTGCAGGCTGCCGTGGCGATCCAGTTCGGCGTAGCTGACGTTGGTGAAGGTCGGCGTCAGGCTGGCAATTTCATCCATGATTTGCGACGGATGCGTGTAGTGCATCGGGTAGCCCAAAGCGTTGGCCAGGGCCACGGTGCCTTCCCAGTCGGCCTTGCCGCCCAGAGGCTCCATGACCTTGCGCACCCGGGAGATGCGCCGCTCGGCGTTGGTGAAGGTACCGTCTTTTTCCAGGAACGAGCTGCCCGGCAGAAACACGTGGGCGAACTTGGCGGTTTCGTTGAGGAAAATGTCCTGCACCACCACGCACTCCATGGCCGACAACGCTGCGGTGACGTGCTGGGTATTCGGATCGCTCTGGGCGATGTCTTCACCCTGACAATACAAGCCCTTGAAGCTGCCACCCAGCGCTGCTTCGAACATGTTGGGGATGCGCAGGCCCGGGTCAGGTTGCAGGGTGACGTTCCAGGCCTGTTCGAATTGCGCCCGTACCACCTCGTTGGAGATGTGCCGGTAGCCGGGCAGCTCGTGGGGGAAGGAGCCCATGTCGCAGGAGCCCTGAACGTTGTTCTGCCCCCGCAGCGGGTTCACGCCCACGCCTTCGCGGCCGATGTTGCCGGTGGCCATGGCCAGGTTGGCGATGCCCATGACCGCGGTGCTGCCCTGACTGTGCTCGGTAACGCCCAGACCGTAGTAGATCGCGGCATTGCCGCCGGTGGCATACAGGCGGGCGGCGGCACGGATGTCGGCAGGTTCTACGCCGCAGATCGGGCCAAGGGCTTCCGGCGAGTTTTCTGCGCGGCTGACGAGCTCGCTCCAGCGGGCGAAATCGCTGCCCTCGCAACGGGCGTCGATAAAGGCCTGGTCGAGCAGGCCTTCGGTGACGATGACGTGGGCCAGGGCGTTGAGCATGGCGACATTGGTGCCCGGGCGCAGCGCCAGGTGCAGTTCGGCGCGGGCATGCACCGAGTCCACCAGATCAATGCGTCGTGGGTCGATGACGATCAGCCGCGCGCCTTCACGCAGGCGGCGTTTGAGCTGGGAGGCGAACACCGGGTGGGCGTCGCTGGGGTTGGCGCCCATCACCAGGATCACGTCGGCCTGCATCACCGAGTCGAAACTTTGGGTGCCGGCGGACTCGCCCAGGGTTTGTTTCAGGCCATAGCCGGTCGGCGAGTGGCAGACTCGCGCACAGGTGTCGACGTTGTTGTTGCCGAAGGCGGCACGCACCAGTTTTTGCACCAGATAGGTTTCTTCGTTGGTGCAGCGGCTGGAGGTGATGCCGCCAATGGAGTCGCGGCCGTAGGTTTGCTGCAGTCGGCGGAATTCGCTGGCGGCGTAGGTCACCGCTTCATCCCAGCTGACTTCCTGCCAAGGGTCGTTGATGTGTTTGCGGATCATCGGTGTGGTGATGCGATCCGGGTGAGTCGCGTAGCCCCAGGCAAAGCGCCCTTTGACGCAGGAATGGCCGTGGTTGGCGTGGCCGTTCTTGTCCGGAACCATGCGCACCAGCTTGTCGCCTTTCATCTCGGCGCGGAACGAGCAACCCACGCCGCAATAGGCGCAGGTGGTGATCACGCTGCGTTCTGGCTGACCCAGTTCGACCACGCTTTTTTCCATCAGCGTCGCGGTGGGACAGGCTTGCACACAGGCGCCGCAGGACACGCATTCCGAGTCGAGGAAGTTCTCGCCACCGGCGGCCGCGACCCGGGATTCGAAACCGCGCCCGGTAATGGTCAGGGCAAAGGTGCCTTGGGTTTCTTCACAGGCGCGCACGCAGCGGTTGCAGACGATGCACTTGCTCGGGTCGAAGTCGAAGTAGGGGTTGGACGTGTCCTTCACGTCGGCCAGATGGTTGTCGCCTTCATAGCCGTAACGCACCTCCCGCAGGCCGACCTGACCGGCGACGGTTTGCAGCTCGCAGTTGCCGTTGGCCGAGCAAGTCAGGCAGTCCAGCGGGTGATCGGAGATGTACAGCTCCATGACGTTGCGACGCAGGGTGGCGAGCTTCGGCGTCTGGGTGTGCACGCTCATGCCTTCAGTGACCGGCGTGGTGCAGGAGGCCGGGTAGCCGCGCATGCCGTCGATCTCCACCAGGCACATGCGGCAGGAGCCGAAGGCTTCCAGGCTGTCGGTGGCGCACAGTTTGGGAATGGTGGTGCCCAGCAGCGCGGCGGCGCGCATCACCGAAGTGCCTTCGGGCACGCTGATGCTGCGGCCATCGATGTTCAGGGTGACTTGAACCTGACTCTCGCGGGCCGGGGTGCCCAGATCGATATCGGTTTTCGGGTCGAAGAGAGTGATCATTGGTCGGCCTCCGAGGCTTGCAGGCCGAAGTCGGCGGGGAAGTGCTTGAGGGCGCTGGCTACCGGAAAGGAGACCATGCCGCCCAACGCGCACAGCGAACCGTATTGCAGGGTGTCGCACAGGTCCTTGAGGATGATCACCTGCTCATCGCGACCGTTCTGGTCAGGCGCGGCCAGCAGACGGTCGATCACCTCAACGCCCCGGGTCGAGCCGATGCGGCAGGGGGTGCATTTGCCACAGGATTCCTCGGCGCAGAACTGCATGGCGAAGCGCGCCATGTGGGCCATGTCCAGGCTGTCGTCAGCCACCACCACACCACCGTGACCGAGCATCGCGCCGATGCCGGCGAAGGCTTCGTAATCCAGCGGCGTGTCGAATTGCGACGGCGGCACCCAGGCACCGAGCGGGCCGCCGACCTGAGCGGCTTTCAGCGGTCGGCCACTCGCGGTGCCACCACCGTAGTCTTCCACCAGTTCCCGCAGGGTCAGGCCAAAGGCCCGTTCCACCAAACCACCATGACGAATATTGCCCGCCAGCTGGAAGGGCATCGTGCCGAGGGAGCGTCCCATGCCGTAATCGCGATAGAACTGCGCGCCCTTGGCCAGAATCAGCGGCACCGAGGCCAGGGTCAGCACGTTGTGCACCAGCGTCGGCAGGCCAAACAAACCCTTCAAGGCAGGGATCGGCGGCTTGGCGCGGACAATCCCGCGCTTGCCTTCGAGCGAGTCCAGCAGCGCGGTTTCCTCACCACAGATGTAAGCGCCGGCACCGACGCGCACTTCCATATCGAAGGCCTGGCCGCTACCGCCGACATTCGCGCCGAGGTACCCGTTGGACCGGGCAATGTCCAGCGCCTCGCGCAACGTGGCCACAGCCTGTGGATATTCCGAGCGCACATAAATGTAGCCATAAGTGGCGCCGACGGTGATGCCGGCAATGGCCATGCCTTCTATCAGCAGGAAGGGGTCGCCTTCCATCAACATGCGGTCGGCGAAGGTGCCGGAGTCGCCTTCGTCGGCGTTGCACACAATGTATTTCTGCGCCGCCTGGGTAGCACGTACCGTGCGCCATTTGATCCCGGCGGGGAACGCCGCGCCGCCACGGCCACGCAGGCCCGAATCGAACACCGCGGTCGCGGTCTGCTCGCCGCCCAGCGCGACGGCCCGGGTCAATCCCTCGAAGCCGCCGTGGGCCCGGTAATCGTCCAGCGACAGCGGCCGGGTAATACCGGCGCGGGCGAACAGCAGGCGTTGCTGCGTCTTCAGATAAGGCAACTCCTCGACCAGCCCCAACGCCAGTGGATGAGCGGACGGCTCGCCTTGCAGCGCCTCGATCACGGACGGCACATCGGCAGCGGTCAGCGGGCCGAAACCGATACGACCTTGTGGGGTGTCCACTTCCAGCATCGGTTCCAGCCAATACAGGCCACGAGAACTCGTGCGTTGCAGGTCCAGATTGCTTTCCCTGGCTTGATTCGCAAGGGCCAAGGCCACCTCATCGGCACCCACGGCACGGGCCAGCGAATCAGCGGGCAAATAAAGAGCCGGCATCATGCGTCCTCCCGGCAAGCGTCGAGCAAGGCATCAAGACGCTCGGCACTCAGCCGCGCATGTACCTGACCATCCAGCTCCAGAGCCGGCGAGCAGGCACAAGCGCCGAGGCAATACACCGGACGCAAACTGATGCTGCCGTCGGCGCTACTGCCGTGATCGTCCAGTTGCAGACGTTCGCGCAACTGCGCCGCGAGCTGCTCGGCGCCGCGACTCTTGCAGGACTCAGCCCGGCACAGACGCAGAATATGCCGGGCCGGAGGCGCAGTACGAAAGTCATGGTAGAAGCTGATCACCCCGCGAATCTCGGCCTGACTCTGGTTGAGGGCGTGGGCAATCTCGGGGATGGCAGCATCGGGGATGTAACCGATGCCCGCCTGAATCTCATGAAGAATGGGCAATAGCGCGCCGGGGGAGCCCTTGTGGCGCTCCAGCAGACTGTTGACCATCGGCAGGTGCAACATCTCATCAGGCATTCAGCAATCCTCACGGTCACGGACAAACCAGGCGGTTGTCGGTCGTCCGAAAGTGTCGGCTGCGGCATTCACACCACGTCACGGTATCGTGGCAATTTCAGGCCGGTGGCCAGGGCACCCTTGGCGGGCATCTTGTTGTGCCCGGCGCGGTCTTCGCCGCACCTCTACTGGGCATAAAGGGCAGCTTGCCACGCTGCTTTTGATTGAACTGCACCAAAGCGACGTGTTCGGTTCTGCCTACGACTATCCATTAAGTCTAGATGAGTGGGGTGCGGGCGTTCACTCACCGGCCTAATGCCCTGAGGGCCTGTCGATGGCTGATGTATAGCAAGCATTACAGGTCAGAAACAGCATCAGACTCGTGGGCAATTCAGGGTGCAGACGCGTTGATCTATCCCGCTGTAAACCGAAAGCCAATCACCCCGAGCCAAATAATAAAAAGCCCCAAAAAACCTCGGGCCAAATCCCAATCACCCCACAAAACCCCTGTGGGAGCGAGCCTGCTCGCGAAAGCGCCAGCCCAGCCACCATCAATGCTGAAGATGCACCGCAATGACAACCCAACCACCTAGTCGGGCGAAATAATGCCTGTCAGCTCACTGCAATCCCTGTGGGAGCGGGCTTGCCCGCGAAAGGTATCCGATCCATGAAGCACACCTATCGCCAGGTGGGCCTCTCGTTTACCGTGGCATTTCCGGTGAGCAGTTCCACGGCAGCAAGGCTTCGTAGTCTTCCACCGACGAGGCATGCGGCAAGCGCTCAAGTACGTGGCGCAGCCACGTATAGGGCTCTTGGCCGTTGACTTTGGCGGTCTCGACCAAGCTATAGATCTGCGCACTGGCGGTGGCGCCTTTGGGTGTATCGCTGAACAGCCAGGCCTTGCGCCCAATCACAAACGGCTTTATTGCACGCTCCGCCGCGTTGTTGTCGATAGGTAAAAAACCAGCTTCAACGTAACGCTCCAGCCGAAGCCAGTTGCTCGCCAGATAATTAACCGCTTTACCCAGCACGCTTTGCGGTGTCACTTGGGACTGCGTTTTATCCAGCCAGCTTTTCAACTGGGCGAGGATCGGCAAGCTCTTTTCCTGCCGACCGATAAATCGCTGCTCGTCGCTGACGTCTTTCAGCTCACGCTCGATGCCATACAGCTTGTTGATCATCGTCAGCCCGATATCGGCACGCCCGGTCTTGCCCTTGGGCTGCACTTTCTGTGCTTCCACGAACTTGCGACGTACATGAGCCATGCACGCCAGACGTTCCACGCCCGGCTGCAACGCCAGCGCGTTATAGCCTGCGTAATCGTCGGTCATGACGTAGCCGCGATAACTTTCCAGCAGACGCAGCGGTACGTCCTGCGCACGGCTGGAGGTGTAGTCGAACAGCACGACTTTGCGATCCGGCGGGCCGCTTGCTTGCACCCACATCCAGGATTGGCTGGTCGGGTCTCGATCCGGCTCTTTGAGTACCTGGACGCGGGTTTCATCGCAGTGGATGACCGGACTTTCCAGCAACCGCTCGCGCATCAGATTCAATAACGGTTGCAGATGTTCGCCGCACTGGATAATCCAGCGGGCCAGCGTTTGGCGCGGGATTTCTATGCCATGTCGGCTTAGCACCGTTTCAAAACGATGCAGCGGCAAGCCATCGACATACTTGGTGGTCAGCAGCATCGCCAACACGCTTGGACTGGCCATGCTCTTTTCGATTAATTGAGCGGGCTTGTCGGCGGTGACCGGCGCTGTTTCACAGCCACGGCAGCCGTAAACCTTGCGGATATGTTTGATCACGCGGATCTGCATCGGCACGATGTCCAGCTGTTCGCTGGTTTCTTCACTGATCACATGCTTGCGGCAACCGCAGGCACAGGTCAGTTCGTGTTCGGGCAGTTCGTGGATGACTTCGATACGCGGCAGATCAGCCGACAAGGGTTTGCGCTTACCACGGCGTAGAGTCGGAGCAACGACTTCTTCGTCAGCGTCGCCGACTGAAGGCATCGGCTCGCTTTCGGGCTCGTTGAACAGTGCCAGTTGCGGTGTGTTGGGCTCGACCGTCTGCTCGGATTTGCGCCCGAAGATACGGTCACGCAACAGCTTGATCTGTTCTTTCAGATCAACAATGTGGGTGGCGTAAGCGTCTTTGACTTCCTGCTCGCGCGAGCGTGCTTCGTAACTCTCAAGCAGCATCTGTTTGAGCAGTACAGGATCGTCAGGAAGGTTTTCGGGCAATGGTCGCATGCCCTGGATTATACCCGTCAGGCAACAAACCTTGGAGTCAAAACCTTGTGCGGCCGGTTGCGCCAGAGGTCAAACCCATCCAGTAACCAGTTCAGTTCTTGCACCGTCAGCACGATGGCCTCATCCAGTTCATCGGGTGAAGTTTTGAACCGCTCGGACTCCAGACGCTTGAGCCAAAGGCAGAAGCCGTTGCGCTCCCAATACAACACCTTGACGCGGTTGCGGTGGCGATTCAGAAAAACGAAAAGCACGGGGTCAAACACCGCGACTTTGATATCCAGTTCGACCAGCGCAGCCAGGCCGTCGATGGACTTTCGAAAGTCCACCGGTTTGGGGTAGAGGTACACTTTTTCAACACTGGCATTGGGACGCATCATGGTGATGGGCTCCTGATGGAAATCGGGAGTACAGCATCCGTTGTCAGCTATTCGCTTGGAATGTGGGGTTCGTGGAGCGGATACCGCGAAAGCGCCAGCCCAGTCAACATAAATGCTGAATCAGCTGCCACTATCGCAAGCCACCCACACCCCCCAGGCTTCAAACACTAAGCTTCAGCCTTCGCCCCCGCTCGCTTAGACGCCATCTCATTATCCCGATCCCGATTCAGCACCTTCACCGCATCATCCACCACCGCCTTACTCATCGCCGTCAAATAATGCGCGGCCCAAGCATGGCGGTCGGTGTCTCTGGCGTAAGCAGCATCTTCGGTCAGCTTCTTGGCGAGGAACAGAAAGTCAGAAGCCATTGATAACGCATCGCCGAGGGGAACGCCGCGAGTGACGTGGAAGAGTGGTTGATCCGCGCAGTAGATGGCGGGGGTTAGGCCGATGGTTTCGAGTTCTGGTTGATCGGTCATTTGCCACCTCCGATGACGGAGATGCGGTGGGAGAGGGTGAACGGTGGGGTGTTACGCGATAGGGAATTGCGTAGAGGGAAAAGCCAAGTTTTGTACGGATTGATGCTGCGCATTATCAGACTCCTTGATATGGGGAGCTGCCACATTCGTTTCCACACGAATGGGTGACAGCTGTGCGCAGGGTGGAAAACCGGGAATCAAGGAAACCGGCACGCCCGAAGACGTCCCACGCACAGCCGCCATAACTCACGCCGCAGGCATAAAAAAAGCGCCGGCAGACGTGATGGGGGCGCTGTTGCGCCTTGAATTACACGGGTTTCCACACCCGGTCGCTGAATTGGCAGCGACGGCCAAAGGTTATCGCGCAGACCCGCTTCATGCAACCTCGAAAGCTACGCTCATAAAACTAATAGCTTTTTTTTGCTGGAATATAGAGCCCGGCGACCCGGTAGTTTGCGAGCCACTCTTCAATATCAATAGGTAAATATAGTTCTTGTATCGCTCTGGAAATGGCCGTGTATAAAGTAGATATTCTTCGGTCCAGTTCATAACCATCTTTTGGTGGGCAGTCGGGCATCAAATCGTTTGCGATTATCACGCTGTTGAACTCCATGTTTCCGATTTCTTCAGCTAATGCCAATGTATATGAGTTTCCTAGGCTCTTGCCGGACTTGTTGAATGTGGTAGTTAGGTCTGCAACCTTATATCCATTTTGTAGTGTTCTTTCTACTGCGCGAAATGACTCGTCGCTGCTAAGATCTAAAGATAATAAGTTCCAGTTTGGATAATGGACTAAGTCTGAATGTGTGGATGGTGTGTCATCGCGGAAAAGACGAAGGCAATCATGGGCAAACTGAGAAAAATTAGCAGCGCTATCTCCCATAAAGGAAGCATAGTGCCCGGAATCGTTGAGTGACCAAAACCAAAGAAGCATACCCCATCGGCTAGCAACTAATATTGTAGTAGGGGGTGGTGGTAAATTAGCCATGTCATAGTGGTAAATATTTAATGTGGTATCTTTGGCTCCCTCAAAGGGCAGTTTCAGCTTGTTCGGGTGTGCGTAAATTAATGGGTTAAGAACTTGTTCCATCTTTTTCCCGGTTCTTACAGATTGCGTGGCTTCCTTTTGACGCACCTCTAGACCACGTTTTGTTGGTTTTCCGGTTAATCGCTGATATTCGTCGCCTAGAGTTATCAGGCATTGAGGACCACGTTCAAGTATTTTCAAAAGAGATGGAGGAAGGTCATGGCTTTCATCTATGAGTATGTGGGTAATGCTTGGGTGCACGGTGCATCCAAGCAAGGACGCTTTTTTTACTACGCTAAACCCGTTGAATGGTAAAGCCAACGGGCCGATATGAGATGGGTCAATGGCTTGCCAGATCCGGATAGAATACTCAAGTAGTGCTGTTCTGTCTATCTGTGAAAGATAGTTTTCAATGTTAGGTAAGTGCTTGTCTTTTAGGCTGTAGTCGTCAGATAAGCAATATGAGTTTATCGTTTCCATGCATATAGAAACTACCTGGTTTTCATTGAGTTCTTTTACGCTTGATATATTTAGATTTCTTGCGATCTCTGCGTTGGTATATTGTTTTGTCTCGTAAGCGTTGCGCAGAGAAGTACGATCAATTTTGTTTGAGATCAAACGAAATGAAAACTCTTCAAATGTATAAAGTTTGAATTTTTCAAGCTTTGAACGCTTTTTTAGCTCATTAAGTTTTTTGGTGTTTTTTACAAGAACTATAGTTTTGCTTAGGTTTAGAAAATTCAATAAAGACGAAATTAGGAAGCTCTTTCCTATACCTGCATAGCCCTGAATATGTAGATGTTCATGAGTGTTTGCCTGCAGAGTACGGACTATCATATTTTGCGCATCTGAAAGCCACAATTCCTGATTTCCTGGGGTGACTATTTGATGACGATAGGATGATGCTAAATTAAAGTACCTTCCTCTGAAGGTTGTATCCCAATCCCCGTTAGGAAGTAGATATGCTGCTTCTTCGACTAGGCTGTCTGAAAGCAACTCGATTTTTGCTTGGGAAAGAATACTAAGTCCGTTTTTAAGTTTTGGTAGGTCTAACAAGCGTCTGGTTTCACTTAGTAGTCGCTTTGTGTTTTTTTTGCTAGCGCTTTCGTTTCCCCATGCTATAAGTTTTTTTAGTATTTGTTCAGATGCGTGGTTTTTGCTGTTTTTATAGATTTCTGTGAGATTTTGAATTACTAGAATTGCAGAGAGTTCTGCATTGGAGAGAGTGTCCAATATGCTATTTTCGCCAGATGCTATTAGGCGATTGACAGTTTTTTCGCTAACTGGGAGATACAGGGCGTTATCGAAGTCGTAATGTTCAGGCTGCATTTTAATGCTCCCAGTCTAGTATAAATATTGAGTCAGAGAGGGGGCTCTTGGTTTAAGTCTTCGCCAAGATCAATATATACCCGTCGTGGTGCTTCGGCTTTTCTGTTTGTTTCTTTTTTCGGGTCGTCTACATAAGTTGACCAATTCTTGGGTTTGCGTGTCCGTGTGTCTTTTAATATTTCTAGTTCGGTAAGGCGGCTAATCGCAAAGTTGCTAGAGACGGACATGATGCTGCAAATATTGTTAATAATTTTTACATATTGAGTGTGGTTGCACTCTTGATAGTCTACGAATATCAGCCCATGGTTGTGGTCTTTTATGTCAAAGTCGCTCATGAGTTGGTCTACGAGCCTTTCTGTAAGTCGTCTGGGCATTAACAATGAATTTATGAATAAGCTGATTTGAGATTCGATTATACTTTTTGGTATGGAGTGATTTTTGGTTAGGGTGAGATCTATGATGTTCTTCAATACTGAGATGGATGAAATTTCATCTGAGTTAAATAATACTGCTGCGCCTAGGAGGTAGGAAAGGCAGTGCGTTGATGATGCATTAAGCTTTTGAAGTGGATGGATTATTATTGTGCGAGCTTTGAGATCTATATTGCCTGTGACTTCAGTGGTTAGCGCATTGTTCGTATAGGTAAAACCTATTTTTTGTAATTTTATGCTTGAAATTAAATCAAAATTTGAATTTAAGGTTTGGTCCGGCCTTATTTTATCGGCAAGCACTTGTATTTCTTCTTCAGATGTCAACATCCCAGTTTTCTCTCTGTGTGCGTTTAAGACTGTTAATAGATGGCTCACAATACTTTTGAACAGGCTTGCCTTAACAGGATACTGGCGATTAGGTTTTCCTCCAAGCTGGTCTCCTTCAATTGTCACCAATGCCTATGGTCCTGCTTGAAAGCCGTCGGAATGACGGGCGCAGAGGTACTACAATTTATTACAGGGAAGGGGACGGCAGATTTTTTACTCACGCACTCGGGTCAAGCGATGCCTATCAGCTCACCTCAATCCCTATGAGTGCGCCTGCTCGCCAAAGCTGTCAGGCCGGTTCCCCGATGCACCACCACTGTACTGCGACCTCATCGTCAGGTTGAGTTACGTCATGCCCGTGCTCGATGAAATTCGCTGGTGTGTGCAACGCAAGAGCATGACTGATCCGCTCTGGCATGAGAGCGTTCGTCTCACCGAGAAAACCCAGATAATAGTCTCGGTCATAGAAGACGGTGACCTCACTCTGATGAACCCATGGCCACACCAGCAGGCACGCAACCCTGTAATAGCCCTGTGAGTGGTTAGCAGCGTTGGACAGGTGGCTAGCGGCTTCGAGCAGTTGCTGAATGCAGAAGGCCTGAACTTCGATCCTGGCTTGAGGGCCTTGAACCAAGGCCGCGTGTACCGGGATCTTCCAATGTGTGTAGCACTCCATGTGTCCGGATCGCGGGTGAAACTCGTCGCGAAAACTGGAGGCCCAGCGTTCCAGAGCGCGAAGGCGGCGGGGAATGCCTCTGAGTTGCTTGTTGCTGAGGGCGATTTGCCGCATTGATACGTCCTTGTGATGCCGAAAAAGTCTTACGTTGTTGCCTGCTGGTGCAATGGAAAAGTGGACAGGTCCATTTTCATTTGAGCCAAAAACCTACCCAGTGTCAGTCGGGGTAAAGAGGCAGAAATCTCGCTCTCAACCCATTTATTCACTGAATAGCTTTCAAGTAATCCTTTAGTGCAGTGAGCGGCATATGTAGCTGCTCCGTTGCCTGCGCATTGCTGACATTAGCTGACAACCGTCGCAGCTCGCGCCCAAGCGGCGTATCAGCCCCGTCTATAGCGTCAAGCGCCAGACCTGCGCAGTGCGCGACTCTACACTGAATACCTTCGACGTCACCCCGGCGCACCAGTAAGCCAAATACCTCCCGCTCGTAATCGCTCATGATCGGATCACCCCGCAAAATCGGACTCGACCCCTCCGTCTCATACGCAAGCTTGAGACAGAACAGAGCAACAGTTTCCAGCAGCAGTTCCATGGGATGAATCCTTGAAAATTGTCGTACCAACCGAGAGCGCGAAGATCAAAAGAATCGGCAGCAAGCCAATTCCGACAGCTCGGCGGGGTATCAGGTGCTTTTTTGCAGGCGAAAAAAAGGCCTTGCAAAGCAAGACCTTTCTTAATTTTGGTGCCCCGAGGGGGGGCCAGCGGTCGAATTGCGACAGTAACGTACCACAGGCGGCAATCTCCTGCGATGCCCGGTTATGCTGGGGCTTGTCGGTCTTGATAGAAGACAGTAGGGAGGGTGTGGGTGATGCGCGGGCACTCAGGTTGGACTTGAGAAATCGGGGCTCTCAAACACGACTATCACCCGCTGGCCACCCTGGTCACATGGTTGTTGCTGCAGGAGCTTATGGTGCTGGGCAAGCTGTACCTTGATTGCCGCTGTCCCGAGCTCGAAAACGTCCCCCCAGAGTGTCCCCTATTGCGGTAGGGCAAGGCTTCAGATGAGCTGAAATCCTTAAAACTACTGGAGCGGGTGAATCGAACCCTCGTTATCAACTTGAGAGCTATAAGAAGCACCTGCGTGAAAATGTGATAACGAGGGAGCTGTCTGTGAAAACATTAGAGCTGGCTATCAGCTTGAATAAACGCGTTACTCCAATTACGTCCCCAGGGGAACTTACTTCGCCATTCAAGGGTGGCGGATATCGCGACAGCTATTTTAATCGGCCCCCAAATAAAGTCATCATCTTCTGGATTCTCTTCTCGACAGATGTTTATGTAAATTTCTGCAGCCAGATCAATAAATTTCTGGTTTTGCTCGAGTAAGAGTTCAATGTCTTTTAATGTTGATATGTCGATTTCATTCAGCGTGTCAAGTATTGTTGAGACGATTTCTCGGTCATCTTCATCGAGATTTTCGTTATAGCGCCACTGCACAAACTCAACAAGGCTGTCGTAGTTAAGTTCGTTCTCTAAGAAGTTGTCTGGTGCGTTTTTACTTTCTCGAACGCTGTCCAAATACATGTCACGCTGCATTCTGATGAATTCGAATTGATCGTCTACAGTTTCGAATAAACCCGCAAGTCCATTGAGTTTTCGTATTAGATTAGATGGGACTTGCGACTCTTTTTTGTACACCATGTGATGTTGGATTATGGACCATGCATCCTGTACGACGGTGCGAACTTGAATTTCGCATCTCAAAGTCCGCAGATCATCGTATCGCGCGCCCGAGTAATTATTGCCTAAGCGGATTATGAAATGATTTCCGATATATCCAAACTTATTTGTTTCAAGTTCTTCGCGCTTGTCGATCTCTTGGACTATTTCAAACTCAGTGCGTATTATCTCAGTGACTTTAGGTATGTCGCTATTGTATAGGCATACCACCCTGACTCCGGCTAAATCATCTAACTGGTTGAAAGGGTCCGTGTAGCTTTTACGGTTCAATTTTTCTAGAAAACTATTAAGGGTCTTAGCCCTAGATCCCAAAAATGAGGTCTCAATGTTGGCTGCTGAGACCTTTTTTTCAGAATGTATTCGACCTCGCTACACAGCTGCTCGAACTGCGGCCTGGCGTCCAGAAATTTCTTTATGACTGCAGGATTTTTCGTCCACATGTCATCCGTGCGGACCGAGAGGGAGGTCGTCACTTTTTTTTCCGCTAGTGCGCGGGGGGCGGCTTTCCTTCCCAAAACGGAACTCCTTAAAGGCAGCAGACGATGAGTGGTGAGGTGGTTACGCCACTTTTACGCCAGACGAAAAAAAAGGCCTTGCAAAGCAAGACCTTTCTTAATTTTGGTGCCCCGAGGGAGACTCGAACTCCCACTTCTTGCGAAAACGGATTTTGAATCCGCCGCGTCTACCAATTCCGCCATCAGGGCTCAATGGCGGCGAAGTATAGAGATGAGATTACCGTCGGTCAATCAGGTGCATAGAGAATTTTCACTATTTCGGCTAGACTTCCGGCCCCTGCTAGACGAACCCCATCATGCGCGTTGCTGACTTTACTTTCGAACTCCCTGATTCGCTGATTGCTCGCCACCCTTTGGCCGAGCGTCGCAACAGTCGCCTGTTGACCCTGGATGGGGTCAGCGGCGCCCTGGCACACCGTCAATTCACTGATTTGCTGGAGCATTTGCGCCCGGGCGATTTGATGGTGTTCAACAATACCCGGGTGATTCCGGCGCGGCTGTTTGGCCAGAAGGCTTCCGGCGGCAAGCTGGAAATCCTGGTGGAGCGGGTGCTCGACAGTCATCGCGTGCTGGCCCATGTGCGGTCCAGCAAGTCGCCGAAGCCGGGTTCGAAGATCCTGATCGACGGCGGCGGCGAGGCAGAAATGCTGGCGCGGCACGATACGTTGTTCGAATTGGGCTTCACCGAAGAGGTGTTGCCGCTGCTCGATCGCGTCGGTCACATGCCGTTGCCTCCTTATATAGACCGCCCGGATGAAGGCTCGGACCGCGAGCGTTATCAGACGGTCTACGCCGAGCGCCTGGGCGCGGTGGCGGCGCCGACGGCGGGGCTGCATTTCGATCAGCCGCTCATGGAGGCGATTGCCGCCAAAGGCGTCGAGACGGCGTTCGTGACGTTGCACGTCGGCGCTGGCACGTTCCAGCCGGTGCGGGTCGAGAAGATCGAAGACCACCACATGCACAGTGAATGGCTGGAAGTCGGTCAGGACGTGGTCGATGCCGTCGCCGCTTGCCGCGCTCGCGGTGGTCGTGTGGTGGCGGTGGGGACCACCAGCGTGCGGTCCCTGGAAAGCGCCGCCCGCGATGGCGTGCTCAAGCCGTTCAGTGGCGACACTGACATCTTTATCTACCCGGGCCGACCGTTTCATGTGGTCGATGCTCTGGTCACCAACTTCCATTTGCCCGAATCCACGCTGTTGATGCTGGTTTCGGCGTTCGCCGGTTATCCCGAAGCCATGGCTGCCTATAAAGCAGCGGTGGAGCATGGTTACCGCTTTTTCAGCTACGGTGATGCGATGTTCATCACCCGTAATCCTGCGCCGACTGCCCCTAAAGAATCGGGCCCTGAGGAAACTGTATGAGTCGTATGTCGTTTGAACTGCTGGCCACTGACGGCAAGGCTCGTCGCGGTCGTTTGACCTTCCCGCGCGGTACCGTCGAGACCCCGGCCTTCATGCCGGTGGGCACGTACGGCACGGTCAAGGGCATGCTGCCGCGGGATATCACCGCGACCGGCGCGGAAATCATTCTGGGCAACACCTTCCACTTGTGGCTGCGTCCTGGCACTGAAGTGATCAAGAAGCACGGCGACCTGCACGATTTCATGCAGTGGAAAGGCCCGATTCTTACCGACTCCGGTGGTTTTCAGGTGTTCAGCCTGGGCGCGATGCGCAAGATCAAGGAGGAGGGTGTGACCTTCGCTTCTCCGGTCGATGGCGCCAAAGTGTTCATGGGCCCTGAAGAGTCGATGCAGGTCCAGCGTGATCTGGGCTCGGACATCGTGATGATCTTTGACGAATGCACGCCGTACCCGGCTGATGAAGACGTCGCGCGTATTTCCATGGAGTTGTCGTTGCGCTGGGCCAAGCGTTCGAAAGAAGCCCATGGCGACAACACGGCGGCGCTGTTCGGCATCGTTCAGGGCGGTATGCACCAGGATTTGCGCATGCGTTCCCTGGAAGGCCTCGATCAAATCGGTTTCGATGGCCTGGCCATCGGCGGTCTGTCGGTGGGCGAGCCGAAACACGAGATGATCAAGGTGCTCGACTACCTGCCAGGTCAGATGCCGGCTGACAAACCTCGTTACCTTATGGGCGTTGGCAAACCGGAAGATCTGGTTGAGGGTGTGCGCCGCGGTGTGGACATGTTCGATTGCGTGATGCCAACCCGTAATGCCCGCAATGGGCATCTGTTCATTGATACAGGCGTGCTGAAGATCCGTAACGCGTTCCATCGCCATGATGATTCGCCGCTGGATCCGACCTGCGATTGCTACACCTGCCAGAACTTCTCCCGTGCTTATCTGCACCATCTGGACAAGTGCGGCGAAATGCTGGGTAGCATGTTGAATACCATCCACAATTTGCGCCATTACCAGGTGCTTATGGCTGGTTTGCGCGAGGCTATTCAACAGGGTACATTGGCCGCCTTTGTCGATGCCTTCTACGCCAAACGCGGGCTTGCTGTTCCGCCTTTGGACTGAGTTTTCTGACCCCAAGATTCAACATTTGCAACTGGAGTGCTAAATGAGCTTTTTTATCTCTAATGCCATGGCTGACGCTGCTGCACCTGCGGCAGGCCCAATGGGTGGTGGTTTTGAGTGGATTTTCCTGGTCGGTTTCCTGGTCATCTTCTACCTGATGATCTGGCGTCCACAGGCCAAGCGCGCCAAAGAGCAGAAGAACCTGCTCGGCAGCCTGCAGAAAGGCGACGAAGTTGTGACCACCGGTGGTATCGCCGGCAAGATCACTAAAGTGGCAGACGATTTCGTTGTTCTGGAAGTTTCCGACACCATCGAAATGAAGTTTCAGAAAGGCGCCATCGCGGCCACGCTGCCAAAAGGCACGCTAAAAGCGATCTAAGTTTCAACTTCTACTCAATCGACGGGGCGCGCAAGGCGCCCCGCGTCATAAGCGGGCGGCGTGATGCTGAACAAATACCCTCTGTGGAAATACATTCTGATCCTGGCGGTGCTGGCGGTCGGTCTGTTTTATTCCGCTCCTAATTTATATCCTGATGACCCGGCCATTCAGGTCAGCGGCGCAAGCACTGCGCTGCAAGTCAATCAGGCTGATCTGGATCGTGTGAGCGCAGCGCTCAAGGCATCCGGGATCGAAGTCAAGGCTGCCACTTTGGCAGAGAGCGGCAAGGGTGGTCTGATTCGCCTGACAAAGGCTGCCGATCAGCTGCCAGCCAAAGACGTCGTGCGCAAGGCATTGGGTGATGACTACGTCGTTGCACTGAACCTGGCGCAAACAACCCCGCAATGGCTGCGCAACCTCGGTGCGCACCCGATGAAGCTGGGTCTGGACTTGTCCGGTGGTGTGCACTTCCTGCTCGAAGTGGACATGGACAAAGCCCTCGACGCCCGCCTGAAAGTGTACGAAGGCGATGTGAAGAGCCTGTTGCGCAAAGAGAAACTGCGCTATCGCAGCCTGCCGCAAATCGACGGTGCCGTTCAGTTGGGCTTTACCGATGAAGCAGCCCGCGAGCAAGCCCGCACGCTGATCCGCAAGAACTTCAACGATTTCGACATTGTTCCGGCCGACCTCAATGGCCAACCGGTACTGCGTCTGGCGATGACCCCGGCCAAGCTGGCGGAAATCCGTGAATACTCCATCAAGCAGAACTTGACCACCGTACGTAACCGCGTCAACGAGCTGGGTGTTGCCGAACCAATCGTTCAGCGTCAGGGCGCCAACCGCATCGTGGTTGAGCTGCCGGGCGTGCAAGACACCGCCGAAGCCAAGCGTATCCTCGGCAAGACGGCCAACCTTGAGTTCCGCTTGGCGGCTGAGCCGGGCGCTTCGAAAGCCACTTCCGAAACCTTCGAGTTCCGTGAAGGCAATCGTCCGTCAGCGCAAATCGAGCGTGGCTTGATCATCACGGGTGACCAGGTCACCGATGCCAAGGCTGGCTTCGGCGAGCAAGGCACGCCGGAAGTGAACATCCGTCTGGATGGCCACGGTGGCGAGCTGATGAGTCGTGCGACCCGCAGCAACGTCGGTCGCAGCATGGCGGTGATCTTCATCGAGCAGCGTCCGGTCACCACTTACGTCAAAAAAATGGTTAACGGCGTCGAGAAAGACGTGCCGGTTCAAACGTTCAAGGAAGAGAAGAAGATCATCAGCCTGGCGACCATCCAGTCACCGCTGGGTGCTCAGTTCCGCATCACTGGCCTGAACGGCCAGGGCGAGTCGTCCGAACTGGCGCTGCTGCTGCGCGCCGGTGGTCTGGCTGCACCGATGTACTTCGCTGAAGAGCGCACCATCGGCCCGAGCCTGGGTGCCGACAACATCACCAAAGGTATCGATGCATCGTTGTGGGGCATGCTGTTTGTCTCGCTGTTCATCATGGCTATCTACCGCTTCTTCGGCATCATCGCCACTGTTGCACTGACGGTGAACATGGTGTTGCTGCTGGCTCTGATGTCGCTGTTGGGTGCAACGCTGACCCTGCCGGGTATCGCCGGTATCGTATTGACCATGGGGATGGCGGTCGACGCCAACGTTCTGATCTTCTCGCGGATTCGTGAAGAGATCGCGTCGGGCATGTCCGTACAGCGGGCAATCAATGAAGGCTTCGGCCGGGCATTCACCGCGATTCTCGACGCCAACCTGACAACGTTGTTGGTCGGCGGGATTCTCTTTGCGATGGGCACCGGCCCGGTCAAAGGCTTCGCAGTGACCATGTCCCTCGGGATCTTTACCTCGATGTTCACGGCCATTATGGTGACCCGCGCGATGGTCAACCTGATCTTCGGCGGTCGTGACTTCAAGAAGTTGTGGATTTAAGGGGCTGCCATGTTACGTACAATCAACTTCATGGGCGTTCGCAACGTTGCGTTCGGCGTCACATTGTTCCTTACTGCGCTGGCATTGTTCAGCGTCGCCACCAAGGGCATGAACTGGGGTCTGGACTTCACCGGCGGTACGCTCATCGAGCTGACCTACGAGCGTCCGGCCGATGTCACCAAGGTGCGTGAGCAGCTGGTTACGTCGGGTTACCACGAAGCCATCGTGCAGAGCTTCGGTGCAACTACCGATCTGCTGGTGCGGATGCCGGGTGAGGATCCGCAACTGGGTCATCAAGTCGCTGAAGCGCTGCAAAAAGTCGGTGGCGACAACCCGGCTGTGGTCAAGCGCGTCGAGTACGTGGGCCCGCAGGTCGGTGAAGAACTGCGCGACCAGGGCGGCCTCGGCATGCTGATGGCGCTGGGCGGTATTCTGATCTACCTGGCTTTCCGCTTTCAGTGGAAGTTCGCGGTTGGCGCCATTGTTTCGCTGATCCACGACGTGATCGTGACCATCGGTATCCTGTCGTTCTTCCAGATCACCTTCGACTTGACGGTGCTGGCGGCGGTACTGGCGATCATTGGTTACTCGCTCAACGACACTATTGTGGTATTCGACCGGGTTCGTGAGAACTTCCGAGTCCTGCGCAAGGCCAGTCTGATCGAGAACATCAACATCTCGACCACGCAAACCCTGCTGCGGACCATGGCGACCTCGATCTCTACCTTGCTGGCGATTGCGGCCCTGCTGTTCTTCGGTGGCGACAACCTGTTCGGCTTCTCCATCTCCCTGTTTATCGGTGTTCTGGCGGGTACCTACTCGTCGATCTACATCGCGAACGTGGTGTTGATCTGGCTGAACCTGACCACCGAGGATCTGATTCCTGCAGTGGCTACCGATCAGGAAGTCGACGACCGCCCGTAACGGCTATCTCGCTTTCCAGTTGTCTGCCAAAAAAGGCGCGAGTTGAACTCGCGCCTTTTTTTATGCTCCAAGGCTGGGAGAAGCGCGGGCTTGTCCCGCATGTGATGGTCAGGAGGTTCATGTGAACAAGTCGTTGCTGGTTGGTGCGGTATTGGGTGCTGTCGGTGTGACTGCCGGGGGTGCTGTTGCCACCTATAGCCTGGTTAAAAGCGGCCCTGAGTATGCGCAAGTTCTAGCCGTTGAACCGGTCAAGACACAAATCAAGACGCCACGTGAAGTGTGCAAGGATGTAGCAGTAACCCGGCAGGCGCCGGTGAAAGATCAACACCAGATCGCCGGTACCGTACTGGGTGCCGTGGCGGGTGGTTTGCTCGGTAATCAGATCGGCGGCGGCACGGGCAAGAAGATTGCCACCGTTGCAGGTGCGGTCGGCGGCGGTTATGCCGGCAACAAGGTTCAGGAAGGCATGCAGAATCGTGATACCTACACCACGACTCAGACTCGCTGTAACACAGTGAATGATATCAGTGACAAGGTTGTAGGTTACGACGTTCGTTATTCGCTGGATGGCAAGGAAGGCAAGGTGCGGATGGATCGCGATCCGGGTAACCAGATTCCGGTCGACAAGGAAGGCAAGCTGGTTCTGTCGCAGAACGAACCGGCTCAGTAAATAACTGAGTTTCAGATTCAAAAAGAAGCACTCGATTGGAGTGCTTTTTTTGTGCTCTGAATTTATGCATCACCACCAATCCCCTGTGGGAGCGGGCTTGCTCGCGAATGCGGTTTCACATTCAGCACTGATGGTGACTGACACACCGCTTTCGCGAGCAAGCCCGCTCCCACATTTGGTCGGTGGTGTTGTTGAACTCAAATTCCAGGCATAAAAAAAGCACCCCGAAGGGTGCTTTTTTGTGGCTGGTCGCTTAGCGTTTCAGCGAGGCCGGCAGGTGCGGCTGGATGGCCGTCAATACTGCTTTGAAGCACTTGGTGTTGCCGGCAACGACGTGGCCTTTCTCGAGGAAGTCGTGACCGCCGGTGAAGTCGCTCACCAAGCCGCCCGCTTCCTGGATCAGCAAGGCGCCTGCAGCCATGTCCCACTCGGACAGGCCCGATTCCCAGAAGGCGTCGAAACGGCCGGCAGCCACGTAGGCCAGGTCCAGGCTCGCCGAGCCGGCGCGGCGGATGCCGGCAGTCTGGCCAACCAGGGCACGGAACATGCCCAGGTAGTTGTCGAGGTTGTCCATCTGGTCATCGCGGAACGGGAAGCCGGTACCCAGCAAGGCGCCGTCCAGGCTGGTGCGGCCGCTGACGCGCAGACGACGACCGTTCAGTTGAGCGCCACGACCACGGCTGGCGGTGAATTCTTCCTGGCGAACCGGGTCCAGAACAACAGCGTGCTCCAGGCGACCGCGGTATTTGCAGGCGATGCTGACAGCGAAGTGAGGAATGCCGCGCAGGAAGTTGGTGGTGCCGTCCAGCGGATCGATGATCCACAGGTATTCTTCGCCTTCGCCGCTACCCGGGTGCATGCCGGTTTCTTCGCCGAGAATGCCGTGGGTAGGGTAGGCCTTGCGCAGCGCGTCGATGATTTTCTGTTCGGCGGCGCGATCCACCTCGGATACATAATCCTTGGCGTCTTTTTCGTCGACCTTGATGGTATCCAGGCGCTCGATGGAGCGGAAGATCAATTCACTGGCGCTGCGGGCGGCGCGCAGCGCGATATTCAGCATGGGCTGCATGGATGTGTCACCTAAGGTTGTTAAAGAAAGCCGGGCATTCTATCAGAAAGTTTCTACAGGTGAAGGTCGGTGTTCGCTTTCATAGCTTAACGGTAGGTTGAGCTGTAAGATTCTGCTCCCCATTAACGTGTTCGAGAGCGCCTCCCTTGCTGCATAACATTCGTGTCGTCCTGGTCAATACCAGCCATCCCGGCAACATCGGCGGGGCTGCGCGTGCCATGAAGAACATGGGCCTGTCGCGGCTGGTGCTGGTTGAACCGCGGTTGTTCCCGCATCACGAAGCCGATGCTCGTGCTTCCGGTGCCGGTGACATCCTTGAAAACGCGCAAGTCGTCGCCACTTTGGAGGATGCCTTGGTTGGCTGCAATCTGGTGCTCGGCACCAGCGCCCGTGACCGTCGCATTCCCTGGCCGTTGCTCGATCCCCGCGAATGCGGCGTGAAAGTGGTCGAGGAAGCCGGGCAGGGCGCCGAGATTGCGTTGGTGTTTGGTCGTGAAGATTCCGGCCTGACCAATGAAGAGCTGCAGCGATGTCATTATCACGTGCACATCCCATCAGACCCTGAGTTCAGTTCGCTGAACCTTGGGGCAGCGGTGCAGGTGTTGAGCTATGAAGTGCGCATGTCCTGGCTCGCGGCCCAAGGTCAGCCGAGCAAGGTCGAGAAGGATGAAGTGGCGTCCACCAAAAGTGGTGAGCTGGCGACCATGGATGAACTGGAGCGATTCTATGGGCACCTGGAGCAAACCCTGGTGGCCATCGAGTTCCTCGATCCGGAAAAGCCACGGCACTTGATGGCGCGCCTGCGCCGGTTGTACGGACGTAGCTCGGTCAGCCGGGCGGAAATGAATATATTGCGTGGCATCCTCACGGAAACCCAGAAAGCGGCCCGTGGCGAGCTTCTTAAGCGGAAGGATTAAAAATGTTCGAGCGTTTGCGTGAAGATATCCAGAGTGTTTTCCATCGTGATCCGGCAGCGCGCAACGCTTTTGAAGTTCTGACGTGCTACCCGGGCATGCACGCCATCTGGATCCACCGCTTGTCGTCGGCCCTGTGGGGTATGGGCTGGAAGTGGCTGGCGCGACTGGTGTCGAACTTCGGTCGCTGGTTGACCGGGATTGAGATCCATCCGGGCGCCAAGGTGGGTCGTCGTTTCTTTATCGACCATGGCATGGGCATCGTCATCGGTGAAACCGCTGAGATCGGTAATGACGTCACCCTTTATCAGGGCGTGACCCTGGGTGGTACCAGCTGGAACAAGGGCAAGCGTCACCCGACGCTTGAAGATGGCGTGGTGGTGGGGGCGGGGGCCAAGGTGCTGGGTCCGTTTACGGTCGGCGCCGGAGCCAAGGTCGGTTCCAACGCTGTGGTCACCAAAGCGGTTCCGGCCGGTGCAACGGTGGTGGGGATTCCTGGACGAATCATCATCAAATCCGATGACGAACAGGATGCCAAGCGTAAGGCCATGGCCGAGAAGATCGGTTTCGATGCCTACGGTGTCGGCGAAGACATGCCCGACCCGGTGGCTCGCGCCATTGGTCAGCTGCTCGATCACCTGCAGGCGGTCGATGGGCGTCTGGAAGGGATGTGCGGGGCGCTGAAGGATCTGGGCAGTAATTACTGTGCGAAAGATCTGCCTGAGCTGCGCGAAGAAGACTTCGCCTGTGTGAAGGACAAGGATCAGAGTCAGGCCAGTTAAACCGAGTTGGCCCCTTCGCGAGCAAGCCCGCTCCCACAGGATGCTCATCGTCCTTGTGGGAGCGGGCTTGCTCGCGAAGAACGATAACGCGCAATTGCTGGCTGTCACCGGTCCGCCTTTGCTATGATGCGGCCGCTCTTTTGCGGGTAATCCTGACTAAAGTACTAGGTCTTATAGTTGACTTAAATACTCGGGAATTGCATACTCGCCCCATTCTGAACTCCGTGGTAATTGTCCATGCGACTGACTACAAAAGGCCGATACGCCGTGACCGCCATGCTTGACCTGGCGTTGCATGCGCAGCACGGGCCGGTGTCCCTGGCCGATATCTCCGAGCGCCAAGGCATCTCCCTGTCCTACCTCGAACAGCTCTTCGCCAAATTGCGCCGCAGCAATCTGGTGTCCAGTGTTCGTGGCCCAGGCGGTGGCTACCAGCTGTCGCGCGACATGCAGGGCATCCAGGTTGCCCAGGTGATCGATGCGGTGAACGAATCGGTCGATGCAACCAAATGCCAGGGCCAGGGCGATTGCCATCAAGGCGACACCTGTCTGACCCACCACTTGTGGTGCGATCTGAGCCTGCAGATTCACGAATTTCTGAGCGGTATCAGCTTGGCTGACCTTGTCACTCGCCGTGAGGTGCAAGAAGTAGCCCAGCGTCAGGATCAGCGTCGTTGCAACAGCAAGACGCCACGCCTGGACAAGATTGAAGCGTCCGCCGTCGAATGACAGCCAAAGAGCTAGCGGCACGCCAGCCAGCCTGATTTAGGAGATAGTCCATGAAATTGCCGATTTACCTTGATTACTCTGCGACGACCCCGGTTGATCCACGTGTCGCGCAAAAGATGAGTGAGTGCTTGCTGGTTGACGGAAACTTCGGTAACCCGGCGTCCCGTTCCCACGTGTTCGGCTGGAAAGCTGAAGAGTCCGTCGAAAACGCTCGTCGTCAGGTCGCTGACCTGGTCAACGCCGACCCGCGTGAAATCGTCTGGACCTCCGGTGCCACCGAATCCGACAACCTGGCAATCAAGGGTGCGGCGCATTTCTATGCCACCAAAGGCAAACACCTGATCACCACCAAGATTGAGCACAAGGCTGTCCTCGACACCATGCGCCAACTGGAGCGTGAAGGCTTCGAAGTGACCTACCTCGAGCCGCGCACCGATGGTCTGGTTACGCCGGAGATGATCGAAGCTGCCCTGCGTGACGACACCATCCTGGTCTCGGTCATGCACGTGAACAACGAAATCGGCACCATCAACGACATCGAAGCTATCGGCGAACTGACCCGTTCCAAGGGCATTCTGTTCCACGTCGACGCTGCTCAGTCCACCGGCAAGGTCGAGATCGACCTGTCGAAGCTGAAAGTCGACATGATGTCGTTCTCTGCCCACAAAACCTATGGCCCTAAAGGCATCGGCGCGCTGTACGTCAGCCGCAAGCCGCGTGTTCGCATCGAAGCGACCATGCACGGCGGCGGTCACGAGCGTGGCATGCGTTCCGGCACCCTGGCGACCCACCAGATCGTCGGCATGGGTGAAGCTTTCCGTGTAGCCAAGGAAGACATGGTTGCCGAGAACGTGCGTATCAAAGCCCTGAGCGACCGTTTCTTCAAGCAGGTCGAAGACCTCGAAGAGCTGTACATCAACGGCAGCATGACCGCCCGCGTTCCGCACAACCTGAACCTGAGCTTCAACTACGTTGAAGGCGAGTCGCTGATCATGGCGCTCAAGGATCTGGCAGTTTCGTCCGGTTCGGCCTGCACCTCGGCATCGCTTGAGCCTTCGTATGTGCTGCGCGCCCTGGGCCGCAACGACGAACTGGCCCATAGCTCGATTCGCTTCACCTTCGGCCGTTTCACCACCGAAGAAGAAATCGACTACGCCGCGCAGAAAGTCTGCGAGGCCGTTACCAAGCTGCGCACTCTGTCGCCGCTGTGGGACATGTACAAAGACGGTGTCGACATTTCGAAAATCGAGTGGGCGGCACACTGATTTCAAGTCGCCGCAAACCGGCCCTGCAGGATTTCGGTTCGCAGGGCTCAAGAGCGACTCTCTGATGAGTGAGGATTAAGAATCATGGCTTACAGCGAAAAGGTCATCGACCACTACGAGAACCCGCGAAACGTCGGCAAGATGGACGCGGAAGACCCTGATGTCGGCACCGGCATGGTCGGCGCTCCAGCGTGCGGCGACGTGATGCGTCTGCAGATCAAGGTGAACGAGCAAGGCATCATCGAAGACGCCAAGTTCAAGACCTATGGTTGCGGTTCGGCTATCGCCTCCAGCTCCCTGGCGACCGAGTGGATGAAAGGCAAGACTCTGGATGAAGCAGAGACCATCAAGAACACTCAGCTGGCCGAAGAACTGGCCCTGCCGCCAGTAAAAATTCACTGCTCCGTACTTGCTGAAGACGCTATCAAAGCGGCCGTTCGCGACTACAAGCAGAAGAAAGGCTTGATCTGACTTTCAAGATTTGGCGACGAGTAAGGAGTCACCGATGGCTATCAGCATGACAGAAGCGGCTGCTCAACACGTGCGACGCTCCCTCGACGGGCGCGGCAAAGGTGAAGGGATTCGTCTGGGTGTTCGCACCACAGGCTGTTCTGGCCTTGCCTACGTGCTGGAGTTTGTCGACGAGGTAGTTGCAGAGGATCAGGTGTTCGAAAGTCACGGCGAGAAAGTGATCATCGACCCGAAAAGCCTGGCCTACCTGGACGGCACCGAGCTCGATTTCGTCAAGGAAGGGTTGAACGAAGGCTTCAAGTTCAACAACCCCAACGTACGCGGTGAATGTGGCTGCGGCGAAAGCTTCAATATCTGAGGCTACTCGTGGGTACTCCTTGTCATTTTGCTTTATTTGAGCTGCAACCGAGCTTCGATCTGGATCTCGAACAGCTGGCTACGCGCTACCGTGAGTTGGCGCGCGGCGTTCATCCGGACCGCTTTGCAGACGCTTCCGAGCGAGAGCAACGGCTGGCGCTAGAGCAATCCGCGAGCCTCAACGAGGCCTACCAGACGCTCAAAAATCCTCCCAAGCGCGCGCGATATCTGCTCGCCCTGGGTGGTCACGAGCTGCCGCTGGAGGTCACGGTGCATGATCCGGAGTTTCTTCTGCAGCAGATGGAGCTGCGTGAAGAGCTCGAAGACCTGCAAGACAGCGCCGACATGGCGGGTATTGCCGTGTTCAAGCGCCGTCTGAAGACGGCTCAGGATGAACTGAACCAAAGCTTCGCAGCCTGTTGGAATAATGCAGCGCAACGTGAACAGGCCGAACGCCTGATGCGGCGCATGCAGTTCCTCGACAAGCTCACTTACGAAGTGCGCCAGTTAGAAGAGCGCCTCGACGATTAACCCAGTGCCGCTCCGGTCGCACGCCTGATATACAGATAAGTCCTGATAACGATGGCCCTACTGCAGATCGCCGAACCCGGCCAAAGTCCTCAACCGCACCAGCGTCGTCTGGCTGTGGGGATCGACTTGGGCACTACCAATTCGCTGGTCGCTGCGTTGCGCAGTGGTCTTTCCGAACCTCTGGCTGACGCTGACGGGCAGGTCATCCTGCCGTCTGCCGTGCGCTACCACGCCGATCGTGTCGAGGTCGGCGAGTCGGCCAAACTGGCTGCCGCCACCGATCCTTTGAACACTGTGCTGTCGGTCAAGCGCTTGATGGGTCGTGGTCTGTCCGACGTCAAGCAATTGGGCGATCAACTGCCGTACCGCTTTGTCGGCGGCGAATCGCACATGCCGTTCATCGACACCATTCAGGGCCCGAAAAGCCCCGTCGAAGTCTCCGCCGATATCCTCAAGGTGCTGCGTCAGCGCGCCGAGGCCACGTTGGGCGGCGAACTGGTTGGCGCGGTGATCACGGTTCCGGCCTATTTCGATGACGCTCAGCGTCAAGCCACCAAGGATGCGGCCAAGTTGGCCGGTCTGAACGTGCTGCGGTTGCTCAATGAGCCGACTGCTGCCGCTGTGGCTTACGGTCTGGACCAGCATGCCGAAGGCCTGGTGGCTATTTATGACCTGGGTGGCGGCACATTCGATATTTCGATTCTGCGCCTGACCGGCGGTGTGTTTGAGGTGTTGGCTACCGGCGGCGACAGCGCTCTGGGTGGCGATGACTTCGACCACGCCATCGCTGGCTGGATCATCGAGAGCGCCGGTCTGTCCGCCGACCTTGATCCGGGTGCGCAACGCCATCTGTTGCAAACCGCTTGTGCAGCCAAAGAAGCCCTGACCAATGTCGCGGCTGTTGAAGTCGCTTATGGCGACTGGAAAGCCGAGCTGACTCGTGAGGCCTTCAATGCGCTGATCGAGCCGATGGTTGCGCGCAGCCTCAAAGCTTGCCGCCGTGCGGTGCGTGATTCCGGTATCGAACTGGACGAAGTGCACGCGGTGGTTATGGTTGGCGGCTCGACTCGCGTGCCTCGCGTTCGTGAAGCCGTCGCTGAAGCCTTCGGTCGTCAACCACTGACCGAAATCGATCCGGATCAAGTGGTGGCCATCGGTGCCGCGATCCAGGCCGATACCCTGGCCGGCAACAAGCGTGACGGCGGCGAGTTGTTGCTGCTTGACGTGATTCCGTTGTCCCTGGGGCTGGAAACCATGGGCGGCCTGATGGAGAAGGTGATTCCACGCAACACCACCATTCCCGTCGCCCGCGCTCAGGACTTCACCACTTACAAAGATGGCCAGTCGGCCATGGCGATCCATGTGTTGCAGGGCGAGCGCGAGCTGATCAGCGACTGTCGCTCCCTGGCACGCTTCGAATTGCGCGGTATTCCGGCGATGGTGGCGGGTGCGGCGAAAATTCGCGTGACCTTCCAGGTCGATGCCGACGGTCTGCTCAGTGTGTCTGCCCGCGAGTTGGGTTCGGGCGTCGAGGCCAGCATTCAGGTCAAACCGTCCTACGGCCTGACCGACGGCGAAATCGCCAAAATGCTCAAGGATTCGTTCCAGCACGCCAGCGACGACAAGGTTGCCCGTGTTCTGCGTGAGCAGCAAGTCGATGCCCAGCGCCTGATCGAAGCGGTGCAAGGCGCCCTCGATGTCGACGGCGAACGCCTGCTCGACGCTGAAGAGCGCATGGTTATCGAGTTGCAGATGCAGGAACTGACCGAACTGATGAAAGGTACCGATGGTTACGCCATCGAGCAGCAGACCAAGCGTCTGTCGCAAGTGACCGATGCCTTCGCTGCCCGCCGCCTGGACTCGACGGTGAAAGCCGCGCTGGCGGGGCGCAACCTGAATGAGATTGAGGAATAACGATGCCGCAGGTCATTTTTCTGCCACACGATAAGTTTTGCCCGGACGGCATGGTTGTGGAGGCTGCGCCCGGCACCTCCATCCTCGAGCTGGCTCATGAGCACCATATCGAGATGGAGAGTGCCTGTGGCGGCGTCTGCGCCTGCACCACCTGCCACTGCATCATCCGCGAAGGTTTCGACTCGCTGGAAGAGGCGGATGAGCTGGAAGAAGACTTTCTTGATCGGGCCTGGGGTTTGGAAGCGCAATCGCGTCTAGGCTGTCAGGCGATCGTCGGGACTGAAGACCTGACCGTCGAAATTCCGAAATACTCGCTCAACCATGCGGCCGAAGCGCCGCACTGATTCAAGGGGCTGAAATGAGTCTGAAATGGGTTGATGTGCTGGAAATCGCGATCCAACTGGCTGAATCCAAGCCGGATACGGACCCGCGTTACGTGAACTTCGTCGATCTGCACAAATGGGTGCTGGCATTGCCGGAGTTCAGTGATGATCCGACACGCGGTGGCGAGAAGGTGCTTGAAGCCATTCAGGCCGCCTGGATCGAAGAAGCAGAGTAGGAGCTGATGAGCGAAGCGAGGTTGCGATCTTTTCCAATTCCACTTGAATCTCAAGCGCAAGACCGAGATCAAGGGATCGCAGCCTTCGGCAGCTCCTACAGAGGCCGCGACCTTACTCAGTTAGGCAATACCAAAGAACCCGCGTATAATTCGCGGGTTTAATTTTTCACAAATTACCGTTTCTGGAGTTACACCATGGCTGTTCAACGTACTTTCTCCATCATCAAGCCTGACGCTGTTGCAAAAAACGTTATCGGCGAGATCACCACTCGTTTCGAAAAAGCTGGCCTGCGCGTTGTAGCTTCGAAACTGAAGCAACTGTCCAAAGCCGAAGCTGAAGGCTTCTATGCTGAGCACAGCGCTCGTGGTTTCTTCGGCGACCTGGTTGCTTTCATGATCTCCGGTCCGGTTGTCGTTCAGGTTCTGGAAGGCGAAAACGCTATCGCTCTGAACCGTGAGCTGATGGGCGCTACCAACCCTAAAGAAGCTGCTGCCGGCACCATCCGCGCTGACTTCGCTGATTCCATCGATGCCAACGCTGTGCACGGTTCGGACTCCGAAGCCGCTGCCGCTCGCGAAATCTCGTACTTCTTCGCAGCTACTGAAGTAACCACTCGCTAAGCATTAGCTTAAGAGTGAAGGTGAATCCATGACTACATCGACTGTAAAAACCAACCTGCTGGGTCTGACTCAGCTGGAAATGGAAAAATTCTTCGACTCAATCGGGGAGAAGCGTTTCCGTGCCGGTCAGGTAATGAAATGGATTCACCACCTTGGCGTCGATGATTTCGACGCCATGACGAACGTCAGCAAGGCCTTGCGCGACAAGCTCAAGGTCATTGCTGAAGTCCGCGGCCCCGAAGTGGTCAGCGAGGACATTTCCACCGACGGTACCCGTAAATGGGTGGTGCGCGTGGCGTCCGGCAGCTGCGTCGAGACCGTGTACATTCCCCAGGGCAAGCGCGGCACTTTGTGCGTTTCGTCCCAGGCAGGCTGTGCCCTGGATTGCAGTTTCTGCTCCACCGGCAAGCAAGGTTTCAACAGCAACCTCACCGCCGCCGAAGTCATCGGTCAGGTGTGGATTGCCAATAAATCGTTCGGCAGCATCCCGGCGACCGCCGACCGTGCCATCACCAACGTGGTGATGATGGGCATGGGTGAGCCGCTGCTGAACTTCGACAACGTCGTGGCCGCCATGCATCTGATGATGGATGACCTGGGCTACGGGATCTCCAAGCGCCGTGTAACCCTGTCTACATCGGGTGTGGTGCCGATGATCGATGAGCTGTCCAAGCACATCGACGTCTCCCTGGCGTTGTCCCTGCACGCACCCAACGACGCATTGCGTAACCAGTTGGTACCGATCAACAAGAAGTATCCGCTTAAGATGCTGCTCGAGTCGTGCCAGCGCTACATGTCGTCCCTGGGCGAGAAGCGCGTGCTGACCATTGAGTACACGTTGCTCAAGGACATCAACGACAAGGTTGAACACGCGGTCGAAATGATCGAGTTGCTCAAGAACATTCCGTGCAAGATCAACCTGATTCCGTTCAACCCGTTCCCGCATTCCGGTTACGAGCGCCCGAGCAACAACGCGATTCGCCGTTTCCAGGATCAGCTTCACCATGCTGGCTTCAATGTCACCGTACGCACCACCCGCGGTGAAGACATCGATGCCGCGTGTGGCCAATTGGTAGGGCAGGTGCTGGATCGCACCCGTCGCAGCGAACGTTATATCGCCGTGCGCGAGTTAAGCGCCGAAAACGATATCGCGCAGAACGCTGCGAACAATAATTAAGAGAGGATCTCTATGTCCCTGCGCTTCGCGCTGCTATTGCTGTTGGCCAGCCTGTGTGCTGGTTGTGTCCTGTCGGGCGATTTCAACCCGATGAAGACCAGCAAGGGCCGCGATGAAGCGCGTGCCGCCTATGTGCAGTTGGGCTTGGGCTACTTGCAACAAGGCATGACCGAACGGGCGAAAGTACCGTTGAAAAAAGCGTTGGACCTGAATGACTCGGATCCAGACGCCAATGCTGCGCTGGGCCTGGTGTTTCAAGCCGAGATGGAACCGGAGCTGGCGGACGAGCATTTTCGCAAGGCGCTGTCTTCCCGAACCAACGATGCGCGAATCCTGAACAACTACGGAAGTTTTCTTTTCGAAGAGAAACGCTACAAAGAGGCGTACGAGCGCTTTGAACAGGCTGCCGCCGATACCTTGTATCCTGAGCGTTCGCGGGTGTTCGAGAACCTCGGCATGACCGCTTCGAAGCTGGGGCAGCGCGATCTGGCGCAGCAGCAGCTGGAAAAATCCCTGCGTTTGAATCGCCAACAGCCTCGTGCATTGCTGGAAATGGCTGAGTTGTCCTTCGAAGACAGGCATTATGTGCCCGCGCGTGACTATTACGACCGTTTTAGCCTGCTCACCGAGCAAAATGCACGTAGTCTATTGCTCGGCGTTCGGCTGGCAAAAGTGTTTGAAGATCGCGACAAGGCCGCCAGTTTTGGCCTGCAACTAAAACGACTCTATCCCGGTACGCCGGAATATCAGCAATACCTGTCGGAGCAATGATGAAAGCGGCGCATCCCGAAGTTGTAGCAGCGAATCGCGTTAACCCCGGTGAGACCTTGCGCCAGGCCCGCGAAAGCAATGGCTGGTCGCTGGCTGAAGTGGCCCTCAAGCTCAACCTCACCGTCAATTCCCTGAGCAATCTGGAAGCCGGCGCTTTCGACAAGCTGCCTGGGCATACCTTTGCTCGCGGTTATATTCGCGCCTACGCGAAATTGCTGGGCATGGATCAAACCGTACTGGTCCAGCAGTTCGACCAATCCACCGGCACCGACTCCCAGGGCAGCAACGTTCATAGCCTGGGACGTATCGAAGAGCCGGTTCGGGTTTCCCACACCATTTTGCGAATTGTCAGCCTGCTGTTGCTGAT
This sequence comes from Pseudomonas sp. MDT1-17, assembly GCF_054898105.1. Lineage (NCBI taxonomy): Bacteria > Pseudomonadati > Pseudomonadota > Gammaproteobacteria > Pseudomonadales > Pseudomonadaceae > Pseudomonas > Pseudomonas sp. MDT1-17. Next base: position 5,442,801 of record NZ_JBUBVM010000001.1, on the reverse strand, counting down.
CGCAGTGATTGGCGGTGGTTTTGTCTGGTGGCAGGATCAAACCTCACAGCGCACCAAGGACCAGGTCAGCCTGAGCCCGGAACACGTTGAAGTCGAAGGCGCTGACGGCACCACCCAGATCCATCCGCTGGACGAGCCGGAAGACCAGGCCGTCGCGCAAGGTCAGGCTGAAGGCGAAACCGCGCTGGCGCTGCCGCAAGCCGAAACCCCGACTGATGCGTCGACCGAAGCAGAATCCACCGTTCCGGCCACCGCACCGACTGCACCCGCGCCAACACCCGCTGCGCCGGCGCACAGCGCCGCACCGGTTGTCGCAACGCCGGCAACTCCAGCCCCAGCGGTTGCAACTGTACAGAAACAGCCTGCAACCGCTTCGGTTACACCGACCATTCCTGCGCCAGCGGCGGCTGCCCCGGTTGCTGGCCAAGGCCAGGTTCAACTGCAATTCACTGCTGATTGCTGGACGCAAGTGACCGACGGCACCGGCAAAGTGCTGTTGAGCGGCCTCAAGCGTAAAGGCGAAAACGTTTCTGTCAGCGGCAAACCACCCATTTCCGTGCGTCTGGGCTTCGCCCGTGGCGCGCAAGTCAGCTACAACGGGCAGGTGGTTGATGTCGCTCCGTTCACCAGTGGCGAGACTGCTCGCCTGAAGTTGGGTCAATAAGTCATGCACGGCGAATCTCCAATCAAACGTCGCGAGTCGCGCAAGATCTGGGTCGGTAACGTGCCCGTTGGCGGCGATGCGCCTATCGCTGTGCAGAGCATGACCAACAGCGACACCAATGACGTCGCTGCCACCGTTGCCCAGATCAATCGTCTGGAAGCCGCTGGCGTCGATATCGTGCGCATTTCCGTGCCGGACATGGACGCCGCCGAAGCCTTCGGCAAGATCAAGAAACTGGTCAAGGTTCCACTGGTTGCCGACATTCACTTCGACTACAAGATCGCTCTGCGCGTAGCCGAACTGGGCGTTGACTGCCTGCGGATCAACCCGGGCAATATCGGTCGCGAAGACCGCGTGCGTGCGGTAGTCGATGCCGCCCGTGATCGCGGGATTCCGATTCGCATCGGTGTGAACGCCGGTTCCCTGGAAAAAGACCTGCAAAAGAAATACGGCGAGCCGACCCCGGCTGCACTGGTTGAATCCGCCCTGCGTCACGTCGAGCACCTTGAACGCCTGAACTTCCAGGACTTCAAGGTCAGCGTCAAAGCCTCCGATGTGTTCATGGCCGTCGCCGCATACCGTTTGCTGGCCAAGGAAATCGTCCAGCCGCTGCACCTGGGCATCACCGAAGCCGGTGGTTTGCGTTCAGGCACGGTGAAATCCGCCGTGGGCCTCGGTATGCTGCTCGCCGAAGGGATTGGCGATACTATTCGCATCTCGTTGGCGGCCGACCCGGTCGAGGAAGTGAAAGTCGGCTACGACATTCTCAAATCCCTGCACCTGCGTTCCCGTGGCATCAACTTCATCGCCTGCCCGAGTTGCTCGCGGCAGAACTTCGATGTGGTCAAAACCATGAACGAGCTGGAAGGACGCCTCGAAGACCTGCTGGTGCCGCTGGATGTCGCGGTCATTGGTTGCGTGGTCAACGGGCCGGGCGAAGCCAAGGAAGCCCATATCGGCTTGACCGGCGGCACGCCAAACCTGATTTACATCGACGGCAAGCCGTCGCAGAAACTGACGAATGACAATCTGGTGGATGAGCTCGAACGCTTGATCCGTCAGAAAGCGGCCGAAAAGGTCGAAGCCGACGCAGCTGTAATCGCTCGCGGCTGATCGAACGAATTTAAGGATTTATAGTGAGCAAGTCTCTGCAAGCCATACGTGGCATGAACGACATCCTGCCCGAACAGACTCCCCTGTGGCGTCATTTCGAGGGCACAGTCTCGCGTTTGCTGGATAACTACGGTTACAAGCAGATCCGCATGCCGATTGTCGAGTTCACCGAGCTGTTCAAGCGCTCGATCGGTGAAGTAACCGACATCGTCGAAAAAGAGATGTACACCTTCGACGACCGCAACGGCGACTCCCTGACCCTGCGCCCTGAAGGCACGGCGGCCTGCGTGCGTGCGGTGCTTGAGCATGGCATCACCGGTGGTGGCCAGGTGCAGAAACTCTGGTACATCGGTCCGATGTTCCGCCACGAACGTCCGCAGAAAGGCCGTTATCGCCAGTTCCACCAGATCGGTTGCGAAGTCTTCAACCTCGACGGTCCGGACATCGATGCCGAGCTGATCGTACTGACCTGGCGCCTGTGGGGCGAGCTGGGCATCCGTGATGCGGTCAAGCTCGAACTCAACAGCCTGGGCACGGCCGAGTCCCGCGGTCGCTATCGCGAAGCGCTGGTCGAGTTCCTGTCAGCCCGCCTGGACAAGCTGGACGAAGACAGCCAGCGCCGGTTGAAGACCAACCCATTGCGGGTTCTAGATACCAAGAACGCTGACACTCAAGCCGTGCTGGTCGACGCGCCGAAAATGGCCGACTACCTCGACGAAGAATCCCGCGTGCACTTCGAGGGCCTCAAGGCTCGCCTGGACACCGCCGGCATTCCTTACGTGATCAACCCGAAGCTGGTTCGCGGGCTGGATTACTACAGCAAGACCGTTTTCGAATGGGTCACCGACAAGTTGGGCGCGCAGGGCACCGTGTGTGCCGGCGGTCGTTACGACGGTCTGGTCGAGCAGATGGGCGGCAAGCCAACCCCCGGCGTAGGTTTCGCCATGGGTATCGAACGCTTGGTGCTGCTGCTTGAAACCCTGGAGCAGATACCGGAAGAAATCTCCCGTCAGGTCGACGTCTATCTCTGCGCCTTCGGTGAAGCCGCCGAGCTGGCCGGACTGGCGCTGAGCGAACGTGTTCGTGATCAATTGCCCAACCTGCGCCTGCAAGTGAATGCCGGCGCCGGTAGCTTCAAAAGCCAGTTCAAGAAAGCCGACAAGAGCGGTGCGCTGTACGCGCTGATCCTCGGTGACGACGAAATGGCCCAGCAAGTGGTAGGTTTCAAACCCCTGCGTGGCCAGGGCGAACAACAAAGCATTGCCTGGGATGCGCTTGCTGCACACCTGGCCACCTGCGTCGTGCAGGGTTGAAGCTGTCATAAACAGCCGATTTAGCGATTAAGGAGTATTGGGGTGTCGAGTACCGAAGACGAAAACCTGGCGGATTTGAAGGACTGGTGGACACGCAACGGCAAGCCCCTGGTCACTGGCGGCCTGTTGGCGCTGGTCATCGTGTTCGGCTGGCAGGCCTTTCAAAAGTATCAGAGCAATCAATCGCAAGGCGCCTCGATGCTCTACCAGCAACTGCTGGAAACCACGCTGACGCCTGACGGCAAGCCTGATGCCGCCCGTGTTGCGGACCTGGCTGGCAAGCTCAACAGCGAGTTCGGCGGTACTGCTTACGCGCAATACGGCAGCCTGTTCGTGGCGAAAGTTGCGGTCGACAGCGGCAAGCTGGATGACGCAGCCACCGAGCTGAAAGCCATCGTCGCCAAACCGGCCAACCCGGCGCTGGGCGAAATTGCCCGTCAGCGTCTGGCGCAGGTACTGGCTGCGCAGAACAAGGCCGATGAAGCCCTGAAACTGCTCGAAGGCGATGCCGATAAAGCATTCCTGGCTACTCGCGAAGAACTCAAAGGCGACCTGCTTGTGCAGCTGGGTCGTACCGATGAAGCGAACTCGGCGTATCAAAAAGCCAAGGCGGCACTGTCGGATGAAGCGGCGGTCGGTGGCCTACAAATCAAGCTGGACGACCTGGCCAAAGGGGATGCGTGACGTGATTCGTTGGAAACATGCAGCATTGCTGGCTCTGGCCATATTGGCCGCGGGTTGCAGCAGCAACAGCAAAAAAGAATTGCCACCGGCCGAGTTGACCGACTTCAAAGAAGAAGTGGTTCTGCAAAAGCAGTGGAGTCGTTCGATCGGTGACGGTCAGGGCGGAACGTACAACATGCTGGTTCCGGCGATCGATGGCGATACCATCTATGCCGCCGACGTCACCGGTGTGGTGATGGCGATGGATCGCAGCAATGGCGACGTCAAATGGAAGAAAGATCTCGAGCTGCCTGTTTCCGGCGCCGTTGGCGTGGGTTACGGTCTGCTTGTGTTCGGTACGACCAAGGGCGAAATTGTTGCCCTGGACGCCAGCAGCGGTGAAGAGAAATGGCGCGCTCGCGTGTCCAGTGAAGTCCTCGCACCGCCGGCAAACAACGGCGACGTAGTGGTGGTTCAGACTCAGGATGACCGTCTGATCGGTCTGGATGCCGCTACCGGTAGCCAGCGCTGGTTGTATGACAGCACTCCAGCGCTATTGACCCTGCGCGGCACCAGTGCGCCGATCGTCACCAACCGCCTCGCGGTGGCTGGCCTGTCGACCGGTAAAGTGGTCGCTCTCGATATTTCCAACGGCGTGCCGGTATGGGAACAACGTGTAGCGATTCCACAAGGCCGTTCGGAACTGGAGCGCGTTGTCGATATCGACGGTGGCCTGCTGCTGTCCGGCGGTACGCTGTATGTTGCCAGCTATCAGGGTCGCGTTGCGGCACTGGATCTGGAAAGCGGTCGTCAGCTCTGGCAGCGTGATGCTTCCAGCTATGCCGGTGTCGCCCAGGGTTTTGGCAGCGTTTACGTGAGCCTGTCTTCGGGCACCGTTGAAGGCGTCGACGAACGTTCCACCACAGCCTTGTGGAGCAACGATTCGCTGGCCCGTCGTCAACTGTCGGCTCCAGAAGTGTACTCAAGCTATGTTGCAGTCGGTGATATGGAAGGCTACCTGCATCTGCTGAGCCAGGTTGACGGTCGTTTCGTCGGCCGCGAGCGCATCGACAGCGACGGCCTGCGTGCCCGTCCGCTGGTGGTGGGTGACACGATTTATCTGTATGGCAACAGCGGCAAACTGGAAGCCCTGACCATTAAGTAAAGGTTTGACTATGCTTGGGGTTAGTTCCCCAAGCGGCCCCGTTCTGCGGGGCTCGCAGCGCTTACAGGCGCTGCCCCGAGCACCAGCCGCTGCCTCGCAGCGGCTTTTGTATTTTCTGAAATAACGAAGTGGAGAGCCGCATGGTTCCCGTAATCGCCCTGGTGGGCCGACCGAACGTCGGCAAGTCCACCTTGTTCAACCGCCTGACCAGGACTCGCGACGCCATCGTCGGCGACTTGTCCGGTCTGACCCGTGATCGCCAATACGGTGAGGCCAAGTGGCAAGGGCGTTCCTACATTCTGGTCGACACCGGCGGTATCTCCGGTGACGAGCACGGTATGGACGAAAAAATGGCCGAGCAGTCGCTGCTGGCCATTGAAGAAGCGGATGTCGTTCTGTTCCTGGTAGATGCCAAGGCCGGTTTCACTGCCGCCGACCAGATGATCGCCGAGCATTTGCGTAAACGTAACAAGCGTTCCTACGTGGTTGCCAACAAGGTCGACAACATCGACCCTGAAATGGCCCGCGCCGAGTTTGCCCCGTTGGGCATGGGCCACGCGATTCCGATCGCGGGTGCCCACGGTCGTGGCATCACCCAGATGCTGGAAATCGCCCTTAGCAACTTCCCGAAAGACGATGACGAGCTGGAAGAAGGCGAGGAAGAGATCGTTGCCGAAGGCGAGGAAGCCAAGCGCATTCCTGGCCCTAGCGAAAAAGACGGGATCAAGATCGCCATCATCGGCCGCCCGAACGTCGGCAAGTCGACCCTGGTCAATCGCATGCTCGGTGAAGACCGGGTAATCGTCTATGACGAGCCCGGCACCACCCGCGACAGTATTTACATCCCGTTCGAGCGTAACGACGAGAAGTACACGCTGATCGACACCGCTGGTGTGCGCAAGCGCGGCAAGATCCACGAAGAAGTTGAAAAATTCTCCGTGGTCAAAACCCTGCAAGCCATCAAAGACGCCAACGTGGTGATCTTCGTGATGGACGCCCGCGAAGGCGTGGTCGATCACGACCTCAACCTGCTGGGCTTCGCCATTGAGTCGGGTCGTGCGCTGGTGATCGCGATCAACAAGTGGGACGGCATGACGCCGAGCGAGCGCGACTTCGTGAAGGTCGAGCTGCAACGTCGACTGTTCTTCGTTGACTACGCCGATATTCACTTCATCTCGGCCCTGCACGGCACGGGCGTGGGCAACCTCTACGCCTCCGTACAGAACTCGTTCAAGTCTGCGGTCACCCGCTGGCCAACCAACCGCCTGACCACGATTCTGGAAGATGCGGTTGGTGAGCACGCGCCGCCGATGGTTAACAACCGCCGGATCAAGCTGCGTTATGCCCACTTGGGTGGCGCGAACCCGCCGATCATCGTGATTCACGGTAACCAGATCGAGAAGGTGCCGAAGTCTTACGTGCGTTACCTGGAAAACACTTACCGTCGTGTCTTGAAGCTGGTCGGTACGCCGATCCGCATCGAGTTCAAAGGCGGCGAGAACCCGTACGAAGGCAACAAGACCTCGCTCACCGACCGACAGGTCAACAAGAAGCGTCGCATGATGTCGCACCACAAAAAGGCCGACAAGAAGCGTAGAGACAAGCGCTGATTCAGGTGAGCAATTAAAGAGGGGCGCCCATTGGCGCCCTTTTTTTATGGGCGCCGTTTGGGCTATCCTCGGGCTCTCCCGCGCCGCCGTCAGCGCCGGGTGTAGAGCAGGGAGTCACCGATGATCACCAGTAAGCTGCCGAATGTCGGCGTCACTATCTTCACTCAGATGTCTCAGCTCGCGGCGCAAACCGGGGCGCTGAATCTGTCCCAGGGTTTTCCTGATTTCGATGCTCCGCAGGCCCTGTGCGATGCAGTCGGGCGGCATATCGCCAATGGCCACAACCAGTATTCGCCGATGACCGGCCTTGCGACATTGCGTCAGCAGATTGCGGCGAAGATCGCCCGCAGCTACGGCGTCAATGTGGATGCCGACCATGAAGTGACCGTCACTCCCGGCGCAACCCAGGCGATCTTCTGCGCCATTCAGGCAGTTATCCACAGCGGCGACGAAGTGATCGTGTTCGATCCGGCCTACGACAGCTATGAACCCTCGGTCGAGCTGGCCGGAGGTCGCTGCGTCCATGTGCAGTTGGGCCTGAATGACTTCGCCATCGACTTCCAGAAGCTTGGCGAAGCGATTACGCCGCGCACACGGATGATCGTTCTCAACGCTCCACATAACCCAAGTGGCGCACTGATCAGTCGTGCCGAGCTGGACCAGTTAGCGGATTTGATTCGAGATCGAGATATCTACATCGTCAGCGACGAAGTCTACGAACACCTGGTCTTCGACGGCGTACCTCACGTCAGCGTGCTGAATCATGAAGAGTTGTATCAACGGGCATTCGTCGTCAGTTCCTTCGGCAAGACTTACCACGTCACTGGCTGGAAAACCGGCTACGTGGTCGCGCCGCCGGCGCTCACCGCCGAGCTGCGCAAGGTTCACCAGTACGTCAGTTTCTGCGGGGTGACGCCGCTGCAATACGCCTTGGCCGACTACATGGCCGAGCACCCGGAACACGTCGAGGAACTGCCGGCGTTCTATCAGGCCAAGCGCGACCTGTTCTGCGATCTGCTGACGCCGTCGCGCTTCAGCTTCACCCGAGTGACCGGCACGTATTTCCAGTTGGTCGATTACTCGCAGATCCGTCCGGATCTCAACGATGTCGAGATGGCGTTGTGGATGACCCGCGAACACGGCGTGGCGAGCATCCCGATCTCGGTGTTCTACCAGACTCCGCCCGAAGGCCAGCGCCTGGTGCGCCTGTGCTTCGCCAAACGCGAGGAGACCCTGCGTGATGCAGCGGCAAAACTATGCGTGATCTGAGCGCGTTACCCAATCTGAACATTGCACTGATCCAGACCACCCTGGCCTGGCACGATCGTCTGGCCAATCTGGAGCATTTCGAGCAGTTGCTGGAACAGGCTCGCGGTGCGGACCTGATCATTCTGCCGGAGATGTTCACCACCGGGTTTTCCATGGAGTCGGAAACGCTCGCCGAACCGGAAAATGGTCCGACCAGCAAATGGTTGCGGGTTCAGGCAGCGAAACTGGATGCGGTGATCACCGGCAGCGTGATCGTTCAGGCGGCTGACGGCAGCCATCGCAATCGCCTGTTGTGGGCGCGGCCGGACGGGGAGGTGTGGCACTACGACAAGCGCCATCTGTTCCGCATGGCCGGTGAGCACAACCACTACACGCCGGGTGAACGCCAGGTGCAGTTCGAGCTCAAGGGCTGGCGCGTGCGACCGCTGATTTGCTACGACCTGCGCTTCCCGGTCTGGAGCCGCGACGCTCAGGACACCGACCTGTTGTTGTACACCGCCAATTGGCCGGGTGCACGGCGCCAGCACTGGAACCGATTGCTGCCAGCGCGGGCGATCGAAAACCTCTGCTACGTGGCGGCGGTGAATCGCATTGGTACCGATGGCAAAGGCTTCGCGTATACCGGTGACAGTCAGGTACTGGATTTTCAAGGGGAGACATTGCTCAGCGCTGGCGAAGCGGATGGGGTGTTCAAGGTCGTTCTGGACGCAGCGGAACTGGCGGCTTACCGCACGCGCTTTCCAGCGAACCTGGATGCCGATACGTTCGAGTTCACCTGAGATCTTCGCTGTCTGAACCGGCCCCTTCGCGAGCAGGCTCGCTCCCACATTGGATCAGTGTGAATGCTGATTTTGTGACCACCCAAAGCCCACTGTGGGAGCGAGCCTGCTCGCGAAGGGGCCATAACAGACGAAGCAAAAACTCCAGGCAAACAAAAAGGCCCCAAGATTCTCACCCCGGGGCCTTTTGCATTTCAGCGAAGGCTTACGCCGCTTTCGCTTCCGGCTGGCTCAGCGAGCGGTTCAGTGCGCTGAACAGGGCCTTGAAGCTGGCAGTAGTGATGTTTTCATCGATACCGACGCCATGCACCGCACGTTCACCGTTCACGCGCAGTTCAATGTAGGCCGCAGCCTTGGCATTGGTACCGGAACCGATGGCGTGTTCGTTGTAGTCCATGATTTCCACCGGAATCGGCAGACCGGCCACCAGCGCTTCCAGGGCACCGTTGCCCTTGCCACGCCAGTGCAGGTTGGTTTCACCCTGACCTTTGCCAGAGACTTCCACTTCCACGGCGCTGTGACCGTTTTCTTCCTGCAGGCGATGGCTAACCAGCGCGTACGGCGTGTTGGCTTGCAAGTACTCACTGTGCAGCAGCGCGTGGATCTGCTGAGCCGTCATCTCGAGGCCCAGGCGATCGGTTTCCCGCTGCACAACCTGGCTGAATTCGATCTGCATGCGACGCGGCAAGTTGATGCCGTATTCCTGTTCCAGCAGGTAGGCGATACCGCCCTTGCCCGACTGGCTGTTGACGCGGATGACCGCCTCGTAGCTGCGGCCGATATCGGCCGGGTCGATCGGCAAGTACGGCACTTCCCACAAGGCATCTGGTTTCTGCTGGGCGAAGCCCTTGCGGATGGCGTCCTGGTGGGAGCCGGAGAACGCGGTGTGAACCAGGTCGCCGACGTACGGGTGACGTGGGTGCACTGGAAGCTGGTTGCACTCTTCGACGACTTTGCGCACGCCGTCGATGTCGGAGAAGTCCAGCTCAGGGTGAATGCCCTGGGTGTAGAGGTTCAGTGCCACGGTCACGAGGTCGACGTTGCCGGTGCGCTCGCCGTTGCCGAACAGGCAGCCTTCGACACGGTCCGCGCCAGCCATCAGGCCCAGCTCGGTGGCCGCAACACCAGTGCCACGGTCATTGTGGGTATGCAGACTGATGATCACGCTGTCACGACGATTGATGTGACGGCCGAACCATTCGATCTGGTCGGCATAGATGTTCGGGGTCGCGCATTCGACGGTGGCCGGCAGGTTGAGGATCACCTTGTGCTCAGGCGTCGGGTTCCACACTTCGATCACCGCGTCGCAGACTTCCTTGGCGAAATCCAGTTCGGTGGCGCTGAAGGTTTCCGGCGAGTACTCGAAGGTCCACTCGGTGTTCGGTTGCTGGGCGGCGTATTTGACGAACAGCTTGGCCGCGCTGACGGCGATTTCCTTGATTCCGTCCTTGTCCTGGTTGAAGACAATCCGGCGGAAGGAAGGGGAGGTCGCGTTGTACAGGTGAACGATGGCTTTCTTCGCCCCGCGCAGGGATTCGAAGGTGCGCTCGATCAAATCTTCACGGCCCTGGGTCAGCACCTGAATGGTGGTGTCGTCCGGGATGTGGTTGCCTTCAATCAGCGTACGCACGAAGTCGAAGTCGGTTTGCGAAGCGGCCGGGAACGACGCTTCGATTTCTTTCACGCCCACCGACACCAGGGTTTTCCAGAAGCGCAGCTTCTTGACCGCGTCCATTGGCTCGATCAGCGACTGGTTACCATCACGAAGGTCCGAGCTGCACCAGATCGGCGCGGCGGTAATCGTCTTCGACGGCCAGGTACGGTCCGGGATGTCGATGGTCGGGAACGCACGGTATTTCGAAGACGGGTCTTTGAGCATGCTCATCGGGAAATCCTTATTGTGTGGGCCGAAAAAAGGCGGCCTGCCGGTGGATCAAATGTTCTTGGGGAAAAGCGTAGGGCGAGGCACCGCAAATTCAGCCCGGCAGTCGTGCACTGACAAGGCACAGGCTGCGGTGCTGGCGAAGCTGAATGAGGGTGTGAGAGGTTTTCATGCCTTCAACCCTAACCGCGAGGGTGAAGGATGGCAAGCGGTCGAAAAAAATTGAGAGGAATCCTCTAAAAGTCTTCTTTATCGAGATTTAATTGCGGTGAAGGGTGGTGATTGTTTTTATGGTTGCGCGAGGTTTCAACGATGCGCAATTGAAAGTTGGCGGCTGCGGCTCGGTCAGGGCAGCTATTCTTAAACACTCAACAGGACTACTGGCAGGCAGGAGTCGGTGATGAACGAGTCAGATTGGAAGCTTTATAGCGCGTTGCGTCCGTTGGCCCATGAGCGCATGTGTATCCGCATCATGGAGGAGGTCGAGCGTACGGTGCTGGATAAAAGTCTGGTGCCTTATGAGCGGATAGAAGCCAGCGAAGAACTGCTGAAGGCCGGGCAAAAAGAGCTGTATTGGGCGTTTGGTGTCTTCAGGTTCTCACGACATGAGGCCCGCTCTCACTTGCTCGGGCTGTGTGCCCGAGAGTTGATCACGGCTGAGGAATTGGCTGGTTTCTCGCAAGAAACTCAAACCTGGATCAACCACTGTTTGGCAGACCGGGAAGTTCATGGAATTGAGGACTTGGAGGCTGAATAAGCGGCGACAGTGATGGCCTCTTCGCGAGCAGGCTCGCTCCCACAGTGGATCTTCGGTGCGACAAAGATCAAATGTGGGAGCGAGCCTGCTCGCGAAGAGGCCGGACGCCACAACGACTATTTATGGCTGGAAAGCCCCAATGAAAATCGCCGGATCAACCCGCGCATCATTCAGGCTGATGTTCCAGTGCATATGTGGCCCGGTTGCGCGTCCGGTGGAACCGACTTTTCCGACCACTCCACCACGGACCAATGGCTGGCCGACCTTCACGTCGATTTTCGACATATGGCAGAACATGCTGATAAAGCCCTGCCCGTGATCGACAAACACCGTGTTGCCGTTGAAAAAGTAGTTACCGATCAGGATCACCTTGCCGGCAGCCGGGGTCTTGATCGGCGTGCCGGCTGGCACGGCGAAGTCCAGGCCGGCGTGAGGATTGCGCTCTTCACCATTAAAGAACCGGCGCACACCGAACTTGCTCGACAGCGGCCCGTTGACCGGTTTGTCCAGCAGCAGGTTGCTCGGGGTGTTCAGGCTGAAGGTGCGGTAGGCCTGAATCTGCTCGGCCAGTTCGCCTTCGATGCGCTTGAGATTCTCCGGGTTCGGATTGACCTGCTGCGTATTCTTCAGGGTGATGTGCTGTTCCGGGTATTTCTTGCTGCCGACCGTGAAACTCAGATTACGACCGCCGCTACTGACTTGCTGCGTGCCCGGTTTAACCGTCAGCGGTACGCCGACAATAGCCAGCCAATTGTTCTGTTCCTTGACCACCAGCACCGGTTTTCCCTGATAACTGGCCTTCGGTGACTGCGCAGCGGCGCCCAGATCCACTACGGCCACACCGCCCGGCACCGGTTTGTTCAGCAGACGGGTGATGTAACTGTCGGCGTGGGCGTTGAAGGTCAGGCACAGCAACAGCAGCGGAGCAAAAAAAAGCGGCATGGATCAATCCAGTAAAGAAAGGGTGACGGGCGTCAGGTGATTGTCTTCAACCCGAACGTGTAGCTCGCCGTTGCAGAGTTTGGCTTTCAGGCGCTGACCCGTGTGGGTTTGCTCGGCGCTGCGAATCGCGTTGCCGCGTTCATCCAACAGAATGCTGTAGCCACGAGCAAGGGTTGCAAGAGGGCTGACCACATGCAGCGTCTGCATCTGGCTTTGCAGTTGCAGACGACGGGATTTCAGCCCTTCGCGTATGGCACGGGGCAGGCGTTCGGCAAGACTGTCGAGGCGCTGACGGAGCATCGCCAGTTGCCGCCCGGGATGTTGCCCGGCGAGGCGGGTTTCCAGACGGATCAAGCGTTCGCGGCGGGTATTGAGGCTGCGTTCGAACGCGCGGCGCATGCGCATGTCCAGGTCATCAAGGCGTTGCGCTTGCTGGCGCAGACGTTCGCCGGGATGACGAAGGCGACGAGACATGCCTTCCAGGCGCAGCCGATCACGCATCAAACGGTCGCGGATGCGCATCACCAGCCGTCGATGCAGGCTTTCGACTCGACGGACCAGATCGCTGGAATCGGGTGCGAGCAGTTCGGCGGCGGCGGAAGGCGTCGGGGCGCGAACGTCGGCCACGAAGTCGCTGATCGACACGTCGGTTTCATGGCCGACGGCGCTGACAATGGGCGTCACGCAAGCATCCACGGCGCGGGCCACGGCTTCTTCGTTGAAGCACCAGAGGTCTTCCAGCGAACCGCCGCCACGGGCCAGAATCAGTGCGTCGAAACCGCGGGCGTCCGCCAGTTTCAGTGCGCGGACAATCTGTGCGGTGGCTTCGCGGCCCTGCACGGCGGTGGGGATCAACGTCAGCTGCACTTGCGGCGCGCGGCGGCGGAAGACGCTGATGATGTCGCGGATCACCGCGCCGGTGGGCGAACTGATGATGCCGATGCGTTGCGGATGCGCCGGCAGCGGCACTTTGCGCTCGGCACTGAACAGGCCTTCGGCGTTGAGTTTTTCCTTCAACGCATCGAAGGCCAGACGTAGCGCACCGTCACCGGCCGGCTCCACCGTATCGAGGATCAACTGATAGTCGCCGCGGCCCTCGAACAGCGAAACCTTGCCGCGGACCTTGACCGCCAGGCCATCCTTCAACGCCTGACGAACCCGTGCCGCGTTCTGCCGGAACAGCGCGCAACGCACCTGGGCACCGCTGTCCTTGAGCGTGAAATACACATGGCCGGACGCCGGACGGGCGAGGTTGGAAATTTCGCCTTCAACCCAGATGTTGCTGAACACGTCTTCAAGCAACACCCGCGCGCGGCCGTTGAGCTGGCTGACAGTCAGGACTTCACGGTCCAGGCCGAGTCTTGCAAAGGGATCTTTAATCATGGGGCGCATGATAAAGGCAATCTCCAGCCGAATGCACGATTCCCCGGTAGGAGCTGCCGAAGGCTGCGATCTGTTGATCTTGATTTTTAAGATCAAAAGATCGCAGCCTTCGGCAGCTCCTACAGTGATCGCAGGTATTCAAGGAAGATGTTTAGATGAACGTGCTTGAGTTGTTGCACCAATGGCCATTCGGCGCTACGGATTGGCTGGTGATCGGGTTGGGCATCGCCCTGGCCTACATCGTGTTCGGTATCGCCGGGTTTGGTACCGCGTTGGTGGCGGGGCCGATTCTGATCCTGTTCATGCCGCTGTCGAAGATTGTGCCGTTGCTGGTGCTGCTGGATTTCGTCGCAGCCTTCGGCAATCTGCTGCCTTCGCGGCGGGAGGTGGCGCAGCCCGAGTTGCTGCGGCTGCTGCCCTGCATGGCGGTGGGCTGCACGCTGGGGGTGATCTTCCTGCTGAACATCAAATCCGATCTGTTGTTGCTGTTGATGGGGCTGTTTATCAGTGCCTATGCGATTTACAGCTTGTGGGTCAAAACCCGGCCGACGCAATTGTCCGCCGGTTGGGCGGTTCCGATGGGCACGGTGGGCGGGCTGTTCGGGGCGTTGTTTGGCAGTGGCGGCTTTTTATATGCGATCTATTTGAACAGTCGGTTACCCAAAGAGGCGGCGCGGGCGACCCAGAGTGCGCTGATCAGTTGCAGCACCGTGGTGCGCTTGAGCCTGTTTGCTGTCGCGGGTGTGTATGCCGAGCTACCCTTGTTGGTATTGGCGTTGTGTTTGTTGCCGGCCATGGCGGTGGGGCTGTGGATCGGTCGGCGGTTGACCATGAGATTGTCCCGCGAGGCGTTCGTGCGGCTGGTGACCTGGTTGGTGCTGGCGAGCGGGATTGCCTTGATCGGGCGTTATTTGAGTACTTGACCTCTGAAGCCGGGTGCTTATGCTGCCGGGCTTCGTTAAAGCGTTGCAGCAGGCCGCACCATGAATTCGCAAAGCATCATCGTCCCGAAGATCTCCACACTGCCGGTGCACGAACCCCGGGCCCGGGCGGTCGTGCGTTGGCTGGTGCGCAAAAACATCATTAAAGAAGAACTGACCACCTGCGGCCGCACCGGCAACCGCATGGCTCATGCCATCGGCGACGGTGCCCGCGCGGTAGTGCTGCATCCTGAAGCGCTGCCGTTCGGCGAGCCGATCAATGGCCTGGAAATCATCACCAGGCGCTGCATCTACACGCCGGCCAAGGGTTTCCTTGAAGAGGCGGGCTGCGCCGAGTGCCGCAAGGAAGTCGGTGAAGCGCTGTTCGACAGCCTGGAAGAGTGGATGCCGGGGCGTACCGATAACTTCACTTGTCCGGAATGCGGACATGAAGATGACATCAACGGCTTTCTTTTCCTGCAGGAATGCGGTTTTTCAAACCTGGGTTTTATCTTCAACAACTGGGCCGAGGCCGGATTCAAGCAAAGCTTTATCGACGAGTTTGCCGATTGGCTTGATCAGCCCGTTAGCTGGGTGAAAGTCGAGTTGTAGGAAGCGCCGATCCCCGTATATCAGTAATGCTAATAATAGACAGAGTTTTACATTGAACCCGAGGGGGTGTCTGACTATAATGGCGCGCTTCCATTTTCCCGCTCGGGAGCCCCCGCGATGCTGCGTATCAGCCAAGAAGCTCTGACATTCGACGACATTCTCCTAGTGCCCGGTTATTCCGAGGTGCTTCCTAACGAAGTCAGTCTCAAGACCCGCCTAACCCGTGGCATCGAGCTGAATATTCCTCTGGTTTCTGCCGCCATGGACACCGTCACTGAAGCCCGTCTGGCAATTGCCATGGCTCAGGAAGGTGGCATCGGCATCATCCACAAGAACATGACCATCGAGCAGCAAGCTGCCGAAGTGCGCAAGGTCAAGCGTTACGAGGCCGGCGTGGTCAAGGACCCGATCACCATCGAGGCTGACGCCACGGTTCGTGAACTGTTCGAACTGACCCGCCTGCACAACATTTCCGGCGTTCCCGTGCTGCACGATGGCGACCTGGTCGGTATCGTCACTTCCCGTGACGTGCGCTTCGAAAACCGTCTTGAAGCCACTGTCCGTGAAGTGATGACGCCTAAAGAGCGTCTGGTCACGGTCAAGGAAGGCGCCGACAAGAACGACGTCCGCGAGTTGTTGCACAAAAACCGCATTGAACGCGTGCTGATCGTCGACGACAAATTTGCCCTCAAAGGCATGATGACCGTCAACGACATCGAAAAAGCCAAGGCTTACCCGCTGGCCAGCAAGGACGATCAAGGTCGTCTGCGTGTTGGCGCTGCAGTCGGTACCGGTAAAGACACCGGTGATCGCGTCGCTGCCCTGGTCAACGCCGGCGTTGACGTGGTGGTGGTCGACACCGCTCACGGTCATTCCAAAGGTGTGATCGACCGCGTTCGCTGGGTCAAGCAGAACTTCCCTGAAGTGCAGGTCATCGGCGGCAACATCGCCACCGGCGCTGCCGCCAAGGCTCTGGCCGAAGCAGGCGCCGATGCAGTCAAGGTCGGTATCGGCCCAGGCTCGATCTGCACCACCCGTATCGTTGCCGGTGTCGGCGTCCCGCAAATCAGTGCCATCGCCAACGTCGCCGCTGCCCTTGAAGGCACTGGCGTTCCGTTGATCGCCGACGGCGGCATCCGTTTCTCCGGTGACCTGTCCAAGGCCATCGTTGCCGGTGCTTCCTGCGTGATGATGGGCTCGATGTTCGCCGGTACTGAAGAAGCGCCAGGCGAGATCGAACTGTTCCAGGGTCGTTCGTACAAGGCTTACCGCGGCATGGGTTCGCTGGGCGCCATGTCCCAGGCTCAAGGTTCATCCGATCGTTACTTCCAGGACTCCTCGGCAGGCGCCGAGAAGCTTGTACCTGAAGGGATCGAAGGGCGTGTTCCTTACAAGGGCACGCTGAGCGCCATCATTCATCAACTGATGGGCGGCCTGCGTTCCTCGATGGGTTACACCGGCAGCGCCGACATCGAAGAAATGCGCACCAAGCCAGAGTTCGTGCGGATCACCGGTGCCGGCATGGCCGAGTCCCACGTTCACGACGTACAAATCACCAAAGAAGCGCCAAACTACCGCGTAGGTTGAGGCTTCAAGCAAAAAGTTAAGTAACCGGGGCTGTTTTTATTCAGCCCCGAGTTGTTTCTGAATCACGACTGTTTCTGAATTACTTAGACGAGACTGAATCATGGCCCTCGACATTCACGCTCACCGCATCCTGATCCTCGACTTCGGTTCCCAGTACACCCAGCTGATTGCCCGCCGCGTGCGTGAAATCGGCGTGTACTGCGAACTGCATCCGTTCGACATGGACGACGAAGCGATTCGCGAATTCGCGCCGAAAGGGATCATCCTCGCCGGCGGCCCCGAGTCCGTACACGTCGCCGACAGCCCGCGCTGCCCGCAAGCGGTGTTCGACCTGGGCGTACCGGTCTTCGGTATCTGCTACGGCATGCAGACCATGGCTGAACAGCTGGGTGGCAAGGTTGAAGGTTCCGAGCTGCGTGAGTTCGGTTACGCCCGTGTCGACGTGGTCGGCAAGAGCCGCCTGCTCGACGGCATCGAAGACCACATCGACGCCGACGGCCTGTTCGGCCTCGACGTGTGGATGAGCCACGGTGACAAAGTCACCAGGATGCCGCAGGAATTCCACATCCTGGCCAGCACCCCGAGCTGCCCGATTGCCGGTATGTTCGACGACGCTCGCGGCTACTACGGCGTGCAGTTCCACCCGGAAGTGACCCACACCAAGCAGGGCGGTCGCATCCTGTCGCGCTTCATCCTCGACATCTGTGGCTGCGAAGCCTTGTGGACGCCTTCGAAAATTGCTGAAGACGCCATCGCCAACATTCGCGCCCAGGTCGGCACTGACAACGTGTTGCTCGGCCTGTCCGGCGGCGTTGACTCCTCGGTAGTTGCCGCGCTGCTGCACAAAGCCATTGGCGACCAACTGACCTGCGTGTTCGTCGACAACGGCCTGCTGCGTCTGCACGAAGGCGAGCAAGTGATGGCCATGTTCGCCGAGAACATGGGCGTCAAGGTGATCCGCGCCAATGCTGCCGACCAGTTCCTCGATAACCTGGCAGGCGAGTCGGACCCCGAGAAGAAGCGCAAGATCATCGGCCGTACGTTCATCGACGTGTTTGACGCCGAATCCTGCAAGCTGGACAACATCAAGTACCTGGCCCAAGGCACCATCTATCCGGACGTGATCGAGTCGGCTGGCGCCAAGAGCGGCAAGGCCCACGTGATCAAGTCGCACCACAACGTGGGTGGCCTGCCGGAAGAAATGAACCTCAAGCTGGTTGAACCCCTGCGCGAGCTGTTCAAGGACGAAGTTCGTCGTCTGGGCCTGGAACTGGGTCTGCCGTACGACATGGTCTACCGTCACCCGTTCCCGGGCCCAGGCCTGGGCGTGCGGATCCTCGGTGAAGTGAAGAAGGAATACGCCGACCTGCTGCGTCGCGCCGACCACATCTTCATCGAAGAACTGCGCAAGGCCGACTGGTACCACAAGGTCAGCCAGGCCTTCGTGGTGTTCCAGCCAGTGAAATCGGTTGGCGTGGTAGGTGATGGCCGTCGTTACGCCTGGGTCGTTGCCCTGCGTGCGGTGGAAACCATCGACTTCATGACCGCGCGTTGGGCACACCTGCCTTACGAACTGCTGGAAACCGTCAGCGGCCGGATCATCAACGAAATCGAAGGCATCTCCCGCGTCACCTACGACGTGTCGAGCAAGCCGCCAGCGACCATTGAGTGGGAATGATCCCTGCCTGATTGATCGTCCGTGACTAAAAGGCCGTGTGAACTCAAATTCACACGGCCTTTTTTGTTTGGGTGTTATAGCAAGGGTTTCGACCAGCCAGCCAGTTTCAATCCCATTCGGTCGAGACCTTTAAGAAGGGCAGGGATGCTGTTGAAGCGTTGTTTGTTCATCGAGACCCATGACGGACGCTCGATGTAAAAACGCCCCCCCGATTCTTCTATGAGTGTTCGTACGATTGAATGGTCTTTGCTGCGATGGACCAGAAATAGATGGCGTAGCTCCTGCTTCAAGGTGTACATGCCGGGACGGCTCAGCAGGCTCTCAATCTCGGGGAGCGATTTCGCCGCCCACGGAATTTCGACTTGCAACACGAAGTCGCTTTTTACCAGGCTTGATGATGAATCGATGTTTCCGTCTGACAATGTTCTGCCTGGATCGACTTCAATCCCCTTTGAAGTGCCTTCGGCGACATCCTCGATCCGTATGCCGATGGCTTCTTCCATCTCACTGACGCCCGCGACACCTTCAAAGGTGTTGGCATGGCTATTCCCCATCAGGGCTACCCATTTATGCGTACCGCGGGCCGCCTGGTCAGCGCGGATAACCTCCCTGGAATAAAAATTCATCATTTTCTGTCGAGCTGTGCTGCCAGCATGAAATTCGCCAGGCGCAAACCTCATGCCGTTGACCCGATAACTGGCCATGCAATCGATTGCCTGGACCCTGACCCCGTTTTTATTTGCTGCTTTGACCAACTCAAGAAATGTGTAGCGTTTTAGCGGGTCGGTGATATGGCCGGCGTCGAGGCCTTCCAGATACTTTTCAAGCGATGCAGGCATCACTTTGTTATCGAAGAAAGAATCAAGATCAACCTGATGGAAGTCTGTCAGCAAGTGCTCCATATAAAGTGTTTTCACGTTTCGTCGAGCTAATGTTTCCATGTTGTCGATGAGGAACTGTTTACTGCCGATCTCGCTATGGCTTTCGCCGACGACCAGACCGCGCGCGTCTTCAAGGACGGAGTGGATAATGGTTTTACCGTCGGAGGCGGGGGCCAGTTCGGGCATCGGTGGCCTCGTTGGTAATTGAGGGGCTTCGTAAAATCGGCTGGCATCCTGATACAGACGTTTCCTGATGGCCTTGAATTCCCTGTAGGGGTCACCCTCTTTCAACGAGTCAAAAACATCCATAAGAGCCCGATCTTCGGAGCCTTGCGCAGCATTGGACAGTTCTTCCCTTAGTTGCAAAGGCACCTCATAAGACGATAAACGCGGCGGGGGGCTGCCGGTCCCGACGGGTTTTCCTCCACCCATCAGGCCGTTTCGAGGCACCGTTTCCCAATGACCTTCCTCATTAAGACGTACCGGAATCGACTCCGAGAAAGCATGAGGGTTTTCCGGATTGATGATGGCCCAATGGCCTGAGCCATTGACGTCATTTTCATAGCGTACGTAATAGGCGGTGTCGTTCATCATGATCGCAGTCGAGGGGTTCGACGGCAGTTGGTAGATCCCCTGGAATTTCCCGGCCTCCCTCGTGGGCGTTTCGCCTTCGAGCAGCTCATTGGTCTGCCAGGTGTCCGGCACTTGGGGACGCTGACCGGACTCCGGCACAGAGGGGACTTTTTCCACCAAGACACCTGCTGCCTCCGTTTCGCCGGTGTTTTCTGATTCGGGCAACGATTCTGCAGACGATACCGTGTCAATCAATTCGTCCACTTCCCCACCCGCTTCAGCCAGGCTGCCCGCGCCTCTGAGAAACGGCAGGTTGAACAGTGCGTCGATGGCACTGAAAATCGCGCCGATCACCCCGGCCTTGCGCTCGGAGGAGGTTTTACCGTTGACCGCCTGGTCTATGTTCAGCCCCATGTTGGCAAGACTTGCCCCGATCACCAGTAAGGCTACCGGCCAGCCAATCATCGCCATTGGCCCGAATATTTTCACGCCTGCACTCAGGTAACCAATCCATAAGCCTTTGCGCAGGTCGCCATTGGAGGTCAACGACAGGTCGGCTTCGGCATCCATTGCGTCCCTGACAGCATTTCGCAGCCAAGTGAATGCATCTCCTGTCACCCGTTGGTCTTTCTGGTTGATCAAATGATGATCGCCGTGACCCCAGGTGCTCACCAGCCGATTCATTAGATCGGTGATGTTCTGGTTTATTGCCTGGCGATCGGCCAGCGGAAAATGATTGAGGAACGCCTGAAGGTTGGTTGAATCGTTCATTTGACCGAGCACCCACCAGTGCATGTCCGTCGGCGTTTCGAGCACCTGGAAGGCTTGGGCTTCTCCCGGAAGGTAGAGTATTTGTCGGCCGTTCCTGTCGACGATGCGCAGAATGTCGGTGGCTACATGGCCGGCAACGTCCAGGGTGCAGACGCGCAGACCGGCGTCGCTAGAGGCCTCGGTGCGTAATGTCTGCAAACTGATCGGCCAGGACAGGGGGCCGATGACGGCTGCGATGGCTGATTGAAAGTCAGCGTTACTCAACTGCCCGCTGTCGCGGGCCTCCACGGCATTAGCGAGAAAATTGCATTTGGCCAGAGAGCGAAAGTCGTCCGAATAGTCGGCCCAGAATGTTCGCAGCTTATTGCGATAGTAATCGCTGAAACTGATGGTCCAGAAGTCCTCCAACACCTCGTTGCCATGCAAGCGAACTTCATTGCGCTCGTCGAAGATATCGGTTTCCGGGCCGGCCGAGTAGAAACCACCGTAAAGATCCAGCAGGTCCGCGTTGTCCTGATCCGTCACGCGAAAACGGTGGATCATCAGTTGCGTCAACGTCAGCGATTCATAGGGTTTTTCGAAAGTATGTTCCCAGCCCGTGAAAGACCGCGAGTTGCTCTGGGCAGTTTTGAATCGATGGTAATAAACGTGATCCGGATCGAGATCCACCAGGCCATGCTTGTTCAGAACGTCCTTGGCGACCTCGTGAGCGGTGTCCTGCAGGCTCGGGCAGTTGAGCACCACTGGGTTGGCAATGGCTTTGAGGGTCGCCTTGTCTGCGGCATTCGGCAGCGGGCGGTTTTCGGTCGATGTCATGTGCTCTCTTTCCTTGAGAAATGGGCGTCCAAAATGACGCGTTTGCTCAAGGAATGTGCACTACATAGTTATGCCCAAACGAGGTCCCGAAGCGTGTAGGGTCAGCGACGGGCTACATCCGAAAAGTAGAACTTGTCCAGGGTATGCCGCGATTCGGTGTATTCGAACTGGCGGCCGTCCTGCAGGAAAGTCTGATTGCTGACGACGATTACATGGCTCTGACCGTCGAGGTCTAGATGCTGTTGGTCGTCCTTGCTGCGCGGAACGGCTTCGATAGTGCGTTGGGCATAGGCGATTTGCAGTTGCAGCGTCTGCTCGATGAAGGCGTAGATCGAGTGTTCGGCAATGTCGCGGGACAGCCCGGGGATCACGTCGCTGACAAAATGGTTGACGTCCAGGATCACGCGTTTGCCGTCAATCCGTCGTACGCGCTTGATTCGCGTGATCAAGCTGCCTTCTTCAGCCTTGATGTGTGCGATCAAGGAACCTTCGAGGGGGAGTTGAGTGAACTCGACCACTTCGGTGCTGACGTCGTTACCCAGGCGTGGATAAGTTTCCTGAAAGCTGACGATGCCGCCGAGCTGGAATTCGATCGGGTTGGTCGCCAGCACGAACGTGCCTTTGCCGTGGACCTTCTGAGCGAAACCGCGCTCCTGCAATTGCTCGATGGCCTTGCGCACGGTGCCGCGGCTGGCCTGGTAGCTGTCCATCAATTCGGTTTCGGAAGGCAACCGGGCGCCGCGTTCCAGACGTTCGGTCGTGATGCTGGCAAGCAGATCGCTGTAGATCTGGTTGTATTTACTCATGGGGATGGCTCTGTGCCGCGATGTACTCAAGGTTTCGAACCTTAAGGGCAGGGTAGGGGTTTGTCCATGCGGCTTTAGGTTTCATCGACTTCAGAGGTAGGAAATGTCGCTACCGGTCGGGTTCAGAATAAACAAATGCAAACTCGTCTGTACGAGTTGTTGCTTTAACTCGTACAGACGAGTACTTTTCGCTTCGGCGTGCTGCCAATAACAAAAAACTACAGCGGAAGATCAAGCATGAGCCACGACTATCCGAACATCGCCAGCGAGCTACTGCAAAGCCTCGGTGGCAGTGACAACCTCGAGCAGGCGGCGCATTGCGACGCGGCTGCGCCTTGCCCTCAAGGACCCGAGCCTGGTCAACAGCGGCACCTTGAATCAGATCGATTTGGTCAAAGGCTCGTTCTTCACCGGCGGCCTGTTCCAGGTCGTTATCGGCCCTGGTGACGTCGAAAAGGTCTACGCGGAACTTCGCCGTCAAACCGGTCTGGCCGCCTCAACCATCGCCGACGTTAAACAAAAAAGCGCCGACAAGATCAACGCCATGCAGCGTCTGGTGCGGGTGTTTTCCGACGTGTTCATGCCGATCCTGCCGGCGCTGATCATTGCGGGGCTGTTGATGGGCATCAACAACCTGATCGGTGCGAAAGGCATGTTCATCGAAGGCAAGACACTGCTTGAGGCTTATCCAGCCCTCGACGGTCTCTGGAGCCTGATCAACCTGATGGCCAACACTTCTTTCGTGTTTCTCCCGGCCCTGGTGGGCTGGTCGGCGGCCAAGCGTTTTGGTGGCAGCGAAATCCTCGGCATCGTGCTTGGTCTGATGCTCGTTCACCCCGATCTGCTCAATGCCTGGAACTACGGCAAGGCAGTTGCGGGTCTCGACGGCCAGAGCCTGCCGTACTTCGACATCCTCGGTTTATTCCAGATTGAAAAGGTCGGTTATCAGGGCCAGATTCTGCCGATCCTGATGGCGGCCTACGTGATGAGCGTCATCGAGAAATGGCTGCGGGCGCGGGTGCCGAACGCGGTGCAATTGCTGGTGGTGCCGATCACCACCATCGTCGTCACCGGCGTGTTGGCGCTGGCGGTGATCGGCCCGGTGACCCGGCATCTGGGGATTCTCATCACCGAAGGCGTGGTCATGCTGTTCGACCTGGCGCCGATGGTCGGCGGTGCGATTTTCGGTTTGCTCTACGCGCCGCTGGTGATCACCGGCATGCACCACATGTTCCTCGCGGTCGACTTGCAGCTGATTTCCACCCAGGGCGGCACATTCATCTGGCCGATGATCGTCATGTCCAACCTTGCCCAGGGCAGTGCAGCACTGGCGGTGTTCTACATGACCCGTAACGTGCGGGATAAAAGCATGGCCTCGACCTCGGCGATTTCCGCTTACTTCGGCATCACTGAGCCGGCGATGTTCGGGGTCAACCTACGCTACAAATTTCCGTTCTACGCAGCCCTGATTGGTTCGGCCCTGGGCTGCATCTTCCTGTCGCTGAACAAGGTCCAGGCATCGGCGATCGGCGTCGGTGGCTTGCCCGGTTTTATCTCGATCATTCCGCAGTTCATCCCGATGTTCGTGATCGGGATGGTCATTGCGATGGTTGTGCCGTTTGTTCTGACCTGCGGATTGAGCATGAAGATTGTTCGGCCCGGGTATCGGGTCGCCTGAGGGGCGCCACATTAATTTGTTGAAGGAATCCGCCATGCAAGACTGGCAACGTTCGGTGATCTACCAGATCTACCCGAAGAGTTTTCACAGCCACGCCGGCAACCCCACGGGTGATTTGCTTGGTGTTGTGGCCAAGCTCGATTACCTGCACTGGCTGGGCGTCGATTGCCTGTGGATCACGCCGTTCCTGCGCTCGCCCCAGCGCGACAACGGTTACGACATCAGCGACTACTACGCCATCGACCCGAGCTACGGGACCATGGCCGATTGCGAGTTGCTGATTGCCGAGGCCGGCAAGCGCGGGATCAAATTGATGCTCGACATCGTGGTCAATCACACCTCGGTCGAGCACACCTGGTTCCAGCAGGCGCGCAGCAGCCTGGACAACCCTTACCGTGACTTCTACATCTGGCGCGATCAGCCGAACAACTGGGAATCCAAGTTCGGCGGTTCGGCCTGGGAGTACGAAGCCCAGACCGGCCAGTACTTCCTGCACCTGTTCGACCACACTCAGGCCGACCTGAACTGGGACAACCCCAAGGTACGCGCTGAAGTCTTCAAGATGATGCGGTTCTGGCGCGACAAAGGCGTGGGCGGTTTCCGACTGGACGTGATCAACCTGATCTCCAAACCGCCGGACTTTCCCGAGGACAACACCGACGGTCGACGTTTCTACACCGACGGCCCGAACGTCCACGAATACCTGCAGCAAATGCACCGCGAAGTCTTCGAAGGCCATGACCTGATCAACGTCGGCGAGATGTCCTCCACCAGCCTGGAACATTGCATTCGCTACTCGCGTCCGGAGTCGAAGGAGTTGTCGATGACCTTCAATTTCCATCACCTGAAGGTCGATTACCCGAACCTGCAGAAGTGGATTCGCGCCGATTTCGACTTCCTCCAACTCAAGCGGATACTCTCCGATTGGCAAACCGGCATGCAGGCTGGCGGCGGCTGGAATGCGCTGTTCTGGTGTAACCACGACCAGCCACGGGTGGTCTCGCGGTTTGGCCATGACGGCGAGTATCGGGTGCTCTCGGCGAAGATGCTCGGCACCGCGCTGCACTTCCTTCAGGGCACGCCGTTCGTGTACCAGGGCGAGGAATTGGGTATGACCAATCCGGGCTTTGATCACATCGATCAGTACCGCGATGTCGAGACGCTGAACATCTTCCGGCTCAAGCGCGAGGCGGGTGCGAGCGACGCCGACAACATGGCGGCGATCATGCAGAAGTCCAGGGACAACGGCCGTACGCCGATGCACTGGAACGCCGAGCCTAACGCCGGTTTCAGCGCTGTCGAGCCGTGGATCGGGGTGCCAGCCAACGCCGCGCAGATCAACGTCGCCACCCAGCTCGACGACCCGGATTCCGTGTTGCATCACTACCGTCGGTTGATTGCCCTGCGTCGCACTGAGGCGCTGATGTCTGACGGTGTCTACCGGCAACTATTGCACGAGCACACGCAAATCTGGGCGTACGTGCGTGAAGGCAGTGGCGAACGGTTGTTGGTGCTGAACAACTTCTACGGCATGCCATGCGAAGTCGACCTGCCGGATGAAGTAATCAGCGAAACCATGGTTCAGCGTCTGGTCATTAGCAATTATCCGGACTGTCCAGCGCGAAATCGTCAGGTCCTCTTACGGCCTTATGAGTCATTCGTGTTGCATTTGACCGACTGACCCACCGCAAAAAAAACACCGACTCAAAAAACACGCAAGACGCTGCGCGGGGGAGTTTTGCGCGCCGATTTTGCCGCTGCACACAATAAAAATAATGGAGTAGCTCTTGAAAACAACAATAAATCGCAGCCTTGCGGTTGCAAGCGTATGCCTGGCGTTGCCACTGTCGGCACAAGCCCTGGAGTTCGGGGGGTACTTGCGTAGCGGCGTCGGCACCTCGGTCAACAGCAGTAAACAGCAGTGTTTCCAGCTGCCGGGCGCGCAGACCAAATATCGATTGGGCAACGAATGCGAGCAGTACGGGGAGCTGGAACTGCGGCAGGATTTGTACACGCTCGATGACGGTTCGGTATTCAGCGTCGACGGCATGGCTTCGTTGTACAACCAGTACGACAAGGACCTAACCTTTAACGGTGACAATGGCTCGGTGCGCCTGCCGCAGCTGTACGCGCAATGGTCGAACATGCCCGCCCTCAACGGCGGCTCACTGTGGGCCGGCCGGCGTTACTACAAACGGAACGATATTCATATTTCCGACTTCTACTATTGGAACCAGAGCGCCACCGGCGGCGGTATCGAAGACGTGCTGATCGGCGATCTGAAATACAGCTACGCCTTCTCGCGCAAGGACAACCTGTACCAGAAGGACTACATCAACCGACACGACTTCAACGTTGCCGGCTTCAACACCAACCCCGGCGGTGAACTGGAGTTCGGGCTGAGCTACATCGACAAACCCGACAGCCAAGAGGCTCACCGTGGCTGGGCGATCACCACCCAGCATGTGCAGAAAGGCTTTCTGGGCGGCAAGAACAAACTGGCCTTCCAGTACGGCGAAGGCCCCGGCACCGGGTTGGGCTATACCGGTAACGTGAAGCTCGACGACAGCAACAAAAGTTACCGGGTGGTGGAGTTCTTCGACTGGCAAGTGACGCCGCGCTTTGGCGGGCAAGTCGAGGCGGTTTACCAGAAAGACATTCGTGCGGACGGTACCGATCAGAACTGGATTTCCCTGGGTGTCCGCCCTGCCTATGCGATCACCGAGCAGTTCAAACTGGTGGCCGAACTGGGCCACGACCAAGTCGAAGCCACGGGCGGCACGCGCAAACTGAGCAAGTTCACCTTCGCCCCGACTTGGTCGCCCAAGGGCCCGGAATTCTGGGCGCGCCCCGAGGTGCGTCTGTATTACACCTATGCCAGCTGGAACGAGGCGGCCAAACGGGCGGCCAATGAACTGGCGGCGGGTTCGGCGTTGTCCGACACCGGAGCGTTCGGCACCGCGCGACACGGTTCAAATGTCGGATTGCAGGTCGAGTACTGGTGGAAATAAGCGATGCTGTCGGAGCCTCGCGCTCCATCGGCACTTCAAAGAACAAAACAGCAGGTGACGTCATGGCCACACCCCAACAATTGCAACTGCTGGCTCCTTTGTCCGGCGTGCTGATGCCGCTGGATCAGGTGCCGGACCCGGTGTTCTCCAGTCGCGTGATCGGCGATGGTCTGTGCATCGATCCGACCACGCAAACCCTGTGCGCACCGCTGGCCGGGGTTGTCAGCAATGTGCAGGCCAGTGGGCATGCCGTCAGCATCACTGACGACCACGGCGTTCAGGTGTTGATGCACATCGGGCTCGACACCGTGAACCTGGCCGGCCAGGGCTTTACCCGGTTGGTGGAGGAAGGCCAGCGGGTTGAAGCGGGGCAGGCCCTGATCGAGTTCGATGCCGATTTTATTGCATTGAATGCCCGCAGCCTGCTGACGTTGATGCTGGTGGTCAGCGGTGAGCCGTTCACTTGGCTGACGCCGGAAACGGGTTTGGTAGAAAGTGGTCAGCCGTTACTGAGCTTGAATGCCGCCCCGCGGACAACGGATGAGCCGGTGCCGGAAGAGGGCGAAGCACTGTTTTCCAAGCCGGTGACACTGGCCAACCCGAACGGCTTGCACGCCCGTCCGGCAGCGGTGTTCGCCCAGGCGGCGAAAGGTTTTTCGGCGAGCATTTACTTGCATAAACAGCAGGCGAGTGCGAACGCGAGATCCTTGGTGGCGATTATGGCGTTGCAGACGGCTCACGGTGACGTTGTGCAAGTCAGCGCGGCTGGCCCGGACGCTGAAGCGGCGATCAAGGCACTGACTGAATTGCTGACCGCCGGGTGTGGCGAGACGGTAGCCGTGGTGGCAGAGATTGAGACGATTGAAGCGTCATCGCTGAATGTTTTGCGCGGAGTCTGTGCCTCGGCGGGTTCGGCGTTTGGCCAGGTTGTGCAGGTCGCCGAGCAGACGCTTGAAGTGAGCGAGTTCGGAGTCGGTCCGCAGGTTGAGCGAAAACATCTGTCTCGGGCCTTGGCCGAAGCGGTGCTGGCCTTGCAGCAGCTGCGTGACAACGCCACCGGGGATGCCCAGGCCGAGATTTTCAAGGCGCACCAGGAACTGCTTGAAGACCCGAGTCTGCTGGATCAGGCCGAGGCGCTGATCATCGAAGGCAAAAGTGCCGGGTTCGCCTGGCGCGCAGCCACCGAGTCGACGGCAACCTTGTTCAAGCGCCTGGGCAACGCCTTGCTGGCGGAACGAGCCGCGGACCTGGCCGATGTCGGCCAGCGCGTACTCAAGCTGATCCTCGGCGTACAGGATCAGGCGATGGAGCTGCCGGAAGGGGCGATCCTGATCGCCGAACAACTGACGCCGTCACAGACCGTCGGGCTCGATACTCGCAAGGTACTGGGTTTCGCCACGGTCGGTGGCGGCGCTACCAGCCACGTCGCGATCCTCGCGCGTGCGTTCGGTTTGCCGGCGATCTGCGGGCTGCCCGTTCAGGTGCTGGCGCTGGCCAACGGCACCCAAGTGTTGCTCGACGCCGACAAGGGCGAGCTGCATCTGGACCCGGATCTGGTGGCTATCGAGCAGCTGCAAGCCAACCGTCAGCGTCAACAGAAGCGCCATCAACATGAACTGGCGCACGCTGCGCTGGCGGCGTGTACCCGCGATGGACACCACGTTGAAGTGACGGCCAACATCGCCTCGCTGGCTGAAGCGGAGCAGGCTGTGGCACTGGGAGGCGAGGGCGTCGGATTGCTGCGTTCGGAGTTTCTTTATCTGGATCGCAATCATGCGCCAAGCCATGACGAGCAAACATCCACCTACAGCGCCATCGCCAAAGCACTCGGGCCGGCGCGTAATCTGGTGGTGCGCACACTGGATGTCGGCGGCGACAAACCTCTGGCCTACGTGCCGATGGACAGCGAAACCAACCCGTTCCTGGGCATGCGCGGGATTCGTTTGTGTCTGGAGCGCCCGCAGCTGTTGCGTGATCAGTTCAAGGCGATTCTGAGCTGCGCCGGGCTGGCCCGTCTGCACATCATGCTGCCCATGGTCACGCAGCTGTCGGAGTTGCGACTGGCCCGGCAGCTGCTTGAGGAAGAGGCGCTGACATTGGGCCTTACTGAACTGCCGAAACTGGGGATCATGATCGAAGTGCCGGCAGCGGCCCTGATGGCCGACCTGTTTGCGCCCGAAGTGGATTTCTTCTCGATCGGCACCAATGACCTGACCCAATACACCCTGGCCATGGACCGCGATCATCCGCGCCTGGCCAGTCAGGCCGACAGCTTTCATCCGTCGGTGCTGCGGCTGATCGCCAGCACCGTGAAGGCTGCCCATGCCCATGGCAAATGGGTCGGTGTGTGCGGTGCCATGGCGTCCGAAAGGCTGGCGGTGCCGCTGCTGCTGGGACTTGGGGTGGATGAACTGTCGGTGAGTGTGCCGCTGATCCCTGCCATCAAAGCGGCGGTTCGCGAACTGGATCTGTTGAACTGCCAGGCCATCGCCCAGCAAGTGCTGGGCCTGGAAAGCGCCGAGCACGTGCGCGAGGCGTTGCGGCTGTATCACGAGGCGACGGTCGATACTTCACGGGTACTGGAGAACTGAGCATGTTCGAGAAAATGCAGCGGGCGTTCTGGAAAGCATTGACGCCGGATCTGATCGTGGATGAGCCGAAGGTGGTTGCTCAGCCTGTTTCTGGGCTGGCGCCGGATGTCGTAGCCGCACTGGGCGGTGTGGATAACCTCAAGTCGCAGCAGCCGGTGGCGCTGACCCGGGTTCGGGTGGAGTTGCGGGAGGTGGGGCGGGTGGATCGGCAGGGATTGAGTGCTGCGGGTGTGCCAGGGGTGATGCTGCTGAATGATGGGGTGGTGCATCTTTTATTACGACTCGAGAGGTAAGTGAGGCCTCAAAAGATCGCAGCCTTCGGCAGCTCCTACAGGGTGTACGACGTTCAAATGTAGGAGCTGCCGAAGGCTGCGATCTTTTTGGGGCCTTACAATCTGGTGTGATCAGTCGCCGCGCTGCCCTTACTGTTTCTCAACCGCAGGTGTATCGTATTCGCCTTTTACAGGCCCCGCGCCTGTCGCTGATACGTGAGGTAGTTGAGTTCATGTCCTTTACCCGTCGCCAAATCCTCGGTGGCCTGGCCGGTCTTGTTGTCGTTGGTGTCGGAGCGGGGGGCGCGTCGCGGTACTGGCTGGGCAAGATGGCCGACGCCGATGCGGGCCACGACTATGAGCTGATCGCCGCACCACTGGACGTTGAACTGGTGGCCGGGCACAAGACCCAAGCCTGGGCGTTCGGTCCGTCGGCGCCCGGTACCGAGTTGCGCGTGCGTCAGGGCGAATGGCTGCGGGTGCGCTTCATCAACCACCTGCCGGTCGCCACCACCATCCACTGGCATGGCATCCGCCTGCCGCTGGAAATGGACGGCGTGCCTTACGTCTCACAGCTTCCAGTGCTGCCGGGCGAATACTTCGACTACAAATTCCGCGTGCCGGACGCCGGCAGCTACTGGTATCACCCGCACGTGAACAGCAGTGAAGAACTCGGTCGCGGTCTGGTCGGCCCATTGATTATCGAAGAGCGCGAGCCCACCGGGTTCAAGTACGAAAAAACCCTGAGCCTCAAAAGCTGGCACGTGGATGAGGACGGCGCGTTTGTCGCGTTCAGCATTCCGCGCGAAGCAGCACGTGGCGGCACGGCGGGGCGCCTGTCGACGATCAATGGTGTCGCACAAGCGGTGATCGACTTGCCCGCCGGGCAGATCACCCGTGTGCGTTTGCTCAACCTGGATAACACGCTGACATATCGCCTCAACATTCCCGGCGTCGAAGCGCAGATCTACGCGCTGGATGGCAATCCCATTGAGCCACGGCCGCTCGGTAAGGAATACTGGCTCGGCCCAGGCATGCGCATCTGCCTGGCGATCAAGGCGCCGCCGGCGGGCGAAGAGCTCTCCTTGCGCAATGGCCCGGTGCGCTTGGGTACGCTGCGCTCGGTGGCGAACACCGATGCACCGACCCAGTGGCCGCCCGCACTGCCCGCCAACCCGGTGGCAGAACCGGACCTGGCCAATGCCGAGAAACTCAACTTCAATTTCGAATGGGTGGGTTCGGTGTCAGTCAACGTCGACAACGGCAAGCCACCGAGCCTGTGGCAGATCAACGGCAAGGCCTGGGACATCACCGACAAGACCTGCGCCGACCGCCCGATTGCCAAGCTCGAAAAGGGCAAAAGCTACATATTCGAATTGAAGAACATGACTCAGTATCAGCACCCGATTCACCTGCACGGCATGAGCTTCAAAGTTATTGCCTCGAACCGGCACAAGGTCATTCCGTACTTCACCGACACTTACCTGTTGGGCAAGAACGAACGCGCGCAAGTGGCGCTGGTGGCGGATAACCCGGGGATCTGGATGTTTCACTGCCATGTGATCGACCACATGGAAACCGGCCTGATGGCCGCCATCGAGGTGGCGTGATGCGTCAGATTCGTCCCGCCGCCATCATCGACCGCAGCCGTGATCGTGACTTCATGCGTGAAGCCCTGGCGCTGGCCGCCCAAGGCGCGGCCCTTGGCGAAGTGCCAGTGGGCGCGGTGCTGGTGCAGGACGGAGAAATCATCGGCCGGGGTTTCAATTGCCCGATCAGCGGCAATGACCCCAGTGCTCATGCCGAGATGGTTGCGATCCGTGCTGCCGCGTTGGCGGCCAGCAACTATCGTCTGCCCGGCAGTACGCTCTACGTGACGCTTGAGCCGTGCAGCATGTGCGCCGGGCTGATCGTGCATTCGCGGATTGCGCGGGTGGTGTATGGGGCGCTGGAGCCAAAGGCCGGGATTGTGCAGAGTCAGGGGCAGTTTTTCACTCAAGGATTTCTTAATCATCGAGTGCTGTTTGAGGGCGGGGTGTTGGCCGAGGAGTGTGGCGCGGTGCTAAGCGAATTCTTCAAGGCCCGCAGAGCCAAACTCGCAGAATAAACACAAACCAATGTGGGAGCGGGCTTGCTCGCGAATGCGGTTTAACATTCAGCAGAAATGTTGACTGATCTACCGCTTTCGCGAGCAAGCCCGCTCCCACATTTTTGATCTCCATTGGTAGGGAGATCGGGTTTACTTGCGAGCAACGATGACGGCGCGCATCGGCGCCGGCAGCCCTTCAACCGTCTTGCTGTGATCTTGCGGATCAAGGAAATCGCTCAGCGACTGATACTTCATCCATTCCGTACCGCGCTGTTCCTCGACCGTGGTCACGCTCACGTCCACGCAGCGAACATCTGTGAACCCGGCGCGACGCAGCCACAGTTCCAGCGCCGGCACCGACGGCAGGAACCAGACGTTGCGCATCTGCGCATAACGGTCTTCCGGCACCAATACCTGCTGCTGATCGCCCTCGATTACCAGGGTCTCCAACACCAGTTCGCCGCCCTTGACCAGGCAATCCTTCAGCGCCAGCAAATGCTCGATCGGCGAGCGGCGGTGATAGAACACACCCATGGAAAATACCGTGTCGAAGCCTTCCATGTTTGGCGGCAGGTCTTCGAACGGGAACGGCAAGTGCCAGGCATTGGGTTCGGACAGATAACGCTGTACCGCCTGGAACTGACAGAAGAACAGCCAGTTCGGGTCAACGCCAATCACGCTGTCGGCCCCGGCACCGAGCATGCGCCACATGTAGTAGCCATTGCCGCAGCCGACATCGAGGATGCGTTTGCCCTTCAGATCCAGATGCGGTGAAACCCGCGACCATTTCCAGTCCGATCGCCATTCGGTGTCGACATGCACGCCAAACAGATCGAACGGACCTTTGCGCCATGGCGACAGGCCCATCAGCGCGGTACGCATTTGCGCGCGGGTCTCAAAGTCGCAATCGGTGTCCAGCGTCAGACCGTTGAGCAAATCAACTTCGCTCGGCTGAATCTTCGGCAAAGCGTCCAGCGCACTCTGCCAGCGCTCCAGGTCGCCATGACCCTTTTCCATTTTCTTGTCGAGTTGCGCTTGCAGCGTGTTGGCCCATTCGGCCAGCGGCGTGCCGGCCAGACGGCGGGCGAGGGGGGACAGATCAATCATGGCAAGGCAATCAACGAGGCAAAGTTAAGACACTGGAACCACGGCACGACTTTCGAGAACCCGGCGGCCAGCAGGCGCTCGCGGTGTTCTTCGAGGCTGTCGGGCTTCATGACGTTTTCGATGGCGCTACGCTTCTGGGCAATCTCCAGTTCGCTATAGCCATTGGCGCGCTTGAACGCGACATGCAAGTCAGTGAGCAGCGCGTGTTCTTCGAGGTCGTTGAAGCGCAGCTTTTCCGACAGGATCAGTGCGCCACCGGGCAGCAACGATTGGTGGATACGCGAGAGCAACGCGGTGCGCTGCTCCGGGGCGATGAATTGCAGGGTGAAGTTCAGCGCGACCACTGAGGCTGGCTGGAATTGCAGGGCCAGAATGTCGCTTTCGATCACTTCCACCGGCAGCAGCTCCTGGAACATCGAGTCCTGACCGTTGAGGTATTCGCGGCAACGTTCGACCATCGCCGCAGAGTTATCCACAGCGATCACCCGGCAGCCGTCGGTGCGTACGTGACGGCGAAGGGCCTGAGTCACGGCGCCGAGCGACGAGCCCAGGTCGTAGAGCACGCTGTTGGGCTGGGCGAATTGCGCGGCGAGCACGCCAAGGTTTTCAACGATGGTCGGATAACCCGGCACCGAGCGCTTGATCATGTCCGGGAACACCCGCACCACGTCCTCGTTAAAGGCGAAGTCGGGCACCTGGGCCAAAGGCTGGGCGAAAAGGCGATCGGGTTCTTTGCTCACGGCGGTTCCAGCGGCGTTGGTGGAAAAGGCCGGCATTTTAGCCAAATTGACGGGGGGATGCGCGGGTTGTCTGATAAAGCGCCGGGGAAGGGCCTGGAATCTTCGCTGTCAGTGACATTGCTATCGCGAGCAGGCTCGCTCCCACAGGATGGCGCTGTACTTGTGGGAGCGAGCCTGCTCGCGATGGATTCAGCGCGGCTTCTGAGCGAACGCCGACGCCGCAATCCCCCATTGCCCCAGCCAATAGCTGAGGATGATCACATAAGGCGCGGCATTAAACGGCGCGACAAACCGATTGATGCCAATCACGCTGTCGGAAAACACAAACGCCACCGCACCTGCCGCCGCCAGCAACGCCGAGCGTTTGGGCACATCGGTGCCCAGTCGAGCCAGCGCCCGCCAAAGCATGGCGCTGATGGCCAGGCCGTAGACGATGACCGGGATCAGCAACGGACCCAGCCCATTGGAAATCAAGATCGCCAGCAATACCGCACCGACGCCCAAAGCG
Source organism: Pseudomonas sp. MDT1-17 (assembly GCF_054898105.1). NCBI lineage: Bacteria > Pseudomonadati > Pseudomonadota > Gammaproteobacteria > Pseudomonadales > Pseudomonadaceae > Pseudomonas > Pseudomonas sp. MDT1-17. The sequence goes on along the minus strand of NZ_JBUBVM010000001.1, from coordinate 5,408,621 downwards.
ATGATCAGCGGCAACAACGCCAACCGCCGGCAATCACTCAAGTAAGCCTTCAGATAGGCCAGGTGGGCGACCAGAAAAGCCCCAAGACCAAACACAAACAAATCCCCCGGCCATGCCAGCAGCACATCGCCGAGCAGGGAGAAAATCAATCCAAGGCTGATCCAGCGCCGATACTCACTGGGCGATGCGTCATGCAACCAACCGAGCAGCGCCAATATTGGCAGCGGTTTGACCAGCAGGCAGAGCAGCGCGGCGTGCACGCTCACGCCGTAGAGAAAAGTTACCGCGCCCATCAGCGCCAGAATCAGCCAGCCCACGATCAGTTAACCGAGATGGCGCAGTCGAAGCTTTCCACCGCCGGTACTTCCGGTGCCCATGGCTGTGAGTAGGTCAGGCGCAAACGTCCCGTGCCTGCGGTGAAGGACTGAAAGCGCCAGGTCGAGATGCCGGCGCTGCCGACGATCCCCGCATCTTTCGGGTTGCTGTAAACCTCGGGGCTGAGCGCGCGCAATACGCCACCGGCCGAATCCTGGATTGCCCAGCGGTAACCCGTGGTCGGGTTGCTTGGCAGGGTCAGGATCAGGTTTTGCCCGCTGTACAGTTTCACCGGGCATTCGCTTTGTTTTTCCACGGTCACGTTCTGTTTCGGTTGCGTGGCGCAAGCGGCCAGCAAGGAGAGGGCGAGGGGGACAAACAGGCGGGTGGGGGACATAAGGTCAGTGGCTCCGGCATTCACGACGAACGGCGAGCATAACTGAAGATGAGACAAATTGTGACGCCATCCAAAACGGATAAATGTCAGGCATGTATGACGGGTCTTGGGTTGCCTGCGGAGCGAAGTTAAAGCGCTCCACAGGACAAGTTCCGAAGTCTAGCCCGGGAGCGAAAGATCATAGATGAACAGATGACCCCGGCCAGTAATCTCGCGCGTTTCGTTCCCTTGTCTGGACTTTGCCAGGATTCTGAAATCGGTTATCGCGTACCTGTGCTTGGTGGGCGTTATTTCTATTCGGTCGACGGTCGCTGAGGATTCGATCAATACGTAGTCATAAGGTCGGGGGCCACTTTCGGTGGTGAGAGTTTCATAGTAAGAGATGGCGACTCGATCTTCATCTGCGATAAATGAGAAATGAAGCTGTCGGTCGCTAGATGAACCCTTGTTTTTATAGTAAGTAATGCGAAAGCCCGGCCTGAAAAGGTCGGGAGCGTAATCCAGCTCTGTGGTGGTAAATGTTGTGAGGGGTAGTGGTGAGGTAGGGTCTGTTACATCTTTCGTTTCGACGGTTAATTGGCCGTCAACAAAAAGCGCTTTAATTTCATTGGTGCTTGCCATGGGGGACTTCCTGCGATGACTGAGAACTTTGAACAGGAAGAGTGACGGAGAATTTTGAACGGGGATACTGTCAGATATGACAGTTGTTAAGTCTGAATTGCTTGTCTTTAGTACCTGCTTATAGCGATTGCGCTCACTGCCCGGCGGATCGTCGCTAGGCAGCGGCGCATTCGAATCGCTTAAAATAAAATCTTCGCCACATCCGCAAAGCGCTTGGCGAAGTGCACGGTAATCCCTTCTTTCAGATAATCCGGCAACTCTTCAAAGCTTCCACGGTTTGGCTCCGGCAAGATCAACTCAAAGATTTTCTGCCGCCGCGCTGCAATCACCTTCTCGCGCACGCCGCCAATCGGCAGTACATGCCCGGTCAGCGTCAGTTCACCGGTCATGGCCACGCCTTTTTTCGGCGGCTGATTACGCGCGAGCGAGAGCAGGGCGCTGGCCATGGTCACGCCGGCGCTCGGGCCGTCTTTCGGGGTGGCGCCTTCCGGTACGTGCAAGTGTACGAAAGCTTCGTCGAAGAACTTCGGATCACCGCCAAACGACTTCAGATTGGAACTGACGTAGCTGTAGGCAATTTCCGCCGACTCTTTCATCACGTCACCCAATTGCCCGGTGAGTTTGAAACCCCGGTTGAGTGTGTGAATCCGCGTGGCTTCGATCGGGAGAGTCGCGCCGCCCATGCTGGTCCAGGCCAGCCCCGTGATGACGCCGGTGCCGGACAGTACCTGCTCGTTGCGGAATACCGGATGGCCGAGCGAGGCTTCGAGGTCTTTCGGCCCGATTTTGATCACTGCTTTTGGCTCGTCGATCAATTTCACCACGGCTTTGCGCACCAGTTTGCCCAGTTGTTTTTCCAGGTGGCGCACCCCGGCTTCACGGGCATATCCGTCGATCAAGGCTTTCAACGCGCTGTCGCTGATGCTCAGGCTGCCTTTGGATACACCGGCCTTTTCCAGTTGCTTGGGCCACAGATGACGCTTGGCGATGGCGATTTTTTCTTCGGTGATGTAACCCGACAGGCGAATCACTTCCATTCGGTCCAGCAACGGGCCGGGAATTGAGTCCAGGGTGTTGGCGGTGCAGATGAACAGCACTTTCGACAGGTCCAGACGCAAGTCCAGGTAGTGGTCGAGGAATTCAACGTTCTGTTCCGGGTCGAGGGTTTCCAGCAGCGCCGAGGCCGGGTCGCCCTGGTAGCTCTGGCCCATTTTGTCGATCTCGTCGAGCATGATCACCGGGTTCATCACTTCGACATCTTTCAACGCATGGACGAGTTTGCCCGGCTGCGCGCCGATGTAGGTGCGGCGGTGACCCTTGATCTCGGCTTCGTCGCGCATGCCGCCGAGGCTGAAGCGGTAGAACGGCCGGCCGAGGGATTCGGCGATGGATTTGCCGACACTGGTTTTACCCACACCCGGTGGACCGACCAGCAGCACAATGGAACCGCTGATCTCGCCTTTGTAGGCACCGACCGCGAGGAATTCGAGGATGCGGTCCTTGATGTCGTCGAGGCCGGCATGGTGTTTGTCCAACACCTTACGTGCGTGTTTGAGGTCGAGTTTGTCCTCGCCGAACACGCCCCACGGCACCGATGTCGCCCAGTCGAGGTAGTTGCGGGTGACCGCGTACTCCGGCGAACCGGTTTCGAGGATCGACAGTTTGTTCATTTCCTCTTCGATGCGTTTTTGCGCCTGAGGCGGCAGGACCTTGTCTTCCAGGCGCTGCTCGAATTGCTCGATGTCGGCGCTGCGGTCGTCCTTGGTCAACCCCAGCTCTTGCTGGATGACCTTGAGTTGTTCCTTGAGGAAGAACTCCCGTTGATGCTCGCCGATCTTGCGGTTTACTTCGGCGGAAATCTCTTTTTGCAGACGCGCGACTTCGACTTCCTTGCGCAGCATCGGCAGGACTTTTTCCATGCGTTTGAGCATCGGCACGCAGTCGAGCACTTCTTGCAGCTCGCTGCCGGTGGCCGAGGTCAGGGCCGCAGCAAAGTCGGTCAGCGGCGACGGGTCGTTGGGGCTGAAGCGGTTGAGGTAGTTCTTCAGTTCTTCGCTGTACAGCGGGTTGAGCGGCAGCAATTCTTTGATCGCGTTGATCAGCGCCATGCCGTAGGCCTTGACCTCGTCGGTCGGCTCGGTGGGCTGGTGCGGGTATTCGACTTCGACCAGGTACGGCGGGCGGTGGTGTTTGAGCCAGGTTTTGATGCGTACGCGGGTCAGGCCCTGGGCGACGAATTGCAGTTTGCCGTTTTCGCGACTGGCGTGGTGCACCTTGACCAAAGTGCCGTAGAGCGGCAGGGCCGAGGTGTCGAAATGACGCGGATCTTCCTGGGGCGTGTCCATGTAGAACAGGGCCAGGGAGTGGTGATCGGATTTGCTCACCAGGTCGAGGGTTTCGGCCCACGGTTCTTCATTGACGATGACCGGCAGCACTTGGGCCGGGAAGAACGGGCGGTTGTGGATCGGGATGATGTAGACCTTGTCCGGCAGGTTCTGGCCTGGCAGGGCGAGGCTTTTGCCGGTGGAGAGGTGTTCGGCGTTCTCTGGGTCGGCGTATTCGCTCGGGTCTTCGGGGAATTCTTGCTGGTCGCTCATGGGGCACCTGCACAATGGGGTATGGGTCTTAGATGGGGCAGGTGGGGGGTGGTTTCAATGGCTCGGGATATTTCTGGGTGTGTGTTCAGGGTTTGGACAGGTGTGTTTGACTTGGCGGCCTTTGGGCCGACCATGCTCTTGTTGATGGTGTACATATCCGTTTCTGCGGTAACGGCGGCTAGCGGTTTCGCCCTTACGGCGACTCCCTTTGGCAAACGCCCCAAAGGAAGCAAAGGTCTCGCCCCGAGCGTCCGGCCCCTCGCTTAGGCTCGGCGTTCCTTCGTTCCGGTATCCATCCGGGGACACTGCCCTCCGGTCTGCTTCGCGACGACCTACATGCAGCGTGTTCGACTGCGTCGAACGGCGCTGCGCGCCACTCCCCGGATGAACACCTCCACTCAGCCTCCCGAAGGGGCGGGTGGATCAAGATCAAGAGCTGCAGGCGAGCTAACGCTCGGCCTGTTGAGTGGTGAGGGGCGAAAGGCGTACCTGATCCATTGTGGGAGCTGGCTTGCCTGCGATGGCGGCCTGACAGCCGACCAATATATTGCTGATGTACCAAATTCAATTGTGGGAGCGGGCTTGCTCGCGAATGCGGTTTGTCATTCAGCATTAATATCGACTGAAGCACCGCTTTCGCGAGCAAGCCCGCTCCCACAAGGGATTAGCTGTGCGGCGCAGGTTTTGGTACGTCGATGTTATCCAGCACCCGGTTGGCGGTGATCTCCGCCACCATGATGCTGTTTGAAATGCCCAGCAGGGCATAGCGCGACCCACCCTCTAGATGATCCACCAACTGATGGACCATCACATCGACCGAGGCCAGCGTCTCGACCAAAAAAACCACGAGGGTTTCGGTAGTCGCCTCTGGGTCCACGGTAAACAGGGAGCTGGGTGTGCGCGGGGTAGCTTTGATGTCGGCAATCGACGGGAAGTGGAAGTCGAGGGCGCGTTCGGCGGCTTCGTTGAGTTTTTTTGAATCGACGGATTCGCAGGGGGATACGTCGTCGGTTTCGGGAGGATTTGGTGTTTCTTTGAACATGGTGAAGCTCCATTCGAGGACAGGGAGTTCGCCACGACTGCGACCAAGCAGTTGGGTGGCAAACCGTACGCAGGTTGGTCGACCAGGGAATGGAACCCGGCAGGGCCGAAGCCCTCCCACGCACAGCTCGCCATGAAGCAAGCACGAAAAGTGCGCCATTCTAAACCTGGGCGACCAAACCCGGTCGCTGAATTTGCAGCGACCCCGAAAGCCTATCGCCCGGACTTCCGATACGACAACCGATAGAACTTGTCGGAATCCTCCTCCAGCACAGCAATGGCTGTAGGACGCTCGCAGTATTTTTCAGGCCAACCTCGGCCAAATGTGGGAGCGAGCCTGCTCGCGAAGGCTGTTTAACATTCAACATTGATGGTGACTGACACTCCGTCATCGCGAGCAGGCTCGCTCCCACAGGGGATGTGTGGTGTGGCGGGAAATCCAGCGACCACAAAAAAAGGCGACCCCCCACAGGAGTCGCCTTTCCTTTAACCGCCGCTAAACCTTACTCGGACAGTTTGTACGCAATCACATAGTCACCTTGCTTGGTGCCCAGCGACCCATGACCGCCAGCAACGACGAGCACGTATTGCTTGCCGTCCTTGCCGGTGTAGGTCATCGGCGTGGTTTGCGCGCCGGCGGGCAGGCGGCCTTCCCACAGCTGCTTGCCGTTTTTCACGTCGTAGGCGCGCAGGTACTGGTCGAGGGTGCCGCTCAGGAAACCAACGCCACCGGCGGTGGTGAAGGTGCCGCCCAGGCTAGGCACGCCCATGCTCAGCGGGATCGGAACCGGAGAGCTGTCGCGTACGGTGCCGTTTTTGTGCATCCAGAGGGTTTTTTGGGTGGTCAGGTCGATCGCGGCCACGTAGCCCCATGCTGGCGCCTGGCACGGCAGGCCCATTGGCGAGAGCAGTGCTTCGAGGACCACGCCGTATGGCGCGCCTTTGTTTGGCTGCACGCCTTCGGTTTCGCTTTTGCGCGGGCCTTGGGCAGCGATTTCGGCGGACGGGATCATTTTCGATTTGAACGCCATGTAGCTCGGGTTCACGAAAGCGATCTGACGCACCGGATCTACCGAGATACCACCCCAGTCGAACACGCCGAAGTTGCCTGGATAAACGATCGAACCTTGCAGCGATGGCGGGGTGAACGGGCCGTCGTAGCGCATGGATTTGAAGTCGATCCGGCAGATCAGCTGATCAAACGGGGTGACGCCCCACATGTCGCGTTCCTGCAACGGCGGCGGCATGAGGTGCAGGTCGGATTTCGGTTGGGTCGGCGAGGTGCGATCCCCTTCGACCGTACCTTGCGGTACTGGCACTTCGTTGATCGGCACGATCGCCTGGCCGGTGCTGCGGTCCAGCACGTAGATGCTGCCTTGCTTGGTCGACACGAGTACCGCTGGCTTCACGCCGTCTGCGGTTTTCAGGTCCATCAGGGTTGGCTGGCCACCCACGTCCATGTCCCACAGATCATGGTGAGTTAACTGCATGTGCCAGCGCACTTTGCCGGTGCCGATGTCGAGGGCGGTGAGGCCGGCAGCGTGCAATTCCGATTCAGGTGTGCGAGCGCCACCGAACTGGTCCGGGGTCTGGTTGCCCATCGGCAAGTAGAGCATGCCGAGTTTTTCGTCGACGGCGAACATGGACCACATGTTCGGCGAGTTGCGGGTGTAGACCTTGCCTTCGGCAATCGGCGTGGTGTCGTCCGGGTTGCCGCTGTCCCAGTTCCACACCAGTTTGCCGGTGTGCACGTCGAACGCACGGATCACGCCGCTTGGCTCGTCGATGGAGACGTTATCGGTGACGTGGCCGCCAATCACCACCAGGTCTTTAGTGACCGCTGGAGGCGAGGTGGAGTAGTAACCACCGGCGTTGAAGCCCCCGATGTTGGCGCTCAGGTCGACCTGGCCACCGTTACCGAAGTCTTCGCACATCTTGCCGGTGTCGGCGTTCAGGGCGATCAGGCGGGTGTCGGCCGTTGGCAGGAAGATCCGGCGTGGGCAGACAGTGCTGACCGGTGCAGGGCTGGCAGTGCCCGTCGGGCTTTGCTCGGAAGCGTAAGCGGCGTCATCGTGATACGTCACGCCACGGCAGGTCATGTGCGCCCAGCCCTTGAAGTTCGCCGCGTTTTGCGTGGAGAGCTTCGGATCGAAACGCCAGAGTTCCTTGCCGGTGTCCGGGTCCAGCGCGATCACCTGGCTGTGCGGCGTGCACACGTAGAGCATGCCGTTGACTTTAAGCGGGGTGTTTTCGGCAGTGGTTTCGCCGGGGTCGTTCGGCCCTGGCAGGTCGCCGGTGCGGTAGGTCCAGGCCGGTACCAGTTTGTTGACGTTTTGCGGGGTGATCTGCGCCAGTGGCGAGTAACGATCGCCATGGGCGCTACGGCCGTAGGAGTTCCAGTCACCGTCGGGCATGGCCGGGGCGGTGTTGGTCATGCCCGGCACGCTGTCGCGGTCCAGTTGGCCTTTGATTTCACCGGGGTTGGTGAATTGGCTGGCCAGCGCAGCAACGCCAGCCAGTACGACGGCGACGCTCAGTGCGCCGGTGCCCATCGGTGCAGCACCTTCGCGTAGCAGCGGACGGCGCAACCACGGCAGCAACATGACGATGCCCAACGCAAACAGCATGGCCAGACGCGGCACCAGTTGCCACCAATCGAGACCGACTTCCCACAAGGCCCAAACGGTGCTGGCGAACAGCACCAGCGCGTAGAGGCCCAGTGCAGCGCGGCGAGCGGCAATCAGCAGCCCCCCGGTCAGCACCAGGCCAATACCGGCCAGCAGGTAATACAGCGAGCCGCCGAGCATGCTCAGCTTGATCCCCCCGGCCAGCATGGCCAAGCCCATTAGCAGAAGCAGGATACCGAGCAGGCTCGGCAGCAGACGGCTTCGACTCAAAGCACCATCAGTGCTCATAGTGTGGTTCTCCGTGACGTTTCAAGTAGTCCCGCGCAAGTTCACTGTAGATGACGATCCTGTGCGGGCAGGGTTCATTAAGAAACTGGGTTAGAAGGACGATTGCACTTTGATCCCGCCAATCAGCGCGTCATCGACCTTGTCCACGCCACCGGGGTGGCGGATGTATTGCAGGTTCGGGCGCACGGTCATCCAGTTCGTGACGTGCACGCCGTAATAGAGTTCGGCGCTGTATTCGGTGTCCTGCGGTGGTAGGAAGGACGGGTCGTCGTAGTCGAAGACCGCGCGAGCCTGATTGGTCGCCTCGGCGTTTTTGCGATAGGCCGGGTTGACGTGGACGCGAGCCAGGGCGAAACCGATGTCGTCCTTGGCGCGCGCATCGAACAAGCCTTTGTAGACGACGCCCCCCTGGACATAGTTGTCGATGGCGTTGGTCTTTTTGTCGTGCATCGTGCCGTTGGCGAACACGCTCAAGCCGCGGGAGTTGTCGCTGGCGCGGCTGGTCAGTTGCTGTTGCACACCCAGCCAAACGCCGTGCTTGCTCGAGGCGCTGCGGTAAGCCTCGCCACTGAGGGCGGCGGGCTGACCATTGCTGTCCTTGTAGGCATCCGTGGCCTTGGCGTTGCTGTAGTAATAACCGGCACGGTATTCGCCCGGCAGGCCGTTGAGCTTCGGCGACCACACCAGTTCCACCGGCAGGATCGCGCCTTGGGTGCCGCTGCCGCTGAGCTTGAAGCCATTGCTGCGATCGAGGTTCGACGGGTTCTGCTCATACGCGCCGATCTGCGCATACAGCTCTGGCGTCAGGTGATATTTGACCCGCATCGCCCACTGGCTGACCGGCCAGTTGTACCAGATGCCGCCCACCCAGTTGCCGACCTGCGAGCCGCAGAACGCCAGGTTCTGGAAGTCGCAGGGGAAGCTGTTGAAGTCTTCGCCTTCACCGAAGCGGCCGACTTTGATGTCGAGCTTCTGGTCGAAGAATTTTTGCTGATACCACATCTGCGTCAGGCGCCAGGTCTGGCCACGGCCCCAGACTTCCTGGGCCGAGGTGAAACCGCCGACCCGCGGGTCGTTGATCCGGTCGTTGCTGATGTTGTTGCCGTTGCGCTCAGTGATGGTCAGCTGAAACTCGGCGTCGTCCCAGCCCAGAATCTTCTGCAAGTCCAGATGGGTGCCGAGGCCGAACTGGTCGCTGTAGCGAGCGGTGCGGTCATGGTCGTAGCCGCCATGCAGATTGCTGCCCATTTCGCCGGTGTAATCGACTTTGAAGTCGTAGCCTTTTTCCGAAAGTTCGGTGCGCGTGCCGTTCCAGTCGCCGAGCATCCACGGCGACTCGCTGTCGAAGGCCGGAGCGGCCTGGGTGCAAGTGGCGAAGCCCAACGCGGTGAATCCGACGATCAGGTTCAGGGCTTTTCGGCGGGCAATAGCGGTGCAGACAGCGCTGTCTCGCGGAGTTTGAAAGTAGGGCATAGGAGAAGTAATTCTGGGTCTTTTTCTGGGAAGTGAACTGAAGCGGCAGTAAGTCGCGGGCAGCAGAAGCGTTTCAGCTTGACGGGCGCAAGGATAATGTCCTGTTACAAATAGAGAAAGCGCTTTTAACGAGATGAATTCTTTCGTATTCGGTAACAGTCCATGGGAAAAGATCGCAGCCTCGTTTCACTCGACAGCTCCTACAGGTGAACGCATTCCCATGTAGGAGCTGTCGAGTGAAACGAGGCTGCGATCTTTTGCGTTTCACCTACATTTAACGGACAGCACACAGATCGCTTTCCACCAACGAAGCCCTCGGCTAAGGTGCGCGGCTTCTTCACCCTTTTCTACGCTTAAAGGCCAGGCATGACCGAACAGAACAACAACCCACTGCACGGCGTGACGCTGGAGCAAATCCTCAACGCGCTGGTTGAACACTACGAATGGTCGGGGTTGGCCGAGCGCATCGACATCCGCTGCTTCAAGAGTGACCCGAGCATCAAGTCGAGCCTGACCTTCCTGCGCAAAACCCCGTGGGCACGGGAGAAGGTCGAGCACTTGTACGTGAAGTTGATGCGCACCAAGCGCCCGGTCTGACTATGGTCAACCCACCGACGCCAGGTTCTGCCGCGAGGCGTCGTTTTGTTGCTGTGGCAGCGGTGCTGGGCTGGGCTGGGCTGGCCATTCAGCTGTACCTGATTTTCTACTCACGCTGGACCCTGGCGGCCAGTCTGCTGGGTGGGTTGGTCAGCTTCTTCAGCTATTTCACAGTGCTGAGCAATACGCTGGTGGCGACCGTGCTGACCTGTGAACTGACGTCCCGCGAGTCGGCGGCGCGACGCTGGTTCTTGCAGTCGTGGGTGAGCAGCGGGATTGCCGTGAGCATTGCCGTGGTTGGCCTGGCGTATAACGTGTTGCTGCGCCATTTATGGCATCCGCAAGGTTGGCAATGGCTGGCCGATGAACTGATGCATGACGTCATGCCGCTGCTGTTTCTGGCTTATTGGTGGTTCTGTGTACCGAAAGGCACGTTGCGACTGCGGCATATCGCTGCGTGGGTGATCTATCCACTGGTGTACTTCGCGTATTCACTGCTGCGTGGGTACGAGTTGGCGGTTTATCCCTATCCGTTCATTGATGTCGCAAAGCTGGGTTATCCACAGGTGTTCGTGAATGCCGGGGGCTTATTGGTGGGGTTTGTGGTGATTGCGTTGGTGTTGATCGCTCTTGATAGATGGCACGCCCGACAAGCCCCCTCGCCACAAAAGCCTTGATCACTCACCAAGGCTGTCACCCAGCCGCCAGTAACCGACGGCTTTGACGAACTGCTCGTTCAGCCCATGCTCATCGAGTAACACCCGGCGGACCTGCCGCGACACTTTGGATTCGGTCGCCACCCACGCATACAGATTGCCACTCGGCACTTGCAGCTGTTTCACCGTTGTCAGCAGGTTGTCCTTGCCACCCTCGCGCAATACCCAGATCACATTGACCTGCGCGGCGCTTTCCAGACGTTGCTGCTCGGCGCCGTTCTCCACTTCCACGATTACCAATGCCCGGCGATTAGCCGCCAGGCCTTCCAGGCGTCGAGCGATGGCCGGCAGCGCGGTTTCGTCGCCGATCAGCAGATAACTGTCGAACACGTCCGGCACGATCATTGAGCCCCGAGGTCCGCCGATGTGCAGGTACTGGCCGGGTTTGGCCTGCTCGGCCCAGGTCGAGGCAGGACCATCGCCATGCAGCACGAAGTCGATGTCCAGCTCCATCTTTTGCAGGTCATAGCGTCGTGGGGTGTAGTCGCGCATCGCCGGCATCGGTCCGTTGTCTTTGCCGGCACCGAGCACCATTGTTTCCAGTGCCGCTTGCTCCGCAGCGTTCTGCGGGAACAGCAGTTTGACGTGGTCATCGGTGCCAAGGCTGACAAAACCGGCGAGTTCAGAACCCCCTAGCGTGATCCGGCGCATGCGCGGTGTCAGGTCGATTACGCGCAGCACTTCCAGGCGACGGCGTTTGATTTCATGCATCACACGGTGGATGGTTTGGGGGGCGGCTGCGGTCATTCAACATTCTCCTGAACAGCTTGAGTAGCGGGACCATCGACGATGGCTTTGGCGGCGTTGTTGAGCAGGTCGCGGACCCTCAGGATTTCTTCCGGGCTCCAGCGGCCATGATGCATTTGCAAGGCGTGACGCAGGTTGTGCACGGCTTCGTGGATCTCGGCCGGACGATCGTGACCTCGTAATGAACGCTTGCTGACGTCGATGCGCATGCGGACGCCGTCCAGGGCAACGGCTTGCTCGCTCAATGAACGGCGGCCGGCGTCGGTCACGCTGTAGCGTTTTTTCCCGTCCTTGGCATCGCCCTGAATCATTTCGCTTTCTTCCAGAAAGGTCAGGTTCGGATAGATCACGCCAGGGCTGGGGCTGTAGGCGCCGTCGAACATGTTCTCGATCTGCCGGATCAGGTCATAGCCGTGACACGGCTGCTCGGCGATCAGCGCCAGCAACAGCAGTTTCAGATCACCGGGGGCGAACACCCGGGGGCCACGGCCGCCGCGTTCCCGGCCGAGGCGCTTTTCAAAGCCGTCGCGGCCATCACCGTGTTCGCGGTGGGGAGAATGATGGTCTCTCATTTTTTGCTTCTCTCGTCATGTTTAGATACAACGTAAGATATATCTTTAGGAGCAGGCAAGGCGTTTTTGCGCATAGGCTTGCTGCATCTGACGAGTGGTGCCGACCTCGAATGAGGTTTTTTATCAGCGATCGGGATGTTTTTTTGCCGTCAGCCGCAGAGGTTCCGAAAGTTAATGCTAACGCCGGCATATTATTGAGCATATATTCTAATTCTTCGCGAAGTCCCCATTTATAAAGTCGAAACTGCTGTATGGTTTTTTAAGAAAAACTGTATGTAAGGCATAACTTACAGTCACCGTTTGGTATTTGACTTATTTGTTCTTTTTTCGTGCCGGTCATAAGGTTGTTGAACTACGCGATCATCGGAAGTTGCCTGCTTACTTTCCAGATCGCACAGTTGATCATGCCCCGGCGTTGGAAGCCAAAACCATTACTGCCTTTCGGGGGTATGCATTGTTTGAACTTCCAATGAACCGATCCTTTAAAGAAAACAGGTACTGAACGATGTTTAAGAAATTCGCGATCGCTGCCCCACTGGCTGTTCTGGCGCTAGGTTCTTCCATGGCATTTGCTGCGGGTGAAGCTCGTCACTCCATCAACCTCATCGCCCACGTGCCGACCAACGGTTTCTACGTCGTGCCGACTGATCCTGACCTGGTTAACAAGGACCAGGACATGAGCTATCTGCCGAGCACCGGCAAGATGGGCGAAGTCAATGGTTTCTTTGATGTGCGCAATAACAACGGTTCGGTTCATGCCAGCCTGGAAAGTGCGCCAAAGTTGATTTCCGGGTCTCAAGCCATTGATTTGAGCGTTGTGTTCAATAACAAGGAACTGACCCTGACTCCGCAACTGGTTGTGGGTGAAGCCGAGTCCGATGCCAACTATCGCGCACCGCTGAAAATCACGGCGAAGGGTACAAGCTTCCAGCCGGGCGACTACACCGGTGTCGTGGCAATGACCTTTGACGCTGTACCTCCAATCGTTACTCCTTGATCAAGGGTTCAAGCGACAAGCGCTGACTTTTTCAAGTGGCGTTCTCCGGTGGACAGTCAATACGGCTTGTTCGCCGGATTCCCACCCGTTCGTCATTCAGAGTAAGAGTTCATGTTCCCGATGACACCCATCGCGGCTGCGCTTGCGCTGTTGTTTTGTGCCAGTGCAATGGCGGCTCCCGTTTCTTCGGCCGGTACCACACCGCGCAGTCTGTTGGCGCAGGCCAAAGGTCTGCCGGCGGATTTCGAGGAACATTTTTTTGATGTGCCTCTGGCTGTTCGGGTAGAGCTCGATCAACAGCCGCTGGGGGAGGCCATGGTGGTGTTGTCCCGCGATGATCGCATCACCCTGCTCGAATTTACCGACACCAGCGAAAACCGCTTCGGCCCTGCCGAGCGGGAAAAGTGGGCAAGTTATCTCAAACCAGGCGTGCCGCTGGGCGCTTGCACCGGTTCGTGTCCGGATCAAGTGCTGGCCGTGCATTACAACCTGGAAAACTCGCTGGTATCGATCCTCACCGAAAACGCTGAACGCGACGTTGAGGCCAAGCGTTACTACGCACAGCCCGAGGGCGGCAGCAGCGGTTTGATGGTGCGCAACCAGCTCAACCTCAATGGCGGCCAGGAGCAGGATCTGGGCGGACGTTTTGGCCTTGAAGCCAGCGCCAGCCTGGGCAACTGGAGCCAGACATTCAACATGCAACTGGCCCGTCTCGGCGGCCCGGATGACAAGCTTTATCACGCAGTCCATGAGCTATACACCCAGCGCGAATTGCAGGGCAATTTTTTTCGCCTGGGCTATTTCACCCCCAATTCCGAAGGACTGACCCGTCAACCGCGCACGTTTGGCACCAGTCCAGACACGGCCGTCGGCGTCATGTACGGCAGCTCCGACAGCCTGGCCATCAGCAGTCCGATGCCCAGCGTGTATCCGATCTACGTCACGGCCAATCGCCAGGGATCGGTGGAGATCTATCGCGACGGTCTGTTGATCAATACCCAGTCGGTGCCCGCCGGTTTGCAGACCCTCGATACACGACCGTTGCCGGGTGGCATCTACGAAGTCGAAGTGCGCCTGATCGAAGACGGCCAGATCACCTCGAGCACTCAGGAATTGGTGTACAAGCCCAACAACTGGCGCAACCTCGACGAACGCTGGCGCTACAACCTGTTCGCCGGGGAAGAAAGCAAACTGTTGAGTAACTGGGATCAGCAGTCCAGCGGCAGTGCCACGGCTGGGGCCGCGGTCAACTACCTGATGCACCCGCGAGTGATCCTCGGGCTGTCGGCGCGCCAGGTTCGCGAAAAACTGCAATACGGCAGTTCCATCGACTGGACCCTGGCCAATCACATCAGCCTCTACGCCAACGTTTACCAGACGCAGGATCACGGCACCGGTCTCGATCTGCAAAGCCTCTACAACTATGGGGCCGGCAGTGTGGTGGTCAGCCACAACCGCAGCTGGCTGGACACCACCAATCTTTACGAAACCCTGCCGGATGGAACGCGAGTGCGCCAACGCAATGTGTTCAAAGGCGAGACCAGCAATTCGTCGCTGGCACTTAACCATCGGCTCAGCAGCAAAAATTCGATCAATGCCAGGGTGTCGCACAGCGAGGGCAATGTTGAAGGTTTCGGCGTGGACCTGGGATGGAACCAGCGCACCCAGCTGTTTGGCAGCGATGGCAATTGGCGCCTGTCGCTGTTCGACCGGCCGGGCAGTTTCAGCAGCGGCAATGCGCGCAATCGCGGCGTCGACCTCAGCGTCAACCTGGCACTCGGTGCGCCAGGCCAGCAGATTACCGGCAGCATCGGTTCACGCACGGCCCGGGACGGCAGCCGCGACAACAATGCTTCCCTCGGATGGCGCAAAGACCTGAAAGATCACGTACTGCAAAACGTCTCGGTGACGGCGCTCACCGACACCTACGGCGTCGGCGTGTCCAGCCTGGCGAACTTTCGCACCGACGCGATCAATGGCGATGGCTTCGTCCAGCGTTCGTCCTTTAACGGCAATTTCACCGGTGGCCTGAACCTGGATAGCACGCTGGTCATCGGCGGTCAGCAGATGGTGTTGACCAGTCAGCATGAGATGCGCGGTGCCGGGCTGATCGTCGATGTGGAATCGGACATCGACGACATTGCCTTGCGCGCTGACGATTACAGCGGCGGCAGCGCGGCGTTGAAGCCGGGGCGCAACTTCATCCCGATCACCGCCTACCAGAACAGCTCGGTCAGTTTCGACTTCGAAGGCAACCACGTCCCGGCGGCCACCATCGAACCGTCCCGCACCCGTTATCACCTGAACAAGGGCGGGGTGGAGTACCGCAAGATCCGCGTGATGAAAACCCTGACGGTGCTCGGCCGGCTGGTTGACGCAAAGGGACAGCCGCTCAAGGGCCACCACGTGATCAATCACGCCAGTCGCGGGGTGACGGAAGTCGACGGTTTCTTCTCCATGGAAATGAACGCCGGCTCGCCGACGCTGGAAGTGCGTCAGGGTAATCAGCTGTTGTGCCAGTTCCGTCTCGAGGCCGACCGGCATCGCAGCGAAAACAATGTGTTGATGATCGGCGATCTGCGCTGCACCCCGGACACGCTGGCCGATATCAATATCACCGAACAGAAGGCGGGCTGACCGTATGAACAGGTCAGCCGCCACATCACCGTTACCTGGAATGCGGGAGTTTGAGCGTCCGGAACCGGCCATTTTCATTTCATGTGGGGTTGAGACGATGACACGTCTGTTTTTGCTATCAGTACTCAGTGTGTTTTGCATGACGGCAAACGCCGGGCCGCAAATCAATGTCGGCACCGTGTATGACTACCTGGATGCTGACAAGAGTACTTACCTGAAACGGGTCTTCAACAGCGGCGACAGCACCGCTTTCGTCAAGGTCAACGTGCTGGAAATCGTTTATGACACCGACGGTACGCCTCGGGAAATTCCGGTCCGGACCGCTGCTGACAACGCTTCGCGCAATGGCCTCATGGCCAGCCCGGCGCGGCTGATCGTACCGGCCCAGGGCATGCAGGGCACTCGCCTGCTGTACATGGGCGAGCGTGAGCGCGAGCGCTATTTCCGTGTGCGTTTCGTGCCGGTGGTGCCGGAGAAGGAAGACGAATTCGTGGTCAGCAGCGAGGAACGCGAAGACTACAAGAAGACCTTGAGCGCCGGGGTCAACGTGATGACGGGGTTCGGTACGATTTTTTTCGTGCGGCCCAAAGACGCCCGTTTCGAGACGGCCATCAATGAAACTGACAGCCGCTACGAGTTGCGCAACAACGGCAACACGGTGCTCGTCGTCGATGAATTCAAAAGCTGCTCATTGAGCAAGGAGACCGACTGTGGAGCGACCACCAAGCACCATGTACTGGCAGGCAAGTCCTATGGCTTCGACAAGGAAAAGGGCCGTGAATACCGTTTCAAGTTGATCGAAGGCGAGCGCAAGCAGGACATGAAGGTGGTGAGCCGCTAACGGCTGCCTCCAATGACGCGGTAGGTAATCAATATGAACAAGCAATGCGCCGTCGTCTTACTGATGGCAATCACCGGACTGATGAGCGCCATGAGTTGGGCCGCTCGCGAAGAACACACGTTCGAAGTGTCGCTGGCGGTCCCGAGTCGGGGTTTTTACGTCATTCCGGCCGAACCGGACTGGATCCACCGGCCCCAGCAACTGCTCTGGAACTACCCCACTTCATCCTTGGGCAGTGTTCGAAAAAATTTCGATGTGCGACATGACACCAGCGCGATTGAAGCACGTCTGGAAAGCGCAGCCTACCTGTCGAACGGCAGGCCGGACGACGACATTGTGTTGCGAGTCAGTTTCAACGGCGTCGAGTTGAGTGCCGACCCCAACCCGCGAGAGGTGGTGTCCAGGGCTGAAGCGTCGGCGGGAAAACGGGCTTTGCTGGAAATAGAACCGGTGAAACCGAGCGGTGGTTATCGGTCCGGGGAGTACGCGGGCAACGTGATGTTGCTGTTCAACGCCAAGGCACCAGGGGAATGAAGGCGAATGGTGCAACCTCCATGGGACATAAGGCGGAATTGACGGTATGAAAAATTTTGCAGTGACATTGGGCTTGCTGGCAGCACTTTGCGTGCCGTCGGTGGAGGCGGCGAATCAGGAAGTCCGCGCGTTGTTCCAGCCGGATCCGGCACAGCCGAACAAGAATGAATTCATCAACAAGACGCCGAATAGCGGTTACTGTGCGATCAATCCGAGTGAGTGCGCCGATAACAGGATGTTCAGCATACGGGTACCGATTGGATTCCAGTCCTTTCGCGCTATCAGGCCCGGTGAAGGTGTGGCAGTGAATGTGCCAGCCAATTGGCGGCAATTGACCGTAACCAATCAGGATACGCAGGAAACGGAAACCGTCGAAATACGCATCACCGGTCTCGGCTCCAGATATGTCCTGAGCGATTCAGCCGCCAATCTGGTGGGAGTGACCGACATGCTCGAAGGCCATCAGAAGTTATGGGGCGGCAGCAGTTGGGTCAATGCTCCGTCGCCCTGTCAGTACAGCGGCATTGGCGGATACAGTGCCGCCGCCTATGAGTTTTTCTGGAAGACGCCTCTTGAGGCGGCCTGTACCAAACTCGCCGAGTACACAATCCCGAGCATGTCTTTGCAATACCTGGATATCGCCTATGAGCTGCGGACCCCGAACCCCTTGGGCATGTCGTCCGGCCTTTACAACGGGTCTATGTCTTACTTTGTTGGTCCAGCGGGTGATTTCAGCATGGGACCGATGATGACACCGAATGATTGGATGCTCACCCTCGATTTCGTGCTGGACGTGCAACACACCCTCAAGGTCGACCTGCCGCCGGGCGGCAACAAGGTGGTGCTGGAGCCGGAAGGGGGGTGGCGCAGCTGGATCGAAAGCGGTCGCAAGCCGACCCGGATCTACCGCGATCAACCGTTTTACCTCTCGGCCTCGTCGCGTTTCAAGGTCATGTTGCAGTGCGACTCGCTGGGCGGTGATATCTGCTATCTGCGCGGACGGGGGACCAGCATCGGGGTGAAAACATTAATGACCCTGCCAACGGGGATCCACTTCGGCGACACCCCTGGCCCCGGCGACGGGCAAGTCAAGCTTTTCACATTGGCGCACAACAGTTGGCGAGGACCTTTTCAGCCTGGACGTTACGTGGATCGCAAAGCAGGATCGCTGCGTTTCGAGATATCGGCACGCGATATCGACTCTCTGCTCCGGCCAGGATTCAGTGACACCTTGAGCGGCAACATCACCGTTATCTGGGACTCGGAAGTTTGAGCGTGAGCGGGAGCGAACCAGAGTTTCAGATATGATCGTGAATTCCCTGAAAGCGGCGCGAGCGCCGACTTCCAGGGATCAGTCATTAAATACCGGCTCTCGCCATTGCTTCACGGGTCAATCTTCTGGCCAACTCGTTTCGTTCATAGTTCAACTCAGACAACAGTCGCTCATACAGCTGTCGGCTCTTTTCTTCATCGGTAAAAACGTCGGCTTCGGCGATGTTCAGTTGCCCGGCCAGTTTTTCCAGTGTTCGTTTGCGCGAGGCATTTTCCTTGGCGTCCTCGGCGTTCAACCAGTCTCTTTGGGCTATGCGTAGATCTTCCAGCAGATTCTGTTTCGATTCGCAAAGGCGATCATTCGCGTCGAATTCGGTTGGGTGAGTGTCTTTCAAGTGTTTTTCCCAGAAAGGATTCTCGAATGAATCAATCATTGCGTTGACTAATCCGTCACCTTGTTCCATCTCGATAACCGTCTCGTAGGCGGCGTCGATCATTTTCTGTTCCACACGTGATCTGCGTGCGTACCGCATGCCTTCGGACTGCCAGGGCAATTCCAACCGTTTGGCCAAACCTGTCTCATACGCCAAGTGGACTTCCACATCATCCGGAGCCTCGTAATCCGGGTCGCCACGACTTTTTTCGAGCTGGGCGCGAATTTCGACTCTGGCAATCTCTCCTACCTTTTCGAGACGCGCTGCACTTCTGGCCAGTTTGACCAGGTCCTTTTCCAGATCCTGTGCAGACGTCGCCTCCGCGTGCGCCTTTGACACCAGCACTTTGATACCCATGTTGTTGAACAGTTGGGAGCCGGCGTCAGCGCAGGTCTCCGGGTGGGCGGCCTGTATGAAAAGTTCCTCGCGCAGTTCGCTGTCCAGTGTGATGGCATCGATCATTTGCCAGACCCGCCTGGTCAGCAATGCGCGTGAGCGCGGATTACGATAATCCTCGCTTGTTCGCTGCTTGCGGATAACTTTGAAAAAGTCTGCGGATTCGGGTTCTGAGGCTACGTCGTGCCATGATTCTTCTCTGTACGTGCCGACCCCTGTCGAGGAACTGGACATCAGCGAGTCGTCCGGTATCGACCTCCAATGGATTAATTCGTCAGAGGCAACCTTTGCATAGACTTGTTGAGGCGCAAAACCGACGGACTGGCGGTAATGTTCAAAACGAATCCGGTCGTTATCGGAAAGTTTCAGGGTGTCGAGACGAGTACGAGCCACGATGAACGCATGATCGGAGCCAGGCACGATATCGGGAACGGTTGTAATCGGACTGCCCCGCAGATCAAGGGAGAAACCGCGAGGGCGACGTTTCGCGTGAATCCCATCCTTGAAGAGATGTTCCGGCCAGGTGTCGATACCGGTCGTTCTCAAGCTCAATACTTTCAATCTGGGCATGCGTCCGACATCCAGCGGCTGCATCAGCGGATTGTCGTCCAGTCTCAGCGTTTCCATGCGCGTGAGATCTCTCAACTGCCCGGCTGACTCTGGCGTCAATCGGATGCGGTTGTTGGTCAGGCGCAAGGTTTCGAGCAAACGCATCTTGCCGATACCATTCGGTAACCCGGTCAGGTCGCTATAGCGTGCGCTCAAGTGCCGGACATTGGAAAAATCGCTCAACAGACCGTTGGCGTCGGCAGAGAAACGCGCATTGTCCAGATTCAGCACGGTCACCTGATCAAGGTAGTTTTCAACGTTGGGTTGCAAACGCAACTGCGCCCACCAACGCCCGAGATTCGGACCCATGACGTCGGACGACAAGTTCAGTGTATAGCCGCCTTCCGGATGGGTGCTGCGTTCACCAAAGGCCTCGCTTTTGCGTTCAAAACATTCAAGCAGCCGGTCGTGGATGAGCCGCCCGCCGTTGAAGTTGAAATCTTGAAGGCCATAAAAGGAGTCCTGTACGTCCGGGCTATCCATAGGGGGAAGCTGATCCTGACGCCACTTTTCCAACATATCGCGCAATGCTTTAAGCTCGTCCCGGAGACGGTCAATGGCCTGGTCGGGATCACCTTTGGCGCGCAAGGCCTCGACGAAGGATTGCAGCTGCTGTTCGCTCAGTGTCGGATACAGGTTTCTAACCCTGTCTTGCGGGGTCTTCGGGTTTTTTGACAGCGCCGGGCCGCGCACCAGGTTGACGGTTTCAATGTCGGCCACCGGGCGGATGGGAGGCCGTGCCAGCAATCTCCGGCGTTCGGCAGGGGGCTGGCTTTTCTCCATGATCCACAGTTTGAACAGTCGGCCTTGACTGGGCAGGTAACCCAATGCCGCACGCTTGTCTTCTGGCAAGGCGCGCAGAATCGATGTGTAGAAATCGTCGGCTTCGTGGAGCCTGTTGCCGGTTCCTTCGAATACGTCGTACTTCCCATCTGCATGCCTGACCAGATGACGAATCGTCGAGGCGTCATCCGGGCCCGCGCTGCAGCGCAGCGTACCGTCATGGGCCCCTTCGCGCACTTCGATGCGCAGGTCGCCAAAGCTGTCGGTGTAGAATTTCAAGGTGTTGAGCGCCAGCCGCTCCGTATCAGGCACCAGCAGTTCATCCCGATAAAAGCCGTCGTAGGCTCGAGCAGTCACGGCTTCGAAATTGAGTTCGCGCGCTTGGGTTTTAATCCGCAGCGGCAAGCGATGCTCATCCGCCATTCGTTGACGCTCGGCAGCTTTGGCTTGCGCGAGGACTTTTTCAGTCAGGACAAGTGGCATGTCCGGAAACGATTGTTTCAACAAGCGGACCCCAGCCTTGTTTGACCTTTCTCCTGCCTGGTAAATGTATGTTGATATCTCGCCTTTGCGGGCATCGACGGCATCCGCCAGTTGCTTGCGCAGCGCTTGAACGCGGTCGGCACCTGGAACATCGGAACCCAGAAGACTCTCAAGCTCCGTCTCGTTCAGAAACTTCACGATTCGCTCGGGCAGTTGCCCCGACGTGACATCGGTGAGGCTCACGTTCAACGTATTTGCGGCCGTGGCACTGGCATTGCCGTACTTGCGCGCCGATCCGGTCAGGTCGGCATGTTCATACACGTTCATCGCTCGTTCGGCAGGCCAGCCGGGGAGTGCCGTTATCATCGATTCAAACCAGACGGACATCGGATCGAGCGGTTTCCCGCTACGGATATTCGCGCTCGCTGTCTGCGCGTCCTCACAGGCGCTGAAACGCCTGATAGTGTCGGCCAGCACCGGTGGGGGTGGAGCATTGTCGACGTATATCCGGCGCAGTGCGTCTTCTTCCGTGCCGCTACTGATACGGATCTGCTCCCGTTCGACAGGAGAGAAACGATCAACGCTGTGCCCGAGTCGACGCATCAAGGTTTCACCTTCCCAGTCAGCCGGATTCTCCGCTTCGTGGACCCAGGCGCCTTGACCGTTATGCTCCACTTTGGGGGCGTAGGCATTTGGGCGAGTGGGATGTTGTATGCGGTGCGTCCTGGACGTCGGCTCCGTCGATGCTTTTTCGACGCTGTAGAGCTTGCCTTCCAATGGCAGGAGGAGTTGTCCGGTGTGTGAATGCAGGCCATGGTGGTCCGGTTTCGAATCGTCCGGCAGGCGCAGGTTTTGCTGTTCGTAAGGTTCAAGGTCTGGATGCCAAAGCGTTTGCTTGCCATCGGTCAATGTGACGGGCTTCATGCCCTCGACCAATGGCGACAGTTTGACCCGCAACACGTTGCCAATGGCAGCACCCACCCCGAATGCCGCCAGTTGAATCACATCCGTCACGACGCTGATCACGTGCCCGGCTGCCTCCACACCGAGGCCTTCAGCCAGATCGACGACGCCCTCGATGACGTCAGTGGTCAATTGGTAGGCGGTATAGGCCATCATCAGCTCGCCCAGACCCGGGACGAATGGTGTGGCGACCAACAGCGCGACGTTGAAAATATCCGAAAGGATTTTCTTGAAGTTGTCCCACCAGGCCCATCGTTGCCTGGTGTCCGTATCGGCGGTGGACACGGCGATCATACGTGCATCGTTGAGGATCTTGTTGAGCTGTTGCTGGTACGCGTTTTCCCAATAATCCTTATGAGCCGGTAAACGCTCGAATTGCAGGTGAGGGCGCGTGCGGGGTTCTTTGCGCCATGCCGGACGCGCATCGGTCGGGTCGTTTTTCGTGTGGTGTATGACTTCAAACAGACGCTCCTCCAGGTCCGCAAAAAAGTGCCCGCGTTCCTGGTGATCGACAAACTGGCTGAAGAATTGGCGATAACTGATCCGCGTCGACGGGCTGACGATATTTTCGCGCAACTGTCTCGCCAATTCGGTCATGAACGCGTCTGGAGATGGGTATTCCTTTAGCGGGTGATCAGGGTCATGCGGGATATACACAACAATTCGGGCAATACCTTGGTTGTCCAGTTTTGCAGGCGTGATCAGCATGACGCCGCTCACATCTGTTCCCATCATGGAGAGGCCGCCGCAGCCCATGGCTTTTCCATCGAGCAGCAGCTCGGGAGTGTCTTTAACCAGCGCTTGCACCAACTCGTAGGCGTCGTACTGAATATCGCCGGTCATCAATGCCAGCTGCGCGGCGACCCTGAGCGCGTCTTTCTGACTCGCAGTGACTCTGATTTCCAGGAGCGCTTTCGATACGGGCTCAGTGGGAAGCAAATAGGTTTCAAGGTGTTCTTTGTAAAGCGCACCGATATCCAGTTCCCGACAGAGTTGCTGGAATTGCCTGATGCTCATTTTCGGTTTGATGGGTAAGACGTCGAAGTTCCCGCGCGCGTCAGGGCGGGTAATGTAATCCGAGTCAGCATCGGCCTCTTCGTTCGTCGCGAAGTTATGCAGGGCGGCATCCAGTAACGACACGGTTCGGGCGGTGACGCCCGGCAGGATGTCGACTGCGTACCACGGCAAGTCTTTGGGCATGTACAGATGCAGGAAGGTCGTCTTGACGTCATGCTCGATGCCGTATTGCTCTTTCAGTTTTTTCTGTAGCAGCGGGGCGGCAAACGAATAGACGTCTTGCAGGTCTTTCAGATGTTTATCGACCTGGTTCTGCGAGGTCCACGCCGCGAGATTGGCGACCTTGAGTTGGTCGTGCTGGTCGGCAGTGACCGTGGCGTACCAGGGTTCGATTTTTAAGCGAGTGCCCGCGAGTTCTTTGCCTCGGCTTACTGCCGCGGTTTTGAACGGTTGGCTGAGGGTGTTCTTGATGAACTCGTAGTGCCGGCCCTTATAGGTGTTATCGGCGGACGCGGAGGTGGCAAACATGGCAATCATCCTTGATTGATTTAAGAATGATCAGCCTACTGGTCAGGGCTCAAAAAAAAAGTCGAATCATTGGTGCTCAATCGGTGGGTTTTGCCGGCAAACCGTTGAGTACTTGAATCTAAAAAATAACTAAATACCACCCGTGGTGATGTGCATTCAGCGTTGCGATATGGATTGGCCTGCCGCCACAGCCGGACCTTCCACCGGGTGACATTGAGACGTGCTGCCGGGTTGCAGATACGGCGTCAGTATCGGCGCCATACCCTTGAGCACTTGCACCGGCAGTGCCGAAGTGAATTTGAACGCCTCGGCCGTGCGCCCGGGCACGAACGCGGTCATGGTGCCGAAGTGGCTGTCGCCGATAAAAAACACAAAGGTGGCCGTGCGGTTGATCGATTTCGAGCTCAGGATTCGACCGCCGGAACCAATGGCTTCGATGCGGTTGTCTCCGGTACCGGTTTTGCCGCCCATGCCCAACGGTTTGCCATCGGGTGTCATGAAGCTGCCGGAAACGCGTTTCGCTGTACCGGCGTCCACCACTTGTGACAAGGCCTCGCGCAAAGCCGCGGCGACCTCGGAAGGCATCACCCGTTTGCCGACATCCGGGTCATTGATCAGCTTGGTTTCATACGGTGTATTCGCCGCAAAGTGCAAGCTGTCGATGCGCAGCGTCGGCATGCGCACGCCGTCGTTGAGAATGGTGCCGATCAACTCGGCCAACGCTGCCGGACGGTCGCCGGAACTGCCGATGGCGGTGGCCAGTGACGGCACCAGATGATCGAATGGATAGCCGACTTTCTGCCAGCGTGCGTGAATGTCGAGAAACGCTTCGATCTCCAGCATGGTGCGAATGCGGCCATCGCGGGCACCCTTATGTTTGCTTTTGAATAGCCAGCTATAGACTTCCTGGCGTTCAAACTGGCTGGCCTTGACGATATCGCTCCACTTGGCGTCAGGATGATTCAACAAATAACCTATCAGCCACAGATCCAGCGGGTGCACCTTGGCGATGAAGCCCTGATCCGGCAGGTCGTAAATGCCGGGGCTGTAATTCTCGTAAAGCCTTTGGAGACGTTCGTCCGTGAGTTTTTCGGTGAGCTTGGCGCCTGTGAGGTGCGAGCGCACGAAGGTGTTGAAGCTGTCCTGGCTGGCTTGCGGTAGCAGATAGCGATGCACCGCGGCCATGCGAATCGGTGTCGGGCGCATGCTGTCGAGGAACGTTTCGAGGCGTGCCTGGGTGTCCTTGTTCTTGTACCTTTTCCAGAACTTGAGCAGGAACGAAGTGCCCTCGCGGTCGGCGAACTCGGCCAGGTATTCCTGACGCCGAGGATCGCGGTCGTCCCCGAGCAGCGCAGCGCTGTTGTTCGGGCCGGAGTAGGTGGTATAGCGCACCAGATCACGCATCAGCCGAATGAACGGCAGGTTGATCGATTCGCGCAGGGCGTCGCGCAGGGTCGGAATGCGACCGTTGTCTTCCTTGCGGAAGTTGACGAACGTGTGCAACCCGCCGCCGGTAAAAAAGGCTTCGCCGGGGCTGGCGGAGTATTTGCGGTCCAGTGCGGCGCTCAGCATGGCCGGCAGGTTGCGGTCCTGGTTCTGGATCAGGTAGTCGACGGCCCAGCGGCTCAGGCGATCCTGGTCCGGGACCTCGGCTTTCTTCAATTCCGGTACGGTCATCTCGGCGTACTTATCGTGCAGCTCGGCGATGATTTGCAGATAAGTGGTGAGCACGCGCATTTTCGCGGTGGAGCCCAGTTCCAGCTTGCTGCCTTCATTGATGTCGAATGGCTGATCGGTGCTGTCGGTCTGCACCCGTACCCGCGAGCCGTCAGGGGTCAGTTCGAACAGCGTGAAGCTGTAGCGCACTTGCGTGGTGCTGGTGGGCGTGAGCAAACGTTCGCCCATCAGGCCGATTTGCGTTGCAAAGACCGGGTCGGCCAGATGCTTGAGGTATTCGGTGGCCTGGGTCTGCAAGTCGCCTTGCAGGGTGGTGGTAGCCGACAGGTCGAGACGATCGAGGTCGTACAGCGGACGATTGAGCAAGCTGCCCAGGCGACTGCGCGCCACGCTGATGCCTTTGTTGGTTTCGATCGGTTGAATGGTCGGCTGGGTCTGCCAGTCACGGTAGGTCACTTTGCTGGCCAGTGCGGCGGCGGCGAACGGCGCATCGATCACATTGTTCTGTGCCAACAGGCGAATGTGGCTGTCGGTGAGGTCGGCCAATTCGTCACGGCCCTTGGTCAGGTAGTGGGAAGGGCGGCGCTGGGCGATCATCAACGACAGCATTTCACGCAAGGTCAGACCTTTTTCCGCCATGCTCTTTGGATCCGTGTCGGTACTGGCCAGCCGTTCATTGGCCTGTGTGAAATCGGCGCCGTACCAGACACGCAAACCTTCGGCCATGCCATGCACTTCACCGTGCCCCGGCACGGCCGAGAGCGGCACGCTGTTGAGGTAGTCGCGCACCACGTTTTTGCGCGCCTCAAGGGTTTCCGGCCCGGCCTGATAGGCGCGCACGGTGGCGGAAATCATCTGGCGGATTTTTTCTCCGCCCGACATCGTCAAGCCATCCGGTGAGTGGCGGTACTTTTCAAGTTGCGTCGCCAGGGTACTGCCGCCCGCCGATTGGCCGGGAATGTGCAGCAACTTGGCAACCTGCGACCACGCGGCCAGGCCGAACCGTGGCCAATCCACGGCGGGGTTGGCCCGGGGTTGACGAGGGTCGAGCAGGAAGCGGTTTTCGATGAACAACAAACTGTTGACCACCACGGGCGGGATCGCATCGAAACTTGAATAGAGTTGTTGCGGATATTTGTATTGATACAACGGTGCCGCCCGGCAATCGGTGATCACCAACCCGGCCTGGATCTTCTCTGGATAGGGCACGAAAAGGCCCTTGTCGCTGTAGTCCATCAGCGCCTTGGAAAATCGGGTCTGGGCCGAGATGACGTAATCACGCTTGAGCAATCTCGGCAGGAATTCACCCATCGAACTGTAGCCCAGACGCAGATCGAACGGCCCGTCGCCGGGGTAGCGAATGGCGTCGCTGGGGCCGGGTTGTACATCATATTTCAGGGTCGCAGCAAATTTGCTGACTTCCAGGGATTGAAACTTTGAGGTGCGCATTTCCTTGGCGGCAGCCAGACCCACCACAATCGCGATGATCAACAGCAACAACCAGAAGGCTCCCCAGCCGTGTTTCGTGCGACTACGGCGAGGTTTTTCAGGTAAAGGCGCTTCATCCACACGTTCAGTCGGAACCACAGTTTTACTCGAATCGGTTTGCCACAAAGCACCCATAGTCGACTGATCCATTCACGCAGATTGATCGGACTTGTCTGAAGCTTAGTCGGTGGTTGGCGATGGGGAAAAAATTGTGGAGTAGTAAATGATGCGTGGAAGTGTCGTTATTTTTTGGCAAGGCGGAGCCGTTGTGGCGCGGGGATTTATTGTGGCGAGGGGACAAATCCCCTCGCCACAAAGGCACCTTTACCAAAAAGGCAGCGAAACGGTCTGAAATGGTTGAGCCAGAGAGGTCGGCGGGTAAATGCTGCGTAGGTAGGGGCATGACGCTGCACCAATACCGTGCAATACTCGGCGGCGTGTTTAATGGCGAAAAATCCTACAAAATTCAGACAATCTATCTCCTGAAATCGCATTTTTATCGAGATGTACGCCTGAATTTCGTTATTTATAGAGTGAAAATCTCTGCCGTCAGCTTTTTATACTGCACGCCCCGCTGATCTTGGAGGTTTTGTCCTACAAGACGGGTCTGCCCACGAAGCAGGCCCGGTTTCAGGCAAGCGATGGCTTATCAGCCAGCGCTTCGACACTCGGTGGTCATATCCAATAACAAGACGAGGTTTTACCCCTATGCCAGTCGGCAATCACCTGCCTCACGGCGAGACCGCTCAAGGCGGCCCGCTCAAACGCGAACTCGGCGAACGGCATATTCGCTTGATGGCGCTCGGTGCCTGTATCGGCGTCGGCCTGTTCCTCGGTTCGGCCAAGGCCATTGAAATGGCCGGTCCGGCCATCATGCTTTCCTACATCATCGGCGGCCTGGCGATCCTGGTGATCATGCGCGCCCTCGGCGAGATGGCGGTGCACAACCCCGTCGCAGGCTCCTTCAGCCGTTATGCTCAAGACTACCTCGGCCCATTGGCGGGCTTCCTGACCGGCTGGAACTACTGGTTCCTGTGGCTGGTGACCTGCGTTGCAGAAATCACCGCGGTGGCGGTGTACATGGGCGTCTGGTTCCCCGATGTGCCGCGCTGGATCTGGGCACTGGCGGCGTTGGTCAGCATGGGTTCGATCAACCTGATCGCGGTGAAAGCCTTCGGTGAGTTCGAATTCTGGTTCGCCCTGATCAAGATCGTCACCATCATTGCGATGGTCGTCGGCGGCATCGGTGTGATCGCGTTCGGTTTCGGCAACGACGGAGTGGCGCTGGGGGTTTCCAATCTCTGGGCTCACGGCGGCTTCATGCCCAACGGCGTGCAAGGCGTGTTGATGTCCCTGCAAATGGTGATGTTCGCCTACCTCGGTGTCGAGATGATCGGCCTGACCGCCGGTGAAGCGAAGAATCCGCAGAAGACTATTCCCAATGCGATCGGCTCGGTGTTCTGGCGGATTCTGCTATTTTACGTCGGCGCGCTGTTCGTGATTCTGTCGATTTACCCGTGGAACGAAATCGGCACTCAAGGCAGTCCGTTCGTGATGACCTTCGAGCGTCTGGGTATCAAGACCGCCGCCGGCATCATCAACTTCGTGGTGATCACCGCGGCACTGTCGTCCTGCAACGGCGGCATCTTCAGCACCGGTCGCATGCTATACAGCCTGGCGCAGAACGGCCAGGCCCCGGCCGGCTTCGCCAAGACCTCGAACAACGGCGTGCCACGTCGTGCGCTGCTGCTGTCGATCGGCGCGTTGTTGTTGGGCGTATTGCTCAACTATCTGGTGCCTGAGAAAGTCTTCGTCTGGGTGACGGCGATTGCCACCTTCGGCGCGATCTGGACCTGGGTGATGATCCTGCTGGCCCAGCTCAAGTTCCGCAAAGGCCTGAGCGCCAGCGAACGTGCCGGCCTGAAATACAAGATGTGGCTGTACCCGGTCAGCTCGTACCTGGCGCTGGCGTTTTTGGTGCTGGTGGTCGGCCTGATGGCGTACTTCCCGGAAACCCGCGTGGCGCTGTATGTCGGCCCTGCGTTCCTGGTATTGCTGACGGTGTTGTTCTACGTGTTCAAGCTGCAACCGACCAATGTGTCGCAAGGTGCGGTGGGTTCGGCTTCGTAAGGCGTAACGCCTGAAATGAAAAAGCCCCGGTCGTGATGATCGGGGCTTTTGCGTTTGGAGGGTCAAAAGATCGCAGCCTCGTTTCACTCGACAGCTCCTACAGGAATTGCAATTGACGAACGTACACGGAGGATCGGCAAACACATTTCCCTGTAGGAGCTGTCGAGTGAAACGAGGCTGCGATCTTTTGATCTTAAGCGGCCGCCACCGACATTTGCCGATTCAGGCGTTTGTTGAAATCCAGCCACGCCCCCAGCAACGCCATCACCCCGGCGCCCACCAATGCTGTGAAAACCTGCATGGCAAACGCATCGTCGGTCAGGGCGTTGAGCATGTCCGCCAAGGGCGCCAACAGCACGCCGAGGCAGAAAACTTCCAGTGAGTAGCGCCCCATGCGGCAGCATTGCTGCGCCAGCCAGTTTTGCGTCCAGCCGTTGCCGGGCAATAGCCTGGCGGTGACATAGGCCAGCGCCAGGAAGTGCAGCAGACGGACCGGTGACAGATCGGTCTTGCTGATCGGGTACAGCAAGTTGCTCAGGCTGGCTGGCATCACGGCATCGTGTATTTCCGGCCAGCGCCAGGAGACCGTAATCACGCCGGTAACCACCACGTACACCGCCGCGCTGACAAACAAGGGCTGGCGCAACAGCGGGCGAGTGTCAGGCAACCGCGGCCGCTGCCCGTGAATTGCAGCAAAGCCGCCGAGGACAAACAACAGTTGCCAGGTGACGGGGTTGAAGTACCACACACCGTCCTTGATTGCCGCCAGGTTCCAGCCAAACCGCGGTGCCAGCAGGTACACCGCCAATGACACCGCTACGACTGCCCACGGCTTGCGCATCAACAACGGCAGGACCAATGGCAATCCCGCCAGCAGCACGATGTACAGCGGCAATGGGTCCATCAGGTTCGGTTTAAAGCGCAGCAGTAACTCATCCGTCAACGCTTGCTGGGGATTGGTGACGAAGTGATGCAGGCCCATTTCCTCCACCAGATCGCGGGTTTCCACATGGCTGTTGGCGAAGAACACGATGCCCATCAGCATGGCCAGCAGGAAAATGTGGACCACGTAGAGCACCCAGGCGCGCCGCAGAATCTTCACGCAGGCGATCAGGTAACCCTCGCGCGCAAGGATTTTGCCGTAGGCCAGAACGGCCGCGTAGCCGGCGAGAAACACGAAGATTTCTGCGGCATCGCTGAAACCGACGTTGCGCAGGGTAATTTGGCCAAGGGGGTTGTGAGGCACGTGATCCCAAAAGATGAAGATCAGTGCCAGTCCGCGAAAAAAGTCGATTCGGTGATCGCGCTCAAACGTCATGACGGCGGGCTCGTGAACAGGTGTTGAAATAAGGAGTAGCCGAAAACGTGCAAAGGTTGCGCGCCGCACATCGGCGGCGCGAAGGGTAGGCGTGATTCGCAGGTAATTGCAAAACCGGGGTATTACGGGATGTCTCCTGGCAGGGCGTTGGCCTTAACCGCCAGTCACCAGGAACCGCTGGTCTGAAAGGCCGTCAGACCTGTGATTTCTGACAGTAGACAGGTTCAAAGTTTTATGACGTGAAACGGGAGAGTCATCATGAGGCTCTTGTGGAAAGCATTTTCCAGCTACACGGTGGTCGGGGTCGCCAACACGCTGATCCACTGGCAAATTTTTTTCCTGCTGAGCGTGGGGGCCGGCTTCAGTCAGGCTATCAGCAACCTGGTTGCCTTCTGCGTTGCCGCCTCGTTTTCCTTCTACATGAACGCGCTGTATACCTTCGATGCCAAGGCGTCAGTCGGTGGTTATCTTCTATTCTTGGGAGCCATGGGGGCGCTGAGTCTGGGCGTCGGCCATGCAGGAGACGTGTGGAGACTTCACGGTCTGCTGACGGTGGCTATTTTTTCGGCGTTGAGCCTGGTGCTTGGCTTTCTGTTTTCAAAGTACGTGGTCTTTCGCGAGCGTAAGGCATGAAAGTCTCGTTGATCGTTCCGGTATTCAATGAAGAACAGGCGATCAACCTGTTTTATCAAGCAGTGCGTCGCGAGTTGAGGCTTGACCAGGCAGAGGTCGAGATCGTGTTCATCAACGATGGCAGTACCGACCGCACGGCCGAGGAGGTCAAGGCCCTGGCGCAGGTCGATGAACAGGTATTGCTGATCAACTTCTCGCGCAATTTCGGCAAGGAACCGGCGTTGTTCGCCGGCCTGGAATATGCCACTGGCGATGCAGTGATTCCCATGGATGTGGATTTGCAGGACCCGATCAGCGTCATCCCGCGGTTGATCGACCAATGGCAAAAAGGCGCGGACGTGGTGCTCGCCAAGCGCCGGGATCGCACCGCCGATGGTTACCTTAAACGCCACAGCGCGTCGCTGTTCTACCGTGTGCTTAACCGTATCGCGTACACCCGGATCGAAGAAAACGTCGGGGATTTCCGGCTGATGGATCGCAAGGTGGTCGACGTTATACGTGCGCTCCCCGAGCACCAACTGTTCATGAAAGGCGTGCTGTCATGGGCCGGTTTCACCACCGTGGTGGTGGAATACCAGCGAGCTGAGCGAGTGGCGGGCACCAGCAAGTTCAATGGCTGGAAGCTCTGGAACCTGGCACTGGAAGGCGTGACCTCATTCAGTACGGTGCCGTTGCGTTTATGGACTTACGTCGGTGGCGGTATTTCGATCTTCGCGGTGCTCTACGCGGTGTACATGGTGCTGGACAAGGTTTTCTTCGGCAACAGCGTCCCCGGTTACCCATCGTTGATGACCGCGATTTTGTTTCTCGGCGGCGTACAGCTGATCGGCATCGGCATCCTCGGTGAATACGTCGGCCGAATCTACATCGAAGCCAAGCATCGGCCGCGCTACATCGTCAAAGATGTCGTCGGCGGCAAAGACCGGCTCGGGTTTTAGCATGGGCAGGTTCAGCGACTTTTTCAGCAAGGAACTCGGGCGCCGCCAAGTCTGGCTGTTTTTCCTGTGGGCGACCTTTGTGTATGTCGTTCCGCTCATCCTTGCGGACTATCCGTACATCGATGACAACTGGCGAGCGTTGTCGGCCGGTACAGCCTGGGCGGGGCAGGGGCGGCTATTCACCGAGCTGTTCTACAACGCGCTAACCTTCAGCGATGCCGCACCGAACATTTTCCCGTTGCCGCTATTGATCGCCACGCTGGCCATGGCCGCAGCGTTGACGAGCTTGACGTTTCTTTACTATCCGCAACCGACGATTGCCTGCTGCCTGGTGTCGTTGCCGCTCTGGTATAACCCGTTCTTTCTGCAAAACCTGTCCTATCAATACGACGGCCCCGCCATGGCCTTGAGCCTGGTGGCGGTCATCTACGCGATCACCTTTCGTCATCCCTCACGCATTGTTCATTGGCTGGTGCCCTCATTCCTGATTGCGCTGGCGCTGGGGCTCTATCAGGTGAGCCTCAATGTGTTTCTGGGCCTGTGTTGCCTGGAACTGCTCAGGAGCGCGAATGACAAACTGGCCTGGCCGCAATGGCGCGAGTTGATCGGCTGGAAACTATCGCAGGCGATCCTGGGCTGGTTGATTTATAGCGTCAGTGCTTATCCGTTCATGAATGGAAATCGCACCGTGTTGTTGAACTGGACGGCGCAACCCCTGCTGCAACTTCAAATCAACATCGCCCGGGTACTGGAAAAAGTCGTGCTGTTGTTTCACGGCGGATTTGCCTGGGTGTTCGCCGCACTGCTGCTGTGTGCCATTGCCGGCAGTGTCCGGCTGGGGCTGAACGTGCGGGAACGTCAGGACACAGGGCTGAAGAAAATCCTGATCGGCCTGGTGTGTTTGCTGACATTGCCGGTCGTGACGCTGTTGGTGTCGGGTGTTGCGCTGATTTTCCGCGACTTCAATGAAGGGGCCAGGACGCTGATGGGCTTCGCGGTCCTGTTGATGCTGTTGTTCTATTTGAGTCATCTGGCGCTGGCACGAATCCACGAGCGGCTGCAGCTGTTGCTGGTGGTTCCATTGCTGGCGATGCTTTCGCTGTCGTACGCCTATGGGCGGGTGCTGACGGTGCAGAAAGCCTTCGCGTCCAGCGCACTCTTCAGTCTTGAGCACGACATCGCGTCGAATCGACAGCTGCGCGAGGCCAGGCGCATTTACATGTCGGTGACTTATTCCGATCACTGGCTGCTGGGGGCGGCGGGCTCGTTCAAGCAGATGCCGGTGTTGCACTATCTGCTGAACATCGACTTTTTCATGCTGGCCGAGAACCTGCCAACAGTGGGCATCACCAATGTCGTTGCGGAGAAGGAGCGACGTAACGCGACCCGGGTGGGTTATCAAGGTTATCCACCGGTGGTGGATAACCCGTACTACCGGATTTATCTACTGGGTGATTACGGTTTTATCGTCATGAAAGAGCCGGCCCCGATCAAGGCGCTTCGCTGGTGAAGCGCGATGACAGGGCCGTGTGGTTCAGGCTGCAGCGACTTCGTTCGGCTCAAAACTGTCCGCCCGCGCCATCTGCCACATCCGCGAGTAAAACTCGCCATTCACTTCACCGGTCAGCAATTCCCCCGGTTTCAAGAACACATGCAACTGCGAGAACAGTTTGATCTCGGTCGCCGACATGCGTCGTACCAGGTGTTTGGCTGACAGCTGCGAAGGATGTTCCAGTCCCGCAGCGGCAAGCATTTCCGCCAGGGCCTTGAGGGTGTTGCGGTGAAAGTTGAAGACGCGCTGGGCCTTGTCCGGAACCACTAACGCGCGTTGGCGCAGAGCGTCCTGAGTAGCAACGCCGGTCGGGCATTTGTTGGTGTGGCAGCTTTGCGACTGAATGCAGCCGATGGCGAACATAAAGCCGCGCGCCGAGTTGGCCCAGTCCGCGCCAATGGCCAGGACGCTGGCGATGTCGAAGGCGCTGACGATCTTGCCGCTGGCACCGAGTTTGATTTTGTCTCGCAGGTTCAGGCCGACCAGGGTGTTGTGCACGAACAGCAGGCCTTCGCGCATCGGTACGCCGATGTGGTCGGTGAATTCCACAGGCGCAGCACCGGTGCCGCCTTCCTTGCCATCGACAACGATGAAGTCCGGGAGGATGCCGGTTTCCAGCATGGCCTTGGCGATGCCCATGAATTCCCACGGGTGACCGAGGCAGAACTTGAAGCCCACCGGTTTGCCGCCGGACAGTTCGCGTAACCGCTGGATGAAGTGCATCAGTTCGATCGGTGTGGAAAACGCACTGTGCCGCGATGGCGAGATGCAGTCTTCACCCATCAGGATGCCGCGGGTTTCGGCGATTTCCTGGGTGACTTTGTGCTTGGGCAGAATCCCGCCATGACCGGGTTTGGCGCCTTGGCTCATCTTGATTTCGATCATCCGCACTTGGGGCGTTTGCGCTTGTGCGGCGAAGCGTTCCGGGTCGAAGCGGCCGTCAGCGGTGCGGCAGCCGAAGTAGCCGCTACCCAGTTCCCACGTCAGGTCGCCGCCGTTTTCCCGGTGATAGGCACTGATGCTGCCTTCGCCGGTGTCGTGGGCAAAGTTGCCGAGTTTCGCCCCCTGGTTCAATGCGCGAATGGCGTTGGCGCTGAGGGAGCCAAAACTCATGGCCGAAATGTTGAACACCGACGCCGAGTACGGTTGCGTGCACTGCGGGCCGCCGACGATCACCCGGAAACTGCTCGGGTCGCTCAATGGCGCCGGGCGCATCGAGTGGCCGATGAATTCGAAGCCTGATTGATACACGTCGATCAGCGTGCCGAAGGGTTTGTCGGCGCTTTCGTTTTTGGCGCGCGAATAGACCAGCGAACGCTGGGCCCGGGAGAAGGGCAGGGCGTCGCTGTCGGATTCGAGCAGGTACTGGCGGATCTCCGGGCGAATGCCCTCTACCAGATAGCGAATACTGCCGAGGATCGGGTAATTACGGCGTACGGCGTGAGGGCTTTGCAGCAGGTCGAACAGGCCCACTAGGCTGAGAATGCCGGTGACGGCGGTGATCGGCCAGAGCCAGTCATGTGCCAGAAAGGGCAGGCTGGCGAGGGTAAACATCACACAGACGGCAAAGAAGGCGTAGCGGCTCAGGAGTGACAGGCTCATACGGTTTCCTTGGGTTCGGACTCGGTAGTTGTAGCGCAATGGTTGTGGAGGATATGGAGACCCCTGTGGGAGCGGGCTTGCTCGCGAAGACGGAGTGTCAGTCGACATCAATGTTGATTGTGAAACCGCTTTCGCGAGCAAGCCCGCTCCCACATAAAAGCGCTTTAGCGCTGAGTCAGGCGTTCTGTGCCTGGAGAAATATCGAAAACAGCTCGGACTGGGATTTGATCCCCAGTTTGCTGTACATGTGTTTCTTATGGACTTTCACGGTTTCGACAGAGATTTCCAGCTTGCGGGCGATTTCTTTACTGGAGCAACCGCTGAGCATCAAGCGCCCGACATCCAGCTCCCGCGCGGTCAATTGCGCGCCTTTGAGTTGTTGCACCGACGCTTCCAGCTGGACTCGCCAGTCAGTTTGCGGCGGTGCTGGCGCGAGGGCCACGGCTTCGTTTATTTCGTAGGGCAGGCGCTGGCGCAACAGGCCGAGCACCCAGGGCTGGATCAGCGACAGCAAGGCGATCTGCTGGCCGCTGAAATGCTGCTTGCTGCCCAGTGACAGGCACAGCGTGCGGTCACCTTCGAGCTGGCAATTGAACTGGATTTCATCGGCCACCACATTCAGACGAAAGTAGCGCTGGTAATACTCGGTCAGCTCGAAATGCTCCGGCGCCACTTCCGACAGGCGATAGAGCCCGGTGCGCGACTGCTCGCGACAGGCGATGTAGAACGGATCGAGCAGATACAAACCGCGCAAATAGTCCTGGAACAACTGATCGGGACTGCCGTCCGCGCCCGGGCATTCGGCGAACACTTGCGGGTGCTGATCGGCGCTGAAAAGCAGCGCCACCCAGCTGTCGAAGGTCACGTACTGATCCAGCAACCGTACAAGCTGCGTCCAGAAATTGGGCTTGTCGAGGGCGTCGATCAGTTGCCCGACCGAGCGATGCCAAGCGATGTCGTCTAACGAGAGTGTCATGCCTCTACCCCTATCGGGTTACCCCAGCGGCGTGATTCCCCGGCCGGTGGCTTGCTGCGCATACTGGCGCACAGACACCGACCGGGCAATCTTTCTGCCAGGCGTCAAGAACAAGGAATACCCATGAAAGTCGAACTCGCCCAGTTGGCGGGCCGTGACAACGACACGGCATACAACCTCGAACGCGCCCTGAAGGCGATTGCTGCCTGTGCTGCCGATACGCAGCTGATTGTGTTTCCCGAAACCCACTTGATGGGCTTTCCGTCCCTCGAAGCGTTGGCCGAAACTGCCGAACCGCTGAACGGCCCGACCGTCAGCGCGGTGCTGGCTGCGGCCCGTGAACGCAACATCGGCGTGGTGATCGGCATGGCCGAGAACGACAACGGTCGCTTCTACAACACCACGTTGCTGATTACTCCCGAAGGCATCGCGCTGAAATATCGCAAGACGCACCTGTGGGCGTCGGATCGCGGTGTGTTCGAGGCCGGAGACCGTTACGCCACGTGTGAGTGGAACGGTGTGCGGCTCGGCCTGTTGATTTGCTACGACATCGAATTCCCGGAAACCGCCCGTGCCCTGGCGCAACTGGGGGCTGAACTGCTGATCGTCACCAACGGCAACATGGACCCGTACGGCCCGACTCACCGCACCGCGATCATGGCCCGTGCCCAGGAAAACCAGGCGTTTGCGCTGATGGTCAACCGGGTGGAAGAGGGCGATGGCGGGTTGGTGTTTGCTGGCGGCAGTGCGTTGGTGGATCCATTGGGCACGCTGCTGTTCGAAGCCGGGCGTGAGGAAGGACAGTTTGCAGTTGAGCTGGACCTGAATCAGCTGACGGCGGCGCGGCAGGATTATCGGTATCTGGATGATCAGCGGCTGCGGTTGCCGGGAGAGATTGTTGAGCATGCTTGTGGATTGCGGGAGCTGCTGATTCCTCAAAGCTGACGATCTTTTCGGCGCTCCACGATTTACCTGACAAACACTGAAAAACAACAACGAAACACCCGAAATTTAGCGCCGAACTCGGCTCTGCCATAAATCTAATAAATTCGGAGTAGTCGCTCATGGCTCATTTGCAACGCACCCTGTCATTGGGTTCGGTGGTGCTGTTCGGCATCGCCTACATGACGCCGATCATTGTGCTCGGCACCTTTGGCATCCTCGCTCAATCCACCGCCGGCATGGTCCCGGCGGCGTACCTCGCAGCACTGGTGGCGATGTTTTTCACTGCCATGAGTTACGGCCGAATGGCCTCGGCGTTTCCTGTCGCCGGATCGGCCTATAGCTATGTACGCAAAGCGATCAGCCCGAAACTCGGTTTCATCGCCGGTTGGGCCGTGCTGCTCGATTACCTGTTCCTGCCCATGGCGATCTGGCTGATCGGCGCGGCCTACCTGAACTCCGCCTTCCCGGCCGTGCCGCAGTGGATCTGGGTGCTGACGTTCATTGGCATCACCAGCGCGATCAACATCGTCGGCCTGAAGCTGGCCAACGGCATCAACGCGTTACTGATGCTGGTGCAGTTCCTGGTGCTGATCGCCTTCGTTGCGTTGTGCGTCCATTACGTCGGCGGCGATGCGAGCACGCCATTGTGGTCGATCAAACCGTTCTTCAACGGTGACATGCAGATGCCGCTGATCATGAGCGGTGCAGCCATCGCCTGTTATTCATTCCTGGGGTTTGACGCGGTCAGCACCCTGACCGAAGAAACCCGCGATCCGCGCCGCACCATCCCGCGAGCGATCATGCTGATTACCCTGATCGGCGGGTTGATCTTCGTCGGTGTGTCGTACTTCGTGCAGATCGCGCATCCGTCGTTCCAGTTCGACAGCGTCGACTCGGCGGCCTATGAAATTGCCCGCAACATTGGTGGTGACCTGTTCGTGTCGATCTTCCTGATCGGCCTGATCGTCGGCCAGTTCGCGTCGGGCCTGTCGGCTCAGGCCAGTGGTTCGCGGTTGCTGTTCGCCATGGGCCGCGACGGCGTGCTGCCAAAATCTTTCTTCGGCACCTTGCACGAACGCTTTGGCACACCAGTCAACAGCATCCTGTTGTGCGCCGTGGTCGCGTTGCTGGCGCTGAAACTGGACGTCACCACCTCGACCTCGTTCATCAACTTCGGCGCGTTCCTGGCGTTCAGTCTGGTGAACCTGTCGGTGATCTTTCATTACTGGATCGGCGGTGAGAACAAAGGGCTGCGTGAATTCGTGTTGTTCCTGTTGTTCCCGTTTATTGGTCTGGCGGCGGATTTGTGGCTGATGGTCAGCCTCGATCACCTGGCGATCTATCTGGGCCTGAGCTGGCTGGCAATTGGCGTGGTGTACCTGGCGGTGCTGACCGGTGGCTTCCGTCGCCAGCCACCGGAGATGGATTTCCAGGAAACTGCATAACAAGCGGATCGGCGAAGAACCTGTGGGAGCGGGCTTGCTCGCGATATAGGTAGTCCGTTCCTTTCTCTTCCATACTGACTTCGCTGGAAGTTGGCTGTCGGCGAGGAAGGAACATGCACCTGCGGGCTACGAATATGCTCGCGCAGCACTCGATGATTACGCCTTCACCTTCGAGTCCACAGGTGCGCTTGCGCCCTCTAACGAATTCTCAGGGAAAGCCCGACACGGCTCTCTATATCGCCTTCGCTGGACGCAAGCATGCATGTCCCTGCATGTACTTTAGCGCCTGCGGAGGTACTCCATACAAACGCTCCTGTCTCAGAACTTCACTGCTTATGTCGGAATTGATTGGGCAGACGCCAAGCACGACACCTGTTTGCAGATAGCTGGAGAGGCTCAGCGGAGTTTCGAGGTCATCGACCACAAGCCCGAGTCGATTGATCGCTGGGCCAAGTCGCTGCATCGACGTTACGGTGGCCCGATCGCGATCGCCGTGGAGTTGAACAAAGGCCCACTGATAGCGGCTCTGCAAAAATATGAGTTTTTTTGTATCTTTCCGATCAATCCGAGCACCTTGGCCCGGCACCGTAAAACCTTCGTTCCCAGTGGTGCCAAGGATGATCCAACGGATGCTCAAT
This sequence comes from Pseudomonas sp. MDT1-17, assembly GCF_054898105.1. NCBI lineage: Bacteria > Pseudomonadati > Pseudomonadota > Gammaproteobacteria > Pseudomonadales > Pseudomonadaceae > Pseudomonas > Pseudomonas sp. MDT1-17. The sequence goes on along the minus strand of NZ_JBUBVM010000001.1, from coordinate 5,369,794 downwards.
GGGCGCTTGAACTGTTGCTGAATCACCCCAAACGGTTTCCTCAACTGGTCCAGCAAAGCTCCGCCATGCGTTCGCTCGCCAGCCTGACCGAACATCGCCGTGGGCTGGTCGATGACCGGGTCAAGCTCAGCAACCGTCTGGTGTGCATGCTCAAACAGTACTACCCGTTGGCCCTGGAGCTGTTTCATGACCATGACACGCTGGTTTTTTGTGAATTTCTGGCGCGCTGGTCGACCTTTGAAACGCTTAAGCGCGCTCGGCCAGCCAGCGTTTTGAAGTTCCTTCACGCGCATAATGTTCGCCATGCTGAGCTCAATCAGCAGCGTTTGGCGTTGATCGCCAACGCCATGCCGTTGACTGAAGATCCAGGCGTGGTCAGTCCTTCAGCGCTGTATGTGCTGGCCCTGGTCTCGCAACTGAGAGGGATCATCACGGCGATCAAAGACTTTGATCGGGAAATCGAAAAAACTGCCAACACCCTGGCCGACTACCGACTCTTCAAGGCCTTGCCCGGCGCGGGACAGCAGCTTGCACCACGGTTGATGGTCGCCTTTGGTGAGCAGCGTGATCGCTTCAAGGATGCCAGTGCGGTGCAGCGATATGCCGGGATTGCCCCGGTTACCGAACGCAGTGGCAAGAAAAAAGTCGTCCACTGGCGCTATCAATGCGCAACTTTTTTGCGCCAGACCTTTGTTGAGTGGGCTGCCCACAGCATCAATCAATCGGTGTGGGCAGAGGCTTATTATCGCCAGCAAAGGGCCAAAGGCTGCTCTTACCAAGCGGCCCTCAGGGCCCTGGCGTTCAAGTGGATCCGGATCGTTTATCGGTGCTGGACGACCAGTACCGTGTACGACGAAAAGGTTTATTTACAGGCCTTGCTCCGGCACGGCTCACCGTTGACCAGTGAGCTGGACACAGTAAAACCGAGTTGACGGAGAGGCTCAGGGCGTGAAGGGGCCGTGTCAGTCACTAGTAATATTGACTGACACGGCCCCTTCGCGAGCAAGCCCGCTCCCACATAGGGTCGGTGTTCAGGCGGCTGGTTTTGTCTGACGCACCGGTAGCTCAACCCTGAATGTTGTCCCCACGCCAACTTCACTGCGCACCGTAATATCCCCCCGGTGTTTTTTCACGATGCCATAGGACAAGGACAACCCAAGCCCTGTCCCCTGGCCCACCGGTTTGGTGGTGAAGAACGGGTCGAAGATTTTCTGCAGGCTGTCCGGCGCAATGCCGGAGCCCGTGTCTGCGACCTCGATCCACACCGTTTCAGCTTCAAGTCCGGTGCGCAGAGTGAGGGTGCCGCGTTCCGGGCCGATGGCCTGCGACGCGTTGACGATCAGGTTCATGATCACCTGGTTGATTTGTGACGGCAGGCATTCGATGTCGGGCAACACTTGGTACTCCTTCACGACATCGGCCTTGTACTTGAGTTCGTTGGCGACAATGTTCAAGGTCGATTCGATGCCCTGTTGCAGATTGGCCCACTGCCATTCCTGGTTGGAGTCGACCCGGGAGAAGTCTTTCAGGTCCTTGACGATCTGCCCGACCCGGTTGATGCCGTCCTTGGATTCCTTGATCAGCAGCGGAATATCCTCGCGCAGGAACTCCAGCTCGACCCGTCCGCGCAATTGGTTCAAACGCTCGATAAGTTCGCTGGAGCCGATTGCTTCTTCCGCATCCCGATAGGCGTCGAGCATTTCCTGCAGTTGTTTGAAATAGCCATCCAGGGTGCCGAGGTTGGAGGAAATGAAGCCGATCGGGTTGTTGATTTCATGGGCGACGCCGGCCGCGAGTTGCCCCAATGAGGCGAGTTTTTCCGATTGCACCAATTGGGTTTCAAGCTGCTTGCGCTCGTCGATTTCCCGCTGCAATTCAACGCTGGCTTCTGTGAACTGTCGGGTTCGGCGTTCGACCATTTGCCCTAAATGGTCCATCTGCACACTGGCGCGTTCGGTCATGTCCCATTTGGTCAACAGGGTGTTGGCCATCTGCTGGACTTCAATATTGTCGAACGGCTTTTTCAGGATCAGCAGCCGGTCATGCGCCTGCAAGCGGTCCAGCAATTCATCCCAGGAATAGTCGGAATAGGCGGTGCACACCACCACTTGCAGGCGCGGATCTGCTTGCCACAAATGTTCGATGGTTTGCGCACCGTCCCAGCCTTCAGGCATGCGCATGTCGACAAAGGCCAGGGCGTAGGGGCGGTTTTCCTGCAAGGCCCACTTGAGTTTGCCCAGCCCTTCCTGCCCGCCGTAGGCCGAATCCAGTTCGAACAGGGCGCTGGCGGACTTCACTTCGCTGCCGAACAGCGTGGCCTCCATCTCGTCCAGTTCGACGGTCTGCTCCGGCGTGGGCGTGAGAATTTTGCGGAAGTCCACGTGAATGGACGGCGTGTCGTCGATCAGCAGAATGCGTCGGTTCGATCGCTCGCTCATGCTTCCACCGGTATGGCTTTCAGCGGGATCTGCAACGTGAACAGCGCGCCCTTGCCCGGTCCGTCGCTTTGGGCGGTGAGGTGGCCGTTCATTTCGATGGCGGCCAGTGCACAGCTGTGCAGGCCGAAGCCGTGACCTTCCTTGCGGGTAGTAAACCCGTGAGCAAAGATCCGCGTCATGTTTTCCTCGGCGATGCCTTCGCCGTCATCCTTGACGCTGACTTGCAGGGTTGTGTCATCGACGATTTTGACCCCCAGGGTCATTTGCCGCGGGCGGTTGCTGAGGTCGGACATGGCGTATTTGGCATTGCTGATCAGGTTGATCAGAATCAGCAGCAACCGGTGTTTGTCGCCCATGACCTGCGGTACATCGCCGTACTCCTTGACCACCATGACGTGGTGCCGGGTCAGCGCACCGGAGTTCATGCGCAGGGCGTCCTCCAGCAATTCGCTGATGTGCAGCGGTTCCATCAGGCTGTTGGCGCCCGCGTAGGACTGCTGGGTGGCGACGATGTCTTTGATGTGGTCCACGCTTTTGGTCAGCTGGGCCAGTTCGTCGGTCATGCCTTGTTGTTCAAGGGCAATGGCCTCTACCAGTTGATTCAAGTAGCCGGGCAGCAACTTGCCTTTCGCGTCCTCGGTCAAGAAAGTGCCGAGGTCGCCTTGATGTTCGTTGATCAGCTGCATGGCCTTACCCAGGCCCTGCGCCTTGCTGCCGCGCAGTTTTCGGGTCACCAGGTCGGCCGAAATGTTCACGCTGTTGAGCACGTTGCCGACGTTGTGCAGCACATTGGTGGCGATCTCGGCCATGCCGGCCTGGCGCGCGGTGTCGAGCAGTTCACTCTGGGTATCCCTGAGCTCGCGGGTGCGTTCTTCAACCCTCAGTTCCAGGTCGTCATTGGCGGTTTGCAGGGCTTTGTTGACGCGATTGATCACGGTGAAACTGCGCATCAGGTGAATCGCCAGGTACACCAGCAGCAACACCAGCAGCACCGAAAACAACAGCATGTAGAAGTGATAGCGCTGGTCGACTGCATCAGTCCGCTGCTGGTCGGTGTTGAGCAGGTTGGTAATAGCGTCCAGGCGTTCGGCCACGGGAACGGCTTCGATGTTTTCCAGCAACCGATTGACCACGGGTTGTTCGCGTAGGATCAGCGCGATGTGGTTGCTCAAAATATCGATCGGGCTGTGGAACTGTTCAGGTAGACGCTGTTTGTTCACCCCCATTTTGTTCAGCCCGAGCAGGATGTCGGCGGCCTTGTCATCAGAGGCGACCTGAGCGAACTCCATACTGCTGAGCAGCAAGTCATACGTGTCGGTGGCGATGTTCTGCAGTTGCAGTTTGTCGCCATCTACCAACCGGGCCAGCTGCTCCTGGATGTCGTCCTCGGCGGTGGGCAGGAACGCCAGCGAGTTGCGCAGCACGGCGTTGTGAGATTTGAACTGCTCCACCAACCGGGTCTTTTCCTGAATGGCGGTCAGGTAGGCATCGTGGCTGGCGCGCCAGATGGGCAACTCGTTGCGGCCGTGGTTCGACTCTATCGTGTCGAACCGCTCCCACAGGTTCGTCATCTCGGTCAGCGGTGCGACCAACGGATCGTAGTTGTGACTGATGGCGATCCTGGCCTTGAGGATCTCGGTTTCCCATTGTGCGTTCAACTGCTTTATCTGGCCGATCAAGTCCCGGGATTCGGCGTATGTCGTCGTCTGATTCGAGCTGGATTTGAGGTACAGGAACAGCAGCACCGAAGCCAGCATCACGGCCACGACGCTGAGCAACGCCAGGTTGCGGCGGTTAGATGTTTTCATAAGGGCTTGCCTCCCCATTCACCGGTCAGGGTCTTGAGGAATTTGATGATCAGGGTCTTGTCGTCGGCAGAGGGAATACGACCGAGCTGGAACGTGAACATCACGTCCACCGCCTCTTCGAGGGTCTTGGCGGAACCATCGTGAAAGTACGGCGCGGTCACGGCGACGTTGCGCAGGCTCGGGACCTTGAACACGTTGCGGTCCTCTTCGTCCTGGGTGACCAGATAGCGGCCCAGGTCGGCTTCGGTGGGGTTACCCCGAATCTTGAAGTAGTCGCCCATGACCCCGAACTTCTGGAACATGTTGCCGCCGATGTTCACCCCTTGATGGCAAGCGATGCAGCCGTAATCCTTGAAGCGTTGATAACCGTATTTTTCCTCCCGGGTGAGAATGTCGGTATCACCCAGCAGGTATTGGTCGAAGCGCGAGTTGGCGCTGATCAGCGTGCGTTCGTAGGTGGCCAGGGCGTTTTGCACATTGTTCATGGTCACGCCGTCGGGGTAGGCCTGACTGAACGAGGTCTTATAAGTGGGGTCATCGGACAGCACCTCCACTACATACTCCCAGTTACTGCCCATTTCACTGGGGCTCTGCACCACTCCGTGGATCTGGGTTTCCAGAGTGTCGGCGCGGCCGTTCCAGAATTGCCGGAAGTTCAGGCTGGCGTTGAATACGCTGGGGGTGTTGATCGTCACCGGCAGGCCGGCGAAACCGATGGAAAACGCCTTGTTGTCGGCCCCGCCGTTTTCCAGTCGATGGCAACTGGCGCAGGACAGACTGCCGTTGACCGACAAGCGTTTCTCGTTGAATAACTGGCGGCCGAGATCGACCCGCAGCGGATTCTGCTGAGGTACCGCTGGCAGTGGTTTGAGCGGTTCATCCAGCGGCGCGGCGCCGGCGCTCAGGCAGAGCCCGAACAATGGCACCAGAAGCAGGCGGTGAAAGGAGGGCAACATCTGATGATTCCTTGGCGTAGGGCCTGTGTGTCGTTGCGCATCGTTCACGTGGCTGCGGATGAAGAGGGCTGCACCGACCCCAGATACCGGACGAAGGCGTCCGGTTCCACGGCCTTGCTGAAGTAGTAACCCTGGCCTTCCTCGCATTGATGGGCCTTGAGGAAATCGAGTTGTTCTAGGGTTTCCACCCCTTCGGCAATGATGGTCAGCTTGAGGCTCCGGCCCAGGCTGATGATGGCGCTGACGAGGGCAGCGTCGTTGCTGTCGCTGCTTAAGCCGCGAACGAATGACTGGTCGATTTTCAGCACGTCGATGGGAAAACGCTGCAAGTAACTCAGGCTGGAATAACCGGTACCGAAGTCATCGATGGCCAGGCGCACGCCCATGGCCTTGAGCCGGGTCAGCGCGGTCACTGTGGTTTCGACGTTCTGCATCAACACGCCTTCGGTGATTTCCAGCTCCAGCAAAGCTGGGGCCAGACCTGTTTTTTTGAGTGTCATTTCGATGCCGTCGACAAAGTCCCGCTGACGGAAATCTATGGCCGAGATATTCACCGACATGCAGATTTTCGGCAGCCCCGCGGCCTGCCAGGCGCAGGCTTGTCGGCACGCCTCGGCGAGCACCCATTTGCTCAATGGCACAATCAAACCGCTGTCTTCGGCCACACCGATGAAGTCCGACGGGTAGACCAGACTGTGCCCCGGTTTTTGCCAGCGGATCAGCGCCTCGGCACCGACCACCTGGCCGCTGCCAAGGTCCAGTTTGGGTTGGTAATGCAGGACAAATTCGTTGCGCTCCAGCGCCAGGCGAATGCCGGACTCGATGCCTTGCTGATCCCGGGCGCGCTGGTTCATGTCGTCGATGAAAAACCTGAAATCGTTCGGGCCGCTTTCCTTGACGTTGCGCATCGCGGTTTCGGCTTTCTTGATCAGCGAGATGGCATCGAAGCCATCGTCGGGATAAATGCTGATACCCAGGCTGGCAGTCACGCACAGGTCGTGGCCGGCAATGTGCTGAGGCGCGCGGATGGAATTCAAGAGTTTTTCCGCGATGCCCTTGGTCTGCTGAGGGTGGCGGACATCGGCGAGGATCACCACGAATTCATCAGAGCCGTAGCGAAATACCGAATCGGACTCGCGAATAGTCGCCACCAGATTGCGGCCGACCTGTTTGAGCATCTCGTCACCGGCCGGATGGCCCAGGGCGTTGTTGATGCGCTTGAAGCGATCGAGGCCCAGAAACATCACGGCCAGTTGCTTGTCGTGACGCCGGGACAGGGCCAGGGACTGGTTCAGCCGGTCACCGAGTAACGTGCTGTTGGGCAGCTCGGTCAGCACGTCGTACTGCAACAGGTGCGAGACCTTGAGCAATTCGTGGACCCGCGCCTCGATGGTTTGCTCCAGGCTCAGGACCTTCATCGCTGCGTCCTGCGCCATCTGCCATTTCCAGGTCAGGGCACTGGCCATCTGGCGGATTTCCAGGCTGTCGAAGGGTTTTTTCAGCACCAGCAACTGGTCACCGAACTCCAGCCGTTCGGCCATGTCTTCCCAGGTGTAATCGGAATAGGCCGTGCACAATGCAATTTGCAGGTGAGGGTCGGCCTTCCACAGTTGTTCGATGGTTTCCAGGCCGTCCCAGCCCGGCGGCATACGCATGTCCGTAAACGCCATGGCATAGGGACGACCTTCGGCCAGTGCAAGTTTGACCAGTTCGAGGGCTTCCTGGCCCTGGTAGGCCGAGTCGAGCTGGAACGTCAGCCGATCAATCTGCAGCGTGCCGAACAGGGCTTCTTCAGCGTTGGCGAGGGTCCGTTCACCGTCGGGCTCTTCACCTTCGATCTCAGGGCCGAGTATCTTGCGAAAATCCTCATGAATCGAGGGCGTGTCGTCGATGATCAGGATGCGCCGGTTGGTCCGCAAGAAAGGCGTTTTCATCCTTTGTCCTCCGCGGAGCGTGGCGGGTTGTCCAGAATCTGGCCGATGTCGTGGTTCGGGGGCACGATGCTGCCGGCCTTCAGCAGCTCGGCGGCCTGCTGGCTGCTGACCGCTTTGCTGAAGAAGTAACCCTGAGCGTTCATCGGTGAACCGGTGGCCATCAGCGAGCTGCGCTGCTCCTGGGTTTCGACGCCCTCGGCAATGATGCCGATCCCGACTTCACGGGCAAAGTTGATGATTGCGCGCAGGGTGTTCGCGCTGGCCGGATCGCGGGCGGCGGTGTCGATGAAGGCCTGAGCGAGTTTCAGGTGATTGACCTGGTAGGTCTTGAGGTAGTCGAACGAGGAATACTCGGTGCCGAAGTCGTCGATGGCAATCTTCACCCCCAGCTCACGCAGGCGCGGCAGCACATCGTTGTGGGTCCATTTGGTCTGGGCCAGCGTCGCTTCGGTGACGTCGAAGCGCAGGTCCCAGGGGCAGAGTTCCCAGCGGGCCGTGGTGCGCAGCACGTCATAGATCAGTTCGGGACCACTTTTGAGCTGGGCCAGGGACAGCTTGATCGCAATCACCGGCGGTGCCATGCCTTCGTCGCGCCATTGGCGCATTTGCTGGCAGGCGCGATCCAGCACCCAGTGACCGAGCGCGACGATGGTGCCGGTCTTTTCCGCGGCGGGCAGGAACGCCGGCGCTTCCAGTAAACCGCGCTCAGGGTGGTTCCAGCTGACCTGAGCTTCCATGCCGAGGATTTTGCCGCTGCTCAGGTCCACTTCCGGCCAGTAATGCAGTTCGAGTTCATCGTGCTCGATGGCCGCTCTCAAGTCGCTGGCGATAGTCATGCGTTCGACCACCTCCTGATTGATCTCCTCGGAGTGGAAGTGGTACTGGTTGCGGCCCTTTTCCTTGGAGCGATACAGCGCCATGTCGGCCTGGGTCAGCAGGCCGTCGGCGCTGGTGCTGGCCGGGCTGTAACTGCTGATGCCGATACTGACCGAGACCCGTACATCATTGCCGTCCAGGGAGTAGGGCAATACCAGCGTATCGCGGACCTTGGCGGCCAGGGCCGCGGATTCGGTCGGGTCGCCGACGTCCTGCTGCAAAATCGCGAACTCGTCACCGCCGAGACGGGCGACCACATCGTTTTCGCGCACACAGGCCCTGATCCGACGGGCAACCTCTTGCAGCAACAGATCGCCCACCGGGTGGCCGAGGGTATCGTTGATGCGCTTGAAGTGATCCAGGTCCAGGTAAAACATGGCGAACGGTGCCGCCCCCCGACGAGCCGCGGCGAATGCCTGGTGCAACCGCTCGATCAGGGTCGCACGGTTGGCCAGCCCGGTCAGGCCGTCGGTGCGGGCCAGCAAGGCGATTTTCTCCTCGGCAATTTTGCGTTCAGTGATGTCGATGATGATGCCTTCGACTTCCAGCAAGCGACCTTCATCGTCGCGCACCGGGATGTAGCGGTTTTCGACCCAGCGCCAGTCACCGTTGCCGGTGCGCATCCGAAACTCGATGGAAGCGCCCGCCGCATGACGGTCCAGCACCCGGGCCATGGCGGTGTCGACCTTCGTTTGATCATCGGGATGGATCAATTCCTGGGCCCAGTTGGCCGAGGCCACGAGGTTCGCGGCAACGTGACCGTACTTGGTGATGTTGTGCGAGATGTACATCAGCGGAAACGACGGCTCGCCCCGCAGCCGATACAGAATGGTCGGGCTGTTCTGCACAATGATGTTGGCATCGGACAGCTCCCGGGTGCGCTCCTCGACCGCCTGTTCCAGCAGCGACATTTTCAGCGCCGCGTCTTCGGTCATTTGCCATTTGGCGGTCAATGCACTGGCCATCTGGCGGATTTCGATGGCATCGAAGGGTTTTTTCAGAATCAGCAGGCGATCGCCCAGTTCCAGGCGTTCGTCGATGTCTTCCCAGGAATAGTCGGAATAGGCAGTGCAAAGCGCCACTTGCAGCTTGGGATCGGCCTGCCACAGCCGTTCGATGGTTTCCAGACCATCCCAGCCCGGCGGCATGCGCATGTCGATGAAGGCCAATGCGTAGGGCATGTCGTTGGCCAGCGCAGTCTCGACCTTGTCCAGGGCTTCGAGGCCCTGAAACGCCGAGTCGAGTACGAAGCTTTGCAACGATAGCGCCGCAGGGGTGCCGAACAGGGCGTTTTCGGCGCTGATCAGGCTGTCGTCCTCAATCGCGGGCGGACTGAGGATCTTGGTGAAGTCCGCGTGAATCGAGGCGGTGTCGTCGACGATAAGAATTCGTCGGTTGGTCCGTGTCAGCAGCGTATTTATCGACATACGCCGGCCCCGGCAGCAGTGTGGTGCGGATTATTCATAGGGGGCATCCTTTCCCTGATCACCTGGCCGTACGTACAGATTATGGATCCGAGTCACCTGAGCATAGTCCTCTGTCCAGCACTTCGCGCAACTGAATCAGCTGAATCATTTCCGCTGGAGGACTCAAAATCATCTAGCCTGTAGGTCAGGCTCCGGCAATAGGGGATGTGTGCCTCGGGGCTGCCACACGATGTGCCCGTTTCACTTGAGGTGACGCCATGGAAGAGCAACTCCCCACGACTTTGACCGAAAAACCCAAGGTGCTGCTGGTCGATGATGAGGAGTCAATCCTCAACAGCCTGCGTCGCCTGTTACGCGGCCAGCCCTACGAGGTGCTGCTGGCCACCAGCGGTGCCCAGGCGCTGGAGATCATGGCGCAACACGCCATTGACCTGGTGATGACCGACGCACGCATGCCCAACATGGACGGCGCCACGCTGCTGGCTCATATCCATCAGCTATACCCGAGGACCACGCGGATTCTGCTCACCGGCTACGCGGACATGCCCACGATCATCAAAGCCATCAACGAAGGGCAGATTCACCGCTACATCAGCAAACCCTGGAATGACGAGGAAATGCTCCTGACCTTGCGCCAGTCCCTGGCTCATCAACATTCCGAGCGCGAACGCCAGCGCCTGGAGCAGTTGAACCGGCAGCAGAACGCCCAGTTGAAGTCGCTCAACATCACCCTGGAAAAACACGTCGCCGCCCGTACCGCCGAACTCCAGCAGACTGCCGACATGCTCGACCTGGCCTACGAAGAGCTCAAGCGCAGCTATGTCACCGGCACCGAGGTGTTCTCGCTGCTGGCCAACTTGCGCCTGCCCCCGGCCAAACAGACCAACCGCCAGATCATCGAACTGGTGCGTGTGTATTGCAGACTCCACGAACTGGACGAGGGCACGAGCCGCGACCTGGCCATGGCCGCGGCGCTCTACAACATCGGCAAGCTGAGCTGGACCGACAGCATGATCACCGCGCCCGCGGACCTGCTGCACCACAATGATCGTGAGCGCTATCGCGGTTATCCCAAGCAGAGTGAATCGCTGTTGATGACCCTCGACCCGATGAAGGACGCCGCCCGTCTGATTCTTCATCATCAGGAGCGCTGGGATGGCAGCGGTTTCCCCGACCGGCTCAAGGGCGAGGCGATTCCGTTCGGTTCGCGTCTGCTGAAACTGGCAGTGGATTTCATCGAGTTGCAGCGCGGGCTGATCCTCGAGCGGCAGATGAACAGCGATGAGGCGCTGGTCTACATCCGCAGCTATGCCGGGCGGCTCTACGATCCCGAACTGGTGGAAGATTTCATCCAGGTCTGTGCCGCGTACCTGAGCGATGTCTCGTTGGCCGATCCGACGGTCAGGGTGCTGACCACACGGGAAGTGGCGGCGGGCATGATCCTGGCGCGCAACCTCAATGCCGACAACGGCATGCTGCTGCTCAATGCCGGTAAGGTGTTGAATGGGCCGCTGGTAGAGAAGCTGATCGCCTTCGAAGCCATGGAAGGCGCGAAATACAGCATTTTTGTCAAATTGCCTGACGAGGAGGGCGCGATTCTCGAGGCGGGCTAGGTTCCGGGCGCTGCACTAATCCAATGTGGGAGCGAGCCTGCTCGCGAAGCGGTGTGTCAGTCACATCAATGCTGGAAGCAATGTCACGCTGGCGCCATTGACACGGGACCTGATCCTGCCGTTTTATCGAACCTCGTTAACGATCGCCTGATCATTTTCCGAACGCTGATTTCATAAGAGCAAGGACTGCCCATGATCCCGCTTCAAGACTTACTGATCTTCGCCGCTGCCGCGTTACTGATGGTGCTGACACCGGGGCCGAACATGATCTACCTGATTTCCCGTTCGATCTGCCAGGGGCGCAAGGCCGGGGTGACTTCGTTGCTCGGTGTGGTCGCGGGGTTTTTCGTGCACCTGTTCGCGGCCGCTGCCGGTTTGACTGCGGTGTTTCTGGCGGTGCCGATGGCCTACGAAGTGCTGAAGTGGGCCGGCGCACTGTACCTGGTGTGGCTGGCCTGGCAGGCCGTCAAACCGGGTGCGCGTTCACCCTTCGAGGCGCAGCAATTGCCGCCGGATTCGTCGCGCAAACTGATCACCATGGGCTTTCTGACCAGCGCCTTGAACCCGAAGATCGCCGTGTTTTATTTGTCGGTGTTTCCGCAGTTCATCACCCCTGAGCACGGTGCGGTGTTCACCCAGAGCATCATTTTGGGCTTGACCCAGATCAGCGTCAGTTTCAGCGTCAATCTGCTGATCGCGCTGTTCGCCGCGGGTATCGCCTCCTGGTTCGTCAACAACCCGACCTGGCTGGCGGTGCAGCGTTATCTGATGGGGTTCGTGCTGTCGGCGCTGGCAGTGCGACTGATGCTTGAACAACGACGGACGGCTTGAACATGTGGATTGAGCGGCTTGATGCCAGTCATGCCCTGGATTATCGGGCGCTGATGCTCGAAGCCTACGACCTGCATCCCCAGGCGTTTACTTCGAGCGTGCGCGAACGCGCCGTGATGCCGCTGAGTTGGTGGGAATCACGCCTGACCAGCAAGCTGGACGTGGTGTTCGGCGCGTTCGAAGACGGCGAGTTGGCGGGCATCGTCGGCCTGGCCTTCGAACCTCGTGAAAAGGCTCGGCACAAGGCGACATTGTTTGGCATGTATGTGTCGGGCAAGGTCCGGCAACGCGGGTTCGGTTATTACCTGGTGCAGGCCGCCCTGGCTGAAGCGCAGGACCATCAAGGTCTGAGGCTGATCCAGCTGACCGTCACCGCCGGCAATGAAGCGGCGTTCAACCTGTACCAGCGTTGCGGCTTCATCCAGTTTGGCCTCGAACCTTTGGCGGTGCGGGTGGGCGAGGACTACTTCGACAAGATCCATATGTGGCGGGAGCTCTGAAATCACCACAATCCCTGTGGGAGCGGGCTTGCCCGCGATAGCGGTATGTCTGTTACATCTATGCTGGATCTACCGCCGCCATCGCGGGCAAGCCCGCTCCCACAGGGGGGATATGTGTTGTCAGCGAACTGCGCTGACGCCATCCAGTGTCGAGAACGACGTATCTTTAGCCGTCAGCAAAAAATCGCGCATATACGGCGCATCCAGCATGTCGGCACGTATCCCGGCATACAGCGTCGCAAACAAACCCTTCTCGCCCAGCCGCTTGGCCTTCACATAACCCCGTGAGCTGTATTCATGCAGCGCCCAATGGGGCATGCCGCACACGCCGCGACCGCTGGCCACCAATTGCATCATCATCACTGTCAGTTCCGACGTGCGGACCTGAGCCGGTTCGACATCAGCCGGTTCGAGGAAGCGGGTGAAGATGTCCAGCCGATCACGTTCCACTGGGTAGGTGATCAGCGTTTCGGTGAGCAAATCTTCCGGAACGATGTAGGCCTTGCTCGCCAAACGGTGCTGGTTGGCCACCGCGAGCATCGCTTCGTAGGTGAACAACGGCACGTAAGTGATCCCGGCCAGTTCCAGTGGATCGGAGGTCACCACCAAATCCAGATCGCCACGGGCCAGCGCAGGCAACGGGGCGAAGGAGAACCCGGAGGCCAGGTCCAGTTCGACTTCCGGCCAGGCATCGCGGAACTGGTCGATGGTCGGCATCAGCCACTGGAAGCAGCTGTGGCACTCGATTGCCATGTGCAAACGCCCAGCGGTGCCACCGGCCAGCCGCGCGATATCGCGCTCGGCACCCCGCAGCAACGGCAGAGTGGCGTCAGCCAGTTGCAGCAGGCGCAAACCGGCGCTGGTGAAGCGCACCGGTTTGGTCTTGCGCACGAACAGCGGCATCCCCAGCCGCTCCTCAAGCTCCTTGAATTGATGGGACAGGGCCGACTGCGTCAGGTGCAGGCGGTCGGCCGCATCCACCAGGCTATCGGCTTCGCGCAAGGCGTGCAGGGTCTTCAGGTGACGGATTTCAAGCACCGGGGGGCTCCATGAGGAAAACTTGTGATCAACACGAAAAAGTTGAGTTTGTCTCATGTTGGGTTGGCTGTCGACAATAGGGCCATCTTTTACAGGGAGAAATTCACCATGGCTCTGGCCCACACACTTGGTTTTCCGCGCATCGGCGCTGACCGCGAACTGAAAAAAGCCCTTGAATCCTACTGGACGGGCGATCTGGATCAGGACGCGCTGAAAAGCGTCGGCCGCCAACTGCGCGCCACCCACTGGCAATTGCAGAAAGACGCCGGCATCGACCTGCTGCCTGTGGGCGACTTCGCCTGGTACGACCAGGTTCTGACCCATTCCTTGACCTTCGGTGTGATCCCCGAGCGTTTCGACAGCGCCAAAGATGAACGCGGTCTGCCGACCCTCGACACCCTGTTCGCCATGGCCCGTGGCGCCACGGCTGCCTGCTGCGGCGGCGAACACGCCCAAGCGCAATACGCCCAGGAACTGACCAAGTGGTTCGACACCAACTACCACTACCTGGTCCCGGAGTTCACTGCTGACCAGCAGTTCAAACTGAGCTGGGAACAGCTGTTCGACGAAGTCGACGAAGCCAAGGCCCTAGGGTACAACGTCAAACCGGTGATCATCGGCCCGCTGACTTACCTGTGGCTGGGCAAGGCGAAGGGGGACGACTTCGACAAGCTCGACCTGCTGGAGCGTCTGCTGCCGATCTATGGCGAAATCCTCGGTCGCCTCGCCGCCCAAGGCGTGGAGTGGGTGCAGATCGATGAACCGATTCTGACCCTCGATCTGCCACAGGCTTGGAAAAACGCCTTCGAACGCGCTTACCACATCCTTCAATACTCGCCGCTGAAGAAACTCGTGGCGACCTACTTCAGTGGCCTGGAAGACAACCTCGGCCTGGCGGTCAGTCTGCCGGTGCACGGCTTGCATATCGATGCGGTGCGGGCGCCGGATCAACTCGGCCAAGTGCTGGATCGTCTGCCGACCTACAAGATTCTCTCGGTGGGGCTGGTCAACGGCCGCAACGTCTGGCGCTGCGAGCTGGAGCAAGTCCTCGCTCAACTGCAACCAGCCCAGGAACGTTTTGGTGACAACCTGTGGGTCAGCAGTTCCTGCTCGCTGCTGCACAGCCCGGTGGACCTGGATCGCGAAGACAAACTCGACCCGGAGCTGAAAAGCTGGCTGGCGTTTGCCGTGCAGAAGTGCGGTGAAATCGCCGTGCTGCGCGATGCCTTGAACGATCCGCAATCGCCCAAGGTGCAAACCGCCCTGGCCGAAAGCCGTGCGATCCAGGCCAGCCGCGCCCAATCGCCGCGCATTCACAAAGCCGAAGTCCAAGCGCGCATTAAAGCCATCAGCGCCAAAGACAGCCAACGTCACTCGCCGTTTGCAAAGCGCATCGAGCAACAACGTGCGCGCTTGAAACTGCCAGCCTTCCCAACCACCACCATCGGCTCGTTCCCGCAGACCGGCTCGATACGCCTGGCGCGGCAAGCGTTCAAGCAAGGCAAGCTGTCGGCCAACGACTACACCGACGCCATGCACAGCGAAATCCGCCATGCCGTGCAAGTCCAGGAACGCCTGGGTCTGGACGTGTTGGTGCACGGTGAAGCCGAGCGCAACGACATGGTCGAGTACTTCGCCGAGCAACTGGACGGCTACCTGTTCACCCGTTTCGGCTGGGTGCAGAGCTACGGTTCGCGCTGCGTCAAACCGGCGATCATCTATGGTGACTTGAGCCGCCCGAACGCCATGACGGTCGACTGGATCACGTATGCACAGAGCCTGACCGACAAGGTCATGAAGGGCATGCTCACCGGTCCCGTGACCATGCTGATGTGGTCGTTCCCCCGCGAAGACGTTTCGCGCAAAGTCCAGGCGCAGCAACTGGCGCTGGCCCTGCGTGACGAAGTGGTGGACCTGGAAGCTGCCGGCATCAAGATCGTGCAGATCGACGAAGCCGCCTTCCGCGAAGGCTTGCCGCTGCGCCGTGCGCAATGGCAGGAATACCTCGACTGGGCGGTGGAAGCCTTCCGCTTGAGCGCATCCGGCGTGCGCGACGAAACCCAGATCCATACCCACATGTGCTACAGCGAATTCAACGACGTGATCCAGTCCATCGCGGCGATGGACGCCGACGTGATCACCCTCGAAACCTCGCGGTCGGACATGGAATTGCTGGAGGCTTTCGACGCGTTCAACTACCCGAATGATATTGGTCCGGGCGTCTATGACATCCACTCGCCACGGGTGCCGGACACAGCCGAAATGGTCAAGTTGATGAGCAAAGCCGTTAAGCGTATTCCGGCGGAGCGGTTGTGGGTCAATCCCGATTGCGGGTTGAAGACTCGGGCTTGGCCGGAGACTGAGGCGGCGTTGGTGAACATGGTGGCGGCGGCGCGGCAGTTGCGCAGTCAACTGGCTTGAATGGCTGACTGACAAAAAAACCGCCTCTGCAATCAGAGGCGGTTTTTTAGTGCGGCAGAGATTCTTCAGGCCGGTTGGTTCATGCCTGTGTGCCGTTGCTGATCTGTTTGACTTGCAGGTGGTCGAGGTAGAAATCGTTACCGATGTGTCGATGTTCAAGGTTGAAGATTCTGAAGATCGTCATGCCACTCGTAACGGCAACAAAGCTGCCCTCTATCAACTTCCACGTTCTTTTAGGCACTGCAATAGGACCTGTATCCAGGTTGGCGTCCACTCGCAACAGCAGCTTCGGATCGACGTCGTAACTGTTGATCGCAAAGTTGTATGCATAACAGGAAAAGTGATACCTCGCGCCTCTGATCAAGGGATGGTGTTTGAGCAGCAGCTCACCTGCGTGATTGCCTTGGTGCGGGGTATCGACCACATACATATTCCTGAATACCCGCCCCGAGAGTGCGCCTGCCCCACCTATGGCCCACCCGTTGGTATTACCCTCGAAACCTGTGAAGTGAACGTAATCCTGAATCACTGTCACCACCCATGGGGCGGAAACCTGTTCCGGGTTGCTGCCTACGACTGTGGCGGTCAGCGTATGTTTGCCCAGACCCAGATTCACCTTCTCGTTCCATATACCGTTGGTGTCGACAGTGAGGGTGACCAGAGTAACGCTGTTCTTTTTCAGGATGATTTTGCTGCCCGGTGTACCTGTGCCAATTAACCGCGGCCTTGTATCGTCGGTGCTGCCGCCGTTAACGACCTGACCGAGAATAGGCGGCGCTTCATCGATCAGTTGGATAATTACCGGTCTGGCCGGCATTGCTGTTTTTATCGTCAGTTCCCGCATTGGGAAGAATGTATCGGCGCCACCCTTGTCGCTGAAGTTGGCGATGGACATTCCATAAACCTGCGTGCCGTCCTTGAACAGTTTGAGTTTTTCCCGGTCGATGACTCCACTCAACCCTGCGCTGGCATGGTTGGCGGTGATCACTCCGTCGAACAGCATAATGACGTATTCGCTACCGTCGGACTTCTGGCCACTCAATGCCACCCGCATTCGCGTGCCGATGGCAATGAAGAGCCAGGGAATCAGTTTCCAGTGAGCATCGCCGGTGAAATTGTTGAGATTAAGAACTTTGTGATCCGGCGCCTGCGTAATCGTCATGCGTGGGTAGTTGATGTCTTCATTGGGAATGTTGCTGACTTCATACTTTGTGGGTGCGGAACTTTGGTCATGTATGCCTTCTTGAGTCACGACATACCAAAAGGACATAAATGTGCCCATGTTGGCGGGTACGGCGGTTAGCGGCAGTGTGAAGATTAGCGACCCGCTGGCGCTGCCCTGGAGTGTCGCAAGGGCTGGGCTGCCAAAGCCATCGCGACCTTTGACGAAGAGGGTGACACGATGGGGGGAATCCATCCCGGTGTAGGCGACTTTAACCGTGGCATTTTTCTTTGTGTTCATCGGATTGATGGTCTTGTCA
The DNA here is from genome assembly GCF_054898105.1 of Pseudomonas sp. MDT1-17. Classification (NCBI taxonomy): domain Bacteria; kingdom Pseudomonadati; phylum Pseudomonadota; class Gammaproteobacteria; order Pseudomonadales; family Pseudomonadaceae; genus Pseudomonas; species Pseudomonas sp. MDT1-17. The sequence goes on along the minus strand of NZ_JBUBVM010000001.1, from coordinate 5,352,471 downwards.
GGCGAAGCCTGCACCAGTTCGGGCGGCGGCAGTACCAGCGCCCGGGCACCGATTCGCAGTACCAGTTCGGGCGCTGTCAGAGGCAGTTCCCGGGGGCGTTCGATGTACCAGTCCACATTGATCACTCGATTGAGCAGTGGCTTGATGAGTTCCAGCGGCAGCCGAAACTCCAGGTCTTTGCCGGTGTTGTCTGCGGTGACGGCGAGCGCGTCCACTAGAACGAGGGTGTCTTGCGGGTCCAGATTACTGGCCAGTTTCCGGACCTCCAGATGCACCGTATCGCCGATCTTTGTGTGGGCCGCGGCCGGGCAGATGGCTGGGGTGCCGAAGGGAATGTCCTTCGGATCGAGGACGCCGTTTTCATCCTTGCCGACGTCGACGACGCCCAGGATGTTCGTCACCTGAGCAACGCGCAACCGACGGACGTCGGACTCCAGAAGTGTGGCATACCCGCTGCCGGTGACAGTGTAGGACAGCTCGACCGATCCGTTCTGGTAGGTATCAAGGTGTGTGGTTTCCCAATCGAATGGCACAACGATTCCTACCCCCGAAATCACCATGGCTTGGGTAACAAACCGCTCGTAGGTCTGCAGGCGGGTGGTGCCGCCGGCGCTTGTGCTCAGGCAGCTCAGTGTCACCTTGTCGCCGATCGCCAGGCCGTCGATACCAGGTCCGGCATAGACAACGGTTTCTGCCAGGCCTGGCGATAAGACCGCCCCGTGGGCTTGCGGGACAGTAGGTGCTGGAGCGCGGTATTTTTCGCCGATCAGCTCCAGAGAATAGGAGTAGGACGGGGTGCGTTTTTCTAAGCCCGCCTCTACTCTTATGCGCTCGTAGTAGAGCTCTATTGTCGCCGGGGCCAGATTCTTCACTGTGACGTAAGGCACCTCGAACGTGACGATGCCTCTTGTGTAATCAATCGGACCATAGGACTGAGTGAGTCCGGTCTCGGGGTTGTAGAGAAAGCATTCCACTTTGTCTCCAGCGATGGCGTCGGCACGATCCACGAAGATCTCAACTTTCATGCCCTCGCCATTGAGGACGTCGATTTTGAGAACATTGTTGTTTGAGCCAGGCACTGAAGGCGCTTCAAGATAGGTGGTATCTGGAACCAGTTTTCCTTTACCTGTTTTGGACGTGAGACTGCTGTTGTGTACTTGGTCGCGGATCTTGTAACTCACCAACAACGGGTCAGCAGGACCGATCAGTTTAAGGACGGCAGACGACACAAATATCACTATTTCTTTCTTACCGACATCCTCCATCTTGAGGGTGTATTTGACTGTTTGATTGCCGAACATGAGGGTAACAACGTCACCGACGGTCATGATTGGCCAGGCAAGAATATAGACGTCAACACCAGCCTCTACCGTCGCCTCATCAATAATGGCCGGGAATCGAGGAGCCTCCAGGGGTACCCGATCGCTCGTGTTGCCGGTTCGATCAAGGCTGTCCGGAAAGGTCGGTTTGAACCACACGGTTATCTCGTCTGAACGTTCCGGGGCCTGCCCGCTGGTACGCTCGATGGTGTACCACATCCGATGGATACCCGGTCCTTCGACAGAGGGTTGAGGAATGAAACTGAGGACGTCTTCGTTGTTGTGATTTTGCGGGACGATTGTAGTCTTGATCAGTGTGCCCGTATCCGCCGGATCGGGAAGCTGACCGGGTTCCCGCCGCTTGCCCATATACAATCTGATTGTGTCAGACGCCGCCATCGAGAGGTAAGAGGGGAACAGTACCCGCCATCCCGGTCCCGGGACTGCCGTCTTGTCTGCGTTGACGCCATGGGAGGCGGCGGGATAGTCGACCTTATGCCAGCCGGGAATCAGAATGGGGTATAACTTTAAAACTCCATTTTCCGTGAACAAACCAGGTGTTCTGACCTCGCTGAACAAATCGACCCATTGCTGCGGACTTTCAGATCTCAACGCGTTCAGTTGTTCCGGCGTATAAATGAAAAAAGCGGTCATGACGTTCTCCAATTCACGAGGTTACGCGCGAACCGGTGCAGTGATGGCGCGTTAGAGACTGATTGCACACTCAATATCGCAGGCTGGCTACTGTCATAAATAACAGGTAGGGCCGGCTTTCTGACCAGCGGTTATACGAGTCTCCTGGTTCGGGACGCATGGTGGCGGCGGCGCGGCAGTTGCGCAGTCAACTGGCCTGATTTCGAACCGAGGCAAAAACAGCGGAACACATTGCGTGCTCCGCTGTTTTTCGTTCAGAGCCGGGAAAAGTGTTTGATCCCGAGCGGTTTGTGCGGTTATCCAGAAAAAACGCCCCTCAACGGAAGGGCGTGACGCGTGGCTTCGCAGGCGTGGCTGGCTACTTTTTACGCTGCGGCATGTCGATCGTTGGCAACGGACCTTCATAGGGTGGCAAGTCGTGGAATTCTTCCGGTGCGGTCAAGATACCCCCTCCGCCTCCAGAGGTGCGTATGACCGAAATCTGAGAAATCACGTAGTCGTTGCCGTTGCTGCCGTCCTGAAAATTGTTTACATACAGTCGGCGACGTTGTCGGGTGGTGACGGTCAAGTTAAGTATGAGGTCGTAGAACCGGCCATCTTTAGGTAGCGCTCGGTCAACCCTCAGATACTGACCGTCTTCGGTGAGGCTGAGGATTGGATTGAGTAGATTCGGGTTAGGGCCTCCTTCAGCAATGTGCGTGGCGTTCACCCGGAACTGATAAGTGCCGGGCAGAAAGGTCAGATCCCGGTAGAAGATTGTCCCGGCAAAGCCTGTCGGCGCACCGAAGTCGGTGAAGTTGCAGAACATCGGCCGACCCTGCCAACCCCGGATTGAACCGCATCGCGCCGCGTTGTGCAGCAGCCAGCCATCGTAGGAATTGTTCTGGAAGAGGGTGTTGATGTCCGTCCATTCCGAGCGGACGTTCAGCACCCAGGCGTTGGAATCCGGCCTGTTTGCGGGAACCGGACGGGCAAGGAAGCGATGGGCGAACACGGCGAGAGGGTTGATGGTGTACGTCCAGTTACCCTTAGAGTCGACAGGAACGTTTTGCCGTACGGTGCCGTTGAGCAGAATCTGCACTTGCTCGCCGGGCGTTGCCGTGCCGCGTAGCGTTGCCGTGGTGCTGAACGTGGCGCCGCCATTGCCAATGGCGACGTTGTTGCCGTCGATCAACGAATTGATAGCGACGGGGTGTATCAGCAGCACGGTGATTGCCCACAATGCCGATTCCTGAGTCGAGCCAGGGGTTCGAACGGTGAACCGATGGCTGCCTGTGGTCATCGGCAAGGGTTGGGAGGTCCAGATGCCCTGAGCGCCTGCGGGGACGGTAGCAATCACGTTGTCGTTATCCAAAATCTCGACCGGGCTATTAGCCCCCCGGGGGCCGGACAGTGTGACTGTGGTGCTGTAGGTGCTGCCATTGCTGGGGATGACAGCGTTGCTGGCATCCCTGACGACACTGATGCCCGGCACCGGGATCGGCGCGCGGATGGTCAGGATCCGGCGCTCGGAGATGCGCTGGACTTGGGTGGCCGCATTGGTCGTGGTGTAGACCAATTGCACGCTCTGGCCGCGATTGCTGGCAATGGTCTGGGCGGGGATCGGGAGCTTCACGGGCTGGCCCACCATCGCGGGCTCCAGGTCCAGTACCCGGCGATAGGATTGCGCCGGGGTGGTACCAACACAGTCGAACACGATGCGATCCAGGGTCTGCATGTCGATGTAGACCGCTATCACCGCATCGGTACCGTTGGGGAAATTTTCCGGAATCAATACATCGCCGGGGGCATTGGGTACTGTGGGCGCTGGCAACTGGGTGGCGGCGACGCCGACGAACAACTCCAGAATCTCGGAGGTGTCCAGCAGACGGCCATTGCGAAAGACTTCGTAACGAACCCTCAGCCGCCCATTGATCAGCGGCTCGATGTTTTGGCGCGCAACAGTAAAAAAGATGTCCTGTTTGGCCAACTCGGCGTCGAGCTGGCGCTGAGTGATATAGGGTAAAGGTGTCGAACCATCGGCCGCCGTGCCTTCCCAGTAAATCCGTACGACATCGTTGGCGATAGCGCCCACCAGCTTCAGCACCCTGACCTGGGCACCCGGTGTGTCGGCGGGCAGCGCGCCGCCGGCCGATTCCGGCACTTCAGGGGCCGGCAGCTGGATCGGTAGCCCATCGATCCTGATGCCCGCGCTTCTGGATCTGCGCACTTCACCGTTGCGGGTCAAGGTGTACGAAAGCACGGCTTGGCCATGTACGCATCGTCTGAGCCAGTAGTGAGGGAGATCAAAGTTCAGAGTGCGACCGTTGCGGATGACGGGCACCACAAAGTTCTCGGCGTAGATCTCGCCATTGGCTGCCACGCCGGCGTAATGCAGAACCACCTGATCCGAGGTCACGAAGCTGATCGGCGGAGAGGAAATGACGACCAGTGCATCGCGGCCGGCGAGCGCTTGAAGATCGACGATGCCGTTTTCATCTGCATCATTAACGTTGGGCGCATCCAACAGGTCGAGCCGGGTGTTGACGACCAGCATCAGCCTTTGCGAATTGTCGGCCGAGCGGTTGTCCACCACATCCCGCAGGCTGTAATACACCGACAGGCGCTTCGAATCGCCGGCGGCTTCGATGGTTGACCGGGTGACCAGGAATCGGATCGGCTGACCCACGTCGGCTTCCGTCACGAGCAGCCTCATCACTTGATCGCCCCAATGCAACGTGATTTCGGAGTTCTTGCGCATGAACAGGTGGGGCGGGCAGCTGACCTCCACGCCTCGGTTGAGCTGATCCTGGGTGACACCGTTTTTCAGGATGTCGGCGCTGACCGTGGGAGGGGCAAGATTCTGATGGTCGGGGCGTTCGGGATCCGGGTCGGGACCGCCGGGAAGATCCTTGAGAATCAGCACTGGCAGGCGTGGAGACTGTGCTTCGTCCTCTTCACCCCCCGGGCCGGCGCTCAGTCGCAGCACGCCGACGTACAACTCGTTGATGCCGTTACGCAGCAAATGGCCCGGTAGCCGCGCGTGAATTCGCTGATTGAGTTGCGTGGCACTCACGTCGTCCGTGCGCAGAGCAATGGAGGTGAGGTCGTTGATGTGGCGTGCTCTTACGGTCCATTTATCCCCCGGCGCCTGATTGACCCAAGGATCGATATAGGTTGAAACGCCTCTGGACTCGTTTGGGTCGTTGGGATTGTCACGGTCTTCAGTCATGGCCAGGTTGATGCCACCGAGCACGTTTTCATCTGCCGGTAATCCCGTCACCAGGTTGGGAATCAGCAGTGGGCTGATGGCATTAATGCGTATATCGCCCGCCTGCGGAACAGGGGGCAGCACGTCGACCTGGCGGGTATCGATGTTCGAGTCTGGGCTGTTCGGCGGGACCGCGTAGATACTCATTGGGATGACCTGTTGGCAGAGGATGGATGAGCGTGCGTGGAAGAGCTCGCAGGTACAGATTGAATGCCATGGCGGGTGATCCGGCTACTGTCAGAAATAACAGGTCAGGCTGGTTTTCTGACCAGTGGTAAGCCACCGCTCATCTCCAATGAACACTCGGCACTCTTCATCAACCTGTCACGTAACTGTGGCAGCGCGCTTAAACAAACTTCATCAGACTCGCGCTCTACTGGGGGGGGCGGGCGTGGCCGGAGACAGAGGCGGCGTTGGTGAACATGGTGGCGGCCGCCCGGTAGTTGCGCATTCCGTTGGCATGAATGAAAAAAACGCCCTTAAAAAAGGGCGTTTTTGTTGCGGGAGAAGTAGGGCCGATTAACTTACGCGGAAGACGCAAACCACGTCGTAGGGAAGATCTCCTCCATTGCCGAGCCCGCCGACGGCAATCCAGAATTGACCCATTTGATGTCCTTCAAACAAGAACTGCCCCGAACGGTAACTGTCCCCAGCCTGTGCAAGACAGGTCGCTTTCAGTGGAAGGGGGTTGGGGATGTGGTACATGGTCGTCAGGATCGCGGCGGCATTGGGGATCGAATTCAGCGTCAGGCCATTGTTTTGAAGCCTCCAGGTGATCGCCTCAGAGACTCTCATCTGGCGAGGCGCTTGAATCAAGTTGTACCTCTGTTGTGTCACTGACACCGGCACCGTCTTCATTCGTCCGCGTGAATCGGTAGCGATCACCTGGGTCGAACCGCCTCCTGTCGCGGTGACCTGGCAACTGTTGCCAATCTGTTCAACCTTTGCGATATGCGGCGCTGTCGAGCGATAGGTATAGGGTGGATAGCCAGTTGTAGGTGTACGTGTCATGGCGCTGCCAAGTGGATTTGCTCCGGTGGCCGTCCAACGAGTCGTCTGGATCGTGGTGATTGTCAGGGCCATCGGGTTGTTGTCGAACCGGAACTCGAAAAGTACGGCAATTGTCAACGGTGTCGACTCCACTTTGTCGGTACCGCGAGTGACTTCGGCCACCAGACTTACCGTATGTCCGGCGTTAGCATTGACGACGGTCTTCGGCACACTGAACATCAACGCAGTGTTGGTACTGTTGACGATCTGCTCCTCGGTCAGGTGATTGGCGCCTGCACCCTTCCAGGAGAGTCTGACCCGATCACCCACTGCGTATTTCTCTTTCGGATCAACCCTTGCCGGTAGACCGCTCGCCAATACCTGCTCCGGATCCAGGCTTCCGTTTACCGCAAGATCCACGATCGGAGGAGGCAAGTTGCAGGGTTTGGCGACAGTCAAGTAAGTCTCGATGGGGAAGATCGTTGCTTGCGCTTGTGTTGCATCTCTGGAGAACGCGACGCTAAAAGTCACCTGAAACTCACGACCGTGTCCAAGATTGGTCAGCCATTGGCGTATGACCTTTCTCGTGACCCCTTGCAGTGCTTCATTGGGACTGATCGCCTCGCCGTTAAGAACACGCAGCTCCGGGAAGCCTTGACTCGTGAAAACCAACCAGCAGCGTTGCCCGGCAAGGCTGTAAATCCACTTGGTCACGATGAACGTCGCATCACCGGTAAAAAGTCGCATGTCCAGAATTGTCGTGTCTTTTGCCTCGCTGATTTTTGGCGTGGGCAGGTTGAATTCAGGAGTCGGGATTTTCTGAACAGTCAATGTCAGTAGGTCCGAGGTTTGATCCGGCGCACCTTTTCGCACCACCCTATAAGTGACCAGTATTTTACTGTCGATATTGGCGCCCACGGCACTGGCTGGCAGGAGGAAGGTAACAACGCCGTCGCGGTTACCAAACTGAGGCGAAATATCCGGACTTCCTTCCTGGGATGTGCCTTTAACGATCAGAGTTATGTGGTCTTTGTCGGACATTTTCATGTACCGAACTTCGATAGGGACACCTTTTTGCCCATCCAGCGGATTGAGAATGTCGTCAGGTGCGAGCGGGGCATTAGGTTTATCCAGCACCAGAATGGGAACGCCGATCCGTAGCGCCAGCGCCTCAGAGGCCCTTGGCAGTTCGCTACGATGGGTGACCCAGTAGTAGAGCCTGACATCTTCGCCAAGGTTGGACTCCAGTAGCTTCTGCTCCAGCCAGAAGTAAAACGCCTCGGTTGATGAGCTCGCATCGATGGGCAATGAGTCGGTAAAGCTGTGTTCCGCAGTCGTGCCCTCCAGTTTGAAGTGCAACACGTCCCGATCTTTCAAACTCTGGATAGGTGCAACCTTTGCATCGACCCCGCCCTTTATTTGTTCAGGCAAGAGCTCGTTGTTGACGGCCTTTTCCACGGTAGGAGCTGGCAGAACCGGTCGTACTGGACCGACATGCACCTGCTCAGTGAAAGAGTCGAGCACGCCACTCGTCCGGATGACTTGGTAGGAGACCTCAACACTTCCCCGGTTGAGCCCGACGATATGCTCGGCACCGTTGATGGCGAAGGGAACACGTTTTTTCAGCAGCGCCTGGCTGACCCGGCGTTGTGTCATGTGTAAATACGGACCGCCATCCTGACGTGTCCCTCGCCAACTCAATCTCACCAGATCATTGAGGGCCATCGACTCATAAGGACCGGCGTACACGATGGTTTCCAGCAGGCTAGACGACAGGAAGCCGCGATCGGCGTCGGGAATCTCCGGTGCAGGCAGCAGGATGGTTTCTGGTATCAGGATGAACGTGTAGCGGCTGGATGGTGTTCTTGTGCCGTTGGGTTGAATCACCTCATATGCCACGTTGACGGGGCCTGACGGAATATCCAACAATGTGTTGTAGGGCACCGGGAACGCCATAATGCTCGGTGTCTTAATGTCTTTTTCTTGTGTGTAGCTGAGGGTTTCACCGCTAGCAGCTTCCCAGCTCACGGTGATGAGCACTTTGTAACCACGCACAAAACCCGGACCAAGGGCGACGACTTGTACAATAGCGTCCCTATAGTTCAGGTCATCAAGAGGCAGTTGGTCATATTCGTTGACATCCTTCACCAGTGGAGGAGGGAGGCGGATGCTGCCAGCCTCGAGGGCTACCGTGGTGACTTCAGACCAGTCGCTGGAGCGGTTGTGAACCTGGTCGCGGATCATGTAAACGAACACAGCCTTGGGCGTATCTTGAATGTTCAGCAGGTGCTCTCGGGTGATCGGTATCTCGATGCTCTTGCCCACGTCAGTCTTTTGGACGGTGTGTTTGAGTTTGATCCCTTGGCAACTGAGGGTAATGACATCACCCTCCGCCATGACCTCATAAGCCGCAATAGTGACTGGAAACCCACTCTCTATCCACGGCTGGGTGATCACTCCCTCCAGCATGATTTCAGCGGGAAGAATGGGTGCTTTCAATAACTGATGGGCCGGTACATCGGGGCGCGGGTCAATACCACCGGGCGCTTCGAATTTGATCAGGACGTCGAGGTCTGGGGACGGTACCGATTCATTTTCACTGACGCGCTGGATGCTGTAGTGCATTTTTTTGATGCCGGAGGACAGATTCCTCGCGGGAATGTACAGCGCTATGTCCTTGTTGTTGTGATCAGCGGCCACTAATGTCGTTGCAACCACGACTTTGTCGCAGAAAACCGTGATGGCGTCGTATTCGTTTTGATTATCATAGGCCCCGACCAGCACTAACAGCCCTTCTGTGTGGTTGTGAGCCAAATGATAATTAACTCCGACCCTCGCGCCGATGACCAGTTCGATTGCCAGCGGGATGTAAAGTGGAAATAGCGCAAACGTGCCTATCGCGCCGGGGTCACGATAGAGCGGGTTGTAATCCTCTTGCGTGTCGTCGACGTCTTGCAGACGAATGGGCTGCGTATCAATAGTCATGGGCATCTCCGGTCAGCTAAGCAGACGCAGACAGGGATATCGTGCGCCCGGTGACGGTCCGTTGATTGAATGCGAGGCGGGTGGATTTGCCTACTGTCAGAAATAACAGGTATGAGCATCTTTTTGACCAGCGGTGTAGGTGGCCCACGTTCTATCCAGGTACATGACCGTTCAGCACTCTTCATCAAACTGTCACGTAACTGTGGCAGCGCGCTTGAACAAACTTCATCAGACTCGCGCTCTACTGGGGTTCTGCGTTTCGGTGTTTTTTCATGTGTGCACGATTTTTCTCGACAGCGGTTTTCCTGGCCGCGCTGTTGTTTGGCCTGCCGTCCCTGGCGGCGTCTCGTTGCGATATCAATGTTCCGACCAAGCATGTCGATCTGGCGCAGGTAACCCTGGCGTACCAGAGCATCGGCCGTGCGTCAGACCCTGCGTTGTTGCTGGTGATGGGCCTGGGCGGGCAGTTGATTCACTGGCCGGACGAGGTGGTGGTCGCGCTGTGTCAGCAGGGGTTCCGGGTGATTCGTTATGACAATCGCGATGTCGGCCTGTCGACCTGGCGGCAAGCGCCCGTCGACGCCAACCTGACGTTCGAAGTGCTGCGCTACAAACTCGGTTTGCCGGTGTCGGCGCCGTACACCTTGACCGATATGGCTGACGATGCTTTTGGATTGATGGATGCGTTGCACGTCGAGCAATTCCACGTGCTGGGCGCGAGCATGGGCGGGATGATCGCCCAGCATATGGCGGCCATTGCGCCGCAGCGTGTGGAAAGTCTCACGTTGATCATGACCAGCTCCGGGGCCGAAGGCTTGCCGGCGCCGAGTGCGGAGTTGGTGCAACTGTTGTCGCGCCGTGGGGCGCCCAATCGCGAAGTGGCGCTGGAGCAGCAAGCCGATTTGCTGGCGGCGCTGGGCAGCCCGACGGTGAGCGATGATCGGCAAGCGCTACTGCATCAGGCGGCGCAGTCCTATGACCGGGCGTTCAACCCCGAAGGCGTGAAGCGCCAGATCATGGCGATCCTCGCCGAGCGTAGTCGCGTGGCGCTGCTCAATCAGCTGCGCGTTCCGACGCTGGTGGTCCACGGCACCGCTGATCCGCTGTTGCCGGTGATGCACGGTGTGCACCTGGCGGCGCATATCCGCGGCAGTCAGTTGAAGTTGATTCCGGGTCTGGCGCATCGTTTCCAGGAGGCGTTCAAGGCACCGTTGCTGGCGGCGGTGTTGCCGTACTTGCAGGCCCATCGCGAAGACACCTCGCATTGGGCGCAGATTGATCCGGTGGCGGCACCGAACCTTCTCTAACCCACAGGGGGAGTGGAACGGCTGCCACCTCGGCCACGTCGGGTGTATTGTTCAAACTTTCCGGCGCGTTCCAGTCTGCGAGGTGTTTGATGAGTAACCCCCTGAAAATCGATTTCGTCAGCGACGTGTCCTGCCCCTGGTGCGTCGTCGGCCTGTATGGCCTGACCCGAGCCCTGGATTTGCTGGGCGATGAGGTGCAGGCCGAGATCCGTTTCCAGCCGTTCGAACTGAACCCGAAGATGGCGGCTGAAGGGCAGAACATCACCGAACACATCACCGAGAAGTACGGCTCGACGCCTGAGCAATCGCAGAAGAATCGCGAGATGATCCGCACGCGCGGTGCCGAGGTCGGGTTTGCCTTTCGCACGGACGGCAACAGCCGTATCTACAACACGTTCGATGCCCATCGCTTGCTGTTCTGGGCGGGACTGGAAGGGCTGCAGTTCAATCTGAAAGAGGCGCTGTTCAAGGCGTATTTCACCGATGGCGGTAATCCGTCCGATCACCAACAGTTAGCGCAGATTGCTGAAAGTGTCGGACTGGACCGGCAGCGGGCCGAGGCGATTCTGGCGTCGGACGAGTTCGCCAAAGAGGTTCGCGAGGAAGAGCAGTTGTGGCTGTCGCGCGGCGTCAGCTCGGTGCCGACCGTGGTGTTCAACGGGCAATACGCAGTCAGCGGTGGCCAGCCGGTGGAGACCTTTGTCGGGGCGATTCGGCAAATCATGAGCGAATCAAAAGGCGGCACGGTTAACGGCTGAGATCGTTCCCACGCTCCCGCGTGGGAATCAGGTCCATCAGTGGCTCAGCCCGTACTTCTTCACTTTGTCGAACAGCGTGGTCTTGGCCATACCCAGTTCCATACTCGCCTGGGTCAGGTTGCCGCCGCTGCGGTGCAAGGCGTCGCTGAGCAGGTTGCGTTCGAAAGCTTCTACCGCTTCGGCGAAGGCCAGGCCCTGATTGCTGCCGCTGGTGCCGGACTTCTTGAAGGCCGGCAGGCCGAGGGCAAAGCGCTCGGCGACGTTGCGCAGTTCGCGCACGTTACCCGGCCAGTCGTGGCTCATGAGATTCGACAGGGTCTGGTTGTCCAGGTCCGGCACCGCGCGGTCGAAGCGCAGGGACGACTGCTGCAGAAAGTGTTCGAATAATTGCAGGATGTCTTCGCGTCGTTCGCGCAACGGTGGCAATTCTAGGGTCACCACGTTCAAGCGGTAATACAGGTCGCTGCGAAACTCGCCAGCCTTGCTCGACTCATCCAGATCGGACTTGGTCGCCGCGATCACCCGGCAATCCACCGCAACGCTCTGGTTCGAGCCAAGGCGTTCGAGGGTGCGTTCCTGCAACACCCGCAGCAGTTTGATTTGCAGCGTCAGCGGCATGCTTTCCACTTCGTCGAGGAACAGCGTGCCGCCGTCGGCGTGTTCAATCTTGCCGATCCGCCGTTTGCCAGCGCCGGTGAAGGCGTTGGCTTCATGACCGAAAATTTCGCTTTCGAACAGGTTTTCCGGCAGTCCACCGCAATTCAGCGCGACAAACTGCTGGGTGTGCCGCCGACTGAAGTCGTGCAGGCAACGCGCAACCAGCTCTTTACCGGTGCCGGTCTCGCCTTCGATCAGCACGTTGGCTGATGTATCGGCGACGTTGGCGATCAATTCACGCAGGTTTTGCATGGCCGGCGAGCGGCCGATGATCCGGCCTTCGAGGGAATCCCGTTCCGCCAGTTGCCGACGCAACGAAGAGACTTCCCGCGCGAGGCTGCGTTGTTCCAGCGCGCGACGGGCCACATCCACCAGGCGTTCGGGTGAGAAGGGTTTCTCCATGAAGTCATAGGCGCCTTTCTGCATCGCGCCGACGGCCATGGAGATGTCGCCGTGGCCGGTGATCAGTACCACCGGCAGGCTGCGGTCGCGGGCCTTGAGTCGGGTCAGCAATTCCAGACCGTCGATGCCTGGCAGGCGGATGTCGCTGATGACGATGCCTGCAAAATTGTCGCCGACCCGCTCCAGCGCTTCTTCGGCGCTGCCGACGCCCACGCAGGGTATGTCTTCCAGGGTCAGCGCCTGTTGGCAGCCGAGCAGCACATGGGGGTCGTCTTCGACGATCAGCACACTAAGTTCGTTGTTCATATTGGCTCGGCGTGAGTGGGGCTTACCAACGGTAAACTGAGGACGAAGGTGGTACCACCGCTGGCCGGGTGTTCGACACCCAGATGACCGCCGGTGGCAGCGGCCAGGCTCGCTGACAGGGTCAGACCGAGGCCAAGGCCCTGTTCGCCGGGTTTGGTGGTGAAGAACGGTTCGAACAGATGTTTGCGTGCTTCGGCGTCGATGCCGTGGCCGTTGTCGCGTACACGAAGGCGATATTTGCCATCGAACGCTTCGCCTTCGAGCCACAACTCCGGCAGAGGCTGTGCCTGCATGGCATCGAGGGCGTTGCCGATCAGGTTGACCAGAATCTGCTCGAGGCGGGTCTGGTCGATCTGCACCTGATGATCGGCGAAGTCTCGGTGCAGTTGCAGATGAGCGCTTTCCACGCGACCGCCGAGCAACTGCAAGGCTGCATCCACCGCTTTGCCGAGGCTGGCCTGACCTTTGTCGTCGCCACGGCGAGCGAACGAACGCAGGCTGGCGGTGATCCGGCCCATGCGGTCGATCAGTTCGTTGATGGTCTTGAGGTTGGTGCTGGCGACGTCCAGTTGGCCACGCTCAAGGAAACGCACGGTGTTGCCGGACAATGTGCGCAGCGCTGCCAGTGGCTGGTTCAATTCGTGGGCGATGCTGGTGGACATCTGGCCGATGGCCGCGAGTTTGCCAGCTTGCACCAGTTCATCCTGGGCGCGGCGTAGCGTCTCTTCGGCCAGACGTCGTTCGCGGATCTGGCCCTTGAGCCGTTCGTTGCTGGCGCGCAGATCAGTGGTGCGTTCGGTAATCCGACGCTCCAGTTGATTGTTGGCTTCCTGCAAAGCTTCCCGGGCGGCGAGGCGGGTGGCAATGACCTTGCGCCGCTCGTTCCAGGCGATCAGCAGGAACGCCACCAGGGCAAACGCCACCGCCACCAGAATCCCCTGACTGATCGCTTCGCGGCGCAAATCCTGCAGGGGGGTGAGTAGGGTGAAATTCCACGGGGTATCGCTCAATGGCCGGGTTTGCGACAGGTAGCTAATGTCCTCTTCATCTGATTCCACTTCGCTGTTGGCGGGGAAGGTCAGTTTTTCCTCGCCTTCGGCCAGTTTTTCCCGGGCCAGCGGTTGCAGTTCGTTCAGCGGGAACCAGTAGTACTGAAGGCTGCGGGCCAGCTTTTCTTTCGTTTCGTCGCTCAACGGAACAACCGATTTCAGGCGCCGTGCCGGATCGCTGGAAAGAATGATGATGCCGTTTTCATCGCTGACGAAAGCTTCCAGCCGCGCGCGCTGCCAGCGTTCTTCCATGGCTTCGAGTCGGACCTTGACCACCGCGACGCCGATGATCTTGCCGTGTTCTTCCAGGCCATGAGCCAGGTAGTAACCGGGTTCGCCGCTGGTGCTGCCGATGCCATAGAAGCGCCCCGGCTGACCGCGAACGGCATTCTGGAAATAGGCGCGGAAGGACAGGTCTTCGCCCAGGTAGCTGTCGACATCGCGCCAGTTACTGGTGGCCATGACACGGCCGGTGGTGTCCATCACATAGATAGCCCGACTGCGGCTGCGCCGGTTCAGGCCTTCGAGGTATTCATTGACCGTCTGCCGGTGTTCCGGTGACGGGTCGGCCAACAGCTTCGAAACGCTGGATTCGAGTTCCAGCAGGCTGGGCAGGTAGGTGTACTTGCTGATCTCGCTCTCGACGGCGCGGGCGTGAAGTTCCAGCTGACGCTGGCCGTTCTCGCTGAGGCTGCGAATCCCGTAGTGTTCACTGACCCAGAAGCCGAGGTAACCCAATCCGATCATCAGGGCGATGACCAGTGGCGGCAGGAACAGATGGCGAATCAGACGGGGTTTCACGGCGAGTGATGGCGGCGCGGCGCGATAGAGAGTGGGGTCGCATTTCATCACAGATGCCTTGGGTCAACCACAACACAAATCTCCAGACCACCACCGGCCCAGTGTGGGAGCGGGCTTGCTCGCGAAGAGGCCGTCATGTTCAACAGTGAAGTTGGCTGACACACCGCTTTCGCGAGCAAGCCCGCTCCCACATTTTGGGGAGCGGTGCTTTTCTTAGTGCTGCAGAATCTTGTTAAGGAAATGCTGTGTACGCTCGGCACGGTGGGTGATGTCGCCGAAGAAGTCCTCTTTCTTGCAGTCTTCGATGATCTTGCCCTGGTCCATGAAGATCACCCGGTCCGCCACTTTGCGGGCGAAGCCCATTTCGTGGGTCACACACATCATGGTCATACCTTCGTGGGCCAGTTGCACCATCACGTCGAGTACTTCGTTGACCATTTCAGGGTCCAGCGCCGAGGTCGGTTCGTCGAACAGCATGACGATCGGGTCCATCGCCAGCGCACGGGCAATCGCCACACGCTGTTGCTGGCCACCGGAGAGCTGGCCCGGGTGCTTGTGGGCGTGAGCCGAGAGGCCGACGCGCTCAAGCAGTTGCAGGCCTTTCTTGGTGGCTTCTTCCTTGCTGCGACCCAACACCTTGATCTGCGCGATGGTCAGGTTTTCGGTGATGGTCAGGTGCGGGAACAATTCGAAATGCTGGAACACCATGCCGACGCGTGAACGCAATTTCGGCAGATTGGTCTTCGGGTCGGCGATGGACGTGCCATCGACCACCACGTCGCCTTTCTGGAACGGTTCCAGGGCGTTGACGCATTTGATCAGGGTGGATTTGCCGGAGCCGGACGGCCCGCATACCACAATCACTTCGCCTTTTTTGACCTCGGTGCTGCAGTCAGTCAGTACCTGGAAGTCGCCATACCACTTGTTGACATTCTTGATAGAGATCATACGGCAAACCTTTTTTGCAGACGCTTGACCAGCAGCGAGGCGGCAAAGCTGATTGTGAAGTACACGAGACCTGCGAAGATCAGGAACTCATTGGAGCGGCCGATGATGTCGCCACTGGCGCGCGAAGCATTGAGGAAGTCCACCAGGCCGACGGCGTAGACCAGCGAGGTGTCTTGAAACAGGATGATGCTCTGTTGCAGCAGC
This sequence comes from Pseudomonas sp. MDT1-17, assembly GCF_054898105.1. Classification (NCBI taxonomy): domain Bacteria; kingdom Pseudomonadati; phylum Pseudomonadota; class Gammaproteobacteria; order Pseudomonadales; family Pseudomonadaceae; genus Pseudomonas; species Pseudomonas sp. MDT1-17. The sequence continues at coordinate 5,336,841 of NZ_JBUBVM010000001.1, read as the reverse complement.
AGCGGGGTCATCTTGCGGAACGCTTGCGGCAGGATGATCAAACGCATCATCTGGCCGTACGTCATGCCCAGGGCCTGGGCAGCACCCATCTGGCCCTTGGGGATCGACTGCACGCCGGCCCGGACGATTTCGCAGAAGTACGCCGCTTCGAACATCATGAACGCCACGATGCAGGAGGCGAACGCGCCGATCGGGGTGTCTTCGCCGGTGATCCAGCGCAGCACGAACGGCACCGCGAGGTAGAACCAGGTGATGACCAGCAGCAGCGGGATCGAGCGGAAGTAGTTAACGTAGGCGCCGGCAATGTTTGACAGCAGTTTGCTGTGGGACAGGCGCATCAGGGCCAGGATCGTGCCAAGGATGATCCCGCCGACCACGCCCAGCGCCATCAATTGCAGGGTCATGACCATGCCGTTCCACAGGCCCGGCAGGGACGGGATGATGCCCGAGAAGTCGAATTCCATCATTTACCCCCTACGGAGATCAGGCCCGGTACGGCGACTTTCTTCTCGACCATGCGCATCAGCAGCATCAGGCTCATGTTCAGGGTGAAGTAGATCAGGGTCGCCAAGGTGAAGGCTTCGAACAGGTTGGCGGAGAACTCGGCGGTTTGTTTGGTCTGCGCGAGCAGTTCCATCAGGCCGATCAGCGAGGCGACGGAGGTGTTCTTGAACACGTTCAAGAATTCCGAGGTGAGCGGCGGAATGATGATCCGGTAGGCCTGGGGCAGCAGCACGTTCCAGTAGATCTGTGGCAGCTTGAAGCCCATGGCGCGAGCGGCGGCTTCCTGGCCTTTGGGCAGCGCCTGGATGCCGGTGCGCACTTGTTCGCAAACGCGGGCGGTGGTGAACAGGCCCAGGCAGACAACAACGCTGAGGAACGCCGAGGTGGTCGGGTTCAGGTCCTGCTTGTACCAGTCCTGCAGGTTTTGCGGCAGCAGATCGGGCACCAGGAAGTACCAGATGAACAGCTGCACCAGCAGCGGTACGTTACGAAACAGTTCGACGTAGCAGGTCGCGATGCCCGACACGATGCGATTCGGTACGGTGCGCATGACGCCCAGAATAGAGCCCAGCGTCAGAGCGATGATCCAGGCCACGATGGCGATGGCGATGGTCCAGCCCAAACCGGTGAGGTACCAGTCGAGATAAATCTCGCTGCCCACGCCGGTGGACTTGAAGAAAACGCCCCAGTCCCAGTTGTAATTCATTAGGGTCTCCCCTCAGATCGATCAATGTACAAATGCCCGCCTGGGGAAGCTCCGTTCCCACCTGATCTTGTCGATCAGGCACACGCGATCGGCTCGACAGCCACCGGTTCGAGTGTTTCCAAAAATGCCAGCAGGGAGTGACAACCTCCTGAAAGAGCAGTGCCCTCTCAGGAGGTAAGGTTAGTCAGAAATCAGGATTTCTTGTCGTCAGCCGCTTTATCGGTCGGATTGGCGATCAGGGCCTTGAGTTCGTCGCTCATCGGGAAGTTCAGGTTCAGGCCTTTTGGCGGGATTGGCGCCATGAACCATTTTTCGTAGATCTTGTTGATCTCGCCGGACTTGTAAGTGGCGACGATCGCGTCATCCACCGCTTTCTTGAACGGCGCGTCGCCCTTGCGAACCATGCAGCCGTAGATTTCGTAGGACTGCGGATCACCGGTCACTTCCCAGTCACTCGCCTTCTTGGCTTTGGCCGCTTCACCGGCCAGCAGTGCGTCGTCCATCATGAACGCGACGGCGCGGCCCGATTCCAGCATCTGGAAGGATTCGCCGTGGTCTTTGGCGGAGATGACGTTCATGCCCATCTGCTTGTCGGCGTTCATCGACTTGAGGATGCGCTCGGACGTGGTGCCCGCGGTGGTCACGACGTTCTTGCCTTTCAGGTCGTCGAAATTCTTGTACGTGGAGTCTTTCTTGGAGAGCAGGCGGGTGCCGATTTCGAAGATGCCGACGGAGAAGTCAACTTGCTGCTGACGTTCTACGTTGTTGGTGGTGGAGCCGCACTCGACGTCCACGGTGCCGTTCTGCACCAGCGGGATACGGGTCTGCGAGGTGACCAGGTTGTATTTGACCTGGAGATTCGGCAAGTCGAGGTCTTTCTTGATGGCTTCGACGATTTTCAGTTGGATATCGTGGGAGTAGCCAACCGGTTTGCCGGAAGCGTCCGCGATATAGGAAAACGGAATGGAAGCGTCACGATGCCCGAGGGTGATAACGCCGGACTCTTTGATCTTCTTCAGGGTGCCGGTGAGTTCGGCGGCGAAAACTGGAGTGCTGATCAGAGCGGCAGCAATGGCTGCGCCCAGGATATGGGGAACGATGCGCATCAAATTTTCCTCGACATTGTTTTTTTTATGGAGCCAGTTCATCGGCCCTTTTGTGCTTCGAATGTGTGGCGGCACCTGAAGGGTGGATACGACAGTACATTCGTCCAAGAGTGTAGAGCATGACTCGTGCCAGGCCAGGCCGAATAGATCAACTTATTGATTTATAAGGATATTAAATATTTATGGCGTGGTTTTTGGCGTTGGAGAATCCGGTTAACCGAATTGACCGACAGGTCGCATTCGGAAAACCGAATGCCGAAGATCTTCTCTCAAACGAAAAAGCCCCTGAATCGTAAGATTCAAGGGCTTTTTAATTGGATTGCCGATCAGGCCGCTTGGATCTTGCTGCGGTTCTGTTCGACCTTGTTCAGGTAATCCGCCAGCTTTTGCTGCTCCGCCGGGGTGGTGAACAGCCCCAGCTTGCTGCGGCGCCACAGAATGTCGTGCGCCGTGGTCGCCCACTCTTCGCTGCACAGGTAATCGACTTCGCGGGTGTAGAGACCGCCACCGAGGTGTTCGCCCAGGTCGCTGAGGTTTTGCACACCTTCAAGCATGCGCCAGGTACGGCTGCCATAGGTGGTGGCCCAGCGGCGCGAGATTTCGCTCGGGACCCAATCGAACTTGTCGCGGATCAGTGAGCTCAGCGCCTGCGGGGTGGTCATGTCTTCGCCACCCGGCAGGGTAGCGCTGGCGGTCCAGCTTGGCTTGATGTCTTTGAAGTACGGAGTCAGTTGCGCCAGCGCCGACTCTGCCAGTTTGCGGTAGGTCGTCAGCTTGCCGCCGAACACCGATAGCAGCGGTGCTTCTTCGCCAGTGCCCGACAACGCCAGGGTGTAGTCGCGAGTGACGGCCGACGGGTTGTCGGATTCGTCGTTGCACAGCGGACGAACACCGGAATAGCTGTGCAGGATATCGTCGCGGCTGATGCGTTTCTTGAAATGGGAGTTGACCACTTTCAACAGGTAATCGGTTTCGCCTTCGGTGATCGCCACTGCAGCCGGATCGCCGGTGTACTCGCGGTCGGTGGTGCCGATCAGGGTGAAGTGGTTCAGGTACGGAATGGTGAACACGATGCGTTGATCTTCGTTTTGCAGAATGTGCGCATGTTCGCCTTCGTACAGTTTTGGCACGATCAAGTGACTGCCCTGGATCAGACGGATGCCGTACGGCGACTCCATCTTCAGGTCATCCCGAATGAACTTGGCGACCCATGGGCCAGCGGCGTTGACCAGTGCTTTGGTGCGGATCGAAAACAGACTGCCATCGGCGCGTTCCAGATGCAGATGCCACAGGCCCTTGGTGCGACGGGCGCTGACGCAACGGGTCTGGGTGTGAACATGGGCGCCTTTTTCGCGAGCGGCCATGGCGTTCAGTACCACAAGACGAGCATCGTCGACCCAGCAATCGGAGTATTCGAAGCCTTTGGTGATTTCGCTTTTCAGCGGGCTGTCCGGGCCGAACTTCAGGCTTTTCGAACCTTCGAGTTTTTCGCGCTTGCCCAAGTGGTCATAAAGGAACAGGCCGGCCCGGATCATCCAGGCCGGGCGCAGGTGTGGGCGGTGTGGCAGCACGAAGCGCATCTGCTTGACGATGTGCGGAGCCTTGGCCAGCAGCACTTCGCGTTCGGCCAGGGCTTCGCGCACCAGGCGGAATTCGTAATGTTCGAGGTAGCGCAGGCCACCGTGGATCAACTTGCTGCTGGCCGACGAGGTGTGGCTGGCCAGGTCATCCTTTTCGCAAAGAAACACCGACAGACCGCGACCGGCGGCATCCGCTGCAATCCCCACGCCATTGATCCCACCACCGATGACGGCGATATCGTAGACCTCAGCGAGAGGGGGCGTAGGCAAGGTAGAAGTGGGCATCGGCTGGCCTCGGCTTTTATGATTTTCGGTATTGGAATTCGAACATTAATGTTCATTTGCGAAAATGGTAGCCCATAAAGACGCCCACGGCCAGTCAACTTCGATTGAAAATACTGATCGAAGGGCCGTTAAAGGAAAATTTCCGAACATTAAATGCAAAAGATCGCAGCCTTCGGCAGCTCCTACAGGTTCACTCAAATCCTGTAGGAGCTGCCGAAGGCTGCGATCTTTAGAGGCTGAAAGCCTTAAACCACTTCCAACCGAATCTTGTGCTGACTCAACAACTGCGCCAACGCCGGCACAGGCTGCTGATCAGTGACCAGGCAATCGATCAGGCTGATAGGCCCCAGGCGAATCATGGCGTTGCGCCCGAATTTGCTGGAGTCGGCCGCAAGGATTACCTGCCGGGCGTTGGCGATGATCGCCTGGGATACCCGAACTTCCTGATAGTCGAAGTCCAGCAGGCTGCCGTCTTCATCGATACCGCTGATGCCGACCAGGGCGAAATCAACCTTGAACTGGTTAATGAAGTCGACGCTGGCCTGGCCGACCACACCACCGTCACGCCGCACATTGCCACCGGTCAGCAGAACGTCGAAGTCGTCCTTGGCGCTGAGCATCGAGGCCACGTGGAGGTTGTTGGTGATGATTTTCAGGTGATTGTGATTGAGCAACGCCCGGGCAATCGATTCGGTGGTGGTACCGATATTGATGAACAGCGAGGCGTGATCGGGGATCTGCGCGGCAATGGCTTCGCCGATACGCTGTTTTTCATCGCGCATCTGGTCGGCACGCATGGCGTAGGCGGTGTTTTCGACGCTGGAATCGTAAGCGGCGCCGCCATGGTAGCGACGCAACAGATTTGCTTCCGCGAGCTGATTGATATCGCGGCGGATGGTTTGCGGTGTAACGACGAACAGCGTAGCCATTTCCTCGATGCTGACATAGCCGCGTTCGCGGACCAGTTCGAGGATTTGCTGCTGACGGGGAGGCAGATTCATGGGGCTTCCTTTGGGCTGCCGTGCAAAAATTTGCCCATGATGCCGCAGGAATCTGCTCCCGACCAGTTACAACCCTATTCGTGTCCCGGGCTTGGCTTATTCAGCGCCCTCGTGCGGTTCCCAATCGCGGGTGCGGCTGACGGCTTTTTTCCAGCCGGCATAGAGTTTTTCCTTCGCGGTTTCGTCCAGTGTCGGCTCGAATTCGCGCTCGATCACAGCCTTGCCGCGCAAGTCATCCAGGCTGGCCCAGAAGCCACAGGCCAGACCGGCCAGGTAAGCCGCGCCCAGTGCGGTGGTTTCGCGCATTTGCGGACGCTCGACCCGAGTGCCGAGGATGTCGGCCTGGAACTGCATCAAGAAATTGTTCGCCACCGCACCGCCGTCCACGCGCAGGGATTTCAAGCGTTCGCCGGAATCCTGTTGCATGGCGTCGAGAACGTCGCGGGTCTGGTAGGCAATCGACTCCAGCGCTGCACGAATAATGTGATCTACGCGTACGCCGCGAGTCAGGCCGAACAGGGCTCCACGGGCATACGGGTCCCAATACGGAGCGCCCAGACCGGTAAAGGCTGGCACGAGGTACACGCCGTTGCTGTCCTTGACCTTGTTGGCGAAGTATTCGGTGTCGTGGGCGTCGTTGATGATCTTCAGTTCGTCACGCAGCCACTGAACAGTAGAACCGCCGTTGAACACTGCACCTTCCAGCGCGTAAGCCACTTCGCCGCGCGGGCCGCAAGCAATGGTGGTGAGCATGCCGTGCTTGGACTTCACGGCTTTGTCGCCGGTGTTCATCAGCAGGAAGCAGCCGGTGCCGTAGGTGTTTTTCGCCTGGCCAGGCTCGACGCACATCTGGCCGAACAGGGCCGCTTGCTGGTCACCGGCGATACCGCCGATGGCAATGCCGCTTTTAGTGTGGCCGTAGACTTCCGACGACGATTTCACTTCCGGCAGCATCTCACGCGGGATGTCGAGGACTTCCAGCATCTTCGCGTCCCACTCCAGCGTGTGGATGTTGAAGAGCATGGTGCGCGAGGCGTTGGTGTAGTCGGTGACGTGTACCTTGCCGCCGGTAAATTTCCAGATCAACCAGCTGTCGATGGTGCCGAACAGCAGTTCGCCCTTGCGCGCGCGCTCACGGCTGCCTTCGACGTTGTCGAGGATCCACTTGAGCTTGGTGCCGGAGAAGTACGGGTCGGTGACCAGGCCAGTGGTATCGCTGATGTATTGCTCGTGGCCATCGCGCTTGAGCTGCTGGCAGATCTCGGTGCTGCGGCGGCACTGCCAGACGATCGCATTGTAGATCGGGCGGCCGGTGGACTTGTCCCAGACCACGGTGGTTTCGCGCTGGTTGGTGATGCCGATGGCGGCGACCTGGTCGTGATGCAGGCCGGCTTGAGCCAGGGCCTCGACCATCACGGCGCTTTGGGTGGCGAAGATTTCCATCGGGTCATGTTCAACCCAGCCGGCTTGCGGGTAATGCTGAACGAATTCGCGCTGGGCGGTGCAGACCACATTCGCGTCGCGGTCGAAAATGATCGCGCGGGAGCTGGTCGTACCCTGATCGAGGGCAATGATGTAGTTCTTATTCTGAGTGTCGGTCATGTCGATTGCCTTGGACGAAAAAAGGGAGTGAGGTCTGGCACGCGCTCTTATGGGCAGGATCACGCGCCAACGGTATCAAGAAGTTCTTGGTTTGCCGTCAATGGCCGGTACTGATTCCTTTGTAGCAGGTATGGCACTGGGCAGATGACGGGCAATCAGCCCGCGATAAGCGGCAGCGCCGAGGCAGGCACCGACAATCGGTGCAAAAATCGGAATCAGGAAATACGGGATATCGCGCCCGCCGGTGAAGGAAATTTCACCCCAGCCAGCGAAGAAAGTCATCAGTTTAGGACCGAAGTCACGCGCCGGGTTCATCGCAAAACCGGTCAGCGGTCCCATCGAACTGCCAATCACGGCAATCAGCAGGCCGATCAGCAGCGGAGCGAGCGGGCCCTTTGGCAAGCCATTGTTGTCGTCTGTCAGGGACATGATCACGCCCATCAGAATGGCGGTGATGATCACTTCAACCAGGAAGGCCTGTGCCGTGGACAAGACCGGATTGGGGAAGGTGGAGAACACCGATGCCAATTCGAGGCTGGCCTGAGTGCCACGAACCATATGGTGTGTTTGTTCGTAATCGAAGAATAAATTGCTGTAAAGCGTGTAAACCAACAACGCTCCACAGAAGGCACCCGCTACCTGGGCGAGAATATAGAAAGGCAATTTGCGCTTTTCGAAGTCAGCGAAAATGCTCAGGGCAATGCTGACGGCGGGATTGAGGTGAGCCCCGGAAACGCCGGCGGTCAGGTAGATCGCCATGCTCACGCCGATGCCCCAGATGATGCTGATTTCCCACAGGCCGAAGCTGGCGCCCGCGACCTTGAGCGCGGCAACACAACCCGTACCAAAAAAGATCAGCAACGCTGTACCCAAAAATTCGGCCATGCATTGGCTGGAGAGTGACGGTTGTTGTAAAGCAGTTGTCATTGAAAACCTCGTTTTTGTTGTTGTCTGGCGCTTTGGCATCAGGGTCAAAGCGCGATTTTCACCGTGGCAGAATCCCCATCCTGTTCTCGGCCTGCTGCTGGGTGCTGCGGTAAGACATTCGTACAGTATTCAGTTTCGAAAAAATATAGACAAGAAACGCTGCTGTCAAAGGTCGAAAGTGAACCGTCAGTCACAATCGAACTATTAGTCATGTGAATGACCACATCGTTCACGCGAAAGGCTGAACGTGGACGAACGGCAGAAGGCTCCGCCAAGCCTTTGAAATAGTGCCGTAATAGAGCCTTTTATTGATCAATGGCCTAGAATTCAGCGCAGTATTTTCTTCTGTCGCCAAGCCTGGAGCTGCCATGACCCCCGCATTGGATTTGTTGAAAAAAGTTCGTGCCGAACATCGTGTGCACAGTTACGAACATGATCCGAAGGCGGCGTCCTATGGGCTGGAGGCCGCGGAGAAACTGGGATTGGACCCGGCTCAGGTATTCAAGACCTTGCTGGCAGCCAGTGAGAAAGGTGAATTGCTGGTGGCCGTGGTGCCGGTCGTCGGAAGTCTGGATTTGAAGGGCCTGGCTCATGCTGCGGGCGTGAAAAAAGTCGAAATGGCCGACCCTGCCGCTGCGCAACGATCCACCGGTTACCTCTTGGGCGGGATCAGCCCGTTGGGACAGAAAAAGCGCTTGCGCACCTTTATTGATCATTCAGCTCAGCCCTTCGCCAGCATTTTTGTCAGCGCGGGACGACGTGGGCTGGAAGTCGAATTGGCACCCGCGGTGCTGGCCGAACATACCCAGGCGACGTTCGCTGATATCGGCCGCGCCTGACGCGGGCTTTCAGCCCGGCGCTTTATGGTGCAAATTAACGGGCTCTGTCACTGGTGCCGCGTTGTCGGCAACTGCATGCTCGGTGGCCTGACAAAGGGAGAAGGTTATGCAGCTTGAATTTCACCAGGTTGATGCGTTCAGTGATCGGCCGTTCAGTGGCAATCCGGCGATGGTCTATCGCCTCGATGCCTGGCTTGCCGATGAGCTGATGCAGAAGATCGCCGCCGAGCACAACCTCGCCGAAACCGCCTTCGTGGTGCGCGAAGGGCAGGGCTGGCGCATCCGCTGGTTTACCCCGACCACCGAAGTGCCGTTGTGCGGTCATGCCACTCTGGCCAGCGCTTACGTTCTGTTTGAAATCTATAAAGAGCCGGTCGAGCGACTGGACTTCGTCTGCAAGTCCGGCCCGCTGAGTGTGAGCCGTGAGGGTGAGCGCTTGTGGCTGGACTTCCCGGCCATCGTGCCGTCGGAAGTGGGCGTGACCCTGGATGTCGAGCGCGCGCTGGGTGTGGAAGCGGTTGATGTGCTGGGGTCGAACGAGTTGTTCGTGGTGCTGGAGTCCGAGCAGGCAGTGCTCGAATGTCAGCCGGACATGGCGGCGCTGGCGAAATTGCCGTGGCCGGGGGCAATTGTCACGGCCAGGGGCAGCAAGCATGACTTTGTGTCCCGCTACTTCGCCCCGGCGATCGGCATCAACGAAGACCCGGTGACCGGTTCCACCCATTGCAGCCTGATTCCGTACTGGTCGAAACGTTTGGGCAAGTCGAGCCTGACGGCTTATCAGCGTTCGGCGCGAGGCGGGGAGTTGTTCTGTCGACTGGAAGGGGATCGGGTGAGAATTGGCGGAAATGCGACGCTCGTTGCGAGCGGAACGCTAATGCTGGGTTGACCCCGAAAAAGATCGCAGCCTCCGGCAGCTCCTACAGGTGTACGTATTCCAATGTAGGAGCTGCCGAAGGCTGCGATCTTTTAGCGCTGGTTTAGTGGGCGGTGCTGTGGCGACGGACGCCGGACTCGACGACCGGAATCTGCGCCGCCGTACTGCCCGATGCCTGAAACAGCACCAAATGTTCAGCCGCGACACGAATGCCGACCTCCGAACCCACCTGATGATCAGCATGGCTCGGGAAAATCGACTCCAGCTGCGCACCGGTCGGCATCTGCAAGCGATACAAGGTCGACGCACCCTGGAAAGACTTGCCGACGATCCGCGCTTTCAAACCGTTGTCCGGTGCATAAACGATATCGTCCGGACGCAGCAACACATCCACCGCACCGCCAACCGGCCAGGTGTAGGCACGATTACCGCGTAACTCACCCAATTCGGTTTGCACCGACTCGGGGCTGCTCAGCTGACCGCGAATGAAATAACCCTGGCCGATGAAACTGGCGACAAACGGCGTCAGCGGTTCGTGGTACAGGTTGTAGGGCGTGTCCCACTGCTCCAGACGACCTTCCTTGAAAACCCCCACATGATCGCTCACCGCGAAGGCTTCTTCCTGGTCGTGGGTCACCAGAATCGCGCTGGTGCCACGGGCCTTGAGGATGTCGCGCACTTCATGGCTGAGCTTGCGTCGCAACTCGCCATCAAGGTTGGAGAAGGGTTCGTCGAGCAGCAACAGTTGCGGTTCCGGTGCCAGGGCGCGGGCCAGTGCGACGCGCTGCTGTTGGCCGCCGGATAGCTCATGCGGAAAGCGTTTGCCGAGGTTTTTCAGGTTGACCAGCTCCAGCAACTCTTCGGTGACGCGATCTTTTTGCGGGTGTTTACGGATCCCGAAGGCGATGTTCTCCGCCACGCTCAAATGCGGGAACAACGCGTAGTCCTGGAACACCATGCCGATCCGGCGCTTCTCCGGAGCGAGGGTGAAACCGGCGCGGGAGATCGTCTCGCCCGCCAACTGAATTTCACCTTCGTGCACCGGTTCGAAACCGGCAATGGCCCGCAGAGTGGTGGTTTTGCCGCAACCCGAAGAGCCCAACAGGCAACCGATGTCGCCGGCATTCAAATGCAGGTTGAGGTTCTGAACGACCCGCTGGTCTTGGTAGCCGCAGGCGAGGTTGCGCAGGTTAAGCAGTAATGGATGGCTCATGCGTGGTGGTACGCCGGTTCGACGAGAAACTCGAGCAGGGCCTTTTGTGCGTGAAGACGGTTTTCGGCTTGATCCCAAGCGACGGAGCGCTTGTCATCGAGCAAGTCGACGCTGATTTCCTCGCCACGGTGGGCCGGCAGGCAGTGCATGAACAGCACGTCTTCAGCGGCCAGGTCGAGCAGGGCGCGGTTGACCTGGAACGGTGCAAACAGCTTCAGGCGTTTGGCGGTTTCTTCTTCCTGGCCCATGGAGGTCCAGACGTCGGTGCTGACCAGGTGGGCGCCGCGTACGGCATCCTTCGGATCGCGGACGATGGTGACCCGATCACCGGCCTTTGCCACGAACTCAGGGTTGGGTTCAAAGCCTTCCGGGCAAGCGATGCGCAACTGGAAGTCGAGCTGCATCGCCGCTTCTATATAGCTGTTGCACATGTTGTTGCCGTCGCCGATCCAGGCCACGGTTTTGCCCTGGATCGAGCCGCGGTGTTCGAGGAACGTCTGCATGTCGGCCAGCAACTGGCATGGGTGCAGGTCATCGGACAGGCCGTTGATCACAGGCACGCGGGAGTTGGCGGCGAATTCGGTCAGGGTGCTGTGGGCAAAGGTACGGATCATCACGGCGTCGAGCATGCTCGACATCACGATCGCGGAGTCGCCGATCGGCTCGCCACGGCCCAGTTGGGTGTCGCGCGACGACAGAAAGATCGCCTGGCCACCGAGCTGGATCATGCCGGCTTCGAACGAAATACGGGTGCGGGTCGACGATTTCTCGAAAATCATCCCGAGTACGCGGTTTTTCAGAGGCTCGAACAGTACGCCGCGGTTACGCAGGTCTTTGAGCTCAATGCCTCGACGGATCACGCTGACCAGCTCTTCGGGCGTGCAATCCATCAGGGAGAGAAAGTGCCTTGCGCTCATCATTGACTACCTTTTTGCAACAGACCGCAGATACTCAAAGCCTTGTTTAACTGAGAAACGGGCGAGACCTGCGGCGTAAGCCGCACGGGGCGACGAAATAGGGGAAGGCGCGATCTTATAATTAAATGTCGCGTCTTACCAATAGGGCTACGGTGTTTAGGGGATTTCAGAGGGGCTACGGATGACCGCAGTAGCGCTTTTGAAGCCTGTTTCCTGACAGCAGCCCGCCATTTGTACACTGGGGTCGCGGGGCTTTGCAATCAAACGGGGTGGGAACGGCCTGGCTGCGGTCGGTTTCTGACCTGTCATTTGAAGCATTTGTGCTCAGGATCGATCAATGTGTCTTGTCTGAAACATTTGCTAAAGCATAGTGGCAGGTTATAACTAACCCACGAACGACGCAGGAAGCCTTCGGAATGGAATCGAAAGAACAACAGTTAATGGAATTACTCGGCCTTACGGCTCGCTCACTGACCCATCTCACCGCTTCCATGACCTCAATGTCCTTCGAGTTGATGCGCAGTGAAGACGAAGTGACCAAGGCCGCCGGCCGACGGATGATTGACCGAATGGCAACCATCAGCGCCGGGCTCGACGAACACTGGCGACTGATCGGCGAACTCACGGGTGTCCATATCGCTCATGAGCAGATCGAAACCATTCAGGAAATCCAGTTGCAGGTGCCGCCACTGCCGAACTGACGCCCAGTAGCCATCGGCTGGCCTGATGGTCGCCGATTCACAAGACGAACGTCGCTGGCGCAGCAGTGGGTCAGGCGCCATAGTTTTGTTCCCGCGGCCGATATCGCCCGCCCAGAACAAGACAGAGGCTGGCCATGACCAAGACTCTCCATCACCGTGCGTGCCACTTGTGTGAAGCCATCTGCGGCCTGACCATCGAAACCACCGAGGTCGAAGGCGCTGTGCAGATCACTTCAATCAAGGGTGACCCTCAGGATACATTCAGCCGCGGACACATCTGTCCCAAGGCTGTCGCCCTGCAAGATATTCAGAATGATCCGGATCGTCTGCGTCAGCCGATGCTGCGGGTCGGCAGCGAATGGCAACCCATCGAGTGGGAAGACGCCTTCAGCCTTGTCGCTGAACGGCTGGCGGCGATTCAGGAGCGTCACGGGCAGAACGCGGTGGCGGTTTATCAAGGCAACCCCAGCGTGCACAACTACGGGCTGATGACCCACAGCAATTACTTTCTCGGCCTGTTGAAAACCCGCAACCGGTTTTCTGCGACCTCGGTTGACCAATTGCCCCATCACCTGACCAGCCATTTGATGTACGGCCACGGGTTGTTGTTGCCGATCCCGGACATTGATCACACCGATTTTATGCTGATCCTCGGCGGCAATCCGCTGGCCTCCAATGGCAGCATCATGACCGTGCCGGATGTGGAGAAGCGCTTGAGGGCCATTCAGGCGCGCGGCGGCAAAGTGGTGGTGGTTGATCCGCGCCGCAGCGAAACGGCGGCGATTGCCGACCAGCATCTGTTCGTGCGCCCGGGTGGCGATGCCGCGTTGTTGTTCGGGCTGCTCAACACCTTGTTTGCTGAAGGCCTGACCCGCGACAGTCATTTGCCGGTGGAGGGTCTTGATGAGGTGCGGGAGGCGGTCGCCAGTTTCACTGCCGAGGCCATGAGCCCACTGTGTGCAGTGCCCGCCGAACAGATCCGCCAACTGGCGCGGGACTTTGCGGCAGCGCCGACGGCGGTCTGTTACGGCCGCATGGGTGTCTCGACCCAGGCGTTCGGTACCTTGTGCCATTGGGTTGTGCAGTTGATCAACCTGGTCACCGGTAATCTCGATCGTGTGGGGGGTGCGTTGTGCACCGAACCTGCGGTGGACTTGGTGGCGTCCACCTCAGGCGGGCATTTCAATCTGTGGCAGAGCCGGGTGTCCGGGCGTCCTGAATATGCTGGAGAACTGCCGGTGTCGGCGCTGGCAGAAGAGATGCTCACCGAAGGGGAAGGGCAAGTCCGCGCGCTGATTACCGTGGCGGGTAACCCGGTGCTGTCGACGCCCAATGGCCGGCAACTCGAACAGGCACTGGACGGTTTGGAGTTCATGGTCAGCATCGACCTGTACATCAATGAAACCACGCGTTATGCCGACCTGATTCTGCCGTCCACTTCGGCCCTGGAAAACGATCATTACGACACGACGTTTAATATGTTTGCGGTGCGTAACGTCACTCGGTTCAATCGCGCGATCCTGGCCAAGCCCGAAGGTGCGTTGCATGACTGGGAGATCTTCGTGGGGCTGGCCAAGGCCTTTGCTGCGAAGACTGGCAAAGCATTGAAACCCACTGTCGCTCCGGCACAGATGATCGATCAGGGCTTGCGGATGGGACTGTATGGCGACGCTTCGGAGCACAAGCTATCGTTGGCGACGTTGTTTGATCACCCTCATGGTGTCGATCTTGGGGCATTGAAATCCAACCTGGCTCCACGTATGAAAACGCCTGATCAGCGAGTCCAGGCCGCGCCTGCCGTGATCCTGGCTGACGTCGCCCGCTTTGCGGCGTTGCAAGCACCGGCCGCCGATGAGTTGCTGATGATTGGCCGCCGTCATGTGCGCAGCAACAACTCGTGGATGCACAACTATCACCGCTTGGTGAAGGGCAAGCCGCGCCATCAATTGCTGATGCACCCGGATGATCTGGCCAGTCGTGGGCTCACCGACGGGCAGCGAGTGCGGGTCAGTTCGCGGGTCGGTGTGATCGAAGTTGAAGTGCTCGGCAGTCTGGATATGATGAAAGGCGTGGTCAGCCTTCCTCACGGTTGGGGCCATGCACGGCCGGGTGTGCAGATGACCATTGCCAGTGGCCAACCGGGCTCCAGCGCCAATGACTTGACCGACGAGTGTCAACTCGATGAGTTGTCGGGCAATGCGGCGTTGAACGGTGTGCCAGTGACCGTGGCGGCGGCTTGATCAAGTCTGTCGGGGAGACCGAGCAGCGTGCTCGGGTTTCCGTTACAATGCGCCACCGTGCCGACCACTGAGTCGGAAAGTTCAGCCGAGGTGCTCCATGGATATCATCGAAACGATTAAAGAGCAGATTGCTAACAACACCATTCTGCTTTACATGAAAGGCTCGCCGAATGCCCCGCAGTGTGGCTTCTCCGCGAAAGCCGCGCAGGCCGTGATGGCGTGTGGCGAAAAGTTTGCTTACGTGGACATCCTGCAGAACCCGGAAATCCGCGCCAACCTGCCAAAGTACGCCAATTGGCCAACCTTCCCGCAACTGTGGGTCGGTGGTGAGCTGGTCGGCGGTAGCGACATCATGACTGAAATGTCGGCTGATGGTTCGCTGCAGTCCACGATCAAAGCGGCTGTTGAAGCGGCTGCTGCCAGCAAGACTGAAGCCTAAGACGATTGGCTCCTGTAGGAGCTGTCGAGTGAAACGAGGCTGCGATCTTTTGATCTTCAGTAACTAAAAAGCCCCGCTCCTCGAAAGAGGAACGGGGCTTTTTATTGCGCTTGATAAGTTATGTCGATGTCGCTGCTGCCATCGCCAGGATCGCAGCCTCGTTGCACTCGACAGCTCCTACACAGCTCCTACTCTTCGCCCATCTGCGATTGCAGATAGTTCTCAAGACCGACTTTATCGATGAGGCCCAGTTGAGTTTCCAGCCAGTCGATATGTTCTTCTTCGGATTCAAGAATATCTTCAAGCAGTTCGCGGCTGCCGAAGTCGCCAACGGTTTCGCAATGAGCGATAGCGACCTTGAGGTCGGCATGACCGGTTTTTTCAATACGCAGGTCACACTCAAGCATTTCCTGGGTGTGTTCGCCGATCTGCAGCTTGCCCAAGTCCTGGACGTTCGGCAGGCCTTCAAGGAACAGGATGCGCTTGATCAGCTTGTCCGCGTGCTTCATCTCGTCGATGGATTCGTGGTATTCGTGCTTGCCGAGCTTGTTCAAACCCCAATCTTCATACATGCGCGCATGCAGGAAATATTGATTGATCGCGACCAGCTCATTGGCAAGGATCTTGTTGAGATGCTGGATGACTGTAATGTCGCCTTTCATGATGGGGTCCTGCCCTGTATTAGCTGTCTATAAGGCAGAGTTTGAGCCGCGTAGTTAAGAGTGTCAAACCTAAGTTATTGAAACTTAAGTGAAAATTAATCGGAATAAGAATGTTTGTGTTCCGCGTCTAGAGCGTAAGCGATTGATTTTCAGACATAAAAAAACCGGACATTAAGTCCGGTTCTTTAAAATAGGGTAATTACGCGGCAGTAAATTCTACGGGGTAGGGAATCGAGGCCTGAGCCGATTGCAATTTGGTCAGGGTCTCGCGGACCACTTCTTTGGCAAGGCAGGCACATTTGCCGCATTGGCTGGCTACGCCGGTGGCCTGACGGACTTCTTTATAGCTGCAGCAACCTTCATAGATTGCATCGCGGATTTGACCGTCGGTGACGCCAGTGCAGAGGCAGACATACATAAGTGAAAACCGTCGCTGGTTGTGACTCAATTGCGATGGATCTTAATGTTAACGAGAATGATTGTCAAAGTGGTTTCTGAAAGCTTTTGTCGGGGGCTGACGAACGGTTTCTCCTCAGCGTCGATCACAAGGAAGATCTGTCGACAGCATTTCCCCCGGCAAAAAAACCGTTAAGGACAGGCCAAAAACGCAGTGTATGATGGCCGGTCCTTATGAAGCGGGTTCGTGTCACAGGGCTGTCGCCTGAAGGTGACAGGCTGATGCGAGCCCAGTTCTTCACGTTTTTACACCAGGAGATATCCAATGAGCGTACTCGTAGGCAAACAAGCCCCTGACTTCACCGTACCGGCCGTACTCGGTAATGGCGAAATCGTAGACAGCTTCACCCTGTCGTCGGCCATCAAAGGCAAATACGGCCTGGTGTTCTTCTACCCACTGGACTTCACCTTCGTTTGCCCGTCCGAGCTGATCGCTCTGGACAACCGCATGTCTGACTTCAAGGCACGCAACGTTGAAGTGATCGCCGTTTCGATCGACTCGCACTTCACCCACAACGCCTGGCGCAACACCCCGGTCAACAATGGTGGTATCGGTGAAGTCCGCTACACCATGGCTGCCGACCTGAAGCACGAAATCGCCAAGGCCTACGACGTTGAGTCCGAAGGCGGCGTGGCTTTCCGTGGCGCATTCCTGATCGACGACAAAGGCGTTGTCCGTTCGCAGATCATCAACGACCTGCCGCTGGGCCGTAACATTGAAGAGCTGATCCGTCTGGTCGACGCTCTGCAATTCCACGAAGAGCACGGCGAAGTTTGCCCTGCCAACTGGAAAAAAGGCGACAAAGGCATGACCGCTTCGACCGAAGGCGTCGCGGCCTACCTGACCGAGAACGCTGCTGCGCTGTAAGGCACGTTTGAGGCATAAAAAAACCGGCCGTTGAGGCCGGTTTTTTTTATGGGCGGGATAAACCCGACGACAGATCAGTCGTTGTAGTCTTCCCAGCCGCCCATTTGTTTCCAGCGATTGACGATGCCGCAGAACAACTCGGCCGTCTTCTCGGTGTCGTAGCGAGCCGAGTGGGCCTCACGACCGTCGAAGTCGATATCGGCTGCCTGGCAGGCCTTGGCCAGTACGGTTTGGCCGTAAGCCAGACCGGCCAGGGTTGCTGTATCGAAGCTCGAGAACGGATGGAACGGGTTACGTTTCATGTCCAGGCGTGCAACGGCGGCGTTGAGGAAACCCAGATCGAAGCTGCTGTTGTGCCCGACCAGAATCGCCCGTTTGCAACCATTGGCTTTAAGCGCCTTGCGGATGCCGCGGAAGATATCGGTCAGCGCTGTTTCCTCACTCACTGCCATGCGTAGCGGGTGATCGAGTTTGATCCCGGTGAATTCCAGCGCGGCCGCTTCAATGTTTGCGCCTTCAAAAGGCTCGACACGGAAGAAATAGGTGTGATCGGGGAACACAAACCCTTTTTCATCCATGGCGATAGTGGTCGCGGCAATTTCCAGCAACGCGTCAGTGGCAGAATTGAAACCACCGGTTTCAACGTCGACAACGACTGGCAGGTACCCACGGAAGCGTTCAGCCATCGGGTGGCGCGAACCACCTCCACCGCCTTGACCTTCCTGTTCGTCGTCGAAATGGTCTTCACTCACGCGTGTTCCTCCAGCAGGCGCCAGCGCAGTTTTTCACCGGCGCGCAGCGGGATTACGGTCAGCTCGCCAAATGGCAGGCTGGTTGGGGCGGTCCACTCATCGCGGACCAGGGTGATGCGATCGGTGTTCACCGGCAGGTCGTAGAAACGCGGGCCGTTCAAGCTGGCAAAGGCTTCGAGCTTGTCCAGCGCGTTGCGTTGTTCGAAGGCCTCGGCATACATCTCGATCGCTGCATAAGCGGTGTAGCAACCGGCACAGCCGCATGCTGCTTCTTTGGCGTGCTGGGCATGGGGCGCCGAGTCGGTGCCGAGGAAGAACTTGTCGCTGCCGCTGGTGGCGGCGTCGAGCAGGGCTTCCTGATGGGTGTTGCGCTTGAGGATCGGCAGGCAATAGAAGTGCGGCCGAATCCCGCCCACCAGCATGTGGTTGCGGTTGTACAGCAGGTGATGCGCAGTGATGGTCGCGCCAACATTGGCCGAAGCTTCGTTGACGAACTGCACGGCGTCGGCAGTGGTGATGTGTTCGAACACCACTTTGAGCGTCGGGAAACGCTCGACCACACGGCGCATGTGCTCATCGATGAAGATTTTTTCGCGATCGAACACGTCGACATCGCCACGGGTGACTTCACCATGAACCAGCAAGGGCATCCCGACTTCGGCCATGGCCTCGAGTGCAGGGAAAATCTTGTCGATGCTGGTGACACCGGAGTCCGAGTTGGTGGTCGCGCCGGCGGGGTACAGCTTGGCGGCGTGAATGAAACCGCTGGCCTTGGCCTCGCGAATTTCTTCGGGCTGTGTGCGGTCAGTCAGGTACAGCACCATCAACGGTTCGAAGCGACTGCCGGCCGGGCGTGCAGCGAGAATCCGCTGGCGATAGCCGTCGGCTTCAGCGGCGTTACGCACCGGAGGTACCAGGTTGGGCATGATGATGGCGCGACCAAAGGTGCGCGCGACATCCGCGACTGTATTGGTCAACACAGCACCATCGCGAAGATGAATATGCCAGTCGTCGGGACGCAGCAGGGTCAGGCGGTCGGACATGAGGGGATTCCAGGCGGGTCAAACTGAGGGGAATGCTACCGGAAAAGACTCTCTCAGGCACTCGCTATCAAGTTTTGCAGGAAGCTTCCGATATCCAACAGGTATGCCGTAAACATGTGTGTGTCGGTCTTTTTGTTGTAGAAGCCAGTGGAGCCTCCCGTGCGCCAGCGTTATTTAGCCTTGCTCAGCGTATTTGCCAGCCTTCCTGCGATGGCGCTCACTTTCCAGACCCGTCTGGAAAGCATCGAGTGGACGGTCGAAGGAGACAAATTCGAGTGCCGCCTGACTCAGCCGATCACCGATTTTGGTTCCGGTGAGTTCGTGCGCCGCGCTGGCGAGCAAGCGACGTTTCGTCTGAAGGCCTACAACGCGATGATCGGCGGCGGTTCGGCGACCTTGCTGGCGGCGGCTGCACCCTGGCAGCCAGGGCGTGGCGACATTAACCTCGGTTCCGTGCGAATCGGCAGTGGCAATGTGCTGTTCAACAGCTCGCAAGTACAGGCCGGGCGTTTGATCAGTGGCTTGATGGATGGCCGCAGTCCGGTTGTTCGACATTACTCTGGCGATGGCCGGATGTCGGAGGTGCGTCTGTTGCCGGTCAAGTTCAGCCAGGCCTTTAACGACTACCAAGGCTGCGTAGCAAAACTGCTGCCGAAGAATTTCGAGCAGGTCAAACAATCGCAGATCGGCTTCCCCGGCGAAGGCATCGATCTCGACGCGCAGGCCAAGACTCAATTGCAAGTGATGCTGGAATTCATGAAGGCCGACCCGACGGTCAACCACATCGAACTCGATGGCCACTCCGACAACAGCGGCAACCGCCTGACCAACCGTGACCTGTCGCGCCGCCGGGCGCTGGCGGTCATGGACTACTTCAAGGCCAACGGTATTCAGGAATCGCAGATCACCCTGCGCTTCCACGGCGAGCGTTATCCGTTGGCGCCCAATACCAACTCCACCAACCGGGCGAAGAACCGTCGGGTCAATGTGCACCTCGCGCGGGTTGCGCCCACCGAAGAACCAGCCCCTCAGGCCACTGCATCGGCAAGCGCCGCGTCGACCTCCTGAACCCGCCGTCACCGTCGCCCACTCGACATAATCTGTCGCTTCGTCGTCATAAGCTGTCGCGCCTCTGTAAATTATTCTGCATGACCGGTAGACTTGACGGCTTTCCGTAGAACCCCGTGGAGTAATGGCATGGCGGACGTAAACAAGGTCGTTCTGGCGTATTCCGGCGGCCTGGACACTTCGGTGATCCTCAAGTGGCTGCAGGATACTTATAACTGTGAAGTCGTGACCTTCACCGCTGACCTGGGTCAGGGCGAAGAGGTCGAACCTGCACGCGCCAAGGCACAGGCCATGGGCGTGAAAGAGATCTACATCGACGACTTGCGCGAAGAATTCGTGCGCGATTTCGTTTTCCCGATGTTCCGCGCCAACACCGTTTACGAAGGCGAGTACCTGCTGGGTACTTCCATCGCTCGTCCGTTGATCGCCAAGCGCCTGATCGAAATCGCCAACGAAACCGGCGCAGACGCCATTTCCCACGGCGCCACCGGCAAGGGCAACGACCAGGTTCGTTTCGAACTGGGCGCCTACGCCTTGAAGCCAGGCGTGAAAGTGATCGCTCCGTGGCGCGAATGGGACCTGCTCTCGCGTGAAAAGCTGATGGATTATGCTGAAAAGCACAACATCCCGATCGAGCGTCACGGCAAGAAGAAATCCCCGTACTCGATGGATGCCAACTTGCTGCACATCTCCTATGAAGGCGGCGTGCTGGAAGACACCTGGACCGAGCACGAAGAAGACATGTGGAAATGGACCGTCTCCCCGGAGAAGGCTCCTGACAAAGCGCAATACCTGGAACTGACCTACCGCAACGGCGACATCGTCGCACTGGACGGCGTCGAAATGTCCCCGGCCACCGTGCTGGCGACCTTGAACCGTATCGGTGGCGAACACGGTATTGGCCGTCTCGACATCGTCGAGAATCGCTACGTTGGCATGAAGTCCCGTGGCTGCTACGAAACCCCTGGCGGCACCATCATGCTGCGCGCTCACCGTGCGATCGAATCGATCACCCTGGACCGCGAAGTGGCTCACCTCAAAGACGAGCTGATGCCTAAATACGCCAGCCTGATCTACACCGGTTACTGGTGGAGCCCTGAGCGTCTGATGCTGCAACAGATGATCGACGCGTCCCAGGCCCACGTGAACGGCGTTGTGCGTCTGAAGCTGTACAAGGGCAACGTGATCGTCACCGGTCGCAAGTCCGACGAATCGTTGTTCGATGCCAACATCGCGACCTTCGAAGAAGACGGCGGCGCCTACAACCAGGCCGACGCGGCGGGCTTCATCAAGCTCAATGCCTTGCGCATGCGTATTGCGGCGAACAAAGGCCGGAAGCTTTTCTGAGATGATCGAAGCCGTAGTGGAACGACGGTAGTGAAACGACAGTAATAGAGTTGTGGCCTTGTCGATGACAAGGCCACACATCTGAATAGGGGGGATTTCCTGCTGGACATCGTTTTAACCGCGTTCTTTTTGTTTCTGTAATACCTTCCTTCTGTTTCTTCTCTCTGAAAGCTCTTCAAGCGTTACCTGCTGCGTGCCAGGTAAAAAGAGTGATCAAGAATCGTCAAGCCCCGTGAACTCAAATTGTAAGCAATGCAAAGCGTTGTGCCGTTGCGGTTCTTTGTCTGTTTTGAATGCGCGAGGGCGCTTTCCTTCAGTAATGCCTCCGAATCGGTACAGGTGAGAAACACGATCACTTGCGCAGGGCTTCCCTGTGGGTGCAGATTTTTTTCAATCCAGGCGCCAAACTCCATTTTTTTGTTCAACCACCGCGCATCGACGATGTGCAGGTTTTTTAGCGGCTCAGTCAGGCTCACGTGCTGTAGCGCCGAGAGGCTTGTCTGAATTCCGATCCCGGAGGGAGGGTCCTTCAGGTTATCGGGCCGCTGACCGCGATCAGCGTTGTCCAACACTTCTAAAAAATGCTTTCCTTTCCCAAAATCGGAGGGCGCGTACAGCGACCGGTAGTTGAAGTTGAGTGTGGCGAAGAAAAGAAAAAGCAAATAAAAGGGAAAACTGATCAGGAACCAGATATAGAGTTCTTTCTCCTTGTTGTCGAGAAAGGGCAGTGAGACGGCGGCCGAAGTTTCAGAAATAGCGGCAAAGATGGCAATAACTGTCAGAGGGTTGATGATTTTTTTCTTTGGTATGTTCATATTTTCTGCTCATGTAAGTATTGTCTTTTCTCGAGTGGTTTATATTTTTGGTTTTGGATTTTAATAACTAGGTGATTGTTTTTTGTTGGTGTGGTGCTCCTTTAAAAGTTGGATTTCAATGGGGGATAGTAACGGCAATGAGTCAGGGCGGGTATATCTGTTTTCAATGTTTTGGTTGAGTTGGAATGAATGTATTGTTGAAGTGTTGCATGGTGTGATTTTTTCTTGATCCTTGATGTGCAGTGTTTGTGTATGGGTTTTTAGATGGAAAACATCAGTTACTTTTAAGCGTAGCTCAATAGTTGGTGTTCGTTGGAACGTTTGCGGCGGACGCTGTAATTTGGTTTTCTGGTTGTAAACCGAAACACAAAAACTGCGAAGAATATAAATTCTTTCAGGTCGATAAAATTTCAGGTCCCGGTATTTTGGGGATATTTTGTAAGACAAATCCCTAATGTCTGTAGGGAATGTCTCTCGGTGTGGGTGGCCGAGGGGGGCGGCATGCCATGGGTGAAACGACTAGGCTATTGTGCGGGCTCTAAAAATTCGAACAGCGAAAATTGGACTTGCCCATGAATAAAGTGCTGATCGTGGATGATCACCCCGTCATTCGTCTTGCGGTACGAATGTTAATGGAGCGTCATGGTTTTTGGAGCGGAACTAACGGTTAGGAACGGCTTCGACCAACAAAACCTGGTGGTTCAGGCTTCTAACTTTTTAAAAAAATGAGGTCGCTCGGCGTGGCCTATCAGCCGGGTTCTATACGAGCGCACCTGCTACTTTGGCCGAGTTCCAACTATCCATCCAGCTGAGCCGATATCTAACTAATTGTCGAGACTTTGGGACTTCTCTGCTTAGCCTTGAGGGTTCGGTTTTCATCAAGTAACACTTCATTGATTGATGCTAAGCTTGAAAGCTTAGCTCTAAGCCCCTCTAATTCTTTACGTAGTTCTTGATTCTTGCCACGCTCAACGTTTAAGTCGTGATGTTTATCATCTCTTTGTGCTCGGCTCGATCGTCCTTGGGCGTCACGAATCATCTCAGCTACATTAGGGTAGTGATTATGTATAAGAGCCGTTGAGACTCCGGCTTCACGCGCTACAGAGGCTATGGATAAGGTGGTGGCACCATGTTTCGAACGACCCCGCTGGATGCGATATATAGCCAGTTTGAGATCTTTTTCTCTAGCATCAGCGCTTTTTCGTGTAGATGTCATTCTAGTTTGTCGTCCAAATCATGGTTTAGTTGTTTAAATACTTGGAGACATCGATCTAAGTCCCTAGATATCCTGGCGCGACCACCTTCACCTATATCTTGGCAATTCCGTAATTCGTTTAACTCGTTGTAAAGTTTCACGTAAATAGGTGCCTGTTCAAGGCTTATAACTGCATTGTTGCACCCTCCACAGCGTGTTCGCTCCAAAGTGTTGCCAACACATCCGTCATTGTCAGCGGTGCACCAGGCATGACCGTTACTTCTAATTGAAGTGCTTTCAGCAATGGACATAATCATAGCTTGAGGCGACTTGAAAATGGCAAGGTTTTCAGGGTTTCTCTGCCACTGTTTTATCGACCTACCATAACCACCACCAAGAATGTCCTGATTGAACCAAGATTCAACTGTCTCAGCCTTTGTGTCTTCGAGTTCGGACCGAATCTCCTCAAAGAGATCAATATCCAAGTGGGCACCCCAGTTTTGATCCATCGCATAACCTAGAGTCATATCCATGCTCCAGTGGGCAAAGTGGTCTCGTAAGTAGCGTAAGTCGCCAAATTTGCTATGTGCCACATAGTTAGCAAATTTTCTTCGAAACTGGTGAGATGTTAAATTCCAATCAACACCTGTCTCTTTAGCGAATTTTGAAAGCTGGACGGACCAAGTCCGTAGAGACAGAGTCCTGGTTTGATTGCCCTTCGAGTTAGTTTTTCCGAGAAACAGGGCGTGCCGATGCTTCCCTGCCTCGGTAATTTCTGGATCTAGTGGATCATTTCTTTTTCTATCGACAATTTCAGCATTTACTAATGCTTGGTATGGTGCAGCCCAGCGTTCCATAATTCTCAACGCACGGACAGCAACGTCAGGAATCATCCAGTCAATCACTCCGGCATTGGTTTTTTCTGATTTTGAGCGCATCCAGTGATAAATATTTCCGCCTTCGTCTACAGTGCGGTGATGCGCTCCTGAGAATAAATTTGCTAATTCATGATTGCGGCAGCCTGAAGTGGAAGCAAGCACTATGTAGCATGCAGTTCGAAGATCGATTAATCTCCTATTTAAATCAGACTGGGTACTATCCCAGCCAGCTGCTGACAATCGAAGTCCTTTTGCCTTCCACCTTGTCATGAGACTGAGATCGCTCTCGCGACCCTCAATGTGTCCTGCATCTCTAACGTCGAGAAGCTTGTTTCCCCCCTCTAGTATTTTATGAGCTCGTTCAAATATCCGGCAGAAGATGTCGTCCGGAATTAATGGTGTCGTTCCTCCCACACGATGACGGGAGCCATTACCGATAAATCCTGTCATTGCTGATGCCGATGTTTCTGGCCATGGATGCAGTGGCATAGGTTCTGACGAGAATTGGCTCAGTTCATATACTGCCTCTACCGCTATAAAAACCTGAATTAAGCTACCGGGGGAAAGTTTTTTCCCTCTCCAGGTCCTATGGTCGCGTGATTTTGCCACATAGTTATGAATTACTAGCGGGGAGATTTCAGTCAGACTGGTTATTCCCAGCGAGTTGAGGTGGTTGATAAAACGTCTCGACCTTTCAAATAGATTCTTTACAGAACCGCCCTTGGGACGAGGCAAACCGGCTCTACCTCTTCTCATGTAGCGAAAAATGATTTCCTTTAAGACTTTTCGAAAAGATTCGGGCATTGTGAGAAAGTCGATTTTGCGAAAGGCTGCGGGCTTATTGCTTGGTATTCCATTTAGATACCATTGTTCATCTCCATACCTAGACGTTACTACGCCAACGCCATCTACTACAGTTGTAGATATGATGATTCTGTCGCGATCATTTATATTCAGATTGCGGATATCATCATGTAGAGAGCTAAAGTCATCAACGTGCTTTAGTCTGACAGACTTCACATTCACGTGATAATTTCCAAAGTGGTGATCAGATCTACAGACCAAAAAGGATGAGGGGCGATGCGTGCCCTCTCACGGGCTTCATTTACAGCCGCCGCTTTGAAAACACCACGCTTTAGACCCTCCGCAACGATATAATCATCAATGAGTCTAGGGATGTGAGCGTACTCTCGACCCCAGCGACGCTTGTCCATACGGCTTCGCTCTTCGTAGATTCTGTAGTAGAAGCTGAAGAGCTTATAAAGGTCGTCGCTGGTAATTGCATAATGCATACATCGCAGGCAGTTAAGGAAGCTCATGCATGTGGCACCTGCGTTCTTGGGGGCGTATTGACCATTGGTTGTGTCGCTGCATTTCCCCATAGGAGTTTCTTTGTACGTAGCCCCTATGGTGTTTGAAAGGAGCTCTTGTACAAGTACTTCACCAAGGAATTTCCAATTTTTCTTAGTGTTTACATCTGGCTTCAAATAATGTTCATCAGCAACCTTCGGAGAGTTTCCAAGTGCGGCCGCTGTTGCTGCGATGTCGCCATTGGACAATTCGAAAATGCGATTTCCGAATGTTTTTCTTAGTCTGGAGAGATTGACTCGCAAGGGATCTCCGTTGTCATCCATTAGATCGTACTCTTCGGCGATTAACTTGAAAGCACGATCAATGACCTGAGGCGTTAATCCTAAAACCTTTCCTTTGCTTTGATGGGCATTCGATGAGTAAATCCAGACGCGTCCGCGCACGTGGTCGGGAGCATCTATCAGCAATGGACTTGTGAGAGATATAATCCGACGGATAAGGCGTTCTATATTGGTCGTCAAGGTGGGGGTCGATTCCAATATGCTTTCTTGATTGCTATTGGCACGCAAAATGACTTTACTTGTATTTTGTCCACGACGCTTCCATAGTACCAAGAAGACACTATTATCCTTTGGGTGATTTCGTAAGCAATCTCTGGACATCTCAAGCAAAGGCGTCGCATTTCTACCGGTATGTAATGCGACAACTAAAAATGCACATGCAAGCAAGTGACCGTTGAGTGCCGAACTGTCATCCCAAATTGGCATGACCGCCGTTTTGATGGCGTTTGCAAATTTAGTTCGTTCATTTTTGGAAAGAGAGGTTTCACCTTTAACAAACCGGTTACTATTTGGGAAAGGGTTTCTTGGGAAGGTTGCGTCATCACCAGAATCACTGATACCTACTACGCCTCGTCGGCCGAGCGTAGCTAAAACGGTCTTGGCGGCGTTATAGGTGGTCTTTTGAGTGTTGATGCTTGTTCCAAAGTCTGCTAAGTGGGCTAAGAATCCATCAATCATGCCGCGATTAAAATCGGCAAGTGTTAAAACTCGCTCAAGTGCTACAGCCCTAAGCGTTAGATAATTCAAGAATGGTCTCAGGCCAGAACGACAATATTGAGTTACCGTTATAGTCTCTACTTCAATATCTTGCCCGGCTAAAAAGCGAGATATTTGTATCTGGCATGCATATGTGATTTCATCAATGCCTACCTGATACCATGGTGAAAAATCGAATTTTCTGTATTTAGTAGTGTTGCTGCGGAAAATTACTACTTGTACTAATGGAGGCAGTTCTTCCGCGAATACCAGAGAGGTATTGTCCTTTTCATGTGTAAGTTTTACCTGTGGAATGCTGATATCAGTTTTAACGAATGTCTTCTTTTTAGCCATTAGATTGACTCAATGCTATCATTTAATTCTTCGTCATAAGCCAAGATAGCATTGTCGGCGATTTCATTTATCAGATGGAGGTAGATCATCGTTGTTTGGATTGAGCTATGCCCAAGCTGTCTCTGTAAGAAAACTAGAGGCTCGATGTTGCTTTTGCTACGCTGCAACACAACAAGAGTGTGTGTGGCATAGGTATGGCGCAACATGTGTGGATGTGCCTTGATTCCAACTTTACTGCCGCAAGTACGAACAATGCGTTCAATGCCTTTTCCATCGCTAGCAAATGGCAGGCCGTCCTGATTGACGAATAAAGTTTTCGATGGCTTCGCAGCTAGTGAACTTCGCTCCCCTCTGAAAACCTGAACGTATTTTACAACTTCCCTCAAAAAGTCCCTGCTGATGTAAATATCTCGTACCTTGCTTCCTTTGGTGCGAATACCATGTCCGTCATTAGGGTCAAGGATGATTTTTATATTTCTCTCACTCCTACCAGCCTTATCAAGGTCGAGTACATAAGCGAGCGGAAAAGTTGCCAGTTCTTCGCGGCGAAGTCCTGTTTTCAGTGCAAATCTAATGAGCATGCGGTGGTGTGAGTTTTTCACTCCTTCGACCAACACCCGAACCTGGTTGAGGCTAAGAAATTTGGGAAGGCTTTTGTGACTACGTGGCATTACGTCATTGACTTGGACTTTTCCACCGCTAGAATCGACATGTGCTAAGAAACCAGTTTCTCGCTTGATCTTGCGCTCTTCAGTGGTAAATGGAAGACGATTTATCCAGCCTTTGGATAGGGCATAGAGGTAAAACTGGCATATGTAATGTAAACGCTGCCTTATCGTTGAGACAGCCAATCCGCACTCTTTCTTTGAATAGTCTCGATATGCAGCTACCAAGGCTTTAGCTTCGCCTCGATCAACATCCCGCCAGTCCAACTCATGCGCCTGGAGAAAGCTAAGATAGTCATACATCGCTCGGCCTGTACTTGGCCAAGACCTCTCAGATCCTATTGCCCCTCTCAGCAAGTAGTGTCGCATGAACTCGTTTGCTGGTATGAAGCTCTCCATATCGTCGGTCAGCAAGATGGGAAAGCCAGTATAGGGGCGTCCTGCAATTACAAACTCTTCGCTTGCCCATATCAACTCCATTCCCCGTCCACTCCCCATCAATCATTGGCTTCTGCTTTTCGAAGAGCTCTCAACTTAGATCTTGCACGGGTTAGGTTTCTTCAATCTCGGCAAGATATTGAATCACCTTGCCATTTCACCTAACGGTTAGCAAGCCCCAGAACATGGCTACGAAGTCATTGCAGAGACAGATAACGGCGTGGATGCGCTGCAACTTGCCCGTGAGCATATGCCGGATATTGTCATCCTGGATATTGGAATACCGAAACTTGATGGGCTGGAAGTCATCGCACGTTTAACATCGACAGCAATGCCTATGAAAGTACTGATACTGACTTCTCAGGCACCTGGACATTTTTCCATGCGTTGCATGCAATCGGGTGCCGCCGGGTATGTCTGCAAACAACAGGATCTCACCGAATTACTCAGTGCAATAAAGGCAGTATTGTCAGGCTACAGTTACTTTCCGAATCAAGCCTTGCATACCGTACGTTCCAGTTTGGGGAACGCCAGTGAAGCCGATATGGTGGATCGTCTGTCGGGACGGGAAATGATGGTCTTGCAACAGTTGGCCCGAGGCAAGACCAACAAGGAGATTGCCGATGGGATGTTCCTCAGCAATAAGACTGTCAGTACTTACAAGACCCGCCTGTTGTTGAAACTCAATGCCCGCTCCCTGGTCGACCTGATCGAATTGGCTCAACGCAATGGCTTGGTGTGACTGTCTCAACGTTTGACGAGGCGCGATGAGCGGGGGCCATCAGGGGTCGGCACTTAGTAAAAAGCCTCCGTTTCGGGAGGCTTTTAGGTGTCATAGATCAAAATCGTAATCGGCCAATTGCTTTTGCAGTCGGCGCTCTTCCAGCAAATTATCGATGGTACGGCGTTTATTCAGGTTGGTCTTCGCCACTTCAACCACCGGCTCGGCGTCATCAGCCTCAACAGGGGTGAAGTCGTCTTCTACGTCCAATTGCTCTTTGCCAGTGCTCATAGTGCTACTCCAGGCTAAGACTGCCTTTGGCGCTCCTTATAGCGATAATCTCCCGGCGGGTAAAAAAGATTTTTTCAATCGATAAATCAAAAAACCTAATAGAGCCTCAATCGTCCGACGTCTTTTGCTTGTATTCGCACAAGTCTTCGATCCGACAACTGCCGCAGCGAGGCTTGCGGGCCAGGCAAACGTAGCGTCCGTGGAGGATCAGCCAGTGATGGGAGTCGAGCAGATAATCCTTCGGCACGAACTTCATCAGTTTTTGTTCAACTTCGACCACATTCTTGCCTGGAGCAATGCCGGTACGATTGCTGACCCGGAATATATGCGTGTCCACGGCCATGGTCAGCTGACGGAATGCGGTATTGAGCACCACGTTGGCGGTCTTGCGACCGACGCCAGGTAACGCTTCCAGCTCTTCACGGGTTTGCGGCACTTCGCTTCCATGACGTTCCACCAATAAACGACAGGTCTCGATCACATTTTTCGCTTTGCTGTTAAACAGGCCGATAGTCTTGATGTATTCCGACAGTCCCTCGACACCCAAGGCATAAATCGCCGCCGGCGTATTGGCCATCGGATAGAGTTTGGCAGTGGCCTTGTTCACGCCGACATCGGTCGACTGGGCCGAGAGAATCACAGAGATCAGCAATTCGAACGGCGAGGAGTAGGCCAGTTCGGTCTTTGGTTCCGGGTTGTCTTCGTGAAATCGGCGGAAAATTTCCAGACGTTTTGCGGCATTCATGGGCAGTGCATTTCCTCGAAGGCGGTCAGAGTGAGGGCGTTGAACGGGGCCAGGCCTGACGTGCGGCGATCAGCAGTCCCAACAGAATGAATCCGCCAGGGGCCAGGGTGGCCAGGCGCAAGCCACCGTCGGCGGTCAGTACCCAGCCTTGCCAGTCCACTTGCGCAGTGCCAGCCAGCCATGGCAGATGGCTGCCGAGTGTGCCGTTGCCGATGAGTTCGCGCAGCAGGCCAAGGCCTGCCATCAACGCGCCGAACAAGCCACACAGGCGCAGGCGATCACGCCAGGCGCCCTGGAAAAAACCGCCATTTTCCAGCACGACGCATTGCAAGGCGATCAATCCTGCATAGATGCCCACATGGTGGTGCCATTGCAGGGACCAGAGTTGCGCGGCGAGTTCCGCGCAGCTGGTCAGCGTGGCTGCCAGCAGGACGGCGGCTAGCAGGTGTGTCGCCGGGAGAAGTCGGGATCGCAAGGCGCCTAAGCACACACCAAAGGCATTGATCACTACGATGAACATCAGCCACAAGCCCACAGCGGATACCAGTGAATCCGTGGCGCCGATCAGCGGCGCGAGCATCAGCGAGTTCTGCAGAGACGATGACTTATTCATGGGGGCTGGTCCCGATCAACTGTTGCCGGCGTTCATCGAAGTAGCGCAACGCGTCATGGATGGCGTTGATGACTGCTCTCGCAGTAATGGTCGCCCCCGCCAATTGATCGAATTGGCCCTGATCCTTTTTCAAGGCCCAGCCAGCATCGGCGGGTTCGGTTCGGGATTTACCGACAAACACCTGAAACCAGGCATTAGGCCAGTCGGCAATCTTGCCACCCAGCCCCGGGGTTTCTGATTGCTTGAGCGTTTTGACGCCAAGCAACTTGCCGTCTGCGTCGATGGCGATCAGCAATTCGATGGCGCCCTCATAGCCTAAGGTCTGGCTGCGCAGCAACACGGCGCTGGGTTGGCCAGTCTTGGTCGCCAGATAGCCACTCAGCAGCGTGCTGTTGGCCAATCCAGTGTTTTCGAGGGCGAGCGGCTGTTCCAGCGGCTGATTGTCGTAGCGCTCGGCGGGGAGCAGGTCCAGCAGGTTGCGGCTGTCGATCAGGCGCTGTTCGGCCGCAATGCGCGGCGCGCTGATGTGCTGGACCAGGTACGTCACGCCAATCCCCAGGCCTGCCAGTAACACCAGGAACACAGCGCTCGATACTCGGCTCATGGCGCACCCCGTTCCTGTCGGGATGCGACTATTCGCTCCAGCGCCGGCACACAGAGATTCATCAACAGCACGGCAAAGGCTATGCCGTCCGGATAACCACTCCAGGTACGAATCAGGTACGTCAGGAGCCCGACGCCCACGCCGAAAAGCAGTCGCGCGCCGGGGCTTTTTGCGCCAGACACCGGTTCCGTGACGATGAAGAATGCACCCAGCATGCTCGCGCCGGTGAGCAGATGAAACAGCGGCGAGCCATGGGAGTCGGAGCCTGAGCCGTTCCAGCACAGCAAGCTGATGACGAACAGGCTGGCGAGCATGCCGACCGGCGCATGCCAGCTGAACACCCGTCGTTGCAGCAGAAACGCGCCGCCGGCCAAAAAGGCCAGGTTGACCCATTCCATGCCTCGGCCGCCGAAGTGACCGAACGCCGGGTTAGCGGCAAACAGTTCGTCCATGGTCAGGCTTTTGTTGATCCTCAGGCTGTCCAGCGCTGTGGCCTGGACCCAGGCATCTGGCGTCTGGCTGAAGCTCAGCCCAAACACCTGCTGCAAGCCGCCGAGCACGTCCAGGCCATGGGATGACGGCCAGTGGGTCATCTGTTGGGGAAAGCTCACCATCACCAGGGCGAAGCCAAGCATGGCCGGGTTGAACGTGTTTTTTCCTACGCCGCCATACAGGTGTTTGCCGAACACCATCGCGAACGCCGCGGCACAGACCGTCAGCCACCACGGGCAATAAGGCGGCAAGGCCAGTGCCAACAGCGTTGCGCTGACCAGTGCGCTGCCGTCGGTCAAGATCGGCTTGAGCGGTCGCTTACGCAGTTGCAGCACGGCCGCTTCAACGGCCAGTGCGGTAACGCCCGTCAGAATCAGGTTGATCAACACTCCCCAGCCATACAGCCAGAACAACGCCAGCGTCCCCGGCACGGTGGCCAGCAATACCAGCTTCATGGCCTGCTGAAGGCGCTCGTCGACCGATTCAAGGGGCGACATAGGCATCCACCTGGCGCTCGGCTTCATTCACCGCGATTTCCAGTGCTTCGATCTGCTCAGCCGGCGCTTCGCTGGCTTGGGCTTTCTTGAGTTCGGCGCGGCGCATGGCCAATTGAATCTTTGCCCGATTCAACTGCGCATTTTTTGCAGGAACGACGGGCGCCGGGGCTGGCGGTGCAGTGCTTTCGAGTTTCGCCAACGCCTGTTCGGCAGCCTCGAACTGTTGTTGCAGGACGATCAGTTGCGACTGCTGTTCGAAGGTCGGCGGATGCCCGAACGCCTTGAGAGACTTGTTCAGTTGCGCCCGACTCATCGCCAGATCGATCTTGGCCTTTTTCAATGCCGCATCCGCATTGGCTGCCTTCTGTGCGCGGACTCGCTCAAGAGCGGCCTGAACCGGGTCGAGCGTCGCCACCTCACTGTGCTGGACGGCGCGCTGGGCTCGGGCCTGACGTTCGGCGCTTTTCAGTTCTTCTTCACGACGCAGGCGAGCGTTGCGCTGTTCGAATCGGCGCCGTGCGTGATTGCGCTTGGCCGTCCGGGCGCGTTGCTCCTCAAGGCTGAACGCCAAGCCGCCGACAATCGGTAGCACCGTGGCCAGCGACAACGGCCGCATCTCGATGCAATCCACCGGGCAGGGCGCCACGCACAGGTCGCAACCGGTGCATTCATCGACGATCACCGTGTGCATCAATTTCGCCGCACCGACAATGGCATCCACCGGGCAGGCCTGGATGCACTTGGTGCAGCCGATACACTCCGCTTCACGAATGTAGGCGATCTGCGCCGGTGCCGAGCCGCGACTGACGTCCAGTTCCAGCACCGGCACTTTCAACAGCTCGGCCAGTGCCGCGATGGTTTCGCTGCCGCCCGGCGGGCATTTGTTGATCGGCTCGCCGCTGGCAATGCCTTCGGCGTACGGTTTGCATCCAGGATGGCCGCACTTGCCGCATTGGGTCTGCGGCAAGAGGGCGTCGATGCGTTGAATCAGACTCATGTTTTGATCAGTCCACTGAATCCGAGAAAAGCCACTGCGATCAGTCCGGCGCCGATCAACTCGATCGGCAGGCCACGAAAGGGCAGGGGAATATCATTATCGAGTGTGCGTTGGCGCAAGTCGCTGAACAGGCTCAGTACCAGCCAGAAACCCAGCCCGGCACCCAGGCTCAGGGCCATGGCGTAGAAGAATCCTTTGTCGTCCTGAGCGTTGAGCAGTGTCAGGCCGAGTACGCCCGCATTGCCCAGCAGCAGCGGCCAGAGGCCATCGAACGAAAACGTTGGAAGTGACCGGGAAAGCACCTTCAGCAGCGGGCCAATCAGCAACACGCTTAAAGGCAGGAATACGAAAAGGCGCAGCGACGTCAGCTCCAGCGGGACCAGCAGCCAACGGTAGGCCAAGTAGCCCAGCGTGCCGACGATCAGCATCAAGCACGCCGTAGCAAGGCCCAGCGCGTGGACCTGCCGATGCTCGTTGCCCAACAGCGGATCGACGCCCAGCGGCCAGTGCAACACAAGGTTGTTGATCAGGGCTGCACTGAAAAGCGTAAGAACAATTTCGGTCATGATCGTGCCGGCAAGAACGGGGCTTTTTAACAGAGCGGTCTAAAAAGCTTAGGCATTATCCGGCAAGGACGGAGGGTGGGCCAGACATGAAAATCCCACAGTCGCGCCAGGCACGACTGTGGGACTGATTACTGCAAGGACTTACTTGATGCGCTGACCTGGCTTGGCGCCGCTGTCAGGGCTGAGCAGGTAGATTTCTTCACCGCCAGGGCCGGCCGCCATCACCATGCCTTCGGAGATGCCGAACTTCATTTTCCGTGGCTTGAGGTTGGCGATCATCATGGTCAAACGACCATTGAGCTTGGACGGATCCGGATAAGCGCTCTTGATCCCGGAGAACACGTTGCGTTGCTCGTCACCGATGTCCAGGGTCAGGCGCAGCAGTTTGTCAGCACCTTCCACGTGTTCGGCCTTGAGGATCAGGGCGACGCGCAGGTCGACAGCGGCAAAGGCATCGAACTCGATCTCTGGCGACAGCGGATCCTTGGCCAGTTCGCCATTGCCGACAGGCGCAGTTTCACCGGTGTCGGTCTGGCTCGCGGTCAGGTCCTCTTTCGAAGCGTCGCTCATGGCTTGTACTTTTACCGGGTCGATACGGGTCATCAACGGTTTGAATTCGTTCAGCTGATGGTTGCTGAGCAAGGTGGCGTGGTCGTTCCAGGTCAACGGCGCGACGTTCAGGAACGCCTCGGCGTCGGCGGCCAGCAACGGCAACACCGGTTTGAGGAAGATCACCAGTTGGCGGAACAGGTTCACGCCCAAGGCGCAGATGGCCTGGACTTCGTCCTGCTTGCCTTCCTGTTTGTTCAGCGACCACGGCGCCTTGTCGGCGATCCAGGCGTTGGCACGGTCGGCCAGGGCCATGATCTCGCGCATGGCACGGGCGAAGTCGCGAGCCTCGTAGGCCTCGGCAATGCTCGGCGCTGCGGCCAGGAACGCTTCGGTCAATTCTGGCGCGGCGTTGCCGGCCACCAGCAAACCGCCGTTACCCTTTTGGATGAAACCGGCGCAACGGCTGGCGATGTTGACGACTTTACCGACCAGGTCGGAGTTGACCTTCTGCACGAAGTCTTCGAGGTTCAGGTCGAGGTCGTCGACGCCGCGGCTCAGCTTGGCCGCGTAGTAGTAGCGCAGGTATTCCGGCGACAGGTGGTCCAGATAGGTCCGGGCCTTGATGAAGGTGCCACGGGATTTGGACATTTTCTGACCGTTGACGGTCAGGTAGCCGTGCACATTGATGCCGGTCGGCTTACGGAAACCGGCGCCTTCGAGCATGGCTGGCCAGAACAG
Source organism: Pseudomonas sp. MDT1-17 (assembly GCF_054898105.1). NCBI lineage: Bacteria > Pseudomonadati > Pseudomonadota > Gammaproteobacteria > Pseudomonadales > Pseudomonadaceae > Pseudomonas > Pseudomonas sp. MDT1-17. The sequence goes on along the minus strand of NZ_JBUBVM010000001.1, from coordinate 5,302,199 downwards.
CGCGTGGAAGTTGACGATGTCCTTGCCGATGAAGTGGTACAGCTCGGCGGTGGAGTCCTTGCCCCAGAACGCGTCGAAATCAAGTGTAGGCGTGCGATCGCAGAGGTTCTTGAAGCTGGCCATGTAGCCGATCGGCGCGTCCAGCCAGACGTAGAAGTATTTGCCTGGCTCGTCGGGGATTTCGAAACCGAAGTACGGCGCGTCGCGGGAGATGTCCCACTGTTGCAGGCCGGCGTCCAGCCATTCGGCGATTTTGTTCGCCACGGCCTCTTGCAGGGTGCCGCTGCGGGTCCAGGCTTGCAGCATTTCCTGGAAGTCCGGCAGCTTGAAGAAGAAGTGCTGGGAATCCTTGAGCACCGGGGTGGCGCCGGAGATCGCCGACTTCGGATCCTTCAGGTCGGTCGGTGCGTAGGTCGCACCGCATTTTTCGCAGTTGTCGCCGTACTGGTCTTCAGTGCCGCATTTCGGGCAGGTGCCCTTGATGAAGCGGTCGGCCAGGAACATTTTCTTTTCCGGGTCGAAGTACTGAGTGATCGAGCGCTGGGCAATGTGCCCGGCGTCGCGCAGCTTCAGGTAGATCTGGCTCGACAGCTCACGGTTTTCTTCGGCGTGAGTGGAGTGGAAGTTATCGAAGTCCACCAGGAACTCGGCAAAGTCGGCGCTGTGTTCAGCCTGGACGTTGGCGATCAGTTGTTCCGGGGTAATGCCTTCCTTTTCCGCGCGCAGCATGATGGCCGAACCGTGGGCGTCGTCGGCGCAGACATAAATGCATTGATTGCCGCGGTGCTTCTGAAAGCGCACCCACATATCGGTCTGGATGTATTCCAGCATGTGGCCAAGATGGATCGAACCATTGGCATAGGGCAGGGCGCTGGTAACGAGGATCTTGCGTGGCTCGGACATGGGGCTCGGCTACTTGATGAAACGGAGGTCGGCCACTATAAAGCGCCGGCGCATATTTTTCACCCCGTGCGCCTGTTTCCTCCGATGATCGAACAATGGGTGCCGCAAAAAGATCGCAGCCTTCGGCAGCTCCTACATGTTCGGCGCAATCCCTGTAGGAGCTGCCGAAGGCTGCGATCTTTTAGGAGCATCCCGCCAAACGATCAGAACAGGTACGATACCCGCCTGATTTTCCAGTCTTGCTATCGGAGTTGCCCATGAGCGTCGTCAATCGCGCAGCGGTGGAAGCCGTCCTTCGCCAATACACCGACCCTTACCTGAACCAGGACCCGGTCAGCGCCGGGTGCGTGCGCGGCATCGACATTCAGGGTGATCGCGTCAGCGTCCAGCTGGAGCTGGGTTACGCCGCCGGTCTGTTCAAGAGTGGCTGGGCGCAGTTGCTGCAAATGGCCATTGAAGGGCTGGACGGCGTGACTATCGCCCGCGTCGAGATCACCAGTGTCATCGCTGCGCACAAGGCTCAAGCGCAGATCCCGGGGCTGGCCAACGTCAAGAACGTGGTGGCCGTGGCGTCCGGCAAGGGCGGTGTGGGCAAATCAACCACCGCCGCCAACCTGGCCTTGGCCCTGGCCCGCGAAGGCGCCAAGGTCGGGATTCTCGACGCGGACATTTACGGACCGAGCCAGGGCATCATGTTCGGCATCCCCGAAGGCACCCGACCCAAGATCAAGGATCAGAAGTGGTTTATTCCGATCGAGTCCCACGGCGTCGAAGTCATGTCCATGGCGTTCCTGACCGACGACAACACGCCGATGGTCTGGCGCGGGCCGATGGTTTCCGGTGCCTTATTGCAACTTGTCACTCAAACCGCCTGGGGCGACCTCGATTACCTGGTCATCGACATGCCGCCAGGCACCGGCGACATCCAGTTGACCCTGGCGCAGAAAGTCCCGGTGGCCGGTGCGGTGATCGTTACAACGCCGCAGGACCTGGCATTGCTGGACGCGCGCAAAGGCGTGGAAATGTTCCGCAAGGTCAACATCCCGGTGCTGGGCGTGGTGGAAAACATGGCCGTACACATCTGCTCCAATTGCGGACATGCCGAGCATCTGTTCGGTGAGGGCGGTGGTGTGAAGCTGGCCAACCAGTACCGCGTCGAGCTGCTGGCCTCTTTGCCACTGTCGATGATCATCCGCGAGCAGGCCGATGGCGGCAAGCCAACGGTCATCGCCGAGCCTGACAGCCAGATTGCGATGGTTTACCAGGAGCTGGCCCGCCATGTCGGCGCGCGGATCGTGTTGCAGGAAGCGGCGACACCGGCGATGCCGAACATCACCACCAGCGACGATTGATTCGCTAAAAAAGATCGCAGCCTCGCTTCGCTCGACAGCTCCTACAGGTGTAAGCCAATCCATGTAGGAGCTGTCGAGCGAAGCGAGGCTGCGATCATTTGATCTTGCTTTAGATCCGCAACCCGCCATCCATCTCCAGAATCCGGCCGGTGTAGTAGTCGTTTTCGAAAATGTAGGCCGCCGAATGGGCGATCTCTTCAGGCTTGCCCATGCGCTTGAGCGGAATCCCGGACGTTATCTTCTCCAGCGCCTCAGGCTTCATGCCCAGCGTCATCTCGGTTTCGATAAAGCCCGGCGCAATGCCCGCCACACGAATACCGTAGCGTGCCAGTTCCTTGGCCCAGGTCACGGTCGCTGCAGCGACACCGGCCTTGGCGGCGGAGTAGTTGGTCTGGCCGACGTTGCCAGCGCGGGAGATCGACGAGATATTAATGATCGTGCCGCTGTTGTTCAGCTCGACCATTTTGGCCGCGACTTCACGGGTGCACAGGAATACGCCGGTGAGATTGACGTCGATGACCGACTGCCACTGGGCCAGGCTCATCTTGGTCATCTCGCCGTCCTTGACCTTGATGAGCAGGCCATCGCGCAGAATCCCGGCGTTGTTGATCAGGCCATGGATCGCGCCGAAGTCTTCGGCAACCTGGGCGACCATGTGGGTCACTTGCTCTTCATTGGCGACATTGCACAGATAAGCGCGAGCATCGATGCCTTTTGCCTTGCAAGCGGCGACAGTGTCGTCGAGTTTTTCCTGGTTCAGGTCCACCAGCGCCAGCTTCGCGCCTTTAGCGGCGAAATACTCGGCCATGGAACGGCCTAAACCCTGGCAACCGCCAGTGATAATGATTACTTTGTCAGTGAGTTGCATTCGCATGCCCCAATAGCAGGTCGGAGGAGTGGTTTCCTTCTAGAGGGCCTCTCGATCTGCACCTGATGTAGCCTGGCTGCACATGAGAACTGCCCCGATGGCGGACTGGAACTTAACCCCAGGCGCCTGTCCCTTTTTTCGACGGATTCTAATTAAGGAGTCATAAATTGAGCGTTGAAGCGGCCAAGAATGCCCGAGAATTGCTTCTCAAGGAATACCGTGGAGTGCTCTCGACGCACTCCAAGGCGATGCCCGGTTTCCCGTTTGGCTCCGTGGTTCCGTACTGTCTGGACGAACAGGGCCGGCCGCTGATCCTTATCAGCCGTATCGCCCAGCACACGCATAACCTGCAGAAAGATTCGAAATGCTCACTGTTTGTGGGCGAACGCGGGGCCGAAGACGTGCAAGCCGTTGGTCGCCTGACCTACCTCGCCGAGGCAGAAAAGCTCGAGGATGAGGCCGCCATCGAAGCGGCGGCTGACCGTTACTACCGCTATTTCCCGGATTCGCAGAGCTACCACAAGGCCCACGATTTCGATTTCTGGGTACTCAAGCCCGTGCGCCACCGCTACATCGGCGGCTTCGGGGCGATTCACTGGGTCGACCAGTTGACCCTGGCCAACCCGTTCGCCGGCAAGGCTGAAGTGAGTATGGTCGAGCACATGAACGCCGATCACGCCAAGGCCATCGCCCACTACGTCGAGCTGGCAGGCCTGCCGATAACCGAGCCGGCGCAATTGGCGGGTATCGACACCGAAGGCATGCACCTGCGCATCGGTCAGGCACTCTACTGGCTGCCGTTTCAAGCGCCGTGTAATACGTCGACACAAGTGCGTGAAGCCTTGGTTTTCCTGGCTCACGCCGAACTTTGGCCGAAAAATGAAGTGGCCGACGCTTGAATTCACGAAACGGCGACGTCATCTAGGGATTACTGGCAAGGCATTCTTGCGTTGAGGAACCATTTGATGCGCCCTTTTTTATTGCTCTTTGTACTGTTCCCGGTGTTGGAGCTGTTCGTATTCGTCAAGGTCAGCGGGGCGATCGGGTTTTTCCCGGCCCTGCTGCTGGTGATTCTCGGCTCGATGCTCGGCGTGTTCGTGCTGCGTATCGCCGGTCTGGCCACTGCGCTGCGTGCTCGTGAAAGCCTGAACCGTGGCGAGCTGCCGGCCCAGACCATGCTTGAAGGTTTGATGCTGGCGCTGGCGGGTGGACTGTTGATCCTGCCGGGCTTCGTCACTGACGTGCTGGGCCTGATCATGTTGCTGCCGATCTCTCGTCGACTGTTGGCCAATAAAATGCGCCAACGTGCCGAAGAGCAGGCGATCCGTCAGCGTGCGTTCGCCGATGACCTTCAGCCGCGTGGCGGTCCTGCGCCGCGTGAGCCGCTGGGCCGTGAGCCCAATGTGATCGAAGGCGAGTTCGAACATCGCGATTCCAAGTAAATCGTTTCACCTGCACGGCACCTTCGGGTGCCGTGTTCGTTTTCGGGCATGGACCTAAAAAATTTCGATCCCCGCCCTTGTAATAAGCTTATGCGCCCTTATGTAACGGTCACCGCAAGGTTTCTGGCGAACACGCCAGACAGACTTCCGCGGTTCGCTAGCCGAACCGCACCCGGCACCGCCGGATTTGTTAAACCCGCCGGGAATACACCGGCCGATGAAAACCACAATTAGGAGAGATCGACAATGAAGCTTCGTCCTCTGCATGACCGCGTCGTAGTCCGTCGCAGCGAAGAAGAAAAGAAAACCGCTGGCGGTATCGTCCTGCCAGGTTCGGCTGCTGAAAAGCCAAACCAGGGCGAAGTCCTCGCTGTAGGCCCAGGCAAAGTCCTGGAAAACGGTGAAGTGCGTGCGCTGTCCGTGAAAGTGGGTGACAAGGTTGTGTTCGGCCCTTACTCCGGCAGCAACACTGTGAAAGTCGACGGCGAAGACCTGCTGGTGATCGGCGAGAGCGAAATCCTCGCTGTTGTCGAAGGCTGATTCCCCGCTCATTTTCCCGCTACTACAAAGTATTTAAGGAATATCGATCATGGCTGCTAAAGAAGTTAAATTCGGCGATTCCGCCCGCAAGAAAATGCTCGCCGGTGTCAACGTCCTGGCTGACGCAGTAAAAGCGACCCTGGGCCCTAAAGGCCGTAACGTGATCATCGAGAAGAGCTTCGGCGCTCCGACCATCACCAAGGACGGCGTGTCCGTTGCCAAAGAAATCGAGCTGAAAGATCGCTTCGAAAACATGGGCGCGCAGCTGGTCAAAGACGTTGCCTCCCGTGCCAACGATGACGCAGGCGACGGCACCACCACCGCTACCGTTCTGGCTCAATCGATCGTCAACGAAGGCCTGAAAGCCGTCGCTGCCGGCATGAACCCGATGGACCTGAAGCGCGGTATCGACAAAGCGACCATCGCCATTGTCAAAGAGCTGAAAGCCCTGTCCAAGCCTTGCGCTGACACCAAGGCCATCGCTCAGGTCGGCACCATCTCGGCCAACTCCGACAACTCCATCGGCGACATCATTGCCGAAGCCATGGAAAAAGTCGGTAAAGAAGGCGTGATCACCGTTGAAGAAGGCTCGGGCCTTGAAAACGAACTGTCGGTTGTTGAAGGCATGCAGTTCGACCGTGGTTACCTGTCCCCGTACTTCGTCAACAAGCCAGAGACCATGACTGCCGAGCTCGACGGTCCGCTGATCCTGCTGGTCGACAAGAAAATCTCGAACATCCGTGAACTGCTGCCAGTCCTGGAAGCCGTTGCCAAAGCAGGTCGTCCACTGTTGATCGTGAGCGAAGACGTTGAAGGCGAAGCCCTGGCGACTCTGGTTGTGAACAACATGCGCGGTATCGTCAAAGTGGTTGCCGTCAAGGCTCCAGGCTTCGGCGACCGTCGCAAGGCCATGCTGCAGGACATCGCTGTCCTGACCGGCGGTACCGTTATCTCCGAAGAGATCGGTCTGAGCCTGGAAAGCGCTACCCTGGAACACCTGGGTAATGCCAAGCGCGTAGCCGTAACCAAGGAAAACACCACCGTCATCGACGGCGCCGGCGTTGAAGCTGATATCCAGGCTCGCGTTCTGCAGATCCGTCAGCAAGTGGCCGACACTTCGTCCGACTACGACCGTGAAAAACTGCAAGAGCGTCTGGCCAAGCTGTCCGGCGGCGTTGCGGTGATCAAGGTTGGCGCGGGTTCCGAAGTTGAAATGAAAGAGAAGAAAGCCCGCGTTGAAGACGCCCTGCACGCTACTCGTGCAGCCGTTGAAGAAGGCGTGGTACCTGGCGGTGGCGTAGCGCTGATTCGCGCTCTGCAAGCCATCAGCGAACTGAAAGGCGACAACGCTGATCAGAACGTCGGTATTGCTGTACTGCGTCGCGCAATCGAATCGCCACTGCGTCAGATCGTTGCCAACTCCGGCGACGAGCCAAGCGTAGTTGTCGACAAGGTCAAGCAAGGTTCGGGTAACTTCGGTTACAACGCTGCTACCGGCGAATACGGCGACATGATCGAAATGGGCATCCTCGACCCTACCAAAGTGACTCGCTCTGCTCTGCAGGCTGCGGCGTCCATTGGTGGCTTGATGCTGACCACCGAAGCCATGATCGCTGATGCTCCGGACGACAAACCAGCTGGCGGCGGCATGCCAGACATGGGCGGTATGGGCGGCATGGGCGGCATGATGTAAGCCAGCCTTACCCTGTACGAAAAAACCCCGCCGGCGATAAGCCGGCGGGGTTTTTTATTGCCCTCTATAAAGTCAAAAGATCGCAGCCTGCGGCAGCTCCTACAAAAGCACGCGATCTCCTGTAGGAGCTGGCGAAGCCTGCGATCTTTTGATTTTCCCTCAGGCTCTGACTGGTTCTGCTTTGGTAGCCCGCTCCGCCTTGGAAGCCGGGCGATAAAGGATGTAGTAATACGACCCCAGACAAATCAGCCAGCAGAAAATCGCCGTCCACACGTTGTGCGAAAAGAAGTGCGCCCCCTGCATCATCCGGCTGATGGAAAACACCGTGCCCAACGCGAAAGCGAACACAAACGCCTTGCGTGCCAGACGCGGACGACGGTCACGCAGGACAAAGAACAACGCAAACAGTGTGAAACCGGTCGCCGCATGACCGCCGGGCCAGCAACGGCCAGGTTTATCGGTAGGCGGTCGAGGGCTGAGCAGTTCGCTATAGGTTTCGTGACCGCCAAACTGCTCAAGGCTCCATGGGCATTGAACGGCCGTCACCGCTTTGACTGGCGTGACAAAGGAGGTCGCCAGAGCCAGAGACAACACCAGGCAGCCCAGTTCCCGTTTGATCGGTTTGAGCCTGTCCATGAAAAAGGAGGCGATGAAACCGAAGATGGCCAACACCGAGAAGACGATGACCACTTGCTTGGCGCGGTCATGCACTATGTTTTCGAGGAAGTAACTGTGCCGCCCGATGAAGCTACCGGCGACCGGGTCATAAAACAGTTTGGCCAGATCCATGTCCAGGGACGTCAGTTCGAGCAACATCAGAATGATCGCTGCAATGGCGGGAACACCCAGGCACACCCAGAAATTGAGCGGGCGGGAGGCGGGGCGGACAGCAGTCGAAACCATGGCAGTTCCTTGGGCAGTGAAATGTTCTTAAAGCGCAGCCGAGCGGAGTTTGAGCCTGATTCTGTCGCCGACGTGTGAATCGAGAGTGAAAAAGTCGTTAAAGTCTCCCCGGGTTTATGGGGTGGATTTACAACTGCACGCAGTCCTAGCCGTGAGCCACACTTGGCCTTAAGCTGCGCGGGCCGAGACGGCCGTTACTGTGTACGGAGGAGGTGCCCATGCGAATTTTATTGGTTGAAGACAACCGCGATATCCTGGCCAATCTGGCCGATTACCTGGGGCTCAAAGGCTATACCGTGGATTGCGCGCAGGACGGTTTGTCAGGCTTGCACTTGGCGGCCACCGAGCATTACGACTTGATCGTACTCGACATCATGTTGCCGGGTATCGACGGCTACACCCTGTGCAAACGCCTGCGCGAAGATGCGCGTCGCGACACGCCGGTGATCATGCTCACCGCTCGCGATCAACTGGACGACCGGCTGCAAGGTTTCAAGTCCGGCGCCGATGACTACCTGATCAAACCCTTTGCCCTGTCTGAATTGGCGGCGCGCATCGAGGCGGTCATGCGTCGCGCCCAAGGTGGCGGTCGCCGGACCTTGCAGGTCGGCGATCTCAGCTACGACCTCGATACCCTGGAAGTGACCCGCGAAGGACGTCTGCTGAAACTCAACCCGGTGGGCCTGAAGTTGCTGGCCGTATTGATGCAGAAAAGTCCTCACGTGCTGCGCCGCGAAATTCTCGAAGAGGCGCTGTGGGGTGATGACTGCCCGGACAGCGACAGCCTGCGCAGCCACGTCCATCAATTGCGCCAGGTGATCGACAAGCCGTTCGCCAAACCGTTGCTGCAAACCGTGCACGGTGTGGGTTATCGCTTGGCCGAGGGCCGAGATGGAGTTTAAACAGAGCCTTGCTCAACGGATCATCATCGCCTTTGCGCTGATGAGCGCACTGGTCGCGGGAGCCTTTGCCATGGGCATTGTGGCGACCGTGCACCTGGTGGAAGAAAAACTGATATCGGCGGGGCTGGGTGGCGATTTACAACGTCTGATGCTGATGGACAGCGTGTCGGACTGGAGCCACCGTCCTGAGCCGGACCAGCTGTTCTATTTCAGCGGCGGGCCTGGCGACTTCAATTTGCCCAAGGACCTGCGGCACCTGGATCCGGGCTTTCACGAAGTGTTTCGCGAGCAGCTGTCGTATCACGCGATGGTCGAAGTCGTCGACGGCCGGCGCTACGTGCTGTTGCAGGATCAGAGCGATTTCGAAGAGCGTGAACGGGTGCTGTTTGCCGTCGTGCTGGTGGGCTTCGTCCTGAGTCTGGCGTTGGCGGTGTTTCTCGGCTGGGTGCTGGCGCGCAAAGTGATGGCGCCCGTGGTGCGACTGGCCCGTCAGGTCCGTCACCGTGATCAATTATTAGGTCTGGCGCCACCGCTGGCGCCGGATTACGCCGCCGATGAAGTGGGCGAGTTGGCCGTGGCCTTCGACGCCACCCTCGGGCGCTTGCGCCAGGCGTTGACCCGCGAACGGTTGTTCACCAGTGACGTCAGTCACGAGCTGCGCACGCCATTGATGGTGCTGGCCAGTTCCTGCGAGCTGCTGCTGGAAAACCCCGGCATCGATCAGCGTGGACGTGCTCAGGTCGAGCGTATTGCCCGCGCCTGTGAAGAAATGCGCGAGCTGGTGCAAACCTTCCTGATGTTGGCCCGCGCACAGCGTGAAGACGCCGGCATGTCGCCCCAGCAGACCCTGAGCCAGGTAGCCGATGGACTGCTCAATTTGTGGCGCGAGCCAATCGAGGCCAAGGGGCTGGCGCTGCTCTTTGAGCCAGGCAATCCGGCAAACACCTGCTACAACGCTACCCTGCTGCACGCGGTCATGGGCAACCTGCTGCGTAACGCGCTGCATTACACCGAGCACGGGTTCATCCGCCTGACCTTGACGGCCACGGGCTTCATCGTCGAGGACAGCGGCGTGGGCATTCCAGAGGCAAAACGCGAGGCGATGTTCGAGCCCTTCGTGCGGGGCAATGAGAAACGCGGCGAGGGTCTGGGGCTAGGGCTGTCCCTGGTGCAGCGGATCTGTGAAAACCAGGGTTGGAACGTCAGCCTGACGAACATGGAGCCCAATGGTTGTCGATTTCAGGTGGAGTTGTATCCGTCGGATATGAACTGATCGATCTCTTGAAACGCAGTAGCTCGGAGCAATCGTCATCACGCTGTAAAACCTCGAAATAATTTGGGGTTTTACACAACATTTTTTTCACAACGGCATGACCTGACGCTGACACGGCGCTACCTATCGTGGGTGCCAATAGCAGCTCATGAGACCTTGATGATGGACGGGCCGATCAAACTGGATTTTTCCGAAAAATACGACGATCAACACGCTAAACGGTACCTGCGAAAACATAAGGATGGCCTTGGCCGCCGCCTTTCCCACTGGCGTGACGAGCAACTGGCGCGCAGGGCGCTGGCTCTGGTCGGTGAGCCAGGGTTGGTCCTCGATTTGCCCTGTGGTGCGGGACGTTTCTGGCCATTGCTGGCGGAGAAAACCAATCGTGCCATCATCGGGGCTGACAACTCCGAGTCCATGCTGAAGATTGCCATGCAGGCGCAACCTGCCGATGTGGTGAAACGGGTACAACCCTTGCACACTTCTGCATTCGACATTGGCTTGCCTGATAACGCCGTCGACAGCATTTTCTGCATGCGTTTGCTCCATCACATCGGTGAGACCGAGCATCGACTGGCTATTTTTCGTGAGTTCGAGCGCGTCACCCGCGACAGCGTTATCCTTTCTTTGTGGGTGGACGGCAATTTCAAAGCGTGGAAACGCAAGCGCGCCGAGAAAACCCGTGGGCAGGAAGGTTACCAAAATCGATTTGTGTTACCGGCAGCTACGGTTGAGAAGGAATTCGAGCAGGCGGGTTTCTGTATCCAGGAACGATTGGACTTTTTACCGCTCTATGCCATGTGGCGGGTCTACGTATTACGCAAGAGGTAACAGAATGGCAGTGCAATGTGCAGCAGAAACGGACGTCGCTCCTCAGGACCGCTTCGACTATTTCTGGAACCAGCGCGGTGAATGGGTAGAAGAACCCAACGTCCGTCGCGGTGGAGAAAGCGGCGTGCAGCGCGTCGTGAGCAGCAATGGACAGCTGCTTTACGTTAAACGTCAGACCGGGCATATCCATCGCAGCTGGCTGCACCCGTTCGGTCGTCCGACGGTGTTGCGCGAGCGCGATGCGCTCACTGGCCTGAACCTGCTCGACGTTCGTGTTCCGGAGATCGTTTTCTGCGGTGCTCAGCGCGATCCTGTGCACAAATGGCGTGCATTGCTGGTGACCAAGTCGCTGGACGGCTTCGAGGAAGTCGAACACTGGTACGCTGGCGGCGGTCGCGAGCGTCACGGTGAGGCCGTGCATGATCGAGTGTTGAAGGATCTGGCCGAGAATCTGGCCCGGATGCACAAGGGCCGCTGGCAGCACAGCTGCCTCTATATCAAACACGTATTCGTGCGCGTCACCGGCGAAGGCGAGGCTGCAAAAGTCGAAGTGGCGTTGATCGATCTGGAGAAAGGCCGGAAGCGTTTGACCGCCCGTCGCGCGGCGTCCAATGACATGAAGCAACTGCGTCGCCACTCGTCATTCAGCACGACAGACTGGCAGAAACTCGTCTATTTTTATGAGACAGCGTTTGGCAGCGCTATCAAAGGTTTGTAGCAATGAAACTCGAAATTGCACGAGGTGTATTTTTTATAGGAGCCTTGGCAGTTGCTTCACTGGCGGTGGCGGCTTGGGAGCAGCCCCGCACGCAAGTCCTCAGTTCAGTGAATGGCGACGCGCACTGTCCGTTGCCACGCGTTGCCAAGGCATCCGTGGCATCCCAACCCGATCATGATTTATTGCTGTTCATGTTCGGACTTTCTCAAGGATTGAGGCCGCAAAGTTGAACAGATTGAAGCCAAAATAAAAGGCCTCGCTCATGCGAGGCCTTTTATTTTTCAAGGGCAAAAGATCGCAGCCTTCGGCAGCTCCTACATTGAATCGGGTACATCCTGAGCTGCCGAAGGCTGCGATCTTTTGATCTTAGGGTTTATCGGGCTTGGCCAGCACCGTGTAAACACACGGCAGCACAAACAACGTAAACAACGTCCCGATCGACATCCCCGTGGCGATCACCGTACCAATGTCGAACCGGCTGACGGCTCCCGCCCCCGTGGCGATGATCAACGGCACCATACCGAACACCATCGCAGCCGTGGTCATCAACACCGGACGCAGACGAATGGCCGCCGCTTCCTCCACCGCTTCGCGCGGCGTCAGGCCTTTGTCCTTGCGTAACTGGTTGGCGAATTCGACGATCAGGATGCCGTGCTTGCTGATCAGTCCGATCAATGTCACCAGCCCGACCTGGGTGTAGATGTTCATGCTCGACCAGCCCAGGAACAGCGGGATCAACGCGCCACAGATCGATAACGGTACGGTCACCAGGATCACCAGCGGATCGCGAAAGCTTTCGAACTGGGCGGCCAGTACCAGGAAAATGATCGCCAACGCCAGGGCGAAGGTGACCCACAGCGCACTGCCTTCCTGGACGTATTGCCGTGATGCGCCGGCATAGTCGAAGGCATAACCCACCGGTGCCTCTTCCCGAGCGATCTGGCGCACGGCGTCGATGGCTTCACCCATGCTGACCAGTGGCACCCCGGACAGGATGCCCGAATTGAGTTGCTGGAACTGGTTCAGCTGCCGTGGACGCGCCCGGTCGGTCACGGTGATCAGGGTCGACAGGGCCAGCAGTTGGCCTTGGGTGTTCTTGACGTAATAATTGTTCAGCCAGTCGGGGTTATCCCGGAAAGGCCGTTCGACCTGAGCGATGACTTTGTAGCTGCGACCTTCAATGGTGAAACGGTTGATCTCTGCCTCACCCAGCAACGTTGCGAGGGTCCCGCCAAGATCCTGCATGGACACACCCATCTGTGCGGCCTTGGCGCGATCGATATCCACCACCACTTCGGGCTTGTCGAATGCCAGGTCGAGGTCGACGAAGGCGAACTTGCCGGATTCCATTGCCCTCTTTTTCACCCGGTCGGCCACTTGCAGCAGTGACTCGTAATCGTTGGCGGTATTGATGACGAACTGAAATGGCAGCCCCTCGCCGGTGCCGGGCAGGGAAGGCAGGTTGAAGCCGAAGATCTGCAGCCCGGAAATGCTCTCCAGTTTGCGCTGGACCTCGGGCAGGATTTCCATCTGAGTGCGGCTGCGTTCGTTCCACGGTTTGAGCAGGAAGCCGCCGATGCCCGATTGCACGCCGTTGAAGCCATTGATCTGGAACGACGAGTAGTACTCGGGAAACGTCTTGAAGATCGTGACGAACTCGTCGGTGTAGGTGCTCAGGTAGTCGAGGTTGGCCGGTTGCGGGGCGTTGGCCAGCATGAAAATGATGCCCTGGTCCTCGTCGGGCGCCAGTTCCGACTTGGTGAACTTGAGCAGCACCGGAATCAGGCACAGCACGATCACCGCGAACACCAGCACCACCGGCCGGGTGTTCAGGGTTGCGTGCAGCATGCGTTGGTAGCGGCGCTTGAGGCCTTCGAATATCAGGTCCAGTCGATGGGCCAGGCCGCTGGGATTTTCATCGTGACGCAGCAAGAAGGCGCACATCATCGGCGACAGGGTCAGGGCGACGATGCCAGAGATCACCACCGCCCCGGCCAGGGTCAGGGCGAACTCCTTGAACAGCGCCCCCGTGAGCCCCGTCAGGAAGCCGATCGGCGCATAGACCGCTGCCAGGGTGATGGTCATCGAGACCACCGGCATGGCGATTTCCCGGGCGCCTTCGATGGCCGCATCCAGCGGCGTTTTGCCTTCTTCGATGTGCCGGTGAATGTTCTCCACCACGACGATGGCGTCGTCCACCACCAGGCCGATCGCCAATACCATCGCCAGCAACGTCAGCAGGTTGATCGAGTAGCCCATCATCTGCATGAAGAACAACACGCCGATCATCGACAGCGGGATGGTAACCACCGGGATCACCACCGAACGCAGCGCGCCGAGGAACAGGAACACCACCACGATGACGATCAGCACCGCTTCGAACAATGTTTTGATCACCTCGTTGATAGAGGCCTGGATGAACAGCGTGGCGTCGTAGGCGATTTCACCTTTGAGGTTCGGCGGCAGTTGGGCTTCCAGGTCCGGCATGATCTTGCGCACTTCCTTGATCACGTCCAGCGGGTTGGCGCCAGGCGAGGCCTTGATGCCGATGTACACCGAAGGCGTGCCGCCGAAAGAACTGATCGAGTCGTAGTTTTCCGCGCCCATTTCAACGCGCGCAACATCACTGAGCAGCACGCGACTGTCGCCCTCGACCTTGAGCGGAATCGCGGCGAAGGCTTCAGCGGATTTGAGCTCGGTGTTGGCGTTGATGCTGGTGACGACGAACTCGCCTTTCACTTCGCCGGCGGCGGAGAGGAAGTTGTACTTGCGCACCGCATCGGTCACGTCGCTGGCACTCAGGCCGAAACCGGCCAGCTTGACCGGGTCCAGCCACAGGCGCATGGCGAACACCTGGTTGCCGAGAATCTCGGCTTCGGCCATCCCCGGCAGGGTCGCCAGTTTCGGCTGGATGACCCGCGACAGGTAGTCGGTAATCTGCGGGTTGCTCAGCTCCTTGCTGAAGAAGCTGATGTACATCAGTGCCGAGGCGTCGGCGGCTTCCTTGCTCAGCACCGGGTCTTCGGCGTCCTGGGGCAGCTGGTTTTTCACCTCGTTGGCCTTGGCAAGCAATTCGGTGAACAAACGGTCGCTGTTGGCGCCAATGCGCGCGTAGATCGAGATCACCGAGAAGTTCTGGCGACTGACCGACGTCATGTAGTCGATGCCCTCGGCGCTGGCCAGACTCTGTTGCATCGGTTGGGTGATGTAGCCCTGAATGGTTTCGGCGTTGGCCCCGGGGTAAGCGGTGGTGACCGTGATCAGGGCGTTTTCCATTTGCGGATATTGGCGCAGCGGCAACTTGCTCCAGGCCTGGAAGCCCAGCAGCACAATCAACAGGCTGACCACGGTGGCGAGCACCGGGCGGCGGATGAACGGGTCGGTAAAAGCCATAGGGGTTCCTTGATCAGTCCGCGCGTGGCGGGCTGCTCTTCTCGGCTAGTGTCTTGTCGTCGCTGATCGCGATATGTGCGCCGTTGTCCAGTTTGATCTGGCCGGCCGTGACCACTTTTTCACCGTTCTGCACGCCTTTGGTAATTATCACCAGGCCATCGCGGCGCTCGCCGGTTTCAATGAAACGCCGTTCGGCGATCAGAATGGGCTCGCCCTTATCGTCCTTTGCGACGCTGCCGTCTTCGGCTTTTTTCTGCGCGACGACATACAGCGAATTGCCGTACAGCGTGTAGGTGATCGCGCTTTCCGGCACGACAATGCGCGGCTGCGGGTCGGGCAACAACACTTGCAGGCTGGCGAACATCCCCGGTAACAGTTTGCCGTCGGGGTTGGCCAGGGTCGCGCGGACCTGGACGTTGCGAGTGCTGTTTTCGACTTTCGGGTTGATTGCACTGATGGTGCCGGGGAAGTTCTGTGTCGGGTAGGCCGAGACAATGATCTGCACCGGTTGGCCGATGGCGATCTTCGGCACCGACTGCTCGGGCACGAAGAAGTCGACGTAGAGGCTGCTGAGGTCTTGCAGGGTGGCGATCATGGTGCCGCTGGCCACGTAATCACCGACGTCCACCTGACGAATGCCGATGGTTCCGCTGAATGGCGCGACGATGCGTTTTTTCTCGAGCGAAGCCTTGAGCTGATTGACCGTGGCCTTGTTCTTTTTGAATACCGCTGAGAGGCGGTCGAACTCGCCTTTGGAAATCGCCTGGCTGCCCACCAGCTGGCTGCCACGGTTGTAATCCACTTGGGCAAGTCCGAGGTCGGCGAGGGCGGTTTCCAGCAGGGCGGTTTCCACGGCGCTATCGAGTTGGACGATCGGCTGGCCGGCCTTGACCTTCTGCCCCGACTGGAACTGCACATCCGTGACGGTGCCGGCGATCTCCAGGCTCAGGTCGACACCTTGCAGCGCCTTGAGGGTGCCGACGGTCGGCAGGCGGGCTTGCCACGGCCGTTCGGTGGCGGTGGCCACGGCGACACTGATCGGCGGTTTCGGCGCAGCAAAGCCCTGAATCATCGTGTAGATGGAGAAGGCTTTGTAACCGGCCAGGACCAGCACTATCAGCAGAACAACACCCAACATGATCAGCATGCGGCGACGCAGCATATTTCCACTTCCTTGGAGAAAATCAGGTGAGACAGTCGGGCACATTACTCTGAGCGCGCAGGGGATTCCAGTTGATGTTTTTTGTGTTCTCAAGAAAAAGATCGCAGCCTGCGGCAGCTCCTACAGGTACGCATTCCCATGTAGGAGCTGCCGCAGGCTGCGATCTTTTAAACCATCAAATGCAGGTGGTTGTCCCAGAGCCCTGCGGGAAGCTCCAGTGGTTTTGCTACAAGATCTGTCTGGCGGCAATCGTAGTAGCGGCATCGGCCCTGACCCGAGGTCACGACAAAGCCATCGGCTACCGCGCCGACCCCGGCGCAATCGGGAAGCGGCGCGTCCAGGCGCACTTCACCGTTGTCCAGGTCCCAGATGAAAAAGCGATTGCCCCGTGGCGCGGTCAACGCGACCAGGCGCAGTTCGCTGTGCACCGCGACGCTGGCGGTGTAGTGCCCCATGGCTTGCAACTGATGCTCAGGCACCGGGAAGGCCACGAACGGCTGGCCGGGCCGCTTGATCGCCAGCAGCTCCGAAGGCTCGTGAGACGGCCCCATGAACTGCTGACCGGCGACGATGGTGCCGTCGCTGGCAATCCCCAAATGACGCACGCTGTTCATCTGCTGGGCGAGGGTTTCCTTGCTCAGCAGGGTGCCGTCGCGTTGCATCAGGACCAGGCTCGGTTCCATGGCGTTGAGGTTCATCTCGACGCGGCTTTCGGCCTCGGTGCGAATGCCGCCGTTGGCGACCACCAGGGTCTCACCATCGGGCATCCACGACACCTGATGCGGGCCGACGCCGTGAGTAGGGATCTCGCCGCTGTGGATAAGTCGCTCACCTTCGAACTTATACACACCCAGCAAGCCTCGACCCGGATCGGAGGTGTCGTTCTCGGTGGCGTACAGCCAGTCGCCGCTCTTGTGAATCACCGCGTGACCGTAGAAGTGCCGGTTCGGTCGTGAGACCACGGTTTGCAGCAGCGTGCCGTCGCGCAGGTCGATCAGGTAACTCTCGGTACCAGGACGGCGGGCGACAAACAGCGCAATCGGCAGCGTCGGGTGGTTGATGATGTCGTGGCAACGCTGGCCGACCTGGGTGGCAAACACCCGGGTGCCGTCCAGCCGATACCCGACAGCGTAATGTTTGCCGTCGCTATCGTCCCGCGCCGAGAGCAGCAGCGGGCTTTTGTCCTTCTGCTTGAACAGCGTCCAGCCGCCCAGCGTCACCGCACCCAGCAGCAAACTACCTAACGTCAGAGCCTGGCGTCGCAGCATTGAACTTGCCCTCATCAGTCACCGTCGTTGGCGTTGAAGCCCAGTTGGATGCCCAGCGCCTTGGCCAGTTCGCCTTCGTGCAGGCGGTGGACGACGTTGAGGCTGTCGTAGATATCGTTGAGTTGCTGGCGACCGGCGTCATCGCCGAGCATTTCGGTCAGCGGGCGCTGGTTGCTGGCGAACAGTTTCAGGGATGCGGCGTAAGCGGCGTCGATCTTGTCGGCCAAGGGTTTTTGCTCGTTCGGCAACAGACCGCGCAGGCCTTTATTGTCGACGCCTTCCCATACTGTTTTGGCGGCGGCGAGACTGGCTTCGAGGCCGGTCAGGGATGACTTGCTGCGCCAGGCATCGGCCTGGAACGGTTGCGGCACACCCTTCGTCTGACGGCCCATCGGCGTGCCGAGTTTTTTCTTCAGGCTGTCGAGGGCGGTGACTTGCACGCGCAGCAGATCGGCGATGGCTTCGTGGGAATCGGCGTAGCGCTGGTTCGGGAATTTGCTCATCTGCGCGAGCATGCCGTCGGTGTTGTTCCAGCTTTTCAGAATGTCTTCGGCCAACAGTTTCTGGCGCTCGCCAATCGCTTTCAGCAGCGGGCAGTACTTGGCTTTCTGCGCGTCGTTGGCCACGTCTGGCTTACTGTCGAACAGGATGTATTCGTAGGCGGAAAGGCCTTGAACCACAACGCTGGAGTTGGCCAAAGCAGCGGCATCGATCTGCGGCTGCGCGGTGACCAGTTGCTCGACCTGACGGCCCACGAGGTTTTTCTTGTCCGGCCAGAACTGCACCTGCCACGAACGGTTGCCCTCGGCCAGCGGGCCGATCAGCAGCGGTTGCAGCTCGGCCCAGGCTTTCTGCGCATGCAGGAAGTCGGCACGGGCGGTGTTGAGGTTTTCCTTGCCTTCGCAGAAGGCCAGGGCGCTGACCGCCAGTTGACGGTCGGCTTCTACCCAGCGGCTGTAGGTCGGCAGGATCACTTGCTTGGCGATGGCCGCCGAAGTAACGGCCTGCGGATCCTGCGGCGAACAGGCGCCCAAGGCTAGCGCGGCAAGGCTGGTGAACAACAATTTGGGACGGAACATGTCGGGCTCCCGCTATGGAATACGTATTAAAGGGAATTCAAAAAGGCCAGCAACGCAGCGCGCTGCTCGGCATTGAAAGACAAAACCTGTTGCTGCGCCGCTGTTGCTTCGCCGCCATGCCAAAGCACGGCTTCGAGCAGATTGCGTGCGCGGCCGTCATGCAAAAACTGGGTGTGGCCATTGACCGCCTGCGTCAGGCCGATGCCCCACAACGGCGGGGTGCGCCAGTCGCGGCCGCTGGCCTGGAATTCGGTACGGTGGTCGGCCAGACCGTCGCCCATGTCGTGCAGCAGCAGATCGCTGTACGGGCGAATCACTTGATTGGCCAGTTCAGGTTCGGCGGCGTTGGCGGCGGTGGTGTATTTCGGGGTATGGCAGGACTGGCACCCGGCCTGGAAAAACAGATTCTTGCCGGCCAGCACGTCGGGAGCGCTGACATCCCGACGTGCTGGTACGGCGAGGTTACGGCTGTAGAACAACACCAGACGCAGAATGTTATCGCTGACTTCCGGCTCGCCCTCCGGGCCATTGCCATTCGGTGCCTGCTTGCAGGCGGTTTGCGTGTCGGTGCAGTCGTCGACGGGTCTCAGGCTCGTGGTGAGGCCCATGTCACCGGAAAACGCATGAACATTTTGTTGATTGAGGTTCGGCTGCCCGGCCTTCCAGCCAAATCGCCCGAGGACGGTTTTCTGCTGCGTGTCATCCCAGACCCGGTTCGGGCGTCCGGCGATGCCGTTTTTGTCTTTTGCCTGAGCCTCGGCATTGGCAAGGATCGCCTCGTCTGGGATCGCTTCCAGCAGACCCAGGCCAATCATCGGCGGTGCGACACGCGCCGAGAAACGGGTGTCAGGGTGCATCGGGCCGTAGCCGAGCTGGGTGATCTGCAGCGTCGGCTTGCGCAACTCGACTTCGGTGCCGTCCTTGAAGCGGACCGGAACAGGGGTGTATTCGACGCGCACTTTGCCTTCCGGGGCGACACCGGGCACGGCCATGTCCTGGAATTGTCCGCCGTAGACCGGCTCCGGGACGACACCGAGCTGCTCGATGACGTTGGCATACGTCGGTGCATCGGGAATCGACAGGCGCACCAGCATCGACACGGCGTTCTGCGCATCAGGCGTGGGCGGATGACCGCGACCGTCCTTGATGTGGCAGTTCTGGCAGGCGTTGGTGTTGAACAATGGGCCGAGGCCATCCCGGGCGGTGGTGGTCGACGGGGCGATTACCCAGGGATTGCGGAAGAAGCTGTTGCCAACGCTGAAGTCCACGCGCCGTGACGGTGGCAGATTCGCGGACGGCAGGGAAAACGAGTTCTGATCGGTCTTGCGCACGGTCGCGCTGCCACCGGACCGGGCTTCACCGGGTTCGGCTTGGGTGAACTTTGGGGCGTCATCGCAGGCACTCAGGCCCAGGGCCAGCAACAGTGCGGACAAGCGAAGAGGCAGCGAGGGCATCAGACATCCTGCAAGACGAGCAAAACAAGGGCGCAAAGTCTAACAGGGCAGGGGAGTTTGAATAAGAGGAATTATCGTTTGGTTGATGTGGGGCAATCGTTCCCAGCACAATCCAATGTGGGAGCGGGCTTGCTCGCGAAAGCGGTTTGACATTCAACATTGATGTTGGCTGTCAGTCCGCCTTCGCGAGCAAGCCCGCTCCCACAATGGCCAGTGTTTAGCAGGCAGCAAAAAGGCGACCCGAAGGTCGCCTCTTAGTCACTCAGACAGCGTTGATCAGAACGCGTGATCAGCGTTGTCCGGGTTCAGGTCGCTGATGCCCAATTTGCCAGCGGCGGCTTCGATCGAACCCGTCTGCTTGACCAGGGAAGCGATAGCGTCGCGCACGATCTGGTTGCCAGCCGTGTTGCCGGCAGCGATCAACTGGTCGTAATGCTCACCCTTGTTGGCGTGATCGACGATAACCTGCATCTTGGCTTCGGTCGCAGCCAGGTCAGTTTTCAGCGCGGAGTCGGCAGCCGAGTCAGCCTTGGCTACCAGGGACGACAGGCTGGCGCCGGTCATTTTGGTGCCGTCGACGCGGGTGTACTCGCCCAGGTACACGTTACGAATGCCTTTGGCATCGTAGAACTGCGAGTTGTGGGTGTTGTCGCTGAAACAGTCGTGTTCGTCTTCCGGGGAGTTGGCTTCCAGGGAAACCTTCATGCGCTCGCCGGCCAGTTCGCCCAGGGACAGGCTGCCCATGCCGAACAGCATTTTGCGCAGGCCGCTTTCGGCAGGCTCGGCTTCCAGGGTGGCGCGGTAGTTGTCGGCCACGTTCGGCTTCCAGTTACCGACCATTTCTTCCAGGTCGCTGACCAGCAGTTGGGTCACGGACTTCAGATAAGCGCGACGACGATCGTTATGACCGCCGGTTGCGCCTTTGCCTTCCAGGTAGTCGGACGCTGGACGGTTGCCGGCGCCAGGGCCGGTGCCGTTCAGGTCCTGGCCCCAGAGCAGGAATTCGATGGCGTGGTAGCCGGTGGCAACGTTGGCCTCGGAACCACCCAGCTCGTTCAGGCTGGCGAGTTTTGCCGGGGTGATGTCTTTCACGTCGATCTTGTCTTCGCCGACCTGAACTTGAGTGTTGGCGATGATATTGGCCGTGGCGCCCGGGTTGCCCAGTGCGTGCTCATAGGATTTGTCGACGTAGTCGATCAGGCCTTCGTCCAGTGGCCAGGCGTTCACCTGACCTTCCCAGTCGTCGATGATGGTGTTGCCGAAGCGGAATACTTCGCTCTGCAGGTAAGGGACGCGGGCAGCAACCCAGGCAGCCTTGGCAGCTTTCAGCGTGTCGGCGTTCGGCTTGGCGAGGAAGGCGTCGATGGCGGTTTGCAGGGTCTTCGCGGTGGATTCGGCATCGCTGTAAACGGCGAAGACGATGTCGGCGTAATGTGCGACAACGGCTTTGGCAGCTGCTTCGTCGACTTTACCGGCAGCGGCAGGCGCAGTAGCAGCGGCCGGGGCTGTGGTGCTGGCCGCCGGAGTCGGCGCCTGCGCAGCGACAGCTTTGTCTTTGCCTTCGCCACAGCCGGCGAGGGAAATAGCGATGGCCAACAGACTGGCGGTAGCCAGAGGCATACGAATCATGGCGAACATCCTGCTTCGAGAGGGGGTGGAATGGCGCGGCGAGCGCGCAAAGCTGCGACATAATGCAAATCTTTCGCATTATGTGTAAAGGGTTGTACCTGGAAATATTTCTTATTCACGGGAAGATGCGTGGCGGGATTAAAAGATCGCAGCCTCGTTTCACTCGACAGCTCCTACAGAGGCACGAGGTCCAATGTAGGAGCTGTCGAGTGAAACGAGGCTGCGATCTTGTGATGTTTACAAAATAGCCGCGTTACTGCGCTGAGCCTGTTTCAGATACGCGCTCAATTCCCGCGCCGGCAGCGGCTTGCTGTAGAAGTAGCCCTGCCCTTCGTGACAGCCTTCGGAGATGATGTAGGCCTCTTGCTCGGCGGTTTCCACGCCTTCGGCAATCACCTGCATGCCCAGGCTCTTGCCCAACTGGATGATGGCCCGAACGATGGTCGCATCGTCGTCGTCATCGAGCAGGTCCTGAACGAAGCTCTTGTCGATCTTGATCTTGTCCAGTGGCAGGCTTTTCAGATAGCTCAATGACGAGTAACCGGTGCCGAAATCGTCGATCGCGATCAGCGCGCCGGAGCGGCGCAGGCTGAGCAGGTGCTGGGCGGCCGTGCTGATGTCTTCCATCAGGCCGGTTTCGGTGACTTCAAGCTCCAGGCTGCGGGGCGGCAGGCGGTACATCTGCAGCAGATTGTTGACCACCCGTGGCAACTCGGCGTGGTGCAGTTGCACCGTGGACAGGTTCACCGCCATGCGCAGGTCGACGAAACCCTGGTCATGCCAGTCGCGCAATTGCTTGCACGCCTGATCCAGCACCCATTCACCGATGGCAATGATGGTGCCGTTCTGCTCGGCCAGGGGGATAAACAAGTCTGGCGGAACCAGCCCGTGCTCGGGATGCTGCCAGCGAATCAGCGCCTCGACACCCACCACCCGGTGATCGCGATAGCTGATCTGCGGCTGGTAGACGAGGTAGAACTGGTCACGGGCCAAGGCGTCGCGCAGGTCTTTTTCCAGCTCGCGACGGCGGCGCATCTCGGTGTCGACGCTGGCGATATAGAACTGATAACGGTTGCGCGAGCGAGTCTTGGCCAGGGTCATGGTCTGCTCGGCTTTTTGCAGCAGTTTCTCGGTGCTGTCACCGTCCTCGGGGAACAGGGTGATGCCGATGGTGGCGCGCAGGCGAATCTCTTGATGATCGAGGGCGAACGCCGCTTCCAGGTCATCGAGAATGCTTTGGGCCAGTTCGGCTGCTTCGTAGGGTTGTTCGATATCGGCCTGAACCAGGGCGAACTGGTCGCCGCCAAGGCGGGCGAGGGCGCCGAGGCGTCCGCTGTGAGCTCGCAGGCGATCGGCGAGGGCCAGCAGCAGTTGGTCGCCGGTCTGGTAGCTGAATTGTTCGTTGATGCCCTTGAAGTCGTCCAGGCCGACCACCAATACCGCGACCCGACGTTGCAACCTGCCGGCGTCTACCAGGATTTTGTCCAGTTGCTGCTGCAATTGCTGGCGGTTCGGCAGACCGGTGAGGAAGTCGTACTGGGCCATGCGAAGCAGGCTGTTTTCCGCTTCGTGGCGCAAATGGGTGTTGCGCTCGATGGACTCGAGCAACTGGTTGGCGGTGTTGATCCAGATCCCCAGTTCGTTCTTTTCATGCCCCTTGAGCAGCGGGATTTTGTGTTCGCTGGGGCGATCCGGATTGATTTCCGTGAGGTGCTCGATGATTCGCGACAGCGGTTTGGTCAGCAGCCAGTGATAGACCAGGTACAGCACCAGCCCCATGGCCAGGGCGCGCAACACGCCAGAGATGAAGATGATCACCGAATTGACGATGAAACCCTGGCCGTAGGTGGCGGTGTCGAGGGTAATGCTCAGGTCGCCGTAATACTCGCTGTAAGGGCCGCGACCCACCAATTGGGTGGTGAAGGCGCGTTCATTGCCGAGAATCAGGTCGGTCAGCCAGCGACTGCCGGAATGCTGCAACTCGCGAGACTTTTGCGCGAGCATGGCCTCGTTGGGATGGCCAATGGAGGCCTTGCGCACAGCGTCGTCCTGAAACAGGCCTTCGATCACCTGCATGCCCATCTCGCGGTCCAGGCTGTAGACGGCCTGGGTCGAGGGGTCGCGGAACATGTCGAGGATGCGTTGGGCATCGCTGGCCACGGCCTGGCGTGTTTTATAGGCATCGAAAACGATCTGCGCGCAGCTCAAGACCACGCCGACGATCAATGCCGACAGGAGCACGACCCGGAGCAACTTCACCGACAAGCTGTTCTTGAGTTCCAGCTTCAAAGAGTCATTCCTTGTTCCGTGCGGGTAGCGTCAAGTTGCCATGAGTATTGGCAATCCGGTGATGTCAGTCAAAGGGACAATCAATCACATCGGGTTTTGCCTGTAGCTTGGCCGAAATACTGTCGTTTGGGGTATTTGCGCTATTTGTACTGTGTCGGTTGTTGAGTCCTTCAACTTGAGGGGGATGTGGACATATTTTCCGTTTGGTTGATGTTAGACGGCTGTGGCGTTGGGGCAAGGGGCTTAACGCTGGTTTCATCGTGGGAAATTGCCCTGGTTTCTGCGGATGCACCCTGTGTACATATCCATTTCTGCGGTAACGGCCGCTAATGGTTTCGCCCTTACGGCAACTCCCTTTGGCAAACGCCCCAAAGGAAGCAAAGGTCTCGCCCCGAGCGTCCGGCCCCTCGCCTAGGCTCGGCGTTCCTTCGTTCCGGTATTCATCTGGGGGCATCGCCTCCGGTTGGCTTCGCTTCAACCTCCTCTCGATGTGTTCGACTGCGTCGAACGGCGCTGCGCGCCTGCCCCCAGATGAACACCTCCACTCAGCCTCCCGAAGGGGCGGGTGGATCAAGATCAAGAGCTGCAGGCGAGCTAACGCTCGGCCTGTTGAGTGGTGAGAAGCGCTGACAGCCGACCAATCTCTTTCTGCCAAACATCCATCCCCTGTGGGAGCGAGCTTGCTCGCGATGACGGCAGCACATTCAACATCTTTGTGACTGACAAACCGCTATCGTGAGCAAGCTCGCTCCCACAGGTTCCGCTTTTGTGTTTATTGAACTGTAAAAACGCCAGACCTTTCCCACGCAGTTTTCAGGTTGCCTGTCGGAAGCGGGGTCAATAACCTTTTGGCTGTCGCTGAAAACTCAGCGATCGGGTGTGAGAACCCGGCAACTTATGGTCATACAGAGCCCGTACACGCATAATTGCCGCCAGCTTATCCTGTCGTAAATGCGTTATGGCGGCTGTGTGCGGGCAGACTTTTGTCTGGTCCGGGTGTCCATAACCGGTTTCTCACCCCGCACATAGCTGCCACCTCTCCACCGCGTGAGAACGGTAATTGGTGGCCCTCAACGCGTGAGGAATTTTTTATGGATAAATTAATACCAGACCCACCCTACAGCCCGAGCCCCATGTACATGATTTCCCCGGACATGGATACCGAATCCCTCCTGGCCCACGCCTGTGAGTCATTGGCCTCGGCGAGTGTCATGGCTAGTGATCTCGCCACCTACCTGACCGGCTCCCAGCGCAGTACGGCGCTGGCCATCGCGCAGATCGTCATGTTGGCGGACTTGGCCGTGAATCGGGCGTTGGATATCGTCGACCCGCAGCAATAGGCGTTCCGATGAAGACGGCCTGACAGGCAACACATTTCCAGCGCCCAAAAAAAACCCGGCAAAAGCCGGGTTTTTTTGACTGGCGTCGATCTTAAGCGGTGAAGGTTTTACCTTCGAACTGCTCAGCCACGAATTTCCAGTTGACCAGGTTCCAGAACGCTTCGACGTATTTTGGACGAAGGTTGCGGTAGTCGATGTAGTAAGCGTGTTCCCAGACGTCGCAGGTCAGCAGCGGGGTGTCGCCGCTGGTCAGCGGGTTGCCGGCGCCGATGGTGCTGGCCAGGGCCAGGGAACCGTCAGCCTTTTTCACCAGCCAGCCCCAACCGGAACCGAAGGTGCCGATGGAAGTCTTGCTGAATTCTTCCTTGAACTTGTCGAACGAACCGAAGGCTGCGTTGATCGCGTCGCCAAGTGCGCCGGTTGGTTGACCGCCGGCGTTTGGCGCCAGGCAGTTCCAGTAGAAAGTGTGGTTCCAGACCTGAGCGGCGTTGTTGAAGATGCCGCCCGAGGAAGACTTGACGATTTCTTCCAGGGTCTTGCCTTCGAACTCGGTGCCTGGCACCAGGTTGTTCAGGTTCACGACGTAGGTGTTGTGGTGCTTGTCGTGGTGAAATTCCAGAGTTTCCTTGGAAATGTGCGGCTGCAGGGCATCGTGTGCGTAAGGCAGCGGCGGCAATTCGAAAGCCATGATGATTCTCCTAATCAGGTCAGTTGCGGTGAGCGCAAGGCCGATCACGGGCGGCCAGACAAGCGCCGTGGAGTTTGTACTCTTTGCGGCGCCGGGTTCGGATCATAGCACCGGGGGTGCGGCATAACCACGCAACAACTGTGTGGGATAGAGGTTCCAGAGCCTTTTGGAATATTCAGGGGGCGACGATTAATTGAAAGGCCACCGCAAACATCATCACCGCTACCAACAGATCGAGAATCCGCCAGGTGCTTGGCCGGGCCAGCCATGGCGCCAACCATGCGGCGCCTAATGCCAAGGTGAAAAACCACAACAACGACGCACTCGCGGCGCCCACCACATAAGCGCCGGGCTCTGTTTGTTGCGCGCCGAGGGAGCCGATCAGCAACACGGTATCCAAATAAACGTGCGGGTTGAGGAACGTCACGGCCAGCGCGCTGAGCATCACCGCGCGCAACGAGCGCACAGTCTGGTTTTCACCTTGTTGCAGGCTCTGTTTCGAGCAGGCCCGACGCAACGCCAGGCTGCCATACCAAATCAGAAACGCCGCGCCACCCCAACGGGCGACCGCCAGCAACGTCGGGTTTTGCGCCAGCACCGTCGCCAGGCCGAATACCCCGGCGGCCACCAGCAGTGCATCGCAGGTGACGCACAGCGCCGCCACTGGCAGGTGATGTTCGCGCCTGAGGCTCTGAGCCAACACAAACGCATTCTGAGTACCGATCGCCATGATCAGCCCCGCGGCCACCAGCAGGCCGTTCACATAGCTTTGCCACATAAGATGTTTACTCCGCGTTGGCCGCCAGATCCCGCAGCACGTGCAGGGCGCGTTCGGCATCGGCCTGGCCGACGAATAAATGGTCGTGGTAATAGCCGGCAATCACGTTGCAACTGATGCCGGCCTGGCCTAATGCCGTGGCGAACGCGGCGGTCAGGCCGACGGCTTCGAGGGCCGAGTGCACGTTCAAGGTGATCCAGGCCGCGATGTAATCGAAACTGAAACCGGCCTTCTCGGCGTGGGAACGTTCCAGAATCACTGTCAGACCTTCCTGCTCGCGGAAACTGCCGACGATCTCAAGGCCCGCGGGCAACTTGCCGTCGCGCAGGGTGCAGAACACGTATTCGCCGACGTTGAGTTGCGGGCTCATGCTGCGCAGCAGGGTTGCCAATGAAGTTTCGCCAGCCATATCGATGATCCTTGTTCAAGAGTTCTTGCTGGCCATTCTCCGGTGCAAAGCTGTATAAGAAAAACCAATCATGCTGATCGCTCATTAGGAAAACTGATGTTCGACTATAAATTGCTTTCTGCTCTGGCTGCGGTGGTCGAGCAGGCCGGTTTCGAACGTGCTGCGCAGGTGTTGGGTTTATCCCAATCGGCGATCTCTCAACGCATCAAATTGCTCGAGGCGCGGGTCGGTCAACCGGTGCTGGTGCGGGTTACACCGCCAGCGCCCACCGAAATCGGTCGACGACTGCTCAACCATGTGCAGCAGGTGCGTTTGCTTGAACGGGACTTGCAAACCCTGGTGCCGGCTCTCGACGAAGAAGGCCTGCCGGAACGCCTGCGCATCGCTTTGAATGCCGACAGCCTCGCCACGTGGTGGGCCGTGGCGGTTGGGGATTTTTGTGCGCAGCAGCATCTGCTGCTCGATCTGGTGGTCGAAGACCAGACCGTCGGCCTCAAACGCATGCGCGCCGGTGAAGTCGCGGCGTGTGTCTGCGCCAGTGAGCGACCGGTGGCCGGAGCGCGCAGCGTTTTGCTGGGGGCCATGCGCTACCGTGCGTTGGCCAGTCCGACGTTCATTGCCCGGCATTTTCCTGAAGGTGTGCGTGCCGATCTGTTGTCGAAAACGCCAGCGCTGGTCTTTGGCCCTGACGATTTCCTACAGCATCGCTACCTCGCCTCCCTCGGCGTCGATGGCGGATTCGAACACCATCTATGCCCCTCGTCCGAAGGCTTCATCCGCCTCACAGAAGCGGGACTCGGTTGGGGCCTGGTGCCTGAACTGCAGGTGCGCGAGCAACTGGAGCGCGGTGTACTGGTGGAGCTTTTGCCAGATAGGCCGATCGATGTGCCGCTGTACTGGCATCATTGGCGCAATGGCGGTCAGTTGCTGGGGTTACTGACCGATCAGTTGGTGCGCTCGTCAAAGCAATGGCTGGTGCCGTTGGACTGATAGGCAGCGTCAAGACCTCACGCAATACGCAAAAAACGAAATATTCGGAGCAATTCATGAAGATTCTGGTCACCGGCGCAAGCGGTTTCATCGGCGGGCGCTTTGCGCGTTTCGCCCTGGAGCAGGGCCTGGACGTGCGGGTCAACGGTCGCCGGGCGGAAAGCGTGGAGCATCTGGTGCGCCGTGGCGCCGAGTTCATCCAGGGCGACTTGAGCGAGCCGGAACTGGCGCGCGACCTGTGCTCAGACGTCGAAGCCGTGGTGCATTGCGCCGGCGCGGTCGGCTTGTGGGGGCGTTATCAGGACTTTCATCAAGGCAACGTGCAGGTCACGGAAAACGTGGTCGAGGCCTGCCTGAAACAGCGGGTTCGACGACTGGTGCACTTGTCGTCGCCGTCGATCTACTTTGATGGCCGCGATCATCTGGGGCTGACCGAAGAACAGGTGCCCAAGCGCTTCAAACATCCCTACGCCGCGACCAAATACCTGGCCGAACAGAAGGTTTTCGGCGCGCAGGAATTCGGTCTTGAAACCCTGGCCCTGCGCCCGCGTTTCGTCACGGGGGCCGGCGACATGAGCATCTTCCCGAGATTGCTGAACATGCAACGCAAGGGACGGCTCGCCATCATCGGTAACGGCCTGAACAAGGTCGATTTCACCAGCGTGCAAAACCTCAATGAAGCGTTGCTCAGCAGTTTGCTGGCCAGCGGTTCGGCCTTGGGCAAGGCCTACAACATAAGCAACGGCACGCCGGTGCCGCTGTGGGACGTGGTCAATTACGTGATGCGCAAGATGGAAGTCCCACAGGTCACCCGCTACCGTTCCTACGGTTTGGCCTACACCGTGGCGGCGCTCAACGAGGGGGTGTGCAAGGTGTGGCCCGGTCGTCCCGAACCGACCCTGTCGCGACTGGGCATGCAGGTCATGAACAAAAATTTCACCCTGGACATCAGCCGCGCCCGGCATTATCTGGACTACGATCCCAAAGTCAGTCTCTGGACCGCCCTCGATGAATTCTGTGGCTGGTGGAAGGCCCAGGACATTCACTGACTCAGGGTTACGAGCGGCAACACTGAACCGAGTTCGGGGTTCAGGGTCAATCGATGCGGCAGTGGGGGTTATACTGCGCCGCATCAAGCCATCACCGCGTTCCACAAAGGTTGACTCAATGTCCATGCGTAACGATGCCAACGACGACTTCGACGATGTACCGAGCCTGCGTGCCAAAAGCCTCGACGACGATGATTTTCCGACCACCGCTCGTACCTCCGTACATTCGCGGACCGCGCCAGTCGTCAAAGTCAAAAGCGCGAGCACCGGCCCGCTGTGGGCATTGGTGGGTGCCTTGTTCTTTGCGTTTGCAGGTCTTGCCTGGTGGAGCTTTCAGCAGCTCTCGCTGATGGAACAGCAATTGGTGGCGACCCAGGAAAGTTTCGCGCGTATCAGTGAGGATGCGGCGGGGCGCTTGCAGGACATTTCCGGCAAGGTTGTAGCCAGCCAGACCAACGTCAGCAGCGACAGCGAAGCCTTGAAGCTGCAAATCAAGCAGCTGGAAAGCAAACTCCAGGATCAGAGCAAACAGCAGCAAGGCGTTCTCGGCCAGACCACCGATCTGGACAAGCGTCTGGCGCAGATGACCGCGCAGACCACCGAGCTGGACAAACACTTGGCGCAGATGACCGCTCAGACCACTGAGCAACAGACTGCCACCATTCAATTGCAGGCTCAGGTCAAAGTCTTGATCAGCGACGTAGCCGTGCTGAAAAGTGCCCCGGCGGACACAGACAAATTCGACGCACAGCTGAAAAGCCTCGGATCCGACATCGTCGCACTGAAGAAGCAAGGCAACCCGAGCGCCGCCATCGAGCGTCTGGAGCAGGAAGTCATTGTCCTCAAAAGTGAGCAAGACAACCGTCCGACACCTGCTCAAGGGGCGACCAACACCGCTGAGTTCGACGCCTTCCGTGGCCAGGTCACCCGCAACATCAACACCCTTCAAGCGCAGATCCAGAATCTGCAGCAGCAGCTCCGCGCCCGGCCTTGAGCCATGAATCATTCCCGGATTCATCGGGAATGATTTCCTTACACACTGCGATTCGCTGAATATCCATACATGCCCCATTGCCGTCTACGCTCTTGAAACACCAACAAGAACGAGGGATGCGCAATGGGGTTTTTGCATAGGTTGGCCTTGCTCGGCGTGATGCTTTTGCTGTGCCTGGGCCAGGCTCAAGCCGCCGGCACGGAAAAGGACGATAGCCAGGCAGCAAAAGCCTTGCTGGAAAAAGCCTTGGCCTACTACCACGACAATGGCGACAAGGCCTTCGCTGCCTTCAGTCGCCAAGGTGAATTTGTCGACAAGGATCGTTACGTGTTCGTGGTCGACACCAAGGGCGTGATGCTCGCCAGCGGTGGCCCGTCTTCGGCGTTGATTGGCCGTGATGTGTCCGATGTGCTCGGGCCGGATTTGCAGAAAACCTTCAAAGCCGCCTTGAACGTGCCGGAGGGCAATAGCATTCAGCAGGCTGAATATCGCTGGCAGAACTGGTCCGACGGCAAGGTCGAACGCAAGCATGTGTTCTACCAGCGCATCGGTCAGCGGATCCTCGCGGTGGGTTACTACTTGCCACGGGCGTCAGCGGAACAGGCGATGGCCTTGCTGAACAAAGCGGCGACTGATCTGGCCAAGGATGAGAAGGGCACACTCACGGCCATCAACTCTCTCAAGGGCGGTTACTTGCAGGATGACCTGTACGTCTTTGTCGTCGACCTGAATACCCAGCGTTACGTCGCCCACGGCACCAACTTGAGGTTGATCAATACCGATTTCAGCAAGATCAAGGACCCTGAAGGCAAACCGGTGGGCGAGCCAATCCTGGCGTTGATTGGCAAGCAGGACTACGGCGAATACGCCTACCGCTGGAAAAACCCGGTGACCGGCAAGGTCGAGGACAAGCATGCCTACCTGAAAAAGGTCGGGCATTTTCTGGTGGCTGTCGGGTATTACAGCCCTTGAATGGTGGTGCCTGACAGGCCGCATTCGCGAGCAGGCTCGCTCCCACAGTAGATCTCCAGTGATCACAGCATTTGTGTACGACACAGATCCAATGTGGGAGCGAGCCTGCTCGCGAATGCAGGCGCTTCGGTCTATCTACCGGACCTTATCCTCGCGCCCACGCAACACCCTGTTTGGCATGGCGATCGCTGCCGCCAGCCCCAGCAGC
Source organism: Pseudomonas sp. MDT1-17 (assembly GCF_054898105.1). Taxonomy (NCBI): domain Bacteria; kingdom Pseudomonadati; phylum Pseudomonadota; class Gammaproteobacteria; order Pseudomonadales; family Pseudomonadaceae; genus Pseudomonas; species Pseudomonas sp. MDT1-17. The sequence goes on along the minus strand of NZ_JBUBVM010000001.1, from coordinate 5,271,072 downwards.
GACACCGCCGCGCTGACCATCAACAAATGCCGGAAGGTCAGCAGCAGTTCGGCGCGCAAGGCGTTTTGCGCATCCCCCGGCGCGGCGTTTAAGCCGTCGAGCAGCACATTCCCCGAGCTGCCCTCGGCAATCATCGACGAGCCCGCCAGGTGGGCGAAACTTGAGTCCTGCAACAACGCCAGCAGCAGTGCTGACATCAACGCCACACCCACCGCGCCGCCCAGGGAGCGGAACAGGTTGGTGGTGCTGGTGGCGACGCCGATATCGCGCTGTTCCACCGAGTTCTGCGTCCCGACCAATGAAGTCGGGAATTGCATGCCGCTGGCGATCCCGCTGAGCAACATAAACAGACTACTGAGCACAAATGCCTGGGGAGGACTGAACGCCATACCGAGAATCGAGATCGGCATGAGCAGGGCGCCGGTCAGGATCATCGGTTTGTAGCGCCCGGTCACTGAGGTCCGGCGGCCGGCGAAATAGGCGCCGATCGGCAAACCTATCGCCAGCGGCAACAGGTGTAACGCGGCGCTATCGGCCCCGGCGCCGGTAACGCTCTGAAAGCGCAGCGGCATCAGCACAATCAGCGAGATCGCCTGGAAACTGGTAAAGAAAATCGTGCACCAGCACAGGATCGCATTGCGGTTGGCGAACAAATGCATCGGCAACAATGGCTCCCGCGCCCGGCGTTCATGCCAGACAAACAGCGCCAGCACTAACACTGCGCAACCGAGCAAGCCCAGCACTTCGGCACTGCGCCACGAATGGCCCTGACCGACCTGAGTGATGCCCAGCAGCAAGGCGGTCAAACCGATGATCATCAGCACTGTACCGAGGTAATCAATGATCGGTTTGCGTTGAGGCACAGGCAAACCCACCAACGTTCGATTGGCCACCAGCCAGGCACCGAGGCCCAACGGAAGATTGATCAAAAACACCCAGCGCCACGACAAGTACTCGGTCATGTAGCCTCCGAGCACCGGGCCGGCCACACTGGCCACGGCGTACATGCTGCTGAAATAGCCTTGATAGCGGCCACGCTCCCGGGGCGGGACGATGTCACCGATGATCGCCTGGCTGACCGAAATCATCCCGCCAGCGCCAATGCCTTGAACAATTCGCGCCAGCACCAGTTGCTCCATGCTCTGGGCCATGCCGCAGAAAAACGATGCAATCGTGAACAACCCCATGCCGAACAGCATCAACGTGCGACGACCGTACAGATCGCCCAATTTGCCGTAGATCGGCACGGCCACCGTCATCGCCACCATGTAGCCGGAAATCACCCAGGCCAGCAGGTTGACGTCCTTGAATTGTGCGGAGATGGCCGGCATCGACACGGCGACGATGGTCTGGTCCAGCGCGCCCAGAAAGATCGCCAGCATCAGGGCGATCAACACGCTGCGAATGGCCGGTTTGGTCGCTTCAGGCTGGTTGAGATTGGTCACGGGTTAAAACCTGCGGGCAGTGATTGACCCGCAAGCGCAAGGCGAGCGGGGATGCTCGCCAGTGTAAGTCGGTAGCAGGCTATTCGATAGCCTCGTAAGGAAGGCCGACGTAATTTTCTGCAATGGTTTTTCTGCCGACCTCGGAGTCGACGAAGTAAGCAAGTTCTGACTCGGCGATGCGCTGACTGAAGGCGTCGTGATCATCGAAGCGGTGCAGCATCGAGGTCATCCACCAGGAAAACCGTTCGGCTTTCCACACCCGGCGCAAACAGACCTCGGAGTATTTCTCCAGCAAATCCAACCGACCCTCTCGGTAAACCTTCAGCAGAATAGTGAACAGCGTACTGACGTCGCTCGCCGCCAGGTTCAGGCCCTTGGCGCCAGTGGGCGGGACAATGTGCGCGGCGTCACCGACCAAAAACATCCGCCCGTACTGCATCGGTTCTACGACAAAACTGCGTAACGGGGCGATGCTTTTTTCGATAGACGGCCCCGTTATCAGGTTGTCGGCCAAGGCTTCAGGCAAGCGGGACTTGAGTTCATCCCAGAAGCGTTGATCGGACCAGTCCTCGACTTGATCAAAGGCAGGCACCTGAAGGTAGTACCGGGTGCGGGTCGCCGATCGCATGCTGCACAGGGCAAAACCGCGCGCGTGGCGGGCGTAGACCAGTTCTTCGTGAACGGGCGGCGTGTCAGCGAGGATGCCGAGCCAGCCAAACGGGTAGATCCGCTCAAAGACTTTCAGGCACTCGGCGGGAATCGACTGCCGCGTCACGCCATGAAAACCGTCGCACCCGGCGATGTAGTCACAATCGAGTCGATACAGCTCGCCGTCTTTTTCAAACGTCACGAACGGCGCTTCGGTTTTCATCCCGTGAGCAACGACGTTGCCTGCTTCGTAAATCGTCTGCGCACCGGCCTCCCGACGAGCGGCCATGAGGTCGCGGGTGACCTCGGTCTGGCCGTAGATCATTACCGTTTTGCCGCCGGTCAGGGCGTGCAAATCGATGTGTACCCGGCGCCCGTCGAGGGCCAGTTCGAAGCCGGTGTGGACCAGCCCTTCGGCGTCCATGCGCTGACCCACTCCGGCCTGGCGCAACAGCTCTGCCATGCCTTGTTCGAGGACGCCGGCACGGATTCGTCCGAGCACATAGTCCGGGGTCTGGCGTTCAAGAATGAGGGTGTCGATGCCGGCGTTATGGAGCAATTGGCCGAGCAGTAAACCGGAGGGGCCAGCGCCAATGATGGCGATTTGAGTTTTCAGCGTTTTCATTGTTTTCAAGACTCGCAAGCGCCACGCGACCATGGCCGGTGAATTATTTTTATGGATCGAGTGCTTGCATTTTTCCCCCGCGAGTCTGTCAATTGAAGGGGAAAACTGAGCCGATACCTGTACATTCTGCCAATCGGTGCGATTATCGCCCGCTACCCCTCGAGGCCTGGATTGAAGTGATGAACAAGCCTGAGCTACCTTCGATTCCTGTGTTCAAGCTCTACGGTGAAAGCCTGGATTGGCCGACCCCGGACTTGCTGCACTGTGAAACAATTTCCAAGCGCAGCCGCGAACATCAATGGGAAATCAAACCCCACCGCCACGCCGATTTGTGCCAGTTGCTCTTCGTATTCAAAGGTCAGGCAGAGCTTGAAATCGAAGGTAAACGTACGCAATTGACCGAGCCGGCGATTCTGGTTTTGCCGCCGTTATCGGTGCATGGCTATCGGTTTTCCGAGGATGTCGAAGGGTTTGTGGTGACCCTGGCGGCGCCGCTGGTCGCCCATCTTCAGGTGCAACTGGGCAATGCTGTGAACGCCCTGGCGCAGGCCGAAAGTTATCCGGCGGGCAAGGAAGGCGAATACCTCAACAGCCTGTTTTCAGCGCTGCAAGGCGAATACACCGGCCACCAACCGGCACGCGAAATGCTAATGCATTCGCTGGTCAGCGTGATCATGGTGTGGGTCAGCCGCCAGGTGATTTCCCGCCGCAACGCCAGCCAGCGTCCGCAGCGTGCCCGGGAATACCTCAACGGTTTTATCCAGTTGGTGGAAGAGACCTACCGCCAACACGTCAAGGTCGAGGACCTGGCCCATCGGTTGGGGATTTCCGTGTCCCACCTCAATGGCACCTGCCGTGAGCTGGCGGGACAACCGGCGTTGCAGATCATGCATGAGCGTCAGTTGCTGGAGGCCAAGCGTTTGCTGACCTATACCAGCATGACCATTTATGAGATGTCCGACGTGCTGGGGTTCTCTGATCCGACCAACTTCACGCGCCTGTTCCGTCGACGAGTGGGGATCTCGCCCAAAGCATTTCGCGACCGTTTGAAGGCCGATCAGGACAACGAGGCCTGATCCCCTTCGTTACTTGAGGGCGTTAAGGGTCGCGTTGTGGGGAATGCAGCGCTCGAAGTTGCAGCTCGCGTATTCACGGGGCATTTGCCGCAACTCCTCGACGCGCCAGGCCGCTGTGCCATACAGCGCGAGTGTGGCCGCGCAGGTGATAAAAATGGCGAGGTATCTTCTTGTTTTGATGTTCATGGCGTTGACCTCTGAACGAATACCCTTCGGTACTCCTTTCAGCATAGGTCAGAGGTGGTGAGTTGTGTAGGCTGGCGAAGCCTGCGATCTTTTGATCTTGTTTTTAATCTTCTGTGGCTCTGAAAAGATCAAGTTCAAAAGATCGCAGGCTTCGCCAGCTCCTACAAGTTTGCGTCCCACGCCGGTTCTTCCGGAAATCTGAGCACCAGAAAATCCAGCATGCTGCGCAGCGTCGCCGGCATGTGTTTGCGTGAGGCATACACCGCGTAAACATTCATTTGCCGAGGTTCAGCGTGGGACAGCAGGCGGATCAGTTCGCCGCTGTGGATATGCACGCCGGCCTGATAACTGGGGAGCATCGCCACTCCGGCGCCGGCCATCGTCGCTCGCAACAGCGTGCTGGCTTCGTTGGCGCTGATGTTGCCCTGCACCGGCACTGACACCGGCTCGCCGTCCTCCTCGAAATGCCAGAGGCTTTTGCCGAAATAGGTGTGGGTCAGGCAATTGTGCTGGCTCAGGTCCTCGACCCGCCGTGGCGTCGGGTGCTCGAGCAGATAAGCGGGGGAGGCGCAGATCACCGAGCGGCAGACCGTCAGCCGCCGCGCGATCAGGTTCGGGTCCAGGTCGTTGCTGGTGCGAATCGCCAGATCGATGCGCTCATCCACCAGGTTCACCGTGCGGTCGAGCATCTGCAGGTCGATGCTGACGCCGGGGTAACGTTTGACGTAAGCGGCCATGGCATCCGCCAGTTGTGCCTGACCGAACGAAGTACTGACGCTGATCCGCAGCAGGCCACGCGGCGCATCGTCCGGTTCGCTGACGGCGGCTTGCATGTCCGTGGACAGGTCGAGCATCTGCCGACAACGGGGCAGTATTTCACTGCCGGCGGCGGTCAGGCTCAGCTTGCGCGTGGTGCGGTGCATCAGGCGTGCGCCGACCCAATCCTCCAGCTCCGCCAGATAACGCGAAACCACTGGCCGTGACAGGTCCAGATGATCGGCGGCGGCCGACTGGCTGCCGAGGTCAACCACCGTGACGAACACCCGCATTGCTTGTAGACGATCCATCATTTGCCCGCTTTCAGAAACAAACTATGTTCCAGCATCGCATTTTTTGTACTGAGTCATGCAACTAAGCTCTGTCCCCTGTAGGAGCTGACGAGTGAAACGAGGCTGCGATCTTTTGATCTTGCCTTTAAAAAGCAAAGTCACAAGATCGCAGCCTCGTTTCACTCGTCAGCTCCTACAGAGCCATCGGCCAACCCTGGCCATCGACAACGGAGCAACAGATGATCGGTTTCACTACTCTCAAGCGCGTTTTACTGACCAGCGCCGCTCTTGGCTTCGCGGCTCATGCGGCGGCATCGACCCTGACCCTGGATGTCTACAATCCAGGCGACAAGGCGATCTTCCCGGTGACCTCGGTGTTGGTCAGCGGCGAGAAAGACGCGATTTTGGTGGATGCACAATTTGGTAAATCCCAGGCTGAACAGGTTGTGGAAAAAATCCGCGCCAGCGGCAAGCAACTGACCACCATCTACATCAGCCACGGCGACCCGGATTACTACTTCGGCCTCGACACCCTGATCGCCGCATTCCCCCAAGCCAAAGTGCTCGCCTCGCAGCCAACCGTGGATCACATCAAAAAAACCGTCGACGGCAAACTGGCGTTCTGGGGGCCGAAAATGGGCACTGACGTACCAGCCAAAACCATCGTGCCGGATGTCCTCAAGGGCGACAGCCTGATGCTCGAAGGGCAGAAACTGCAGGTGGTGGGTCTTGAGGGCAAGCAACCGGATCGCACCTTTGTGTGGATTCCGTCGATCAAGGCTGTGGTCGGTGGCGTCGTCGTCGCAGAAAACATTCACGTGTGGATGGCCGATACCCAGACGCCGCAATCCCATGCCGATTGGCTGATGACGCTGCATGCGATCGAAACCTTGAAGCCGAAAACCATCGTGCCGGGTCATTACCTGGGTGAGAGCGCCCGTTCGCTGGCCGCTGTGCAGTTCACCGCCGATTACATCAAGGTGTTCGACGAAGAAACCGCCAAGGCAAAAGACGCTGCCGAACTGATCGCCGCGATGAAAAAACGCTACCCGACACTGGGTGAAGAAAGCTCCCTGGAACTGAGCGCCAAAGTCGCCAAGGGCCAGATGAAGTGGTAACCCACCGTAGCTGATCGTTCCCACGCTCTGGTCTGCACCGCAAACCTGTAGCCGCAGGCTTCGCCAGCGGCTACAGGGTTTCGGCTCAACGTGACTGGGCTTGCTCCACCAACCACCCCATCAATTCCCTCAACTTCGGCGAAGGCCCCGGTTTCTCGGGGAAAACCAGGTAATACGCCAACCCGGTCTTCACCTTCAAGTCAAACGGCATGACCAGCCGCCCGGCACTCAAATCATCGCCAATCAACGACCAGTCCCCAATCGCCACCCCCGTCCCTTGGGACGCCATCGACATCGCCAGATCCAGCGTTTCGAAATGCTGACCCTTGCCGACATTGCTCAGGCGAATATCAGCCGTTGCCAGCCAGGCCTTCCAGTCCCGTTCATCCCGGGTCGGGTGCAGCAACATGTGCTGTTCCAGATCCTCCGGCGTCAGCAGCGGCACCGGACCTTCGAGCAACGGCTTGGAGCAGACCGGCGTCAGTTGTTCGTCAAACAGCCGATGGGCCGCCAGTGAGGTGTCCGGTGGCACGCCATACACCACGGCCGCATCGAACTGCTCGCGATGAAAGTCCACGCCGTGTTTGACCGTGGTGGTCAATTCCACCGGCACGTCCGGGCGCTCCCTTTGCCACTGCAACAGCCGCGGCAACAGCCAGCGCATGACACACGTCGGGGCCTTGAGTTGCAAGGTTTCGCGCTTCTCGCCGATCTGCTCCACCGCCTCGTCGATCAAGCCGAAAATCTGCTGCACCCGTGGCAGCCACTCCCGTCCTTCGGCAGTCAGGTCGAGGCCGCGCGCCTGGCGAATGAACAGTTCATAACCCAGATGTTCTTCCAGCCCGGCGATCTGCCGGCTCACCGCACCTTGGGTGATGTACAGCTGTTCGGCAGCCCGGGTGAAGTTGCAGCACTGCGCGGTGATCAGAAAAGTGTGCAGCGCCGGCAGGGGAGGCAATCGTTTCATTGGGATCCAAGGTATGACGTGAGGACATGGCTAGTATGATTTTTTATCCATTGTTGCGGCTACGTGTCGCCCGTTCCAATGAGGCCATCCCTGGACCTGCCCACGCATCATAAACACTGCGCAGGCCTGGCGTCTCAAACGAACAAGAAGGGCAAAGACATGGCGACGTGCGGCGAAGTATTGGTCAAGCTACTCGAAGATTACGGGGTCGAGCAGGTGTTCGGCATTCCCGGGGTTCACACCGTGGAGCTGTACCGCGGGCTGGCCCGTTCGAGCATCAACCACGTCACTCCGCGTCACGAACAGGGCGCCGGTTTCATGGCCGACGGTTACGCTCGCACCAGCGGCAAGCCGGGTGTGTGCTTCATCATCACCGGCCCTGGCATGACCAACATCACCACCGCCATGGGCCAGGCCTACGCCGACTCGATCCCGATGCTGGTGATCTCCAGCGTGCAATCGCGCAGCCAGTTGGGCGGCGGTCGCGGCAAGCTGCACGAGCTGCCGAACCAGAGTGCATTGGTCGGCGGTGTGGCGGCGTTCTCCCACACCTTGATGTCGGCGGCTGAGTTGCCGGGCGTACTGGCCCGTGCTTTTGCCCTGTTCCAGGCCGGTCGTCCGCGCCCTGTGCATATCGAAATTCCGTTGGACGTGCTGGTAGAAGAGGCCGACGACCTGCTCAGCAGTCTCCCGGTGAACATCGACCGCGCGGGTGCCTCGCCGAGTGCGATCAGCCGCATGACCGCGCTGCTGGCCGGTGCCAAGCGCCCACTGATTCTCGCCGGTGGCGGTGCCATCGATGCCGCCGCCGAGTTGACTGAACTGGCCGAACTGCTGGACGCCCCGGTGGCCCTGACCATCAATGCCAAAGGCATGCTCGAGTCCAACCATCCGCTGCTGATCGGCTCGACCCAGAGCCTGGTCGCCACTCGCGCTCTGGTGGCCGAGGCTGACGTGGTATTGGCGATCGGCACCGAGCTGGCCGAGACCGATTACGACGTCACCTTCGCCGGCGGTTTTGAGATTCCCGGCGTGCTGCTGCGGGTGGACATCGACCCTGACCAGACCGTGCGCAACTACCCGCCGAAGGTCGCGTTGGTGGCCGACTCGCGCAACGCTGCTCAAGCTTTGTTGAGCGCGCTGTCGCACAAGTCGCTGGCCGAGCGCCGTAACGATTGGGGCCAGGTCCGTGCCGCACGCTTGCGCGACGAACTCGCCGCCACCTGGGACGCTCCGACCCTGGCCCAGACCCGCTTCCTTGAAACCGTTCTGCACGAATTACCGGACGCCGTGTTCGTCGGCGATTCGACCCAACCGGTGTACACCGGCAACCTGACGTTCAACCCGGAACGTCCGCGTCGCTGGTTCAACTCGTCCACCGGTTACGGCACCCTCGGTTATGCCTTGCCGGCAGCGATCGGCGCTTGGCTCGGCGGCAGCGTTGAAGGTGGCGTGCGTCCTCCGGTTGTGTGTTTGATCGGCGACGGCGGCCTGCAATTTACCTTGCCGGAACTGGCCAGTGCCGTTGAAGCGCGCACCCCGGTGATCGTTCTGCTGTGGAATAACCAGGGCTACGAAGAGATCAAGAAATACATGGTCAACCGCGCCATCGAGCCGGTGGGCGTGGACATCTACACCCCGGACTTCATCGGTGTCGCCAAGGCGCTGGGCTGTGCAGCCGAAGCCATCAACGGTGTCGAGCAACTGCGCAACGCACTGCGTGCCGCCGCCGATCGCCAGGGCCCGACCCTGATTGAAATCGATCAGACCCAGTGGATGAAGGCGGTGTCGAAATGAGTTTTCCAACCACTCTTGATGGTCTGTACATCAACGGCCAATGGTCGGCCGGCAACGAACACTTGCGCGTGATCAACCCGGCGACCGAAGCCCTGTTGACCACCGTGAATGGCGGCGATGAGCGGGCGGTCGATCAAGCCGTCACTGCCGCGGCCAACGCCTTCAAGCAATGGTCGAACACCACCGGCGCCGAGCGCGGCGCGATCCTGCGCAGAATCGCTGCGGGCGTGCAGGCCGGTCGTGAACAGTTGATGCACTTGCAATCGAGCAACAACGGCAAACCGCTGTTCGAAGCGGCCATCGACGTCGATGACGTGATCGCCACATTCGACTATTACGCAGGTCTGGCCGAAGGCCTGGACGCCAAACAGGACAGCAATGTCGAGCTGCCAACCGACGATTTCAGCGCTCGTCTGCGTCGCGAACCCGCAGGTGTTGTTGGTCTGATCGTGCCGTGGAACTTCCCGATGGTCACCACCGCGTGGAAACTCGCGCCGGCTCTGGCCGCCGGTTGCTGCGTGGTGCTCAAGCCTTCCGAAGTGACACCGCTGCCAGAACTGGAACTGGCGGCGATCATCGCCGAGGCCGGTCTGCCCAAGGGCGTGTTCAACCTGGTCTGCGGCACCGGCCTGGCGGTCGGCGCGCCGTTGTCGGCCGACCCGCGCGTGGCCAAGATTTCCTTCACCGGCAGCAACGCCATCGGCGTGCAGGTTATGCAACGCGCGGCGGAAACTGTCAAAGGCGTGAGCCTGGAACTGGGCGGCAAATCCTCGCTGCTGGTGCTTAAAGACGCCGACATTGAACTGGCCGTGGAAGTGGCCTGTGGTGGTGGTTTCTTCAACGCCGGGCAGATGTGTTCGGCTACCAGCCGTGTGCTGGTCGCTGATGAACTGGCCGATGAGTTCCTCATCCGGTTGAAGGCCCGCGCCGAAGCCATTCGCGTGGCCGACCCGTTCGATCCGAACGTGGAAATGGGCGCACTGGTCAATCAGGCGCAATACCAGCGTGTGCTTGGGCACATCGATCGCGGTTTGAGTGCCGGCGCCAAGCTGATGTGCGGCGGCAATCGTCCGGCAGACCTGCCGCGCGGGTATTTTTTGCAGCCGACGATTTTCATCGACGTGCCCCTCGACAGTGCGCTGTGGTGTGAAGAGATCTTTGGGCCAGTGATTTGCGTGCGCAGCTTTGCCTCCGAAGCCGAGGCGATTGCCCTGGCCAACGACAGCCAGTTCGGTCTGGTGGCCAGCGTGGTCACTCGCGACGCTGAAGCTGCCGATCGGGTCGCCAACGCCCTGCAGGCGGGGCTTGTGTGGATCAACGCGCCGCAAGTGATCTTCCCGCAGACCGCCTGGGGTGGCTACAAACAGAGCAGCATCGGCCGCGAGTTGGGGCCGTGGGGCTTGCAGGCATTTCAGGAAATCAAACACGTAATTCGGGCGGTCTGACGGCTCGAGAACGGTCAGTGCATGCCTCGTGATGAGGCATGCGCGGACGTCATGGCTTCAATGAATTTTTATCGATAGTCAGGTGTTTTGCACGACCTCAGGATGAAGCTGTCGGCGCCGCTCTTGCCCTTTGAAACCGGGGGCTTTAAGCAGATCCGACCGCGCGGATGCAAGGGTTGCGACCAACCTCATACTTACAAAAACAAAGGGAGTCCTTCATGGGCGAGCATGATCTAAACAGACGTCAATTCATTAAAACCGTGGGCGTGGCGTCGGTAGCTGCGGCGGCCATGAGCTTGCCCTTCGTCAAGGCCAATGCCAGCGATACCCGATTCCAGGGCAAGACTCTGCGTTTGCTGACCTGGTCGGATGACACCGGCCTCGCGGCACTGCGCAATATCGCGGCAACCTTCGAGGACAAGTACGGCTGCAAGGTCATCGCTGACCGCACCGGCAGTACCTCGGAAATGGTTGCCAAACTCAAGGCAGCCGGTGATCGTCCGCAGTACGACATCATCACTCTGGCCGGCGTCGGCGCCGAAGGCCTGGCTGCTGCCGGGCTGCTGGAAAAACCTGACCTCAACCGTATTCCCAACCTGGTCGATGTGCCGGAAAAATACCGCACCGGCGCCAATGGTCACGGCATCGGTTACCTGCTTTGGTGCAACAGCCTGGTCTATAGCACCCGCACCGTTAAAGAAGCGCCGGACAGCTACGCCGCCCTGTGGGACGCCGACCTGTCGCCGAACATCTTCCTGCCGCCGCCGAACTGGACCGAGGCCATGGACCTGATCATCATCGCCGCCAAACTGGCCGGTGGTGACGAGCACAACATCGAACCGGGCTTCAAGAAGCTCGCCGAGCTCAAGGACCGTGTAGTGACCTTGGGTGAAAACCCGAACCAGATCGCCGAACTGTTCCGCACCGGTTCCCTGGACATGGGTGGCTTGTACGCACCGGCGTTTTTCCCGAAACAGATCCGCGATCCAGCCTACGGTCTGGGCGCCACGTTCGGCATGAAGGAAGGTTTCTACACCGACCTGATGCTCTCGGTCATGCCGAAGAATCGTCCGGGTGACACCGACCTGGTCTACGCCTTCATCAACCACTCTCTGGACCCACTGGTGCAGGGCAAGATGGCTGAGGACATCTACAACGGTCCAGTCAACGCCAAGGCGATCATCTCTGCCGAAGCGCGCAAGAGCCCGTACATCCTCACGCCGGAGCAGATTGCCGAGAAAGCGATCATGCACGACAACGCCTTCCTGGCCTCCGTGCATGACCAATGGATTCGTCGTTACACGGAAATCTTTTCTTCCTGATCCGTAGGAGCTGCCGGAGGCTGCGATCTTTTGATCCTGCTCTTCGGTGGCTCTGAAAAGATCAAAAGATCGCAGCCTTCGGCAGCTCCTACAGGGGGCCGGGCGCGCGAGTATTTCTGATCTTCCATTGACGAGACCCTTGCTATGGAACACCAACCTCTGACTCATCCGGTCGCCGCCGCTGCAGTGCGCGCCAATCGGGGTGTTTCGCCGACGACGCGTGCCTGGTTTTTCCTCTCGCCGTCGATGCTGTTTCTGGGCGTATTGATTGCCGCCAGCCTCTTGGTACTGCGCATGAGCGTCGGCACCAAAGGCGCGGAATGGACCGGGTTCAGCCTGGCCAGTTACGCCCAATTGCTGGAACCGTATTACCTCAAATCCTTGCTGCTGACCCTGCGTCTGGCGCTGATCAGCGCGGTGATCGCGGTGGTGCTGGCGATTCCGGTGGCCTACACCATGTCGCGGCTGACCTCACCCTTCGTGCGACGGATCTTCCTCGCGGCGGTGCTGCTGCCATTGCTGGTCAACCTGCTGCTGCAAAGCTACGGCTGGCTGGTGATTCTCGGCCCGGGCGGGATGCTCAATCAGGCGCTGATGGGCCTGGGCCTGATCAAGCGACCGATCATGCTGCTCTACAACCAGAACGGTGTACTGATGGGCCTGGTGCAAACCGCGTTCCCGTTGGCCGTGCTGCCGATTGCCAGCGCCATGCGCGGCGTCGCCCGTACCTACGAAGAAGCCGCCGCCACCCTGGGCGCCAGCCGTTTGCAGGTGTTCCGCCAAGTGGTGCTGCCGATGAGTATGCCGGGGATCATCACTGGCGCGACGTTGGTGTTCGCCTACAACGCCAGCAGCTTTGTGGTGCCTTTGCTGCTCGGTGGCCGACGCGTGCCGATGCTGGCCGTGATGGTCCATGACCAGATCGCCCCGCTGATGAACTGGCCCGCCGCCTCCGCTGCCGGTGTGGTGTTGATTGTCACCACGCTTGCAATCATGACCTTGTCCGAATACATCACTGGCCGTCGTCGGCGCATGCTGGAGGCTTCGCAATGAGCTCTGTGATCAAGAAACGTTATGGGCTGCTGCCGGGCGAGACTGGCAAGTTTGCCGGCATCCTGTCGGGCTTCATCCTGCTGCTGGCGGTGTTGCCGATCCTGACCATGATCGTGATGTCGTTCAGCGGTGCGTCGAACCTCGACTTCCCGCCGAGCAGCTACAGCCTGCAATGGTACAAGGCCGCCTGGCACACCTTTGTCTCGCCGGACTCCAGCGATGTGCTGAGCCTCGGCCAAGCCATGACCACCAGCCTGATGGTCGCGTGCCTGACCATGGTGTTCGCGACAATCATTGCGGTGCCGGCGGCCTATGCGCTGACCCGTTGCGAGTTCCGCGGCAAAGCCGTGGCGCTGCAATTGATGTCGCTGCCGTTGGTGTTTCCGATGGTGGTGTTGGGCCTGGCGTTGCTGCTGGTGTTCGACAGCCTGCCGTTCCAGATGACCACCTCACGGCTGGTGATTGCTCACGTGATTCTGGCGTTACCGTTCGTGGTGAAGAACTGCACCGCAGCGATGCTTTCCATCGGCAGTGAAGTCGAAGAGGCCGCGCAGATGCTCGGTGCTTCGCCGACCCGGGCGATTATCGATGTGGTAGTTCCGCTGATGAAGTCGGGGATTCTGGCGGGCATGCTGCTGGCGTTCATCGTTTCGTTCAACGAATTCACCGTGACCTATTTCCTCTACACCATCGACGTCATGACCGTGCCGATCTGGATGTACAGCCGCACCGTGTCTTCGCTCGACCCCACCGTTTTCTCGTTTGCCGTGCTGATCGTGCTGATCGACTTCGTCCTGATTTGGGCGTTGGAGAAGCTGGTCGGTGAAGGTGGCGTTTCGTTCTGATTCTTGAGGTGCAACATGACTGGTCTGATTCTGGAAAACGTCGAGAAACATTACGGCTCGGCCTGCGCGGTAAAAGATGTAAACCTGCATTTGCCCGAGGGCAAACTGGTGTGTTTTCTCGGCCCTTCGGGCTGCGGCAAAACTACGTTGCTGCGAATGATCGCAGGGCTCGAAACCCTGAGCGGCGGCGAGATTCGCCTGGACGGTGAAGACATCGGCCACACCCCGGCGCATCAACGTAATTTCGGCATGGTGTTTCAATCGCTGGCGCTGTTCCCGCACATGACGGTGGGGGAGAACATCGCCTATCCGCTTAAACTGCGTGGCGTCAGCAAGGCCGATCAGCAGGCGCGAGTGGTGGAGTTGCTTGAGCTGATTCAACTGCAGGAAATGATTGATCGCCCGGTGGCAAAACTCTCCGGCGGTCAACGCCAGCGCGTGGCGATTGCCCGGGCGATTGCCAACCACCCGAAAATTCTGCTTCTGGATGAACCGCTGTCGGCACTGGACGCCAAGCTGCGTGAGTCGATGCAGGTGGAAATCCGTCAGCTGCAACAACGCTTGAACATCACCACCATCCTGGTGACCCACGACCAGCGTGAAGCCATGACCATGGCCGATATCGTGGTGGTGCTGGGTGAGCATCGGGTGCAGCAAGTGGGCACGCCGATTGAGATTTATCGTCACCCGGCCAACGAATTCGTCGCGGACTTCATTGGCTCTGGGAATATCTTCCCGGCCACCGCGCTGGGCAACGGCAAGATTGGCTTGCCGGGTGGCGATGCGCTGGAAGTACCGATCTGCAGCAGCATCGTGGTGGGGGAGAAAGTCAAAATGCTGATTCGCCCTGAAGACCTGCAACTGTCGCATCCGCAGGCGACGGCGGGGAATCGGTTGCTCGGTAAGGTGACGTTCGTGCGTGATATTGGCGCGACGATTGAAACCACCGTTGAGTGTTCCGGGGTTTCGTTTACGGCGTTGAGTACGCCGTGTCAGGGGTTTGGGTTGAGCATTGGCAATCCGGTGTCGGTGACCTTGCCGGCTGAGGCGTGTCGCGTACTGAGCGCCTGATCCAGATTTGATGTTGGACTGACTGGCCTCTTCGCGAGCAAGCCCGCTCCCACAATGGATCGGTGTACACCAGCCCCCTGTGGGAGCGGGCTTGCTCGCGAAGAGGCCAGCACAATCAACATAGATCTCAGCTAGACCGTCAACCGCAACCGCGCCAAATCCCTTAACGGCGGCGCCCCAAACAATCGGCTGTACTCCCGGCTGAATTGCGACGGACTTTCATACCCCACCCGATACCCCGCCGCCGACGCCTCCAACCCTTCCGCCAGCATCAACCGCCGCGCTTCTTGCAGGCGCAACTGCTTCTGATACTGCAACGGACTCATCGCCGTCATCGCCTTGAACCGGTGATGCAACGTCGACACGCTCAAGTTCACTTCCTTCGCCAGATCATCGATGCGCAGCGGCTGTTCATAGTTGCCGTTGAGCCATTTGATTGCCTGGCTGATGCGATGGCTCTGGCTGTTGGCGATGGCGATTTCATACAGTCGATGCCCCTGTTTGCTGCGCAACAACCGATAGAGAATCTCCCGACGAATCAGCGGCGCGAGCATGGCGATGTCTTTCGGGGTCTCGATCAACCGGGCCAGACGCAGCACGGCGTCGAGCATGGCGGTGTCGATTTGTTCGACATACAGGCCGCGGCCGGTGGGGCGGGTTGGTACGCCCAATGGACCGGCGTCGGCAATCAGCGCTGTGATTTCCGCCGGGTCGATGTCCAGCCGCACGGCGAGGATCGGTTCCTCGGGCGAGACGTTCACCACACGCCCGCTCAGCGGCATCGAGACCGAGACCACCAGGTAATTCAGCGGGTCGTAATTGAAGTATTCATCCGCCAGCCTGACCTCTTTGCGCCCCTAAGCCATGATGCACAAGGCCGGTTGGGCAAGTACGGAGGCGAAGTTATGAGATTGGCTGTGGCGCGACATGAACAGCGAGCCGACCGCAGTGGCATAACTGCCATCCTCCTGAGTGTTGCGGCGGATGATGGCGGCCAGTTCCGTGCGCTGTTTCTCCATGTCGGCGTCCAGCGGGGCTTGAAAGTGATCGAGCGACGACATGCTGGGCATCCTCGGTGAGGCGTTGATAATGAGCCGAGCTTAAGTTTGTGCAAGACAACGCGGTAGACACATCCTGCCAAAAGCTTGCCTGATTCTGCACGGGGTCGAAGCGTTGCGCTGTTTTGGCAGCTTATGGTCGGGGAAACTTGCTTGAAAATCGTGTTTCAGTCCTGTGACAGGAATCACACGTTGTTACAGGTGCGGAATGCAGCCTCGCAGGATTGTGCAACAAGCCGGCAGGAATCGACTAACGGCGCGGCGTCCGGGCGCTTAACCTTGGATCCTGTCGCAGCCCGTCCCACGGCTGCCACTCGAGTACCTGGGAGGGTTGAACATGTCTACGCAGATCCCCGTCAGTCATATGGCCTTTGTCCGTGCCCGCGCCGGGCGTTCAGCGGAGCTCGGTGCGCGCCTCAGCGCTTTGATCGAGCCGTCGCGCAGCGCACCGGGTTGCTTGAGCTTTGCCCTGCAGCATTCGCAATGCGATCCCGAGTTGTGGCTGGTGTCCGGTTTCTGGATCAATCAACAGGCAATGACCGCTTACTTCAGCACCCCGGCAATGGATATTTTTGCCGAGTTGATCCAGGAACTGGTGGTCAATAGCCTGGATTTTCATACCTTCAAGGACGTGTCGGCCGACCAGGCGCTGGGTCAGTCCCAGTCGTGGGTACACAAAATGGCGGGTTGAGGGTTTAATGGCTCAACTCTCAACTAGCCAGGATCCGCGACATGGCACGCAAAGCCTTTGAAACCTTCGAAGCCGTCTCTGCCGTAGTACCCCGTGAAGGCGGCTATCACGCTGCAATCGCCACCAAAGCCATCGGTGGGTCGGGGGCGCCGCGCTTTCACAAGCTGCTCGAAGAACAGACCTTCAAAACAGCCCGCGAGGCCGATGAAGCCGCCGCGCTGGAGCTTACTCGCCTCAAAGACGTCAGCGAAGACGGCGACCTGATCTGGTAATTATCTTTTCGCCCCAGGGCGGTACATCTTGAACAACGCCTCTGGCCCCAGCTGGAAATAATCCGCTGGCCCGCCGCCGCGCAGAATCGGTTCTGCTGCGGCGGTGTCGTACACGCCGTCCTTCAATAGCCACTTGGCGATATGCACGGCAACCACTTCGCCGAGAATCAGCCAACTCGGCACCACTTCGCCGTCCGCCCGCTGCAACTGAATGATCTGCGTGACCTTGCACTCAAAGGACACCGGGCTCTGCGCAACGCGCGGCACCTGAATGATTTTCGACGCTACCGGCGTCAGCCCGGACAGTTCGAACTCGTTGACCTCAGGCGCGACCATGGCACAGCTCTGGTTCATCTGCTCGGCCAGCGGACGGGTCGCCAGGTTCCAGGCGAACTCGCCGGTCTGTTCGATGTTGTTCAGGCTGTCTTTGCGCCCGACACTGGAAAAACCAATGATCGGCGGAATGTAGTTGAAGGCGTTGAAGAAGCTGTAAGGCGCCAGGTTCAGGCGGCCATTGGCATCCTGAGAGGAAATCCAGCCAATGGGACGCGGACCGACGATGGCGTTGAACGGGTCATGCGGCAGACCGTGGCCGTTGGCGGGTTCGTAGAAGTGGATGTCGTCGGGCATAGCACGGGTTCCTGAATTCGGTTCGTAGCGAAGACGGCCATAGTGCAAGGGCTGACGGGTTATTTCCAGCGCCAATGAAAAGGGGCAGACCTTTGCCAGGTCTGCCCCTTTTTTGTGTCGATTGCGGACTTAGTCCGTCTCGATCCGCGAATGCTTGCGGGTGTCTTTCATGGTGATGTACACCAGCAGCGACACGGCGATGCACGCAGTCACATACCAGTAGTACCCGGTTTCCATGCCGATGCTCTTGAACCACAGCGCGATGTATTCAGCGGTGCCGCCGAAGATCGACACGGTCAGCGCATATGGCAAACCAACGCCCAGTGCACGAATCTCGGTCGGGAACAGTTCGGCTTTGACCACCGCGTTGATCGAGGTGTAGCCGCTGACGATGATCAGCGCCGCCATGATCAGGAAGAACGCGCCCCACCACGTCTGGATGGTGTGCAGGGTGGTCAGGATCGGCACGGTGAACAGCGTCCCGAGAACACCGAAGGCAATCAGGATTGGTCGGCGACCGACTTTATCCGAGAGCCCGCCAATGATCGGTTGCAGGCACATGAACAGGAACAGCGTCGCCGCCGAAATAGTGGTGGAGTCGGAGATGCTCATGCCGACGGTGTTCACCAGGTATTTCTGCATGTACGTGGTGTAGGTGTAGAACGCCAGCGTACCGCCCATGGTCAGGCCGACCACGGTCATCAGTTCCTTCGGGTGACGCATCAAGGTGCGCATCGCGCTTTCCTTGGCCTTCTCTTTCTTGGTGAACGACTCGGTTTCTTCCATGCCGCGACGCAGGTACAGCGCGACCACGGCACACAGCGCGCCGATGGCGAACGGGATGCGCCAGCCCCAGGCGTACAGCTCTTCGGTGGTCAGGGTTTGTTGCAGCACGATCAACACTGCCAGGGCGATGAGCTGACCGGAGATCAACGTCACGTACTGGAAGCTGGAGTAAAAACCGCGACGTTCCTTGGTCGCCATCTCGCTGAGGTACGTCGCCGAGGTGCCGTACTCGCCACCGACCGACAGGCCTTGCAGCAAACGGGCGAAAATCAGCAGGATCGGTGCGCCGATGCCAATGGTTTCATAACCCGGGCTCAGGGCGATCAGCAGCGAGCCGAAACACATCAGGTACACCGAAGCCATCAGCGCTTTCTTGCGACCGGCGCGGTCCGCGTAGAGGCCCATCAGCCAGCCACCGATCGGGCGCATCAGGAAGCCCACGGCGAAGATCGCAGCGGTATTCATCAGCTGCGCGGTTGAGGACCCCGCGGGGAAAAAGGATTTGGCGAAGTACAGGGAGAACGCGGCGTAGACGTACCAGTCGTACCACTCGACCATGTTGCCGACGGAGCCGCTGAAGATCGACTTGATGCGACTGGCAGTGGTTCGTTCTTTGGCAGGCGAAGCTGCCGACCCAAGAGGCAGGGTTTGTGAGTTATCCATGACGGATCCTTCATTTAATTGTTTTTGTGGAGCGCGTTGAAACGCAGCCTGCTTGGGCTATAGCAGGAGGTGTGCCAACGGAGGGAGGGGCGGTTTAGAGGGGTTTTGACGTTTGAGTGAGCGGAAATCCGCTTATGCTGGATTGGGTGTGAGCGGAAAATTGCTTATAGGTCATGAGGTGCGTTGCCTGTGCCGGCATCATCGCGAGCAGGCTCGCTCCCACAAGGAGCCGGTGTACACAGTTCAAATGTGGGAGCGAGCCTGCTCGCGATGAGGCCCGCTCAGGCGCTACAGGAACATCTCCCGACTCAACCCATGCCGCTGCATCTTTTCATTAAAGGTCCGGCGCGGCAGTTGCAGCTCCTCCAACACCGCTTTCACATCGCCCTTATGCCGGGTCAACGCCGCGCGCAGGCAATGCGCTTCGAACGCTTCAGCTTGCGCCGCCAGCGACTGCCCGGGATCAATGCCCATTGGTTCCGGCTCGCCCAGTCCCAACACCTGACGTTCGGCAACGTTCGCCAGTTCGCGCACATTACCCGGCCAGTCGTGGCTCAGCAGATGGCTTAACTGCGGACCACTCAGCGGTGGAAAACTGCGCCCCAAACGCTCGGCGGCGTTCTGCGCAAACGACTCGAACAACAACGGAATGTCTTCACGCCGTTCGCGCAATGGCGGCAGCCGCAACTCGGCCACGTTCAACCGATAGGCCAGATCCTCGCGAAAGCGTCCGGCCCGGGCTTCGTCCAGCAAGTCGGGTTTGGTCGCGGCGATGATTCGCAGATCCACGCGGATGCTTTGATTCGAGCCCAACCGCTCCAGCTTCTGCTCCTGCAACACCCGGAGCAATTTCACCTGCTGGGCCAGCGGCATGCTTTCGATTTCATCGAGAAACAGCGTGCCGCCATCGGCATATTCGAGCTTGCCGATGCGTTTGCCCGACGCGCCGGTGAACGCGCCGCTCTCGTGGCCAAACAGCTCGGCCTCGAACAACTGCTCGGGAATCGCCGCGCAGTTCAGCGCCACAAACGGTTTGTCGGCACGCGGACCGAAGTCGTGCAGGCAACGGGCAACCAGCTCCTTGCCGCTGCCGGTTTCACCGCGAATCAACACATTGACCGGCAGCGTCGCCAGGTCCAGCACTTGCCGACGCAGCGTCTGAAAACCACGGGAAACGCCCAGCAACGTCGCATCGAGTTTGGCGCGGTTATCCGCCTGCTCGTGCAGGGCGCGGTTTTCCAGCACCAGCCGCCGCTTGTCCAGCGCTCGGCGCAGACTGCCGAGCAGGGTTTCGGGGCTGAACGGTTTTTCAAGGAAATCGTAGGCGCCATCGCGCATGGCTTCGACGGCCATCGGCACATCGCCGTGACCGGTCAGCAGAATCACCGGCAAGTCGGCATCGCGGCGCTGAACCTCGGCCAGCAGTTCCAGGCCGGTCATGCCAGGCATGCGCACGTCGCTGAGGATCACCCCGGGAAAATGCCTGGGCAGCTGCGCCAGGCATTCATCGGCGCGGCTGAACAACTGCACCTCGAACCCCGACAGGCTCAGCCATTGTTCGACGGCGCTGCGAATACTGCTTTCGTCGTCGACCACCATCACGGAATTCAGCATGAGCCAGTCGTCTCCAGGTCGATGGGCAATGTCACGGTGAACACCGCGCCGTTTGCATGATTGTCGGCGCTCAGGCGTCCGCCCGATTCATGAACGATGGCAAAGGATACGGCCAGCCCGAGGCCCAGGCCATCACCCACCGGTTTAGTGGTGAAGAAAGGATCAAACACGTTCGCCAAGTGCTCTTCGGCAATGCCGCCACCGTTGTCGGTGACCGTCAGGCGCCAGAGTTGCTCGTCGGCTTCGAGACGGATTTCCAGGCGTTTGCAGGGCTTGTCCTGCAGGGCGTCCAGGGCGTTGCGCAGCAAATTGATCAGCACCTGTTCCAGACGAATCGCATCGCCACGCACCCACGCCGGGCGCGTCAGGTGCAGCACCGTGCTGACCTGTTCATCGCGCAACCTGGTGTCGAGCAGCTGCAACGATTGGTCGACCACCGCCGCCAGGTCCAGGCGTTCGCGTAAACCGCTGGGGCTTTTACGGGCGAAGGTTTTCAGGTGGCCGGTGAGGGCGGCCATGCGCGTCAGCATCTCATCCACCGGTTTGAGCGCCTTGTAGGCGTCGTCGACCCGGCCGTGATCGAGCAACAGCCTCAACGTAGCAAGCTGCATGCGCTGGGCGGTCAACGGCTGATTGATTTCATGGGCCAGCGCGGCAGACATCTGGCCGAGTGCGGCGAGCTTGGCCGATTGCACCAGACCGTCCTGAGCGGTGCGCAGGTCGCGCGTGCGTTCTTCCACCAGTTGTTCGAGCTCTTCGCGACTGCGCTGGCGCAGCTTGGCCAAACGCCAGCGCTGATTGAGAAACAGCAACAGGAACACCACTGCCAGCCACAGCCCGGCAGCGGCGAGCCCGGCATTTCGACTGTCTTCGAACGCGACTTGCGGGCGACGCAGCAGATGCAACGTCCAGCCTTCAGTGCTCAGCGGCAGCGATTCCCACAGGTAATTCGCGGTCCCGTCAGGCCCCACGACCCGCGTCAGATCACTGTTGTCGTCGAAGCGCCGAACCGATTGATACTCGAGCGGTGTCAGCGGTTGTTTGTCGTATTGGCGGGTAGCCTTGAGTTCGGCGTGATCGCTGTCACTCAGCGGTTTCAACAAGCGATAGCGCCAGCCCGGCTGGTTGGCGATGAAGATAATCCCGCGTGCATCGCTGACCAGCAGTGTGTCGCTGCCCTGACGCCATTCGCGTTCCAGTTCCGGGAACTCGAGTTTCACCACCATCGCGCCGAGGAACTGGCCGTTGTCATCGGTGACCGCGCTGGACAGGAAGTAACCGGGAATCCCGCTGGTCACGCCGACGGCATAAAAGCGCCCGGTGCCCTGGGTGCGGGTCTGGCTGAAGTAGGGGCGAAAGCCATAATTGTGCCCGACATAGCTGCTGGGCAGACGCCAGTTGCTCGCCGCGACGGCAAGGCCGGTGTGATCGAGCAGTTCCAGGGTCGAGGACTGCGCCGCGCCGTTGATCTTTTCCAGCTTCAGATTGAGCGCCGCTTGCTGTTCGGTCCGGACTGGACTGGCGAGCGCCGAACGCAACTCCGGGTCCAGCGCCAGCACGGCGGGCAGGGCGCGATAACGGTCGATCAGGGTGTGCAGGGAAGTGGCGTACAGCGTCAATTGCTGATTGGCACGCGCGGCGTCTTCGACCAGCGCCTGGCGTTCGGCGTGACGCATGGCGAAACCGGCTGCCAGCGCGGCGCCGGCGACGATCAACAAGGTATAAAGCGACAAACGCAACGTACGAGAAGTCGGCAGCATGCTGGAGGAAACAGGAAGAGGTACGGGCGCGCACCATAGCATGCCGCCCGCGCCCGTTACCGTTGCGACAGTGACCTCTTTTCAAACAGCCGTGACTTTGGACGACCGAGAGTGCAGCAGTGTCTGGGTATACCTGAGTTCATGGATGGTGCTGTTGGTCATTTGAGCAAGACTCGCAACCGTATCTCCGGACGCAGTATGAAGTTTGCTTGGAATGACGCTGAACGTATTGATTGCATCGGTTCCATTGGCTGCGAATAGCCCTTCAACGTTTTTCATACTGTCTTGCAATATGCCGATCAGGCCGTTGATGTTCGAGTCCAGCTTTGCAATCTTCTCTGGAGTGAGGTCGGCCGAGGCCCCCGTCACTTCATGTACGATCTCAGGCACACCCGTGAGGGCGGATATTACGCCACTTATTTCACTGGCGAGCGGCGTACCCGTGGTTTTCAGGGTTACGGAAGCGGCCATGTTCCCACCTTCCTTGCCGCCTTTTAATAGGCCTTTTTGGTTCATGTCCATGACCCCTTTCACGAGACCTTGGACTTTGGCACTGGCATAAGGAACCAGGTCCATGGTCTTGTATTCACCTCTGTTCAAGATTCTTTGAGGGTCGAGCTTCGCTGATTTCAATTTGACCGATGCACTCAGCCCCGCTCGCTCCGACGCCCAGTCCAGACCGAAACTCACGGCTTTTTTTGTCGCCATCCCAGCTGCGAAACCTACTGCGACGCCTACCGGGCCGGTTGCTGCCGCCAGGGCAGTTGTTCCAATGCCTATCCCGATTCCGGCCGCGTAGGAAATAGCCTGGCCACCAACATGTGCCGCTGTTCTGATGGCGACGGAGGAACCCAAAGCCGATGCCGAACGATGGTTGAGAATCTGTCCTTGGGCGTCCTTGGCTCTGCGTGCCGAGAGTCCAACCACTTTTGTATGTTTGTAAACCGCTTGGTTCAAAACGGATCGGGCTCTTCTTGCTTGTTGTTTAGCGCCGCTTTGCGCTTTTCTCTCCACCCGTTGCTGGGGGGATTCAAGAAAACCGTTGAGGAAATGATCCAGAGACTGACCGTTGGAATCGGTGAAGACAATCGGGTTATTACCCACAAATGCATACAGATTCAGCCCATCGACATCCCCCGCCGGATCGGCGCTGATCCAGCGTTGCAACCATGGCGCGTAGTAGCGGGCACCGTAGTAGTACAACCCGCTGACATCCATCTCCTTGCCCGAGTAGCGGATGAACTTGTAATTCACCTCAATCAACGAGCGCGCCGCCATCCACGCAGT
Source organism: Pseudomonas sp. MDT1-17 (assembly GCF_054898105.1). Lineage (NCBI taxonomy): Bacteria > Pseudomonadati > Pseudomonadota > Gammaproteobacteria > Pseudomonadales > Pseudomonadaceae > Pseudomonas > Pseudomonas sp. MDT1-17. The sequence continues at coordinate 5,247,664 of NZ_JBUBVM010000001.1, read as the reverse complement.
GGCGCCGAACGGGTAATAACCTTCGTGGCTGATCAGTTGCGCCTGTTGATCCAGCTCCATCACGCAGGAGCCCAGGTGGTCGTCCAGGGTGTAGCGCAATTGATCGTTGACGATCCCGGCCGGTTTACCCGTCACCCAATGCAGACAACGGGCGCCGGCGAGGGTGATGACGTGCAGTTCTTCGCCGTTGTCGCGGGTGCGGACTTCCAGTCCTGGCAGATAGCGCACTTCATGAAAATGGCTGATTTTCGTGGTGTGGGTTTCGTTGCGTTTGTAGACCCGTTCGCCCTGGCTGTAGCGGTAATGCTCTTCGTCGTTGTCACTACCGTCGCGTTCGACCAGGGTCACCCACTCCAGTTGATCGCGAGCGTTCCAGTGCAAGTCTTGCCCCAGTTGCAAGGCCAGCAGGTTGCCATGGCGGTCGAACAATCTGTCGAACTGCGGCTCGGGATCGCCGGGTTTCCAGCGCACGCCACGGTTACTGGCCGGGTCGATGAGCATCTGGCGAGTATGGCTGGCGCCTTCGCGCGCATGGCGAAGCTCGATCAGGTTGCCGCCGTGATCGTATCCGTTGGTTTGCGTGTAGTTGCGCCGGTCGTTGGGGTCGGTCGGCTGTGGCAGGCCCGGAATGTCTGAGGGTGGGGCATCGTCGTAGCCGCTGGCGCTGGTCAGCCGGTACAGCGAGTCGTAGGTGAAGTCGCGGTGGCCGTCGACCCGCTGGTTGGCGAAAAACACAGGCGTGAAGGTGTGGTCGAGAATGCGGGTGATGTTGCCGACACGGTCGTAAAAATATTCAAAGCTTTGCAGCGCCGCCTCGGCGTTTTTTTGGCTGTGTTGCGTGGACAGGCGCCCGTCGGCCGGGTCGTAGCTCCAGCGGCTGAGCACATTGTTGCCTGCACGTTGTTCAATGATCTGCCCAGCGGCGTTGTACTGCGCGTCCACCAACACCGGCTGCCAGTCGGTTTGCCCCTGGAGTTGCAGCTGCGCTTGATTGAGTTGTCCGGCGAGGTCGTAGCGCGTCTGTTGTCGGTGAGCGCCGGCATCGATCTGTTCCAGTACCGCGCCAAGGGCGTTGTAGGTGCGGCTGCCGGGAAACGCCTTGCCATCGTGGAAGGTACGGGTTTCGCGCAACGGCGAACCGAGCAAGCCATAGCTGTCCAGGCGCAAGCTGCCCGACGGATCCTTTTGCTCGAGCAATTGGCCGCGCAGGTTGTGCCCCGCGTCGGCCGAGGCATTGGCGTAGGTAAAGGTTTCGATGTCCGGCTGAGCATTTTCCTCGACCGCCACTACGCGTAGTTGATCGTCGTAGGTGGTGCGCCAATGACTCCCACGCGCGTCCCAGCGCTCCAGCGCTTGCCCGGCCACCCCCGGCAAGTTCAGGCGCCAGCCGGCGTCAACGCTATCAACGAGGAGCGGCTCACCGTACAGGTCGTAAAGGCTGGTGATGTTCGGTGTGGGCAGGCGTGGATCACGCTGTGCCACCAAATGTCCGGCAGCATCGTGCTGCAGGAGAGTGATCAGCGTTTCCACCGCTTCGCCGGCGACCGTGCGCAGATAGGCGACTTGGCGCACCGGCAGACCACGGCTGTCGTTGACGTTCAGGGTAGGGGTCTGGCGATGGATACTGTTCATTCCACGGTCCATTTTTTCCGCGGCTGCGCGGGTGGCGGGTCAAACAAGTCGTTTTCATCGAAGGCGATGGTGTACCAGCAGCGGTAGCGTTGTTCCCGACACAATGGTTTGAGTTCGGAGTGTTCTCCTTGCGGCATTTTTTTCGCGAGTACGGTGTGCGTCGGCCGGCCGGCGGCATCGTAGAACTGTTGATCGTGGTACCCGGATTCGCGGATCGCCTCATCGTTGATGTAGCGGTACACATTGGCGAAATACGGTCGATAGATTCGCACCGTTTCACCCTTGTTGTTGTACTCGACCCGTTCGCTGACCCGCCAGCGCCGCGTCGCGTGTGCTTCCTTGGGGTATCCGTCTTCGTCGAGTTCCAGTTCGCCCTTGTCGTTCGCCACCCAGGCCATGCCCGGCTCGACCTCCTGCTTGGTTTGCAGGGTTCGGCCGAAGCCATCCCAACAGGCGATGGCCACACGGATTTGCAGTTCGGGGTCGCCGGGGTAACGGTCGGCCTGCAAGGTCGCGACATGCACCGGTTCTCGATGGGCCTCGTCGATGTATTGCTGAAGCAGTTGTTCATCCGGCGAAGGCGTTTCCAGGTTTTCGAGGTGCAAACGGGCGCGGGCGCAAAGGTGGCCGCCGGGCAGCACAAAGCCTTCGGTGCGAGCCCAGGCCAGCCAGGGTTCCAAAGCAGTTTTGGGGACTTGGCCCATCCAGCTGAAAGGGGCGGAGAAAGTCGCCGTGGCGTAGTCGCCGATAGCGTCCTTGGGCGCGGCGATGGCAGTGTCCGGGCTCGGGTCAGTCGGTGGCTGGTACTCGGCAAGCGGCTCGAAACCCACCTCGACGCCCAATTCGGTGCCATGAAAGCTGGTCACCAACACTTCGCCGAATGCGTTGTAACGGGCTTCCTGGATATTGCGGTTGGGATCTTCAATGCCTGCGGGCAAGAACGTCCGGTAATCGATGTCGAGGGTTTGCGTGGTGCAACCGTCCGGCAATGTAACGGCAGTGCTCAGGCACCAGTGTTTGTCGTAAGCGACCGTAGTGATGCCGTGACTTTTGGTCTGCTGGAATTTTTCAACGTTATAGAATCCCGCCAGCTTGTGGTAGGTGGGGAAGCCTTTGCGTACCGACCATAAGTAGCTCTTGGCATCGGTCGGATCCTCGGGCTCGCCTGCTTTGGAATCAGGCAAGAACCACTCCATGATGTGGTAACCCACCTCGGGCGACAGGAGTTTTTCCTTGAGGTTGAACGGCATGTTGCCGTCTTCGTCCTGAAGCTTGTCGTAGGCATTCAAGGCGGTGGCATCCAGTTCGGCGGTTTCCTGATAGTCGGGCAGGGCTTGGAAGATGATCGCTTTTTCTGCCGGATCCGGGTCGAGTAATTCACCGGTGGCTGGATCCTGGTAGCGCTGTAATACCAGGCCGGTCAGCACCGCCTTGGCTGCCCAGGGGCCCTCGTCGTCGCTCAATTCCCTGAAGTTGTCGTAGTGAATGTCTACAGGTTCGAGTTCGGTCGTTTCCAGAGCCAAAGCGTTGCTGCGTTGGCGCCAAGGCAGGCCCAGGCGCCAGCCATCAAATTTTTCCAGGTGGTAAGACTCGGCCTTGCTCTGGGTTACGTAGTATTTTTGCTGTTGTTCGTCGTGGGCATCCAGCCACCACTTGTTTTCATAGGCCTCATCGCTCTCGTCACCCCCCTCGCCAACGACAAAAGGCGGGGTGTCCGCAGGCTTTTTACGACGGGCGTAATGCACGACAAAACTGTGGGTCAGCCCGCCGTATTTGTCCCATTCCAGATTGATCGTGTGCTGGATCATCGGGTCGTCGGCAAGTTCGGGTTCGTACTGATAGGCGATGCTTTCCAATGCCAGCGGTTGCAGTACGGCATACGGCTGATGGTCACCTTTGGGCCTCAATTCACGGATCAGAAAACGGTTCTCTGCCACCGTGTAGGGCACGGCGATGTCTGGATCATCGTCGGCGGCAAAGACCTCGGTTCGCAGCACTGAACCACTAAGGGCTCGGGCCATTTCGCGGGCCAGTGATTCATCGGGGACGGCAGACCGACCGGCCGCGTCATTGAGGTGGTATTCGTGCAGCAGGGTTTCGCGCAGATCCACAGCCTCGGGGTCACCTGCGTAGTGATCGTCCTCACGCATGTCCACGGCTTTGCCCGTGTGAAACCAGGTTTTGCTGAGGATCGGTGCGGTGAAGCCAACACTTTTCCGTTCGACGTCCGAGGCTTCGGTGTCGGTTTGCAGCAGCAGGCCGAAGCCGCGGAACTCACGCTCGATACTGTCGTAAAAGCCTTGGCGATAGGTGAAGCACTGGGTCAGTCGATTGCCGGTGATTTCATCGAGCTGGGTCTGCTGGCTGACCAGGTGCATGGCGAACGGCAGGTGCGACACAGGGGCTTTGCCAGCCGCGATCAACGCGGTCTTTTCATCCAGCCATTCCTGGGCCGAGCTGCGATAGGCCACGCCGGTGGCGGTGCCCATGTTGTTGTTGGTGGCATTCACCAGATAAGGCTTGGCCTTGACGAAATCGTAGCGCCAGTGCCTGGGTGCCATGTGTGGCACGGTCAGAATCAGGCTGGAGCAACCCAACCCTTGCAGGTCGGCGATGCTGACCTGGCAGAGGCGGTCGTAACGCACGCCCTTGGGCCACGGCATGTCGACCCACTGATCGAAACCGTTGCCACTGTTGTTCATGAACACCCGAAAATGGTCGGACTGCAGATAAATGAGGTCAACGGCCCCCGAGCCGTCGAGGTCCGCCAGTTGCACCCGCGAGGCGTCGAACTCGGCGTAGTCGAAGGGCAGGGCGCACAGCACGAAGCCTTTGCCGAATCGCCCATGACCCAGGTTCGGCCAGCATTTGACCTCGTTGTGACGGATGCGGATCAAGTGCTGCTGACCGCTCCCAAGCACATCGCTGAACGCCACCACTTCGGTCTGGGAATTGCTCAGTAACGGCAGTGAATCGTCATCGTGGCGTACGTCGGTGCCGTTGGCGAACCCGGCTTCTCGACGGCTGGCGTACAGGCGCACGCTACGAGGGCCGATCAGAGCCAGATCGGTCAGGCCGTCGCCCACCAGATCTGCCAATTGCGCCATGGGATGAAAAAACTCCGTGGGAAAGGCTGCGTATGCCACGAAGTTCGACCAGGTGCGGTCGGGATTCAGGGTGAAAAAACCAGACATGCCGGGTTGGGCGATCACCCAGTCGAGCTTGCCATCGCCGGTCAGGTCACTGAGGGACTGGCGAATCGGTTTGCTGCTATCGGCCACCGGAATGTGAGGCAATTGCGCCCAATCGCCGTAACGCACCGCGTCATCGCCGGTCTCGGCGCGCAGGGGCTCGCGGTAATACCAGGCATTGTCACTGCGAAACAGCACGCCGGGCATTCCTTCGCCATACAAGTCCACCAGCTGATAACGTTGCCCGTCATTGAGGCCGGGCATGTCTGGAAGCTCGGTATAATCCTTGCGCTTCGGATCGAGTTCAAAGGGGTTATAGACGAACTCCATGGGCGGGCGACTTTCCATCTGCCCTTGATTGTCAAAAGCCTGGATGTGGGCGGCGGTCAGATGGTTGTAACCGAGAGGACTCTGGCGGTGTTCGAGTAACAGGCGCTGGACCAACACCGGTTCGTCGCCCAGCTCATCGACAAACTGATGAAACATCAGTACCTGCCGGCACAGGTGGCGGGTGCCCAGTTCAAAACCGTAGGCGTAGTTCCAGAAGGGATCGGTGCGTATTTGCCAGTCGTTGACCGGCAGATACGTTGGGACTTGCATCAGGTCGGCGCTGCGTTCGCCGTAGTCGAATAGCAGGTGGAAATGCCATTGCACCTCCTGCCAGCCATCGACACCCCATGAATACAAATCAATGGACGCCTCGGCATTGCCATACAAGACCCGGTGCAGGTAACGCTGTGCGCGGTAGTCGCGAAATTGGGGGCCTTGCGGCGCTTCGGCTTCAGCCTTGTACTCATACGCCACATGTTCGCCACGCAGGTTGAGGCTTTCATTGATCAACCAGACGCCGACGTGGGTACGGGTCTTGTCATTTGGATCTGCCCGGCGCGAAGCATCGGTTTTGCCGTAGCAGTGCAGGCTGCCGTCGGTGCCGTGGATCAACCAGAATCCCGCCGGATTTTTTGTCGGGTCGACGGATTCTTCCGGATCTTCCGGAACCTCCAGATCGGCAGTTTTGGTCCAGTGTTCGATCAAGTCGAAGGCGCCCTCGACCCGCGGCCAATAACGCACGACGCGATGCTCGCCCAGTTCTTTGACGTCGTTGTATTCAAGCACCAGTCTGAAGATGATCTTGCCATCGTCATCTTTCTCGGGCATCCACACGTCACCGTTTGGGCCGACCACAGCGTCACTGCCGTCATACGTCGGCACACCCTTGGTGGTGCGCAGGGTGATGGCATGGGTGGTCATCCTCCAGCCGATGCCGAACGGGCTGTTGCCCACATCGCTGCTATAACCCAGACCCAGTGCAGGCGCCATGCCGCGATTGGGCGCGTTGCTGATCGGCAGCGGCAACTCCAGCGACGCCGCCCCGCTGGTGCCCACAGCGCCCCAGCCTTTGCCGATGCTCTGGATGGCGCCGCCCCCTTTGGGCAGGGACGGTGCGTTGATTTCGAGCGTGCCTTGTTGTTCCGTGGCCATCGGGGTATCCGCCATGACAGAGAGTGCAACCAGTGCGCTCAACTTATCAGGCGTGGTTGTTGCTGTGACCTGTCATATCTGACAGGTCGATGGCATTTTCTTAGAACAAATCAATACGGCCTTGAATACTGTTGATTACTTTTTGTCAGGCATAAAAAAACCGGCCTGTTATTGCCAACAGACCGGTTTTTGCACTGCGCGAGGTCGTGCTTACTGCACTTCCACCGCCAGGCTTTCACTGATCTTCTTCTGCCAAATGGCAGGACCGGTGATGTGGACCGACTCACCCTTGCTATCCACCGCAACGGTCACCGGCATGTCTTTCACGTCGAACTCGTAGATCGCTTCCATGCCCAGTTCGGCGAACGCCACCACGCGGGATTTCTTGATGGCTTGCGCCACCAGGTAAGCCGCGCCGCCGACAGCCATCAGGTAAACGGCTTTGTGGTCCTTGATCGCTTCGATCGCGGTCGGGCCGCGCTCGGATTTGCCGATCATGCCCAGCAGGCCGGTTTGCTCGAGGATCTGACGGGTGAACTTGTCCATCCGCGTTGCCGTGGTTGGGCCAGCCGGGCCAACCACTTCTTCGCGCACCGGATCAACCGGGCCGACGTAGTAGATGAAGCGACCTTTGAGGTCCACCGGCAGGGTTTCACCCTTGTTCAGCATCTCGACCATGCGCTTGTGCGCAGCGTCGCGACCGGTGAGCATCTTGCCGTTGAGCAGGACGGTTTCGCCCGGCTTCCAGCTCTGCACGTCTTCCGGGGTCAGGGTGTCGAGGTTGACGCGACGAGCCGACGGGCCGGCTTCCCAGACGATTTCCGGGTAGGCGTCCAGCGGTGGCGCTTCAAGGGAGGCCGGGCCGGAACCGTCGAGCACGAAGTGCGCGTGACGGGTGGCGGCGCAGTTCGGGATCATGCACACCGGCAATGAGGCGGCGTGAGTCGGGTAATCCATGATCTTCACGTCGAGCACGGTGGTCAGGCCACCCAGGCCCTGGGCGCCGATGCCCAGTTGGTTGACCTTCTCGAACAGTTCCAGACGCATCTCTTCGATACGGTTGGACGGGCCGCGCTTTTTCAGCTCGTGGATGTCGATGGACTCCATCAACACTTCCTTGGCCATCACCGCGGCTTTCTCGGCGGTGCCGCCGATGCCGATGCCGAGCATGCCCGGAGGGCACCAGCCGGCGCCCATGGTCGGAACGGTCTTGAGCACCCAGTCGACGATCGAGTCGGACGGGTTGAGCATGGCCATTTTCGACTTGTTCTCGGAACCGCCGCCCTTGGCCGCCACGTCCACTTCCACGGTGTTACCCGGAACGATGGAGTAGTGGATCACGGCCGGGGTGTTGTCCTTGGTGTTTTTACGAGCGCCCGCCGGGTCGGCGAGGATCGAGGCACGCAGAACGTTTTCCGGCAGGTTGTAAGCCCGGCGCACGCCTTCGTTGATCATGTCGTCCAGGCCCATGGTGGCGCCATCCCAGCGCACGTCCATGCCCACGCGGACGAAGACGGTGACGATACCGGTGTCCTGGCAAATCGGGCGGTGGCCGGTGGCGCACATCCGCGAGTTGATCAGGATTTGCGCCATCGAATCGCGAGCTGCCGGCGATTCTTCGCGCAGGTATGCTTCGTGCATTGCCTGGATGAAATCAACGGGGTGGTAATAGGAAATGAACTGCAGGGCGTCGGCAACGCTCTGAATCAGGTCGTCTTGCTTGATCACGGTCATGAGTCGCGCTCCTCTAAAAGACGGGAACATTCAATAAGGTGCTTGCAGCTTGGGTGCATCGGTCGGTTGCAAGCACCTTTCAAGGCACGCCGGGGCTGCTGGCGCGACGCTAAAAAGGCGCGGCAGTATACCGCGCCTCGGGGGCGGGTACACGCGCCGGTAGTCAATCTCGTGGCGAGGGGATTTATCCCCGTTGGGTGGCGAAGCCGCCCCGAAAGCTGCACCTCGGTGCGTCAGGTATAACGCGTGTGTCGGATTGATGACTGCTTCGCAGTCGAACGGGGATAAATCCCCTCGCCACAGGTAATCGGTTAGTTGGGGTCATGGCTTTGACGCCAGTTTTCCGCCCTGAAAATTGAATGGTCATTTATCAGGCACGCTACTAAAGTGGCATTCGGACTGTAGAGTAGGACACTCAAGCAGCCTCCCTTCGCACGGTGAGTCAACGATTGACCCATAACGCCATCCAGCGCTTGTTACTCAAACGCTTCGCCCTCGCAGCCGGCACCTACGCCCTGGCTTTGCTGCTGCTGTGGCTGGCGTTTTTCACGGGTCATTATGTTCAACCCTTGGCCAACGTGGCCATCGGCAGTGCGCTGGTGGTGATTAGTCAGGCAGCGTTGTTTGCGCTGTTTTACAGCGGCTTCAACCTGCGTTTTTCCGACCCCAGCCTGACCGAAGCGCAAGTGTTGCTGGGGCTGGGCTGGCAAACCTGGCTGATCGCGCATCTGGATGAGGCACGCGGCGCGTTTCTGGTGTTCTACGTGCTGATTCTGCTGTTCGGGTTGTTTCATCTTTCGCGCCTGGCCTTTCTACGGTGCGCGCTGTTGGTGTTTTTCAGTTTCAGCGCCGTCACGCTGTGGGAGGGCTACCAGCTCCAGTTACCCGACCCGGCGTTGGCCGCGCTGCAGGTGTGCGTGCTGCTCATCGTGTTGGTCTGGCTGGAGCTTTATGCCCGTTACGTCCAGGCCTCGCGTCAACGCATGCGCCAGCGCCGATTTGCCTTGCAGGCGCATCAGGACACCCTGCGCGGGATGATGCGCCAGCTCGAAGACCTGGTGGCCACTGACGAACTGACCGGGCTATTCAATCGCCGGCATTTCCTGCGCCTGGCCTCCCGTGAACTGAACGCCATGGACGCCGATGTCGTGCATGGCCTGGCGCTGATCGACCTCGACCATTTCAAACGGATCAACGATGTGCACGGCCACGCCGCAGGCGATCAGGTGCTGCAAGCCTTTGCCGCCGTGGCCACCGCCTGCTTGCGTGAGGGTGATGTTCTGGCCCGTTACGGCGGTGAAGAATTCGTGGTGCTGCTGCCTGACTGCAACGCCGAACGCCTGACCTCATGTTGCGAGCGGCTGCGCATCGCGTTCACGGATGTCGAACTGATCGGCCTCAACGTCAGCCATCTCAGTTTGTCGGCAGGCATGACGTTGCTCGAACTGGGCGACGATCTCGACGATGCCTTGCAGCGCGCCGATCAGGCGCTCTATCGCGCCAAGCGAGACGGTCGCAATCGTTGCGCGGCGGCGTGGGAAAACGTCGATGCCTGAGTTACGGGTCGGCGAACGCCAATGGTCAGTGACGGCGGGCAGCAATTTGCTCGATGCCTTGAATCAAAACGGCGTGTCTGTGCCTTACAGCTGTCGCGCCGGCAGTTGCCATGCCTGTCTGGTGCAATGTGTTCAAGGTCTGCCGAGTGACAGCCGTCCCGATGCCCTGAGCGCAGACCAACGTCAGCAAGGCTGGCGCCTGGCGTGCCAGTGTCAGGTGATCGAGGACTTGCAGGTGCACACCTTCGATCCACAACAGGACGGTCGCCCGGCCGAAGTGGCGGCTGTCGATTGGTTGAGCGCCAGCGTGTTGCGACTGCGCCTGACCCCCGAGCGTCCTTTGCGCTACAGCGCCGGGCAGCATCTGGTGTTGTGGACGGGCAACGTGGCCCGCCCGTATTCGTTGGCCAGCCTGCCGGATGAAGACCGTTTTCTGGAGTTTCATCTCGATTGTCGCCAGCCGGGGGCGTTCAGCGATGCTGCCCGTCAATTGAAAATCGGCGACTCGGTCCGTCTCGGCGAGTTACGCGGCGGGGCATTGCAATACGACCCGGACTGGAACGTCCGCCCCCTGTGGTTGCTGGCTGCCGGTACCGGGTTGGGCCCGTTATTCGGCGTCTTGCGTGAAGCGTTGCGTCAGGATCACCAAGGCGCCATCCGTGTTATTCATCTGGCCCATGATGCCGAGGCGCATTACCTGGCCAAACCCCTGCAAGCCATGGCAGCCAGCCGCCCGAACCTGAGCATCGAGCTGTGGACGGCGGCCGAGTTGCCAGAGGCTTTGGCGCAACTGCGGCTTGTTTCCCGGCAAACCCTGGCCTTACTCTGCGGGGCCCCCGACAGCGTCGATGCTTTTGCCCGGCGCTTATACCTGGCGGGATTGCCGCGCAATCAACTGCTGGCGGATGTCTTTGTTCTCCGTGGTTGAGCGCTGATTTTCGATACGGGACCCACCATGAGCGATGCCATCCAACTTGAGCGCGAACGCGGCCTGCTGACGCTGCGGCTCAACCGTCCGGACAAGAAAAACGCCCTGACCCGCGCCATGTACAGCCACTTGGCCGAAGCGCTGAAACAGGCTGATACCGATCCTGAAATCAATGCAGTGCTGATCACCGGCTCTACCGAATGCTTCACCGCCGGCAACGACATCGCCGACTTCCTGCAACAACCACCGAGCAACCTCGACAGCCCGGTGTTTCAGTTCATGCTCACCCTGCTCGAATGCCGCAAACCGGTGATCGCCGCCGTGGCTGGCGCCGCGGTGGGCATTGGCACGACGATGTTGCTGCATTGCGATCTGGTGTATGTCAGTCGCGATGCGCGCCTTCGCATGCCTTTCGTCAATCTTGGATTGTGCCCTGAGTTCGGCTCCAGCCTGATCCTGCCGCGTTTGCTCGGGCAGGCCAAAGCCGCCGGGTTGTTGCTGTTGGGTGAAGGCTTCAGTGGTGAGCAGGCTGCGCAGTGGGGGATCGCGACTGAAGCGTTGGACAATGGCAAAGCAGCGTTGGCCAAGGCGCGGGAGATGGCGTTGCGTTTCGAGTCGCTGCCACCGGAAGCGGTGCGCATCAGCAAGCAATTGATGAAAGCCCCGGACCGGGAGTTGTTGCGCAAGGCAATAGAAGAAGAGGGCGCGCTGTTTACCCAGAGGCTGCGCTCGCCGGAAGCGATTGCGGCGTTGTCGGGGTTTATCAACCGGCATTAAATAATGCGATGACTGGGCCGGCCCCTTCGCGAGCAGGCTCGCTCCCACAGGGGATTTGTGGTGTACGCAGATCAACTGTGGGAGCGAGCCTGCTCGCGAAGGCGTCAGTCCAGGCACCACACCTTCCGGACCGGAAACCAAAAAGCCCCGCCATTCACATGGCGGGGCTTTTGTTTTTCAGCGGTCGATCACTCAGACCATCGGGTCGCCAACGTGCAGGATTTTCATCCCATTGGTGCCGCCGATGGTGTGGTAGCTGTCGCCCTTGGTCAGGATGACCCAGTCGCCTTTCTCCACAACGCCGCGCTTGAGCAACTCGTCGATCGCGGCCTGGCTGACTTGCTCAGGCGGCAACGATGCCGGGTCGAACGGTACGGTGTAGACGCCACGGAACATGGCCGCGCGGGCCTGGGTTTCGCGGTGCGGGGAGAACGCGTAGATCGGTATCGAAGAACGGATGCGCGACATGATCAACGGCGTGTAGCCACTTTCGGTCAGCGCGATGATCGCCTTCACGCCCGGGAAGTGGTTGGCGGTGTACATGGCTGCCAGGGCGATGCTCTGGTCGCAGCTTTCGAAGACTTTGCCGATGCGGTGGCTGGAGGTCTTGCTGGTCGGGTGCTTTTCAGCGCCGATGCAGATGCGTGCCATGGCTTGCACGGCTTCCAGCGGGTACAGGCCAGCAGCACTTTCAGCCGAGAGCATCACGGCGTCGGTGTAGTCGAGCACGGCGTTGGCCACGTCGGACACTTCAGCACGGGTCGGCATCGGGTTCTGGATCATCGACTCCATCATCTGGGTCGCGACGATCACAGCCTTGTTGTGGCGGCGTGCGTGCAGAATGATTTTCTTCTGAATGCCCACCAGCTCGGCGTCACCGATTTCCACACCGAGGTCACCACGAGCCACCATGACCGCGTCGGATGCATTGATCAGCGCGTCGAGGGTTTCGTCGTCGGCCACGGCTTCAGCACGTTCGATCTTCGCCACCAACCAGGCAGTACCGCCGGCTTCGTCGCGCAGTTGACGGGCGTATTCCATGTCGGCGGCGTCACGCGGGAAGGACACGGCGAGGTAGTCGACTTCCATTTCCGCAGCGAGCTTGATGTCGGCCTTGTCTTTTTCAGTCAGGGCCGGTGCGGTCAGGCCGCCACCGCGACGGTTGATGCCTTTATGGTCGGACAGCGGACCGCCGATCAGCACGGTGCAATTCAGCTCGGTGGCATTGGCGGTATCAACGCGCATGACCACGCGGCCGTCGTCGAGCAGCAGCTCGTCGCCTACGCCGCAGTCCTTGACCAGATCCGGGTAGTCGATACCGACGACGGTCTGGGTGCCTTCGGTCAGAGGATGGCTGGTGGAGAAGGTGAATTGATCACCGATCTTCAGCTCGATCTTCTTGTTGGCGAATTTGGCGATACGGATTTTCGGGCCTTGCAGGTCACCCAGCAGGGCGACGAAGCGGCCGTGCTTGGCAGCGAGTTCACGCACCAGCTTCGCGCGAGCCTTGTGCTCGTTGGGGGTGCCGTGGGAGAAGTTCAGGCGGGCGACGTCCAGGCCAGCCAGAATCAGCTGTTCGAGAACTTCCGGCGAGTTACTGGCCGGGCCAAGGGTAGCGACGATTTTGGTGCGACGGACGGACATGCATAGACTCCTGAGTTCAAGCGCTGAGTGAGGCTACTATGCTCCATGGGTGTAGTCATTGTTCATGTGCACTACTTTTTGTGAAGAGCTTTGTTATTCGTTTGTTTTTTGAAACGAACATTCCTGAAGATTTCCGCCAACGGGTCGATACAGAGCTCAAGACAGGAGAACCCTCATGCGATTCGTGCCCATTGCCGCCCTTGCCCTCGCCGTTATTAGCGTCACGGGCTGCACCCGTTGGTCGATGAACCATCATTTGAATAATGCCTACAAGGCTTATGACCGCGGCAACTGCGAGCAAGTAACGCTCGAACTGTCAAAAGTCGAACGCGCGAGCCGCGCGCGGCCTTATGTGTGGCCGGAAGTGTCGATGATGCGCGGGCTGTGTCTGGAACGTCAGAAACTGTTTGTCGACGCGGCGCAAACCTACCAGTTCATCATCGCCTCGTACCCGCAAAGTGAATACGCCTTCCGCGCCCGCGCCCGCCTGGAAACCTTGCAGTCACTGGGCCACTATCCGATGCGCAGTGCTGCGGTCGTGCGCCCGACCCGGTTCTGATTGAAGGCAGCCTCAATGGCTAATGCCAGGCAGTTAATCCGTAATGCGATCTGTAGCAGCTGCCGAAGGCTGCGTTCGGCTGCGAAGCAGTCGTGAGTCCGGATGACGCGCGTCTACCTGATGCACTGCAGGCTCTGATTTTACGACTGCTTCGCAGCCGAACGCAGCCTCGCGGGCTCGTCAGCTGCTACAAAATGTGCATCACACTGAAACTGCTTAACTGATTGGCATTAGCCTCAATGGCTGGCTCACCGGCGGTGGTGAGCTATAGTCGAATAGATCGGTTTTAGAGCCTCGTCTCTAATCGACGTAACACCTGTGATCGGCAGACGTCAGCGGCAGCGGTTTTGTGGGCTGTCGCTCCGGGATCGGGGAGAGCGCGCCTTTGTCTATGCCTGTTTATAGGAAATAGAAGCAGAGATAGAAGCAGGCCCGTTCCGAAGCATTAGTGCGGCCCTGCTTAAGGGCCTTGCTGGGCCATTTGCACATGTGCACTGACCGCCGGATCGAGCGGCATCAATTGCCGTATTTTCTAAGAGTGTTCAACAGCGTCACCGACAAACCTATCGGCTTTCTGGGCAACGTGTCCGAAGACGGGCTGATGCTGATCAGTCAGTTGCCGATGATGATCGGCGCCGATTTCGATTTGCGCCTGAAAATCCCCGCCAGCAATGGCTGCATGCAGGTCATTGATCTTCAGGCGTGTTGCCTGTGGTGCCATGAAGACACGACCCCTCACCACTACGACGCCGGGTTCAGCCTGCAACGGGCACCGCCGGAGTATGGGCAATTGGTGAGTGCGTTGAAGCGGTACTTCAGTTTTCAGCCGTTGCCTGCCTCTGCCTGAGTGCTGCGGTGACTTCACTATTGCTATCGCAGGCAAGCCAGCTCCCACAGGGTTTAGCGTCGTTCACAAAAATTGTGTTCACCGCAGAAACCTGTGGGAGGAAGCTTGCTCTCGATGGCGTCAGACCAGACGGCCAATATTAAAGGTTATGCCGTAGCAATCGCCCGCTCGTTATTCAAAGTCTTCTCCACCAACAACAACCCCAACTCACTCAATTGATAAATTGCCATCGCTAGGTGACGATCTTTATCTTCGAGGCCTTCGGCCAGGTCCAGTAGCAAGATACCGACTGATGAATAGGTTTCGAAAGTCTGGATCAGCAGTTCCTCGGGATTTGCATCTGGGGCGACGGCAAACATCTTCATGGCTCTTTCCTCGGTGGTGCGTTCGTCGGTAAAGCGGTTTTGGGTGTTGTTTTGTTTGAGGTGGTGTTTCAGAGCCTTTTTGGCGGCGGCGTGGAGCTTTTTAGGATCGAGGGTGACGTAGGGCGAACGGGGGATGGATTCGAGTTTTTCGGGTAGAGGTTTGAACATAGGGTTAGCTCCTTTGGATCGCTGATGGGTAGCGACAGGAGAACCTTAAGGTTGGACGGCCATCTTCAATAGTCAGCCAAGGCCGCTGCTAGTTGTAGGCAGAGGCGCTTGGTTTTGTAGGCATTGTCGTTTGCTCGAATATTCAGGTAGGAAAAGAGAAGAGCAACTGTCCAACGATGAACATTTGACATGCCACCAAAGCTTTTTCATCGCAATGCGCCCGACAGTTTTGAGAGTTTGTCGAGCGATATTTGCGAGTGTTGAATGTTTTATCACTCATCAGAATGTGGTTTTTTCGGGGGCTGTACTTCTTTAAAGTCGGTGGAAACAGAGATAAGCGCCAGAGAGATAAATTCTTGGTTTCGATCTAGCGTTTGGAGCGCCGCTCGGATGGTATCTGCGACTTCAGTAGCCCCTTGCTTCTCCACCAAATTGGTTAGTTCTTCTATTGCCGCACCCATTGCCAACTGGTTCTGATGGATCTGGGTTAGCACTGCAGTGAATAGATTTTTCTCATCCATGATTTATTCCTCGATGTAGAGCTAAACGCTTGTTGGTTATGACCAATGCTCAAAACTATTATGGGAAGGATTTGACCGCTGCATCGCATCCTTAGGTTTCACTTCCACTATCACTTCCTATCGAGGTCGTGAAGCAGCTATTTTCTATTCTAAGTACCGTTACATCATTCCGGCTTTTTTCCAACCCAGATACCGCGTCACCAGCTCAGCCCCCAATTCCCCGGGTAGAGCATCCACCACTGGAACTCCATGGGCACTCAACCGCTCATGGAGTTCTGCCCAGTCATTCAAATAATCCACCGTTCCGCAATAAGTCAACGCCTCCGGCAAGGTTTGCACCGGTGCGCGTCGCAGGCTGTCGAGCAAATCTTCGCGCAGACTCGCCACCAGCACCCGATGCTGCTTGCTCAGGCGCTTGACGGCGGTGAGCAGTTCTTCATCGTCTTCATCCCGAAGGTTGGTAACCAACACCACCAGCGCCCGGCGTTTTTGTCGAGCCAGTAGTTGGTTGGCGGCGGCCTGGTAATCGGCGGGGCGTTGTGTGCTGTCGAGATCGTAAACGCTGTTGAGCAAGATGTTGAGCTGGCCAGTGCCTTTGACCGGGGCGAGGTAGCGGGGGGTGTCGCTGGCGAAGATGCTCAGACCGACGGCATCGCCCTGGCGCAACGCGGCGTAGGCGAGCAACAAACAGGCATTGAGCGCGTGATCGAAATGCGACAACTCGCCGTCTTTGCTGCGCATTCGGCGGCCGCAATCGAGCATGAAGATGATTTGCTGGTCGCGTTCGTCTTGGTACTCACGGGCAATGGGCGTGCGTTGGCGGGCGGTGGCCTTCCAGTCGATCTGGCGCAGGCTGTCGCCTTCGCGAAACTCGCGCAGTTGATGGAATTCCAGACCTTGGCCTCGTCGTTGGCGTTGGCGTACACCGAGTTGGCTCAGCCAGTTGTCCACCGCTAGCAACTGCCCGCCGTAGAGCCGGGCGAAGTCCGGGTAGACGCGGGTGTGGTCGGTCAGGTCCAGCAGGCGTTTGCCGGCCCACAGACCCATGGGGCTGGGCAGGTTGATTTCGCAGTGTTCGAAGGTGAAGTGGCCGCGCTTGATTGGGCGCAGGCGATAGCCAATGTGGCTGCGCTGGTCGGGTTGCAGTTCGACGGATAACGGAAGGTGTTCGAAGTCCAGGCCGTGCGGTACGTGGTCGAAGATCTGTATGGTTAATGGTTGATCAAAGTCATGTTTGATCTCCAGTCGCACTTCACCCCATCGACCCAGCGCCAGGCTGCCAGGCATATGCCGTTGCACGCGGGGGGAGGGCAGGCGTTTGAGGCGGAGGACGTCGAGTATCGCCAAGGCCAGTAGCGCTAACAGTAATCCCCAGTTGATCGCTTGCAGGCTGGATGGAATTGCGATGTCCAGTGCCCGCAAAGTGCCCAGCACGATGCCGATGGCCAGCAGGACTGCGAGCCAGATCAGCAGCAGTCGGGACGGCTTCATGGTGTGACACCGTGTTGCCTGCTGAAAAGATCGCAGCCTTCGGCAGCTCCTACAGGAGACCGCATTCGGCGTAGGAGCTGCCGAAGGCTGCGATCTTTTCTTGGGGCGACGCGGATTTCGATCACGGTGTTCACAGGCGCGGCGCCGGCACTTGATCGAGCAATTGCCGGAGCACCTGATCGACGTCCAGCCCTTCGATGTCCAGCTCCGGCGCAATGCGCACACGATGGCGCAACACCGCCAGGGCGCAGCCTTTGATATCGTCCGGAATCACGAACTCGCCACCACGCAACAAGGCCCTGGCGCGGGCGCAACGTACGAGTGCGATGGACGCGCGTGGTCCGGCGCCCAGGGTCAACCCCGGCCAGGTGCGGGTGGTGCGGGCCAGACGCACGGCGTAATCGAGCACCTGATCGTCCAGCGGCAAATCGCTGGCGATCCGCTGCAAGGCCATCACGTCTTTTGCTTGCAACACAGTGCGCAGCGGTTGCACGTCGAGCATGTCGGCCCGGGTCGAGCGGCTGACCTGGCGCACCATATTCAACTCCTGATCGGCGTCGGGATAGTCCATGCGCACCTTGAGCATGAAGCGATCAAGCTCGGCTTCCGGCAGCGGGTAAGTGCCTTCCTGTTCGATGGGGTTTTGTGTGGCGAGCACCATGAACGGTTGCACGATGGGCAGGGCGCGCCCTTCGAGGGTAACTTGCCGTTCCTGCATGGCTTCGAGCAGCGCGGCCTGGGTTTTCGCCGGGGCGCGGTTGATCTCGTCAGCGAGCAAAAGGTTAGTGAACAGCGGACCTTTGCGCAGTTTGAATTGCTCGGTCTGCAAGTCGTACACCGCGTGCCCGGTGACGTCGCTGGGCATCAGGTCGGGGGTGAACTGGATGCGTGCGAACTCGCCACCGAAGCAGCGGGCGAGGGCGCGCACCAACAAGGTTTTGCCCAACCCCGGCACACCTTCGAGTAGGACGTGGCCACCGGCGATCAGCGCGGTGAGGACGTCGTCGATTACCGTGTTTTGGCCGATCACGGCTTTCTGCAACTCATTGCGCACGGCTTGGGCCAACTGACTGGCGCGCTGGCGTTGCTGGGCGGCGTGGGATGGCACGCCGGGCTCGATCTGTTCACTCATAGCGTGTTCCTCAAGGTTTGCAGGTGGGCGACCTGACGGCTGAATTCAGCGCTGGACAGCCGCTGCTTCGGTCGTGGGCTCATGGCCTGGCTGATAGCGCGTGTGGGTTGGCCGGTCAGGCGTGCGAGCACCAGCCATTGCTCGGCAACGTTCAATTGTTCGAAACCGGGATGACGGCGCCGCACACGACGCAGGATGTCTTGTTGCAAGGCGTGTAGCAGGTGGTCCTGACCGTTGCGGCGCAACATGAAATCGGCGCTGGCGCGCAGGTGTTCCTGAAGTTGCCGGCGACCTTTCGGAGTCGGCTCCAGCAGCGGACCATTGCGCACCCCGACATGCCAGAGCGCAAGACCGATCAGGGCGATGAGGGCGACCAGCGCTTGAGGGAAATTACGCAGGAGCAAGGTCAGCAGACTGTCGTGATCGGTGTTGAACAGCAGGGTCACGTTCGTGTCGGCGGTCAGGTACCAGAGCAGCCAGGCGTTGTCGTATTGGTCGATGGCCGGGGTTTTCCACAGGTCGGCGTCGGTGACCACGGTGATCGAACCGAGCCCGTGGCTCAGCTGCATCATGTGCGTGGCCTTGCCACTGTTGGCCCAGGCTTGCGCGAGGTTTTTCGGGTCCTCAAGATGGAACGCGGTATCGAAGCTGGCGTAGGCCGGCGCGTCTTCGTCTTCCAGATAGAGCTTGGTCAGTTTGGGGTAGGGGTCGTCGCCTATATTGGGCGGTGGGTCCTTGAGGTCTTTGCTCAGCGACTGGTGCAACGGCACTCGGTCGAGCAGCAGGTCATTGCTCTGGCCTGTCTTTTCATCCCAAAGCGACTGGGCGACAAACAACAGGCGCCCACCGGCCCGGGTCCAGTTCATCACTTGATCAATCTGACGCGGCGTCATGTTGTAGCGATCGCCGAGCAACAACAGACTGTGTTGACGTGGATCGAGGGTCGGCAGGATATCGAGACTGTTGGCGTGGCTGACGGTCAGGCCCTGTTTGCGCAGGAAATGCGCGGCGGCCAAATACGGGTTGGCCTGGGCTTCGGGGGACGGGCCATGATCGATTTCTGCCTGATAGGGTGTGGCCTTCAGGTACAGATAAACACTCAGCACGCTCACCAGCAAGGTGATGAACACGCCGACCGAAAGCCACAACCGCCGGCTCAACGGGGCGCTCCCGGGCCGAACAAGGTTCGCCAGCCGTCACAGAGTTCCTGTTGCAAATGCGCGGGTGGCAGGCGATGCCCGTAGGCCATGTTCTGCCAGTGCCCGGTCAGGTTTTTGCTGAAGGCGAGCAAGGCCGGTTGGTGCAGTTGCTCGACGCGTTGCAGCACTTCGCCTTCAGTGTCGGCGGGTTTCAGCGCCATGTTGTGGTCGTGCAACAAGTGACTGAGCAGAGCGCGATAGAGCAACCCGAGGGCAGCGCGCGGGTTGGTTTGCCAGAGACTTTCGGCGCTGGCTGCGATGTCAGCGGGCAGGGTTTCGCGATTCAGGTCCAGACCGAAAGCTTGCTGCGGCAGTGGGCGTGCGACTTTACGGTTTAACGCCGGCCGCCGGCTGACGAACGCCTGCAACCAGTCGCGGTAACGCCGGATCAGCAAGCCGATGGCGCCCATCACGGCGCCCCACAGCAGCACTTCAATCAAGGTGGCGAGAAAGCCGAAACGCTTGCTGTCGAGCAGACTGACCAGGGCCTTCAGCCATTCAGGTGTTACCCCGTCATCCGGTGTTCGGTTGTCGGGTTTGTCTTCGCCAAACCGATAGCGGGTCACCGTTTCCTTGTTCTTGAACGGGGGCTGATCGAGGATCGCCTTGATGCTGTCTTTGGACACCTGACTGGTCAGCGGCTGATTCAGCAGGCGGGGGCTGTCCGGCGTGATCAGCGGCTCGTCGGCCCAGACGTTGGGTGCGGCCGGCACCAGCAGTATCGCGGCCAACAGCAGAGTGACCGCCGTGGCGTTGAGGCGTTGGCGTAATCGGCGGAACACCAGTTCGATGTCCCAGGCTTCCAGCACTGTGCGTCGATTCAGATAAAGGCTGAAGCCGCAGGCCACATAGATCGGTTCCCAGACAATTAGCACCAGCACGTAAAAAGCATTGGTCAGGTGTTCCAGCCATCGCCAGTCCTGTGTGGCGGCGGTGATCAAGGTCTGCCAGCTCCAGTCGAGTTCGACCTGTTGCGGCAAGAACAGATAGAACAGCACCATCAAGCCAATCCACAGCGCGCTTTCCAGATGCACACCGATGATTGTCAGCCACTGCGCCGCGCCGGCGTTGCGCTGCAACAGCACCTGCAAACGCTGTTGTCGTGCCTGCCCACTCAGCCCTTCGAGTTGCACCACCGGCATCACAAAACTGCGGCTCAGGCTCAGCCGTCGCCAGGTCAGGCTGGCCAGCAGTTGTGGCTTGAGCAGCCGCGGCCATTGGCACATTGCCTGTTTCAATGTGGGCGTTTCACCGAACATTACTTTGGAAAGGATGTACAACGGCAGTCGCTCGAACGCCGGTTTCAACCACCAGAAGATGAACACGGCGAGGGAGGGTGAATCCCACAGAAACAAGGTGAGCAGGGCGAAGATCGGCAAGGTGATGATGGCCCAACTGGTCATCAGCAATCGTCGATGGCGCTGGCTCAGCAGCACGCCCAGGTCCATGGCTTCCCAGGTGGTGCGCGGGCGGATCACGACCGTGGCGTCACTCAGGCGCATGGCGGGTTCGTCCGGCAAACAGCAGGTAAGTCGCCACGAACAACCAAAGCGCCGCGCCGACCAGGTATTTGGTCATTGGCGCCGGCGCGGTCATCGACGACCAGTAGGCTTCGATAAACGCGGCAATCAGCAGAAACAGCATGACGCCGCAGATCAACAGGACACTTTTGCGCGCTGCCAGTCGCAACGCTTCGCCACGGGGCAGGCGTCCCGGTGCGATCAATGCCCAGCCCAATTGCAGGCCGGCAGCACCGGCCAGGGCGATGGCGCTCAGTTCGAACGCGCCGTGACCGATCACGAACGACCAGAAGGTTTGCCCGAAGCCGATGTGCGTCAGGTGCCCGGCCACCGCACCGATCATCAAACCGTTGAAGAACAGGAAAAACGCGCTGCCCAGACCAAACAGCAAACCGCTGGCGAAGGTCTGAAAGGCGATGCCGATGTTGTGCATGATGTAGTAACCGAACATCACCCAGTCTTCACTGGCGGCGCGTTCCGCCGAACGTCCCAGGTGACCGGCGTCGGGGTCGTACATGCCTTGCATCTCGCTGACCTGCTCGGCCGGGATCAGGTTGTAGACCAGGTCCGGGAACAGATACACCAGCAGCGCGAAGCCGATCAGGCTGCCAAAAAACATCAGGCCGGCGGCGAGCACAAAGCGCCATTGTTCGCGCACCAGGCGCGGGAAGTCGGCCAGGATAAAGCTCAGTAGGTTGGCGCCCAGTCGACTGCGATGCCGATAAAGCTGTTGATGCCCGCGCAAGACTTGTTGCTGTAATGAGTCGATCAGGAAACTGCTGTAGCCGCGTTCCTGAGCCAGTGCCAACTGGTGGCAGAGCCGTCGATAGTCTTTGGGGAAACTGGCGATGCGTGAGGTTTCCTTGCCTCGCTCCAGCTGTTCGAGCATCAGCGAAAACTGCTCCCATTCGGCCTTGTGGCGATTTTCGAAAAGGCTTTGCTTCATGTGGGGCCCAACAAGCCGCGGGCGATGCCATTGAGTTCCGCCACGGCGCGTGGCGCGGAGACTTGCAACGGTTGGGCAAGGATGGACGCAAGTTCGTTCGTGCGCGCTTCGGAGAGTTCGCCCTGGCGCTCGGCAAACCCGAGAATGGCGCGTTGCTCGGCCAGCGTCAGGGCAAAGGCCGGGCGCCGAGGCTGGACGTCGGGCAGTTGCGGTCGGGTCAACGGCTGTTCGCGGTAGATCACCAGCGTACCGGCGGCCAGGTCGCCGAGGCGTTTGAAGGTGGGGTGTTGCAGGCAGCTGATGGCGCCGAGGAAGTAGCCAAACGGCAACAGGTCGACGAATCGCAGCAGGTTGCGCAGCAGCGAAGCGGACCAGCCGATCGGCGTGCCATCGTCCTGCACCACCCGCAGGCCCATCCATTGTTTGCCTGGCGAGCGGCCCTGATTGAGCACCTCGAATAGCACCATGTACCACCAGCTCACCACGAACAGCAGAATCGAGCCGAGCCCTGCACCGAGTTTTCCGAGAAACGCCAACCCGATAAACAGCAGGCCGATAATCAACCCGCGCAGCCCAAGGTCGATGGCGAACGCCAACGCACGAACCATCAACCCGGCCGGGCGCAGGGGCAAGTCGATGCCTTCCGGCGTTTCGACGTGATAACGCGTATCCAGTGGCGGGGACAGCGTCGCTTTCCTTGGCAGTGCTGTGGTCTCGAGCATGGGCAACCTTGATGTGGCCTGTTCGGGATTCGATGTCTGGCCGATGCTAGCAGCCTCCCGGGGGGAAACGACATAACTATGTAGTGCACGGCAAGTCGCGAGAGCTGATTGAATGACGAGATTACTGGCCGGGGCGGGATGTGAACGCCTAGACTTCGTCGATCTTCAGTTCAGGAATAGCCCGTGACCTCTATCTTCTGGTACGACTATGAAACCACTGGCATCAACCCCCGTTGCGACCGCCCGCTACAAATGGCAGGGATTCGCACTGACTTCGATCTCAACGAAATAGACGCGCCGGTCAACCTTTACTGCCAGCCCAGTGAAGACATCCTGCCCCATCCGGCGGCCTGCGTGATTACGGGTATTACCCCCGGCCGACTGGCCGAGCAGGGCCTGAGCGAAGCCGATTTCATGACCCGGGTGCATGCCCAACTCGCTACGCCCGGCACATGCGGGGCGGGGTACAACACGTTGCGCTTCGACGACGAGATGACCCGTTACAGCCTGTACCGAAACTTTTTTGACCCTTACGCGCGCGAGTGGCAGGGCGGTAATAGTCGCTGGGACCTGATCGATGTGGTGCGTGCGGCGTATGCCTTGCGCCCCGATGGCATCGTTTGGCCAAAGGACGAGGAGGGGCGGGTTACGCTCAAACTCGAACGCCTGACCGCCGCCAATGGCATTGATCACGGAAATGCCCACGAAGCATTGTCGGACGTTCGCGCCACCATCGCCCTGGCGCGGTTGATCCGCGAAAAACAGCCGAAGTTGTACGACTGGTTGTTTCAGTTGCGCGGTAAACAAAAGGTGATGGATCAAATTCGGCTGTTGCAGCCAATGGTGCACATCTCCGGCCGATTTTCGGCGGCGCGCAATTATGTCGGTGTGGTGCTGCCCCTGGCCTGGCATCCGCGCAACAAGAACGCCTTGATTGTCTGTGACCTGCATCTGGACCCTCAGGGCTTTCTCGATCTTGATGCCGACACCTTGCGCCAACGGCTGTATACCCGCCGCGATGACTTGGCCGAGGTTGAATTGCCGGTGCCGCTCAAACTTATCCACATCAACAAATGCCCGGTGGTGGCGCCGTTGTCGGTACTTCGCTCTGAAGACCAGCAACGTTTGGGGCTGGATATGTCGCTCTACCAAGAGCGTGCGCTGCGGCTAAGTGACGCACAAAAAGTTTGGCGAGATAAAGTCCAGGCGATTTATGCCAGCGAAGACTTCACCTCGAGCCAAGACCCTGAGCAACAGTTATACGATGGTTTTATCGGTGATCGGGATCGGCGTCTATGTGAGCAAGTCAGGTCTGCCGACCCTGCTCAATTAGCGCAACAACAATGGCCTTTCGATGATGAACGATTGCCTGAATTATTATTTCGATATCGCGCCCGCAACTTCCCCGATACGTTGAGTTTCGAAGAGCAAGAGCGCTGGCGAATATTCTGTCAGAAACGTTTGTCAGCACCCGAATGGGGGGCGCCAAATACGCTGGACACTTTTGTAGAGGCCGCAGCCCAATGGAACATTAGTGCTACATCGATTCAGCGGGAGGTGCTGAATGAATGGCAGAATTATGTCCAGGGATTGCGCAAACGATTGAATCTTTGAAAACGAACATGTTCGGGGCTGAATACCGGGCATAAAAAAACGCCAGCATCAGCTGGCGTTCTTTTTTGTCGCGGATGAGTCTGCGACAAACTCTGCGGCTTAGCCCAGCAGGGTAGCCCAGCCTTCAACCACGTCACCGCCCCACTTGGCTTTCCACTCTTTCAGCGTTTTGTGGTTGCCACCTTTGGTTTCGATGACTTCGCCGTTGTGCGGGTTTTTGTATTGCTTAACTTTGCGAGCACGCTTGGTGCCAGTAGTTTTTACTGCGCCGCCACGTGGCGCCTTGGTTTTGGACTCTGGATCCAACAGCGCGATGATGTCACGCAGAGACTTGGAGTATTCGCCCATCAGGGTGCGCAGTTTGCCTTCGAATTCCAGCTCGGTTTGCAGTTTGTCGTCTTGGGACAGGTTCTTCAAACGGGCTTGCAGCTCTTTGATAGCTTCTTCGGTGGCGCGATATTCGTTGATCAAGGACATGAGGACTACCTTATGTTGGGGCGCTGGATGGCAGGTGACAGTGCGGCAATAATAGTCAGGGTGTTTCACCAAGTAAACATTAACCGTAGTTTTATTTAAATTAGTTACGGTAAATAGGGCATAAATTGCAGGTGTAGTTAAATAGTGTGATGCGGTCATCACAGATATTCACAATTGTGCACTTGAAGATGGGCAACAGGAACACCATCGCGCGGGAAGGCGGTGCTGGCAAAATCTCTGTCGCCCACCTTCGTGCCGGCCAAGACGTCATCAATACTGCAGTTTTGCTGCGCAATCGCTAGAATGGCCGCCTTTGCGAAGTTCTGGAGTTTGACCCTCATGCGCACTTTTCGGCTGGTGATTGCTTGCCCGGACCGCGTCGGTATCGTTGCTAAAGTCAGTAACTTTCTGGCGTCACATAACGGCTGGATCACTGAAGCGAGCCATCACTCGGACAATCTCAGTGGCTGGTTCTTCATGCGTCACGAAATTCGTGCCGATTCGCTGCCCTTCGGTATCGATGCCTTTCGCGAAGCGTTTGCACCGATTGCCGAAGAGTTCTCGATGAACTGGCGCATCACCGATACCGAGCAGAAAAAGCGCGTGGTACTGATGGCCAGTCGCGAGTCTCACTGCCTCGCCGACTTGTTGCACCGCTGGCACAGTGATGAACTGGATTGCGAAATTTCCTGCGTGATTTCCAACCATGACGATTTGCGCAGCATGGTCGAGTGGCACGGGATTCCGTATTACCACGTCCCGGTCAATCCGCAGGATAAAGAGCCGGCCTTCGCCGAAGTATCGCGCCTGGTCAAACAGCACGATGCCGAAGTGGTCGTACTTGCCCGCTACATGCAAATCCTGCCGCCCGAGTTGTGCAGCGAATATGCTCACAAAGTCATCAACATTCATCACAGCTTCCTGCCGTCGTTCGTCGGCGCCAAGCCGTATCATCAGGCATCGATGCGGGGCGTGAAGTTGATCGGCGCTACTTGCCACTACGTGACCGAAGAGCTGGATGCCGGTCCGATCATCGAACAGGACGTCGTCCGCGTCAGCCACAGCGACAGCATTGACGACATGGTGCGTTTCGGTCGGGACGTCGAGAAGATGGTGCTGGCCCGTGGCCTGCGTTATCACCTGGAAGATCGGGTGCTGGTGCACGGCAACAAAACCGTCGTGTTCTGACAGCCTGCTGCAGATCGTTCCCACGCTGAACGTGGGAACGATCTGGGTAAATAGAGGACATGACCATGGCCGATCCACTGGACAAAGCCACTTCCAGGGCACCCGCCACGTTGGGTGAGGGCTGTCTGAGTCGCTACGACCCGGATGACATGAACCCCGAAGACGGCACGGAGTTTCCCGGTGCTGCCGAGTTGTGGGAACAGTTGCAGCAAGAACCCGACGATACACCCGGGGACGCCTGAAAAGATCGCAGCCTGCGGCAGCTCCTACATGGATCGCGTACCCCTGTAGGAGCTGCCGAAGGCTGCGATCTTTTAGGCTTGTTTGAACTTCATCAACTTCTTCAGCAGCGGCCGCCCAAGCATCAGCAAAAACACCGGGCCACCCACCACCAGGTAGAAGTAATAGGTCACCGCCCGCCAGATCAGAATTGCCGCCGCCGCGGTGGCTTTTCCCACCATCGGCGCCAGCAGCGCCGCTGACGTCAACTCGGCCGCCCCGGCACCGCCCGGCAACAGGCTGAACTGCCCCGCGCTCAGCGAAAGCATCTGGATCAGAAAGCTCCAGGCCCACTGCAAATCCGCCCCGAGCCCACGCAACGCCAGATACAACACGCTATAGCGCAGGAGCCAATGCAGGCAGGTCAGGGCAAACACCGTGATCAACGTCTGAAAGGGCAACTTCAGCGTGTCAGCAAAGGCCGCCAGGAAGTGCAGGAGTTTTCGCGCCCAGCGCAGGCGCGTGGTGGCTTTGACATTGAGGCGAGCGAGCAACCGACCGCTCAGGCGAATCAGTATTCGATGGTAGCGGGCGACCACCACACAACTGAACAACCCGCCGAACATTGAAATGGCGCTGACGGTCAGCAGCCATTCCATGCGTTGGCTGAGGTGCTGGAACAACGCGTAGATCAGGATCCCGCTCAGCGCGCAGAGAAAAAACAGTAAATCGCTCAGTTGGTCCATGGCAAACACGGCGCTGCTTCTGGCCGGACGCACGCCGTTGCGCGCCAACAACGCCATGATCGTCAGCGGGCCGCCGCTGCCGCCGGGGGTGGCGCAATAGGCGAATTCGGCAGCCATCACCACCCCGAGACTTTTGAGCGGGCCCACCTTGTCGCGCTGATCCCCTAGCAACAGGCGCAAGCGCATCGTGTTCAGCACCCAGCACAACAGGATCATGCCGAACATGATCAGCAACCAGTTCAGCGGAAAACTTTGCAGTCGATACCAGGTTTCGTTTCCGCCCAGCAGCGACGGAATCAGCACCGCAGCGAGCAGCGCTACAAGCAGCAGAATCCCGCGACTCATGCGGCGCGACCCATACGGTCGCTTTGCAGCGCCAGCCAGCGTGCCTTGGTCATCGGCACTCGCCCCTCGTCGAGCAGGCGCTTGAGGGTTTGCAGCCAGTAAGTGCGCGAGAACTCATGGCGCATATCGACCGGGTGCAGGCCGAGACGAATCACCGGTGCGTGCCGCCAACGTTGTTGGCGTTGATCGCTGACGAGCTTCGACACCCCCCGGCGCCAGGCACTGCGCGCACTCCAGACCAGGCCTGGCGCATCAACGGCGGTGAAGTCCGGCAGACGATACAGATGCTGCGGATCGCTGGTGTAACTCAGGGGTAATTGGCGCAAGGCCTGGCGCGTCCCTTCGCTCATCAGCCAAGCCGGGGCGACGAAACCCTCCAGCGGCCAGTTATAACGGTGGAACACTTCGATGCCGGCGCGCAGGCGGGCAAGGGCGGCTTCTTGAGACAGGCTGTAAAACTCGCCTTCGTGGGTGTAAATCCGGCGCATGAACCAGTCTCGTGGAGTAGAGGGAGTGGGCTCTTCATCGCAATGAAAGTACCCGTGCAATGCCAGTTCGTCACCTCGGGCGATCCGACGGGTGAGTAAACGCCGAAATCCCGGATGCTCCTCCAGATCATTGTGTTTGTGTAAATTCGGCACGACCAGCCAGGTCATCGGCACCTCGCCCAAGGCGTCAACGGCTTCGACAAAGGGTTGGTAATCGGCCCAGGTTTGCGGTGCGACGTCGTGCAGGACGAGTATCAGGCTGGGCGGATTCATGGGCTCAACCATTGGCGGTCAGCGGCAAGTGGCTGCCAAGTACGGCGCGATAATGCCCAAGCAGGCTGTTGACCACCGTGTCCCAAGAGTAATGCCGTTCGACATGGCTACGGGCCTGTTTGCCCAAAACAACGCTGCCCGAGCTGAACAATTCGCGGACTGCGTTGGCCATCGCCAATGGATTGTTCGGCGGGCAGAGCAGGCCGCATTGATCGGTAATGATCTCCTGAAAGGCTCCGGCCGCCACGGCCACCACCGGAATGCCACTGGCCATGGCTTCAAGAACCACCAGGCCGAAGGTTTCCTGATCGCCGGCATGCAGCAGCGCATCGGCGCTGGCCATCAATCGCGCCACGTGTGCCGCCGGACAGAACTCACCGACTACGGTGACGTTGTCGGGCACTGCGGCCGGCATCGACGAACCCACCAGCAACAGGTGATAGCGTTGGCCCAGGCGTTTCATGCAGTCGAGCAGCACCGGCAGGTTTTTTTCCTTGGCGCCGCGCCCGGCGAAGATCAGCAAATGAGTGTTTTCATCGATGCCCAATTCGGCCCGCAGACCCGGGTCCCGGGCATTGGGATGGAAGGTGTGCAAGTCGACGCCCAGCGGTTGAACGAAAACGTTCTTCACCCCCAACCCGATCAGTTTGTCGGCCATGACCTGGCTTGGCGCCAGAACCCGATCGAAGTTGCCATAGAGCTTGCTGACATAGGCTTCGACGTTGGTGGTGACCCAGTTGCCCATGCGATTACTGACCAGCAGCGGCAGGTCCGAGTGATAAAAGCCGACCACCGGGACATCGAGTTGCCGCCGGGCATCGAGTGCCGCCCATGCGGTGAGGTAGGGGTCGCCGACCTCGATCAGGTCGGGCTGTAAATCCTGCAGAACATTGCGCCAGGGCGCGAGACGCAGGGGGAAGCGATAGCCTTTGCCGAAGGGCAGGGCGGGGGCGGGAACCGTGTAAACGCCATTCTGTTCACTTAAGTAAGCCCCAGGGATCAGCAGACTGTGGCGAATGCCCGGCTTGATGATCAGGCGACGGTGCTTTGCATCCAGATAAGTGCGCACGCCACCGCTGGCAGGGGCGTAGAACATGGTTATGTCAGCGATATGCACGATGAACATCCCTCCGGTCCGTTGTTCTCCCTTGGTTGACCTTAATGAAGGATAGATGTTCGGTTGGGGTTTTGTGGCGGGGTGTCAGTGAGGTGTTGCGGTGTTTGAGTGGACGCCTTCGCGAGCAGGCTCGCTCCCACATTTAACCGAGTTCTTCCAGACAAGAATGCGATCAAATGTGGGAGCTGGCTTGCTCGCGAAGAGGCCAGTTCAGACGCTAAATACGGAAACTGCCTACCAACTGCTTAAGTCGCGCCGCCTGCTGTTCAAGGTCCGAACACGCACGCAACGTCGACTGCAGGTTTTCCACCCCTTCCTGATTCAATGTGTTGATCTCGGTAATGTCCACGTTGATCGACTCCACCACCGCAGTCTGTTCCTCAGTCGCCGTCGCCACCGACTGGTTCATCCCGTCAATCTCGCCAATACGCAACGTCACGCTGTTCAAACGCTCACCGGCCAGGTTGGCGATTTCGACGCTATCCTGACTGTGGCGCTGGCTCTCGCTCATGGTGCTGACGGATTCGCGGGCGCCGATTTGCAACTCCTCAATCATGGTCTGCACCTGCTGCGCCGATTCTTGAGTGCGGTGCGCCAGGTTACGAACCTCGTCTGCAACCACCGCAAAACCACGTCCGGCTTCACCGGCACGCGCCGCTTCGATGGCGGCGTTGAGCGCCAGCAGGTTGGTTTGCTGGGAGATGCTGGTGATCACTTCGAGAATCTGCCCGATGTTCACGGTTTTGCTGTTCAGCGATTCAATGTTGGTGCTCGAGGCGCTGAGCATGCTCGACAGCTGATTCATCGCGACAATGCTGCGGTCCACCACTTGCTGGCCGTCTTCGGCCAGGCTGCGGGCATCGCTGGCCTGACTCGATGCTTGCGCTGCGTTACGGGCGATTTCCTGAGCGGCGGCGCCGAGCTGGTTGATCGCCGCGGCCACGCTGCTGGTGCGCGAAGCCTGTTGGTCGGAGTTGAACATCGACGAGTTCGAAGCAGCCACTACACGCAAAGCCACTTCGTTGACTTGCCCGGTGGCCGACGACACTTCGCGGATCGAACCGTGAATGCGTTCCACGAAACGATTGAACGCGGTGCCGAGGACACCGAATTCGTCGTTGTTCTGGATGGTCAGGCGTTTGGTCAGGTCGCCTTCGCCGTCGGCGATGTCTGCCATGGCGCGGGTCATGACGTGCAGCGGCTGGATCAGGATGCGGATCAGCATGCCCAGCAGGGCGATGATGATGGCCACGGCAATGACCGTCGCAACGACCGCTGAGGTGCGGAATTCGCTGAGCATCGAGAAGGCTTTGTCTTTATCCACCGACAAACCGATGTACCAGTTGACCGATGGCAAGCCTTTGATTGGGGTGAAGGTGACGATGCGGGTCTTGCCATCGACGTCCACTTCACTGAGGTCGCTGCTGATGCGCGGGGTATTTTTTGGGTACGCCTCACTCAGGGACTTCATCACCATGGCTTTGTCCGGGTGGACCAGAATCTTGCCGTCGGCGCTCACCAGAAAGGCGTAACCCATGCCGGCGAAGTCGCGGGCGCTGAGGGTGTCGATCAAGGTTTGCAGGCTCAGGTCGCCGCCCACCACACCCACGCTTTGTCCGGCCTTTTTCGAGGCGGTGGCGATCGAGATGATGGTCTGGCCGGTGGCCGCGTCGATGTAAGGTTCGGTCAGGGTTGCGGTGCTACTACTTTCGGCGCCTTTATACCAAGGGCGCACCCGTGGGTCGAAGCCATCGGGCATCTTCGCATCCGGGCGGATGGTGAAGTGGCCAGTGGCGTCGCCCAGGTAGGACGCCATGAAGGTCGACGTCAGGGCTTTCTGCTCAAGCAGGCTGGAAACGGTGGCCTGTTCGGGGTTGATGGCGATGTTCTGGGCGAGGTTATCGATCAGCAGGATACGACCGGCCAGCCAGGTCTGGATATTGTTGGCGGTGACGTCTCCCATCTCATTCAGATAGTTATCCAGGTCTGCACGAATGGCGTTGCGCTGCAAATAGTCGATGTACAGCGTGAACGAGGCGAAGGCGGCAATGACGATGAGGGCGGCGGCAAGCAGGATTTTATGGCTGAAGCGCAGATTTTTGTTCATGGTTCGGAGTGTCCGCTAAGGTCTTATTGTTCGGGGCGTGTTGCTGTTAATGCGCGCAAAATGGGCGCGCACTGGAGCGGGTCGATTACTCCTGCTCTCCATGAGGAATGTCGGACCTTGCTTTCAGTTGGGTCTCTCGCTTATTTCTATCGGCCGTAAAGGATTAAAGATTAACCATGGGTGACCAAATGCCTGACTCACTGCAACTCGTTATCGGTGCCGATCTCGCCGGGCAACCCATTGCCCAGGCCATGCGTCTGGCGAACCGTCATGGTTTGGTCGCGGGCGCTACCGGGACGGGCAAAACCGTCACCTTGCAACGGATGGCCGAAGCCTTCAGCGATGCCGGCGTGGCGGTGTTTGCCGCCGATATCAAGGGTGACCTGTGCGGTCTGGGCGCCGCCGGCAATCCTCAAGGCAAGATCGCCGAGCGGATTGCCGGGATGCCCTGGCTGAACCACACGCCTCAAGCGTATCCGGTGACCCTGTGGGACATTCATGGTCAGTCCGGTCATCCATTGCGTACAACCTTGAGCGAAATGGGGCCGTTGTTGCTGGGCAGCCTGCTGGAGCTGACCGACAGTCAGCAGTCGACGCTGTATGCCGCGTTCAAGGTGGCGGATCGTGAAGGGCTGTTGCTGCTGGACCTCAAGGATCTGAAGGCACTGCTCAATCACCTGCGTGACAACCCAGAATTGCTCGGTGACGACGCCGCGCTGATGACCACCGGTTCCAGTCAGGCGCTGTTGCGGCGTCTGGCGACCCTGGAGCAACAGGGCGCAGAGGCGCTGTTCGGTGAGCCGGCACTGCAACTCGAAGACATTCTGCAGCCGAGCGCCGATGGCCGCGGGCGCATTCACTTGCTCGATGCCAGCCGTCTGGTGCACGAAGCACCGAAGGTCTACGCGACGTTCCTGTTGTGGCTGCTGGCCGAGCTGTTCGAGCAATTGCCAGAGCGCGGCGATTCGGACAAACCACTGCTGGCGCTGTTTTTCGATGAGGCGCATTTATTGTTCGCGGGTACGCCAAAGGCTTTGCAGGATCGCCTTGAACAGGTGGTGCGGCTGATTCGCTCGAAAGGCGTTGGCGTGTATTTCGTCACCCAATCGCCGGGCGACTTGCCGGATGACGTGCTGGCTCAGCTCGGTCTGCGAATTCAACATGGCTTGCGCGCATTCACCGCCAAGGAGCAAAAATCCCTGCGAGCGGTGGCCGAGGGCTTCCGGCCGAACCCGGCGTTCGATGCCTTGTCGGTGCTGACCGAGCTTGGGATTGGCGAGGCGCTGGTGGGCACTTTGCAAGACAAGGGCACACCGGAGATGGTCCAGCGTGTATTGGTCGCACCGCCGCAATCGCGGATCGGGCCGCTGAGCGAGACTGAACGCACAGCGCTGATCTCGGGTTCGCCATTCAAGGGGCGGTATGACAAACCCGTTGATCGCGAATCGGCTTATGAAGTGTTGATGGGGCGCAAAGGGTTGGCGCCAGAGCCTGACGCTGTTCCGGGCAAACCGGCAGCCGAAGAGCCAAGCTTCACCGACAAGGCCGGGGAATTCCTCGGTACGGCGGCAGGGCAAGCGCTGAAATCGGCGATGCGCCAAGCGGCTAATCAACTGGGCCGACAGTTGGTACGCGGGTTGATGGGTTCGTTATTAGGGGGCAGCAAGCGCCGCTAAAAGCAAAAGATCGCAGCCTTCGGCAGCTCCTACAGGGTGTACACCATCCCAATGTAGGAGCTGCCGCAGGTTGCGATCTTTTGATCTTGCTTTTAATCCTTGGGTTTGGCGTGTGCCGCAAGGCGCTCCAGCGCCGCCCGAAGATTCGGATCGCTGATCCCGTCAGCCGTGGCCTGAATGGTCGCGCCGGCGTCGGTCGACAAACTGATGGTATGGCCAGCCGCCCCTTGCTGAACCGTGGGCGGTTGAACCTTGAATAGAATCCGCGTCAAACTGGCGAATTCATCAAACATCTGCAATTGCCGTTGCAGACGCTTTTGCTGATAACGCAGGCGGGTTGCCCAATGACCGTCGGTCACTATCAGCAACAAACTGCCTTCGCGCCACGACGCCACATGGCAATGCTCGCGGGCGGCGGGCTGCAATTGGCTTTCCAGCAGACGTTGTAAATGACCCAGGCGTTGAGCGTGGCCGAAGATGGCTTTCAACGGTTTGGCTTCGCGAAGCAGAACGGCGGGTGCTCTGGCCGTAAGAGGGCGAAATGCCATGATCAGACACCTGAAGTAACAGAGCCGCCATGGTAGCAGAAAGCACCCCATGCACCCGACCCATTGCTTTGCGAGCGCTTTACCCATTAAATCAACAAGTAACTTGAGCCGTGAATGGCTTGAAGTTCAGTAAAAAGCCCTTATTTTAAGTGAGCCCCGTTACAACGCTGTGCCGGCATCGTGGAATAACGCCACTTTCCTCACCATCGTTTCCGGGTAGAATGCTCGTTCGCATGCGGCCATGAGGGCTGCTCGGGCGACTCACGGGGCCGCCCTCCATCCCTTTAGTGTGGAAGATCCTGCCGATATGTTTGCGCCTTTGTTAAAGAAACTTTTTGGAAGCAAGAACGAGCGTGAAGTCAAACGCATGCTCAAGACGGTGCAACTCGTCAATGCCTTCGAAGAGCAAATGGTGGCCCTTTCGGACGATCAATTGCGTGCCAAGACAGATGAGTTCAAGGCCCGCATCGCCAAAGGGGAAACCCTCGACAAACTGCTGCCAGAAGCCTTTGCGGTCGCCCGCGAAGCCGGTAAGCGCGTCATGGGTATGCGCCACTTCGATGTCCAGCTGATCGGCGGCATGACCTTGCATGAAGGCATGATCGCGGAAATGCGTACCGGTGAAGGCAAGACCCTGGTAGCAACACTGGGTGTTTACCTCAACGCGCTGTCAGGCAAGGGCGTGCACGTTGTGACGGTGAACGACTACCTGGCCCGTCGTGACGCCAACTGGATGCGTCCGCTCTACGAA
Organism: Pseudomonas sp. MDT1-17; assembly: GCF_054898105.1. NCBI lineage: Bacteria > Pseudomonadati > Pseudomonadota > Gammaproteobacteria > Pseudomonadales > Pseudomonadaceae > Pseudomonas > Pseudomonas sp. MDT1-17. The sequence goes on along the minus strand of NZ_JBUBVM010000001.1, from coordinate 5,213,701 downwards.
TTCCTCGGGATGACGGTCGGCGTGGTGACGCCGTTCCAGCCGCCGGAAGAGAAGCGTGCGGCCTATGCTGCCGACATCACCTACGGCACCAACAACGAATACGGTTTCGACTACCTGCGCGACAACATGGCGTTCAGCATGGAAGAAAAATTCCAGCGCGAACTCAATTTTGCCGTGATCGACGAAGTCGACTCCATCCTCATCGACGAAGCCCGTACCCCGCTGATCATTTCCGGTCAGGCCGAGGACAGCTCCAAGCTGTACATCGAGATCAACAAACTGATCCCGCAGCTGGAATTGCACGTCGAAGAAGTTGAAGGCGAAGTCACCAAGGCCGGCCACTACACCGTCGACGAGAAGACCCGCCAGGTCGAGCTCAACGAAGCCGGTCACCAGTTCATCGAAGACATGCTGACCCGCGTTGGCCTGCTGGCTGAAGGCGAGAGCCTGTACTCTTCGCATAACCTGGGCCTGCTGACGCACGTTTATGCCGGTCTGCGTGCGCACAAGCTGTTCAATCGCAACGTCGAATACATCGTGCAGGACGGCCAGGTCGTTCTGGTCGACGAACACACCGGTCGTACCATGCCGGGTCGCCGTCTGTCCGAAGGCCTGCACCAGGCTATCGAAGCCAAGGAAAACCTGAACATTCAGGCCGAAAGCCAGACCCTGGCCTCGACCACGTTCCAGAACTACTTCCGTCTGTACAACAAGCTGTCCGGCATGACCGGTACCGCTGACACCGAAGCGTTCGAGTTCCACCAGATCTACGGTCTGTCGGTGATGGTTATTCCGCCGAACAAACCACTGGCTCGTAAAGACTACAACGACCTGGTTTTCCTGACCGCCGAAGAGAAATACGCGGCGATCATCACCGACATCAAGGAATGCATGACCCAGGGCCGTCCGGTGCTGGTGGGTACTGCAACCATCGAAACTTCCGAGCACATGTCCAGTCTGCTCGAGAAGGAAGGCATCGAACACAAGGTCCTCAACGCCAAGTTCCACGAAAAAGAAGCCGAGATCATTGCCCAGGCCGGTCGCCCAGGCGCACTGACCATCGCCACCAACATGGCCGGTCGTGGTACCGACATTCTGTTGGGCGGTAACTGGGAAGTGGAAGTGGCAACCCTGGAAGACCCGACCCCTGAGCAGATTGCCCAGATCAAGGCCGACTGGCAGAAACGTCACCAGCAAGTGCTCGAGTCGGGCGGTTTGCAGGTGATTGCGTCCGAGCGTCACGAATCGCGCCGTATCGACAACCAGCTGCGTGGTCGTGCCGGTCGTCAGGGTGACGCCGGTTCCAGCCGTTTCTACCTGTCGCTGGAAGACAGCCTGATGCGCATCTTCGCCTCTGATCGGGTGAAGAACTTCATGAAGGCCCTGGGCATGCAGCCGGGTGAAGCGATCGAGCACCGCATGGTGACCAACGCCATCGAGAAGGCACAGCGCAAGGTTGAAGGCCGCAACTTCGACATTCGCAAGCAACTGCTCGAGTTCGACGACGTCAACAACGAACAACGTAAAGTGATCTATCACATGCGTAACAGTTTGTTGGCCGCCGACAACATCGGCGAAACCATCGCCGACTTCCGTCAGGACGTGCTCAACGCAACCGTCAGCGCACACATTCCACCGCAATCGCTGCCTGAGCAGTGGGACGTGGCCGGTCTGGAAGCGGCGTTGCAGAGCGACTTCGGTGTGGCGTTGCCGATCCAGAAATGGCTCGACGAAGACGACCACCTGTACGAAGAAACCCTGCGCGAGAAGCTCATGACCGAGCTGCTGGCCGCGTACAACGAAAAAGAAGAGCAGGCGAGCGCCGAAGCGCTGCGCACCTTCGAGAAGCAAATCGTTCTGCGTGTGCTCGACGACCTGTGGAAAGATCACCTGTCGACCATGGATCACCTGCGTCACGGCATCCACTTGCGTGGTTATGCACAGAAGAACCCGAAGCAAGAGTACAAGCGCGAGTCCTTCACGCTGTTCTCCGAGCTGCTGGATTCGATCAAGCGCGACTCGATCCGTGTGCTGTCGCACGTCCAGGTTCGCCGCGAAGATCCGATCGAAGAAGAGCAACGCCTGCGTCAGGAAGCCGAAGCACTGGCTGCGCGCATGCAGTTCCAGCACGACGAAGCACCGGGGCTTGAGCAACCGGAACTGCTGGGTGAAGAGGTCGATGTCGCCCTTGCCACCGCTCCGGTACGCAACGAACAAAAGCTGGGCCGTAACGAGCTTTGCTATTGCGGTTCGGGCAAGAAGTTCAAGCATTGCCACGGGCAGATCCAGTAAAACCCGTTTCATACGCTGAGATACCCGCGCCGCGACCGGCTAATGCCGTCGCGGCGTTTTGCCATTTAAACCACTGTTTTTCCTGAAAGCGGTGCTGACATCATTTATTAAGGAGCGCATTCATGGCTGTTGGTCTTGGTCCGTTGCCAACGTTGCACCCGGTTGCCGGTTTTGAACTCGGTATCGCCTCGGCTGGCATCAAGCGTCCGGGGCGCAAGGATGTCGTGGTCATGCGCTGTGCCGAAGGCTCGACGGTGGCTGGCGTGTTTACCCTGAACGCCTTTTGCGCCGCTCCCGTGATCCTGGCCAAGCAACGTGTGCAAGGCCCGGTGCGTTACCTGCTGACCAACACCGGCAATGCCAACGCCGGCACCGGCGAGCCAGGCCTTGCCGCCGCCGAGCGCACGTGCGCCAAACTGGCTGAGCTGACCGGCGTCGATGCCAGCCTGGTGCTGCCGTACTCCACCGGTGTCATCGGCGAGCCACTGCCGGTCGAGAAAATCGAAGGCGCGTTGCAAGCGGCTATCGACGACTTGTCGGTCAATAACTGGGAAGCTGCCGCCACCGGCATCATGACCACCGATACCCTGCCCAAAGGTGCCAGCCGCCAGTTCCAGCATGACGGCGTGACCATCACTGTCACCGGTATCAGCAAAGGCGCGGGCATGATCCGCCCGAACATGGCGACCATGCTCGGCTACATCGCTACCGACGCCAAAGTCGCCCGTGACGTGCTGCAAAACCTGCTGCTGGACGGTGCCAACAAGTCGTTCAACCGCATCACCATCGACGGCGACACCTCGACCAACGACTGCTGCATGCTGATCGCTACCGGTCAGGCAGCACTGCCGGAAATCACTGAAGCCAGTGGTGATTTGTTCGCCAAGCTGAAACAGGCCGTGTTTGAAGTCTGCATGGACGTGGCCCAGGCGATCGTTCGTGACGGCGAAGGCGCGACCAAGTTTGTGACCGTTGAAGTCAACGGCGGCGGCAATCACCAGGAATGCCTGGATGTCGGTTACACCGTGGCTCACTCGCCGCTGATCAAAACCGCACTGTTCGCCTCCGACCCGAACTGGGGCCGCATCCTGGCTGCCGTGGGCCGTGCCGGCGTACCGAATCTGGACGTGAGCAAGATCGACGTGTTCCTCGGTGAGGTGTGCATCGCCAGCCGTGGCGCTCGCGCATCGACCTACACCGAAGCCCAGGGCGCGGCCGTGATGCAGCAGGAAGAAATCACGATCCGTATCGAACTGGGTCGCGGCGATTGCAGCGAAACCATCTGGACCACCGACCTGTCCCACGAATACGTGAAGATCAACGCCGAATACCGTACTTAGGACCGAGTCAACCCTATCGCGGGCAAGCCCGCTCCCACATTAGATTTGTGTACACCTCAAACCAATGTGGGAGCGAGCCTGCTCGCGATGACGGTCTGTCAGTCACTGCATAGACTGGCTTGTTCCCTCCATCAAAAGGTCCCGAACATGAGCCTTCACCTGATCATCGGCGACAAACTGCTTTCCTCCTGGTCCCTGCGCGGCGCGTTGGCCATCGACCTGACCGGCGCCCCTTACACCGAAGAGCTGATCAAGCTGAACCAACCGGACACCCGTGAGCGCCTGCTCAAGCATTCGCCGACCGGCAAAGTCCCGCTGCTGAAAACCGAACACGGCACCATCGCCGACTCCCTGGCGATTGCCGAGTATCTGGCAGAGCAGTTTCCCGACGCCGGTCTCTGGCCCAAAGACACTGCCGCCCGTGCCCAGGCGCGTTCGGCGTGCGCGCAGATGCACAGCGGTTTCTTCGCCATGCGCGGCAACATGCCATTCGACCTGAGCCACGACGCTGCGCTGTCGCCGACACCGGCTGACGTCGAGGCCGATGTTGAACGCATGTTGGCGTTGTGGGCTGAGTGCCGCGCTGCAGCAACCGATACCGGTCCGTTCCTGTTTGGCGGCGCGACCCTGGCCGATGCCTTCTTCGCACCGATCGCCGTGCGCCTGCGCACCTATCAGGTGAGGCTCCCGGCAGCGGACGCGGCCTACGTCGAAACCATTTACCAATGGCCTGCCTTCAAGGCTTGGCAGAAGGCAGGTTTGGAGGAGATCGGGCAGTGAAAGGAGTCCACGTAGCGGCCGCCGTTATCCGTGATAGCAGTGGCAAGATTCTCATCGCTCGTCGCGCTGACACCCAGCATCAGGGCGGTTTGTGGGAATTCCCCGGTGGCAAGGTCGAGGACGACGAATCCGTCGAAACCGCCCTGGCTCGCGAGCTCCATGAAGAGTTGGGCATCGTGGTCAACGCGGCTCGCCCGCTGATCAAGGTCCGGCACGATTACCCGGACAAGCAAGTGTTGCTGGACGTTTGGGAAGTCTCGGCATTCACCGGCGAACCGCACGGCGCCGAAGGCCAGCCGTTGGAATGGGTCGCGCCCCGCGATCTGCTGAACTACGAGTTCCCGGCGGCCAACCAGCCGATTGTCGCGGCTGCGCGGTTACCCGCGCAGTATTTGATTACCCCGGAAGACCTGGAAACCCCGGCCTTGCTGCGCGGTATTCAAAAAGCCATTGCCGGCGGCATCAAGCTGATCCAGTTGCGGGCACCCAATGGCTACGATCCGAAGTACCGCGATCTGGCGGTGGACGCGGCGGGGCTGTGTGCGGGCAAGGCGCAGTTGATGATCAAGGGGCCGTTCGAGTGGCTGGGAGATTTCCCGTCTGCCGGTTGGCACATCACCTCCGCGCAACTGCGTAAGTACGCGGCGGCTGGTCGCCCGTTACCGGCGTCGCGCTGGTTGGCGGCGTCCTGCCATAACGCTGAAGAGCTGGCGTTGGCCGAGCAGATGGGGGTGGATTTTGTGACCCTGTCACCGCTGCAGCCGACCCTGACTCATCCGGGTGCTCAACCGTTGGGTTGGGAACAGGCAGCGACCCTGATCGAAGCCTTCAGCAAACCGGTGTTCTTGCTCGGTGGTGTTGGCCCGGCGGAGCAGCAGAAGGCCTGGAAGGCCGGGGCGCAAGGTGTGGCGGGGATTCGTGCGTTCTGGCCAGATTCTTTGATGTAGCCACTGGCCCCATCGCGAGCAAGCCCGCTCCCACATTGGATCGGTGTGCGCCACAATCCCCTGTGGGAGCGGGCTTGCTCGCGAAGGCGTCTTTGGAGACGTCGATTAAACTTCTGGTTTCGCCGCCGGTTGCCAAAGAATCTCGGCAACCCCCTGGCGCTTGGCAATCAACCGCGCCACCACGAACAACAAATCCGACAGCCGATTGATGTACGCCAACCCAACCCCGGCCAACGGTTCGACGGCATTCAAATGCTGACACCGCCGCTCGGCACTGCGCGCCAGGCTTCGGCACACATGGGCTTGGGCAATCAATGCCGAACCACCCGGCAGGATGAAATTCTCCAGCGGCCCCAACTCTTCATTCCACACATCGATCGCGCTTTCCAGTCGTTCGATTTCTGCCGCGTTCAGCGCCTGAGACACCGGCATCGCCAACTCGCCGCCCAGGTCAAACAACCGATGCTGGCAGGGCGCCAAAACTTCGATCACTTCGTTCAAACCCGGATACTCGCCACTTTCCGCCGCCAACCCGGCCAATAGCACACCTACCTGGCTGTTCAGCGTATCGACCTCGCCAATGGCTTCGATGCGCGGATGGTCCTTGGGCACGCGGCGGCCGTCGCCCAGCCCGGTTTCGCCTTTGTCGCCGGTGCGGGTGTAAATCTTCGACAAGCGAAAGCCCATGGTTACCTCGATAGCTGATTGAGTTCTTGAGAGACAAGCGGCGTGCCCGCCAAGGGTAGGCGCAAGGTGAAACACGTGCCTTGGCCCAGGGTCGATTGCACTTCCATCTGACCCTTGTGGTTGTTGGTAATGATGAAATACGAGACCGACAGGCCAAGGCCGGTGCCCTGACCGATTTCCTTGGTGGTGAAGAACGGCTCGAAGGTGCGTTTGCGCACGCTTTCGCTCATGCCGATGCCATTGTCCTCTACCTGGATTTCCGCCCAGGGCGGATTCAGTTTGGTACGCAGAATGATCCGCCCCGGCTCGCGGTCGTCTTCACGTTGGTGAATTGCCTGAGCGGCGTTTTTCAGCAGATTGAGCAGCACTTGCTCCAGTTCGTTGGCAGTGCCGGGCACCGGGCCCAACGCGGGGTCGAACTGGCGAGTGATCGCCTGGCCCTTGAAGTCGAAACCGATCGCCAGGTCGAAGTCGTTGCCGGCGATTTCCACCGCCTGATCGATCAACGCCGGCAGGTCGCACGGCGCCATTTGCCGGGTACTACGGCGGCTGAAACTGAGCATATGAGTCACGATCTTCGCTGCCCGGGCGCCCGCCTGTTGAATGCCATCGAGCAACTGCGGCACTTCCCGCGCTTGCAGGTACTGGTTGACCGTCGAAAGCGCGATACCGATCTGCTCGGCCTGTTCGAGGTTCTTCGGCAGATCGGGTGACAGGCGCCGACGAATGTTCTGTACGTTGTGCAGGATCGCGCCCAACGGGTTGTTGATCTCGTGGGCCATACCCGCGGCGAGGCCGCCGACCGAGAGCATTTTTTCCGACTGCACCATCATTTCCTCCAGCGACAGGCGCTGGGTGATGTCGTCGATCCGGATCACTACGCCACGCCCGGCACCGCCCATCAACGGGTAAAAGGTCAGGGCGTAGTGCTTGGGTTCTTCTTCCTTGAACCAGGTGACACGCTCGATCTTGGCCACCGTGTGTTGCTCGACGGTTTGCTTGAGTTGCGGCAGGAACGGCTTGAGCGGTTCGAAGGCGAGGAAGATCGGCTGATTCAAGGCTTCGTCGAGGCGCGTGCCAGACAGGGCGCTGGCCTCCTGATTCCATTGAGTGACATAGAGCTGCTCGTCTAGGGCGATCAGCGCCGACGGCATGGAGTCGATGATGCTGTTGAGGTAGTTCTGGAAACCAGTGAGTTTCTTCTCGATCTTGCTGCGCACCTGGACTTCGAGCTCCAGTTTGCGGTTGGTATGGCGGGTTTCTTCGGCCAGGCCCTGGGCCTGGTCGTAAGCGGCCTGGGAATCGTCCCGGGCCCGCTTGAGTTGCTGCTCACGGGCTTCGATGCGCGAGAGCATGGTGTTGAACGCCTCGGCGAGGCTGCCGATTTCGTCGTGGTTGCCACGGGAGGCGCGCAGGGCGTAGTTCTCTTCGCGGGTCACTTGCCGCGACAACTCTTCGAGCTGATGGATCGGCCGGGTAATCAGGCGTTTGATCTGTCGGGCAATCACCAGCCACAGCAGCACGCTGAAGATCAGAATCCCGAGACTGGCGGTGAGGGTGCCGGTGTAGAACGCCATCGGCAGTTCGCTGCTGGCGACCAGTAACAGGTGGCCAGGCGCGGTGCCGGGGCGGGGCAGGGTGATCACTTGATTGCTGCGAAACTCGGTGGCTTGCCAGGATTCGATGTGCCGGTAACGCTCTGGCAGTTTCAGCGTTTCGCCATGCTGCAACTGCGCCAGACGCTCACCCTTGCCGTCATAAAGGGCCGCCGCACGCAGCGGTGAATAGCTGTTGAGTTCATTGAGCAGGCGTTCGGCGCTTTGCGGTGATTGCAACGCTTCCGACACCAGGCTGGGGTTGGACACCAGTCGGCCGATGGTCTGCAAGGCCTGAGGTGCCATGCTTTCCTGGGAAATGTAGTACGCGGCGCTGATAAAGGTCAGGTTGGCGACCAGCAGGACGGTGGTCAACAGCACCAACAGGGCGGCCAGCAATTTCTGGCCGACCGGAAGGTTTTCAAGGCGCTGGCGCAATGGCATCGGGTTCGTCGCTGAAAAGGAACAAGTGGCCAGCGTAGCCGCTGCTCAGTCGCTGGGCAATCCAAGGCTGTGCAGATGGGTGATCAACTTTGACTCAAGCTGCTTGAGGTGCGGCAGGTTCAGCTGATGCCTCGCGGCGACTTTGCAGGCATGACCCAATAGATAGCTGATCTCGGTCCGGCGCTGGTTCGCGACATCCTGGTACATCGAAGAGTAATTGGCGGCGGTCGCGTGAATCACCCGCTCAACTTCCTGTTGAAGGTCTTCGGCCGCTGCTGGCTGACCGCACCGCTCAAGCAACTCGGTCAGTTCGACGCAGAGGGTGGCGATTTCGCAGTGGTGTTCCTGTAATCCGCCATTACGGCAATCGTGCAGCACGGTCAGCGGATTGATCGCACAGTTGAGCGCCAGTTTTCGCCACAACCTTGTCAGGATGTCGGTGCTCCATTCGTGGGGAATACCGGCGGCGCTCACGTCATCCAGCCAGATCGGCGCCACGGGATGCCCGGCATCCCCCAGCCAGGTGTAACCATGGCCGGCGAACACCACGCGCCAGTCGCCATCGCGAAAGGCGCCTTCGGTGCTTGACGCGCTAATGCAGCGTGCCTGCGGCACCTGCGCAGCGACGGCGTCCTGACTGCCGAGACCGTTCTGCAACAGGATCAACTCGGCGTCGGGGGCCAGGCGCGGTGCCAGTTGGGCCACGGCTTTCTCGGCATCGTAGGCTTTGCAGGCCACCAGCAGGCGGTTGATCGGTTCACGGCTGTCGGCGGTCTCGCCGGGGATGGCATAAGTTGTTGCTTCACCGTGTTCCACCAGCGTCAGGCCGCCAGCCGTCTGATAAGCCTGCAAGCGCGCAGCATCGCGCACGATCAACCTGACCGGCACCCCGGCCCGCGCCAGACGAGTCGCCCATAAGGTGCCGAGGCTGCCGGCGCCCAGAACATGCCAAGTGGTGGACATCAGATTTTTGCTCTGTTTATCGCGCGCATGGGAGGCTCGCAGTGAATGATGGGAAAGACCCGTTATAATCAGCGCGGATTTTAACCGCAAGCCAGGCGTGCTTCATCGGCGCGCCTTTTATTGGAGAGATTACATGCCGTCGTTCGACGTGGTATCCGAACTGGACAAACACGAAGTCACCAACGCGGTCGAGAACGCCGTCAAGGAACTCGATCGTCGTTATGACCTGAAAGGCAAAGGCAGCTTCGAGTTCAAGGAAAAGGACCTGACCGTCAACCTGACCGCTGAAGCCGATTTCCAGCTTGAAGCGATGATTGAGATCCTCAAGCTGGCCCTGGTCAAGCGCAAAATCGACGTGCAGTGCCTTGAAGTCAAGGATGCCTATGCGTCGGGCAAACTGATGAAGCAGGAAGCGGTCCTCAAGGAAGGCATCGACAAAGAGATGGCGAAGAAAATCGTCGCTCATGTCAAAGACGCCAAGCTCAAGGTTCAGGCTGCCATTCAGGGTGAACAAGTGCGCATTACCGGCAAGAAGCGTGACGACTTGCAGGAAGCTATTGCAGCACTGCGCGCCAAGACTTTCGATTTGCCGCTGCAGTTCAACAACTTCCGCGACTGACCTTTCAGGCGGGAACCCTGTGGGAGTGAGAGCGGCTTGCCGGCGAAGCGGTGTGTCATTCAATAGTGATTTTGACTGATATGCCCACTTCGCCGGCAAGCCGGTCTCGCTCCCACCCGGATTGTGCTTAACCCAGGAGAATGTAGATGGATTTGAATGCTGAAGTGGACAACCTGGTCAAGGCGTCTCAAGCCTGGATTCCGATGATCATGGAATACGGCAGCCGCGTGCTGCTGGCGATCCTCACCTTGGCCATCGGCTGGTGGTTGATCAGCAAAGTGGCCCAAAAACTTGGCGGACTGCTGGCGTTGCGTAATGCCGACCTCGCGCTGCAAGGGTTCATCAGCAGTCTGGCGAACATTATTCTCAAGGTTTTGCTGGTAGTCAGCGTCGCATCAATGATCGGCGTGGAAACCACTTCGTTCGTGGCGGCCATCGGTGCGGCAGGCTTGGCCATCGGTCTAGCCTTGCAGGGCAGTCTGGCGAACTTCGCTGGCGGCGTGCTGATTCTGTTGTTCCGTCCGTTCCGCATTGGTGACTGGATCGAAGCCCAAGGTGTTGCCGGCACTGTCGACAGCATCCAGATCTTCCACACCGTGCTGCGTACCGGCGATAACAAAACCATCATCGTGCCGAACGGCAACCTGTCGAACGGCATCATCACCAACACTAACCGTCAGCCGACGCGCAAAGTTGTGTTTGATGTGGGCGTTGATTACGAGGCGGACTTGCAGAAGGCCCGGGAAGTTTTGCTGGACCTGGCCAAAGATGAGCGTGTTTTGGCTGATCCGGCACCTCAGGCAGTAATTTCTACCCTGGGCGACAGTTCGATTACTGTTTCCCTGCGAGTGTGGGTAAAGACAGCGGATTACTGGGACGTGTTGTTCATGTTCAACGAACAGTCCCGTGATCGGTTGAAAACGGCCGGTATCGATATCCCGTTTCCACAGCGGGTGATTCGAGTGGTTCAGGAATCTGCAGTGCAGTAAGCAACAAACAGGCAACAAAAAAAGGCCCATCCGAAGATGGGCCTTTTGTTTGTTACCGCAAATTAATTGCTTGCGATTACAAGATCGACAGCGGGTAGTCAACGATCAGACGGAACTCTTTGATATCGCCTTCACCTTGGTCGGCATTAGCGAAGTGCCATGCTTGACGAATGCGGAAGGACAGATCTTTTGCCGGGCCAGACTGAACAACGTACTTGGCTTCGAAGTTGGTTTCGTTGTGTTTGCCGTCTGCACCGTACACTGGTTCACCGTTCTCTTTACGGTACACGCTGTTCTCAGCCAGGCCGGTGCCGTCGATGTCCCAACCTTTCACGTAACGGGTCATGAAGCTTAGACCTGGAACGCCATACTCGGCCATTTTCAGGTCGTAGCGAATCTGAGCAGATTTCTCGTTCGGACCGTTGAAGTCAGAGTACTGGATGGAGTTGGCGAGGAAGATCGAGTCGCCGCCGCGGTTGTTCTTGCCCACACCGATGTAGTCGAACGGAGTGTCACCGTTAACCTTCTGGAAGCCGACGGTAATGGTGTGTGCTTTCAGGAACGCGAAAGCGGCTGCCAGGGAGAACGTGGTGTTGCTGATGTCGCCTACCTTCGCATCACCGGTATCGGTAGTACGGTAGATGTTACCGTCCAGGTTAACCGACTGATCGCCACCCATTGGGATGGTGTAGTTCAGGTTGGCGTAGTACTGGTTCCAGATGTCTTCCAGCTTGGCGCCGTACAGCGATGCGCTCAAGTTGTCGGTGATGCCGTACTTGCCACCGAAGTAGTCGATCTTGTTGGCTTCTACACCGGCGTAGGTTGCCCACAGGTCGCCGTCACGGGCGTTTTTGTCCTGGCTGCTACCCGAGTAAAAGTGACCGGCTTCGAGGTCAAGGTCTTTGATTTCGCTGCTCTGCAGTTGGAAACCGGTGGCAGTTTGCGGCAGGATACGGGAGCCACCAATAGCGAACACTGGCGAAGTGCTTGGCTGCATGTCACCGAATTTCAGCTCGGTTTTGGAGACACGCAATTTAACGGCGCCGCCGGCTTTGCCCTGGCTGTCGTTGACTTCGCGATGACCGCCGGCATTTCGGGTGTCGCTACGGCTCATGTTGCCGGTGCCACCGGTGCCGTCGCCACCGTCCAGCTTGATTGCCAGGTAGCCATACGCATCAACGCCGACACCGATCAGACCCTGGGTGTAACCGGAGCTGAAGTTGCCCCAAATGCCCTGAGTCCAGTCTTTTTGGTCGTTGACGCGATCTTTGTTATCACGGTTGAAGTAGTAGTTGCGGACCAGCAAGTTCAGCGAGCTGTCTTCAACAAAACCTTTGGCTTCAGCCTGGTCACTTACAAAAGGTGCGGCCGTAGCCATTTGAGTACTGGCTGCTGCTGCAACTGCCAGTGCGATCATGCTCCACTTCATCACGCGCATCGTGATTTGCTCCTTTGGTTTTAGAAGAGTACTGCCGTCCCACCTGATTTATTATCTGGGCGGCTCTTTCTTTTTGTGTCGGCGCAAACTTATATCACGCCGACCATGTTGGCGATACTTGCGCATCTAACCTTTCAGCTTCTTTACGACCGTGTCGCAAACGGCTTGGTGGATGTCGCAAATTTACAGCCTCGACGCAAGCGGACTGACAACTTTTAGCGTTGTTTTCCAGGGCGTGAGCATCGGTAAAAAGAGTCCCTGGTGAAACGCTTGAATCTCCGTTGGGCAACCCTGCCACTGTTTTTATTTGCCTTAAGGCTTCCACTTCCAGCGGACGCTTTAGAGGCGATGTGGGTGTGAATGCAACAAGCGTGCACAAATCAGAATCCTGCTGGTTTTTTTTCTGAAAGCTTGCCTGTCACTGTCAAAACCTCATAAAACCGGGGTGTTCAAGCACGTTTTGTTCGGGCTTGACGCCATGGTTTGCATCGTGTTGCACCCTTGTGGCCGACTGCGTGACAACCCAAAATGTTACCGGTTCACCCCACCAGTGAGTAAATGGCGGATACCTGACCGACTCAGCGTAGACGCACTGTGCGGTTTTGGTGCAAAAAATTTTAATCACTGTACTGAATTCATACAGTGCGGCCGTTTGCTAAATTCGAACGCGTCGTTGTTTATCAGTCAGTTCAGCGTTTTTTGTGTGGATGCTGGTTCTGTAATGGTGCGTCCTGATCGAAAACGACTCATGTCGGGGCGTGTGACGGGTCGTTTGTAGTTTTTCGGGTTGGCTTCGACCATGGTTCGTCGTGAAGCCAGCGGCGTTCGCAGGTATGCTGCCTTCCTGTCGCTTGATGCGCCGTCTCTCGGGATGGGCGCTAAGCTGAAAAATGATGACCAGGCGGGAGTGCGCGCAGTGTTCGCTTTAGATCCACGGCTTCAACAAGACACGTTACCGATCGGGGATTTCCCACTGTGCCGGTTGCTGCTGTCCAATGATTCGAACTACCCCTGGTTCATTCTGGTGCCACGTCGCGACGATATCAGTGAGATATTTCAGTTGGATGTCGCAGATCAACAGCAGCTGTGGCAGGAAACGACCGCATTGGCGCAAATGCTCAAGGACTCGTTCGACGCGGACAAGTTGAATCTCGCGGCCTTGGGTAACGTCGTCAGTCAGTTGCACATGCATGTGATTGTGCGCAAGCGTGAGGATGCCGCCTGGCCAGCGCCGGTCTGGGGTAAACACCCAGCCAAGCCTTATAACTCGGAGCAGATCGCGTTGATTCGCGAGCGGTTACGCCTGGTATTGACCGATGATTTTACGTTTCTGGAGGGTTGAATCATGAGCCTGGAAGATCGCGTTACCGATCTGGAGAGTCAATTGGCGTTTCAGGATGACACCATCCAGGCATTGAGTGATGTGCTGGCCACGCAGCAGCGTGCAGTTGAGCGTCTGCAGTTGCAAATGGCTGCATTGCTCAAGCGGCAAGAAGAAATGGCCGGCCAGTTCGAGACGTTTGAAGAAGAGGCGCCACCGCCGCATTACTAAATGGCAGGTAATAAAAAACCGCGAACAGCCAGGCTGTTCGCGGTTTTTTTTAGCCTTGAATCAGCGGCGCGGCAGTGCGGCGATCACATCTTCGGCTTGCAGGCCCTTGTCACGGTTCATTACAGAGAACTCCACGCGCTGGCCTTCGACCAGGACGCGATGACCTTCGCCACGAATGGCCCGGAAATGCACGAAAATATCGTCGCCGGAATCACGGGAAATAAAGCCGAAGCCTTTGGACGTGTTGAACCACTTGACGGTGCCGGTATCGCGGTTGGTCATGTCATAGCTTGGCGAGGCGGCGGCCGGTGAAGATTTGTAGAAGCTGATGGCCAGGTGCAGAAGAACGGCAATCAGTGCAGCCACCAGGCTGAATAGAACGGCAGGTTGACCGGCAATGACAGGCATCGGCGCGATCAGCGTCAGGGTTTGCAGGACGACGGTCAGAACCAGCAGGGCGCTGACCAGGTTTTGCAGTTGATGACGCGGGCCTTTGTTCCAGTAGGGGATAACAGGAGCGAGGGTGAGGTTGAGCAGGCCGAAAAAGGCCAGGTACAGCGCATCGGGTTGTTGCAGGTAAGGTACGGCTTCGGATCGCAGGCTAGGGATGAAGGACAACAGCAAGGCTGCTGCGCCCATTAGCAGGTGGACAATTTTCAACATTTTGAGTAACTCACGTTAAGACGGATCACAAGGAAGAGCTGATTGAGCACGGTTCGCTTCAGAACAATAAGAGGCGTTGGACACGCACCCGGTACCAGCCTATGCGCGGCCCCCGGAAAATAGGCGGTAGCGACACACTGTCTATTTAACAGCAAAGCCTGCAGCTACTCAAATCAGGCAGTCCGACGGTGCACTGAGGGTCGATTTGTCGCAGGCAACCGGATAACCCGGGGCTGCGAGGTGCTGGCAAGCTTGCTAGAGTGGTCTTGCACCTGTTGGATGAATTTCATCACCTTTAGGGGAAACGCATGGCAATCGATATTGGAATCAGTGAAGAGGATCGCAAGTCCATCGTCGACGGACTTTCGCGTCTGCTGTCGGACACTTATGTACTTTATTTGAAAACCCATAACTTCCATTGGAATGTCACCGGTCCGATGTTTCGGACCCTGCACTTGATGTTCGAGGAGCAATATAACGAGTTGGCCCTGGCCGTCGATTCAATTGCCGAGAGAATTCGCGCTCTCGGATTTCCTGCTCCGGGTCTCTACTCTATTTATGCGCGACTTTCTTCTATCAAGGAGGAGGTGGGTGTACCCAGTGCCGAAGACATGATCAAGCAGCTGGTCGAAGGTCAGGAGGCGGTCACACGTACTGCACGCGGGATATTCCCGCTGCTCGACAAAGTCAGTGACGAGCCAACGGCTGATCTCCTGACCCAGCGTATGCAAGTCCACGAGAAAACCGCGTGGATGCTGCGCTCCCTGCTGGACCAGTAACCATGTCGGTGCGCGGATGGCGCCCATGAGGTGTTGTTCGCGCCCTGTCTTCTTGTCACTTTAAATGCCTTTCTGTTGAATGATAGTGCGCCCAAGTGTGTAGGAAACTGTCTGGAGTAGGACGCTCTCCATGATCGCCCTTCAGTTGTTGGCAAATCCTACGTTGATGGTCATAAAGTCATCTGGATATAACTTTGCGCCTGCGTTTTTATAGAGCCACAGCTTGTTGCTCTTATAAAAAAGCAAGGATGACAAAGGAGTGTCAACGATATGGTTTACGAAGGCAGGCGAAGCGAGGGGATGAGCGGTCCAGTCAAGGAGGTAAGGATTGATCCATTTGTCAGCGAATTTGATATGGGCCTGGCCCAGCCTTTATCCCGGTCAGTGCGGCTGAACGGCTTTGCAACCTGTTTGCGGCTTGAACAGGTGTACTGGGATATTTTGGGTGACATGGCCAAGGTCAACTGCTGTACGGTCAGTGCGCTGTTGTCCCATGTGGACCGCGAGGTGCATTTGCGTCACGGCGGGGTCAAGAACTTCACCGGGCTGGTGCGGGTTGTGTGCGTTGTGCATAGCCTGAAGGAAGGCGGTTGCGTCGCCATGCCTTAGCCACCGCGGTGGAATGGGCAGAGTGTCGGTCTGTGCAGTCTTACGGCTGCACAGGCTGCATTTAATGGATATAATCCCGCTCTTTGCCGCAAAACCCAGCGTGTGCGGTAGCAATCTGATCGCCGAGACAATCCCCATGCCGATGTACGACTATCAATGTGCTTCCTGTGGTCATCAGTTGGAAGCCATTCAAAAGATCAGCGCAGCACCGCTGGTCGACTGCCCTGCCTGCCAGGCGCCAGAGCTTAAGAAGATGCTGTCCATGCCGGGCTTCCGCCTCAGCGGCAGCGGCTGGTACGAAACCGATTTCAAGACCGGTTCCAAGAAGAATCTGGCCGGCGGCGACAAAGCTGACTAGGGTCCTGGACCTGAGTTGAACGACACGTGCGAGCTCTTGCAACCTCCAGCATCTTTATCAAGGGCAGGATGTACGCAAGGCCTCCAACCGAATTTCGAATTACGAGAAGTGAAACCACTACCATGATGCGCAGCCATTATTGCGGCCAACTGAACGAAGCCCTGGAAGGCCAGGAAATTACCCTTTGCGGATGGGTTCACCGTCGCCGTGACCACGGTGGGGTGATTTTCCTCGATATCCGTGATCGTGATGGTCTGGCCCAGGTGGTGTTCGACCCGGACCGCGCTGAAACCTTCGCCGCCGCCGATCGCGTGCGCAGCGAGTACGTGGTCAAGGTGACCGGCAAGGTACGCCTGCGTCCGGCCGGCGCCGGCAACGCCAACATGGCGTCGGGCATGATCGAAGTGCTGGGCTACGAGCTGGAAGTATTGAACGAAGCGGAAACCCCGCCGTTCCCGCTCAATGAGTTCTCCGACGTCGGCGAAGAAACCCGCCTGCGTTATCGCTTCATCGACCTGCGTCGTCCGGAAATGCTCGAGAAGCTGCGTCTGCGTTCGCGCATGACCACCAGCATCCGTCGCTTCCTGGACGAGAACGGCTTCCTCGACGTCGAGACGCCGATCTTGACTCGTGCCACCCCGGAAGGCGCTCGTGACTACCTGGTGCCGAGCCGTACCCACGCCGGTTCCTTCTTTGCCTTGCCGCAATCGCCGCAGCTGTTCAAGCAACTGCTGATGGTCGCCGGCTTCGACCGTTACTACCAGATTGCCAAGTGCTTCCGCGACGAAGACCTGCGGGCTGACCGCCAGCCGGAATTCACCCAGATCGACATCGAGACCAGCTTCCTCGATGAAAAAGAGATCATGGGCATCACCGAACAAATGATCCGCAACCTGTTCAAGGAAGTGCTTGATCTGGAATTCGGCGACTTCCCGCACATGACTTTCGAAGAGGCCATGCGTCGTTACGGTTCCGACAAGCCGGACCTGCGTAACCCGCTGGAACTGGTTGACGTTGCCGACCAGCTCAAAGAAGTCGACTTCAAGGTGTTCAGCGGCCCGGCCAACGACCCGAAATGCCGCATTGCCGCGTTGCGCGTTCCAGGCGCGGCGAGCATGCCGCGCAAGCAGATCGACGACTACACCAAGTTCGTCGGCATCTACGGTGCCAAGGGCCTGGCGTACATCAAGGTCAATGAGCGCGCGAAGGGCGTCGAGGGGCTGCAATCGCCTATTGTCAAAAATATCCCTGAAGCCAACCTCAACGTGATCCTCGATCGTGTTGGCGCGGTCGATGGCGACATCGTGTTCTTCGGCGCCGATAAGTCGAAGATCGTCAGCGAAGCGCTGGGTGCACTGCGGATCAAGGTCGGCAACGACCTGGACTTGCTGACCTGCAAGTGGGCGCCAATGTGGGTCGTCGACTTCCCGATGTTCGAAGAGAACGACGACGGCAGCTTCACCGCCTTGCACCACCCGTTCACCGCACCGAAGTGCACCCCGGAAGAACTGGAAGCCAACCCGGCGACCGCTTTGTCCCGTGCCTACGACATGGTCCTGAACGGCACCGAGCTGGGTGGCGGTTCGATCCGTATCCACCGCAAGGAAATGCAACAGTCGGTGTTCCGTCTGCTGGGTATCAGTGAAGCGGAACAGGAAGAGAAATTCGGCTTCCTGCTCGACGCCCTGAAATACGGCGCGCCGCCGCACGGTGGCCTGGCCTTCGGTCTGGACCGTCTCGTGATGCTGATGACCGGCGCCCAGTCGATCCGTGAAGTGATCGCCTTCCCGAAAACCCAGAGCGCCGCTTGCGTCATGACTCAGGCACCGGGTGTTGTAGATGCCAAGGCATTGCGCGAACTGCACATTCGTCTGCGCGAAACGCCTAAAGCAGAGTAAGGCTGACCAGAAGGGCGCATCTTCGGATGCGCCCTTTCTTTATAGACAGGTCGAGATTTTTATTTGCCGGCTGGCGTGTCATGGCGCGGCGGGCAATGTTTCAAAGAAAATTCGGAGCGAGATATGGCGGGTCATTCCAAGTGGGCGAACATCAAGCACCGCAAAGAACGTCAGGATGCCAAGAAGGGCAAGATTTTCACCAAGTGGATTCGTGAGCTGACCGTTGCTGCCCGTCAGGGCGGTAGTGATCCGGGGTCCAACCCGCGTTTGCGTCTGGCGCTGGACAAGGCCCTTGGCGCGAACATGAGCCGCGACATCATTGATCGCGCGGTCGCGCGCGGCGCCGGTGCTGCCGACACCGACGACATGGTCGAACTGACCTACGAAGGTTACGGCCCGGGTGGTGTCGCGGTGATGGTCGAGTGCATGACCGACAACCGCAATCGCACCGCCGCCGCTGTTCGCCATGCGTTCAGCAAGTGTGGCGGCAACCTCGGGACGGACGGTTCGGTGGCTTATCTGTTTGAGCGCAAGGGGCAGATTTCCTTCGCACCGGGCGTCGATGAAGACGCGCTGATGGAAGCGGCGATGGAAGCCGATGCCGATGACGTGGTGACCCACGAAGACGGGTCCATCGACGTGTTCACCTCGTTCGCTGGCTTCTATTCCGTGCGTAATGCCCTGGAAGCGGCCGGTTTCAAGGGAGATGACGCGGAAATCGTGATGCTGCCGACCACCAGTGCCGAACTCGATCTGGAAGGCGCCGAGAAAGTTCTCAAGCTGATCGACATGCTTGAAGACCTGGATGACGTGCAGAACGTCTACTCCAACGCGGACATTCCTGAGTCGGTAGCTGCGCAGCTCGGTTGATGCATTTATAAAGATCGCAGCCTTCGGCAACTCCTACAGTTTACGCTGTACAGGTAGGAGCTGGCGAAGCCTGCGATCTTTTGATTTTCAGGCATCACCCTGAGGTTATCCTCAGGTAACCGCATTCTCTCTTTGCAGGCGTTATGACTTTAATTCTTGGTATCGACCCCGGTTCGCGCATTACCGGTTATGGCGTGGTGCGTGATACCGGGCGTGGCTGCGTGTACGTGGCGTCGGGTTGCATTCGCACAGGTTCCGGCGAGCTGCATGAGCGCCTGCAAATCGTCTATCGCGGCGTACGCGAAGTTATCCAGACCTACGGCCCGGTGACCATGGGCATCGAAAAGGTCTTCATGGCGCGCAACGCCGACTCTGCGCTGAAGCTTGGCCAGGCCCGCGGCGCCGCTATCGTTGCCGGCGCGGAAGAAAGCCTGGAAATCGCTGAGTACACCGCAACCCAGGTCAAACAAGCGGTTACCGGCACGGGCGCAGCGAATAAAGAACAGGTGCAGATGATGGTCATGCACATGCTGAAATTGACCAGCAAGCCGCAAATCGATGCCTCGGATGCCCTGGCCATTGCCATCTGCCATGCTCACACCCGTTCCAGCCTGTTGCCCCATGGTCTGGGTACGGCACGCAGTCGTGGCGGGCGCCTGCGTCTCTGATAGCATCAGCAATCAATTTTTATGGAACGAGGGTTTTGCGCCTGTGTCGTCGGCGCAAAACCCTTGTTCTTTCAGTCGCCAGCACTGATCTGGCCAACGCTCAAGGATCTGAAACGTGATTGGACGCTTGCGCGGCACTCTGGCTGAGAAACAGCCGCCGCACCTGATTCTGGATGTAAACGGTCTGGGGTATGAGCTTGAAGTGCCCATGACCACGCTCTACCGCTTGCCGTCGGTCGGTGAACCGCTGACCTTGCACACCCATTTGGTCGTACGCGAAGACGCGCAGTTACTCTATGGCTTCTTCGGCAAGCGCGAGCGAGACTTTTTCCGCGAGTTGATCCGTCTCAATGGTGTAGGACCGAAATTGGCCCTGGCCCTGATGTCGAGCCTGGAAGTCGATGAGCTGGTCCGCTGCGTGCAGTCCCAGGACACCTCGGCACTGACCAAGGTGCCGGGCGTGGGCAAGAAGACTGCCGAGCGTTTGCTGGTGGAACTCAAGGATCGCTTCAAGGCGTGGGAGACTGTACCGGCGATGTTCGCCCTGGTGCCAAACCAGCCGGGTGGGCCAGAGACGGCGCCGGTCGCTACCGCCGAAAATGACGCGGTCAGCGCGCTGATCTCCCTGGGCTACAAACCGCAGGAGGCCAGCAAGGCGATTTCTGCGATCAAGGAGAAAGGTTTGAGCAGTGAAGACATGATTCGTCGTGCCCTGAAGGGAATGATTTAAGTGATTGAAGCTGATCGTCTGATTACCGCCACGCCTGGCCCTCGTGACCGCGAGGAAGTCCAGGACCGGGCGATTCGTCCTGTCAGCCTGGCCGAGTACATTGGCCAGCCGACCGTTCGCGAGCAAATGGAGTTGTTCATCCAGGCGGCCCGTGGGCGCAATGAATCCTTGGACCACACACTGATTTTCGGCCCGCCGGGTTTGGGTAAAACCACCCTGGCCAACATCATCGCCCAGGAAATGGGGGTGTCGATCAAGAGCACTTCGGGCCCTGTGCTTGAGCGCCCGGGTGATCTGGCTGCGCTGTTGACCAATCTTGAGCCGCACGACGTATTGTTCATCGACGAAATCCATCGGCTCTCGCCGATCGTTGAAGAAGTGCTGTACCCGGCCATGGAAGATTTCCAGCTCGACATCATGATCGGCGAAGGGCCGGCCGCGCGTTCGATCAAGCTTGATCTGCCGCCGTTCACCCTGGTCGGCGCGACGACGCGGGCGGGGATGCTGACCAATCCGCTGCGCGACCGTTTCGGGATCGTCCAGCGCCTGGAATTCTACAACACCGCTGACCTGGCAACGATTGTCAGTCGTTCGGCGAGTATCCTCGGCTTGCCGCTGGACCCGGAAGGCGCCTTCGAAATCGCCCGCCGTGCCCGTGGTACGCCGCGAATTGCCAACCGCTTGTTGCGCCGGGTTCGGGATTTCGCCGAAGTTCGCGCCAAGGGCCACATCACCAAGCCGATCGCCGACCTGGCCTTGAACCTGCTGGATGTCGACGAGCGTGGCTTCGATCATCAGGATCGACGCTTGTTGTTGACCATGATCGAGAAGTTCGATGGCGGGCCGGTCGGGGTCGACAGCCTCGCCGCAGCCATCAGTGAAGAGCGCCACACCATTGAAGACGTGCTGGAGCCGTACCTGATCCAGCAGGGCTACATCATGCGTACGCCGCGGGGACGAGTGGTGACCCGGCATGCGTACCTGCACTTCGGTTTAAACATTCCGACACGTATGGGCGAGATGCCTGTGGTAGACGAATTCCTCGATGCCGGGGACGATTAATAATCTTTGCGCGCTGATTTATTCGGCGTTTGTGCGGTCCTAGGACCGTACTTTCGCCAGAAAG
Source organism: Pseudomonas sp. MDT1-17 (assembly GCF_054898105.1). NCBI lineage: Bacteria > Pseudomonadati > Pseudomonadota > Gammaproteobacteria > Pseudomonadales > Pseudomonadaceae > Pseudomonas > Pseudomonas sp. MDT1-17. The sequence continues at coordinate 5,192,354 of NZ_JBUBVM010000001.1, read as the reverse complement.
CCGTGAATCAATGAAAAACAGTTGCCTGGCCGGATTGGCAACCTGAGGAGTAAGCACTAGAGTATGCGCGCGCAAAACGGGCTTGAGCCTTTCGCACTTCGTTGTCGCGTTTATTACGAGGACACCGATGCGGGCGGCATCGTGTATTACGTTAATTACCTCAAGTTTATGGAACGGGCTCGAACCGAGCGGCTCCGGGAGCTGGGCTTTGCCCAATCGGCGCTTGCAGGGGAGGACCTGTTGTTCGTCGTGCATTCCAGCGAAGCGCGTTATCACGCGCCGGCGCGACTGGACGACGAGCTGCTGGTAAGCGCTGAAGTAATCGAATTGAACCGTGTCAGCCTGCGCTTCAAACAGCAGGTCAGGCGAGCCACGGATAATGTGCTGCTCTGCGAAGGGCAGTTTTTGGTGGCCTGTGTGCGCACTAACAGTTTGAAACCCCGGGCCATTCCCGAAGCTCTACGTGCGGCCTTTGCCGACGTGAGCGGCGCGGGTACACACTCAAAGCAGGAGATAAAGCGTGGAAGCTAACGTCGTCGACCATTCCTCCATGTGGAGCCTGGTCAGCAATGCCAGTATCGTGGTGCAACTGGTAATGCTGATCCTGGTAGCCGCATCGGTGACCTCATGGATCATGATCTTTCAGCGCAGCAACCTGCTGCGCGCGGGTCGACGTGCCCTGGAGAGCTTTGAAGAGCGCTTCTGGTCGGGTATCGACCTGTCCAAACTCTACCGTCAGGCCGGCAGCAACCCTGATCCGGATTCGGGCGTAGAGCAGATCTTCCGTGCCGGTTTCAAGGAATTCTCCCGTCTGCGCCAGCAGCCAGGTGTTGACCCGGAAGCGGTCATGGAAGGCGTAGCCCGTGCCATGCGCGTCGCCATTTCCCGCGAAGAAGAAAAGCTCGAGCAGAGCCTGCCGTTCCTCGCCACCGTCGGTTCCGTCAGCCCGTACATCGGTCTGTTCGGTACAGTCTGGGGCATCATGAACTCCTTCCGTGGTCTGGCAACTGCTCAGCAAGCGACCCTGGCCACTGTGGCTCCAGGTATCGCCGAAGCACTGATCGCAACCGCGATCGGCTTGTTCGCCGCCATCCCGGCCGTTATCGCTTACAACCGTTTTGCCGCTCGCAGCGAAACGCTGATCAGCCGCTACTACACCTTCGCCGATGAATTCCAGGCGATCCTGCACCGCAAAGTGCACACCAGCGAAGAATAAGCAGGTAATTTCCAATGGCTTTAATCGCTCGAGCTCGCAAAAAGCGCAAGCCGGTTGCCGAGATGAACGTGGTGCCTTACATCGACGTGATGCTGGTACTGCTGGTCATCTTCATGGTGACCGCACCGATGCTCAATCAGGGCGTGAAAGTTGATCTGCCCAAGGTTTCCAGCGAAGCCTTGCCGCAGGACAACAACACCCAGGTCCTGACCATTTCGATCAAGGCTGACAAGACCTATTACTGGAACCTTGGCAGCGAAGTCGACACCGAGAAACAGCAGGACAAGGCAATGACCTTGCCGCAGATGACTGACGCCGTGACCAAGATCATTCGCGCCGGTACTGAAGGCGGCAAGCGTACCCAAGTGTTCATCCGCGGCGACAAGACCGTTGATTACGGTTCCGTCATGGGCGCCATGGGCGGGTTGCAGAAAGCCGGGGTCGGTAACGTTGGCTTGATTACCGAGGCACCCTGATGCAGCAAATGCGAGAGCCGTCCGCCTCGGAAAGCTACTTCTGGCCTAGTGTCCTGGCGATTGTCTTGCACGTGCTGGTGTTCGGCATGCTGTTCGTCAGTTTTGCCTTCACACCAGAACTCCCGCCGGCCAAGCCGATTGTCCAGGCGACCCTGTACCAGCTGAAATCGAAAAGCCAGGCGACCACCCAGACCAATCAGAAGATTGCGGGTGAGGCGAAGAAATCCGCCGCGCGCCAGACCGAAGTCGAACAGATGGAACAGAAAAAGATCGAGCAGGAAGCGATCAAAGCCGCGGAACAAAAGAAGGAAGATGCGGCTCAAAAAGCCGAAGAATCCAAGAAGGCCGACGAGACGAAGAAAGCGGATGAGGCAAAAAAGGCTGATGAAGCCAAGAAAGCCGATGAAGCGAAGAAGACCGCCGAAGCCAAAAAGGTCGAAGAGAAACAATTGGCTGATATAGCCAAGAAGAAGTCTGAAGAAGAAGCCAAGAAAGCAGCTGAAGAAGAGGCCAAGAAAGCGGCCGCTGAAGAAGCGAAGAAAAAGATCGTCGAGGACGCGAAGAAGAAAGCAGCGGAAGACGCCAAGAAGAAATCTGAAGCTGAAGACGCGAAGAAGAAAGTCGCCGAAGACGCGAAGAAGAAAGCTGCTGCCGATGCGGCGAAGAAAAAATCGCAGGAAGCGGCACGTAAATCCGCCGAAGACAAAAAGGCTCAGGCCTTGGCAGATTTGCTTTCTGACACGCCGGAGCGTCAGCAGGCCTTGGCGGATGAGCAGGGTGACGAAGTCGCCGGCAGTTTCGATGATCTGATCCGTGCTCGTGCAGCGGAAGGTTGGGCTCGTCCACCTTCGGCCCGCAAAGGCATGACAGTCGTGTTGCAAATCGGCATGTTGCCGGACGGTACGGTGACTTCGGTCAGCGTCGGCAAGTCCAGTGGCGATGGTCCATTTGACGCTTCTGCTGTAGCAGCGGTGAAGAATATTGGACGTTTGACAGAAATGCAGGGAATGAAGCCGAGCGATTTCGCTCCGTATCGTTCATTCAAGATGACATTCACACCTGAGGATCTAGCCTTGTGAGAAACCTTCTTCGAGGAATGCTTGTCGTTATCTGCTGCCTGGCAGGGATAGCGGCAGCAGATGAAAAAAACATTCTGGTCACCAGCGGCAGTGATCGGGCCACCCCGATTGCAGTCGTTCCGTTCGGCAACCAGGGCGGCAGCGTGCTGCCGGACGACATGGCCGAAATCATCGGTAACGACCTGCGCAACTCGGGTTACTACTCGCCGATTCCAAAGCAGAACATGATCAGCCAGCCAAGCCAGGCCAGCGAAATCATCTTCCGTGACTTCAAGGCGCTGGGTGCCCAGTACGTCATGGTTGGCAGCATTGCTCCTGCGGGCGGTCGCTTGCAGGTCCAATACGCACTGTTCAACGTCGCCACCGAGCAGCAAGTACTGACCGGCAGCGTGTCGGGCAGCGTCGATCAATTGCGCGACATGTCGCACTACATCGCGGACCAGTCGTTCGAAAAACTGACCGGTATCAAAGGTGCGTTCTCGACTCGTCTGTTGTACGTGACAGCCGAGCGTTTTTCCGAGAAGAACACTCGCTACACGCTGCAACGTTCGGACTATGACGGTGCCCGCGCTGTGACCCTGCTGCAATCGCGCGAGCCGATCCTGTCGCCGCGTTTCGCACCGGACGGCAAGCGCATCGCTTATGTCTCGTTCGAGCAGAAGCGTCCGCGTATTTTCATGCAGAACATCGACACCGGTCGCCGTGAGCAGATCACCAATTTCGAAGGCCTGAATGGCGCGCCAGCATGGTCGCCGGATGGTCAACGTCTGGCGTTCGTGTTGTCGAAAGACGGTAACCCTGACATCTATGTGATGAACCTGGGTTCGCGTCAGATCACTCGCGTTACCAATGGTCCTGGCATCAACACCGAACCGTTCTGGGGTAAAGATGGTTCGACCATCTACTTCACCTCGGACCGCGGCGGCAAGCCACAGATCTACAAAACCAGCGTCGGTGGTGGTGGTGCGGAACGTGTGACCTTTATCGGTAACTACAACGCCAACCCCAAGCTTTCGGCTGACGAAAAGACCCTGGTAATGATTCACCGCCAGGAAGGTTTCACTAATTTCAAGGTAGCGGCCCAGGATTTGCAGCGCGGAAGCGTAAAAATCCTCACTGATAGCACTCTGGACGAGTCGCCTACTGTTGCGCCCAACGGCACCATGGTAATCTACGCCACCCGCCAGCAGGGCCGGGGAGTCTTGATGCTCGTGTCCATTAATGGACGCGTAAGGCTCCCGCTTCCTACCGCACAAGGCGAAGTCAGAGAACCTTCCTGGTCCCCTTACCTGAACTGACGCGGCGCTACACGTTGTACTTAACACACTGGGGTTCATTAGGAGTTTCACGATGGAAATGCTGAAGTTTGGTAAATTTGCTGCGCTGGCTCTGGCCATGGCTGTAGCTGTAGGTTGCTCGTCCAAAGGCGGCGACAACGCCGGTGAAGGCGCTGTAGATCCAAACGCTGGTTACGGCGCTAACACTGGTGCAGTTGACGGCTCCCTGAGCGAAGAAGCTGCTCTGCGCGCAATCACCACCTTCTACTTCGAATACGACAGCTCGGACCTGAAGCCAGAAGCCATGCGCTCCCTGGACATTCACGCCAAAGACCTGAAAGCAAACGGCGCTCGCGTTGTTCTGGAAGGCAACACCGACGAACGTGGTACTCGTGAGTACAACATGGCACTGGGCGAGCGTCGTGCGAAAGCCGTTCAGCGTTACCTGGTACTGCAAGGTGTTTCCCCAGCTCAGCTGGAACTGGTTTCCTACGGCGAAGAGCGTGCAGTTGCTACCGGCAACGACGAGCAGTCCTGGTCTCAAAACCGTCGCGTCGAACTGCGTAAGTAATTCGTCATGCGAACGTGCCGTCGTGCTGTAACTGTTTTGGCTCTCAGCCTCGCACCGCTTGCGGTGTGGGCTGCGGTTCCTGTAGTCGATAATGACTCCGGCTATAACAATAGCGGGACTAGTTATCCGCCTGCGGGTTACGGTACGAACGGCGCCTATGCCGGGGGAGGGGTTGCGGCCCCTGTCTCGGCACAGGGCGAGCTGTTCAACCAACTGCAATCGATGCAGGAGCAGATCTCGCGCCAACAAGGCATCATCGAAGTTCTGCAAAATGATGTAGCGCGCATGAAGCAAGAGAGCCTGGAGCGATATCAGGATCTTGATCGGCGCATAGGAACCGGCGTTGCACCAGCCGCGACTCCTGAAAATTCTTCCACCGGTGGTAGTTTGAACGCCCCCGGTGCAGCAGCAGGCGCGGGAGCGGCAGCAGGAACGGCAGCCGCTCAAGCACCTGCCGCGGGTAGCGAGCCGGCTGATCCAGCGAAGGAAAAACTGTATTACGATGCAGCCTTCGACCTGATCAAAGCCAAGGATTTCGACAAAGCCAGCCAGGCGTTTGCCGCATTCCTGCGCAAGTACCCGAACAGCCAGTACGCGGGTAATGCTCAGTACTGGTTGGGCGAAGTGAATTTGGCCAAAGGCGATCTGCAAGGTGCAGGTCAGGCATTTGCCAAGGTTTCGCAGCTGTACCCCAAGCACCCTAAAGTGCCTGATTCGCTGTACAAGCTCGCTGATGTAGAACGCCGACTCGGTCATCCCGACAAGGTCAAAGGCATTCTGCAACAGGTCGTGTCGCAATACCCGGGCACTTCCGCTGCTCAGCTGGCTCAGCGTGATCTGCAGAAAATGTAAGGCTGCTTGACCCATTTTGAAGAAACCCGCGCCTGTCGCGGGTTTTTTCGTTAGAATTCACGCCCTTTTTATGAAACACGCTTTTTGGGATCTGCGCGGTGGCGGGGTTCCTTGAAGTGCCTGACGGAGGCGGACAGCCTGTTTAGCTGTTATGCCCGTGGCGACTATGCAAGACACATTGAGAATCACCGAAGTTTTCTACTCGTTGCAGGGTGAAACGCGGACTGCCGGCCTGCCCACAGTTTTTGTGCGCCTGACCGGTTGCCCGTTACGTTGCCAATACTGCGACAGCGCCTACGCGTTCACGGGCGGCACCCTTCGCCCGCTCGATGACATCCTCGAGCAAGTGGCCGGTTTTCGTCCGCGCTACGTCTGTGTCACGGGCGGCGAGCCCCTGGCGCAACCCAACGCCATCCCCTTGCTCAGGCAGTTGTGTGACGCCGGTTACGAGGTCTCGCTGGAAACCAGCGGTGCCCTGGATATCTCGGCGGTCGATCCACGGGTCAGTCGCGTCGTCGATCTGAAAACCCCGGGTTCGAAAGAAGCCCATCGCAACCGCTACGAGAACATCGAACTCCTCACACGCAACGATCAGGTGAAGTTTGTCATCTGCTCGCGGGAAGACTACGACTGGGCTGTGTCCAAGCTGATTCAGTACGGTCTGGATCAGCGTGCCGGTGAAGTCCTGTTCTCGCCAAGTCACCATGACCTGAACGCGCGTGACCTGGCTGACTGGGTGGTGGCGGACAACCTGCCAGTGCGACTGCAATTGCAGTTGCATAAATATCTTTGGAATGACGAGCCGGGGCGCTGAAATGACTGAACAATTGAAAACTGTGGAAAAACGTGCGGTCATCCTGTTGTCCGGCGGCCTGGACTCGGCGACCGTCGTGGCGATGGCCCGTGCTGAGGGCTACAGCTGCTACACCATGAGCTTTGATTACGGTCAGCGCTCTCACGCCGAGTTGCACGCCGCCGAACGTGTCGCCCGGGATTTGGGTGTGGTGGAACACAAGGTGATCGGCCTGAACCTGAACGGTATCGGCGGTTCGGCACTGACCGACACCAGCATCGATGTGCCGGTAGTGGCGGGGGAAGGTATTCCGGTGACTTACGTACCGGCGCGCAACACGGTGTTTCTGTCCCTGGCGCTGGGTTGGGCTGAAGTGCTCGGCGCGCGTGACATCTTTATCGGCGTGAACGCGGTGGATTATTCCGGTTACCCGGACTGCCGTCCCGAGTTCATCGAGTCCTTCGAGCGCATGGCCAATCTGGCGACGAAGGCCGGTGTAGAGGGCAATGGCTTCCGTATTCAGGCGCCACTGCAGAACCTCAGCAAGGCGCAGATCGTCCAGGCTGGTGTGAAGCTGGGGGTCGATTATGGGCTGACCGTTTCCTGCTATCAGGCCGACGATAAAGGCTACGCATGCGGCAAATGCGACAGCTGCCGACTGCGTGCAGAAGGCTTTGCATCGGCCGGCGTGAGCGACCCAACACCTTATTTTTGATTTATTTCAAATTAGGTGTTGAATAGTCCTTAAAAATCAGTATTATACGCGCCACCACACAGCGGGTCGTTAGCTCAGTTGGTAGAGCAGTTGGCTTTTAACCAATTGGTCGTAGGTTCGAATCCCACACGACCCACCATTTTTGTAGCAGTTTTAAAAGTCTGGAAGGCCCACGCAAGTGAGGATTTCCGGATTTTTTTTTGTCCGCGATTTGAGCTCGCCCAGTTCCGGGCTGCAACCCGTGACGCAGGTCAGAATCATCTTTTGCATCCACGGGATATTCTGTAGCCTTGCGCAGCTTCAACGTTGTCCGTGCCTGATGATACTCACTCTCCCGGCGGTACCCTGAAGGGTCCGGAGCCGGGTGTATACTCGACTTTCGCGCAAAGCGCCTGCAGGTCTTGCGAACATGACGCAGATTTCCGAACGCCTTCTGGTTCAAGCCCACCTCGACGCCAAGCAGCCCAAGCCGCTGACTGCCGAGGAGGAAGCTTATTACCGTGCCGCCATCGCCGCCGAGCTCAAGGCTCAGGACGCGGTGCTGGTTGCTCACTTCTACTGCGATCCCGTGATTCAGGCCCTGGCCGAAGAAACCGGTGGTTGCGTCTCCGACTCGCTGGAGATGGCCCGCTTCGGTAGCGCTCACCCGGCCAAGACCGTGGTGGTCGCCGGTGTGAAGTTCATGGGCGAGACCGCCAAAATCCTCAACCCTGAAAAACGCATCCTGATGCCGACCCTGGAAGCCACCTGCTCGCTGGACCTGGGGTGCCCGGTGGACGAGTTCTCGGCGTTCTGCGATCAGCACCCGGAGCGCACCGTCGTGGTGTATGCCAACACATCGGCGGCGGTCAAAGCCCGGGCGGATTGGGTAGTCACTTCAAGCTGCGCGCTGGAGATCGTTGAAAGCCTGATGGATAACGGCGAAACCATCATTTGGGGCCCGGACAAACACCTGGGTACCTACATCCAGCGCCAGACCGGCGCGGACATGCTGCTGTGGGACGGTGCCTGCATCGTTCACGAAGAGTTCAAGTCCAAACAGCTCGAAGACATGAAGGCGCTGTACCCGGACGCAGCGATTCTGGTGCATCCGGAGTCGCCAACATCGGTGATCGAGTTGGCGGATGCCGTCGGCTCCACCAGTCAGTTGATTGCGGCAGCGCAGAGCCTGCCAAACAAGACCCTGATCGTCGCCACCGATCGCGGCATCTTCTACAAGATGCAGCAGCTATGCCCGGATAAAGTCTTCATCGAAGCGCCAACGGCCGGTAACGGCGCAGCGTGCCGCAGCTGCGCACATTGCCCGTGGATGGCGATGAACACCCTTGAGCGCCTGCTGAAGAGCTTGAAGGAGGGGGCGAATGAGATCTTTGTTGATCCGGCGCTGATTCCTCAGGCGATTCGCCCGCTCAAGCGCATGCTCGACTTCACTCAGGCTGCGCGGATGAAGCTGGCCGGCAACGCTTAAGAGCAGGATCAAAAGATCGCAGCCTTCGGCAGCTCCTACACAGGTGTACACAAAACCTGTAGCTGTCGAAGGCTGCGATCTTTTTTGTGGGCGCTACTTCTGTTTCTTTGGAATGCGGACAAGCTGGGTATCGGAGTAGATGTCATGCCAGCTGCGTTTCTGTTTATCAAACAGCGACCAGATGAACCCAAGCCCAACGCACAACAGCGACGCGATCGACACCACAAAGCGCAACAGCGCCTGCCACAGGCTGATGGATGAGCCGTCGGCGTTTTGTACGCGTATGCTCCAGACCTGCATGCCCAGGGTCTGGCCGGACCAGGTCCAGAACTTGGCGAAGAAGCCGAACAGCACAAACAGCAATACCGTCGACAGCAGGGGATCGCCGTCCAGCGCACCGGCCTCGGTCAGTGAGCGCATTTTGTCTTCGCCGATGATTGCCATCTGGATCATCTTGTAAATGCCGCTGGTGACGATCAGCAGGGCGGCACACAACAAGAAGTCGTAGAACATCGCTGCCAGGCGACGACCCAGGGTGGCGGCGGGGAAGTCGCCCTGGGGTTTGAGCAGGTGTTTCGACATGGCAGCCTCTGGACGGAAAAAAGAAGCCATTTTACGGATTTACGCGCACAAAAAAGCCCCTGATGTCAGCATCAGGGGCTTTTTCGTAACAGAAGATCAGGCTTCTGCTTGTACTTCGTCAGCCTGCATGCCTTTCTGGCCTTGCACAGCGACGAACGTCACTTTTTGGCCTTCTTTCAGGCTCTTGAAGCCGCTGCCCTGAATAGCGCGGAAATGCACGAACAGATCCGGACCGCTTTCTGGAGTGATAAAACCAAAACCTTTCTCGTCGTTAAACCACTTGACGGTACCGCTCTGACGATCAGCCATTTCTTATTTCCTTTGACGCAAAAATTAATGACAGCCTCCTTCTTGTGAAAGAGAACTGGGGCTGGTTGCAGGAGAGTAAGAAGACGTCGAACGGGATGTAGCTAACTTGTAGGCTACTGCCCAGGTCACGATTCCAAGCGACCCATGCAAACACAGTGAACAAACTCTACGCCAACTACGGGAGAAAAAACAAGCCCTGTGGAGGGCCCGTATTTGCTCGCGTTGGCGCGTTTATGCGTCAACTAGTGCGGGCTTATGCGATGGCGGTGTTCAATTGTTTTCGTTCGTTATAAGCAACGTTTATAAGCGAAGCTTACAAGCAAAGATATGCACTGTTTTATGGCGGTTGCGTTACACATTAGTGCACTGTTAACGCAACCACGTTACTTATAGAAACAGTCAATCAGCCGCGGTAGTAGCGTTGTGGAACAAATGGCATTTTGCTTACAAGCAAAGGCACCTTTTTCCCACGAACAATCGCCCATACCGGCGTATCGAGAGTGATGTAAGCACTGTCGACGTAACCCATCGCCAGAGGGCCGCCCAAGGTCGGACCGAAGCCACCACTGCACACCGCACCAATGATCTCGCCTGCTTCATTGACGATTTCTGCACCTTCGCGCACCGGCGTGCGTTCCTGAGGCAACAGGCCCACGCGCTTGCGGCTGACGCCGGCTTGTTGCTGTCCGAACACGGTTTCAGCGCCCGGGAAGCCGCCAGCCCGCGCGCCGTCAGCGCGACGAGGCTTGGAGATGGCCCACAGCAGGCTTGCTTCGATCGGCGTGGTTTCGGTGTTCATGTCGTGGCCGTAGAGGCACAGGCCGGCTTCCAGGCGCAGGGAGTCGCGAGCGCCAAGGCCGATGGCCGCCACTTCAGGCTCGGCCAACAGGGCGCGAGCCAGGGCTTCGGCGTTAGCGGCGGGTACGGAGATTTCAAAGCCGTCTTCACCGGTGTAGCCCGAACGGCTGACAAAACACTCGACACCCAGCAGCTTCACGCGGGCGAACTGCATGAAGGTCATCTTCGCGACTTCAGGCGCCAGGCGCGCGAGTACGGTAACCGCGGTAGGACCTTGCAGTGCCAGCAATGCACGTTCTTCGAACAACGGCTCGATAGCGCACTGGTCGCCGATATGCTTGCGCAGATGCGCAAGGTCCTGATCCTTGCAGGCAGCGTTGACCACCAGGAACAGTTCGTCATTACCGAGGTTGGCGACCATCAGGTCGTCGAGGATGCCGCCGGTTTCGTTGGTGAACATGGCGTAGCGCTGCATGCCCACCGGCAGGTCGATGATGTCCACCGGCACCAGGGTTTCCAGGGCCCTGGCGGCATTGGCGCCGGTCAGGCGAATCTGGCCCATGTGCGAGACATCGAACAGCCCGGCCTGATCACGGGTGTGCTGGTGTTCTTTCATCACGCCCAGCGGGTATTGCACCGGCATGTCATAGCCGGCGAACGGCACCATGCGCGCGCCGAGTTCGATGTGCAGTGCGTGCAACGGGGTTTTCAGCAATTGTTCGGTGGACATATTCAGCTCCTGAAAAAGTGTGCGGGTGCGCGTGAGCATCAGCACTCGATAATGTTGACCGCCAAACCGCCACGGGCGGTTTCCTTGTATTTGCTTTTCATGTCGGCGCCGGTCTGGCGCATGGTGCGGATGACCTTGTCGAGGGAGACGAAGTGCTGACCGTCGCCGCGCAGGGCCATGCGCACCGCATTGATGGCTTTCACCGAACCCATGGCGTTACGCTCGATGCAAGGCACTTGCACCAGCCCGCCGATCGGGTCGCAGGTCAGGCCGAGGTTGTGTTCCATGCCAATTTCAGCGGCGTTTTCCACCTGCTGCACGGTGCCACCGAGGACTTCGCACAGGGCACCGGCGGCCATGGAGCAAGCCACGCCGACTTCACCCTGACAGCCGACTTCAGCGCCGGAAATCGAGGCGTTTTCTTTATAGAGAATGCCAATCGCCGCCGCGGTCAGCAGAAACCGCACGACACCGTCTTCGTTGGCGCCGGGGATGAAGCGCATGTAGTAATGCAAAACAGCGGGGACGATCCCTGCCGCACCGTTTGTAGGCGCAGTCACCACGCGCCCGCCGTTGGCGTTTTCTTCGTTGACCGCCAGTGCGTAAAGGTTGACCCAGTCCAGCACCGACAGCGGATCGCGCAGGGACGATTCAGGGTTCTTGCACAGTTGCCGATGCAGCGCTGCCGCACGGCGTTTGACCTTCAAACCACCGGGCAAAATGCCCTCGTTGCGGCAACCGGCGTCGACGCAATCCTGCATCACTTGCCAGATTTTCAGCAGGCCGGCGCGAGTTTCCGCTTCCGGGCGCCAGGCACTTTCGTTGGTCAGCATCACCTGGCTGATCGACAAGCCATAAGTAGCGCAGTGACCGAGCAGGTCCTTGGCGCTTTTGAACGGGAAGGTCAGTGGCGTGGCGTCTTCGACGATGCGGTCGGCGCCAGCGGCGTCTTCATCGACGACAAAACCGCCGCCGACCGAGTAATACTCGCGGCTGCGGATTTGCAAACCCGCTGCGTCGAACGCGCGAAAGATCATGCCGTTGGGGTGATACGCCAACGGTTTGCGAATCATCGCCAGGTGCAGTTTTTCATTGAATTCGATGGCGTGCTCACCGAGCAGGTTCAGACGACCGCTGCTGCGAATCTCTTGCAGGCGGGCGGCGACGGTTTCGGTGTTCACGGTGTCAGGGTGTTCGCCTTCCAGGCCCAGCAACACAGCCTTGTCGCTGCCATGGCCTTTACCGGTGGCGCCGAGTGATCCGTAGAGCTCGACTTTGACGCAGGTGGTCGCGGCCAGCAGCCCTTCACGGCGCAAGCCTTCGGCGAAACGCGCAGCAGCACGCATCGGACCGACGGTGTGCGAGCTGGAGGGACCGATGCCAATCTTGAACAGGTCGAACACGCTTAACGACATGGTTGTTCTCCGGTTTCTTGTTATAGGAATGGCGGAATCTGATGCTAGGCGCAGATCCCCTGTGGGAGCGAGCCTGCTCGCGAAAGCGGTGGATCAGTCGCCATCAATGTTGCCTGACACACTGCTTTCGCGAGCAGGCTCGCTCCCACAAGGGGTATACGGTGTTCTTGAGGGGGCAGGCGAACCCGCCCCCATCAGTTTTAAGCGTAGCTTTCGATCGACGGGCAGGCGCAAACCAGGTTGCGATCGCCAAACACGTTGTCGACGCGACCGACCGGCGGCCAGTACTTGCCTTCGATCAACGACGCGACCGGATACACCGCTTGTTCACGGCTGTACGGATGCGTCCACTCGCCAACGATTTCCTGTGCGGTGTGCGGAGCGTTCTTCAGCGGGTTGTCGTCCTTGTCCAGCGTGCCGTTTTCCACCGCGCGGATTTCTTCGCGGATGCGGATCATGGCGTCGCAGAAGCGGTCCAGTTCTTCCCTGGATTCGCTTTCGGTCGGCTCGATCATCAGCGTGCCGGCGACCGGGAACGACATGGTCGGGGCGTGGAAACCGAAGTCGATCAGGCGCTTGGCGACGTCATCGACGCTGATGCCGCTGCTGTCTTTCAGCGGGCGCAGGTCGAGGATGCATTCGTGCGCCACCAGGCCGTTGCTGCCGGTGTAGAGGACTGGGTAGTGCTCTTCGAGGCGACGGGAAATGTAGTTGGCATTCAGGATCGCCAGTTGCGACGCACGCTTCAGGCCCGCGCCACCCATCATCCGAATGTACATCCAGGTGATTGGCAAAATGCTCGCGCTGCCGAACGGTGCCGCACAGACCGCGCCTTCCTTGCGCTCCATCTGCGCATGACCCGGCAGGAACGGCGTCAGGTGCGACTTGACGCCAATCGGGCCGACGCCCGGGCCGCCACCACCGTGCGGAATGCAGAAGGTCTTGTGCAGGTTCAGGTGCGACACGTCGCCGCCGAACTTGCCCGGTGCGCAGAGGCCGACCATCGCGTTCATGTTGGCGCCGTCGATGTACACCTGGCCGCCGTTGTCATGAATGATGCCGCAGATGTCGCGGATGCCTTCTTCGAACACGCCGTGGGTCGACGGGTAGGTGATCATCAGCGCGGCGAGATGCTCGCGGTGCTCGATGGCCTTGGCGCGCAGGTCTTCGATGTCGACGTTGCCGCGGGCATCGCAAGCCGTGACGACCACGCGCATACCGGCCATGTTGGCGGTGGCCGGGTTGGTGCCGTGGGCGGACGAGGGGATCAGGCAGATGTCGCGACGGTCTTCGCCACGGCTCTGGTGATAGGCGCGAATCGCCAACAGGCCAGCGTACTCACCTTGGGAACCGGCGTTCGGTTGCAGCGAGATCGCGTCGTAACCGGTGGCGGCGCAGAGCATCGCTTCCAGTTCATCGGTCAGTTGCTGATAGCCGGCGCTTTGCTCGGCCGGGGCGAACGGGTGCAGGGCGCCGAATTCGGCCCAGGTCACCGGGATCATTTCGCTGGCGGCGTTGAGTTTCATGGTGCAGGAACCCAGCGGGATCATGGTGCGATCCAGTGCCAGGTCCTTGTCGGCGAGCTTGCGCAGGTAGCGCATCAGCTCGGTTTCCGAGTGATAACGGTTGAACACCGGGTGGCTGAGGATCGGCGATTGGCGAACCAGTGCGGCCGGGATGGTGCTTTCAACATTCGCAGCCAATGCAGCGAAATCCGGCAGCGCTTTGCCGTCGGCCAGCAGGGCCCACAGGGTTTCCACGTCAGCTTGCGAAGTGGTTTCGTCGAGGGACAGGCCCAGACGCTCGCCATCGATCACGCGCAGGTTGATTTGTTGTGCGTGAGCCTGGTCGTGCAACGCAGCAGTTTGCGCGCCGGTTTTAACCGTCAGCGTGTCGAAGAAGTTTTCTTGTTCGACGTTCAGACCCAGTGCGCTCAAGCCTTTTGCCAGAATCGCGGTCAGGTGATGCACGCGGTTAGCAATTTGGGTCAGGCCTTTCGGGCCGTGATACACGGCGTACATGCTGGCGATGTTGGCCAGCAAAACCTGGGCGGTGCAGATGTTGCTGGTGGCTTTCTCGCGGCGGATATGTTGCTCGCGGGTCTGCATCGCCAGGCGCAGCGCCGGCTTGCCGAAACGGTCGACGGAGACGCCGACCAGACGGCCCGGCATGTCGCGCTTGAACGCATCCTTGGTGGAGAAATACGCCGCGTGCGGGCCACCGAAGCCCAGCGGCACGCCGAAGCGCTGCGCGCTGCCGATGGCGACGTCAGCACCGAACTCGCCCGGCGGGGTCAGCACGGTCAGGGCCAACAGGTCAGCGGCCACCGCGACCAGCGCGTTAGCGGCGTGGAAGCGTTCGGTCAGTTCGCGGTAGTCGAAGACGTCACCGTTGCTCGCCGGGTATTGCAGCAGGGCGCCGAAGAACGGCGTCACGTCAGTCAGTTCGAGTTCGTCGCCGACCACCACCTCGATGCCCAACGGCTCGGCACGGGTGCGCAGCACGTCGAGGGTTTGCGGGTGGCAATGCACGGAGGCGAAGAAGGCGTGGCTGCCTTTGTTCTTGCTCAGGCGTTTGCAGAAGGTCATCGCTTCGGCGGCGGCGGTGGCTTCATCGAGCAGCGAGGCGTTGGCAATCGGCAGGCCGGTCAGGTCGCTGATCAGGGTCTGGAAATTCAGCAGCGCTTCGAGACGGCCCTGGGAAATTTCCGGTTGGTACGGGGTGTACGCGGTGTACCAGGCCGGGTTTTCCAGCAGGTTGCGCAGGATCGGCGACGGCGTATGAGTGCCGTAGTAACCCTGGCCGATGTAAGTCTTGAACAGCTGGTTTTTGCCGGCGATGGATTTGATCAACGCCAGGGCATCCGCTTCGCTCAGGCCGTCTTCGAGGCCGAGGACGCTGGTGCCTTTGATGCTGTCGGGGATGACGCTGGCGCTCAGGGCTTCCAGCGAGTCGAAGCCGAGGCTGTTGAGCATGGCTTGTTCGTCACCGGAACGCGGGCCGATGTGGCGCGCGATGAATTCGTTGGCGGTGCTCAGATTAATTTGAGTCATGTGGGGCGCTCCTCAGGCTTCGGCGTTGGCTTTGATCAGACGGTCGTAAGCGTCTTGATCCAGCAGTTTGGCGACAGCCGAGGCATCGCTTGGCTGGAAGCGGAAGAACCAGCCTTCGCCCAGCGGATCTTCGTTGACCAGTTCAGGGCTGCTGTCCAGCGCCGGGTTCACTTCCAGCACTTCACCGTCCAGCGGCATGTACACGCCGCTGGCGGCTTTTACCGATTCCACGGTGGCGGCTTCAGCGCCTTTGTCGTAGGACTGCAGCTCAGGCAGTTGTACGAAAACCACGTCGCCCAGGGCGTTCTGTGCGAAAGCGGTGATGCCGACCGTGACGGTGCCGTCAGCTTCGGTACGCAGCCATTCGTGATCTTCAGTAAAACGCAACTCGCTCATGGAAACTCCTAAGGGGGGCCAGACTCGTCTGGTGGACGCGATTGAATGCTGGGCAAAGCCCTGCTTTATGGATGGTTACTAAGCAAAATCGCGGCCAATGTTTTTTAATCGTTATAAATCAATTGTTTATGTGTTTTTTTAATGTGCGCGACAATTATGACTGTAGCGAAATCGCTACAGCTGGAAGCAAAGAAAAAAGCCTAAGTGGATCAAAGCCTTGCACGGCGGTGATCAGGAGAGACTGTAGCGATATCGTTCCACTGTAGCGCTTTCAGTACAGATGGAGGTCGCTTTTAAACAGGTTGGAAACTCTTGAATTGGAATCCGACCCGTAGGAGCTGCCGAAGGCTGCGATCTTGTCCCAGGCACCACAAAATCAAAGTCAAAAGATCGTCCGAACGCGGCCCGAGCCTTCGGCAGCTCCTACAATTTGACCGAGTAAGGCTTCAGGGCTTATTGGGTATGCCGTACTTGCGCAATCTATGGGCAATCGCGGTGTGGGAGGTTTGCAGGCGGCTGGCCAGTTGGCGGGTCGAGGGGTAGCTGACGTAGAGTTTTTCCAGCAGGGTTTTCTCGAACGCTTCCATCGCCTGTTCGAGGCTGTCGACGTCGCTGTCGCTCTGGCGCGCCACCGAGGTGCCCGCGATATCGAGGTCGCCGATATCGACCAGGCTGCTTTCGCAAATGGCCGCGGCACGGAAGATCACGTTCTGCAATTGCCGTACGTTACCCGGCCAGCGATTGCCCAGCAGTGCCGGATAGGTGCCCGGCGCCAGGCGACAGGTTGGGCGCTGGATCTGCGCGCAGGCCTGCTGCATGAAGTAGCGGGCGAGCAGCAGGATGTCCTGGCCGCGTTCGCGCAGGGGCGGGACTTCGACGTTCAGGACATTGAGGCGATAGAACAAATCTTCGCGGAACGAACCTTCGCTGACCATTTTTTCCAGATCGCGGTGCGTGGCGCTGAGGATCCGCACATTGACCTTCACCTCACGATCCCCGCCCACCCGGCGGAAGCTGCCGTCGTTCAAGAAGCGCAGTAATTTTGCCTGCAAGTACGGCGACATCTCGCCGATTTCATCGAGAAACACCGTGCCCTGGTTGGCCAGTTCCATCAGCCCCGGTTTGCCGCCCCGTTGTGCGCCGGTGAAGGCGCCGGGGGCGTAGCCGAACAGTTCGCTTTCTGCGAGGTTCTCCGGCAATGCCGCGCAGTTCAGCGCCAAAAAGGGCGAACTGTGCCGAGCGCTGATGGCGTGGCAGGCACGCGCAACCAGTTCTTTGCCGGTGCCAGTTTCGCCCCGAATCAGCAACGGCGCATCGAGGGCCGCTACGCGCTGGGCGCGGGCCTTGAGGGTCCGAATCGACGGAGACTCACCGAGCAGCGCATCAAAACCTTCGGCATGGTCGTGGTGCAGCGCCGAGAGGCGTTCGCCGATACGGTTCGGTTGATACAGGGTCAGCAGGGCGCCGGCGTCGGTAATCGGCGTGGCATCCAGCAGCAACGTCTGGCCGTTGACGGTGACTTCCCGCAGCGGCAGGCGGAAGCCGTTTTCCAGCAGGGCTTCGAGCAGTGCCGGGTCGGCAAACAGATCGGCAACGCTTTCACCGGCCGGTTCGCGACCGTACAAGGCAATCAATGCCGGGTTCGCCAGCAGTACTTTGCCGGCGCTGTCCAGGGCCAGCACCGGGTCGGTCATGGCCGCCAGCAGCGCATCGAGCTGCAAGTGCCGGCGCTGACCGGGCAGGATGTCGACCACCGTCATTGCCTGCACGCCGCGCACGCTGAGCAGGGCGTCGCGCAGCTCTTCAAGGACATCCGGACTGAGGGTTGGCGCGTCGATGTAGACGTTGGGCGGGACCATTTCCACCGCATCCAGATTGAGATTGCGCCCACCGAGCAAGGCCAGGACTTCCTGGGTAATGCCGACGCGGTCGATGAAGCTGACGTGGATACGCATGGGGCGGTTTTCAATCTGACGTGCGGAGGGTGGCAAGTATGCCTTGGAGCAGGGTGGTTGGTGAAATCGAGTGATGGAAACACCACCTGTAGGCGCCAGCAAGCCGGCTCCTACAGAGGGGAGTGAGTTATTCCAGGTGTTCGGGTTTGACCGGATCGCCGGATTTCATGTCCAGTTGCACCCGTACGTCTTCGAACATCGCATCGTAGTATTTGTGCACGGAACCGATGTTGCTGTGCACCTTGGGAAGGCCGTACTTCTCGGCGATTTTCGTCACGTTGCTGGCGAAGTTGTAGGCCTGATCCTTGGGCAGGAAGAATGACTCCTTCAAATCACTACCCTCGATGCTGCCATGCATCGTGAACAGCATCCCTTTGCCTTCTTTGGGATCCTGAGTCACTTCATAGTCGATACACAGGTCGTAGCTGACATCATCCTTGTTCAGCGCGTGGCGCTCGATGTGCAAGTGACCGGGCTCGAACGTTGCCATTGACGTCTCTCCTTATAAATAAGTTATGCCAGGCGTCGCCGTGCTGATCCGCGTGCCGGCCTTGCCCTGGACGATCGCTTCGATGTCCGAGAGTGAACCGATCACCGCGACTTTTCCAGTGTGGCGCGCGAACTCGCAGGCGGCTTGAACCTTCGGCCCCATGGAGCCGGCGGCGAAGCCGAGTTTTTCCATATCGTCCGGGTGAGCCTGGGCGATGGCTTTCTGGGTCGGTTTGCCGAAGTCGATGAAGGCCGCGCTGACGTCGGTGGCAATCACCAGCAGATCGCTCTCGAGCTGTTCGGCCAGCAGCGCCGAGCACAGGTCTTTGTCTATCACCGCTTCCACGCCTTGCAGCTTGCCGTGGGCGCCATACACCGTCGGGATGCCGCCACCGCCGGCGCAAATCACGATGCTGCCTTTTTCCAGCAGCCACTTGATCGGGCGGATTTCGAAGATGCGTTTCGGTCTCGGGCTGGCCACTACGCGGCGGAATTTGTCACCGTCCGGGGCAATCGCCCAGCCTTTTTCGGCGGCAAGTTTTTCCGCTTCGGCCTTGGCGTAGACCGGGCCGATGGGTTTGGTGGGGTTCTGGAACGCCGGGTCGTTGGCGTCGACTTCGACCTGGGTCAGGAGTGTGGCGAAGGGCACTTCGAAGTCCAGCAGATTGCCCAGTTCCTGTTCGATGATGTAGCCGATCATGCCTTCAGTTTCGGCACCGAGCACGTCCAGCGGGTAAGGCGGAACTGAAGTGTAGGCCGCCGCTTGCAGCGACAGCAGGCCAACCTGAGGGCCATTACCGTGGGCGATCACCAGTTCATTGCCGGCATAAATTTTGGCGATCTGTTCTGTGGCGATCCGGATGTTGGCCCGCTGGTTGTCCGCGGTCATCGGTTCACCACGGCGGAGCAGGGCGTTACCGCCCAGAGCAACGACGATACGCATAATGCAGTCCTTCTAAACAGAGAAATTGCGGATGCCCCGGGGCGTCCCCTTGTAGGAGCCAGCAAGCCGGCTCCTACAGGGGGACGCCGGGTGAGCCTTTAGATATCCGCCAACGCCGACACCAGGATCGCCTTGATGGTGTGCATGCGGTTTTCCGCTTGCTCGAAGGCGATGTTGGCCGGCGATTCGAAGACTTCTTCAGTCACTTCGACGCCATTGGCCAGGTGCGGATACCGCGCGGCGATGTCCTTGCCGACCTTGGTTTCGCTGTTGTGGAACGCCGGCAGGCAGTGCATGAACTTCACCCGCGGGTTGCCCGAGGCTTTCATCATTTTCGCGTTGACCTGGTACGGCAGCAGTTGCTCGATGCGCTCGTCCCACGCTTCCACTGGTTCACCCATCGACACCCAGATATCGGTGTGGATGAAGTCCACGCCCTTGACCGCTTCTTTCGGGTCTTCAGTGATGGTGATACGTGCGCCGCTTTCTTCGGCGAAGCCCTTGCACTGATCAATGAAATCCTGATGCGGCCACAACGCTTTCGGTGCGGCGATGCGCACATCCATGCCCAGTTTGGCGCCAATCATCAGCAGCGAGTTGCCCATGTTGTAGCGGGCGTCGCCGAGGTAGGCGTAGCTGATGTCATGCAGCGGTTTGTCGCTGTGTTCGCGCATGGTCAGCACGTCGGCGATCATTTGCGTAGGGTGGAATTCAGCGGTCAGGCCGTTGAACACCGGCACGCCGGCGAACTTGGCCAGCTCTTCGACGATCTCCTGTTCGAAGCCACGGTACTCGATGGCGTCGAACATCCGCCCGAGCACGCGGGCGGTGTCTTTCATGCTTTCCTTGTGGCCGATCTGCGACGACACCGGGTCGATATAGGTGACATGGGCGCCCTGGTCATGAGCCGCCACTTCGAACGCGCAACGGGTGCGGGTCGAGGTCTTTTCGAAAATCAGCGCGATATTTTTGCCTTGCAGGTGCGGACGCTCGGTGCCGGTGTATTTGGCGCGCTTGAGGTCGCGGGACAGGTCCAGCAGGTAATTCAGCTCGCGAGTGGTGTGGTGCATCAGCGAGAGCAGGCTGCGGTTACGCATGTTGAAAGCCATGATGTGGATCTCCTTAAGTTTCGGTTATCCGCCTGCTTCACGCGTTGTAAGCGTGAAGCCGGGCACCAGAATTAATAGTCGATAGGGTCGCGAATGATCGGGCAGGTCATGCAGTGGCCGCCGCCACGCCCGCGTCCCAGTTCACCGGCGCTGATGGTGATGACTTCCACGCCGGCCTTGCGCAGCAGGGTGTTGGTGTAGGTGTTGCGGTCATAACCGATCACCACGCCGGGCTCCAAGGCGACCACGTTGTTGCCGTCGTCCCACTGCTCGCGTTCGGCGGCAAAGCTGTTGCCGCCGGTTTCCACCACGCGCAAGGCTTTGAGGTTGAGTGCCTGGGCCACGGTGTCGAGGAGGTTGGTTTCCTCGCGGCGGATGTCGATGCCGCCCGGTTTGCCTTCGTCAGGGCGCAGGGTGAAGGCGACGATCTGGTTCACCACTTCGGGGAAGATGGTGACCAGGTCGCGGTCGCAGAAGCTGAACACGGTGTCCAGGTGCATCGCCGCGCGGGACTTCGGCAGGCCGGCGACGATAATTTTTTCCACGGCTTTGTTCTTGAAAAGGTTCAGCGCCAGTTGGCCGATGGCCTGACGGGACGAGCGTTCGCCCATACCGATCAACACCACGCCATTACCGATTGGCATCACGTCGCCGCCTTCGAGGGTGGCGCTGCCGTGTTCCTGATCCGGGTCGCCGTACCAGATTTCAAAGTCGGCGTTGGTGAACTGCGGATGGAATTTGTAAATGGCGCTGGCCAGCAAGGTTTCCTGGCGGCGCGCCGGCCAGTACATCGGGTTCAGCGTCACGCCACCGTAGATCCAAGAGGTGGTGTCGCGGGTGAACTGGGTGTTGGGCAGCGGCGGCAGAATGAAGCTGGAGTGGCCGAGGAAGTCGCGGAACATCTGGATGGTCTTGCCGCCGAAGCTGTCCGGCAGGTCATCGGCAGAGACGCCGCCAATCAGGAACTCGGCAATCTTGCGCGGCTCCAGGCTGCGCAGCCACGAACCGACTTCATTGATCAGGCCAAGGCCGACCGAATTGGCGGTGACCTTGCGTTCCAGAATCCAGTCCAGCGCTTCGGGGATCGCGACGATGTCGGTCAGCAGGTTGTGCATTTCCAGCACGTCGATGTTGCGTTCACGCATTTTGTTGACGAAGTCGAAATGGTCACGCTTGGCCTGGGCAACCCACAGCACATCATCGAAAAGCAGTTCATCGCAGTTGTTCGGGGTCAGCCGCTGGTGGGCCAGGCCGGGGGAGCAAACCATGACTTTGCGCAGTTTGCCGGCTTCGGAATGTACGCCGTACTTAACTTTTTCCGTGGTCATTACAGTGATCCTCCAGATGACAAAACAATCAGGTGTTACAGGGTCAGAAAGCCGTCATACAGCCCGTAGGCCGCCACCAGGGCACCTGCGACGACTGCGGCGAAAATCAGCTTCTCGACGTTGGTGAAAACCGGTTTGTTGACTTCAAGCTTGGCCTTGGCGAACAGGATCGCGCCGGGGGCATAGAGCAGGGCGGAGAGCAGCAGGTATTTGACGCCACCGGCATAGATCAGCCAGACCGCGTAAATCAACGCAACGGCGCCGATGAACAGGTCCTTGCTGCGTTCGGCGGCAGCGTTTTCATAGCTCTCGCCGCGCACCGCCAGCAGCAGCGCGTAGGCCGCCGACCACAGATATGGCACCAGAATCATCGAGGTGGCGAGGTAGATCAGCGACAGGTAAGTGCTGGCGGAAAACAGTGTGATGATGAGGAACAGCTGGACCATTGCGTTGGTCAGCCACAGCGCATTGACCGGCACATGGTTGGCGTTTTCTTTGCGCAGGAAGGCCGGCATGGTGTGGTCCTTGGCGGCGGCGAACATGATCTCTGCGCACAGCAACACCCACGACAGCAACGCGCCGAGCAGCGAGATGATCAGGCCAACGCTGATCAGCACCGCGCCCCAATGACCGACCACATGCTCCAGCACCGCGGCCATCGAAGGGTTTTGCAGTTTGGCCAGTTCCGGTTGAGTCATGATGCCCAGCGACAGCACATTCACCAGCACCAGAAACAGCAGCACGGTGATGAAGCCGATCACCGTGGCTTTACCGACGTCGCTGCGTTTTTCCGCACGGGCCGAGAAAATGCTCGCGCCTTCGATGCCGATGAACACCCAGACGGTGACCAGCATCATGTTGCGCACCTGGTTCATCACGCTGCCCAGGTCCGGGGTTTTCACGCCCCAGATGTCAGCGGTGAAGATGTCCAGCTTGAAGGCGAAAATCGCGATCAGCACAAACAGGACCAGCGGCACGATCTTGGCGACGGTGGTCACCAGGTTGATGAACGCCGCTTCCTTGATCCCGCGCAGCACCAGGAAATGCACGGCCCAGAGCAGCACCGAAGCGCCAATAACGGCGGCGACAGTATTGCCCTCGCCAAAAATCGGGAAAAAGTAACCGAGGGTGCTGAAGAGCAAAACGAAGTAACCGACGTTGCCCAGCCAGGCACTGATCCAGTAACCCCAGGCGGACGAGAAACCCATGTAGTCGCCGAAACCGGCTTTGGCGTAGGCGTAGACCCCGCCGTCCAGATCAGGCTTGCGATTGGCCAGGGTCTGGAACACGAAGGCCAGCGTCAGCATGCCTACGGCGGTGATCGCCCAACCGATCAGCACCGCGCCGACGTCGGCACTGGCGGCCATGTTCTGCGGCAAAGAGAAGATCCCGCCACCAATCATTGAGCCGACCACCAGCGCAACAAGTGCACCGAGTTTCAGTTTTCCGGGGGATTCAGACATTGCATGACTCCAATGCAGGAGAAGAGAGACAACAGAATAATACTGTTAGTTATTCACTCATCTGACATGGATCAATGCATAGGCACATTCCATTATTATTGAAAGACTTATGAACTTTTACCGAACATAACGGTACTGCTGGAAAGCCCTATCCAAAAGCCCCCCGAGATCAAACAGAAATAATGCTTATCGCATGGAGTTTTGAAGCTAGTTTGTTTTTGAGTTTTCGCAAATTTTCTTGTTTGCGTGTAGTTGAGAATTGAATTATTAGGTTCAACACGCAGAACTTCTATTGCGACGCGCCTGATACGTTAATTACCATTAATCAATAAACGTTATTACCGTTTGACTATTTAGTTAAATCGTTGGGCGATCACTGCCGTCGGTATGCTGACCCGGGCGTTAGTCTTCCAGCGGTCGCTGGAATGGAAACGGTGGTCGAAGGGGTGTATGCGCGCAGCATCGGATTGAAGGGGGAGCACGGCACGGCTCACCTTTGATCAGCGAGCCGGACACAGCAACATCGTGTTGACGGAAAGGCTCAGGGCGTGAAGGCGTCCGAAAAGTCACCACCACTGTGCGCGATGGGAACCCAATTCCCCGGCAGGAAGTGCCCACTGCATCGGAGTTCCGGTGATTTTCAGTGGCACATGCAGTCGATGCGCCGGTCCCCAGGTTGTCTGCTCAACCAACATGCCCTGATCGTTTTCACCCTCTGCCCGTAGCGGTTCGTGTGAACCAGCGCCCTGTTCAATCAACAACTTCGCTGTCCGCGCCAGCGACAACCGGGCCGACCCGCCACGCCCCAGCAACGTGATCGCCGCAGCCGCCATCAAATACCCGGTCGCGTGATCCAGCGCCTGCACCGGCAGTGGCGTCGGCTTATCCGCGTTCTTCCATCGCATGCCCGCTTCGGCAATCCCGCTGCTCATCTGCACCAGGCTGTCGAAGCCGCGGCGGTTCTGCCACGGGCCGCTCCAACCGTAAGCATTGAGGCAAACGTCGATCAGGCCGGGCGCCAGTTTCTGGCGTTCGGCGAAATCGTAACCCAGGCGTTCCAGCGCGTCGGCGCGGTAGCCGTGGAGCAGAATGTCAGCGTCCTTGAGCAGGCTTTCGAACACCGCGCGATCAGTCTTGCCGTGCAGGTTCAGGCGCGCGCAGCGTTTGCCCAGGGTGACTTCCGGCACCACGCCCGGTTCGTTCCAGGTCGGTGGGTCGATACGCAAAACGTCGGCGCCAAGGCCTGCGAGAAAGCGGCTGGCAATCGGGCCGGCGAGCACTCGGGTTAAATCCAGTACCTTGATCCCGGCCAGCGGTTGGGCCACCGAGCCATGCCATGTTTTCGTGTGCTGGCTGCTGTTGTCAGCAAACTGAATCAGCGGCTCGGCGTTCACGGCCTGACCTTGGGGATGCGCCTGCCATTGCGCCCAGCTACGCATCTCGGCGGCGCAGCCACCGGCATCGACCACGGCCTGCTCCAGATCACGTTTGGCCCATTGAGCAACTTTGCTCGCCATGGCTGCACGGTCGGCACAGGCGCCGAGCACTTTTTCGGCAGCGGCGCGGTGATGGGGCGCGTTGGTGTGCAGGCGGATCCAGCCATCCTGTGTGGCGTAGTCACCGGCGACCGGGTCCCAGAGCGGCGGGACGCTCCAGCCTATCGGGCGGATCGACGTGGAGAACCAGAAAGAGGCCAGTCGGCGGTCGACCTCAAGGGTGGGTAAGCGACCGGTGTGTTGCTGGAGCCATTCGCTGACAGCCTGGCCGGCAACGGCAATGCTGGCGCACGCCAGGTCGGTGACGGCAAACGCCGAGGGCAGGGCGCCACTCGAGGTGAACTTGACCTGAGTGTGGGGCAAGCCGAGTGCGGCTTGAATGGACGTGAGTAAATCAGTCATCGAAGGCCCTCCGGGAGAGAGGGCAGCATAGATCAAAAGATCAAAAGATCGCAGCCTTCGGCAGCTCCTACAGGGATCGGTGTAGGAGCTGCCGAAGGCTGCGATCTTTTGAGGGTTACACCCTGAACTGATCCATCAATTTCATCTGATGGGTGGTCAAAGAGTTGAGCTGGCTGCTGATCTGCGCTGACTCAGTGGCCTGCCTGGTCAAGGTTTCGGTGACGGTGCGGATCGCCGAGACGTTGCGGTTGACCTCTTCGGCCACGGCGCTTTGCTGTTCGGCGGCGCTGGCGATTTGCAGGTTCATGTCGCTGATGACCGTCACTGCGTCGCTGATTTTGCTCAAGGCCTTAACCGCTTGCTGAATCTGCCCTGCGTTGCTGTGGGCCTGGGTCTGGCTCGAATGCATCGTGGCCACCACGCCGCGAGTGCCGGTCTGGATGCGTTCGATCACGATGCGAATTTCTTCCACCGAATCCTGTGTGCGTTTGGCCAGGTTGCGCACCTCATCGGCGACCACCGCAAACCCGCGACCGCTCTCGCCGGCACGGGCTGCTTCAATCGCCGCGTTGAGCGCCAGCAGGTTGGTTTGTTCGGCGATGCTGCGGATCACTTCCAGCACCGAGCCGATCTGCTCGCTGTTGACCGCCAGCGCTTCGACTTCGGTCACCGCTTTGCTGACTTCGTCGGCCAGCAGGTTGATGTCGCGGGTGCTGCGCTCGATGATCGACATGCCATCGCGAGCCGATTGATCCGCGCCTTTAGCCGCGTTGGCCGCGTTCGAGGCACTGTTGGCGACGTCGTGGGCGGTGGCGCTCATCTCGTTGGACGCGGTGGCCACCTGGTCGATTTCGCGGAACTGCACCTGCATGCCTTCGCTGGTCTGGCGGGCGATTTCCGAGGACTGGTCGGCCGTGCCGCGCGCATCAGTGATGCTTAGTTTGATCTGCGCGATGGTCGGTTGCAGCTTGTCGAGGAAACGGTTGAACCAGCTGACCAGTTCGCCCAGTTCGTCTTTCTTGCTGTAGTGCAGACGTTGAGTCAGGTCGCCGTCGCCGCTGGCAATCGCCTTGAGCATCTCGGCCACGCTGTTGATCGGCCGAGTCACGCCAGACGCTGTGAGCCAGATCAGCAACAGACCGACCAGGCCGGCCGCGACAGCCACCAGCACCGCTTTGATCGTGCCGCTTTGCTGGGCGTCATCGAGTACGGCTTGCAACTTCACCGAGTCGGCCAGCAGCACTTGCTTCGGCAAGTCGATCACCACGCCCCAGGCCTTGGACTCGGCAATCGGACTGACCGGGAACACCGCGCGAATCAGGTCGCCCTGTTCGAGGATCTTCGGCGTACCACCGCTGAGCAGTTGCAGGACGTCCTTGCCGTCTGCGCCCAGGGTGTCACCGATGCTTTTGCCGACCTTGCTCGCGTCGATACTGTAACCGGCGAGTACGCCGCTGCCGGAGACGATCAGCATGTGCCCGGCGCTGTTGAACAGATCACGTTGGGAGTCGACAGTCGCCGCTTGCAGCGCGTCGAGGGCAATGTCCACACCGACCACGCCGATGGATTTGCCGTCCACCAACAGCGGTACGGAAATGCTGGTCATCAGCATTTCCTTGCCGCCGACGGTATCGGCATAGGGGTCGAGCAGGCAGGTACGCTTGCTGTCGCGAGGGCAGGTGTACCAGCTGTTGTAGGGTGTACCGCTGACGCTCAAGGTGGTTTTGGTCATGTCGTCTTCGACCATGATCGTGTTGATCCCGGCACCGCCGGCACGGCTCCAGTAGCTGGCGAAACGACCGGTTTCGTTGGACTGGCGAGCTTCATCGTTGGCGAACTCGCTGTCCTTGCCGTCCAACCCGTTGGGTTCGAACGCCAGCCAGATCCCCAGCACTTTGCTGTTGCGCTCGAAGGCGGTTTTCAGGCTCTGGTTCAACTCTTCACGCAGGGCGCCAGCTTCAAGGGAGCGCTTGCTCGCCAGGGTGCGCAAGTCCTTGATCTGATCGGCCAGGGCGGTCACCACCAGCAGGCTTTCGCCAAAGGTCTTCTGCACCTGCACCGCTTGCTCGGCGGCCTTGGCCTGGAGCAGGTTCTGCACACTGGCGGTGAGCATCTTGCTGCTGGAGGCGCTGACCAGTTCATCGTTCTGATCGGTCTGGTAGATGTTCATGCCGACGATCAAGACGACCACGCCAAGCAGGCACAGACCGGACAGCAGGACGATTTTCAGGCGGATGGAAACAGAGTCGAACATAGGACGAACTCGCGAATGGATGAGGTGTTGGCTATGAGTCGGGATCGACCCGGTTTGCCAAGTCCATTCAGCGCCATTTCATCCACATCGGCGGGGGCGCAGGTTGCATGAACGCAAAGCCGACGAACGGTAATAGTTGAACGTTTGCGCAGGAAAATTCCCTGAAAAGGACAGAAATTCAGGAGATTGTCGGCAGCGATTCCGGCCGTGACCAGATCCACACATTACCCAGGCTCATGCCGACGATGGCCAGGTAAATCGTCCAGCCATGATCGAGCATCACCAGCATCAACCCGGCGCACAGCAGCATACTGACGGTGGCACTGACCTTGGCTCTGCGGGCGATGATTTTGCCGTTGCGCCAGTTGCACAGGATCGGCCCGAACAGCCGGTGATTTTCCAGCCAGGCACTCAGGCGCGGCGAACTTTTGGTCGCGGCCCAAGCAGCCAGCAGGATGAACTCGGTGGTCGGCAGGCCAGGTACGACGATGGCGATCAGGCCGATGCCCAGGCTGACGTAGGCCAGGAGACCGAAGAGGATTCGTGCGAGTTTTGAGGAGACTGGGTGAGGCATAGGGCTCAATCGGCAAGTCCCCGGTGGGAGCAAGCTCGCTCCCACAGGGAAATGCATTCAGTCAGGCGAGTTCGGGGGTGGAGGCGTAAGCCTGTTCCAGCAGCACGGTAAAGCGATTGAACGCATCGATTGCGCCTTTCTCCACTTCGGCTTCTTCCTGAGCGCTGAACGCCACCTCGTCGAGGGTTTTGACGAAGCTTTTCCAGCCTTCAGCACGGCCACCGGCCGGTTCAGCGAGGTGGCGAGCGCCGAAGGTTTCGCTCAGCCCAAGGCCCACGGCACGCTTGATCAGGAACGCCGCGCCGAGTTTCGAGCCTTCAGACACGAAGAGCCAGCCCAGGGCCTCAGCTTTGGTTGGATTCTTCACGGCACCTTCGACGGGCGCCGGAACTTCAGTGTCCAGATCAGCCAGGTCAGTCTCGGCCGCTTCAGCACGGCAGCGGGCCGGCAGGTCCGCAACGATGGACGTCAGCTCGGCATCGTTGTACAGCGACACCAGTTCCGACTGAAACAAATATTGAGCAACCACGAAACGCGCGAAGTTGGCCTGGGTTTCAAACGGTGCGTGCGCTTTGACCAGCGCATCGAGTTGGGTGTGAGGTTCATGGGTGATCTGGTTCAAGCGTTGCGAACGCAGAGTCGGGTGTTGAGCAGTGTTCTGAGTGGTCATGAGAAGTCCTTGAGAAAAAGAGGCGCTTGGTAACGAGACGAATGACGAGGCGCCGAACAGTAAAAAATCCTCACGGCGCTGCTTCTAAACCGCAGCGCCGTGAAGTGAATCAAGTCAGATGTCCCAGACCAGATTGACCGCGAAGTTGCGACCCGGTTGAGTCAGGCGATCGAGGTTGGCCGGTTGAGTTACCGAGGCTTCGCCGACGCTGTCGTATCCGCGCACGTCGTCCCACTGCCAGTACTTTTTGTTGGTCAGGTTGTAGAGGCCGGCATTGACGGTTACATCGTCGGTCACCTTGTAGAAACCAGCCAGGTCGAGTACGCCATAGCCCGGGGTCTTGAACTGGGTGCTAGTGCCGTCCGGGGTTTTGAAGCTGGTGCTGTCGACGCGGGTCTTGCGTTTAACCAGTGTCCAGCTCATCAGGGCACCGTAGTTGTCTTGGTCATAACCCAGACCGAACACGCCGGTCAGCGGGTTGATACTGTTCAGCGGCTCGCCGCTGTCATCGTTACGGCCGTACAGATACGACATCGAGCCTTGGGTGTAGAGGCCGGTTGGCGCACCGAAGGTGTCGAGGTTCAGGCGACCCTTGAGCTCCAGACCCTTGATGGTGGCGTGCTTGATGTTGTTGCTCTGGAACGTGGTCTCTGTGTAGCCGGGAGTGATGGCGTTCTCGTCGATAAAGTCGCGGTATTTGTTGTAGAACACCGCCATATCGAAAGTGCCCGCCTCAAACTGGCCGCGCAAGCCGGTTTCATAACTCTTGCTCTTTTCCGGCTCCAGATCGGGATTAGGCGCGACTTGATAGCCGCCGGCCAGGTTTTCGAAGCGACCATACAGGGCCTTGGCGGTCGGCGTCCGGAAGCCTTCGGCGTACTGTCCGTACCAGGTGTAGTGGTCGTTGAAGCTGTAGGTGGTGCCGAATTTTGGCGACAGACGATGCCAGGTTTTGGTGTCGTCGCTCACCACACCGTTGCCGCTCTGGTCAGCGGTGACCAGGAACTCGTCCGTGATGTGTGGCTTTAGCTGGGTGTAGTCGTAGCGTGCGCCAGGCAGGAAGGTCCAGTTGTTCCAGCTGATCTGATCCTGGGCGAACAGGCTGTAGCTGTTGATGGTCGGGTCCGGGAAGTCGCTGGCGGGTTTCAGGGTGTCGGCGGCGCTGGCGGCACCGATGACTCGGCAGGCGCCGGCCACTGTCAGGCAGGTGCCGCTACCGGTGCGCAGACCGGTGACTTTGTCCTGTTTGAGGGTGGTGCCATAGGTGACACGGTGATCGGTGTCGGCGATGGCAAACGACTTGTCAGCCTGGGCATCGAACACCCATTGGCGATCTTTATAAGTGGTCTCGCGGTTGCGCAGCACGGTGCGCGACGGCGCGTAGATTTCTTCGGTGCTCTGGTCGGTCTTGGCGATCTGGTAGTTCAGCGTCCACTTGATGTTGTCAGCCAGGACGCTGTCCAGTGCAAAGCTGTGTTCCAGACCGAAGCGTTCGCGAGTGACTGTGTCGTTGCCGGTACGGGATTTATAGAAGCCGAAACCGCGTCCTGCGTTGAATGGGCCGCCCACTGCGCTCAACTGGTGGGTGTCGCGGTCGTCCTTGTAGTGCTCGTAGGTCAGACCGAAGCGCGCATCGTCGGCGTAGTTCCAGCCTAGCTTGGCCAGCACGTTGGTGGTGCGCACGTCCTCGGGGTTGGCCTCGGTGCGGGTCAGACCGGTGCCGCCGGTTTCGCCGTAGGACTCTGTTTCATGACCATTGCGCTGACTCAAGTGCAACAGGCCGTCGAAGTCGCCGGTGCGACCGGCCACGGTACCGGAGGTCAGCCAGCTGTGGTCGGCCGAGCTGTAGCCGGTCTTCAGGCGTGCGCCGACGTCTTTGCCCTGTTTGATGATGTCGTCCGGGTCCAGCGTGTAGTAGCTGACCGCACCGCCGATGGCGTTGCTGCCGTAGAGCACCGACGCCGGGCCGCGCAAGATCTCGACGCGCTTGACGATCTCGGGGTCGACGTAGTTGCGGTTGGCCTGGGCGTACGGGCCGTTGAAGAAACTGTCGGGTACCTGCACACCGTCGATCTGGGTCAGTACGCGGTCGCCGTCGATGCCGCGGATGTTGTAGCCAGTGATGCCGGCGCGCTGACCCGAACCGCCCACCGAAACGCCCGGCTCGTAGCGCACCAGATCCTTGATGTTATTCACATTGTTGCGGTCCAGCTCTTCGCGGGTCTGGACGGTGACGGTGCTCGGCACGCTGTTCACGTCCTGTTCCTGACGGGTGGCGCTGATGGTCACCTGTTCCAGGTTGAGCGCGCCGCTGTTACTGCGCTTCTCCAACACGATGTTGTTGTTGCCCAGTTTGCGATAGCTCAGGTTGGTCCCCACCAACAGGCGATCGAGGGCTTTCTCCGGTGGCAGCGAACCCCGCACGCCCGGCGAGGCCACGCCTTCAGCCAGTTCTGCCGGCAAGCCGACCTGCCAGCCTGTCACGGCGGTAAAGGCATTGAGTGCCGAGACCAGCGACTGCTGAGGGATGGCGAACGCGTAATCGCCCATGTTGCGGGTCGGTTGCTCTGCAGCGGTGGCGGCCATCAGCGGCGCGCTGCCTGCCATCAGGATGGCGGCGGTCAGCAGCGTCAGCACGCGAGAAGGTGAAGAAGGTTGGCGGGTAAGGCGAGAGGACATCGATAACGCTCCGTGTCGCACGAATCTTTATAGGTGCTGAATGGCATCCAGAGATGCGAATCAATTGCATTGGCTATAACGAGACGTACGGGGTTTGGCTATCGAGTAAAAATAATTCTCATTTAGTTCAAAATGACCAGAGCCGGGAATTCCTGAAGCCGCGCCGAGGTGATGTGGGCCAGCGAACGGACCACGTCTAAGGGCTGGTCGAGTCGGTAGTTGCCGGTGACGGTGATGTCGGCCAACTGCTCGTTGTTGTTGATGATGATCCAGCCTGGATAGTAACGACGCAGCTCCGCCAGTACCTGGCTCAGCGGACAGTTTTCGAACACCAGTCGACCCTGGACCCATGCCAGATCGGTCGTGGCATCAAGTTTGGCGGGGCGATCGAAACCGTTGGGGCCGATGCGGATGCTTTCTCCGGCGGACAATCGAATTCGCGCGTCGTCGCGGGTCGCTCGCAAGTCGACATCCCCACGCTGCACCCGAACCTGTGCCACACCGTCCAGATAACGCACAGCAAAGGCGGTGTCCCGAACGCTGGCTTTGACCGGCCCGGCGTCGATTTCCAGCGGCTGGCCGCGATTGGCCGCCACCTCGAAAAATGCTTCGCCCTGATACAAACGGGCAACGCGCTGTTGATCATTGATGGTGCTGGAGAAGGCCGAATTGGTATTGAGAAGGACCTTCGAGCCGTCCTCCAATTGCAGACGTTGACGTTCACCGACCACAGTCAGGTGATCAGCCTGCAGGCGCATCGGCAGATTGCTGAAGCCGAACACACCGAGGATCAGCACGGCGGCAGTGGCCAGCGGTTTCCAGTGAGGCCGCAGGCGCGAAAGGACGGTCACTTTCGGCGGGCGCGCGGCCAGGCTTTGCGCACATTGCACGACCTGCGGACCATCCCAGATCGCCTGAGCCTTGGCGAACGCCTCGGCATGCAACGGATTGGCGGCCAGCCAGTCGTGAAACTGTCGGGTCTGTTCCTCGCTCGGACTGTCCAGCACGATCAGCCAGTCCAGGGCCTGGTCCATCGCGCTGGCGGGGTCCCGCGCCGGGGAGGGCGGAGGGGGGGCGGGGGGAGGCACTGGAAGCGTGTCCGTCACGGTGTTTCCTCGGCAGTGTCTTGGCACGGCTGT
The DNA here is from genome assembly GCF_054898105.1 of Pseudomonas sp. MDT1-17. Taxonomy (NCBI): domain Bacteria; kingdom Pseudomonadati; phylum Pseudomonadota; class Gammaproteobacteria; order Pseudomonadales; family Pseudomonadaceae; genus Pseudomonas; species Pseudomonas sp. MDT1-17. The sequence goes on along the minus strand of NZ_JBUBVM010000001.1, from coordinate 5,160,123 downwards.
TTTTTTAATGAAGCTTGAAAGTGGGCAAGGGTAGCAAAGCCCGATAGTCCGTGCAGTTCATCCTCACACGTTGAGAATAAACCTACAGACTCAGTCTCCGTTTAACCGTTCGGCCACGCCGACGCAGATCGCCATGATCAGTTTCAGTTCCTTTTGCACGGTGCTCAATGACACGCCGAGCTTCTCGGCGATCGCCAGATAGCTGTGCCCGTGCAGACGGCTGAGGATGAAAATCTGCTGCTGACGGGGGCTGAGTTCATTGAGGCTCACGTTCAAACGCTCAAGCAATTGTTCGGCATGGGCGGCGTCCTCGACACTGCAGGCGGGGGCGGCGACGCTTTCCATCACGTCCAGCGGCACGCCGTCGAGCAGGGTGCGGGACTGAATGCGCCGCGCACGCAAATGGTCCAGCGCCAGGTTGCGGGCGGTCTGGAAAACGAAGGGTTCAAGGTGATCGATAGCCCGCTCACTGAGTGCCCGGGTCACTCGCAGGTAGGTCTCCTGCAGGAGGTCTTCGGCGGTGCTGTGATTGTTGACCATCCGCTCCAACGTGCGCAGCAGAGAGACTCGCTGGGCGATGAAGACGTGATTGAAGCGAGATTGACTCACGGGAGGACCTGATCCATTTCGAGCGAATGATAATGCTTATCATCCGCTCGAGTGGTCAAGTATTGATTTGTGAAGGTTTAGGCCCGGCCCAACAGATAGGTCGCGTAATCGGGGATCCGATGTTCGTGCATCTGCTCCATCATCGGGCTGCTGAGCAGGTAATCGGCGCTGCATTCGTTGCAGGCGACGGGAATGTTCCAGACCGCCGCGACTCGCAATAACGCCTTGATGTCCGGGTCGTGCGGCTGAGGCTCGAACGGGTCCCAGAAGAACACCAACATGTCGACCCGCTGCTCGGCAATTCGCGCACCGAGTTGCTGGTCGCCGCCCAACGGGCCGCTGATCATGCTCTCCACAGGCAAATCCAGGCGTTGTTGCAACAACAACCCGGTGGTGCCGGTGGCGACCAGTTCATGCTGTGCGAGTCTGTCTTTGTGCCGCTCGGCCCAGTCCAGCAAAAACACCTTGCAGTGGTCATGGGCGACCAAGGCAATACGCTTGCGCGCTGCCATGGTCTTTTGCGTAAAACTGATGCCGATCATCGGTGTGGCTCCGAGGCGTAATGCGCTGCGTAGGAGCTGCCGAAGGCTGCGATCTTTTGATCTTGATCTTCTCGGGATCGCTGAAAAACAAGATCAACAGATCGCAGCCTTCGGCAGCTCCTACTCGTAAGCTTCGCTTACTCTGCGTTGCAGAGCGCCAGGCAGTTATCGAGCATGCGGTTGGAGAAACCCCATTCGTTGTCGTACCAGGCCAGCACCTTGAGCAGTTTGCCGCTGGACTTGGTGTGGTTGGCGTCGAAGATCGACGACAGCGGGTTGTGGTTGAAGTCGCTGGAGACCAGCGGCAGGGTGTTGTAACCGAGAATCTTCGAGTGCTGGCTGGCTTCTTTGAGCAGTGCATTCACTTCATCGGCCGACGCTTCGCGCTTGAGCTGCACAGTCAGGTCCACCAGCGACACGTTGATCACCGGAACACGCACTGCCATGCCGGTCAGTTTTCCCGCCAGTTCCGGCAGCACCAGGCCGACGGCTTCAGCAGCGCCGGTTTTGCTCGGGATCATGTTCTGGGTGGCTGAACGCGCGCGGTATGGGTCGGTGTGGTAGACGTCGGTCAGGTTCTGATCGTTGGTGTAGGCGTGAATAGTGGTCATCAGACCGCTTTCGATGCCCAGCTCGCGGTGCAGCACCTGGGCCACCGGGGCCAGGCAGTTGGTGGTGCACGACGCGTTGGAAATAATCTGATGCGATTGGCGCAGAATGTCGTGGTTAACGCCGTACACCACGGTGGCGTCGGCGCCTTTGGCCGGGGCCGAGATGATCACTTTGCGTGCGCCAGCCGTAATATGCGCGGCGGCTTTGGCTCGGTCGGTGAACAAACCGGTGCATTCGAACACGACATCAATTTTTTCCGCGGCCCAGGGCAGTTCGGCCGGGTTACGAATGGCGCTGACAGAAATACGGTCGCCGTTGACGGTCAGGCTTTCCAGATCATGCTGAACATCGGCGTCGAACGTGCCGTGAACAGTGTCGTACTTGAGCAGATGAGCGTTCATCGCGCTGTCGCCCAAGTCATTGATGGCAACGATCTGCAGGTCCTGGCGATAACCTTGGGTATACAGTGCACGCAGGACGTTACGGCCAATTCGGCCAAAACCATTGATTGCGATTCGAAGAGTCATTTAACAGGGGCCGCCGTCGATTTGTTGTTGGAATTACAAGATTATTCGCATAAAAATAGAAAACAAGCCTTTTTAATGGCAATATTTTGTTCAATCTACAACGAGTGACCTGAATCAACTGGTCCGACCGAACAAGAAAACCGTCTGTCATCCCATCAACAACGGCTCTTGCTCAACATAGACAATCAGGTCGCCACATCCGTTAGCCTGGAGTTCTACACATGCATCCCCGCGTCCTTGAGGTCACCGAACGGCTTATCGCCCGCAGCCGCGCCACGCGTGAGGCTTACCTTGCACTGATTCGTGGTGCTGCCAGCGACGGTCCTATGCGTGGCAAGCTGCAGTGCGCCAACTTCGCCCACGGCGTAGCCGGGTGCGGCACCGACGACAAGAACAGTCTGCGAATGATGAACTCCGCGAACATTGCGATTGTTTCGTCGTATAACGACATGCTCTCGGCACATCAGCCGTACGAAGTCTTTCCTGAACAGATCAAAAAAGCCCTGCGTGAAATCGGCTCCGTCGGCCAGTTCGCCGGTGGTACCCCGGCCATGTGTGATGGCGTGACCCAAGGCGAGCCGGGCATGGAACTGAGCCTGCCGAGCCGCGAAGTGATCGCGCTGTCCACCGCAGTGGCGCTGTCCCACAACATGTTCGACGGCGCGCTGATGCTCGGCATCTGCGACAAGATCGTGCCGGGGCTGATGATGGGCGCGCTGCGCTTCGGTCACTTGCCGACCATCTTCGTGCCGGGCGGGCCGATGGTTTCGGGCATTTCCAACAAACAGAAAGCCGACGTTCGCCAGCGCTACGCCGAAGGCAAGGCCAGCCGCGAAGAGCTGCTGGAATCGGAGATGAACTCCTACCACAGCCCGGGTACCTGCACTTTTTACGGCACCGCCAACACCAACCAGTTGCTGATGGAAGTCATGGGCCTGCACTTGCCGGGCGCCTCGTTCGTCAACCCGAACACGCCTTTGCGCGATGCCCTGACCCGCGAAGCGGCGCATCAGGTCACGCGTCTGACCAAGCAAAGCGGCGACTTTATGCCGATCGGCGAAATCGTCGACGAGCGTTCGCTGGTCAACTCCATCGTGGCCCTGCACGCCACCGGCGGCTCGACCAACCACACGCTGCACATGCCGGCGATCGCCATGGCGGCGGGTATTCAATTGACCTGGCAGGACATGGCCGACCTCTCCGAGGTGGTGCCGACCCTGAGCCACGTCTACCCGAACGGCAAAGCCGACATCAACCACTTCCAGGCCGCGGGCGGCATGTCGTTCCTGATCCGCGAACTGCTGGAAGCCGGCTTGCTCCACGAAAACGTCAACACGGTGCTGGGCCACGGCCTGAGCCGCTACACCATGGAGCCGTTCCTCGAAAACGGCGAACTGGTCTGGCGCGAAGGCCCGATCGAAAGCCTCGACGAGACCATCCTGCGTCCAGTCGCTCGCGCATTCTCGCCAGAGGGCGGCTTGCGGGTCATGGAAGGCAACCTCGGGCGTGGCGTGATGAAAGTGTCCGCCGTGGCGTTGGAAAACCAGATCGTCGAAGCACCGGCCATGGTGTTCCAGGATCAGCAGGATCTTGCCGATGCGTTCAAGGCCGGTTTGCTGGAGAAGGATTTTGTCGCCGTGATGCGCTTCCAGGGTCCGCGCTCCAACGGCATGCCGGAATTGCACAAAATGACGCCGTTCCTCGGTGTGCTGCAGGATCGCGGCTTCAAAGTGGCGCTGGTGACGGACGGGCGCATGTCCGGTGCGTCGGGGAAAATCCCGGCGGCGATTCACGTCAGTCCTGAAGCGTATGTGGGCGGCGCTTTGGCGCGGGTGCAAGAGGGCGATATCATCCGCGTCGATGGCGTCAAAGGCACCCTGGAGCTTAAGGTGGACGCCGAAGAATTCGCGGCGCGCGAACCTGCCAAGGGCCTGTTGGGCAATAACATCGGCAGCGGTCGCGAGCTGTTTGGTTTCATGCGCATGGCCTTCAGCTCGGCGGAGCAGGGCGCCAGCGCCTTTACTTCTGCCCTGGAGACGCTTAATTGAAACTGGCTTTGGTCGGTGACATCGGTGGGACCAACGCACGTTTCGCGTTGTGGAAAAACCAGCAGCTGGAATCGATCCAGGTGCTGGCGACGGCCGATCACGCCAGCCCGGAAGAGGCCATTGCCCTCTACCTGAGCGGGCTTGGCCTGGCGCCGGGTTCGATCGGTTCGGTGTGCCTGTCGGTGGCCGGACCGGTGAGTGGCGATGAATTCAAGTTCACCAACAATCACTGGCGACTCAGCCGCAAGGGATTCTGCAAGACCTTGCAGGTGGATCAACTGTTGCTGGTCAATGACTTCTCGGCGATGGCGCTGGGCATGACCCGTTTGCAGCCGGACGAGTTTCGGGTGGTCTGCGAAGGCACGCCGGAACCGTTGCGGCCGGCGGTGGTGATCGGTCCGGGCACGGGCCTCGGCGTCGGCACATTGCTCGATCTCGGTGAAGGGCGGTTTGCCGCGTTGCCGGGAGAGGGCGGTCACGTCGATTTGCCGCTGAGCAGTCCGCGGGAAACTCAGTTGTGGCAACACATCTTCAACGAGATCGGCCATGTCAGCGCTGAAACAGCCTTGAGCGGCAGCGGCTTGCCTCGGGTTTATCGGGCGATTTGTGCGGTGGACGGTCATGAACCCGTGCTGAATTCCCCCGAGTCGATTACCGCTGCCGGTCTGGCCGGCGATCCGATTGCCCTAGAAGTGCTTGAGCAGTTCTGCTGCTGGCTGGGTCGTGTGGCCGGCAACAACGTGCTGACCACGGGCGGTCGCGGCGGCGTGTACATCGTGGGCGGGGTGATTCCGCGGTTCGCCGATTTCTTCATCGAAAGCGGCTTTGCCCGGTGCTTTGCTGACAAGGGCTGCATGAGCGATTACTTCAAAGGCATCCCGGTGTGGCTGGTGACGGCGCCCTATTCCGGCCTTGTTGGTGCGGGTGTAGCGCTGGATCAGGCCTGAAATGCAATTGAAAATGTGGGAGCGGGCTTGCTCGCGAAAGCGGTGTATCAGTCGACATCAATGTTGAATGTCAGTCCGCTTTCGCGAGCAAGCCCGCTCCCACAGTAGTTCTGCGGTGTTTGTTGGTTCCGCGCTTAAGGCATAATCCGCCCAATTCAAACAACAAGGACGCCGCCCCGTGAGCTCAGTCAACAAGTCGATTTTGTTGGTCGATGACGATCAAGAGATACGCGAGTTGCTGGACACCTACCTGACCCGCGCCGGTTTCCAGGTTCGTACCACGCCCGATGGTGCAGGCTTTCGTCAGGCGATGAACGAGGCACCGAGCGATCTGGTGATCCTCGATGTGATGCTCCCGGACGAAGACGGCTTCAGCCTCTGCCGCTGGATTCGCCAGCACCCGCGTCAGGCGCAGGTGCCGATCATCATGCTCACGGCCAGCTCCGACGAGGCCGACCGCGTCATCGGTCTGGAATTGGGGGCGGACGACTACCTCGGCAAACCCTTCAGCCCGCGTGAATTGCAGGCGCGCATCAAAGCCTTGTTGCGCCGCGCGCAGTTCGGTCAGGAGCGTTCCGGCAGTGAAGTGTTGGCCTTCGATGACTGGCGTCTGGACATGGTCAGTCACCGACTGTTCCACATCGACGGCGAAGAAGTGATTCTCTCCGGCGCCGATTTCGCGCTGCTGAAACTGTTCCTTGATCACCCCCAGGAAATCCTCGACCGCGACACCATCGGCAACGCCACCCGTGGCCGCGATTTGATGCCGCTGGATCGCATTGTCGACATGGCCGTCAGCCGTTTGCGCCAGCGCCTGCGCGACACCGAAAAACCGCCGCGGCTGATCCGTACCGTGCGCGGCAGCGGCTACCAACTGGCCGCCAATGTGGTTGCCAGCAATGGCCACTGAGTTTTTCCGCACACTCGCCGCACGGCTCCCCGTGCCGCGTTCGCTGCTTGGGCGGATGTTGCTGCTGACCCTGCTGGCGGTGCTGTTCGCCCAGACACTGTCGAGCGTGATCTGGGTCTCGCAACTGCGCGCCACACAACTTGAAGGCCTGGTCACCAGCGCCCGTAGCCTGGCCCATTCGATGACGGCCAGCGTCAGTTATTTCCGCTCGCTGCCGGTAGCGTTTCGGCCATTGGTGCTCGACCAGTTGCGCAGCATGGGCGGCACCCGTTTCGTGGTGACGCTCAACGACAAACCCTTGGGCATGGAAGTGCTGCCGATCACCCCGCGCAAAGCGGCGGTGCTCAAGGCAGTGGACGAAGTGCTGCGCGAGTCCCTGGGCCACGACACGGACATCTCGGTGACCTTCGTCAGCCCCGAAGACCTGCGGATTTTCAACAGCGGTCTGAAACTCGATGAATTGCCGCGTTCCTGGGCGCACTACGCATTGACCCTGGAACCGGTGAACCCGCCGGTACTTGTCACGCAAATCCAGATGGCGCCGGGGGAATGGCTGTACATCGCCTCGCTGTTGCCCGAGCCCTACACCAGTCTTGAAGAACAAGGCCTGCCGGCGCAGCAAGTCTGGTTTATCGTGCTCACCAGCAGTTTCTTGCTGTTGTTCATCGGCCTGCTGGTGCACTGGCAGAGTCGTCCGCTCAAACGCCTGGCGCGGGCGGCGCGGGACATGTCCCTCGGTGCCGAAGTCGAACCGGTGGCCGAAGGTGGCGGCAGTGAAGTGGTCGAAGTAGGCCGCGCTTTCAATGCGATGCGCGAACGCATCAGCCGCTACCTGACGGAGCGCAGCCAGTTGTTCAGCGCGATTTCCCATGACTTGCGCACGCCAATTACTCGCTTGCGGCTGCGGGTTGAATTGCTCGAAGACGAACAGCTGCAAGCCAAGTTCGGCCGCGATCTGGATGAGTTGGAGCTACTGGTCAAAGGCGCACTGCAATGCGTGAAAGACACCGACATTCACGAAAACATCGAACCGGTGGATCTCAACCATGTGCTCGACTGTCTGGTGGAGCCGTACCTGGCGCCCAACGGCAATGGTCGCGTCACTCAGCAAGGCCGTGCGCTGGCGGCGTATCCCGGTAAGCCTTTGGCGCTCAAGCGTTGCATCGGCAACCTGATCGACAATGCCTTGAAGTATGGGAAGAAAGCGCATTTGCACATTGATGACGACCAGAGTGCGTTCATCCTGCATGTGGACGATGAGGGGCCAGGGGTGCCGGAACGACGGATGGAGCAGGTGTTCGAACCGCACTTCCGATTGGCCGGGCAGCAGCAGGGTTATGGGTTGGGGCTGGGGATTGCGCGAAATATTGCGCATAGCCATGGGGGTGAGGTGAGTTTGCAAAACCTGCGTGAAGGCGGTTTAAGGGTGACACTGCAATTGCCGCGCAGTGTTGATTAGTCACACCGCGTAATCGTTCTTCGCGAGCAGGCTCGCTCCCACATTGGATTTTTGCCGGACGCATAACCCCTGTGGGAGCGAGCCTGCTCGCGAAGGCGTCAGTCGACTCAACACATCCCTCGGGGAATGTCACAGCCCAGTGACATGACTCGCCCCCTTCGTTACAAGCCCGCCACCCCCCGTTGTTTAGACTGCCCCCAGTCATAACAACAAAAAAAGGTACCCCATGGACACCTTCCAACCTGCTTTCAGCAGTTGGCTGAACGCGCCTGACCATCAGCAATGGCTCGCCGCCGAAGGTCTGCGCCTGCTGGCGTTTGCCAAGGCTTCAACGCTTCCCGAAGGCTTCGGCAATCTCGATGAAAAGGGCCATCTCCCGGCCAACGCTCATGCCGAAACCATGAACACCGCACGCATGACCCACAGCTTTGCCATGGCCCACATTCAGGGCTTGCCGGGTTTTGCCGAGCGGGTGGATCACGGCGTCAAAGCCCTCAGCGGCCCGTTGCGCGATGCCGAACACGGTGGCTGGTTCGCCGCCGCACATCATCGCGACGGCAACACCGGCAAAGCGGCTTACCTGCATGCTTTCGTAGCCTTGGCCGCCAGTTCCGCTGTGGTCGCCCAACGTCCCGGCGCGCAAGCTTTGCTGGATGATGCGATCAACGTTATCGACACGCATTTCTGGAGCGAGGAGGAGGGCGCGATGCGCGAATCCTTCAACCGCGACTGGAGCTGCGAGGAAGCCTATCGCGGCGCGAACAGCAACATGCACACCACCGAAGCCTTTCTCGCGCTGGCGGATGTCACCGACGACAACCGCTGGCTGGTCCGCGCCCAGCGCATCGTTGAGCGAGTCATCCACGGTCACGCGGCGGCTAACAACTATTTGGTGGTCGAGCATTTTGACCGCGACTGGCAGCCGCTTCGCGACTACAACCACGACAACCCGGCCGACGGTTTTCGCCCTTTCGGTACCACGCCTGGCCACGGTTTCGAATGGGCGCGGCTGTTGCTGCACCTCGAAGCGGCGCGGGTTAAGGCCGGGATGCTCACGCCAGGCTGGCTGGCCACCGACGCGCAAAAACTCTTCGATAACAATTGTCGTCACGGCTGGGATGTCGACGGGCTGCCCGGCATTGTCTACACCCTCGACTGGAGCAATCGCGCGGTTGTCCGCCATCGCTTGCACTGGACCCATTGCGAAGCCAGTGCGGCCGCCAGCGCACTGCTTAAACGCACGGGCGAGGAGCAATACGAAACCTGGTACCGACTGTTCTGGGAATTCTGTGACAGTCATTTCATCGACCGTGGCGACGGCAGTTGGCACCATGAACTCGATCCGCAAAACCGCCCGAGCGCTGATATCTGGGCCGGCAAACCCGATCTGTATCACGCCTGGCAAGCCGTTCTGATTCCGCGCCTGCCGTTGGCGCCGAGCATGGCGACTGCCTTGGGGCAGTTGTCCCAGAGCGCTCCTGTGTAACCATGTGGTGACATTCAAGCGTCCCTTCGTTACCTGCGAAGGGATAACTCCTGTTTAAAATCCTATGCAGCGCAAGCACCAGACTTGCATGCATAACAACAAGAAAGGTAATTCTAGATGAATGCGATCTCTCGCCTCGCTACTGTCATTTCTCTTGCCTCATTGCTTCCTGTCTCTGCATTCCCTGTCAGTGCGCTTGCCGCCGATTCCAAAGGTTCGGTAGAAGTCGTTCACTGGTGGACGTCCGGTGGTGAAAAAGCTGCCGTTGATGTTCTCAAGGCCCAAGTCGAAAAAGATGGTTTCATCTGGAAGGACGGCGCAGTCGCCGGTGGTGGCGGTGCTACGGCCATGACCGTGCTCAAAAGCCGCGCCGTTGCCGGTAACCCGCCGGGCGTAGCGCAGATCAAAGGCCCGGACATCCAGGAATGGGCGTCTACCGGTCTGCTCGACACCGATGTCTTGAAAGACGCTGCCAAGACTGAGAAGTGGGACAGCCTGCTCGACAAGAAAGTCTCCGATACCGTGAAGTATGAGGGTGACTACGTGGCCGTGCCGGTGAACATTCACCGCGTCAACTGGCTGTGGATCAACCCGGAAGTCTTCAAGAAGGCCGGCATCGAGAAAGCGCCAACCACCCTAGAGGAATTCTTCGCAGCCGGTGACAAGCTCAAGGCGGCGGGCTTCATTGCCCTTGCCCACGGCGGCCAGCCTTGGCAGGACAGTACCGTGTTCGAAGCGGTGGTCCTTTCAGTCATGGGCGTCGACGGCTACAAGAAAGCCCTGGTGGATCTGGACAACGGTGCACTGACCGGTCCTGAAATGGTCAAGGCGCTGACCGAGCTGAAGAAAGTCGCGACCTACATGGATGCCGACGGCAAAGGCCAGGACTGGAACCTGGAAGCGGCCAAAGTCATCAACGGCAAGGCCGGCATGCAGATCATGGGTGACTGGGCCAAGAGCGAGTGGACAGCGGCCAAGAAAGTCGCCGGCAAGGACTACGAGTGCGTAGCCTTCCCGGGCACCGACAAAGCCTTCACCTACAACATCGACTCCCTGGCGGTGTTCAAGCAGAAAGACAAGGGCACTGCTGCCGCTCAACAGGACATTGCCAAGATCGTGCTGGGTGAGAACTTCCAGAAAGTCTTCAGCATCAACAAGGGCTCGATCCCGGTTCGAAACGACATGCTGAGCGACATGGGCAAGTACGGTTTCGACTCCTGCGCCCAGACCGCTGCCAAGGACTTCCTTGCGGACGCCAAGTCCGGCGGCCTGCAGCCGAGCATGGCGCACAACATGGCGACCACGCTGGCGGTACAGGGTGCGTTTTTTGATGTGGTGACCAACTTCATCAACGATCCGAAAGCCGATCCTGCCACTGCCGCCAAGCAACTCGGCACTGCCATCAAAGCTGCCAAGTAACGCTTAATCTGTGGGAGCGAGCCTGCTCGCGAAAGCGGTCTGACATTCAACTCTGATGTCGACTGATGCACCGCCTTCGCGAGCAGGCTCGCTCCCACAAGGGAATGCGTTTGTAATCCTTTTCTCTTCGTACGGGATCTTCCCATGAGTTCTGTTGCTGTGTTCAGCAAGGCCTCGCCGTTCGATGCACTGCAGCGCTGGCTCCCCAAACTGGTGCTGGCGCCCAGCATGTTCATCGTCCTGGTGGGCTTCTATGGCTATATCCTGTGGACGTTCGTCCTGTCGTTCACCACGTCGACCTTCCTGCCGACTTACAAATGGGCGGGCCTGGCACAATACCAGCGGCTGTTCGACAACGACCGTTGGTGGGTAGCGAGCAAGAACCTGGCAGTGTTCGGCGGCATGTTCATCGGCATCACCCTGGTGATCGGTGTGCTGCTGGCGGTGTTTCTTGATCAGCGTATTCGTCGCGAAGGTTTCATTCGCACCATTTACCTGTACCCGATGGCGCTCTCGATGATCGTCACCGGTACCGCCTGGAAGTGGCTGCTCAACCCTGGCATGGGCCTGGACAAATTGCTGCGTGACTGGGGCTGGGAAGGCTTTCGCCTGGACTGGCTGATCGACCCGGATCGCGTCGTATATTGCCTGGTGATCGCTGCGGTATGGCAAGCCTCGGGCTTCATCATGGCGATGTTCCTCGCCGGTCTGCGTGGCGTTGATCAATCGATCATCCGTGCCGCCCAGATCGATGGCGCGAGCATGCCGCGCATCTACCTGAAAGTGGTGTTGCCGAGCCTGCGCCCGGTGTTCTTCAGCGCAGTCATGATCCTGGCCCACATCGCGATCAAGAGTTTCGACCTGGTGGCGGCAATGACTGCCGGTGGCCCGGGGTACTCCTCCGACCTGCCTGCGATGTTCATGTATTCCTTCACCTTCAGTCGCGGCCAGATGGGCATGGGCTCGGCCAGTGCGATTCTGATGCTCGGTGCGATTCTCGCAATCATCGTGCCTTACCTGTACTCCGAGCTGAGGACCAAGCGTCATGACTAGTTTCGCTGCCAAACCTTCCATCAGCCTGAGTCGCATCGCGATCTACGGCGTGCTGATCCTTGCCGTGTTCCTTTACCTGATACCGCTGGTGGTCATGCTGTTGACCAGCTTCAAGACGCCGGAAGACATCAACTCCGGCAACCTGCTGAGCTGGCCGACCGTGGTCAGCGGCATTGGCTGGGTCAAGGCCTGGGGCACGGTCGACGGGTATTTCTGGAATTCGATCAAGATCACTGTCCCGGCGGTGCTGATCTCCACCGCCATCGGTGCGTTGAACGGCTATGTGCTGTCGATGTGGCGCTTTCGTGGGTCGCAGTTGTTCTTCGGCCTGCTGCTGTTCGGGTGCTTCCTGCCGTTCCAGACCGTTCTGCTGCCGGCCTCGTTCACCCTCGGCAAGATGGGCCTGGCCAGCACCACCACGGGCCTGGTGTTCGTGCACGTGGTCTACGGCCTGGCGTTCACCACGCTGTTCTTCCGTAACTACTACGTCAGCGTTCCCGATGCGCTGGTGAAGGCGGCGCGGCTGGATGGCGCGGGTTTCTTCACCATCTTCCGCTTGATCATCCTGCCGATGTCCACCCCGATCATCATGGTCTGCCTGATCTGGCAGTTCACCCAGATCTGGAACGACTTCCTGTTCGGCGTGGTGTTCTCCAGCGGTGATTCGCAACCCATCACAGTGGCGCTGAACAACTTGGTCAACACCAGTACCGGGGCCAAGGAATACAACGTTGATATGGCGGCGGCGATGATCGCCGGGCTGCCGACCCTGCTGGTCTATGTGGTCGCAGGCAAGTATTTCGTGCGCGGGCTGACGGCCGGCGCAGTCAAGGGGTAATCATGGCTACGCTCGAACTTCGCAATGTAAACAAGACCTATGGCCCCGGCCTGCCGGACACCCTCAAAGACATCGATCTGTCGATCAAGGACGGTGAGTTCCTGATTCTTGTCGGACCTTCGGGTTGCGGCAAGTCGACCCTCATGAATTGCATCGCCGGCCTTGAGACCATCACCGGTGGCGCGATCATGATCGATGACCAGGACGTCAGCGGCATGAGCCCGAAAGATCGCGACATCGCCATGGTGTTCCAGTCCTACGCGCTGTACCCGACCATGAGCGTGCGCGAGAACATCGCCTTTGGCTTGAAGATCCGCAAAATGCCCGCCGCCGACATCGAAGCGGAAGTGGCGCGGGTGGCCAAGCTGTTGCAGATCGAACACCTGCTGAACCGCAAACCCGGCCAGCTCTCCGGCGGTCAGCAACAGCGCGTGGCCATGGGCCGTGCCCTGGCGCGGCGGCCGAAGATTTACCTGTTCGACGAACCGCTGTCCAACCTCGACGCCAAGCTGCGCGTCGAGATGCGCACCGAAATGAAACTGATGCACCAGCGCCTGAAAACCACCACGGTCTACGTGACCCACGACCAGATCGAAGCGATGACCCTGGGCGACAAGGTTGCGGTGATGAAGGACGGGATCATTCAGCAGTTCGGCACGCCGAAAGACATCTACAACAACCCGGCCAACCTGTTCGTCGCGAGCTTCATCGGTTCGCCACCGATGAACTTCATCCCGCTGCGTTTGCAGCGCAAGGACGGTCGTCTGGTGGCGCTGCTTGACAGTGGTCAGGCCCGTTGTGAGTTGCCAATGGGCATGCAGGACGCCGGGCTGGAAGATCGCGAAGTGATCCTCGGCTTGCGTCCGGAACAGATCGTGCTGGCCAACGGCGAGCCGAATGGTTTGCCGACCATTCGAGCCGAAGTCCAGGTCACCGAGCCTACCGGTCCGGACACCCTGGTGTTCGTCAACCTCAACGAAACCAAGGTCTGCTGCCGTCTGGCACCGGACGTCGCGCCGGCCGTTGGCGAGACCCTGACCCTGCAATTCGATCCATCGAAAGTGCTGCTGTTCGATGCCAAGACCGGTGAGCGTTTGGGGGTGGCCGGTCTGCCGCAAGCAGAGAACCACAGCGCCAACGTCACCCAATTCAAAGGCCGTTGAAGATTAGAAATGTGGGAGCGAGCCTGCTCGCGAAAGCGGTCTGACATACAACATTGATGTCGACTGATGCACCGCCTTCGCGAGCAGGCTCGCTCCCACAGGGGATGTAAACCGCGTTAGATAAAAATAGTTAATAACAATAAAACGAGGATGTAGGGATGAAGAAGAACAACAACGCTCAGCTTATCTGCCAGTTGTCAGCCATTGCGGCAATGATGCTGGCCGGTAGTGTGCACGCAGCTGACGCGTTCAGCGCCGATTCCGAATGGATGACCGGTGATTGGGGGGGCGAGCGGACAAAGCTGATCGAGCAGGGTATCGACATCAAGATGGACTACGTCGGTGAAGTCGGCGGCAACCTCCACGGTGGCTACAACAACGACAAGACGGCGCGTTACGCCGACCAGTTTGGCCTGGGCGTGGCGCTGGACCTGCAAAAACTGTGGGGCTGGGATAACACCCAGGCCAAGATCCAGCTCACCAATCGTAATGGTGAGAACATCTCCAATGACCGTGTCGGCGACCCGCGTGCCGGCACCTTGAGTTCCTCCCAGGAAGTCTACGGCCGTGGCCATATGGTCCGTCTGACCCAATTGTGGATCAAGCACCAGTTCCTCGACGGTAAACTGGACGTCAAGGCCGGTTACTTCGGCGAAGGCGAAGACTTCAACACCTTCCCTTGCGAGTTCCAGAACCTGGCGTTCTGCGGTTCCCAAGCGGGTAACTGGGCGACCAACATCTGGTACAACTGGCCGGTCATGCAGGCTGCGGTCCGCGTGAAGTACAACATCTCGCCTGAGTTCTATGCGCAGATCGGCGCGTACAACCAGAACCCGTCGCAACTGGAGCACGGTAACGGCTTCAAGCTCAGCGGCAGTGGCACCAAGGGCACCGTCTTGCCGGTCGAACTGGTCTGGTTGCCTAACCCTGGCAACCTGCCGGGCGAATACCGTGTCGGTTACTACAAAAGCACGGCCAATGCCGATGACGTCCGTAAGGATGCCGATGGCAATGATGCAGCAACCAGCGGTAATGCCTATCGCAGCCACGATAGCAAGCACGGTTACTGGTTCGTGGCGCAGCAACAACTCACCAGCCACAACGGTGACGCGTCCCGCGGTCTGAACATCGCAGCCAACGCCACGTTCCACGACAAGGACACCAACTTCGTCGACAACTACCAGTCGCTGATGTTTGTGTACAAGGGGCCGTTCGACGCACGTCCGAAGGATGACGTCGGCATCGGTGCCGCTCGTATTCATGTCAACGATGACGTGAAGAAAAACGCCGAACTGGTCAATGCCTCCAATGGGGTTTCCGACTACCAGGATCCGCTGTTCTCGCCACTGCGTAACACCGAGTACAACTACGAGATCAACTACGGTTTCCACGTTACCAACTGGCTGACCGTGCGTCCTAACCTGCAATACATCACTCACCCGGGCGGTGTGGAGGAAGTCGACGACGCGCTGGTGGCCGGCCTGAAAATTCAGTCGGTGTTCTAACGTTGTTGCGATAAGCTCCTCTCTATGTGCGCATTTTTGCGGACAGCCCAGGCTGTCCGCTTTTTTTTGGGGTGGCGCACCCCGGCTGATTTTCAGGACCGTGGCACATGCATGAGCATCCGCTACAACGCTTCTTCAAATCCTTGCGCGAACGTCCGGTGTTTGCGTGGGAGCGCTATCAGAAGCGCGACGTGCTGGTGATCGACCATCCGCTGTGTCAGGCGGTGTTCAGTCGGCAGGGTGCGCAGCTGCTGCACTTTCAGCCAAAGGACCAGAAACCCTGGCTCTGGTGCGCGGCGAAGTGGCCGCAGGTCGGTGCGATTCGTGGCGGCGTTCCGGTGTGCTGGCCGTGGTATGGCCGTCATCCGAGCGAAAACGCCTGGCCGTCCCATGGTTGGGCACGGCTGATCGACTGGAAGCTTCTGGACAGCAGCACTGGTGACGATGGCGTGCGCCTGCACTGGCAACTTCAGTTGTGCGACTGGCAAGTGGACCTGCACGCGCACTTGGGTGAACGCATGGATTTACGCCTGAGTACCGAGCATCAGGACAGCCTGCCGTGCCAATTGAGCCAGGCGTTGCACGCCTATTGGCGTATTGGCGACGTCGGCGAGATAGCGCTGTCTGGGCTCGATGGAGCTCAGGGTTACGACCAGTTGAACCGTCAGATTTGTCATCAGGAAGGCGAGTTGCGGGTAGAGGGCGGCTGTCAGCGGGTGTTCCAGCATGACGGCGAATTACAGCTCAAGGACCACGCCTGGCAGCGGGAGTTGTGCATCGATACCGGTGACGATGCGGACACGGTGGTCTGGCATCCGGGCTCGCGACCGTTGCTGGGGGTGAGCTGGAATGAGATGTCGGAGTTTGTGTGTGTGGAGGCGGCGAGCGGTGGGACGGACAGCCTGAGTTTGGCACCGGGGGAGAGGGCGCATTTGAGTTTGCAGGCAAGGGTTGGGGCGTAAATGAAGATCAAAAGATCGCAAGCTCCTACAGGGGATCGCGTAAACCTGTAGGAGCTGTCGAGTGAAACGAGGCTGCGATCTTTTACGCGAAGCGTCCTAATTAAACTCATCCCCAATCGGATACCGACTGGCATTCAAGCTTTCCTTGATCTTGCGCAAATGCGGCTGGAAGTCCACACCACGGCGCAAGGTCATGCCGGTCGCCAGCACATCCAGCACCGTCAGCTGAATGATCCGCGACGTCATCGGCATATAGATGTCGGTGTCTTCGGGTAGCGGAATGTTCAGGCTCAACGTACTGGCCTTGGCCAATGGTGACCCCTCGGCCGTCAGACCCAGCACCGAAGCCCCGTTCTCCCGGGCAATACGCGCCACTTCCACCAGTTCGCGGGTGCGGCCGGTGTAGGAAATGATCACGAACAACTCGCCGGTATGCGCCACCGACGCAATCATGCGCTGCATCAGCACGTCGGCATGGGCGGTGACGGCCAGGTTGAAGCGGAAGAACTTGTGCTGCGCATCCAGCGCCACCGGGGCCGACGCGCCGAGGCCGAAGAAGTGGATCTGCCGGGCCTGGATCAACAGATCGACGGCGCGGCTGATCAGGTTCGGGTCAAGCGCCTGCAACGCACTGTCCAACGAGGCGATAGCGCTGCCGAAAATCTTTTTGGTATACGCCTCCGGATTGTCGTCGGCCTCAACCGCCCGGCTGACATACGCCGCGCCGCTGGCCAGGCTTTGGGCCAGTTGCAGTTTGAGTTCCGGGTAGCCGCTGACGCCGAACGAACGGCAGAAACGGTTGACCGTCGGCTCGCTGACCTTTGAGGCCTGGGCGAGGGCGGCGATGCTGAACCGGGTGGCCTGCTGTGGGTTGAGCAGGATTACCTCGGCGACTTTGCGTTCTGCCTTGTTCAGGTCTTCAAGGCGATTCTGGATCTGTTCCAGTAAATTTCGCACGCGGTCCATATATGTTCCTTAGCTCCGCAAACAAGAGAGCAATGCAAATAAGGGCCCCGGCTATGCAAATTGGGACTTTGATCGGGCCCGTAACGGTGGCCTATCCTACTGATGGCTCCGACCGTCCACCACTCGGAATCTGTATTTTGCGAAAATGTTGTGGTTATTACTACATTTTCCCTTGAGTGATGCCTTGAAAAAAGGTATTTGTAGCTTAACTTGATAAAAGAACCAACATCATGCCTTCGATTACGGTTGAACCGTGCACCTTTGCCTTGTTCGGCGCCCTCGGCGACCTGGCCCTGCGCAAGCTGTTTCCTGCCCTTTATCAACTCGATGGCGCAGGCCTCTTGCACGAGGACACGCGAATTATTGCGCTGGCCCGTGAGCCTGGCAGCGAGCAGCAGCATTTGGCGTTCATCGCCTCCGAGCTGCGCCGCTACGTCGTCGCCAAAGAGCTGGACGAAGCCGTACTCGAACGCTTCCTCGCTCGCCTGAGTTACCTGCACGTCGATTTCCTCAAGGCTGACGATTACGTCGCCCTGGCCGAAATGGCCGGCAGCGCCCAGCGAGTGATTGCCTACTTCGCGACACCGGCGGCCGTTTACGGTGCGATCTGCGAGAACCTGTCGAAGGTTGGTTTGACCGAAAACACCCGCGTGGTACTGGAAAAACCCATCGGTTCTGATCTGGAATCCTCGCGCAAGGTTAACGACGCCGTGGCGCAGTTCTTCCCGGAGAACCGCACCTACCGCATCGACCACTACCTGGGCAAGGAAACCGTCCAGAACCTGATCGCCCTGCGTTTCGCCAACAGCCTGTTCGAAACCCAGTGGAACCAGAATTATATCTCCCATGTGGAAATCACCGTGGCCGAAAAGGTCGGGATCGAAGGCCGCTGGGGTTACTTCGACAAGGCCGGTCAGCTGCGGGACATGATCCAGAATCACCTGCTGCAACTGCTTTGCCTGATCGCCATGGATCCGCCGGCCGACTTGTCCGCCGACAGCATCCGTGACGAGAAAGTCAAAGTGCTCAAGGCGCTGGCGCCGATCAGCCCTGAAGGCCTGACCACTCAGGTCGTGCGCGGTCAGTACATCGCTGGTTATAGCGAAGGCAAATCGGTGCCGGGCTATCTGGAGGAGCCTAACTCAAACACCCAGAGCGACACCGAAACCTTCGTTGCGCTGCGTGCCGATATCCGCAACTGGCGTTGGGCCGGCGTGCCGTTTTACCTGCGTACCGGCAAGCGCATGCCGCAGAAGCTGTCGCAGATCGTCATCCACTTCAAGGAACCGTCCCACTACATCTTCGCTCCCGAGCAGCGCCTGCAAATCAGCAACAAGCTGATTATCCGCCTGCAACCGGACGAAGGCATTTCCTTGCGCGTGATGACCAAAGAACAAGGCCTGGACAAGGGCATGCAGCTGCGCAGCGGTCCGTTGCAGCTGAATTTTTCCGACACTTATCGCAGCGCACGGATTCCCGATGCCTACGAGCGGTTGTTGCTGGAAGTGATGCGCGGCAATCAGAACCTGTTTGTCCGTAAAGATGAAATCGAAGCCGCGTGGAAGTGGTGTGACCAGTTGATCGCCGGGTGGAAAAAATCCGGTGATGCGCCCAAGCCGTACGCGGCCGGGTCCTGGGGACCGATGAGCTCCATTGCTCTGATCACGCGGGATGGGAGGTCGTGGTATGGCGATATCTGAATTGAAACTGCCTCAGGGCGTCAGCGCTCATGAGTTCAAGAGCCCGGTGCTGCTGGCCGATGGTTTGGCGCTGAATGTGGCCAAGCAACTGAGTGACGCCATCGACGCTCGCGGCACCGCGACGCTGGTGGTGTCCGGTGGACGCAGCCCGGTGGCGTTTTTCCAGAACCTGGCCAAGCAGAAACTGGACTGGTCCGAGGTCGTCGTGACCCTGGCCGACGAGCGCTGGGTGCCGGTAGAGCATGCCGACAGCAATGCCGGTCTGCTCAAGCGCTACCTGTTGCAAGGTCCGGCGGCCAAGGCTCAATTCCTGAGTCTGTACAGCGCCACGGCCAACCTAGAACTGGCCGCCGAGCAGGCCGATCGTTTGCTCGCCGAGTTGCCGCCGATCGACGTGCTGATCCTTGGCATGGGCGACGACGGCCACACGGCCTCTTTGTTTCCCAACAGCCCGAACCTGATCGATGCCTTGAAAGCCGACGGCACACGCCGTTGCTACCCGATGCTGGCGCCGACCGTGCCGCATCAGCGCCTGACCATGAGTCGCGCGCTGCTGGCCTCGGCCAAAACCACCGTTCTATCGATTTCCGGTCAGTCCAAGCTGACCACCTTGAGTGCCGCATTGGCCGGTGACGATGTCGCCGCCATGCCGATTCGCGCGTTTCTGCAACCTACGTTAGAGATTTACTGGTGCCCATGAGCCAAGGATCAGCCGCTATGACAAACACATCCCCGACCGTTTCCATGGCGGACAAAGTTGCCCTGATCGACAGCCTCTGCGCCAAGGCGCGGATTCTGCCGGTGATCACCATTGCTCGCGAGCAGGACATTCTGCCGCTGGCCGATGCCCTCGCGGCCGGTGGCCTGACCGCCCTGGAAGTGACCCTGCGTTCACAGTTCGGCCTCAAGGCTATCCAGATTCTGCGCGAGCAACGCCCGGAACTGGTGACCGGTGCGGGTACTGTGCTGGATCGCACCATGCTGGCGGCTGCCGAAGCGGCCGGTTCGCAGTTCATCGTCACGCCGGGCATCACCCGTGACCTGCTGGAAGCCAGCGTCGACAGCCCGATTCCGCTGTTGCCGGGCATCAGCAATGCCTCCGGCATCATGGAAGGTTACGGGCTGGGCTATCGCCGCTTCAAGCTGTTCCCGGCGGAAGTCAGCGGCGGTGTCGCGGCCATCAAGGCCCTCGGCGGCCCGTTCGGCGAAGTAAAATTCTGCCCGACTGGCGGCGTCAGCCCGGCCAACATCAAGAGCTACATGGCGTTGAAAAACGTGATGTGCGTGGGCGGTAGCTGGATGCTTGATCCTGAGTGGATCAAGAACGGCGACTGGGTCCGCATTCAGGAATGCACCGCCGAGGCATTGGCGCTGCTGGACTGATCGGCTATTACCAAACACTTCGTTGTGTGTTCTACGGCTTTACGGTGCGCTTGGTCGGTGCACCGTTTTTTTTTGCCCGATGAAAAAATGCGATGCGATAAATAGTTACCGCACACTCGCATTCGCCCCGTCCTAACCTGAGTTCATCTTCTACTAGAGAGAACGTCATGGACGACAACACCTCGGTTACACCCCCGACACCGGCTTACCAACTGACACCTGAACAGATAGCCGGCCCGTATTTCCGAAACCCGAAACTGATCAGGCGAAACATCAGCGAAGGCATGGATGGCATCCCTTTAGTGCTGCGACTGACGATTGTCGATGCGATGACCGGTCTGCCGGTCACGGGCGCGGTGGTCGATATCTGGCATTGCAATGCGCGAGGCGCTTATTCGGGCTGGAGCAAGATTGATCCGGACAAGAAAGTCGATGTCGGAGCCATTGGCGCGATCCCGCGCACCGACGACGATACCTATCTGCGCGGCGGGCAATTCACGGACAAGAAGGGCATCGTGCGGTTTACCACGATCTATCCCGGATTCTATGCCGGCCGGGCCCTGCACATTCATGTCGCGGTGCGCATCACCGCCGGTAACAACTATCTGGAAGAGCGCCATGTCGCCTGGGTTGGTCAGCTTTACTTCCCGGAGGTCGCGTCGAGGTCGGTGCTTAGCGCCAGGGAGTACAGTGGCCGGACAGTATCGGCGCTGACCAACGATGAAGACTTTCACTATAAAAACCGTGGAGGCGAGGCCTCAACCTTGAACATCCATACCCTCGGTCGAGACTCGAATGAAGACGGCTTTTTCGGGCACATGACCATCGGTGTCGACACGTTTGCGGTCTCATCGCAGATCAAAGCGGAGGACTTCGACAGGTACACCGTGTGACGTCAGCGCAGCTCGTTGAGCGCCTTGCTCAGCACGTCGATATCCACGGCGTTGGTGGTCAGCCCTGGCGTGATGCGGATGCACGGACCACTCGCGGCACCGCTGCGCACCACGGTAAACAAGTTGTAGTCCTTGAGCAGTCGCTCGACCATCGCCTGTTGATCGGCGTGCCGGGTAAAGCGCATCGAAGTGATGCCGCAATACAGTCGCGGGTCGTCCGGGGTCATGACTTCGATCCCGGGCAGTTCGCGCACCGCGCTCACCCACCGGTTGCGCAGGTAATTGAGCCGAGCGCCCTTGGCGGCGGAACCGCCCATGGCCCGATGTTCCTCGAACACCAGCGGCAGGGTCAGCAACGCCGGGATGTTGGGTGTGCTGTACGGTGCGCGTGCGCGAATATCTGTGATCGGGAAATGCATCTCGCCCATGTCCGGGTCGATGTCGGCCAGGCGCTCGGGGGCGATGTAAATGAAGCCCAGGGTCAGCGGCGCACCGATCCATTTGTGCAGGTTGTAACCAGCAAAGGCGATGCCCAGTTCATCGAGATTGAATTTGATCTGGCCGAGTGCATGGGCACCGTCGAGGATCACGTCGATGCCGTGCTCTTTGGCGGCCGCAGCGATCGCCTGCACTGGCATGACCAACCCGGTGCGATGGGTAACGTGGGTCAGGGCCATCAGTTTGAGGCGCGGATAACGCACGAAGGCTTCGCGGTAAGTGGCGAGCAAGCTGTCGAAACTGGCGGGGTGCGGGTGCTCGATCTCGATCACCTCGACGCCACGATTACGCGCGAGCCAGCGCATGGCCCCTTTGACCGTGTCGTATTCCAGATCACACATCAGCACCTGATCGCCCGGCTGAAGCTGATTGTAGTTTCGGATCAGCGATTGCAGACCGTCCGAAGCGTTGCGGGTGAGGGCCACGGTTTCGGACGGAACGCCAACCAGCTCCGCAAGCTGCGAGCGGATCTGCAGGCTTTCGCCCTGTTCGAAGCGTTGGCGCACGTGCACCGAGTTGCTGCGGTTGATGAGTTCGATGTTGCGCTGATACTCCTCGACCACGGTGCGGGACATACGCCCGAAGTAACCGTTTTCCAGGTTGATGGGCCCGGGTTCAACCGCGTAGCGGTCGGCAAAGGTGTGCCAGAAGGCTTCATCACGGGCGCGGCGGGTGTTATCGGGCATGGGGACGGCTCAGTGGCGAGGGGCAGGTTTGCCATGTTTGGCCCGTAGCGGCTCGAGCAACTCCGACAAGCCGTTGTGATCGATTTCCTGCATCAAGGCCAGCAAGCCGCCGAGTTCGCCATGGGGGAAACCTTCACGAGCGAACCAGTTCAGGTATGGGCCAGGAAGGTCGGCAATGATCCGGCCCTTGTATTTGCCGAAGGGCATTTCACGGGTGACTAGCAGTTCTAGCTTTTCAGGGTTCATCAGTCAGTCGTCTTGATTCAAACAGTCTGGAAAATACAGGCATTCTGCATGGAGGCCAAATGACAGATCATGCAAATAAAGCGGATACAGATTTCGTGCTAAACGATAAATAGTTGAAATGTAAGGAAAAGTTATCAATTCAAAGCTGGCATGCAGGGTGCAATAGCTATTGCATCTTCCATCAACCCGTGAGGAATTGAAAATGACCGACATGAATAAAGAAGCCATCTCTGTACTCAACGACCTGATTGAAACCAGTAAAGACGGTCAGGAAGGGTTCAAGACTTGCGCTGAAGACATCAAACACCCGGAACTCAAAGCCATTTTCGTACAGCGCTCGGCTGACTGCGCCAAGGCTGCTTCTGAATTGCAGGCCGCTGTACGTTCCATGGGTGGCGATCCGGAAACCTCCACCAGTGTCAGCGGTGACTTGCACCGTCGCTGGGTCGACGTGAAAGCGATGTTCACCGGCAAGGATGAAGAAGCCGTGCTGAACGAAGCCGAACGGGGTGAGGACCATGCACTGAAGACTTACAAAGAAGCCATGGAAAAAATCAACAAACACAACCTGGTGGGCATTCGTGACCTGGTTGAGCGTCAGTACCACGGTGTGCAACGCAATCACGATCAGGTAAAAGCCCTGCGTAACCAGGCTCGCGCTCGCTCGTAAGCGTTCGTTAGCTGTCAAAAACGCCAGCCAGTCTGGCGTTTTTTTGTGTTCGGGAATTAGCACTGGAATTTACCCTTGTAGGAGCTGCCGAAGGCTGCGATCTTTTGACGGTATAGAGGTCGCCGAACAGCAAAATCAAAAGATCAAAAGATCGTCCGAACGCGGCCCGAGCCTTCGGCCGCTCCTACCGTTAAACCGTCTTTCCAAGAGTCCATTACGTGCCTATCACTTTCCAGGCTTTGTTAGCGCCTGACCGCCGCGCCTTACAGTTCGCGATCAAGACCTTGATCGGTGGAGGCCTGGCACTGTGGCTGGCATTGCGTTGGGGTCTGGAGCAACCGGCCTGGGCGTTGATGACGGCGTTCATCGTCGCCCAGCCCTTGTCCGGGATGGTGGTACAGAAGGGCCTGGCGCGATTGCTGGGTACGTTGGTCGGGACGATCATGTCAGTGGTGTTCATGGGGTTGTTCGCCCAGACGCCCTGGCTGTTTTTGTTGGCATTGGCGTTATGGCTGGGGCTGTGTACGGCGAGTTCGACCCTGCTGCGCAGCGCTTGGTCTTATTCATTCGTGCTGGCGGGCTATACGGTGGCGATCATCGCGTTGCCGGCCATTGCCCATCCGCTGACCGTGTTCGATCAAGCCGTAGCTCGCTGCACGGAAATCTGCCTGGGCATACTTTGCGCCACCGCCGCCAGTGCGCTGCTCTGGCCGATGCGGGTCGAACGGCAACTGGCGGATCAGGCGCGGGCGGCGTGGCAAAGCGGTATGAACGCCGCGCGTGCGACCCTGGCCGGTGATGCTCAGGCGCGTAGAGGCTTGCTGGAAATCCTCGGGAGAATCGTCGCCGTTGATGCCCAGCGCGAGCATGCCTGGTTTGAAGGAAGCCTGGGGCGGCAACGAGCACGCGCGATTAGCGGCTTGAGCCAAAAGCTGTTGATGCTGCTGCGCATCGCCCGTTCGGCACGCCGTCAATGGAAGCAATTGGAACCCCAGGAAGCCGAGCAAATGTTGCCTTGGATGACCGAGGTCCAAGAGGCGCTCAACTCAGATACCGCAACTCTGCAAGCCTTGCGGCCCCGATTGCTCGACGCCTCCAACGATGCACACATCAGTTCTGCGCAAAGTTACTGCCTGGCCCGTTTTGCCTTGCTGCTCGATACCGCCCTGGCGGCCGGCGCCGCGTTGAAAGCGGTGGAGGAGGGCAAGGAAGCGGTCGATCCGCCACGAACCCTGACACCGCACCGAGACCTGTCTTTGGCGCTGGTGTTTGGTGCCCGCAGTGCGTTGGCGTTTCTGGTGGTCTCGTGCTTCTGGTTGGCAACCGCCTGGCCCGCTGCCTCCGGTGCGCTGCTGTTGACGTGCGTGGTGTGCAGTCTGTTTGCCAGCCGCGAGAACGGCGCTCAGATCGGCATGAGTTTTATGCGCGGGATCTTCCTGGCGATTCCGGCCGCGTTTATCGTCGGGCAGATTCTGCTGCCGCAATGGAGTGGTTTTGCATTGCTTTGCATGGGCATGGGCGTGCCGTTGTTCCTCGGCGCGCTGGGCATGGCCAAACCGCAGATTGGGGCGACGGCGACCTCATTTTGTCTGCACTTCATCGTGCTGGTCTCGCCACTCAACGCGATGAAATTCGACGTCGCGACGTTCTTCAACAGCGCGCAATCCATTGTGGTCGGTGTTGGCGCCGCGGTGCTGGCGTTCCATTTGTTGATCCTGCGCAACCCCGCGTGGCATGGCCGACGTTTGCTGGCGGCGACCCTCCACGATCTGGTGCGCCTGACCCGACGCAATCTGCGCGGTGCCGAAAGCTGGTTTGGCGGGCGCATGGCCGACCGCTTGCTGCAACTGGCGCGGCACTACCCCGAGTTGCCAGAACCGGCGCGCAGCCGCTGGGACGATGGCTTGCTCGGCCTGGACATCGGCGACGAATTGCTGCATTTGCGTTTAAGCCTGGCGGTGGCGCAGCTGCCGGTCAGTGCGCCTCAGCGGCGATATCTCGAACAGCTGGAAAAAATCCTCGAGCAAGGCCCGGCCGGCAATTGCGCCGAGGCGTTGGCTCTCCCGAGTGAAGCATTCTTGAAGACCTTGTATGCGTTGCCCCCCAGCGATGCGGTGAAACTGGCCCAAGGCGCGGTGCTGCAATTGCAAAGCAGCTGGCGCGCCTGGTGCCTGCAACAGGAGCATAGCCATGGGCTTGCGTGAGTGGTCAGTGGGCGGCGTGCTGCTCAGTCCATTTCTGATTTATGTGCTGCTGGCGCTGCTCGTGACCGGGGCCTTGCGCATGCTCTTGCGCCTGACGCCGGTGGGCCGCTGGATCTGGCACGAAGCATTGTTTGATTGCGCCTTGTACGTCTGTGTATTGACCCTGATCACCGTCGTCCTCGGACCTATATAAGGAGTTGAAAATGCGTACACCCCTACGTGTCGCGGTGACCTTGGGCCTGGTGGTGGCGGCGATCTTTGCCGGTGTCCATTTGTGGCAGTACTACATGCTCACCCCATGGACCCGGGACGCGCGGATTCGCGCCGACGTGGTGGTGATCGCCCCGGACGTCTCGGGTTGGGTGCGTGAACTCAAGGCTTTTGATAACCAGCCGGTCAAGGCCGGCGATCTATTGCTGAGCATCGACCGCGATCGTTTCGAAGCCGCGCTAGAGAAAGCCCACGCGGTGGTTCAGACCCGGCAACAACAACTCAATCTGCGTGAACGCGAAGCCAGCCGCCGTGCCAGCCTCGGGCCGCAAGCAATCAGTGCCGAGCTGCGTGAGAACGCGCAGATCAACGCCGGCATCGCCCGTGGCGAATTGCGCGAAGCTCAGGCCGAAGCCAAGGTCGCCGAACTCAACCTTGCCCGCAGCCAGGTTCACGCGCCCCGCAGCGGCCACATCACCAACCTGCGACTGGCCGAAGGCAATTACGTGAATGCCGGGCAACCGGTGATGGCGCTGATCGACGATTCGACTTTTTATGTGCAGGCGTATTTCGAAGAAACCAAACTGCCGCGAATTCGCGTCGGCGATCCGGTGAAAGTCTGGTTGATGAGCGCGGGGGAAGCGTTACAGGGGCATGTCGAAAGCATCAGTCGCGGGATTACTGATCGCAATACCACGCCGGATGGGCAGTTGTTGGCGGAGGTGGAACCGACGTTTAACTGGGTCAGGCTGGCGCAGCGGATCCCGGTAAGAATCAAGATTGATCAGTTGCCGGAGGGGATTAACTTGAGTTCGGGGATGACGGCGAGTGTGCAGGTGCAGGTGCAGGAGGGGCCGTAAGATCAAAAGATCGCAGCCTCGTTTCACTCGACAGTTCCTACAGGGTTTGGCATATACCTGTAGGAGCTGTCGAGTGAAACGAGGCTGCGATCTTTTGAGGCAATCAGCCGATGCTGATTGCCGGCAGGGTAGGCAACGTCACCGTCTGCTGCTTGCGCGGCGCCAGAATCTCCGCCTCACCATCCACCACCAACTCATCACGCTGGTTGAACACGCGAGTGGCAATCCGCACACGAAACTTCGGCAGCTTCTCGAGAATCTCCAGGCGCACAGTCAGTGTGTCGCCAATCTTCACCGGCTTCTGAAAGCTCATCTGCTGACCGATATAAATAGTCCCCGGCCCAGGCAACTCGCAGGCAACGGCAGCGCTGATCAGCGCACCGCTGAACATGCCGTGAGCGATGCGCTCCTTGAACATGGTGCCGGCGGCGAATTCAGCGTCCAGGTGCACCGGGTTGTGATCGCCGGACATCGCGGCGAACAACTGAATGTCGCGCTCTTCGACCGTCTTGCTGTAGCTGGCGGTCTGGCCGACTTCAAGGGCTTCGTAAGGGGTGTTGGTAACCTGGGTCATCTGTTTCAATTCCTGTCACGAATAAATAAATTCACAAAAAAACTATTCCGATCTGGGTGGCCGGCGATGGCTCAGCGCCTGGGCGATCCAGTTCAACACGTCATTGATCACTTCATCGCGGTTGCTCTCGTTGAACAGTTCATGCCGTGCCTGCGGGTAAATAGTCAGTTGCAGGCTCTGGCTGCCGGTCGTGCGCAGCGCATGGGCCAGATCTTTCAGACGTTTGCCTTCGCTCACCGGATCACATTCACCGCCAATGACCAGCAACGGCAGGCCCGGATCAATCTGAGCGAGATTGGACGCTTTGCTGATTTGCTGCAACCCACCGAGCAAATCGATCCATAGCTGGTTGGTGCAGCGAAAGCCGCAGAGCGGGTCGTTGGCGTACAGATCGACCTCCGCCGGATCGCGACTGAGCCAGTCGAACCGCGTGCGCACCGGTTTGAATTTTTTGTTGAACGAGCCGAACGACAGCCATTCGATCAGCGCGCTGCGCCCCTTCGGGCCCTGGCGCAAACGTTCTAACCGCGCAATCTGCCGCGCCGTGCGATAGAGCGCCACTGGTTGGAAGTTCGAACCGCTGAGAACGGCTCCGTGCAGGCTGGCGCTGTGATGCAGCAGATAGGCCTGGGCGATGTAGCTGCCCATGCTGTGGCCGAGCAGCACAATCGGCATGCCGGGATGTTGTTGGCCGATGTGCTGATTGAGGCAGGCCAGGTCACCCACCACTTTGCCCCAGCCGTCGTTGTCGGCGAAATGCCCAAGTGTCCCGTTTTCGGCAGTTTTGCCATGTCCACGCAGATCCGGTGCATAGACGCCGTAACCCTGATCGCAGAGTTTTTCTGCCAGACGGGCGTAGCGACCACTGTGTTCTGCCATGCCGTGGGCCAACAGGATCACAGCCTTGAGTGGCGTTGTTGGCAGCCACTGGTTAACGAAAAGGCGGCTGCGGTCACTCGCGGTCAGCCAGAAAGTGTCGTGGATCATGGCGATTCCTTTGCATAGGGCTGCATGTGGCATGGGCGTCGTTGCATTGTATAGCGCATCCATAGCGTGCCGTCTGATCAGGCCACGCCGCTGCAGCAAGATTCACGCGGTCAATGACGCCCGTTGGCATATTTGCCTGATTCGCCATAGCTGCTAGTGTCCGTGAAGCCCCGCTATTCGCTTTCTGCTTTTGAGGGATGAGAGAGGAAGGACAGAAAAGCGGCCCCGGATAGGTTCAGGTAAAGAGGACAAGAACAATGCAACCTGATTTCTGGAATGACAAACGCCCGGCCGGCGTGCCCCTGGACATTGATCAAGGGGCCTATAAGTCGGTGATCGAGGTGTTCGAGCGTTCCTGCAAGAAATTTGCTGACCGCCCGGCATTCAGCAACATGGGCGTCACCCTGACCTACGCCGAACTGGAGCGCTACAGCGCAGCCTTCGCCGGTTACCTGCAAGCCCACACCGACCTGGTGCCGGGGGATCGCATCGCGGTGCAGATGCCCAACGTCCTGCATTACCCGATTGCCGTGTTCGGTGCCCTGCGCGCCGGCCTGATCGTGGTCAACACCAACCCGTTGTACACCCCGCGGGAGATGCGTCATCAGTTCAAGGATTCCGGTGCCCGGGCGCTGGTCTACCTGAACATGTTCGGTCAGAAAGTCCAGGAGGTGCTGCCGGACACCGACATCCAGTACCTGATCGAAGCGAAGATGGGCGACCTGATGCCCGCCGCCAAGGGCTGGCTGGTCAACACCCTGGTGAGCAAGGTCAAGAAGATGGTCCCGGCGTATTCCTTGCCGCAGGCCATTTCCTTCAAGAGCGCGCTACGTCTGGGCCGGGGCCTGGGCATCAAGCCGCTGAATGTCGGCCTCGGCGACATCGCCGTGCTGCAATACACCGGCGGCACCACCGGGCTGGCCAAGGGCGCGATGCTGACCCACGGCAACCTGGTGGCGAACATGCAGCAGGTGCGGGCGTGCCTGGAGCAGTTGGGCAGTGACGGGCAGCCGCTTTTGCGCGAAGGGCAGGAGGTGATGATCGCGCCGCTGCCGCTGTACCACATCTATGCGTTCACCGCGAATTGCATGTGCATGATGGTTTCTGGCAACCACAACGTGCTGATCACCAATCCGCGGGACATCGGTGGCTTCATCAAGGAACTGAAAAACTGGCGGTTCTCGGCATTGCTGGGGCTCAACACACTGTTCGTTGCACTGATGGACCATCCGGATTTCAAGACCCTGGATTTTTCCAGCCTCAAACTCACCAACTCCGGTGGCACCGCACTGGTCAAGGCCACCGCCGAGCGTTGGGAACAGCTCACCGGTTGCCGCATCACTGAAGGTTACGGCCTGACCGAAACCTCGCCGGTGGCCTGCACCAACCCGTACGGCGAAAAGTCGCGCCTCGGAACAGTCGGCCTGCCGGTGCCGGGCACCACGCTGAAGGTCATCAACGATGAAGGCGTCGAGCAACCCTTGGGCGAGCGCGGCGAACTGTGCATCAAGGGCCCGCAGATCATGAAGGGCTACTGGCAGAAACCCGAAGCCACCGACGAGGTGCTGGATGCCGAGGGCTGGTTCAAGTCCGGGGACATCGCGGTGATCGACCCGGACGGTTTTGTGCGCATCGTCGATCGCAAGAAAGACATGATCATCGTCTCGGGTTTCAACGTGTACCCGAACGAGATCGAAGACGTGGTGATGGCTCACCCGAAAGTCGCCAACTGCGCGGTGATCGGTGTGCCGGATGAGCGTTCGGGGGAGGCGGTGAAGCTGTTTGTGGTGGCCCGTGAATCGGGTGTCAGCCTCGAAGAGCTGAAGGCTTACTGCAAGGAGAACTTCACGGCGTACAAAGTACCCAAGCACATCGTTTTGCGTGAATCGTTGCCGATGACACCGGTGGGCAAGATATTGCGGCGGGAGTTGCGTGATATCGCGTAAACGGTCGTAGAACGAGGCGGTCCCAAAAGATCGCAGCCTTCGGCAGCTCCTACAGGGTTCGCATTCTCTGTAGGCGCTGCCGAAGGCTGCGATCTTTTTGCTTTAACCCCCGATTTACGGGGGTTTTAAGCTGCTATAGAATTTTTGCTCTAAAATGACTGCTAGCGATTCATGAGTCACAAAAGTGACTGTAGAGGCCGCTTTTGGCTCTAGTCGACCCTTGGCAAAGCTGCTACTCTCGGCGCGCTTTGTGACTTCTCGGCCTAGTAAAAAGCCAGACTCACCAACAAAGAAACACCGATAAAAAAACACACACCAATAATAATCGCATCAAATGCGGTGATGAATTCGCGTTGCTGAGGAGTGGGCTTCCATGATCGAAGACTTTTGGAAGGATAAGTACCCTGCCGGGATTGCTGCCGACATCAATCCGGACGAGTATCCGAATATTCAGGCGGTGTTGAAGCAGTCCTGCCAGCGCTTTGCCGACAAACCGGCATTCAGCAACCTGGGCAAGACAATCACCTACGGTGAACTGTACGAATTGTCCGGTGCCTTTGCCGCGTACCTGCAACAGCATACCGACTTGAAGCCGGGCGATCGAATCGCCGTGCAACTGCCCAACGTGTTGCAGTACCCGGTGGCCGTCTTCGGCGCCATCCGCGCCGGGCTGATCGTGGTCAACACCAACCCGCTGTACACCGCGCGGGAAATGGAACACCAATTCAACGACTCCGGTGCCAAGGCCCTGGTCTGCCTGGCCAACATGGCGCACCTGGCCCAAACCGTCGTGCCGAAAACCGGCGTCAAGCACGTGATCGTCACCGAAGTGGCCGACCTGCTACCGCCGCTCAAGCGTCTGCTGGTCAATAGCGTCATCAAGTATGTGAAGAAGATGGTCCCGGCGTATCACTTGCCCAAGGCCATCAAGTTCAACGACGTGCTGAGCAAGGGGCACGGTCAGCCAGTGGTTGAAGCCAACCCGGCCAGCAGCGACGTTGCCGTGCTGCAATACACCGGCGGCACCACCGGCGTGGCCAAGGGCGCGATGCTGACCCACCGCAATCTGGTGGCGAACATGCTGCAGTGCAAGGCACTGATGGGTTCCAACCTTAATGAAGGCTGCGAGATCCTGATCACGCCGTTGCCGCTGTACCACATCTATGCGTTCACCTTTCATTGCATGGCGATGATGTTGATCGGCAACCACAACGTGCTGATCAGCAACCCGCGTGATTTGACGGCGATGGTCAAGGAACTGTCGAAGTGGAAGTTCAGCGGTTTCGTCGGGCTCAATACGCTGTTCGTCGCCCTGTGCAACAACGAAGGTTTCCGCAAGCTGGACTTCTCGGCGCTGAAAGTCACCCTGTCCGGTGGCATGGCCCTGCAACTGGCTGCCGCCGAACGCTGGAAAGCGGTCACCGGGTGCGCCATCTGCGAAGGTTACGGCATGACCGAAACCAGCCCGGTGGCCACCGTCAATCCCATCCAGCACATCCAGATCGGCACCATCGGTATTCCGGTGCCGTCGACCCTGTGCAAAATCATCGACGATGCCGGCGTTGAACAGCCGTTGGGCGCAATCGGCGAGTTGTGTGTGAAAGGTCCGCAAGTCATGAAGGGCTACTGGCAGCGTCAGGACGCCACCGATGAAATCCTCGACAGCGAAGGCTGGTTGAAGACCGGTGACATTGCGTTGATCCAGCCTGACGGTTACATGCGCATCGTCGATCGCAAGAAAGACATGATCCTGGTCTCCGGTTTCAACGTGTACCCGAATGAACTGGAAGACGTGCTGGCAACCCTGCCGGGCGTACTGCAATGCGCAGCCATCGGCGTGCCGGACGAGAAGTCGGGCGAGGCGATCAAGCTCTTCATTGTGGCCAAGCCGGGCGTGACGTTGACCAAGGAGCAGGTGATGGAGCACATGCGTGCCAACGTCACCGGTTACAAGGTTCCGCGCTCCGTGGAGTTCCGCGATGCGCTGCCGACCACCAACGTCGGCAAGATCCTGCGCCGCGAGTTGCGCGACGAAGAATTGAAGAAGCTCGGCGCCAAGAAGGTCGGCGCGTAACACACAAGAAGCCCCGCAGATGCGGTAATGCTGTTCACTTAAGGTTGGGTACATATCCGTTTCTGCGGTCACGGCGGCTGGCGGTTTCGCTTTTACAGCGAGTCTGTAAAAGCGGAACCATAGGCGGTCGTGACCGCAGCAACGGATATGTACACGATCAACAAAAGCTAGGTCGGTCGGCCGCCTCGCTTTTGCTCTTGTTCCACCGCCCCCTCGCTACGCATATGTGTGTGCCTGGAAATCGAGCTTAAGTGAACAGCATTACGCAGATGCGGGGCTTTTTTTTGTTGCCTGACAGGTAAAGTTTAATGCCTGTCAGATCGCTTTCGCGAGCAGGCTCGCTCCCACATTCAACCGTGTCCTTACAGAAAGAATGCGATCACCTGTGGGAGCGAGCCTGCTCGCGATGTTTTTGGCTTACAGGCGGAACTGCGCGAAGTTGACGTTGGTACCCGCCGGGCGCATGTCCTGGAGGTACGAATCCTTGTCGGCGCTCAGTTCCAGGCTCAAAGCGGCTTTGCGCTTGCCTTCGTTGCGCACCACCAGGCCTTCGAGTTTTTCGCGCAGGAACACTGTCGGCACTTTCAGGTGCAGCAGTTCGTCGGTTTCCGGCATGTGCATCAGCAGATGAACCCATTCATACTGACCAATGGCCAGGCGCGCGACCGGAATATCGAACCACCAGATGTTGCGGTTGCGGTTCAATTCGGTGAAGTGGCAATTATTGACGCCAAGCACAGCACCGCCAAGTTCCTGATTTCTGCGGGCAATGGCCTGCTTTTTATCGAGTTTCATAACATTCCTACGGGATTGGATCTTCAGCGCCATGGCCTGAATACGTTGCGCATTCTCGTGGGTTGGTCGGCAAACATAAAGCCCAACCTGCACTGAACGATGAAATGTCGTGGTGAAAATAAATGAAACTCCGCGCAAACGCCTCCGGTCAATCTTTGTGTAACAACTTTCCCCGATGAATTGTTCACAGGAGAAACACCATGAGCAGCACTGGCGATAAAGTAAAAGGCATGGCCAACGAAGCCGCCGGCAACGTCAAGCAAGGCGTCGGCAAGGCCACCGGTAGCGACAAAATGCGCGCCGAAGGCGTCGTGCAGGAAAAGAAAGGCGAAGCCCAGCAAGCGGTCGGCAAAGCTAAGGATGCAGTCAAGAAAGGCATCGACAAGGCGTGATCCGGCCTTTAAAGCGTGTCAGAAACGGCCATCCGCGGATGGCCGTTTTTGTGTCAGTCTGAGCTTGAACAAGATCAAAATCGCCAAGTAGGCTACTTTGATGTAAAAAACGGCCCCTGAGTCGCCACGACTTCGAGCAATTTTGCGGCGAAAGGAGACGCTAATGTTTTTTCCACACATGAAAGGTTTGCGCCTGCACCGTGTCATGGTGCGCACGATTACCGAGTTCGTCGACGACGAGATGTCGACCTATGCCTCGGCGCTGGCCTATCAGATGCTGTTCTCGCTATTTCCTTTCATTCTGTTCCTCATTGCCCTGATCGGTTTTCTGCACCTGCCGGACTTCTTCTCCTGGCTGCGCCTGCAGTCAGAACTGGTGCTGCCACCCCAGGCGTTGGAGCAGGTCAACCCGGTCATCGACCAGCTCCAGCAATCCAAGGGTGGCTTGCTGTCGGTGGGTATCGTGATTGCCCTGTGGACCGCGTCCGCCGGTGTGCGGTTGATGATGAGCGCGATGAACGCCGCCTACGACGTGGTCGAAGGCCGCCCGGCGTGGAAGCGTTTCCCGCTGTCGATTTTCTACACCATCGGCATCGCCGGCATGCTGCTGATCGCTGCTGCGCTGATGGTGCTCGGGCCGCAGGTGATGGGCTGGATCGCTTCGCAAGTCGGCCTCGAAGACTTCATCGTGACGCTCTGGACCATCGTGCGCTGGCCGGTGGTCGTGATTCTGTTGATGATGGCGGTGGCGCTGATTTATTACGTCATGCCTGACGTCAAACAAGAGTTTCGTTTCATCACGCCGGGTTCGGTGCTGGCGGTGGTGGTGTGGATCATCGCCTCACTGGGCTTTGGTCTGTACGTCAAGGAGTTCGCTAATTACAACGCTATGTATGGCAGTATCGGTGCAATCATCGTGCTGTTGCTGTACTTCTACATTTCCGCCGCGGTGCTGTTGCTGGGCGCCGAGATGAATGCCGTGATCGAACACATGTCGACCGAGGGCAAGAATGATGGCGAAAAAGTCCCCGGCGAGCACGACCAAGAACCCAAACAACACGTGTCGGGACTGGGTCGGGATCACTCGATCAAGCCGACCACTGACGAAGTCATCAAATGATCCGTGAAATTCTGAAAATGGGCGACGAGCGCCTGCTGCGCATTGCCCCGCCGGTGCCTGCCGAAATGTTCGACAGCCCCGAGCTGTGGCAACTGATCGACGACATGTTCCAGACCATGGAAAGCGTCGGTGGCGTTGGCCTGGCGGCACCGCAGATCGGCGTCGATCTGCAACTGGTGATCTTCGGTTTCGAACACAGCGAACGGTATCCGGATGCCGAAGCCGTGCCGCAGACGATCCTGATCAACCCGCTGATTACGCCCTTGAACCCGACGCTGGAAGAGGGTTTCGAAGGCTGCCTGTCGGTGCCCGGCCTGCGCGGCGCGGTGGATCGCTATCAGCACATTCGATATGAAGGTTTTGATCCCAAGGGGCAGCCGATCATGCGCATCGCCTCGGGGTTTCATGCGCGGGTAGTGCAGCATGAATGCGATCACCTGATCGGCCGGTTATACCCGTCGCGCATCGGTGACTTCAGCAAGTTCGGGTTTACCGACGTGATGTTTCCGGATCTCGATCCTGCAGCAGACGACTGACACACTCCGTGAATCATCCAGACGGTTCCATACCCATGGCGATCATCGGCTTGCTGCGTGCGTAACGGCTCAAGCGTTCGGCCATGGAGTAGGGCAGTGGCGGGTCGAAGGTAAAACCCCGACGTTCATAAAACCCGCGCAAGTCCGGATGACAAAACAGCCACACCGGGCCATCGAGGTCCTTGAGTGCCTCGGCGATCAGCGCCGCAGCGATGCCCTCTTCACGGCAGGCTGGATCGACAAACAAACCCGTCAGCCAATGTCCGTCCGCCACCGGCCGCAAACACAGTGCCCCAATGATCTCGTCGCGCCTGGCCACCCAGAGTTGAGCGTCGCGAACTGCTTTCATCGACGATTGGTGAGCGCGGTAAAACTTGTTCATCAAGGGCCATAAAGGCTCGGCGAGCAAGGTGTATTGGGTGTTGGGCATGGTCTTCGACTGTCGGTGCGCAAAGCGGACGATTATAAAAGAACGCGCGCGCAGCGATAGGTGTATACCTGATCTCACATCCCGTATGAGTGGAGTACGTATCATGGCCAAAGGCATGGATTCAAAAAAAGCAGCAAAAAAGAAACCGGCAAAAACCGCCGATGAAAAGCGCGCCGACAAGAAGGCCAAGAAGGTGGATGTGTTCGGTCATTGATCCCGTAACAAGGGAGCCCGGCCCTCGGGCTCCCGCTGCTTCTAACGAAATAACCAAATAACCAAATAATCTGCAAGAAAACCCTGCGCCATTGCACAGAAGGGGACGGGTCCCCGATCTGAGCAACGCCATGTCTCATTACTTCGATGCTGCCCACCGAAAAGAAATCGAAACCCTGCGCCAGCGCCTGACCGCTCGCACCGAGTGGCCGAAGCGTTTTTGCGTGATCAGCCGTAGGTGTGGAAGGGCTGGGTGCCGGGTGAAGTGGCTACCAAAGTGAGTGCGAGTTCGTAACTCAGTGGCGCCAGGTAGTTAGCCTTCACGGGCAGGCCTTACTCCGACTCAGCGGCCAACGCAGCCTTCACGGCTGGCCGCTGATCAACCCGCGTCTGAAACCGCGCCAACGCCGGCCACTGATTCAACTCAATCGAAAACAACGGCACCCAACGCAACATCGTAAACAAATACGCATCGGCAATGCTGAACCCGTCAGCCATCAAATATTCCTGGCGCTCCAGCGTCTGGCTCAACACAACAAACCGCTTGAACAGTTTCGCTTTGATGAGCGCTTTCACCTCATCCGGAAACTGCGTACTGAACAGCCAACCCAGCCCGCCATGAATCTCGGTCGAGATGAAGTTCAGCCACTCCTGCAACCGTACCCGCTCGAACATCCCGTTCGCGGCCGCCAAGTTTACTTCGGGTCGCAGGTCTGCCAGGTATTGCAGGATCGCCGGGCCTTCGGTCAGCACTTGGCCATCGTCCAGTTGCAATGCCGCGACGTAACCCTTTGGGTTGATGGCGAGGAAGTCCTCACCACTTGCGGTTCTCTTGGTGGTGTTGTCGACGCGGATCAATTCGAACGGCAGGT
Source organism: Pseudomonas sp. MDT1-17 (assembly GCF_054898105.1). NCBI lineage: Bacteria > Pseudomonadati > Pseudomonadota > Gammaproteobacteria > Pseudomonadales > Pseudomonadaceae > Pseudomonas > Pseudomonas sp. MDT1-17. Next base: position 5,123,788 of record NZ_JBUBVM010000001.1, on the reverse strand, counting down.
CCAACTCGCGCAGCACGATATGCGGCGCGAGCGAGCAGGCGTGTGGGGCGTAATACAACTTCATCGGCAGGGCTCTGGTTGGGGGTTTGCGCCAGTGTCATAGTGCGCGGCACCCTCGGTAAAATTAATCTTTCAGAAAGCGGCCATAAGGAAAGCTACTGTCATGATGAATCTGATGCACTGGCGAATGGTGGTGGCAGTGGCAGACACGGGAAACATTACCCGGGCTGCCGAGCGGGTCGGCATGACCCAGTCCGGTGCCAGCCAGGCCTTGGCATTGATCGAAGAAACCCTGGGCGTTCAATTGTTCAGTCGGGAGAGCCGCCAGACCTTGCCGACGGCGATCGGCCTGTCTGTCATCGAACACGCGAGAACCATGCTCGGTGCCCTGGAAAACATCCGCAGTACCGTCGATGCCGGTAAAGATATCCAGCGCGGGACGATTCGTCTGGCGAGTTTTCCCTTGGTGCTGGCGACCTTCCTGCCGCCGCTGCTGCGTCAATTCAATCGGCTGTATCCCGGTATTCAAGTGGTGGCGCTGGAGGTGAGCGACGATGAAGTGGAAACGTTGCTCTGTGACGGGCTGGTGGATCTCGGTGTGATATTGAACCCGGTGCCCGAGCGCAGTGCCGGTCGTTTGGGGCGTGATGCCTGGGTGGCGGTTCTCCCCGGTGGCCATCCCTTGGCGCGCCGCTTGAATGAAGAGGGCGTCTCATTGGCGGAACTGGCGAAGCAACCCTTCGTGCTGGCAACGGGAGGTTGTTCGACCAATGCCCGCAGCCTGGCCGCCGACGCCGGGCTGCAACTGCTGGATGTGCGCGCCGAGGTGCGTGAATGGAGCAGTGCGTTCACCCTCGTGCGGGAAAACATCGGCGTGACCCTGGTGCCGGAAATGACCCTGCCGGCCAATCGCCAAGGCCTGCGCATAGTGCCCGTGACGCCGCGCATCGATCGCGAATTTGCCTTGGTGGTCGCTGCGAACAAGCCACCCTCGGCGGCAGTGCAGGCGCTGATGAGTCTGCTTGCCGAGAAATGACTCATACCGACGCTGAATCGATTTTGTCCTCAATACTGGCCGACTAGTGGCCTTGCGTCCGCATCAGTGCTGGCTATGCTGAGGCGTGACCAGCTATGTCGGTCGCAATATTAAGACCGTGATACACGCCTCAAGAGTGCGCAATCCAAGGCACCGACGCTGACCAACAAAGGAGCTGTCCGGTAAATGGAATTACTTATCAAAACGTTAGGGCTGGCCCGACCCCGGGCTATCAAGAGAAGGATGTCTTGTTAAGAGCGTTGCTATATGGACTCTCCGATTGAACATCATTGATCACCTGACAAGTCCCTCCTGTGGAGGGATGCGTGTGCCTGTTCCATAGAACGTTGTGGTGGATCCGTTGAAAGACCGAAGAACTTTCATCAATCAAAAGACGCGCTAAGGTGATACGACCATGTTTAATCTGCATCACAAGGCTGACCTGCTGGAAATCGAACGATTCAGTTGTGCGCTGACCGAGGCTAACGCGAAGTTGGCCGCGGTGAGCCGCTCGATGGCGATGATTGAGTTCACCCCCGAAGGTATCGTGCTCGATGCCAACGACAACTTTTGCAGTGCCATGGGTTACAGCGCCGAAGAAGTGCGCGGAAAGCATCACCGGATATTCTGCGAAGAAGCGCTTTATCGAAGCGATGCCTATGCCAAGTTGTGGCGTGACCTTGCTCGTGGCGAACCGGTGAGCGGGACCTTTTTGCGCTTGAACAAGAGCGGCAAGGAGGTCTGGCTCGAAGCCAGCTATATGCCAGTGTTCGGCGCTGATCGTCAGGTCCGGAGTGTGATCAAAGTCGCCACTGACATCTCCGCCAGGGTCTACAAGGAGCACGAAAGCGAGAGCATGCTCGCGGCGATCGGTCGTTCCATGGCTGTGATCGAGTTCACCCCGGATGGTAAAGTCGTCTCGGCCAACGAAAACTTCTTGAAGACGATGCATTACTCGCTCAACGAAGTGGTTGGCCAACACCACAGCCTGTTTTGTCATCGTGCCGAAGCCGAATCGCAGGCCTACAAAGCGTTCTGGGCCTCGCTCAATCGCGGCGAATATCACTCGCACCGTTTCGAGCGCAAAGATAAGCACGGTCATACGGTTTTCCTGGAAGCCTCCTACAACCCGCTGTTTGACACCAAGGGTCAATTGTACAAAGTGGTCAAGTTCGCCAGCGACATTACCGATCAGGTGACCACCCTGCAAACCGCCGCGGAGTCGGCCCACAGCACCTCGGTTCAAAACGACGCCTGTGCGCAGAAAGGTTCTCAGGTGGTGCAGCAAACGGTGCAGACCATCCAGGACATTTCCAAAGACTTGAACGAAGCGGCGCTGAGCATTGATGCCGTCAGCAAACAGTCCGACATCATCGGCACCATCGTTCAGACCATTCGTGGAATTGCCGATCAGACCAACCTGCTGGCACTCAACGCCGCGATCGAAGCGGCCCGGGCCGGGGAACACGGGCGCGGGTTCGCGGTAGTCGCCGATGAAGTTCGCAGCCTTGCGGCACGAACGAGCCAGGCAACGCTGGAGATCGTTGAAGTGGTGCGCAAGAACCATGATTTGTCATTGAGTGCGGTGTCGAGCATGCAGTCCAGTTTGAGTCGAACCGGGCTTGGGGTGGAACTGGCGAACGAGGCGGGAGCAGTGATTCTGGAGATTCAACAAGGGTCGCGGCATGTGGTGGATGCGATCAGTCAATTCAACTCGACCTTGCAGATAAGTTGATAGCAGCAAATTGAAAAGGGTCCCTCGAAGGGACCCTTTCGTTATTGATTCCCACACTTTTAAAGTGAAGCGAGAAACGTGTCGACCACCTGGCTGCTGCCCTTTTCGCTGCTGCTGTTTTCTTTCTCGGCCTGGGCCAGTTTGATCTTGTCTTGCATGCGTTCGGCGATCTCTTTAGCGATCGCCTGTTGTTTTTCCGGCGGCATGGCTTTTTCTTCTTCTTCCGTCAGCCCCATCTCTTGCAGGATGCTGTCGCGCAAACGCTCCTCCGGCGTTTTGCTCATGTACTCCTTGAAAGCGTCCGTGGCGGTTTCAACATCGGCTGGTAATTTGGCGGACGAGGCTTGCAGTCCCACGCGGGTTTTGGCGAACGCTTCGTCGACGTTATCGCTGATCCGGGTCGCTTCGCTGACCTGTTGCGTGGCGATTTGCGTGGCGGAGTCCTGGACCTGGGTGGTGGCTTGCGCGGTTTGCGCCTGCACATTGTTTTGCAGGGCTTGCGTCATCGCGGCTTGAAGACCGCCCTGGAGTCCGGCGGCAGCGTCCGTGATCGGTTCATCGCCGGGCCGCTTGGGGAGGGGTGCCACCAGGTTTTGTTTTGCACTGACCAACATGATGAGTAGACCTTGTAGGTATTTGTGGTGCAGTGCTTTCAGCAAATAGTATGCCTAATTAAAAATTATCAACAAATTCAATCAGTTGAATTTTTTACTCTGAGCGGGTGGCAGGAGATTGGGTCAACCTTTGCCGCCGGGCGGCAGAGGTCGACCGCCTGCAGATAATACCCAGTGCCGAACGCCGCTCAAGCCAGGCCATTGCAGCCGTGTTTGAGGAATCCCGGGCGTTGTGCCAATCGTTGAAAATACTCGTCGATGGCCGAGTAGTCGGGGCGCTCCATCGGTGTCATCAACCAGCGGTTGACCGACAGCCCGATGACGATGTCCGCCAGCGTGAAGTGTGGCCCGGCGACATACGCTTTGGTGGTCGCGAGCTGATGCTCGAGGATGCCCATTTTTTGATTCCAGACGCGTACACCGGCGGCAATGTGATGCGGGTCCTGGAATTCCGGGTCTTTGCGCACCAACGCTGTGAACGCGTAGCTCCAGGAGGCATTGAGTTCGGTGGCCTGCCAATCCATCCACTGCTCCACCCGGGCGCGCGCCGCCGGTTCGTGCGGTAACAGATCGGAGTTGTGGTGTTTGCCGGCCAGATAGCGGCAGATGGTGTTGGACTCCCACAGCACGCCCGCATCGTCGATGATCACCGGCACCTGAGCATTGGGATTGAGCCTGAGAAACTCCGGCGTGTGGGTCGACGCAAAACCGCTGCCCCAGTCCTCACGTTCGTAGGCAACACCCAGTTCCTCACAGGTCCACAGGACTTTTCTGACGTTGATTGACGAGGCTTTACCCAGAATCTTCAGTGAATGTTCCATTGAGCTACTCCTTCAGCGGGTTGTGCGTTGGAAATTCAATAGTGTGCCCCGCAAGGACTGACGGCAAGAATGGCCAGTGTTGCATCAGGTACTTTCGCGCACCTTCAGCTCAAACCCCATGTCCTGCACCGGTTTCGCCACCGTATTGCCAGCCATCAAGGTCAGCATCTGCTCCGCCGCACGCCGGCCAATCGCCTCGCGTGGCGTGCTGATGCTGCTCAGGCGCGGGACCATGTGGGCCGATGCCGGCAGGTCGTTGAAGCCGAGGATCGCCACTTGTTCGGGGATTTTGATCCCGCAGCGCATGGCTTCGAGCAGTGCGCCCTGGGCCAGGTCGTCGTTGCCGAAGAAGATGGCATCGACATCGGGATGACTGGCGAGCAGTTGCAGGAACAGTTCGCCACCGAGGCCTACGGAGGAGGCACGAGGCGTCAGTACTTCCAGAGCCGGGTCGTACAAACCGGCCTTTTGCAGGGCTTTGCGGAAACCTTCGCCGCGCAGCAACGTGCGTTGATCCAGCTGCGCACCGATGTAAGCCAAGCGTTTACGACCGCGTGACAGCAAATGCTCGGCCGCTGTCTCGCCGGCAGCGAGTTGCGAAAACCCCACGCAATTGAGGCCGGCCGCACTGTCCAGTTCCATCATGTACACGCAGGGAATGTTGCTGGCCTCGATCATCCGGCGCGAACTTTCGGTGCGGTCGAAACCGGTCAGCAGCAAACCGCGCGGCTGATACGCCATGTAATTGCGCAGCAGGTTTTCTTCTTCATCACGTGAGTAATGGAAGTTGCCGATCAGCACTTCGAAGCCTTTGGGGCGCAAAACCTGATGAATGGCTTCCAGCGTGTCGATGAACAGTAAATTGGACAGCGACGGCACCAACACCACCACCGAATGGCTCTGGGCCGAGGCTAACGCGCGGGCGGCAGGGTTGACCACGTAGTTGAGTTCAAGCGCCGCTTTCTGGACTTTTTCCACCAGTTCGGTGGCCACGGTACTGACCCCGCGCAGGGCGCGAGAGGCGGTGATCGGGCTGACACCGGCCAGGCGTGCGACTTCGTTCAAAGTGGGGCGGCCAGTGGTGCGCGTATTTTTATCGTTTTTAGGGGAGATCATCGGACGGCTTGCCAAACAAAATTCGAGGCACTAAGGTAGCGCTGTCTCGACGCAGCTGCAAATGCGTGAACGGGGTTTGCCTGATCCCCGTTTTTTGGCGTTGGAAACGAACATGCTGCAACCCACAAAAATGACAAGAAGGCGTCGGCAACTTCTACTTTTTCTAGTGTCATAACTGGCAAAGGTAGCGCTGTCTGCGCGCTGAGGTGTTACATGAATCATCCCATCACCGCCCTGGTCATCATGGGCGTTGCCGGTTGCGGCAAGACTTGCGTCAGCGAGGCCTTGTGCCAACTCAGCGGCGCGACCGCCATTGAAGGCGACACTTTCCACCCTGCCGCCAATATCGAAAAGATGAGCGCGGGTATCCCCTTGAACGACGACGACCGTGCTGGCTGGCTCGACAGCCTGTGCGATGAACTGCGCCGCATCGACGCCAAGGGTGAACGCCCGGTGCTGACCTGCTCGGCGCTCAAACACATTTACCGTGAACGTCTGCGTAGCGCCTTGCCTGGCCTGGGCTTCGTGTTCCTTGAGCTGACCCCTGAAGTCGCCGCTGATCGTGTCTCCCATCGGCCCGGTCACTTCATGCCGTCAACACTGATCGACAGCCAGTTCGCCACCCTCGAATCACCCGTTGGCGAACCGCTGACCTTGGCCCTCGACGCGTCGAACCACAGCGTCGACGAACTGGCGGCTCAAGCACACCACTGGTGGCTTGAACATGGCCTGAAACTCGCCGTATGAGTTTTTCCCGAAGAGATAGCGCTGTCCTGATGGCTCGCGAATTACCCGCTTCAATAACAACAACAACCAGGAGACACCCCTAATGTTTGGCATGTCCCACGAGACGTTCCTGCTGCTCGATGCAGTGGTCACGGTGATCGGGCTTATCGTCTTGATCACCAAGTTCAAGTTTCACCCCTTCATCGCCCTGATCATCGCCGCCGCCTTTCTCGGGCTGACCTCCGGCATGCCGATTGGCACCATCATCAAGGCGTTCCAGGACGGCTTCGGTGGGGTGCTCGGTTTCGTCGGGATTATCCTCGCGCTGGGCACCATGCTCGGCAAAATGATGGCCGAGTCGGGCGGGGCGGATCAGATTGCCCAAACCCTGATCCGAGCGTTCGGCAAGGACAAGGTGCAGTGGGCCATGATGTTCGCGGCCTTCCTGGTCGGCATCCCGCTGTTCTTCGAAATCGGCTTCGTGCTGTTGATCCCGCTGGTGTTCATCGTTGCCCGGCGTACCGGCGTGTCGATCATCAAGATCGGTATCCCGCTGCTGGCCGGTCTTTCGGCCGTGCACGGTCTGGTTCCGCCGCACCCGGGTCCGTTGCTGGCCATTGGCGTGTTCGGTGCCGATATCGGTAAAACCATTCTGTACGGCCTGATTGTTGCGCTGCCAACGGCCATCATCGCCGGCCCGATCTACGGCACTTTCATTGCCAAGTACATTCCGGGTCATCCTAACCAGGAACTGGTCGATCAACTGGCGCGTGATAACGATTCTGCCGATCTCCCGAGCTTCGCCATCACCTTGATCACCGTGCTGTCGCCGGTGTTCCTGATGCTGCTCAAGACCTTTGCCGATGTGGTGCTGCCGGAAGGCAACTTCTTCCGCACTTTCATGGACCTGATCGGTCATCCGATCTCGGCACTGCTGCTGGCGTTGCTGCTGTCGCTGTACACCTTCGGTTACAAGCAGGGCATTGGGTCCAACCAGATGCTCAAATGGCTGGATGCCAGCCTTGCGCCGACCGCCGCAATCATCCTGATCATCGGTGCCGGTGGTGGCTTCAAGCAGATGCTGGTGACCAGCGGCGTCGGTAATGTCATTGGCAACATGGCAGTGGAAGCGCAGATTTCGCCAATCCTTCTGGCGTGGCTGGTGGCGGCGGTGATTCGTATCGCGACCGGTTCGGCAACCGTGGCCACCATTACCGGCGCCGGCATCGTGGTGCCAGTGGTGGGGATGATTCCGGGTGTAAACCGTGAGCTGCTGGTACTGGCGACCGGTGCCGGTTCGTTGATCCTGTCTCACGTCAACGACGCGGGTTTCTGGCTGGTGAAGCAGTACTTCAACATGACCGTGGCGGAAACCTTCAAGACCTGGACCGCGATGGAAACCATCCTGTCCATCGTTGCGCTGGGCTTTATCCTGCTGTTGTCGATGTTCGTTTAAGTAAACACCGCAAAACAAAAATGTGGGAGCGAGCCTGCTCGCGAATGCGGTATGTCAATCAACATCAACGTTGACTGACACGCCCTCTTCGCGAGCAGGCTCGCTCCCACAGTGTTATGTGTAGGGCGTCAAGGTTTGTTGACTAACCCATCCGCCCGGAACATCCCGCGAATCCCGCGTACTGCCTGACGAATCCGGTCCTGGTTTTCGATCAGCGCGAAGCGCACGTGATCATCCCCATACTCCCCAAACCCTACGCCCGGCGAGACGCAAACCTTGGCTTCGGCCAGCAGTTTCTTGGCGAACTCCAGGGAGCCCAGGTGCGCATAAGCCTCGGGAATCTTCGCCCAGACATACATCGACGCTTTTGGATTCTCGACCATCCAGCCCAGTTCATGCAGGCCTTTGACCAGCACGTTGCGCCGCTGCCGGTACTGCTCGGCGATGTCTTTGACGCACTGCTGATCGCCTTCCAGCGCCGCAATGGCCGCGACTTGCAGCGGGGTGAACGTGCCGTAGTCGTGGTAGCTTTTGATCCGCGCCAGGGCGTTGACCAGTTCGGCATTACCGACCATGAAACCGATGCGCCAGCCCGCCATGTTGTAGCTCTTGGACAGGGTAAAAAACTCCACCGCGATGTCCTTGGCGCCCGGTACTTGCATGATCGAGGGGGCTTTCCAGCCGTCGTAGACGATGTCGGCGTAGGCCAGGTCGTGCACCACCAACACGTCGTACTGCTTGGCGAGGGCGATCACCCGCTCGAAGAAGTCCAGCTCCACGCATTGAGCAGTGGGATTCGACGGGAAGCCGAGGATCATCATTTTCGGTTTCGGAATCGAGCCGCGAATGGCGCTTTCCAGTTCGGCGAAGAAGTCCACGCCCGGAATCAACGGCACCGAACGCACCTGGGCGCCGGCAATCACCGCGCCGTAAATGTGAATCGGGTAGCTCGGGTTCGGCACCAGAACGGTGTCGCCCTGGTCGAGGGTGGCCAGCATCAAATGCGCCAGGCCTTCCTTGGAGCCGATGGTCACGATGGCTTCGCTTTCCGGGTCGATGTCGACCGCGTAGCGATCCTTGTACCAATTGGCAATCGCCCGGCGCAGACGCGGAATGCCCTTGGACGTCGAGTAACCGTGGGTATCTTCGCGCTGGGCGACGGTGACGAGTTTTTCGACAATGTGCGGCGGTGTCGGGCCGTCAGGGTTGCCCATGCTGAAGTCGATGATGTCTTCGCCGCGACGACGGGCGGCCATCTTCAGCTCGGCAGTGATGTTGAATACGTAAGGGGGGAGTCGATCTATGCGCGCAAAGCGGCGCGGCGAACCTGGGTTAGCCATTGTTGCCTCGAATAACGTGAGCGCCCGGAACCGTCCGAGCGACGCTGGTCACTGCGGTGACCTGTGGCGGAATGTAAGGGCTGATGTGGCAAACTGTCCAGCGACTATGTAAACAAATTTGTCCGAAGGAAATCGGTTGATGGAATTTACCAGTGGCTTCTTGCTGAGCCTTTCGCTGTGCCTGGACATCGGCGTGGCCAATATCGCGATGATCACGCTGGCGATGCAACGCGGCTATTTTCAAGGCTTTGCGCTGGGTTTGGGGACGTGTGTCGGCGACCTGATCTACGCCGTGCTGGCCTTGGCCGGGATGACCGTTTTGCTGCAATACGAAACTGTGCGCTGGGTGCTGTGGATCGGTGGTTCGGCGCTGTTGCTGTACTTCGCAGCGAAGATGATCTATTCGGCGATTCACCATGAGGCGGTACTGGCGCAGGCCGAAGAGGTGGGTCAGAACTCCCATCGGCGCGAGTTTTTTCGCGGGATCTTCCTCGCGATGTCATCACCCAGCGCCATTCTCTGGTTCGCTGCGGTGGGCGGCACATTGATCGCTCGTTCCGGCGGCGGTGACGCACTCAGCTCGGCGCTGTTTCTCGGCGGGTTTCTTTGCGCCGGCGTGCTGTGGTGCGTCGCGTTGTGCTTCGCAGCGAGTCACGGCGGCAAGTTGCTGGGTGACAAATTGCTGCGTTACTCCTACATGGCATCGGCGGCGATCTTCTGCTATTTCGCGGTCTACGTGATCCTATCGGGATATAACGAGTTCATAGGCGCCGGTGCCGTCGAGCAGTTGCACGCACTGTGATTTGGCGAATCGGGTTTGGCTTCTATACTTCCAGCCGAACCCACTTTTTTGTTCCAGGAGTTGAGTCATGGATGAGCAAGCAGACGTCAAACTGGCCGAGCCACGCTTCGAGAGCGGGCATTTTCTGCTCATTGCCGGGCTTGGCGGACGATTTACCGCAGACACCACTAAAGGCATTCCCGATCTCTGGGAGAAATTCATTCCCGAGATTGGCCGAATTCCCGGTCAAAAAAGCGAAGTGACCTACGGCATCTGCTGCAATCCGGATGGCAAGGGCGGCTTCGAATACATCGCTGGCGTTGAAATCAGCAAACTTGACGACCTGCCGGAGAAATACCGTTGGGTCGAGGTCCTGCCTCAGCACTACGCCGTGTTCGAACACAAGGGCTCTCTGGATACCTTGCCGCAAACTTTTCAGTACATCTGGAAAACCTGGCTGCCGCAGTCCGGTTATCAGGCGGCGGACGCCCCGGAGTTCGAACGCTACAGTGAAGACTTCAACCCGAAGCTCAACACCGGGGTGCTGGAAATCTGGCTGCCGCTCAAGGCGTAATGACTGCATCGGGAGGCGGATCGGCGATTCGCCTCTCGATGTCGTGGTGGCGCTGATTTATGATCCCCAGCCTTTCCCTCGCTGATTCCGAGCTGCCATGAACACCGTCATCCGCCACGTCACACCTGCCGATCTGGACCGCTGCTACGCCATCGAAACCGTTGCCTACGAAGGCGACGAAGCGGCAACCCGCGAGAAAATCGCCACCCGCATCGCCACCTGGCCCGAAGGTTTCATCGTGGTCGAAGTCGACGGCGTTGTAGCCGGTTTCATCAATTCCGGTGCGGCGTTTCAGGTGGAAATGTCGGACGAGGCGTTCAAGGAACTGATCGGCCACGACTCGGCCGGGCCACACGTGGTGATTATGTCGGTGGTGGTGCACCCGGATTATCAGGGGCAGGGGATGGCGAAACGTTTGATGGGCGACTTCATCGAGCGGATGCGCGCGTTGGGCAAGACCAGCATCAACCTGATGTGCAAGGAGCGGCATATTCCGCTCTATGCCGGGTTTGGGTTTGCCTATATCAAGCCTTCAGCGTCTGACCATGGAGGCATGGCGTGGCATGAGATGATTCTGGAGCTGTAACGAGCCCTGTAGGAGCTGTCGAGTGCAACGAGGCTGCGATCTTTTGATCTTGCTCTTCAGCCGCTTCAAAACCGCCAAAATCAAAAGATCGCAGCCTCGTTGCACTCGACAGCTCCTACAAGGGGGGGCGTTGTGTCAGTAGAGACTGTCGCGCACTCTCGCCGGCGCTTCCCGGTCATAGGTCTCGGCATCGAACTGCCCATCGTTCAAACGCTTGTGAAAGGCACCCGCCGTCGGCAACGCTGAGCGATCCAGATGCTTCTCGGGGTTCCACAAATCCGAACGCACAATCGCTTTCGAGCAGTGGAAGTACGCCGCTTCCACCGTGACCAGCATCACCGTGCGCGCCGGTTTGCCGTTCACCGCGAAGCTCTCCAGCAACTCGGGTTCATTGCTGATCTGCGCCGTGCCGTTGACCCGCAATGTCTCGCCGATCCCCGGAATGATGAACAGCAGCGACACCCGCGAATCGAGCACGACGTTGCGCAGGGTGTCGATACGGTTGTTGCCCGGCCGATCCGGAATCGCCAGGGTGCGCTGATCAATGATCCGCACAAAACCCGGCGTGTCACCCCGTGGCGAACCGTCCATGCCATCGGGACCTATCGAGCTGACGATCACCAGCGGCGAGGTGCGGACCATCGCCTGATAGTCCTCGTTCAGAAAGGGGATCTGCTTGCGTACGGCGCGGTCGTGCGGTTGGCCGTAGATTGCTTCCAGTTCTTTGATGCTGTTGAGCATAACCACCTCAGAAAATCAGCCCCATCCGCCGTTCGTAACCGATCCGTCCCTTATAGGCCTCACCGCTGTCGATCCAGCCGAATTTTGCGTAGAGCGCAATGGCGGCCTCATTGTCCGCGTCCACCGACAACTCCAGTCCCTTTATTTCCGGAAACGCCTGAAGCGCCACATCGGGCAAAGCTTGCAGGCAGGCCTTGCCATAGCCTTTGCCCTGGGCCCGATGATCGACTTGCAGCGCATGCAGGGTGGCGCTGTGTTCATTGGCCCACGCCGGCAACACGGGCGGGCGCTTGAGCAGCAGAAAGGCCACGGGAACCTCCTCGGCCAGCAGGGCAAATCCTTTGACGCCGGGGCCGGGTTTGGACAGCAAGGTGTGCAACGCACCGTGGATGTCGCCGGAGAATTTGATTTGTTCTTTGTGAACTTCAATGGCCTCGACCTGACGGCGCTGGCGCGCGTTCAGGCTTTCGTAAGGCACGAGTCGGGCTGTCACTGGAGTGTCCTTTTTCCAACATAAATGTGTTTCGAATTCTAACGAGTTTGCGTTCCAGATTATTTTTATTTCGGCTGTCGATTTGGCTTTTCGCCAGACGACTAAGGGTGTCTTCACCACAAAAACCACGGAGAACCACCATGAACGCTACGCACGAGATTCAGACCCTGATCGACACCTATCGTCAGGCGGTCATCGCCAAGGATGTCGAGAAACTCATGCCCCTGTATGCCGACGACGTCGTCTCCTACGATGCGGTCAAGGCCCTGCAATTTCGCGGCAAGGCGGCCTACCGCGCGCATTGGCAGGAGTGCCTGGAAATGTGCCAGGGCGCGCACACGTTTGATTTCGACCAGATGAACATCGTGGCGGACGAGCACATCGCGTTTGCCCATTGGCTGGCCCATTGCGGCGGCACTAATGAGAAGGGCGAAACCCAGGCCTGCTGGATGCGCGTGACCGCCTGCTATCGGCGCGACGATGGGCAATGGCACATCGTCCACGAACACTGGTCGGCCCCGTTCGACATGATGAGCGGGACGGCGCTGTTCAACCTTGAACCTTGATCGTCCGGCTGATCGTCGGGAATGTCGCGAAAGCACCAAACTGCAGCCATAGTTGATCAGTTCGATCCGGGAGAGCCCCATGAAGTATTTATGCCTGGTCTACAGCAACGAGCACGAACTGCACTCGTTGCCCGAGAGCCCGAAAGACGCCGAGTGCATGGCGTACGCCGAGTCGATCCAGGGCAGCGGTCGAATGGTCGCCGCCGAGGCGCTGGAGTCGGTGCAGACCGCGACCACCGTGCGCATGCGCAACGGCAAAATGTCGATCACCGACGGCCCGTTCGCCGAAACCAAGGAGCAATTGGCCGGCTTTTATCTGATCGATGCCAAAGACCTCAATGAAGCGATACAAGTCGCCGGCAACATCCCGGCGGCCCGGGTTGGCAGTGTCGAGGTGCGTCCCGTTCGCCAGTTGACCGTAGGCATGCCCGACTGATGCCTGGCGAGTCGGTACGGGCGCAGGTCGAGCAGGTTTACCGCAAAGACTCGCGGCGGATTCTGGCGACCCTGATTCGGTTGCTCGGCGATTTCGACCTCGCCGAAGAGGCCTTGCACGAGGCGTTTTTCATCGCGGTCGAGCGCTGGCAGCGTGACGGAGTGCCGGACAATCCGCGCACCTGGCTTGTGTCCACGGGGCGCTTCAAGGCCATCGATGTGTTGCGTCGGCGCGCACGCTTCATCGCGTCGCAACCGATGCTGATCGCTCAACTGGAGGCGCTGGAGCAGGCCGACTGGAGTGACGAAGACGTGGAAGACGATCGCCTGCGCTTGATCTTCACCTGTTGCCACCCGGCACTGGCGGCGGACGCCCAGGTGCCATTGACGCTGCGCGAAGTCTGCGACCTGACCACGGAGGAAATCGCCCGGGCCTTTTTGTCGGCACCTGCGACCATCGCCCAGCGCATCGTGCGCGCCAAGGCCAAAATCCGTGACGCGAAAATTCCTTATCAGGTGCCGACCCTGGCGGAATTGCCCGAGCGCCTGGACAGCGTGCTGCGGGTGATTTACCTGGTGTTCAACGAAGGTTATTCCGCGTCAGTCGGCGCCGAACTGACCCGTGAGGATTTGACCCGCGAAGCGATTCGGCTCGGTCGTTTGTTGATGGAACTGCTGCCCGAATCCGAGGTGATGGGGCTGTTGGCGCTGATGCTGCTGCATGAGTCCCGACGCCCGGCGCGGACGTCAGCGAGCGGGGAGTTGATTGTGCTGGATGAGCAGGATCGTACGTTGTGGGACGCCGAGATGATTGCTGAAGGTTGCGCACTGGTGGAGCGGGCGCTGACGACCCGGCGTTTCGGGCCTTATTGCCTGCAAGCGGCGATTGCAGCGGTGCACGCCGAAGCGCCCACGGCGGCGCAAACGGACTGGCTGGAGATTGTCGGTCTGTATGACGTGCTGTTGCGGGCGGTGCCTTCACCGGTGATTGAATTGAACCGTGCCGCGGCGATCTCCAAGCGCGATGGACCGTTGGCGGGGCTGACGTTGGTTGAAGGGATTCTGGCGCGGGGGGATCTGCTGGATTACCACTTGGCGCACTCGGCACGGGCGGAGTTTTGTCGGCAGTTGGGAAGGGTTGAGGAGGCTCGGGGGGCGTATGAGCGAGCGCTTGAGTTGACGCAGCAAATGCCGGAGCGGCGGTTTATCGAGGCCCGGATCAAGGCGTTGGAGTGATGATTCGGCGATAAGGGCCGCAGGACCTTCATTCCAACATCTTGCCTAACAACCAACTCCCCGCCGGCCCCGGTGGATGCAGCCGCGACCACAGCGCATCGACGAACACCGGTTTCGGCCAGCCGCGCACGTCCAGTTCCTCCAGCGTCCCTGCACCAAACCGCTCCACCAGCCACCGGGGCAACGGCGCCCAGCCGAATCCGCCCTGGGCCATTTCCAGCAGCATCAGATAACTCGGCGCCGACCAGACGCGTCCCTTCGCACGGCTTTCATACGGATTGACGATCGTCGCCAGACGCAGTTCCCGGTGTTGTTGCAACATGTCTTGATCGATGTGGCTCAGCGCCGCCAACGGATGCGCTTGAGACACGAACAGGGCAATCTCCGTCCGTTCTTCCACGGTCGAACTGACCAGGTCCGGCGGGTAACTGTCCTGTTTTTCGGCGAAGGCGACATGTGCTCGACCGCGTTGCACCAGCGCCACCAGGTCATCGCATTCGGCGATCAGGCATTCGAGTTCCAGGTCTGGATAACGCTGCTCGAAAGCGCTGAGCGCCGCTTCGAAACGGTCGGATTGATAGGTGTCGGAAATCGCCACGGTCAGTTTTGGTTCGACCCCTTGGGACAGCTGGCTGGCGGTCATTTCCAGCCGGCTGGTGGCGGCCAGAATTTCCTCGGCCCGTTGCAGCATCACGTACCCGGCCGGAGTCAGACTCGGCTTGCGGCTGCTGCGGTCGAACAGTGTCAGGTTCAGATCGATTTCAAGGCTCGCCACCGCAGCGCTGATGGTCGACTGACTGCGCCCCAGTTTGCGTGCCGCCGCGGAAAATGAACCTTGAGTCGCCGCTTGAACAAACGCCTGCAACACTTCTTGAGACGCCATGAACTATCGCCTTGATCGATGGTTATTGGTTATGAAGTATCGGTGTGAGGCTGGATCATGGCAACCACAGTCACTCAGGAGACTCTGTTCATGAACGTCAACAAATCCATCACTGAACGTATTTTCCAGGCCATCGGTTTCGAAGTGCTGGCCATCTTGATCTGTACACCGCTGCTGGCGTGGATCATGGACAAACCGATGCTTGAGATGGGTGTCGTCACCCTGGTCATCGCCGCCCTTGCCCTGGCGTGGAACGTGGTCTTCAACGGCCTGTTCGACCGAGTGCTCAAACGCTTTGCCATCAAGCACAACGCTTGGGTGCGTGTTGCCCATGCGCTGCTGTTTGAAGGCGGCTTGGTTGCGGTGGGAGTGCCACTGATCGCCTGGTGGCTGAACATCAGTCTGTGGCAAGCGTTCCTGCTGGACATCGGTGTGTTGCTGTTTTTCCTGCCGTACACCTACGTCTACCATTGGGTGTATGACGTGGTGCGGGAGCGGTTTGTCCTGCGTCAGTCTTACGAAGCTTAAAAGCAAAGATCGCAGCCTCGTTTCACTCGACAACTCCTACGTTGGAATGCGATCCCTGTAGGAGCTGTCGAGTGAAACGAGGCTGCGATCTCTTGATCTTGATGGCGTTTACAAAAACATCCCGCCCGAAGCTTCGACACGCTGCCCATTGATCCACTGGCTACCCGGTGCCAGCAGCAGCGCAATCGCGGCACCTATATCATCCGGCTGACCAACGCGACCCAGCGCGGTATTGCCGGCAACGTAGCTGTTCACGTCGCTGTTATCACGCACCGTACCGCCGCCGAAATCGGTTTCGATTGCGCCCGGCGCCTCAAAACGGCTGCGCAACATGTCGGCGACTTTCCGGCCTGAAGTGATAAACAGGCTGGAATCGGAATCACTGGTCGGTTAATCCGAACAATAAAAGGTGGGCCCATGAACAAACTGGAACTGCTGCGCACCTTCGTTCGTGTCAGCGAGATGTCGAGTTTTACCCTCGCCGGCGAAAGCCTGGGTTTGCCCAGGTCCACCGTATCCGAGCACGTCCAGGCGCTCGAACGGCTGGTAGGCACGCGTTTGCTGCAACGCACCACGCGCAAGGTTCAGGCGACTCAGGACGGCTTGGTACTGTACGAGCGCAGCAAGGATTTGCTGTCGCACATGGACGAAATCGAAGGGCTGTTTCGCCAGGACGAGGCATCGCTCGTTGGGCGGATTCGCATCGACATGCCGAACATTCTGGCGCGTCAAGTGGTGATGCCGCGTCTGCCCGAGTTCATGGCTCAGCACCCCAATCTCGAGCTGGAAATCAGCAGCACCGACCGCCGGGTCGATTTGCTCAGTGAAGGGTTTGATTGCGTGGTGCGAGTCGGCGCGCAGCCGGATCAATCGGTGGTCGCTCGCCGCGTGTGCGATTTTGCGATGGTCAACTGCGCCAGCCCCGCGTATCTGCGGCGTTATGGCGTGCCTGAACGGCTCGAAGACCTGGCGCAGCATCGGCTGGTCCATTACGTCGGCGTACTGGGTTCACGGTCGGAGGGTTTTGTGTACGAGCAAGAGGGCACGGTGCATCGAGTGGCGATGGCGGGCAGTGTCACGGTCAACAGCACCGATTGTTACGAGTCGGCGTGTCTGGGTGGTTTTGGTTTGATTCAGGCGCCGCTGATGGGCATGCAGCCCCACCTGATCAGTGGCGAGCTGGTCGCGGTGCTGCCGCAGCTCAACGCTCCCTCCATGGAGGTTTCGCTGCTCTATGCCCGGCAACGGCATTTGCCGTTGCGGGTCAGGGCCTTCATGGATTGGTTAGGGCAGGTGATCCGGTCAACCACCTGACCTTAAAACAGCTGGGTGAACAACCAATACAAACTGCCCGACAACAGAATCGCCGCCGGCAAGGTCAACACCCAGGCCATCAGCAGATTGCGGATGGTCTTCATCTGCAAGCCGCCGCCGTTGGCGACCATGGTCCCGGCCACCCCCGAAGCAAACTGCAAGGCCTGGTCTGCCGGCATGGTGCGGTTCAGTGCGTAAGCCATCGGCAGGGTGCCCACCAGAATCAGCATGATCAGGCCCATGCCTTTCTGGCCGTCGTTGGAACCGTGGGCGAAGGACACGCCGGTGCAGGTCAGGATCAACATGCCGCGAATCCACCACGGTGGCGGGGTGTTGCCCTTCGGTGCTTTATACAGCGCACGATTCTTGACGAAAGCCCGCAAGTCCAGCAGCAACAGCGCGGCAAAACCGAAACCGATCAACGGCGACAAGAGCAGCGCGTAACCGATTTTAGTCGCCTGAGCCCAGTCCACACCGCTGGTGCCATCGTGACCGTGCATCAAGGCATTGGCCACGCCGACACCGATGATCGAGCCGATCAGGGTGTGCGACGAAGACGCTGGCAAGCCCAGCCACCAGGTGCCGAGGTGCCCAACAGCAGAAACGGCGTCCAAGTGGTCACCACGGTGCCGAGTTCGTTCATGTCGTGCATCAGGCTGTAAGCCGTGAACAACAGTCCGCTGCCCAGCACCGCGAAGAAAATCACGATGGTCAGCAGGCCGGGTTTCTTGTCGAGTTGCGGTTTGGCGCTACTGGCGGGCGCCTGGGCGGCGGAGAAGGAAGGAGTAGCCATGACGGACAATCCTGAGGAAGGAGTGTCGGTCATGATCGTTGCTGAATGTTACAGAGAGACTGCCCTGGGTCAGGGTTTGGGGTTTTTAAAGGCAGATCAAAAGATCGCAGCCTCGTTTCACTCGACAGCTCCTACATTTGGAATGCGCAACCCTGTAGGAGCTGTCGAGTGAAACGAGGCTGCGATCTTTTGATCTTAATAATCCTGGCGCTTACGAAACGCCCAACGCCCGGCGATCACGGTAAACGTCGCGACCAATGCCACCAGAATCCAGAACCCCTCCGGATCACCGGAAAGCGGCACCCCACCGACGTTCATGCCAAAGAACCCGGCGATGATGTTGATCGGCAACGCCAGCACCGTCACCACGGTCAGGGTGAACAGCGTGCGGTTGCTCTGTTCGTTGAGGTTGGCGGCGATTTCTTCCTGCAACAGTTTGATCCGCTCGCCCAACGCCGTGAGGTCGTTGATGATCAGCGCGAACTCCTCGGTGGACTTGCGCAGTTCCTTGACGTCTTCCTTCTGCAACCATTGCGGTGGGCGATTGAGCAGGCGCAGCAATGAGCCCGGCTCCAGCGCCAACAAGCGTTGCAGGCGCACCAGCACCCGGCGGTTGGCACCCAGTTCGGCGCGATTGGTCGACAGCCGCGAGGACAGCAACTCATCTTCGACTTGATCGACGCTGAGGCTGGTCTTGCGCACGATCTGGGTCAGCACTTCACCCTGATCGCGCAGCAGATGCACCAGCAATTCCAGCGGCGAGCGAAAGCACTCACCGGCCTTCACCGACGAGCGCAGCTTGTCTACCGAGTGCAGCGGTTGCAGGCGTGCGCTGATGATCAGCCGACTGCGGGCGCAGACCCACAGCGTCGAGACATCCGAAGAGACCATGCTGCTGAGGTTGAACACCACATCGTTGACCACCGCCAGCAACGCCGAATCCACATGCTCGATGCGCGTCGAACGTGAACCCTCGTGCAATGCTTCGAAAAACTCGTCCGGCAATTCCAGATGGCTCTTCATCCAGCGCTCGCAGGCGGCGTGGGCGAGGTTCAGGTGCAGCCAGAGAAATTCATCGCTTTCGCCGGGCTGTTGCAGGCATTGCAGGGCCTTGGCCGAGTCGATCTCCCGGCCGCGCTCACCGGGACGAAAACTGAAACCGTACAGCAGACCGAACAGGTCCGGGTCGCGATGGCTTTGGTCGATGCTGTGGTTCATGAGAGCTCACTGAAGGAGGCACTGTCGGTCGCTTTGTGTAGCAGCAGGCTCGCCAGGTGCTACAGATCGCGTTACGGCGGGTTTCACAGGTTCACTTGAGCCGCATCATCGCAAGGATTTTTGACGGTTTTGTGACAGTCTCGTGGCGCTGAAAATTCACCTCTGCCGGTGGTCGGATGCGCTAAAGAAAGGCTCTGGCACGCCGATGAAGCTGATGTTGAATTTCGCGGTCCGGTCTTGGGCCAGCGTCGCCGACAGGGATGTCCGGACACCTTGCACGCCTGCGTGCTTCATCCCTGTCATGAGTATCACTCGATGTTTTTGCAAAAATCTTTGAGAGCGCAAATCCTCGCCTTGTTGAGCGGCAGCCTGTTGGCCATGTTGCTGATCGCCCTGGCCTGCTTTCACTTTCTGTCCAACGGTGTTCAGAACTACGCGAATCTGATCGAAGGCCCGCTGCACACCTCGCAATTGATCGATGAAGCCAACCTGCAATTCAAGGTTCAGGTTCAGGAGTGGAAAAACGTTCTGCTACGCGGCAAGCAGCCTGCGGACCTGGACAAATACTGGAAGCAATTCGAGGCGCGTCAGCGCGATGTGCAGGGCATCCTCGGTGAATTGGCCGGGCAGAAGGGCATTGACCCGCAACTCAAAACTCGCATCGAACGCCTGCGGGACGAACATCGCCTGTTGGGTACGGCTTATCAAAAAGGTCGTGACGCCTATGTGGCGGCAGGTGCCGACCCAACGGCTGGCGACACGGCGGTCAAAGGTGTGGACCGTGCCACCAGCGATCAGATGAGCGAGTTGGTCAGCGAAATGCGCAAGCAGGGTGTTGAGCAATCGAAGCTGATCAGCGCCGACGCCGATCGCACCGTGTTGCTGGGGACCATTGTGATGCTCGCCTCGGGTCTGCTGATCGGCCTGTTGAGCCTGTGGCTGGTCAACCGCAACCTGGTGGAACCGATTCGCAAATTGATCGAGTACGTGGCGCAACTCAGCCAGGGCAAGTTTGCCGAACGCGTGGCCAGCAGCCGACAGGATGAGTTGGGCAAGTTGGCGGTAGCGGCCAACACCCTGCGCGATTTCCTCGCCGAAACCTTCAGCCGTTTGCAGCGCAGTGCCAAGGATCTGGACAGCGCCAGCGGTGAACTGAATTCCATCGCCAGCCACATGGCCAGCGGCACCAACGAGCAGTTCAACCGCACCGATCAGGTGGCCACGGCGATGAACGAAATGTCCGCCACCGCGCAAGAAGTCGCGCGTCACGCCGCTGATGCCGCGCGTGCCGCCGACGATGCCGACCAGTCTGCTCAGCAGGGCGAAAAAGTCATGCAGGGCACCATTCACACCATCACCCAAATGCGTGGTGAAATTGCCAACACCGCCACGGTCATCCGTCGTCTGGAAACCGACAGCGGGCGCATCGGCAAGGTACTGGAAGTGATTCGCGGCATCGCCGAGCAGACCAATCTGCTGGCGCTCAACGCCGCCATTGAAGCGGCCCGTGCCGGTGAAGCAGGGCGCGGGTTCGCCGTGGTCGCCGATGAAGTCCGCAGCCTGGCCCAGCGCACGGCGGCGTCGATCATCGAAATCAACCAGATCATCCAAACCGTGCAAACCGGTGCGGTGAATGCGGCCCAGGCGATTGAAAGCGGTCAGTCGCGCAGTGAAGAAAGTGTCGAGCAAGTGACCCAGGCCGGCGCCATGCTGGAACGCATCACCCTTGCCGTGGAAGCGATCCGCGACATGAACCGCCAGATCGCCACCGCCGCCGAAGAGCAGACCTCGGTGGCCGAAGACATCTCGCGCAACCTCACCGAAATCACCAGCATCGCCAGCACCAACCTGGACAATGTGCAGCGCACCGAAGCGGCCAGCCACAACCTGCACGGGTTGTCGGGGCAGTTGAATGAAGTGACGGCGCGTTTAAGCGCGTAACCGGAAGGGCTGTGTACCGGTTTGCTTACCGAGTCGGTACACAGTCGATCTCAAGTCAGTCGTGTCGATGTCGATGACCATCGTAATCCCCTAGCGCAGTCGCAGATCGCGACGACATCGGGCTCATTGCGGACGGCGACGGCGGCGTTGTTGCAGGCGTTGCAGGATTCCGATTCCAGCGCTTCGGGTTCTTTGGTCAGTACAACCGCTTAAATCCGTGCTGGAAGACTGAAGGTAAACGTCGTGCCCTGTTGCTCGGTCGATACCACGTCCAGTTTTCCGCCATGGGACTGCGCAATCTGACTGGCAATGTACAACCCCAACCCGAGGCCGGCCTGCGGTGTACCGCTGGCCGGTCGCGAGTAGGGCCGGAACAGGTGAGGCAGCGCATCGTCGGCAATCTGCCCCTGATTTTTCACACTCAGCACCAACTGCCCTTCCTTGATCTGCGCACTGATATCGATCGATCCGTCGGGATCTCCGTGGGCAACCGCGTTCGCCACCAGATTGGAGAGTAACTGCTCAAGCCGCT
The DNA here is from genome assembly GCF_054898105.1 of Pseudomonas sp. MDT1-17. NCBI lineage: Bacteria > Pseudomonadati > Pseudomonadota > Gammaproteobacteria > Pseudomonadales > Pseudomonadaceae > Pseudomonas > Pseudomonas sp. MDT1-17. The sequence goes on along the minus strand of NZ_JBUBVM010000001.1, from coordinate 5,102,323 downwards.
CACGATCGCAATGAACGCTGTGCAAGTCGCCGATGGACGACTTGATGATGCGGTCGGGATGGACGCTCTGGACCTCAGAAATCACATGCCGTAATGCCTCTTCAAGGTCCGGGGACGGCTCAATGTTGACAGGAATGCCACGTCCCAAAGAGCTGCGAGCGAAATCCAGTACGTCGTCGACCAGTCTGCTTGCTCGTTGGGCGCTGGTGAGGATATGCCGCACCCGTTGCTCATTCGCCGGGTCAGGGAGTTTGCGCAAGAGCATTTCAGCGCCGGCGCTGATGGCGAACAAGGGGTTGCGCAGGTCATGTCCGAGCACGGCGATGAACTGTTCGCGCAGTTCGGCGGTTTCGCGTTCCTGCCGCAGCGCTGCTTCGGTTTGCTGCAGGGTTTCTTCGGCCTCGATCTGCAGCGCCAGCATGCGGGCGAAGGATTCCATGGTGCTCTGGATCGTGCTGGATTTGAGTGGTGCAGGGTTGGGGTCGAGGGCGCAGATGGTGCCGAAAAAGCGTCCATCGGTGCGGAAAATCGGCACGGCGATGTAGCTTTCGAACTGATAGAGACGAGGGGTGTGGTGATCGCGGTAAAGCGGGTCTTCACTGGCCTTGTCGATGACCACCGAATGATGCGCCTGGCGAATTTCATGGCACAGCGTCGTGACCAGATCCAGTTCACCGCCGACTTGCAAACCGAAATCCAGTTGATCAAGCACAGCGCAAGCGGTCCAGGAGTCTTCGGTAACGCGAGCCACCGCGGCGAAGCGCAGGCCGGTCAACTCACGGATCACCTGAAGAATCGCCGGCACCGCGCTGATCCGGCCGATCGTGGCGATGTCTGCAGCCGCTGCTTGCCCCATTTCAATCGACCTCTGCCTGAACAACATGGTGGGATTCTAGCGGGCTGGCGCTGCGTTGGCGCGACTTGATTGTCTGAATCGGACATGCAAAAAAAGCCGCACGATCCGAAAATCGTGCGGCTTTTTATGTGTGCATCAGGTGTCTTGCTTGTCGCTCAGGACTTTGCCGGTGGTGGCATCGAAGTCCACGTCAAATTCTTTGCCGTCAGCGGTTTTCAGTTCCACTTCGTACTCGTAGTTATTGAAGTGGTTGTCCAGATCGGTGTCGGTGATGGTTGCACCTGGGTGCAATTTCAGAGCCGCCTGGTTCATTTCTTCCAGTGGCTTGATCTTGCCGCTCTTGACCAGCTCAGGGATCTGGTCGACGCGGACATCGGCCTGGGCCAGGCCAGCGGTGAGGGTCAGGGCCGCGGCAGTGAACAGGGCAGTCAGGGTTTTCATGAGGTTCTTTCCTTGGGGTGATCTGTTTAAGTGGGATCAGGTTAACCGGCGCAACTTAATCCACCCTTAATTCTCCGATCGGGACTGAGTAAAGATCGTTCCCTCGTTCATCAATAACCGTTGTTCTGCAGTAATTGCGCAACACTGGCAGCCGCCGGGCGTTTGTAGAACTTGAGCAGTTCGCTGGCGCGGTTGGTGAAGATGCCATCGACACCGGCGTCCATGACTTTCTGGTAATCCACGGCATCGTCGATGGTGTAGACGTGCACCAGCAAGCCCTGATCGTGGGTGTACTGGTTCATCCACGGTTGCACCAGGTCCGAGTAGCTCTGATCGCCACCCTTGGCCAGCGCGGCAGAAGGACCGGTGCCGATCGCGCCCTGGGCTTTGGCGTACTCGACCCATTGCTGGAACTCGGCTTTGTCTTTCGGTTGTTGTTTGGCGTAATAAGTGGCTTTGTCTTTGTCACCGGATTCAGCAAACGTCACCTTGGACTTCGGCTCGATGCTGCCTTCGCCAACCCATAGCAGGAGGATTTTTGGCACTTTCGGCATTTCCTTCTCGAGCAGTTCGAGGCTGCTCTTGTCGAAGGTTTGCAGCACGACCTTGCCTTTGCCCTGGCCCACCGCCAGATTGCTCTTCGCCAGTTTCGAACCGGCCGGGCTCAGCCAGCCGCGGTCCTGCAATTTATCCTTGAGGTCGCGCTCGATCCCGGGGAATTGCTTCGGTTCTTTGGTTTCGATGTACAGGCCTGGCTTGTGCAGCGGATTGCCCTGAGCGATGTCGATGATTTCGTCGAGGGTTAGAATCTTCAGGCCGGCGTAGGAGGGACGCGCGCGATCCGGGTAGGCGGTGTTGAACCAGCTGCCGGCATCGAGGGTTTTCAGCTCGGCGATAGTGAACTCGTTGGCCGGGCGGTCCTTGCGCTCAGGGAATTTACTGGCTACGTCGGTGGTGCGTTGCAGGTTGTCGTCGTGCAGGGCGAAGAGCACGCCGTCCTTGCTGCGTTGCACGTCCATTTCCAGGTAGTCGGCACCCAGGTCTCGGGCCAGTTTGTAGGCGGCGGCGGTGGATTCCGGGGCATCGAAGGACGCGCCACGGTGGGCGATCACTGCCGGATGCGGGATGCCCATGCGGGTTGCCAATGCGGTGGGGCTTGGCTCGCTGGCGGCCTGTGCCTGGCCGAGGGCCAGCATCAGACTCAGCAACAGGGCGCTCTTGGTGAAGGTAACAGGCATGGTCGAGGTCCTTTCGCAGATTTACAAAGACGTCTCTTTTAACAACTGAGCGCCGCTTGCGCTATCGCCAGACCGACATAAACGTGTTTAAAGCTGATTTTTTCCGCACTTTTGTGCGGTTCTTTGCAGTACTCTTGGCCCCGGCATTTCCCCGGCAGAGGGAAATCCATTCGCTTGCCCTGCGTGTAAACCATCGATCACCGGTCCTTTACGACCTTTTGTGAGGTTTATCATGCGCATCACTTCCGAACTCATCTGCCAGGCCGCCGACCAACTCAAAGGCTTCGTCGGCCTCAATCGCAAGACCGGCCAGTACATTGTTCGTTTCAGCGAAGACTCCTTCGGCATGGACGTGGCTGACGACGGCATTATTCCCACCAGTGAATTCGTCTGGGCCTCGGGTTCCGGACAGGCCATGACGCTCAAGCGTGAGTTGATTCAGTTGTTGCTGGATCAGAACATCGATGACCGGATCAACATCACCGAGCCGTTGCGGGTGTATATGAATCGGCGGGAAGTGCCGGAGATTTCGGCGGTTCGCAGTCTGGTGCAGAGCTGAGTTTTGTGGTGTTTGTGCTGGCCTCTTCGCGAGCAGGCTCGCTCCCACATTAGTTATGTGTCGATCACAAGACCAATGTGGGAGCGAGCCTGCTCGCGAAGAGGCCTGAAGAACACCGCATCACTCACTGCTTGAACGCATAAGCCCGCTCAACCTTGCACACCCGCGTATGACACGCCGAATACCACGTCGACCGCCCGCGCTCGCGAATCTCGCTGTGTTCGGGATGATGTTTCCACGCCAGAATCGCCGCTTCGCTGGCCCAGTAGGACACCGTGATCCCGAGTCCATCCTCACCCCGAGCCGATTCCACACCCAGGAAACCGGGTTGCTCACGGGCCAGTTCGACCATGCGCCTGACGGCCTGCTCGTAACCGTGATCACCGTCGGTGCGCAGGGAGGTAAAAATCACCGCGTAGTAAGGCGCTGGCGGCGTCTTGGCGATCATGATTTCTGCCTTTTGCAGGCTGCGATCAACGCACGGACCAGCGGCGGCAGCTTACCCTTGAGCGCTGCGCGTTCAGGTTGGAACAGCGTCGCGACGAAGAACGGATGCCCGCGCAATTCCACCGCCCGCAAGTCGCCCAAAGCATCGTGTCCAACGGCGCACAGCTGTTGGGTCAACAACTCACGTTCGAACGCTGGATTAACCCCGTAGCGGCAGCGATATCCTTCGACAATCTCGGCGCTTTCGTACGCCTGGGCGATCAACGACCCTTCAACCAGATGAATGCTGTCGACCGCCTCCACCAGCGAGCAGGTCAGTGGTGTGAGCAGCACTCGCGCCGCCTCGGGCGATGTCTCGCCATGTTCGGCATCGTCCCAGCCGAGAACATGTCGGGCGTATTCGAGTACGGCGTGTTGAAACCCGCCGCAGGTACCCAGGAAGGGTCGTTGCTGTTCACGGGCAAAACGAATCGCCCGCAATGCACCGTCCACATCGCGGTAAGGGCTGGCGGGCACGCACCAGAAACCGTCGAAGTCAGTCAGCGGCGTATCGGTGCTGATGCGGTCGGTGGCCAACCACTGGAACTGCACGTCTGTGCCTGCGTGTTCGGCGGCCATGCCGAGGGCGACGGGAATGGCTTGGTGAGCGGTGACGTTCGAGTCGTAATCGCCGATCAGGGCGATGCGGATTGGGCGGGTTTCCATGAGTGCGCTCCACGCTTGTTGATTCCTGGCACCCACTATAGATTGGCGTTCACGCACTCAATATTGGCGTTATCCCAATTGATCAATGCACCGACGCACTATCGACTGGATTATCCCGACCTGTCCCTGATCCTCGCGCTGGTGCGCGGCGGCTCTCTGGCGCGGGCGTCGACGCTGTTGAAGGTCGACGTCTCGACGGTGTTTCGCGCCGTGCGCCGACTGGAAGCCGCGCTGGGCCAGCAACTGTTCGAAAAGAGCCGCGCCGGCTACTTGCCCACCACCTTGGCGCAGACCCTCGCCGAGCAGGCTGAACGGGCCGAACAGGCGCTGGAGGCGGCGCGCATTGGTGTGGAACAGGGCGGTGAAGTCATCAGCGGCACCGTGCGCCTGACCTGCACCGATTCGGTACTGCAGGGTTTGCTGTTGCCCGCATTGGCGCGGTTCATGCCGTCCTACCCGGCGCTGACCATCGAATTGAGTACCTCCAACGACTTCGCCAACCTCAGCCGTCGGGATGCGGATATCGCCTTGCGCCTGACCCGCACACCGCCCGAGCACTTGGTCGGCCGGCGATTGGCTGAAGTCTCGTATCGAGTCTGTGCCAGCGCGGCGTACCTGAAATCGGTCAATTGCGAAGACCTGGCGTCGCTGACCTGGATTGCCCCGGACGACTTCCTGCCTGATCACCCCACGGTCGCGTGGCGCCGTCAGCAGTTGCCCGGCGTCACACCGGGTTATCGCTGCAACAGCATGTTGTCGGTGACTGAGCTGGTGCGGGCCGGACTCGGTGTCGCGGCATTGCCGGACTTCCTCATCGGTGACGGGCTGCAACCGTTGAGCGAACCGCTACACGGTTACGACACAGCGCTCTGGTTACTGACCCGCCCTGACTGCCGCGCCTTGCGCTCGGTGGTGACGTTATTCGATGAGTTGGGGCGGGCGTTGAAATTGTCTTGATGGGCATCAGGCCTTGGGCTGATCCTTGCCCACGAAGTGCTGATGCATTTCCGAGGTCAGGCTTGATCGACGGGGGCGCTGGGTTTAGTCGCAAGTCGTCGTGGTCATGATGCTTCTCTGCATGGCGCTGGGACTGAGGCTCACTATAGCCCCAGTGCCAGTTTCATTCTGAAACACACTGCGGTGTTTTATTCAGAGCGACCTGTGATCGGAATCGGCAGACCTTGTCATTTATTGCAGCTCGATTCAGAGCTGATAGCAGGCCAGGAACATGTCCAGCGCCGACTCGACAACAGTGCTCTGCATTTCGGCTGACAAGCCGGGCAAACCCATGGAAATCTGCGGCCAGAACGCAAAGGATTTGAGCATTCCCTGAATCTGTTGAGCGGCGAATTCGGGGGCGACCGGTTTCAAACGACCATCGGCCTGGGCGGCGCGGATCCATACGGTCAGGCCTTCTTCACGTTCGCCCATTCGGGCAACCATGTTCTGCGCGCGCTCGGGGGAATGGATGGTGGCGGCAATGGCCACTCGCGCCAGGTCGAGAAAATTGTCATCGCCCAGCATCTGCATTTTCGCCATCAGCATCAGGCGCATCTGGTCGCGCAACGGCAGATCAGGGCGGTAGGGCGTTTCTTGTTCTGCCGTCACCCGCGCCCACAATTGATTGAGAATTTCGGCGAACAACTCTTCCTTGCTGGGGAAATGGTTGTACACCGTGCGCTTCGACACGCCGGCGGTAGCAGCGATCTTGTCCATGCTGGTGATGTCGAAACCATTGGCACGGAATTCGGCAATCGCCGCCTGAATGATCGCTTCGCGTTTTCGGTCGGTGAGGCGCTGTGGAGCTGTCATAAGTACGCTTCGGTAGTAAGAAGTAAGAATTACACTTGGCAGTTTACTTGTGATCGGCTTTGATGCAACCTTGAAACTACACTGTGCAGTGTAATGTTTTGTTAATCCTGCGCAGTGAAGAATAGCGTCTCCGGCTGATGCGTGCGTGCCTTGGCCATTTACCATCCCAAGCGGAGAACCGCGAATCACGTGGTTTTCCTGGAGTCATTCAGTCATGGCCACATTAACTTCCCCATCGGATAACGCCTCTACGCCTGAAGCTTCCCGTCAGGTAGAAGGGCTCTATCGAAACCATGCGCAGGTTAAGCGCGAAGGCTTTCGCAAAACCCTGCGCATCATGTGGAGCATGATCTTCCAAAAACCGCGTAACACCCGCCCGACCGCACCCGTCCCGGTGCAAACCCTGACTCAGGCAGCGTTGATCGCCGCACCTAACCACAGCGTTTACCGACTCGGTCATTCCACCGTACTGCTGAAACTGCGGGACAAATTCTGGATCACCGACCCGGTCTTCGCCGAGCGCGCCTCGCCGGTGCAATGGGCCGGCCCCAAGCGCTTCCACCAGCCGCCGATCAGCCTCGAAGAGTTGCCGCCTATCGAAGCCGTGATCCTGTCCCACGATCACTACGACCACCTCGATTATCAGGCCGTGCTCAAACTGGCGGACAAGGCCAAGTATTTTCTGACGCCGCTGGGCGTGGGCGACACCTTGATCAAGTGGGGCGTCGACGCCAGCAAAGTGCGCCAACTGGATTGGTGGCAGGGCACAGAAATTGATGGCATCCAGTTCATCGCCACACCATCACAACACTTTTCCGGTCGTGGTCTGTTCGATGGCAACAGCACATTGTGGGCCTCGTGGGTGATGATCGACGGCGACACGCGGATCTTCTTCAGCGGCGACAGCGGCTACTTCGATGGCTTCAAACGCATCGGCGAACAGTACGGCCCCTTCGATCTGACGCTCATGGAAACCGGTGCCTACAACGTCGAGTGGCCTCACGTTCACATGCAGCCTGAGGAAACTTTGCAAGCGCACATTGACCTCAAAGGTCGCTGGTTATTGCCGATTCACAACGGCACCTTCGATTTGTCGATGCACGCCTGGTACGAACCCTTCGACCGCATTCTGGCGTTGGCCTGGGAGCGCAATGTTTCGATTACCACGCCGCAGATGGGGGAGGCGTTTAATGTGATGTATCCGCAGCGGGGTGGGGCTTGGTGGTCGGAGATGGAAAACGTTGGTGATCAGGTGGAGCCTCAGAACGCTTGATGATGTGTCGCCCCGGGCCGACCCACGGGAGCGGCCCGAGTTTCACAACTGAATTAGCTGCGTTCATCTTGTAGCTGGTCTAGATATTCCGAGATCTTTGCCACGGTCAAATCGCGAAATTTTCCGCGGAGCATTTCATTCAGCTCCTCCTGAGACAGTCCGAGCTTTTGTGCCGCCTCAGTCTTACTCAGCCGACCGGTTTCGAGAAATATGCCAATCTTCATAACGTATTCAGATTTAGCCCGCATCTCACCCGCATCGGGATATTCCAGCGCCTCATAAACACAGCTGTCGCTTCCATTGACTTCACTCATTCGCTGACACCTCACTCAACCATCGCATAATCCCCACGCCCCACCGGATTCGGCGTAGACCCTTTCACATTCATCCCTCTCCCCGGCGTGAACCCCGGGAAGAAAACCAATCCCTCCGATTCAAACCGGTAAGCCAGCGCAAGCCGGGTCACATCCAGCACATCACGCTCCGCCTCGAAGCGCTGAATAGCGTCAACCGAAACCCCGGATTCCCGAGACAGCTCCTCCACACTCCAACCCAGCATCGCTCGGGCCTGAGCGCAATGCGCGGGGGTGAATTGGAAAAGGGTGATACGTTCCAAGGTGATTTTCATCGCAAGAGAGGCCATGGTGTTCTCCGGGCTCGAAAGTGCTGAGTCAAAATATACTGTGTTTTTGTACAGTTGTTTTGCGCCCGGATCAAACTCATTTTTTGATCGGTTCTATTCTTTCTCTCAGGCAGGAGCGTCGGAGCGACTACGCTATTTCTATGCGGGATCCTGAAAGCTCAGTGGCTTTCAGCCCCGTCAGCAGCAATGTTTGAACGTCAGCTTTCTGATTTTCAACACAAGGAAAGGTGGCGTTTCAAAGGCAAGCAGGTGGTATGCGCCACAGGGAAGGCAATCATGAAAAGATTACGTCTGCTGTGTGCCCTGATCGGGTTTATAAGTCTGCCCGTCCTGGCCGATATGGAATCGTCAAACAAAGATGACTTTGTCACCCACCTGATAAATCAGATGACCCAGGAGGAAAAGATCGGCCAACTGCGGCTGATCGCTATTGATGAAAAGATGACGCCCGAAAAGATACGCGAAGAGATCGCCGCCGGGCGAATCGGTGGTACATACGGCTCTGTGAGCCGTTACGTAAACCGACCCATGCAGGACGCGGCTCAACAAAGCCGCCTGAAAATACCGATGTTTTTCGGCTGGGACGTGATACACGGCCATCGAACCATTTTCCCCATTGGCCTGGCGCTGGCCTCCAGCTGGGATATGGACGCCATCGAGTTGAGCGGTCGAACGGCGGCGAAAGAAGCCAGTGCGGACGGTATCGATTTGACCTTTGCACCGATGATAGATATCGCCCGTGATCCTCGCTGGGGGCGTACATCCGAAGGCTTCGGTGAAGACACCTATCTGGTTTCGCGCATTGCCAAAGTGATGGTTCAGGCCTACCAGGGCAAAAGCCTGAATGCACCCGACAGCATCATGGCCAGCGCCAAACACTTCGCGTTGTATGGTGCTGTCGAGGGTGGACGCGACTACAACAGCGTCGACATGGGCCTGGCCAGAATGCACCAGGACTACCTGCCACCTTATCGTTCGGCGATTGAGGGTGGCGCGGGAGCAATGATGGTGGCGCTTAACTCGATAAATGGCGTGCCAGCCGCTTCCAATGCATGGTTGATGCAAGACCTGCTTCGCAAAGCGTGGGGCTTCAAGGGGCTGGTCATCAGCGACCACAATGGGATAAACGATCTGGTTCAGCATGGTGTTGCGAAGAATCACCGCGAAGCGGCCAGACTCGCGATCAAGGCCGGTGTTGATATGAGCATGAACGACTTCTCCTATGGTCCGGAGCTACCCGGGCTGCTTGAGTCTGGCGCTGTTTCCCAGAGCAATATCGATAACGCAGTGCGGGAAGTCCTGGGGGCCAAGTACGACATGGGGTTGTTCGAAGACCCTTACCGGCGCATCGGCGTTGCCAGTGAAGACCCCGCTGACAACAATGCCGAACACCGTCTGCACAGAGCCCAGGCCCGAGAGGTGGCACGCAAGACATTGGTGCTGCTGAAGAATGAAAACGGACTCCTGCCGCTAAAAAAAGAAGGCGTGATCGCGCTCATAGGCCCGTTGGCAAAAAGTACCGTCGACATCATGGGCAGTTGGTCTGCAAGTGGCGTGGCCGCGCAATCGGTGACGATCTACGACGGGCTGAAAAACGCTATGGATAAGGGCTCGCTGATCTATGCCCGAGGCGTCAATCTCACGGAGGATCAAGAGGTTATCAAATACCTGGGAGCGTCCGAAATCGAGAACGACGCTCGTCCGGCAGCAGAAATGATCGACGAAGCGGTCAAGGCTGCACAACAAGCCGATGTTGTGATTGCAGTAGTGGGTGAGCCCCGCCGTATGTCTCATGAAGCGGCCAGTCGAACCAGCCTCGATCTGCCAGGGCGCCAGAGTGAATTGATCACCGCCCTGAAAGCCACCGGCAAGCCGCTGGTACTGGTATTGATGAACGGCCGGCCACTTTCCATCGGCAAGGAGCAGAAGCAGGCCGATGCAATTCTGGAAACCTGGTACAGCGGCTCTGAAGGAGGCAACGCCGTTGCCGATGTATTGTTCGGTGACTACAACCCCTCCGGCAAGTTACCCATCACCTTTCCACGCTCCGTGGGGCAGATCCCGAATTACTACAGCCATTTGAACACCGGCCGCCCCTACCTGCCGGGTGGGCCTCGCAACTACACGTCTCAATATTTCGATCAATCCCATGGTCCGCTTTATCCCTTCGGCTATGGGCTGAGTTATACCGATTTCAGCCTGACCGACATGGCCCTGTCTTCGACCACACTGAACAAGACCGACAAGCTCGTCGCCAGCGTCATGGTGAAGAATATCGGCCAGCGCGACGGCGAAACAGTGGTTCAGCTGTATATTCGCGATGTCGTTGGCTCCCTCAGCCGTCCGGTCAAAGAACTGAAGAACTTTAAAAAAATCATGCTCAAAGCCGGAGAAGAGAAAGCGGTCCACTTCAGCATTGATGAGAACGACTTGAAGTTCTTCAACGCTCAGTTGGAATACGCCGCCGAGCCGGGCGAGTTCCAGGTGCAGATCGGTCTGGATTCTCAGGATGTGAAGGCGCAGAGTTTTGAGTTGCTGTAAGAGTGAAGGCGCGTCAGACACAAGACCTGTGGCGAGGGGGCTTGCCCTAATTCCAGTCAGTCAAGCGCAATCCATGTGGGAGCGGGCTTGCTCGCGAAGACGGCGGCACAGTCAACAATGATGTCGCCTGACACACCGCTTTCGCGAGCAAGCCCGCTCCCACAGGTTTCGCAAACTGACTGGCAATTAGCGGCAGTGGCCTCTCTATTTCGCCCCCTCCAACCAAACGGACGGCGCCTGCCCCAGTACTCGACGAAACATCGTTGAGAACGCCGCCGGGCTGTCATAGCCAAAATCCAGGGCAATGCGCGTCACCGGCTCACCCACCACCAGCCGCGCCAGAGCCAGCACCACGCAGGCCCGCTGCCGCCATTGGCTGAAACTCAGGCCAGTCTGTTGGCGGAACAGGCGATTGAAAGTACGCAGGCTTATATACAACTGATCGGCCCATTGCTGGGGCGACTGATGAGCGTCGGGCCGCTGCACAAAGCCCTGGCACAACGTGAGTAGCCGCGCATCGAAGGGCAGGGGAATGTGTAACGGCAGGTGAGTGCTGCGCGCCAGTTCATGCAGCAGCAAGTCGATCAGCGTACCGTCGCGCCCGCGCTCGTCATACGCCAGCGGGATCTCCACCGCCTCCATCAGTAAGTGCCGCATCAACGGCGAAACGCTGATCACCTGGCAACGATCCCCCAGATCCACCGCCCCCGGCTCGATATACACACTGCGCGTGCTCACCCCCAGCATCAGCACTTCATGCGCCACCCCCGGTGGAATCCACACCGCCCGCTGCGGCGGCACCACCCAGTTGCCGTCGTGCGTGCTGACCTGCATCACCCCGGTGGCGCCGTATAACAATTGCGCCCGCCGATGTGTATGACGAGGCAACGAATGCCCGTGGGAATAATCCGTACCGATGGCCACCACCGGCCTTGGCGTGTCGTCCAGCAGATCAATCGAAACATTGCGCATCGAACAGTCTCAACAGTTGGCGTAAACGCAAACATTATTGGCTGACTTGCTGAAGCAGGCCAAGGCGCATCGTTCTATCGTCGGCCGCTCTCAACCAATGGACGACACGCAATGCTCTATCTCCTGCTGGCACTCTTCGGCTGCATGACCGGCGTCACCGCGGTGCTGTTCGGCTTCGGTGGCGGCTTCGTCGTCGTGCCATTGCTGTACCGCATGCTCATGGCCAGCCACGGCACAAACAACCCCGTCGGCCAATCGGCCATGCACATCGCTGTGGCTACCTCGACCTGCGTCATGATCATCAACGCACTGATCGCCACCGGCAAACACCGCCGCGCCGGAAACCTCATTCGCCATTATCTGTGGCCGTTGGGCGGGTTCATTGGCTTGGGCGCGATCCTCGGCGCTGTCTCGGCGATGTGGGTGAGTGGCGAGGTGATTCGCTATGCGTTCATCGCTTACCTGGGCGTGACCATCGCGGATTGCCTCTTGCGACGCGGTTTTCTTACACCCTCCGACACCGCAATCCCACGGCGATTGGGAAAGGCAGAAGTGTCTGGCGGCGGTGTAGGAATCGGCGCCATCGCCACGTTTCTCGGCGTAGGCGGCAGCGTCATGACCGTGCCGTTGTTGCGGCGTTGTGGATTAAGCATGTCCCAGGCGACGTCCATGGCCAATCCGCTAAGCTTGCCCGTGGCGCTGGCTGGGACGGTGACTTACATGGCGATGGCTGGGTTCACCGAGTTTGATCTGGGGCCGTGGTTTATCGGTTATGTGGATGTGCTGGCGTTTGCGGTTTTGACGGTGGGATCGCTGATGGGGATTCGGCTGGCCACGCCGTGGATTGGGCGGATACCGGATCGAACCCATGCGTGGGTGTATATCGGTTTGCTGATGCTTGTGATGCTGAGTATGTGGGCTAACTAAATCACCCCTTTATTTCAGGGTTGGTATTGGTAAGTTTTTTCGCAAGAATGAGTCTTTGCACTGACCACAATTCTTCGCGGGAGGATGTCATGTCCATCATCGAAAGTGACTGGAAGAAATTCAAAGAACTGCACAAACTTGCGCTCGATCGTTTCTGCCAGGGTGTGCTGGCTGATGCCAAGACAATTGCCCAGCATGACGCGCTCTCGGCTCATGCCAGGTATGGAATGATTTATCGCCTGATGCGTGATCGGGACAAGGACATCGTCCAGACTTTCGACCCCTACAGTCGTTCCAGTGCACCCATAGCTTTGCGATGGATGGTCAAGCACGACTTGCTGACCGATGCGGAGCTGTCGGTTCTTAGCGAAGCAATGTTAGAAGAGGTCGCTGACGTTGTTCGTCAACCCTATAAGCTTGAATGGGTTGAAGAGATCGTGCGAGAGGACTGAAAACGGTTATCACCAGCCCTTTTTAAGAGAACGATAGATGTGGATCTTCAATTGCACCGAAGCGGCAAGTCACTTCTTCAGCCGCGTGCACAAGGGTAAAAAAATCAGCCCGGTGCACAAACCGCCATCGTCCGTCATTGAAGATGACGTGTCTGATGAGTCAACCGAACAGTGGCTGGTTCACGCCGTCACTGTTCAACGCAAGCATGTGTTGTACGTCATTCACGTAAAAACTCGTTATTGCATGATTTTTGCGGACGCGAAAAAAGCGGACATCGAAGGTTTCCTTCAACGTTTTTCCGAGCGTTGGATAAACGGCGTGATTCAGCATGCGGGGCAACACGACATACTTCGTTGGTTCAACGACGAACGGATAGCGGAGCGATTCCAAGAGAGTTGTCGCGAGTACGTGTTTTACAAACGCGGACATCGCGGCGCGCAGAAACACATCAATGACATCGCCTGGGTGTTTGAGGGATGTGCTGCCGAACGAGGTTCTTTACCCCCTGACGAGTTCTCGGCAGGCCGCTTCGATACCGACATGAACAACTACCTGAGAGGCGGTAAAGGACACAAGGATTACTTCTCCCCGGATGAGGAAATGATCGTTCACTGGTTAAGCCGTTACGGCGGCCTTGATGAGCTTGGCATTCAAGCAGCCCGTGAGCGGCACAAGGAAGCGAAACGGGAGATTCGGGAGGTCGTAAGGCAGCTTCAGCAAGCGCATGAGCCATTGCAGTAAAGCTGTGGAACAGACTACTTACTCTCTAACCCAGGGGCTTCACGAATGATGAAGTGATCCAGGTTCTCGATATGGGCACTGAACACCCCGAACATCTGCTCGGGGTTTTTCTTGCTCGGTACCTGCTTCAACTCCGGCGTCACGCCATAGAAAAAGCAAAACAACTCTTTTTCGCTCTCGATAGCATGCTTGATCTCTTCCAGAAACGCTTTGCGCTTGCGGTAGTTATCGATCAGCTTTTTGCTCAGGTAAACGTTGACCGAGTAAGGCTTCTTCTTCGCCTCGTCCGGTTGCTTGAACCAGACCTTCTGTTCGAAATCGATGCGAAAACTTGCGCTGTGATAATCCTCGATTTTCTTGATCTTGCCCCAGTAAATCAGCCCCTTGTTGTCCAGCAGAAACTCGATTTTCTTGAAGAAAGAACTGTAGGGCGCCGTGTGCTCGCCAATCTTCAGCGGCATGCGCTTGAGCAGGTCCTTGTCCTCGAAGTTCGACACGAAGCACTCCACCGGATGGGCGAAGACACTGGTCTTGTCCGGCGTCGATTCACGGCTCGGGTGCTCGACATCACTGACCGCTGGAGTGGGTCTTGGGCCGTCCCGCATCATATCCGCCGCCACCGCTGGGTTTGATGGCTTACGCACATACTCGCGCCGAGTCAGCAGCAACTCCGACGGGAAATGTTCCTCGCGACTGTCTTCCGTTTCCGCACCGTCCACGTCCATACCTGACACCGACGCCTTGAGACTGACATAAGGACAATCCGCAACATGGCGGGTGCTGGGCGTGTTCTTGAAGTGCGGGGTACGAACGTAATTCACGTTTTTGGCGTTGAACGTCGTCAACACATTCGCCGCATCGAAGGCCAAACGGCAGGCATCGTTGGGGCATTGGAAATGTTCTTTGGCGGAATCGAACTCCATGGTCTCGTCGAAATTCAAATCGCGCACGTCATAGATCGACAGCTTGTCGTCGAGGCTGAGGCAGTAGGCGAGGTCGAATTTCATGGTGGGCTCGGGTCCTTAAGGGGGAAGGGTATTAATAGCGGGAGGCGGCGCGGGTTGCACTTACTGTTTTCAATACATTGCAAAATCTGCGGCAACACACCAAACCTGTGGGAGCGAGCCTGCTCGCGATTGCCAAGATCACCGCAGCCATCAAGCAGACCACCAACCTGTGGCGAGGGGGCTTGCCCCCGCGGGGCTGCGCAGCAGCCCTAAAATCAGCACACGCGGTGAATCAGGCATATCAAGTTGTTTGCTTTGGCGACTGCTCCGCAGCCGAACGGGAGCAAGCTCCCTCGCCACAGATTTCGATCAGCCAGTCATTCAGATTTCAACCGCCCCACCTTCTTATAAAGCGAAGCTGTGAACTCATCCCGATCACTTGAATGATGACAACGTCGATGACAGTTCGGGCACAGCGCAACGGCATTGCTCGGTCGATCTGAACCTTCCAACGCCAAATGTTTAACGTGATGTAGCTCAAGAAAGTGTGACCCATTGACCTGCTTGAATGGGGCGTCTTGACCACATCCCTCACAAACTCCATTTGCCTCCTTCAATACCCAGGTCTTGACCAGAGGATCGCGGAAGAACGTGGAGGTCGTGCCGTTCAACCGTTGCGGTTTATCGATACCTCGCGGGATGCCTATGAACTCTCTCTGCTCAAGCTTTTGAACCTTGGCGTTCAACGCTTGATCATCCGCTGTAGGTGCATAGTCGTCAGGATCGAAAGCACCTTTTGCGATCATCGCTGCTCGTACGCGTTGGGTGACTCCAGCGCCAAGATGTTTAGCGGGCAGGTATCCAACAATGTAAGGAAGGCACAAATCATGGAGTACGGTGGAAATGTTGCGCATTCGGTACTCGATGGAGACTCTGCTGCGATTAATCAGCACTCCCTCGCGCAAAAGGCGATTTTCGTGGGCTTTATTGAGCTTCTGGTCACTTTTCTCAATCGCCAGCATCTTCAAGTAGCCTTCGACTGCCGCCTCAAGCTCCTCGTCGCTCCAGTCATTCTTTTCTTTTTCGATGTCCATACGAATCGCCGAGGGTTGAAAACCCTCGGACGATACTGAGTGGCCATTACGAATGTCTACGAAAATTCCTACAGAAAAGACCGACGCTTCGCTCAAACGATCCTACAAAGCCCCTTCCGCACTAACTCACCGAATGCTTGGAAGACTGAAGCACCTCCAAAACCTTCCGCCACCAAGGCTTAACCACCGGTACCCGACGCCGTGTGCGATTCAGCAACAGATAAGGCATGTCCCGCAGCCGAATCCAGCCTTCATCCTGCCAATGCAACAAACTCAGCGACATCTCCGGCCAATCCAACAAACTCAACATCGGCCGATCCGTGTTCTTCGATTGCCCTGCATCGCGCAAGGCCGGCACCACTTGATGGGTCAACCACTCACGCAATAACCGATTCCCCGGTGCGTAGTGATACACCAACAACGCATACGCACCGGATTCACTGAGCATCAGCCGCTTCTCCGGTTGGCCGTGGTACTCAATCAACAACGTTTGCCGCTGGTCCTCATCCAGTTTGCTGACCACGCGGTCATTCAGATGGAAACCCATTAAACGACCCAGATTGCGGGCGCAGAACCATGGCTGGTTTTCTAGGAGGAGGGCATGGAGGGCAAGGTTGTGGCGAGTGAAGACAGTTACAGAGAAGGGATCAGTCATGACTGATCTCCAGAATGGCGAGAGTGTTGGGTAAATTGTGTTCAGGCATATCCATTACCTCTACGTGTAGATTTAGGAGGGCCTGACCCCAACGTAGAGTGGACTTAAAAAAATCCCAACGAGCAAAGCCTTCGCACATTCGAGCGACAAATCACCAAAGGATGAATTGCGTGTCTGTGTGATTGACCAAGCTTCTACGTTGGGCGTTTCTTAGGCACCTGCAACGCAGCTTAGAGGTGCTTCGAATAGGCATCAATGCGGAAGCAGCTGTAAGTGCTGTAGGAGTTTTAGCATCGTAGCGTAGGGATGGAAAAAAGATTTTCATTCCCCAGTAAAAAAGCCCCGATCAGATCGGGGCTTTTGCTTTTTCGATTTGTCGATTCAGATTGCAATCATCAAATCGCGGCGAGCTCGGAAATCAATCCCAGCTAAGCGCACCGCCTGTTTGGTACTCAATAACCCGAGTCTCAAAGAAATTCTTCTCTTTCTTCAAGTCCATAATCTCGCTCATCCAAGGGAACGGGTTCGTAGTCCCCGGATACTCTTCCTTCAACCCAATCTGCGACAAACGACGGTTAGCGATGAACTTGAGGTAATCCTCCATCATCGCCGCATTCATCCCCAACACCCCACGAGGCATGGTATCCCGAGCGTATTCAATCTCCAGCTGAGTCCCCTGCAGAATCATCTGGCTCGCTTCTTCCTTCATTTCAGCGTCCCACAAGTGTGGGTTTTCGATTTTGATCTGGTTGATCACGTCGATGCCGAAGTTCAGGTGCATGGATTCGTCGCGCAGGATGTATTGGAACTGCTCGGCGACGCCGGTCATTTTGTTGCGGCGGCCCATGGAGAGGATCTGGGTGAAGCCGCAGTAGAAGAAGATGCCTTCCAGAACGCAGTAGTAGGCGATCAGGTTGCGCAGCAACTCTTTGTCGGTGTCGACGGTGCCGGTTTCAAACTTCGGGTCGGAGATCGAACGGGTGTATTTGAGGCCCCAGGTGGCTTTTTTCGCGACCGATGGGATCTCGTGGTACATGTTGAAGATCTCGCCTTCATCCATGGCCAACGATTCGATGCAGTACTGGTAGGCGTGGGTGTGGATCGCCTCTTCGAATGCCTGGCGCAGGATGTACTGGCGGCATTCCGGGTTGGTGATCAGGCGGTACACGGCCAGTACCAGGTTGTTGGCAACCAGGGAGTCGGCGGTGGAGAAGAAGCCGAGGTTGCGCATGACGATGCGGCGCTCGTCGTCGGTCAGGCCTTCCGGGTCTTTCCAGAGGGCGATGTCGGCGGTCATGTTGACTTCTTGCGGCATCCAGTGGTTTGCGCAACCGTCCAGGTACTTCTGCCAGGCCCAGTCGTACTTGAAAGGAACGAGCTGGTTGAGGTCGGCGCGGCAGTTGATCATGCGCTTTTCGTCGACAGCCACACGGGCGGAGGCGCCTTCGAGTTCGGCGAGGCCTTCGGCGATGTCGAGGTTGTCCAGGGCAGCTTTGGCACGGGCGATTGCGGCGGAGTCGGACGCGGTGACAGCGCGGGCTTCTTGAGCAGCAACACCACCTGCAGTGTCGAGGCGGTCCATGTTGGCTTCGGTTGCGTGGCCGGCGTTGGCGCCTTTCACAACGGTTTCGCCGCTGTCTTCTTTGTCGAATTCGTCCCAGCTCAGCATGACGTGTCGTCTCCTGCGTGAGGGCCAGATGCCCGTGTGAAAACTGATAGGTTGGTTTTTCACACGACCGTACTGGCCGCGTTGGATAGCGTTTTTTGCAGCGGTACACGCAGGCAAATAAACATAATTTTGTACGGGGTTCCGAGAGCCTCTGACGGGCGCAGAAATCGGTGAGGACTTCGGCGTGGGCTTCAGACTGGCTGTTATCCCTGTAAGGGAATATTGCAGGCCCGTTTAAGGCGGCATTATAGGGAAATTTTTGCGGCCGTGGTGAGGCGAATCCGCGCATGGAGCGGTCGAGAAGGCGGGTTTTTCGGTCGGAGCGAGGGTTTACAGGGCTTTGGCTGGATGTCGCGAGTGAAGATTTTTTTTCATAAATGTTGGCTAGCCATTTTTTTGTTCAAAAAACAGCCAAAAAACCACGGTTTTCACTACATGTTGTGTTTTGAGTGAGTTTTCGACGTCCCCAGACACAACTGGGCCCGACCGAAATCGGGCCTTAAACAGCGTCGAGTGGTCGAACCTTGGGAAAGTGAGAGCGGGTGATTAGCCGTTAGAGCAGCCGTTACCCATAACGCTGTAGCGCAGGATGTGGCGCTGACCTTTGGAATCGTCGTATTCCATTTTCGCCGGAACAACTTCGCAGACGTTCGGGATTTCGCTCATGGAGATAACTTTGGCGATGTCCAGGTGAGTGGAGTAAGTGTATTCCTCGATGGCGGGTTGTTGCTGCGCGACATCAGTCGGGACCTCGTCTGCCATGGCGGTTGCGCACAGGCTGCTGAGGGCCAGAACTAATAAAGCTTTCATTTCGAATTTACCTTTTAGGGGGCGAGTGGGGGCACGCAACCTTTTGGGGGTTGCGTGTGGAACTTAAGTACTGGTTTTGGATTAACTGCCTTCGTGGGGGCTGCAACTTGGTTAATCACGTTGCCTGGTTGGCGAGGCTGATTTTAGGCGGGGGGGGTACATTCATATAGGTGGGGTTTTGATAAACACCTTTGGCGGATTTCGTAACAATCCCTGTAGGAGCTGCCGAAGGCTCGGGCCGCGTTCGGACGATCTTTTGATCTTGGCGGTCCTCGAAGATCAAAAGATCGTCCGAACGCGGCCCGAGCCTTCGGCAGCTCCTACATTGACCGTTGGCGGCCGGAATAGAGCGTTTGCACAATACCTGTGGGAATAGTCACGATAATTTGTAGGGGCTTGTTACTACCATCGTCGAATGGTTCTATAGGCCCAGCCCGGCTACAACTGGGTCATACAAAAACAACTATTCCACCGAGGTAAGAAAGATGAGTGCGGCTTCTCTGTATCCCGTTCGTCCCGAGGTTGCGGCCAACACGTTGACTGATGAGGCGACCTACAAGGCCATGTACCAGCAGTCCGTCGTCAACCCGGACGGCTTCTGGCGCGAGCAAGCCAAACGCCTCGACTGGATCAAGCCTTTCACCACGGTGAAACAGACTTCCTTCGATGATCACCATGTCGACATCAAATGGTTCGCCGACGGCACCCTGAACGTTTCCTACAACTGCCTCGACCGTCATCTGGCCGAGCGCGGCGACCAAATCGCGATTATTTGGGAAGGGGATGACCCTGCCGAAAGCCGCAACATCACCTACCGCGAGCTGCACGAACAAGTCTGCAAGTTCGCCAACGCCCTGCGCGGCCAGGATGTGCATCGCGGCGACGTGGTGACTATCTATATGCCGATGATCCCCGAAGCCGTGGTCGCTATGCTGGCGTGTACCCGGATCGGCGCGATTCACTCGGTGGTGTTCGGTGGTTTCTCGCCGGAAGCCCTGGCCGGCCGGATCATCGACTGCAAATCCAAAGTGGTGATCACGGCCGACGAAGGTGTTCGTGCCGGCAAGAAGATCCCGCTCAAGACCAACGTCGACGACGCGCTGACCAACCCGGAAACCAGCAGCATTCAGAAAGTCATCGTGTGCAAGCGCACCGGTGGCAACATCAAGTGGAACCAGCATCGCGACATCTGGTACGAAGACCTGATGAAAGTGGCGGGCAGTGTGTGCGCGCCGAAAGAAATGGGTGCTGAAGAAGCACTGTTCATCCTTTACACCTCCGGTTCCACCGGCAAGCCTAAAGGCGTGCAGCACACCACCGGCGGTTATCTGCTTTACGCTGCCATGACCCACGAGCGCGTGTTCGACTACCGCCCGGGCGAAATCTACTGGTGCACCGCCGACGTCGGCTGGGTCACCGGCCACACTTATATCGTCTACGGCCCGCTGGCTAACGGCGCGACCACGGTGCTGTTCGAAGGCGTGCCGAACTATCCGGACATCACCCGGGTGGCGAAGATCGTCGACAAGCACAAGGTCAACATCCTCTACACCGCGCCAACCGCCATCCGCGCGATGATGGCGTCGGGTAAAGCCGCTGTTGAAGGCGCTGATGGCAGCAGCCTGCGTCTGTTGGGTTCGGTCGGGGAGCCGATCAACCCGGAAGCGTGGGATTGGTACTACAAGAACGTCGGTCAATCCCGTTGCCCGATCGTTGACACCTGGTGGCAGACCGAAACCGGCGGCAACATGATGAGCCCGCTGCCAGGCGCTCACGGTCTCAAGCCGGGTTCCGCGGCACGTCCGTTCTTCGGCGTGGTGCCGGCACTGGTGGACAACCTGGGCAACATCCTCGAAGGCGTTGCCGAGGGCAACCTGGTGATTCTCGATTCGTGGCCAGGTCAGGCGCGCACGCTGTATGGCGACCATGACCGCTTCGTCGATACCTACTTCAAGACGTTCCGCGGCATGTACTTCACCGGTGACGGTGCGCGTCGTGACGAAGACGGTTACTACTGGATTACCGGTCGCGTGGACGACGTGCTCAACGTGTCCGGTCACCGTATGGGCACGGCCGAGATTGAAAGCGCGATGGTCGCCCACCCGAAAGTCGCCGAAGCGGCAGTGGTTGGTGTGCCGCACGACATCAAAGGGCAGGGCATTTATGTCTACGTCACGTTGATCGGTGGCGAAGAGCCGAGCGAGCAACTGCGCCTGGAACTGAAAAACTGGGTACGCAAAGAGATCGGTCCGATTGCCTCGCCGGATGTCATCCAGTGGGCACCGGGTCTGCCGAAAACCCGTTCGGGCAAAATCATGCGCCGGATTCTGCGCAAGATTGCTACGGCCGAATACGACGGGTTGGGGGATATCTCCACCCTGGCGGATCCGGGTGTGGTGCAGCATTTGATTGATGAGCACAAGATCATGAACGTCGCGTAAGCGCTGATTCTTGAGTCATCGAAGCCCCGCCCGGCATTGCGCCGGGTGGGGCTTTTTACTATCTGATGTTTTTGTGTCGGCAGTCCGGGCCTCTTCGCGAGCAGGCTCGCTCCCACAGGTTTTTGTGGTGTGGCTTGGATTTCATGCACACCACAAAAACCTGTGGGAGCGAGCCTGCTCGCGAAAGCGATCTATCCGACACCACATAAACAACGACCAATAATTATCGGTGTCCGCTGTAGGTGATTTCCCACTGTTACCCGCCACCGTTCAAGTAACTGAATGTGTAACCGTTCGCTCCCATACGGGGCATTGGGAAACGCAATCCCCCATCATCCGGCCTCTCCAGCCCCCATAGAAAATAAGACCCAACGCTACGCTTGCCGGATTAGAAGGGTTTGCCAATAATAGGCCCGCAATTTGCAGTACAGATCGGTTAACTGTCTTTTGCTCTCGCATGAATTTGCAGGGCTGTCAACGCGCCCAAGCGGCTTTCTTGGTGCTTCTGTAATTAGTTGTCGCATTGAAGAAATATCGGCTTCGGGCCTGTCGTTAGAATGCCGATCACTCGCTCGTTGTTGCTCGCGTTGAAAAAAGCACGCGATTCCTACGACGCAGCATCGCTTTGCGGTTTTACTCACTCGCATATTGGGCTGTCGCTCACTCTGCCGTTTTAGCCCTTTACCGATGGAGTCCCAAGATGAAGAAACTCGTGCTACTTGGCGCCCTGGCACTGTCCGTGCTGTCCCTGCCGACTTTCGCCGATGAAAAGCCTCTGAAAATTGGTATCGAAGCGGCTTACCCTCCGTTCGCTTCCAAAGCGCCGGACGGCAGCATCGTTGGTTTTGACTACGACATCGGCAACGCTCTGTGCGAAGAGATGAAGGTCAAGTGCGTTTGGGTCGAGCAAGAGTTCGACGGTCTGATCCCGGCACTCAAAGTGCGCAAGATCGACGCGATCCTGTCGTCCATGTCGATCACTGAAGACCGCAAGAAGTCCGTGGACTTCACCAACAAGTACTACAACACCCCGGCTCGCCTGGTCATGAAGGCTGGCACTGCAGTCAGCGACAGCCTGGCTGAGCTCAAGGGCAAAAACATCGGTGTGCAACGTGGTTCGATCCACGAGCGTTTCGCCCGTGAAGTCCTGGCCCCGCTGGGTGCCGAGATCAAACCGTACGGTTCGCAGAACGAAATTTACCTCGACGTCGCTGCCGGCCGCCTCGACGGCACCGTGGCAGACGCTACGCTGCTGGATGACGGTTTCCTGAAAACCGACGCGGGAAAAGGTTTCGCCTTTGTTGGCCCGGCGTTCACCGACGTCAAATACTTCGGCGACGGCGTGGGTATCGCGGTTCGCAAGGGTGACGCGCTGAAAGACAAGATCAACACCGCGATTACTGCCATTCGCGAGAACGGCAAGTACAAGCAAATCCAGGACAAGTACTTCGCCTTCGATATCTACGGCAAGTAATACGTCCCGGTGACAAGTCCGAAATGGCGCAAGCAACAGGATCTCTGAGGTTTGCGCCATTTTTTCATCCCCCTTTTCGAGGACCTGAATCATGTTGAAAGGCTACGGGGCTGTCATCCTCGATGGCGCATGGCTGACGCTTCAGCTCGCCTTGTCGTCCATGGTCTTGGCCATTGTTCTGGGTCTGATCGGCGTTGCGCTGCGTCTGTCCCCGATTCGCTGGCTGGCCTGGCTGGGCGACCTGTATTCCACGGTGATCCGCGGTATTCCCGACCTGGTGCTGATCCTGCTGATTTTCTACGGCGGTCAGGACCTGCTCAACCGTGTCGCGCCGCTGCTCGGTTTTGACGACTACATCGACCTGAACCCGTTGGCCGCCGGTATCGGCACCCTGGGCTTCATCTTCGGTGCGTACCTGTCGGAAACCTTCCGTGGCGCCTTCATGGCCATCCCGAAAGGTCAGGCAGAAGCCGGCATGGCGTACGGCATGAGCAGTTTTCAGGTGTTCTTCCGGGTGTTGGTGCCGCAGATGATTCGCCTGGCGATTCCGGGCTTTACCAACAACTGGCTGGTACTGACCAAGGCCACCGCGCTGATTTCGGTGGTGGGGCTGCAAGACATGATGTTCAAGGCCAAGCAGGCGGCAGATGCTACCCGCGAGCCTTTCACCTTCTTCCTCGCAGTGGCGGCGATGTACCTGGTGATCACCAGTGTCTCGTTGCTGGCATTGCGTCACCTTGAGAAGCGCTACTCGGTAGGCGTAAGGGCGGCTGATCTATGATCTTCGACTACAACGTCATTTGGGAGGCTCTGCCGCTGTACTTCGGCGGCCTGGTGACCACCCTCAAATTGCTCGCGCTGTCGCTGTTTTTCGGCTTGCTGTGTGCATTGCCGCTGGGTTTGATGCGCGTCTCCAAGAATGCAGTCGTCAATATGTCGGCCTGGCTCTTCACTTACGTGATCCGCGGCACGCCAATGCTGGTGCAGCTGTTTTTGATCTACTACGGTCTGGCGCAGTTCGAAGCGGTGCGTGAAAGCGTGTTTTGGCCGTGGCTGTCCAGCGCGACGTTCTGTGCGTGCCTGGCCTTCGCGATCAACACCAGCGCCTACACCGCTGAAATCATCGCCGGCAGCCTGCGCGCTACACCGAACGGCGAGATCGAAGCCGCCAAGGCGATGGGCATGTCGCGCTACAAAATGTACCAGCGCATTCTGCTGCCGTCGGCCCTGCGCCGGGCGCTGCCGCAGTACAGCAACGAAGTGATCATGATGCTGCAGACCACCAGTCTGGCGTCCATCGTGACCCTGATCGACATCACCGGTGCCGCGCGCACGGTCAACGCTCAGTTCTACTTGCCGTTCGAGGCGTACATCACGGCGGGTGTGTTCTACCTGTGCCTGACCTTCATTCTGGTGAAGCTGTTCAAACTGGCCGAGCGCCGCTGGCTGGGCTATCTGGCCCCGCGGAAGCACTGATATGGAACGCATCGATCATGCATTGCCGTGGAACCACCTGGGCAGCGAACGCCAGATTTCGGTGTTCCGCTTCGGTAGTGGCGAACGCAAGGCTTACATCCAGGCCAGCCTGCACGCCGATGAGTTGCCGGGCATGCGCACGGCCTGGGAGCTGAAAAAGCGCCTGACCGAACTCGAAGCCCAAGGCTTGCTCAACGGTGTGATCGAACTGGTGCCGGTGGCCAATCCACTGGGCCTAGGTCAACTGCTGCAAGGCAGTCATCAAGGGCGTTTCGAAGCGGGCAGCGGCAAGAATTTCAACCGGGATTTCGTCGAGCTGAGCGAGCCCGTGGCCGCTGCGCTGGAAGGGCATCTGGGCGATGATCCGCACGCCAACATTCGCTTGATCCGTCAGGCTATGAGCGACGCATTGGCGGCATTGCCGCCGGCCGCGAGTCAGTTGCAGGGCATGCAGCGCATTTTGCTCAGCCATGCCTGCACCGCCGATGTGGTGCTGGATCTGCACTGCGATTGCGAAGCGGCGCTGCACATGTACGCCTTGCCGCAACACTGGCCGCAATGGCGTTCGCTCGCCGCGCACCTGAATGTGAAGGTGGGTCTGCTGGCGGAAGAGTCCGGCGGCAGCTCCTTTGATGAAGCCTGTTCATTGCCTTGGCTGCGCCTGTCGCGTCTGTTCCCGGATGCACAGATTGCACTGGCGTGCCTGGCGACTACCATTGAGTTAGGCGGCCAGTCCGATACCGGTCGCGCTGAAGCTTGTGCTTACGCCGAAGGCATTCTGGCGTTCCTTGCCGAACAAGGCTTGATCAGCGGCGAATGGCCTAAACCTGCGCAGGACGCGTGCGAAGGCATGCCGTTCGAAGGCACCCAATTGCTGTTCGCGCCGCACCCTGGTGTGGTGAGCTTTTTGCGTAAACCCGGTGAATGGATCGAAGCCGGCGACGAGATTTTCGAAGTGATCGATCCGTTATCGGATCGGGTCAGCACGGTGTGTGCTGGTACGTCCGGGGTGCTGTTTGCCATTGAACGGCTGCGTTATGCCCAACCCGGTTTCTGGCTGGCCAAGGTGGCGGGGCGCGAAGCGCTGCGTCACGGGCGCTTGCTCAACGACTGACTGACTGTTTTTGTGAGAACCGACCGCATGTACAAACTTGAAGTCCAAGACCTGCATAAACGCTATGGCAGTCACGAAGTGCTCAAGGGTGTGTCCCTGAAAGCGGCGGCTGGCGATGTGATCAGCATCATCGGCTCCAGTGGCTCCGGCAAAAGTACTTTCCTGCGTTGCATCAACCTGCTGGAGCAGCCACACGCGGGCAAGATTCTGCTCAACAACGAAGAGCTGAAACTGGTCGCCAACAAGGACGGCGCGCTGAAGGCCGCCGACCCGAAACAGCTGCAACGCATGCGTTCGCGCCTGTCGATGGTGTTCCAGCATTTCAACCTGTGGTCGCACATGACCGCGTTGGAAAACATTATGGAAGCGCCGGTCCACGTGCTCGGCATGTCCAAGGCCGAAGCCCGCGAGAAGGCCGAGCACTACCTGAACAAGGTCGGCGTGGCACATCGTAAAGATGCATACCCGGGCCACATGTCTGGCGGCGAACAACAGCGTGTCGCGATTGCCCGTGCGCTGGCAATGGAGCCTGAGGTGATGCTGTTCGACGAACCGACGTCGGCGCTGGACCCGGAACTGGTCGGCGACGTGCTGAAAGTCATGCAGGCCCTGGCGCTGGAAGGCCGGACCATGGTGGTGGTGACGCACGAAATGGGCTTCGCCCGTGAAGTGTCGAACCAGCTGGTGTTCCTCCACAAAGGTGTCGTCGAAGAAAGCGGCAATCCGCGTGAAGTACTGGTCAATCCACAGTCCGAACGCTTGCAACAATTCCTCTCGGGCAGCCTGAAGTAATCGCTCCCGTTACGCACCAAATTAGGTCATGCTGCGCACCGCGCGCCAGATGGTCTAATTTGGTTGCAGCCGCTTTCGGCTTCTAACACTGTTTTCGTTTCGGATTGCCCGCCATGACTGCCCATCGAATTGGTTTCCTGATTTGGCCCAGCACTAAAGCACTGACGCTTGCGCTGGCTGAGGAGGCCTTGCGTGTTGCCCAGCGAGTGCATCCGGACGTTGTCTACGAACTGTCGTTTTTGCAGGCCGAACCGCCGACAGAAGGCGCCTGGCAATTGCCGGGTGAGCCGTGGGCCGGCAAGCTCGAAAACTTCCAGAAACTCTTCCTGCTCGCCGATGAGCCACCGACCTCACTCGCGCCGGCGCTCAGTAGTTCGTTGAAACAACTGGTGCGGGCCGGCTGCGTGATCGGTGCTCTGTCTGCCGGAGTTTATCCGTTGGCTCAACTGGGTTTGCTCGACGGTTATCGCGCTGCCGTGCATTGGCGTTGGCAGGACGATTTCACCGAACGTTTCCCGAAAGTCATCGCCACCAGTCATCTGTTCGACTGGGACCGTGATCGCCTGACTGCGTGCGGCGGCCTGTCGGTACTCGATCTGTTGTTGGCGGTGCTGGCCCGTGATCACGGCGCCGAACTGGCTGGTGCGGTGTCGGAAGAGCTGGTGGTCGAACGCATCCGTGAAGGTGGCGAACGCCAACGCATTCCGCTGCAAAATCGCCTCGGCTCCAGCCATCCGAAGCTCACGCAAGCCGTGTTGCTCATGGAAGCCAACATCGAAGAGCCGCTCACCACCGACGAAATCGCCCAGCATGTGTGCGTGTCCCGTCGGCAGTTGGAACGGATTTTCAAGCAATACCTCAACCGCGTGCCGAGCCAGTATTACCTGGAATTACGCCTGAACAAGGCCCGGCAGATGTTGATGCAAACCAGCAAGTCGATCATCCAGATCGGCCTGTCGTGTGGCTTCTCCTCGGGGCCACATTTCTCTAGCGCCTACCGCAACTTCTTCGGCGCCACGCCGCGGGAAGATCGCAACCAGCGGCGCAGCAGCAGCCCGTTCGAGTTGTCGTCGGTGCCGTCCGAGCGCGGGTGACCCTTTAATTCACATCGTGAATCGAAGCCCGCTTCACTCGTCGATTTCGGAACCTTCAGACGTTGAAATGTCCACTTCGCCTTGATCGATCACCTCTTGTACGCCGAAGTCTATTCGCGTGCGTTCGAAGTAATTGATCAGTCGTTGCAGGCTCTCCTCGGAAAACCGATTGCCTCTAAAATTAATGTTCTCGGCGATTTCCATCGGCAACGCCATTAGATCGCTGGAGACTTCGGTTATTGCGTTGTCGGTCAGGTCTGCCCAATCCAGCTCTTCCAGCTGGAACAGGCCCTGGGGTATTTCGGAAATGCCAGTGCCATTGAGCACAATGCTCGCCAGGTTCTGCATCTGGCTCAGGTCCGGTGTGAGACCTAGAGGGTTGCGGCTCAGATCGAGGTGGTCGAGCTGATCCATTCCTGCGAGCGCACTGGCCGATTCAAGTGACAGGCTGACGGAGCATTCGGCGAGCGATAACGATCGCAGTTGACCCATCGTGAACACGGCATCGGGAATGTTGCCCAGATTGCAGGCGCGAACTTTGAGGTTTTTGAGATTGGGAAAAGATTCCAGAAAGTGCCCGACGCGGGTCACTCCTTCGGAGCTGAGTAACTCCAGCGATGTCACATGGCTGAAGTCGGCGCTCAGCGTCGGCAGCTCTCCGTTGATGACAGTTTCGAAAACCACTTCAAAGGTGGGCTCCAGCACTTCATTGAAATCATCCAGTTCACTTTCATGTCGCCAGCATTGTTCCAGTTTCTGCCTGAACTGGTTGCGGTTCGCGTGCTCGACAAGCTGTTGTTGCGCATCGAAGGGTTCGCCCGTCACAGGGTGAATGTCCGGAAGATCGGCGGTCCATGCCTCCAGGTCGTTGATCAGCTGTTCCAATTCCGCTTCAAGGCGTGTCAGCTCGCTCCGACCGTCTTGCAGGGTGCCCGCCAATTCGTAGACGAAATCGCTCGCCTGTTCAAACTCCAGGTTCGGGTACAACGCCCTGACTCGCTCGATATCCGCCTCCGGTGCAGTTACACCCAGATCGTAAGAGGCATCGAAGTAGTGTTGCTTGATCAATTCCCGTGCCCGGTCGCTGAGCGGGTTACGCGAAAGATGTAAGCTGCGTTTCTCATACACCGGGCTGTCGAAGAATCCGGAAGGCAATTGGCTGATGTTGTTGTTCATCAACATGAGGGTATCGAGCCTGGCGTGTAGCAGTGCGCTACCGGGGATTTCGGTCAGCCCGGTATCACTCAGATTCAGATGAACGAGCTCGGGCATTGATTCAACACTGGGTACACCTTCAACCGGATTCCGGTAGAGATCCAGCATGACCATTTTTTTCATCGAGGACAGTTTTGACCAGGCGACGGCATCAAATTTGATTCCGCAATCGCTGAGTATCAATGTTTCAAGATTCACCATTTGCCCGATGGCATCGGGAAGCCTCGCCAGTGTGAAGTGGCGTAGCTCCAGTCGGAGAAGACCGGTGAAGTGCTGCAAAAAGCCGGGTATTCCCTGCACGGCATGACTACCGTTGAGGGCGAGCGACGATACGTGGCTGAAATCGGCCGTCAGGTTTGGCAGGTCGCCCGGGATCGGCTCCTCAAACCGCAGCACATACCGATCGCTACCATCCGGCGCATCGAAGTCCCGCTCGGACTGCCGTCGCCAGCTGCGCTGGATTTCCTGGGCCAGCAACCGCCGATTGTGTCGCACCACCTGGTGTTCCAGATCGCTTAGCGGGAGCCGGGTTTCGTGATGGACGGTAGGGGCGTCCCTTGTCCAGCGCTCAAGATCCTCATGCAGTACGTGGAGTTCACTGGCCAGGCGTGAAAGCTCCATACGAGCGCCGTCGGGGTGACGTTGTAGCTGGGAGACGACGGAGCGCAGCTCTTCCTGAGACAGGCTGGGATAAACCTCGCGAACCCTGTCATCGAGCGTTGGTGTAGATCGGTTGCTGAGATCGTAACCCTGCGTGCCACCAGGCAGGCGCATGGTCGTCGGGTCATAAAAGGGTTTGCGGCGCGGGTGTTTTGCGAACAGCGTGCGCAACTGCGGTCGATTCACTGCGTGCTCGGCAATGCGATGCTTGAGCACTTGGCTGTCTTCGGCGCCAAGACCCAGCGCAATGCGCTCGGCCTGCGACAACGCCTGAAGGAGGGCGTGATAAAAATCGCCGGGTTGCTCATTGTTTTCATGGACTTGATAAGTGCCGCCATCTGCCCGCACCAGTGTTCTGACGATCGGCGCATCGGGCTGGCCAATGCTGTCGCGCAGTAAGCCGTCATAAGAAAAATCCCTGACTTCGATGCGCAGGCCAGCGGGCCAGCCGGGCAACGATTCAAGGCTATGCAAGGCCAGTCGATGAGTGTCCGTCGTTTCCATGTCTTGCAGATAAAACCCTTCATGGGCTCTGGCCACACGCACGGCCTCCATGGCTTTGACTGCCACGTCCTTGAGGCGTTGAGGGATTCGACCGTTGTTTAGATGCATTAGCTCGGTGCCGGATGCGTTGCTCACCAGTTCTTGTGCAATATCTGTCGGTAGTCCTTGAATTTCGCCAATCATTAGCTGGACTTGACGGTCATCGGTTTTTTCAAGTTCACGGTAGCGAGATTCGAACAGCGACAGGCGATGGTTCAGTGCCTGATAGCGTTCGGGATGGCCACTGTTGGCCTGATCGATCAATGCCTGAATATCACGATCGATTTTGAAGCGCTTGATCGTGTCGGTCAGCAGCGACGGCGGGCGATGGTTCTCGACGTGGGTCTCGCGCAACACGTTGTCATGGAAGCCACTGATGCGCAGGATTTGTTCGCGCTCGGCACTGCTGAACGACTCGACGCTGTGGCCGAGGCGGCGCATCACGGTTTCCCGGTCCCACGTCAAGGGTTGGTCCAGCGCTGTCTGCCAGGCGCCATGATTGTTGTGACGCAGGGGTGGCTGATAGGCATCGGCCCGGTTCGGATGCTGGATTTGAAACCGGCCAGTCTCGCTATCCGGTTTGACGGCATAAAGCTTATCTTCGAGGCGCAGCAGCGTTTTGCCCTCATGCTGATACAGGCCAAGATGATCGGGTTTGGCTGCCTTCGGCAAGTCGACAGATTGCTTGTAAGGGGCGAGATCCGGCTTCCAGTACCGGGTTTTGCCTCCGACCGTTTCGACCGGTTGGAGCGGGGAGAACAGTGCCACGGCTTCGCTGGACATCAAGCGGCTGAACGCGCCGGCCGCCAAGGCGCCACCCACCGCGAATGTCCCGAGTTGCACCACCGACTCTACGAGGGTCATCACGTGTCCGAGCGCTTCGGTCTTCAGGCCTTCGGCCCAGTCGACAATGCCTTCGAAGGTTTCGTCGAGTACCTGGTAGGCCATGTAGGCCAGCACCAGCTCACCCAGAAACGGAACAAAGGGTAGGGCCACAAACGATGCGATCTCAAGAATCGTGGTAGCGACTGTGCTGAAGGCGTCCCACAGCGCCCAACGTGCCGCTCGGTCGGCGCTGGCGGTGGAGACGGCCAGGGTGCGCGCGTCATTGAGGATCTTGTTCACTTGTCGTTGGTAAAGGTGAGTCCACAGACCGGTTTTGATCGGGTTCACCGAGAACTGCAGGTTGGGTTTGTCGATGGGGGTGTCTCGCCAACTAGGCAGTGGATCGCCGTGCTGGCGCTCGTGCCAGGTCACGGTGCTCAGACGGCAGGAGAGGTCGGCAAAAAAGTGCCCTCTTTCCTGATGATCGACAAATCGGCTGAAGAACGCCTGATAAGCGGGTGAGCGCAGCTTGCGTGTAAGGTCTTTGATGAACGTCAACGAGTCGGGATAGTGTTTGAGTGGATGCTCCGGATCGTCGGGGATGTAGACAATAATCCGCGATGCCCGCCGTGAGCGTCCAGATTCGGGCGCGAACACCACGATGCCAGTCAGCAAGGAGGACATCATCGTCAGGTCATGACAGTGCAGCCGTTGATTATCCAGCCACACGCCTTCGCGACCCTCCAGAAAATCGAGAATTGCCTGCCAGGCGTCGATCGGCAGGTCTTCCCGGGCATGAGCCAGTTGCAGGGCGGCGCGAAGGGCGGCTTTTTGCGTCCCGACGACGTTCAATTCCAGTACTGCGCCGGCCACCGGCTGGTTCAACCCGAAAAAATCTTTCAGGTAAGCCTCGTATTGGCCGCCGATATCCAATTCCCGACACAGGCGGGTGAAGTCCTGAATGGAGAGACGGCGCTTGATCGTTGGCAACGTATCGAACTGTCCGGTGGGGGAGGGCTGGGTGATGAACGTCGAGGCGGGCTCGTAGGCGTCCGCTTTGGTTTCCGAGTCCTGAAAGTTGTGCAGGGCGGCATTGAGTAGCGATACCGTCCAGGTGCGTGCGGCGCCGGACTTGATCGGAAACCAGGAGGCGTTCTGCGCAATGTACAGGCGCAAGAAGGTGGTCTTGACGTCCAGTTCGAGGCCGAAACGGGTTTTCAGCGCATCACTCAGCAGTGATTCGGCAAAGTCCTGGGCGTTTTGCAGTCTGGACAGCCTCGCCTCCAGGCGATTGCGCCGAGTCCAGTGTTCCTTGTTGACCATTTTCAGCGACTGGTGTTGTTCGCGGGTTGCTCTGACGTGCCAATCTGGAAGTTGCAGCCGGGCGTTTTTCAGCGCGTTGCGCGTGACGGGCGAGGCTCTTAATGCCCAGTCGGGCAGATTTTTGAACGCGTGGTGATAGTGCGCGTCCGGATGAGCGGCAAGCTCAAATTCGTGCTGATTCATCGCTAGTCCTTTAGCGTTTGGATGAAACCCAAGGAAAACAGACGATGAAGCAGGGCGTGCGGTACATATTTACCGCACCGGTCTACAAGCCTGCCTATAACGTGTGCCGGCAGTTTAAACTGCGCCTTTGCGACGCTATATGTCGCATTGCCGTAAACCCGGCTGAAACCGGGGTTTGCGCTATAAGAAGTTGTCGCTTGGCGGCAAGGCCGGGCTGAAAACTGTCCTTACAATCCCCTCATCGCTCGCCAGTTTCCGGCGAGTGTTCCTCATCAGGAGACTCCGATGTCCGTTGAGCACGCTGCGGTACAACGCGCCGATTTCGACCAGGTAATGGTTCCCAACTACGCGCCTGCCGCTTTCATCCCTGTGCGTGGTGCCGGTTCCCGCGTCTGGGACCAGTCTGGCCGCGAGCTGATCGACTTCGCCGGCGGGATCGCCGTTAACGTATTGGGCCATGCGCACCCGGCGCTGGTCAGTGCCTTGACCGAGCAGGCGAACAAGCTGTGGCACGTGTCCAACGTCTTCACCAATGAGCCGGCCTTGCGCCTGGCGCATAAGCTGATCGACGCTACGTTTGCCGAGCGCGCGTTCTTCTGCAACTCCGGCGCCGAAGCCAACGAGGCCGCCTTCAAGCTGGCCCGTCGCGTCGGTTTCGATCGTTTCGGCAGCGAGAAGTACGAAATCATCGCCGCGCTCAACAGCTTCCACGGCCGTACCCTGTTCACCGTGAACGTTGGTGGTCAGTCGAAGTATTCCGATGGCTTCGGTCCGAAGATCACCGGCATCACCCACGTGCCATACAACGATCTGGCCGCGCTGAAAGCTGCCATTTCCGACAAGACTTGCGCTGTGGTCCTGGAACCCATCCAGGGCGAGAGCGGCGTCATCCCGGCTGAGCTCGAGTACCTGCAAGGTGCCCGCGAACTCTGCACCGAGCACAACGCGTTGCTGATCTTCGACGAAGTTCAAACCGGCATGGGCCGCAGCGGCAAGCTGTTCGCCTACCAGCAGTACGGCGTGACCCCGGACATCCTGACCAGCGCCAAGAGCCTGGGCGGTGGTTTCCCGATCGCGGCCATGCTGACCACAGAAGACCTGGCCAAACACCTGGTCGTCGGCACCCACGGCACCACTTACGGCGGCAACCCGCTGGCATGCGCTGTCGCTGAAGCCGTGATCGACGTGGTCAATACCCCTGAAGTGCTGGCCGGCGTCAACGCCAAGCACGACAAGTTCAAGGCTCGCCTGGAACAGATCGGTGAGAAGTACGGCCTGTTCACCCAGGTCCGTGGCATGGGCCTGTTGATTGGTTGCGTGCTGAACGATGCCTGGAAGGGCAAGGCCAAGGACATCTTTAACGCCGCTGAAAAAGAAGGCCTGATGATTCTGCAAGCCGGCCCCGACGTGGTTCGCTTCGCGCCAAGCCTGGTGGTTGAAGACGCCGATATCGATGCCGGTCTGGACCGTTTCGAACGCGCTGCGGCCAAACTGACTCAAGCCTGATAGACCCTTCGACGCCTGACATTTCAGGCGTCGAACAAATTTTATGCCGGTCCGGATCAAATGTGGGAGCGGGCTTGCTCGCGAAAGCGGTGGGTCAGACAGCAACAATGTCGGCCGATGCACCGCTTTCGCGAGCAGGCCCGCTCCCACACTGATCTCTGTTTCTTCAATGACTGCCCGGTTATTTTTCCTCAAAGAGTTCTACGAGAAAGGAGTGACACCATGCTGGTGATGCGCCCCGCGCAAATGGCTGATCTGGGCGAGGTACAGCGTCTGGCTGCGGACAGCCCGATTGGTGTCACTTCCTTGCCGGATGACGTTGAACGCCTGAGCGACAAGATCACAGCAAGCGAAGCCTCGTTCGCCGCTGAAGTCAGCTTCAACGGTGAAGAGAGCTATTTCTTCGTCCTTGAAGACACCGCCACCGGCAAGCTGGTGGGCTGTTCGGCCATCGTTGCGTCGGCCGGTTATTCGGAGCCGTTCTACAGTTTCCGTAATGAAACCTTTGTGCATGCCTCCCGCGAGCTGAAGATTCATAACAAGATCCACGTGCTCTCCCAGTGCCACGACCTGACCGGCAACAGCTTGCTGACCAGTTTCTACGTGCAGCCTGAGCTGGTGGGTTCAGCCTGGTCGGAACTCAACTCCCGTGGCCGCCTGCTGTTCGTGGCCAGCCATCCGGAGCGCTTTGCCGATTCCGTGGTCACCGAGATCGTCGGTTACAGCGATGAAAACGGCGACTCGCCGTTCTGGGATGCCATCGGCCGCAACTTCTTCGACCTCAACTACGCCGCTGCCGAGCGTCTGTGCGGTCTGAAGAGCCGGACGTTCCTGGCCGAGCTGATGCCGCATTACCCGATCTATGTGCCGCTGCTGCCGGACACCGCTCAAGAAGCGATGGGCCAGGTGCACCCACGGGCGCAGATCACCTTCGACATCCTGATGCGCGAAGGCTTCGAGACCGATCACTACATCGACATTTTCGACGGCGGTCCGACCCTGCACGCCCGTGTCTCGGGGATCCGCTCGATCGCCCAGAGCCGTGTAGTCCCGGTGAAAATCGGCGAGCCGGTCAAAGGCGCCGGTCGTCAGTACCTGGTGTCCAACGCCCAGTTGCAGGATTACCGCGCGGTATTGCTTGAGCTCGATTACGCGCCGGGCAAACCCGTGACCCTGGATCTTGAAGCAGCCGAAGCCCTGGGCGTCGGTGAAGGTGCCAGCGTGCGCCTGGTGGCGGTTTGACACCTGGAAAAGCAGGCCTGAATTGAAGCCTAGAAAGCAGCAGTGTTTCACGGGTGGCGCCAGCGGCCCGTTTGAGGAGATAGCATGATCGTTCGTCCCGTACGCAGCAGCGATTTACCCGCTCTGATCGACCTGGCCCGCAGCACCGGCACCGGCCTGACCACATTGCCGGCCAATGAGGAACGTCTGGCCCATCGGGTCGGCTGGGCCGAGAAGACCTTCCGTGGCGAAGCCGGGCGGGGCGATGCGGACTACCTGTTCGTACTCGAAGACGATGACGGCCGCGTGGTGGGCATTTCCGCCATCGCTGGCGCCGTCGGTCTGCGTGAGCCTTGGTACAACTTCCGGGTTGGCCTGACCGTCAGCGCTTCCCAGGAACTGAACATCTACCGCGAAATCCCGACGCTGTTCCTGGCCAACGACCTGACCGGCAATTCCGAGCTGTGCTCGCTGTTCCTGCACGCCGACTACCGCACTGGCCTCAACGGGCGCATGCTGGCCAAGGCGCGGATGTTGTTCATCGCCGAGTTTCCGCAGCTGTTCGGCAACAAGATCATCGCCGAGATGCGCGGCATGTCTGACGAAGCCGGGCGTTCGCCGTTCTGGGAAAGCCTGGGCCGACATTTCTTCAAGATGGAATTCAGCCAGGCCGATTACCTGACCGGTGTGGGCAACAAGGCGTTCATCGCCGAACTGATGCCGAAATTCCCGCTGTACACCTGCTTCCTGTCACCGGATGCGCGCAACGTGATCGGCCAGGTTCATCCGGACACCGAGCCGGCCCTGGCCATGCTCAAGAGCGAAGGCTTCAGCTATCAGGGCTACGTCGACATCTTTGACGCCGGTCCTGCGGTGGAGTGCGAAACCGGCAAGATCCGCGCAATTCGCGACAGCCAGGCGCTGGTGCTGGCCATCGGCACGCCGGGTGACGACGCCACACCGTTCCTCATTCATAACCGCAAGCGCGATGACTGCCGGATCACTGCTGCTCCTGCACGTTTCGCCGCCGGCACGCTGGTGGTCGATCCGCTGACCGCCAAACGTCTTCAACTCAACGCCGGCGATCAAGTGCGCGCCGTTCCGTTGTCTGCTGCTCGGGAGTCGAAATAATGAATTCGCTATACATCGCCGGTGAATGGCTGGCCGGTCAGGGTGAAGCCTTCCAGTCGCTGAACCCGGTAACCCAACAAGTGCTGTGGGCCGGCGAAGGCGCCACCACCGCTCAGGTTGAATCGGCTGTGCAAGCCGCGCGCCAGGCATTCCCGGGCTGGGCCCGACGTACCCTGGAAGAACGCATCACCGTGCTGGAAGCCTTTGCCGCCGCGCTGAAGAACAACGCTGACGAACTGGCTCGCACCATCGGTGAGGAGACTGGCAAACCCCTGTGGGAAGCGGCGACCGAAGTCACCAGCATGGTCAACAAGATAGCGATCTCGGTGCAGAGCTACCGCGAACGTACCGGCGAGAAGAGCGGCCCACTGGGCGACGCCACCGCCGTGTTGCGCCACAAGCCACACGGTGTGGTCGCGGTGTTCGGGCCTTACAACTTCCCTGGCCACTTGCCGAACGGCCACATCGTGCCGGCGCTGCTGGCCGGTAACAGTGTGCTGTTCAAACCCAGCGAGCTGACGCCGAAAGTCGCCGAGCTGACCGTCAAGTGCTGGATCGAAGCCGGCCTGCCAGCAGGCGTATTGAACCTGCTGCAAGGTGCTCGCGAAACCGGTATCGCCCTGGCCGCGAACCCGGGTATCGACGGTTTGTTCTTCACCGGTTCCAGCCGCACCGGCAATCACCTGCACCAGCAGTTTGCCGGTCGTCCGGACAAGATCCTCGCGCTGGAAATGGGCGGTAACAACCCACTGGTCGTTGATCAGGTCGCCGACCTCGATGCTGCCGTTTACACCATCATCCAGTCGGCGTTCATTTCTGCCGGTCAGCGTTGCACGTGTGCCCGCCGCTTGCTGGTGCCGCAGGGCGCCTGGGGCGACACACTGCTGGCGCGTCTGGTGGCGGTCAGCTCGACAATTGAAGTCGGCGCGTTTGATCAACAACCGGCACCGTTCATGGGCTCGGTGATTTCCCTGGGTGCTGCGAAAACCCTGATGGATGCGCAAGCGCATCTGCTGGGCAACGGCGCCGTGGCACTGTTGGAAATGACTCAGCCACACGCTCAAGCCGCCTTGCTGACCCCAGGCATTCTGGACGTGACGGCCGTGGCTGATCGCCCTGATGAAGAACTGTTCGGCCCGCTGCTGCAAGTGATCCGCTACGCTGATTTTGAAGCGGCGATCGCTGAAGCCAACGACACCGACTATGGCTTGGCGGCCGGTCTGCTGTCGGATTCCGAAGCACGTTATCAGCAGTTCTGGCTGGAAAGCCGTGCTGGCATCGTCAACTGGAACAAACAGCTGACCGGTGCGGCGAGCAGCGCGCCATTCGGCGGTGTCGGCGCCTCGGGTAACCACCGCGCCAGCGCCTACTACGCGGCAGATTACTGCGCGTACCCGGTGGCTTCGCTGGAAACGCCGAGCCTTGTGATGCCTGCGGCCCTTACGCCAGGCGTGAAAATGGCGTAACGCCCCTTCGCGAGCAGGCTCGCTCCCACATTGGAATGCAATTCCCTGTGGGAGCGAGCCTGCTCGCGAAGGCCGCGCCTCGATCGCACTGAACAGTTACTGATGCCTATAACAACAGATTCTCGTGGAGCCTCGCTGATGAAATCCTATGAAGTCAATTTTGACGGTCTAGTGGGGCCGACCCATAACTACGGCGGCCTGTCCTACGGCAATGTCGCGTCCCAGAGCAACAGCCAGCAGTCTTCGAACCCGAAGGAAGCCGCGCTGCAAGGCCTGGCGAAAATGAAATCGCTGATGGAAATGGGCTTTCAGCAGGGCGTGCTGGCACCACAGGAACGCCCGGACGTGGCAGCCCTGCGTCGCTTGGGCTTCAGCGGCACCGACGCGCAAGTGATCGAGCAAGCCGCCAAAGAAGCCATGCCGTTGCTGGTTGCCAGTTGCTCGGCGTCGAGCATGTGGGTGGCCAACGCCGCCACGGTCAGCCCAAGTGCTGACACTGCAGACGGTCGCGTGCATTTCACTGCCGCCAACCTCAACTGCAAATATCACCGCAGCATCGAGCACCCGACCACCAGTCGTGTGCTGGGGGCGATGTTCGCCGACCAGAAGCACTTCGCTCACCACGCCGCATTGCCAGCCGTGGCGCAGTTCGGGGACGAAGGTGCAGCCAACCACACCCGTTTCTGCCGTGAGTACGGCGAAGCTGGCGTCGAGTTCTTTGTGTTCGGTCGCAGCGCGTTCGACACCCGTTACCCGGCACCGCAGAAATACCCGGCCCGCCAGACCCTCGAAGCCTCCCAGGCGGTTGCCCGCCTGCACGGCTTGAGCGATGACGGCGTGGTCTACGCCCAGCAGAACCCTTCGGTGATCGATCAGGGCGTGTTCCACAACGATGTGATCGCGGTGGGTAATGGCGAGGTGCTGTTCTATCACGAGGACGCGTTCCTCGACACCGAGCAGATGCTCGCTGAATTGCAAAGCAAACTCGCCAAAGTCGGTGGGAAATTTCAGTCGGTCTGCGTGCCGCGTTCCGCGGTAACCGTGGAAGACGCCGTCCGTTCCTACCTGTTCAATAGCCAACTGCTGTCGCGTCCCGACGGCTCGATGCTGTTGATCGTGCCGGAAGAATGCCGTGGCAACGCGCGTGTCTGGCAATACCTGCAAGGTTTGACCAGCTCCGGCGGGCTGATTCGCGAAGTGAAAGTGTTCGATCTGAAGCAGAGCATGCAGAACGGCGGTGGCCCGGCTTGCCTGCGACTGCGCGTCGCGCTCAACCAAACCGAACTGGCGGCCGTCAACCCAGGGGTTATCATGACGGCACCGTTGTACGGCACGCTGACCGAATGGGTCGACAAGCACTACCGCGACCGCATGACCGAAAACGATCTCGCGGACCCGCAATTGCTGCTTGAGTGCCGGACGGCACTGGATGAACTGACGCAAATCCTTAAACTGGGCGCGGTTTATCCATTCCAGATCAATTGAAAGTCGAGAGCGTAAAACATGAGCGATACCCTGCAGCTGATCCTTGAAGATACCGACGGCACGCAACTGGAAACTTCCTGCACCCGCGTCGCGGTCATGTGGCAAGGCAAAGAGCTGTGGATTCAGCAGGATGGCCGCGGCCAACTGCTGATCGGCGTGGACGTCGAAGAAGGTGACGCTGAATACGCAAACCTGCTGCTGCGCCCATTGGCGACTAATCTGGTAAGTCTGCAACTGGAAATGGAACCGGCCGAAGTCGGTGACGAAGACCACGTGCACGGCCCGGATTGCGCACACGACCACTAAGGAAACCGCTCTATGCTCGCCCTCGGCAAACTGCTTGAACTGACCCTCGCCGGTCGCGAACCGGCGGAGAAGACTCAACTGACTGTCGAAGGCGTACGCATGCGCTGGTTGAGCGAAGGTGCGCTGGAAGTCCGGCCACCTGAAGTGCGCGACAATGGCCAGGACCTGCTGCTATCAGCCGGCATCCACGGCAACGAAACAGCGCCGATCGAGTTGCTCGATCGCCTGTTGCATGACATCGCCCGCGGCGACTTGAAACCGCGCACACGTATTCTGTTCCTGTTCGGCAATCCGGAAGCGATTCGCAAAGGCGAGCGTTTCATCGAGCAGGACGTCAACCGGCTGTTCAACGGCCGTCACGAACAAAGCAGCGGCTCTGAAGCCCTGCGCGCCTGTGAACTGGAGCGGCTGGCGGCGAGCTTCTTCAGCCTGCCGGACCGCAGTCGTCTGCACTACGACTTGCACACGGCCATTCGCGGTTCGAAAATCGAGCAGTTCGCACTGTATCCCTGGAAAGAAGGCCGTCAGCATTCACGCCTGGAACTGGCGCGCCTGCGCGCTGCCGGCATGGAAGCGGTGCTGCTGCAGAGCAAGCCGTCCATCGTTTTCAGCTCCTACACCTACGACAAGCTCGGTGCGGAGTCTTTCACGCTAGAGCTGGGTAAGGCGCGGCCCTTCGGGCAGAACGACGGGGTCAACGTTGAT
Source organism: Pseudomonas sp. MDT1-17 (assembly GCF_054898105.1). Taxonomy (NCBI): domain Bacteria; kingdom Pseudomonadati; phylum Pseudomonadota; class Gammaproteobacteria; order Pseudomonadales; family Pseudomonadaceae; genus Pseudomonas; species Pseudomonas sp. MDT1-17. Next base: position 5,062,580 of record NZ_JBUBVM010000001.1, on the reverse strand, counting down.
CTGCTGGAAACCCGCCTCAAACAGATTATCGAAGGCAACGAGCCGGCCCAGACCGAAGAGGCGCTGGACGGTTTGCAGCTGTTTAGCGTGGCGCGGGAAATCATCAAGCACAGCGATAGCTTCCGTATGAACCTGCCAGCGGACATCGAGAATTTTTCGGAGTTGGAAGTGGGTTACGTACTGGCCGAAGACATCGCCCAAACCCGGTGGATCATTGAGGAGGAGGGTGCCCGGATCATCTTCCCGAACCCCAAGGTCAAGAACGGCCTGCGCGCCGGCATCCTGATCGTGCCGACTACCGACGAAAACCTGGCTTAAGCACAACACATAACAAATGTGGGAGCGGGCTTGCTCGCGAAAGCGGACTGACAGTCAACAAATGCGTTGAATGTTAAACCGCTTTCGCGAGCAAGCCCGCTCCCACATTTGATTTGAGTGAAGCCAAAGACCCCACCCGAATCACAGGTTTTGAGTTTAGACGGCTACCGCACGAGGCTCGCTACGACGCAATGCACGCATCTTGTGCAGCGTATCCGCGCACGTCTTCGCCGCTTCCTGGCCTTTATGCACGAAATGCTCGAAGAAGAACTTCTGATGTTCTTCACCCGCATGGAAGTGGTGCGGGGTCAAAACCACTGAGAACACCGGCACTTCGGTTTCCAGCTGGACCTGCATCAGGCCGCTGATCACCGACTGGGCGACGAATTCGTGGCGGTAGATACCGCCGTCGACCACCAGACCCGCCGCGACGATGCCGGCATAACGACCGGACTTGGCCAGCAGCTTGGCGTGCAGCGGAATTTCAAAAGCGCCGCCGACTTCGAAGAAGTCGATCTCCGACTCCTGATAACCCTGAGCAATCATTTCGGCCACAAAGCCCTTACGGCTCTGATCGACGATTTCTTTGTGCCAGCAGGCCTGGATGAACGCAACGCGCTCGCCCTGATGGTTTTTGCTTTTGCTATCGATTGCGGTGGGTTGCATGTTCTGACTCCTGTTTAGGTAAAAAACAGGGCATATGAATCGAATGGGATTTAAGGGTACGCACGCTCGCACGAATGCCTGCGGACGGCCCTTTGGCGCCAATCCCGTTCTCTCTTCATCCGGACTATGACCGTCGGCCCCGGGATCACACCGGGTCTGCTGACCTTGCCGCCATCACAGCCATTGCCGTGCCTGCCGCCAAGCGCTCGCGGGCTATGCGCATTGCGCGCAATTACCGCCGGTGGGGAGTTGCGCCCCGCCCTGAGAACGTTTTGCCACCAGATTGTTTGGCGGCGAAGCGTTTTTAACACATATTTCTCACCTGTGCATCGCTGCTATCTGATGATTGCTATCGACTTTTTCGTCGGATCAACAAGCCATTTCCTACTCAAGGGTTGATTATTCGTCGGCGTGACCGCAGTAATTCCCTACTGAAAGGGATTTCCCCTGCTTACCGAGGCCAGATTCATGAGCGTTATCGATCTTCGCAGCGACACCGTCACCCAACCGACCGCAGGGATGCTCGACGCGATGGCCGCAGCAGCCATCGGTGATGACGTTTATGGTGAAGATCCGACGGTCAATCGTCTCGAAGCCGAGCTTGCAAATCAGTTGGGGTTTGCGGCGGCGCTGTTTGTCCCGACGGGCACCATGAGCAATCTGCTGGGCTTGATGGCCCACTGCGAACGCGGTGACGAGTACATCGTCGGCCAGCAGGCACACACGTATAAGTACGAAGGCGGTGGTGCAGCGGTGCTCGGTTCGATCCAGCCGCAGCCACTGGAAGTGCAGGCGGATGGTTCGCTGGACCTGGCCCAAGTCGCGGCCGCGATCAAACCGGATGACTTCCACTTCGCCCGCACCCGTTTGCTGGCGCTGGAAAACACCATGCAAGGCAAAGTCCTGCCGCTGGAGTATCTGGCCCGGGCCCGCAGTTTCACCCGTGAGCACGGGCTGGCGCTGCACCTTGACGGCGCGCGGCTGTACAACGCGGCGGTCAAGCTGGGTGTCGATGCCCGAGAGATCACTCAGTATTTCGATTCCGTCTCGGTCTGCCTGTCCAAGGGCCTGGGCGCGCCGATTGGTTCGGTGCTGTGTGGTTCGGCCGAGTTGATCGGCAAGGCGCGGCGTCTGCGCAAGATGGTCGGCGGCGGCATGCGCCAGGCCGGAATTCTGGCGGCGGCAGGTTTGTACGCGCTGGATAACAACGTTCAGCGTCTGGCCGACGACCACGCCAATGCCCAATTGCTGGCCGAAGGCTTGCGAGCCGCGGGTTACGAGGTCGAGCCGGTGCAGACCAACATGGTTTACGTGCAGATGGGCGACAAGGCCGAGGCTATCAAGGCCTTTGCCGCCGAACGTGGGGTCAAGCTCAGCGCTGCCGGGCGCCTGCGCATGGTCACGCACATGGACGTCAGCCGCGCTCAAATCGAGCAGGTCGTCGCGACATTCGTCGAGTTTTCGCGCAACTGATAGCGTTAGCGGTCCAATTGACCGTTTCTATCGTATAAACACGCTGTACCCCGCGCGCTGGGCCGATATAATGCGGCCCTTTGCCGTCGCTTCGTCTGTTGACGTTTCGCACAGGCCTTTGGCCGCAGCCTCCGTGGAAGAACCTAATGAAAAGCGCAGAAATCCGTGAAGCCTTCCTTCGCTTCTTCGAAGAGCAAGGCCACACCCGTGTAGCCTCCAGCTCTTTGATTCCGGGCAACGACCCAACCCTGCTGTTCACTAACGCGGGGATGAACCAGTTCAAGGACTGCTTCCTGGGCCAGGAAAAACGTGCGTACACCCGTGCGACCAGCAGCCAGAAATGCGTGCGCGCCGGTGGCAAGAACAGCGACCTGGAAAACGTCGGTTATACCGCTCGTCACCACACGTTTTTCGAAATGCTGGGTAACTTCAGCTTCGGTGACTATTTCAAGCACGACGCGATCACCTACGCCTGGACCTTCCTGACCGGTGTCCTGGAACTGCCCAAGGAAAAACTCTGGGTAACGGTCTATGCCTCGGATGACGAGGCCTATGACATCTGGACCAAACAGATCGGCGTGCCAGTCGAGCGCATGATTCGCATCGGCGACAACAAAGGTGCGCCGTACGCGTCCGACAACTTCTGGACCATGGGCGATACCGGCCCGTGCGGTCCTTGCACCGAGATTTTCTACGATCACGGCGACCACATCTGGGGCGGCCCACCGGGTTCGCCGGAAGAAGATGGCGACCGTTATATCGAGATCTGGAACAACGTGTTCATGCAGTTCAACCGCACCGCCGATGGCGTGTTGCATCCGCTGCCCGCACCGTCGGTTGACACCGGCATGGGCCTGGAGCGGATCAGTGCGGTGATGCAGCACGTTCACTCCAACTATGAAATCGACCTGTTCAAGAACCTGCTGAGCGCATCGGCCAAGGCGATTGGCTGCAGCAACGACGACCAGTCTTCGCTCAAAGTCGTTTCCGACCACATCCGTTCGTGCGGTTTCCTGATTGCCGACGGCGTACTGCCGTCCAACGAAGGCCGTGGCTACGTGCTGCGCCGGATCATTCGTCGTGCGTGCCGTCACGGCAACAAGCTGGGCGCGACCGGTAGCTTCTTCTACAAGATCGTCGCGGCACTGGTTGCCGAGATGGGCGAAGCCTTCCCGGAACTCAAGCAGCAACAGGCCAATATCGAGCGCGTGCTCAAGGCCGAAGAAGAGCAGTTCTCCAAGACCCTGGAGCACGGCCTGAAGATTCTCGAGCAGGATCTGCTGGAACTTAAAGGCACCGTGGTGCCGGGCGACGTGGTGTTCAAGCTGTACGACACCTACGGTTTCCCGATGGACTTGACCGCTGACATCGCTCGCGAACGCAACCTGACGGTCGACGAAGCCGGCTTCGAGCGCGAAATGGAAGCCCAGCGTGTGCGGGCGCGTTCGGCCAGCTCGTTCGGCCTGGACTACAACACGCTGGTCAAGGTTGACGTGGCAACCGAGTTCACCGGCTACAAGGCCACCAACGGTTCAGCCAAAATTGTTGCTATCTATAAAGACGGCCGTTCGGTCGACGTATTAAGTGAAGGCGAAGAGGGCGTGATCGTTCTCAACCAGACACCTTTCTACGCGGAGTCCGGCGGCCAGATCGGCGATTGCGGTTATCTGCAAGTCGGTAGCAGCCGTTTCGATGTACGCGATACCACCAAGACCGGCGGCGCGTTCCTGCACCACGGTGTGCTGGCGTCGGGCAGCCTGACCATCGGCGCGCCGGTAGAGACGCATGTCGATGCCGACGTCCGCCACGCTACCTCGCTGAACCACTCGGCGACTCACTTGCTGCACGCGGCATTGCGTCAGGTGCTGGGCGAGCACGTTCAGCAGAAAGGCTCGTTGGTCGACAGTCAGCGCCTGCGCTTCGACTTCAGCCACTTCGAAGCCATCAAGCCTGAGCAATTGAAGGCGCTGGAAGACATCGTCAACGCCGAGATTCGCAAGAACTCCGCCGTTGAAACCGAAGAAACCGATATCGAAACCGCCAAGCAGAAGGGCGCCATGGCGCTGTTCGGCGAGAAGTACGGCGACAATGTGCGCGTGCTGAGCATGGGCGGCGACTTCTCCGTCGAGCTGTGCGGTGGTATCCACGCCAGCCGTACCGGCGACATCGGTCTGCTGAAAATCATCAGCGAAGGCGGTGTGGCCTCCGGCGTGCGTCGTATCGAAGCGGTCACCGGCGCCGCGGCGCTGGCATACTTGAACGCTGCTGAAGAACAACTCAAGGAAGCGGCCAACCTGGTCAAGGGCAGCCGCGACAACCTGATCGACAAGCTGTCTGCTGTGCTGGAGCGCAACCGTCTGCTGGAGAAGCAACTCGAGCAGTTGCAGGCCAAGGCTGCCAGCGCGGCGGGCGACGATCTGTCGGCTTCCGCCCTGGACGTCAAAGGTGTGAAAGTGCTGGCCGTGCGTCTGGACGGTCAGGACGGCAAGGCGCTGCTGGCGCTGGTCGATCAACTGAAAAACAAACTCGGCCGCGCAGTGATCCTGCTCGGCAGTGTCCATGAGGAAAAGGTCGTTCTGGTTGCAGGCGTAACCAAAGACCTGACTGGCCAACTCAAAGCCGGTGATTTGATGAAGCAAGCCGCTGCGGCAGTGGGCGGGAAGGGCGGTGGTCGTCCAGACATGGCGCAGGGCGGTGGTGTAGACGCTGGCGCACTGGATGCGGCATTGGCCCTGACTGTTCCATTTGTAGAGCAGGGTTTATAAGGACAGTGTGTCTGGCTCGCAGTCTAGTGGCGGGCCGGAACGCTGTTTGAGTGATTATTTGGGCGCCCTTCATGGGCAGAGGCGGCTTTGAAATGGCTTTGATCGTACAGAAATTTGGAGGCACCTCGGTCGGCACTGTCGAGAGAATCGAGCAGGTCGCCGACAAGGTTAAGAAATTCCGCGAGGCCGGCGATGACCTGGTGGTTGTGCTGTCGGCAATGAGCGGCGAAACCAACCGTCTGATCGATCTGGCCAAGCAAATCAGTGGCGACGGCCAACCGGTTCCTCGTGAGCTGGATGTGATCGTCTCCACCGGTGAGCAGGTGACGATTGCGCTGTTGGCCATGGCGCTGATCAAGCGCGGCGTGCCTGCGGTGTCTTATACAGGCAGTCAGGTGCGGATTCTGACGGACAGCGCTCACAATAAAGCGCGTATCTTGCAGATTGATGAACAGAAGATTCGGGGTGACCTGAAGGCCGGTCGTGTGGTCGTTGTCGCCGGTTTCCAGGGCGTCGACGAACACGGCAACATCACCACCCTCGGTCGTGGCGGTTCCGATACCACCGGCGTGGCGCTGGCGGCAGCCTTGAAGGCTGACGAATGCCAGATCTACACCGATGTCGACGGCGTCTACACCACCGACCCGCGTGTGGTGTCCGTGGCTCAGCGCCTGGACAAGATTACCTTCGAAGAGATGCTGGAAATGGCCAGCCTCGGTTCCAAGGTGTTGCAGATCCGTGCGGTGGAATTCGCCGGTAAGTACAACGTTCCGCTGCGCGTACTGCACAGCTTCAAGGAGGGTCCGGGCACCCTCATTACTATTGATGAAGAGGAAACCATGGAACAGCCGATCATTTCCGGCATCGCTTTCAACCGCGATGAAGCCAAGCTGACCATCCGTGGCGTGCCAGACACCCCGGGCGTTGCATTCAAGATTCTCGGCCCGATCAGCGGCGCGAACATCGAAGTCGATATGATCGTGCAGAACGTTGCGCACGATAACACCACCGACTTCACCTTCACCGTGCACCGCAATGACTTCCAGGCAGCGCAAACCGTGCTGGAAAACACCGCTCGCGAGATCGGTGCCCGTGAAGTCGTTGGCGATATCAAGATCGCCAAGGTGTCGATCGTCGGTGTCGGCATGCGTTCCCACGCAGGCGTGGCCAGCCGCATGTTCGAGTCCCTGGCCAAGGAAAGCATCAACATCCAGATGATCTCCACCTCGGAGATCAAAGTCTCCGTAGTGATCGAAGAGAAGTATCTGGAACTGGCTGTGCGCGCTCTGCACACGGCTTTCGAACTGGACGCGCCGGCCCGTCAGGGCGAGTGATGCGTTTGCCGATGGGCGCGGTCTGACCGCGCCCTTTGTTTTTTTGAATGGTGCGACCCGAAGCTGTTCTTTTGCTCGCGCTAGTCAATACTCAGGCATGTAGGGCTGCGATCGCTCCGGTTGTAGGTCGAGTGCCTTTTTTTTGCAGACTGTTGTCCCTGAAATGAAATGCGTGAGGAGAAAGGTATGCTGATTCTGACTCGTCGGTGCGCAGAAAGCCTGATTATTGGTGATGGCGAAATCACCGTGACCGTGCTCGGCGTCAAAGGAAATCAAGTGCGTATCGGTGTCAACGCCCCGAAAGAGGTTGCTGTCCACCGTGAGGAAATTTACCTGCGTATAAAGAAAGAGAAGGACGAAGAACCAAGCCATTAATTTTTATCGTTTTTTATGTTTGCAAACGGGGAAGAAGCTGGTTAACATACGCCCCGTGTTGCGGAGAGCTGGCCGAGTGGCCGAAGGCGCTCCCCTGCTAAGGGAGTACACCTCAAAAGGGTGTCGGGGGTTCGAATCCCCCGTTCTCCGCCATTATTTGCGTAGTACGTTGTAATCTGGCTTCTTCGGTAAGTTGTTGAAATTACTAGAAAAAAGCGCTTTACAAAAAGATTCAACGGCCTATAATGCGCGGCAACAAATGCACTCGTAGCTCAGCTGGATAGAGTACTCGGCTACGAACCGAGCGGTCACAGGTTCGAATCCTGTCGAGTGCACCATTTAAGAGTTGTTTGCAGTAATGTGAATGACTTGGCTTCAACCAGTTGTGATCTGGTATAAAAACACAAATGCACTCGTAGCTCAGCTGGATAGAGTACTCGGCTACGAACCGAGCGGTCACAGGTTCGAATCCTGTCGAGTGCACCAAACACCAAAAAGCCCGCGTTTAACGCGGGCTTTTTGCCGTCCGGGATTTGGCTTTTCCTTTGGTGCATCCTCTCTCATCGAACTCGACGTGTGCGCTACGACCTCGCTTGGTGTCGTAGCGGTAGCTCGTGGCTGAATTGCGAATACTGATCTTGTCTGGCTTGCCAAGGGCGCTCTCGACGTCCTGCTGACTCATGCCGGCGACAACCCGCTGATTGATGATGGCTTCGCGGCGTTCCCTGGCGCTGATCAGGTTTCCACATTTGTCCTCGGTGCGGCCGACGACAGTCGGATCTCTCCTTTTTATTTTCATGCCTGATGTTTCACGAATCTCGGCTTCCGGCATGAGAGCGGTCGTGCTGCCTGGCGTGAAGGTGCGCACATCCTGAAGCGAAAGGCTGTCTCCGGCCGCACAGCTCAACGTAGTGAAGGTAATGCGCCCGTTGGCCGCTTCGCAGCGGTGTACGGTCGTGGCTAGCGCCCAGGGCGACGGGCAAAGCACGGCGATCAATAAAAAATAATGGGCATTCGATGGCATTAAACGTCCTCCATGACGGTCCATCTCAAGGGTAGCCGCTACATTTTTCGGCTGTGGTGTGTTTTCTTTTCAGGATGAGTCGTCGCAGTGGGTAGATCAGGACGGCGCTCAGGATTGTCTTGCAAGCGCTTGTTTCAGCCACGATTTTTTAACGTTTAAAACCGTCGGGCGGTGTATCATTGCGCCCGTCAGCCCCGCCGGGGCTTGTGGAATACCTCCATGGACTTACCCAGTAGTTACTTAGTACCCCGTTTTTCCAATCATGAATTGACTGATTGATCCTTCCGGCGTGCCCCGCTGCTGGGAGTGGAGTTCGCCTATGTCTGAAGTTGAAGTAAAGAAAACGCAGGAAAGCTTGCAAGACCGCCTCGCTCAAGTTGTTGAGCTGCTGCAGCGTCAGCGGGTGGTCGAAGACCTGACTCATCGCCAGGAAGGTCCGCATCACGACCGGGTCGAGAACCTGGTTCACCGGCAAAACCTCGTCGAGTTGCAACGCAAGCTCGATGATTTGCACTCCGCCGACGTCGCCTACATCCTTGAAGCCTTGCCGCTGGACGATCGTCTGACGCTCTGGCAGTTGGTCAAGGCCGATCGCGACGGCGACATTCTGCTCGAAGTATCCGATTCTGTTCGTGAAACGCTGATCGCCGACATGGACGATCACGAGCTCCTGGCCGCCGCCAAGGACATGGACGCCGACGAACTTGCTGACCTGGCCTCCGAGCTGCCGCGAGACGTCGTCCACGAGCTGATGGAAACCCTCGATGGTCAGCAGCGTGAGCGCGTACGCTCTGCGTTGTCCTACGATGAGGAGCAAGTCGGTGCGCTGATGGACTTCGAGATGGTGACGATCCGTGAGGACGTCAGTCTCGAAGTGGTTTTGCGTTACCTGCGGCGCCTCAAGGAACTGCCGAGCCACACGGACAAATTGTTCGTGGTCGATTACGACGGTGTCCTCAAGGGCGTGTTGCCTATCAAGCGACTGCTGGTAAACGACCCGGAAAAACAGGTTGCTGAAGTCATGGCCAGCGACCCGGTGAGTTTTCACCCGGACGAAGACGCCTATGACGCGGCTCAGGCGTTCGAACGTTACGACTTGATCTCGGCGCCTGTGGTCGACAAGAACGGCAAGTTGATCGGCCGTCTGACCATCGATGAAATGGTCGACCTGATTCGTGAAGAGAGCGAAAACGAAGTTCTCAACATGGCGGGTCTGCGCGAAGAAGAAGATATTTTTGCGTCAGTCTGGAAATCCCTGCGTAACCGTTGGGCCTGGCTGGCCGTGAACCTGATCACTGCATTTATCGCATCCCGGGTGATCGGTCTTTTCGAAGGCTCCATCGAGAAACTGGTGGCGCTGGCGGCATTGATGCCGATCGTGGCCGGTATTGGTGGCAACTCGGGTAACCAGACGATCACCATGATTGTTCGTGCAATGGCGCTGGATCAGGTCAGCACCGGCAATACTTCGCGCCTGATGCGCAAGGAATTGGCGGTAGGTCTGATCAACGGCCTGGTGTGGGGTGGTGTGATCGGCGTCGTTGCCTATCTGCTGTACGGAAGTTGGTCGCTTGGAGTGGTAATGACGGCCGCCATGACGCTCAACCTGTTGCTTGCAGCATTGGCGGGAGTGTTGATACCCATGACCCTGGCGCGGCTGGGGCGCGATCCTGCGATGGGCGCCAGTGTGATGATCACCGCCATGACGGACAGCGGCGGATTTTTCATCTTTCTCGGGCTGGCGACAATCTTCCTGCTCTGACTTGTTGACGTTAAAAACCCGCCAAACCAGGCGGGTTTTTTATGGTGCGCCAGGTATGGCGCGTTGCGCGCAAGCGCAACCAGTTTGGCTGTGGTGGCCACGCTGGTGACTTGGAGGTGAAAGTCCTCTACACACCCGGCAAGGGGAAGTGTTAGCCAGAGGCAAGGGTGTCGCGGGTGACTGCGAATCTGAAGGAAGCCCGAGGCAAAATGCTGGCCTGACGAACAGGAAGCGGATGAGGCGGCGTAGCGGGGTAAGACGGCCATAATCGTCAAAGCCCAATACTTGCACGGAACGCTACGACGTAGATCCGACAGGCATAAGCAGGAAGGTCGCGCGAATTATCCTGGGAGATCTGCACGTTTGCCACTGTGCTACCGAGCGTCGAGAGGCGACGGGATGAGCGTGCAGAAGTCAGCCGAGGCCGTAGTAAGTGGCAAATAACCCTGCCACCAAGGGCCGAACAGGTTATGCCGCCAGTAGGTGTCAGAGTCTCGTCGAATACCGAAATGCAGAAATTTCTCCCAGAGAAGACTGTTACTCCGAGTCCCGGACAGAATCCGAGGATGACGGCTGACAGCGCAAAGGTATCGACGGCGTCTGTGACGTGGACGAACGCGGAGCCGGACACGCTGATGGCGCGGGTGCTTGCACCCGCCAACCTCAGACGTGCGTATCATCGCGTAGTCAGCAACAAGGGCGCGCCGGGTGCCGATGGCATGACGGTCGACCAGTTGGCGGACTATGTGAAACAGTATTGGCCGACCCTCCAGAAGAGGTTGCTGGCCGGCGAGTACCACTCGCAAGGTGTACGCGCCGTCGACATCCCCAAACCCAAAGGCGGCACCCGGCAGCTGGGTATTCCCAGCGTTGTGGATCGCCTGATCCAACAGGCATTGCTGCAACAGCTCACGCCGATCTTCGACCCGCTATTCTCGGACTATAGCTACGGCTTTCGACCGGGCAGAAGCGCCCACCAAGCCATCGAGAAAGCCCGTGCCCATGTGGCGGCAGGGCATCGCTGGTGCGTGGAACTCGATCTTGAGAAGTTCTTTGATCGGGTTAATCACGACATCCTGATGGCTTATCTGGCGCGCCAAATCGAAGACAAGCGGGTGCTCAAGCTGATCCGTCGTTACCTCGAAGCGGGAACGATGTCAGGCGGTATCGCCAGCCGACGGCAGGAAGGGGCGCCGCAAGGCGGCCCGCTCTCGCCGTTGCTGTCGAACATCCTGCTCAACGAACTCGACCGCGAGCTGGAACGACGGGGTCATCGTTTTGTGCGTTATGCCGACGATGCGAACATCTATGTGCGCAGCCCTCGTGCTGGCGAACGAGTGATGAGGAGTGTCGAGCGCTTCCTGAATCAGCGCCTGAAACTGACGCTGAACCGGGACAAGAGCCGAGTTGCGGGGTCTTGGGCCTGCGACTATCTGGGTTACGGGATGAGCTGGCATCAGCAACCGAAGCTGAGAGTGGCGACGATGAGTCTGGGTCGCTTGCGCGACCGACTCAGAGAGCTGCTACGTAAAGCGCGGGGCCACAAGATGGCGAATATCATCGAGCGGATAAACCCCGTGCTGCGTGGTTGGGCGGGCTACTTCAAGCTGAGCCAAAGCAAACGGCCACTTGAGGAACTGGACGGCTGGGTGCGTCACAAGCTTCGTTGTGTCGTCTGGCGTCAATGGAAGCGGCCCTCTACGAGGGCGCGCAACTTGATACGCTTGGGACTTAATGAGGCGCGGGCGTGGAAATCGGCAGTCAATGGCCGAGGCCCATGGTGGAACTCGGGAGCGCCTCATATGAATCAGGCGTTGCCGAAGAAGCTGTGGGACCGACTCGGGCTGGTCTCGATACTGGATACGATAAACCGGCTTAGCCGTGTAACCTGAACCGCCGTATACGGAACCGTATGTACGGTGGTGTGAGAGGACGGCGGGGGCAACCCCGCCTCCTACTCGATCCCGAATTTCAGGCGAAAAAAAGCCAGCGATTAAGCTGGCTTGAGCGTTCGGAATGAATCAGGAAGCGTCTGCGGCCATTTCGGCATCATGCGCAATCAGCGAAACAAGAGCGTTCTGCTGACGGTGGGAGAGTTGGCGGAAGCGTTGCAGCAGTTCGCGTTCGTGCAATGACAGTTCCGGGCTGTCCAGGCGCATGCTCAATTCTTCGCCCAACGCGCCTTCCTGAATAAGGCTCTGCTCAAGGCGCGCGATGATTTCGGAGTTCATGCTGCGATGATGATTGCGAGCCACCTCGGCAATGCGTTCACGCATTCCGTCTGGCAGACGTACGACGAACTTGTCAGCCGTGCGGCTGGAATAAATTGCCTGTTTCAATGGGCGCATATATTTAACCGGTTAGTTCAGGGGAGCGGTTCTCGGGATTGGCCGCAGGATGTCAGATAGGACACGCGGTCTGGCCAAATGTTCAACCTGAATTGATAGAGGCTCGCATCATGCCTCAAAGTAGCCAACTCATTGGCGTCAATTCTGTGACAAATATTGAACTGGATAAAGGCGTTATGCCAGCACCAATTATCAGAAATGCGGACTGGTTTGAAAGTTTGCTCTGGTCCGTTTGACTGACTGCATCCTCCTGGCCGACAGGTGATGTCCGAAGACGCCTGAAGGTGCATGCTGTGCGGATTGATCAATGTTCCTTACTTGTACAGGATAGTGGCAAATGGCCGATTTACTAGGGGCAGACATGCAGTGGGAGGCTATTTCAGGATGGATGGCAGGCTGATCTATTTGATGGGGCCTTCTGGGTCCGGCAAGGACAGCCTCATCGAAGCCGCTCGAGAGCCTTTGCAGACGCTCAATTGTGAAGTGGTGCGTCGGTTCATCACGCGGTCGGCCGAATCAGTGGGTGAGGATGCGATCGGCGTTTCCCGGGAAGAGTTTGAGCGACACAGAGTTCAGGGCGATTTCGCACTGTGCTGGAACGCCAATGGCCTGGAATACGGTATTCCGATTGAAATAGATCAATGGCTCAATGACGGCCGACATGTCCTCGTCAACGGTTCGCGCGGCCATCTGGCGGCGGCGCTGAGCCGATATCCGACGCTGTTGCCGGTTCTGTTGACGGTCAAGGATAAAGTCCTGCGAGAACGACTGCTGCGCCGTGATCGCGAGAGTCTTGCTGAAATTGAAGCAAGGCTCCACCGTAATGGGTTATTCACGGCAGAGGATTCAATCAGTGGCACTCAAATCCATCGACTCGACAATTCAGACGATCTATCCACCACTGTTGCCAATCTGATGAACCTGTTGAGGGTTAACGCAGTACCGGATCGAACTTGATTTTGCGCCCGGCAATCAGCGCCAGCACAAACAGCGCACCAAATACGCCGCTGGCAATCAGGGGCAGGGTAACGACCGCGTCCTGAACCACTGACAGATGAAGAATACCGCTCAGTAACGCGAGGATGAAAAATCCAGCGGCGGATTTGGACATGCGGTGCTCCTGATGGGGTGATTTCAAAATACCAAACGTTCGGAAGACTGAGCTGGCAGCAGGATGCCCTCCTGGCTCACCTCTTGGCTGACAAAACTGCGCTCATCGCTCGTAACCGCCAATTGGGGCGCTTTTTGCAGTTGAAGGTAATGAGGTATGCGTTGGGCAACTGGCTCAGCGCCGCTCTCGGGGACAAAATGAAAGCCCAACAGAATCCCCAGGGCGATCGCGTTCGAGAGTAAAAGGGCGCTGTTCATGAGGCTAGCCTCCGTCGTTCTTTGAGAACAGCTAAAGCAGCCCGCATGCCAAGAGTCTAACGCCAATTAAATCCTTTAAAAACAACGAATTAAGTTATTTGTGCGAGGCGTCCGCATTGCATTTTGCAATGCGGGTTTTTTGAGGTGATGCAATTTGCACGGTAAACAAAGCCACGCCCCGCCAGGGCATGTGCCTACACTTAAAAAGCCCAAAGGACGACATGACAAAAGCAGGCCTGCCCGTTAACATGCACGCCGTCCATTGCTCCGCGTTTTTCTTCGCGGTCGACCTGTGTCTCAGTAGCTCAATTGGATAGAGCATCCCCCTCCTAAGGGGAAGGTTGGCAGTTCGAACCTGCCCTGGGACACCACATATTTGAAAGCCCCACTCAGAGTGATCTGGTGGGGCTTTTTTGTGCACAAATAAATGCAGCGCCCTTGCTTCAAGAGAACCGATGATCCGGCCGATAACCCAAATGGTAACTTCAGACTCGCGCAAAATCGTTTGATAACGTTGGCCTACAGCTATCATCTGCGCGCCCGAAAATGCCCCCGGTTCATCCTCTTCAATTGCCTGGAAATCTTCGATGCTGTCGTATCACCAAAAGCGTTTTTTGATCGTCGATGATTTCTCGGATTTCCGCAGTTCCGTCAGGTCCATGCTGCGCGAGCTGGGCGTCAAGGATGTCGACACCGCCGACACCGGTGAACAGGCGCTGCGTATGTGTTCGCAGAAGGCCTACGATTTCATCCTGCAGGACTTTCACCTGGGCGATGGCAAGAAGAACGGTCAGCAGGTGCTTGAAGACCTGATGATCGAGAAGCTGATCAGTCATGAAGCCGTGTTCGTCATGGTCACCGCCGAGACCAGTCAGGCGATGGTGCTCAGTGCGTTGGAACACGAACCCGATGCGTACCTGACCAAACCGTTCAACCGTTCCGGCCTGGCTCAACGTCTGGAGCGGCTTGAGCAACGCAAGACGTTGCTCAAGCCGATCCTGCAAGCCCTTGACCGGGGCAAGCCGGTTGAAGTGCTCAATGCCTGCATCGCCTTGTGCAAGCAAGACATCCGCTATTCGCCGTTGTGCCTGCGCTATCGCGCCGATGCCCTGCGCGACCTGAATCAGAACGAGGCGCTGGAGCGTCTCTACGACAGCATCATTGCCGATCGGCCTTTGCCGTGGGCGTTTGCCGGTCTGGGCAAGCTGCTGTTCAAGCGCGGCCAGGTCGGTCAGGCCAAGGGCGTCTACGAAAAGGCCCTGAAAGTGTTCCCGATGATGCCGGCGCTCTACGACGGCCTGGCCGATGTGCTGGTCGCCGAAGGCGACACCAAGGCTGCCCAGAACGTGCTGGAAGAGGCGATCCGCTTGTCGCCGCTGGCGGTGCGTCGGCAAGCGCTGCTGGGCAAGTTGGCGATGGCCAACGAAGATTTTGAAACCGCCTCCAAAGCCTATCGTCAGGCGGTGTCGCAGGGCGCGCAGTCACGCTTCAAGGATGCGGAGAGCAACCTGGGCCTGGCCCACGCCTTGATCAGCAAGGGCAGCGAAAAAGGCCTGGATACCCGGACCCGGCTGGAAATCAACACGACGCTGAGTGCGGTGGCCAAGGAAAACCCTACCGATCCAGGCCTGCAGATTCGTGCGCGACTGATGAAAGCCACCAGCCTGCTGCTCAACGATGCCGAAACCGCCGAGAAGCTCACCGAGCAGGCAATGATGCGCCTCGATGGCATGGAACAGTTCATGAGCGCCGAAGCGGCGCTGCTGGTGGCCAAGCAACTGCAGATGCTCGGGCAGGCCAGCGCCGGAGCCTCGATGCTGAAAAACTGCGCGGAAATCTACGGCGACGACCCGGCGGTGATGAAGGGCATCGCCAAGTTGACCGACGATCCGAGCATTCTCAATTCCGGCAACGCCGCTGCCGACCTCAACCGTCAGGGCGTGCGGGTCTACAAGACCGGCAACCTGGTGGAAGCGCGGCAGGTGTTCCGCAAAGCCCTGGCGATGCAGCCGAAGAACATCAGTATCGCGCTGAACATGGCGCAGTCGCTGCTGCACGGCACCGACACCAGTGTCCCTTCGGCAGAGCTGGAGGAATGTCGGGCCTGCCTGAAAATGGTCGGCCTGATGCCCGACACCGATGCGCGTCATTCCCGTTATCAGAAGCTGCGAAGCAAGGCGTTTGGCGAATGAACAACAGCGAACAGGCACTCGATTTTTCAACGGTGATTGCCTCCACCGTGCACGACATGAAGAACTCCCTGGCCATGCTGATGCAGGCCCACAGCCAATGGCTGGCGCGTTTGCCGGATCCGCAGCAGCACACCCCGGAGCAGGGCGTCATCGACTTCGAGTTCGCCCACCTCAACGGCATGCTGGTGCAGTTGCTGGGTCTGTACAAACTCGGCGTCAACCAGATGCCGTTGCAGCCGGCCTACCATGAGCTGGATGATTTCATCGAAGCGCAACTGGCGGCGCATCAAGACGTGTTCGCCAGTCGCGGCATCATGGCCACCTATGAAGTGGACCCGTTGAGCCCGCTGGGCTTCTTCGACCGGGAGCTGATTGCTTCGGTGCTGGCCAATAGCATCAACAATGCCATTCGTTACGCCCGCCACGCGGTGTTGATCAGCGTCAGCGATGAAGCCGGTCAACTGGTGCTGACCGTCAACGACGATGGCGAGGGGTATCCACCCGAGATGATCGAGCGTCAGGCCGATTACGTGCAGGGCATCAACCACAGCAGCGGAAGCACTGGCCTGGGCCTGTACTTTGCCGGGCGGATTGCCGCTCTTCATCAGCGCAATGGCGTTGGCGGACGCACCGAAATCAGCAATGGCGGCCCGCTGGGTGGTGGCGTGTTCAACCTCTATCTCCCCTGACGGTAACGTCCCCGTAGGAGCTGGCGAAGCCTGCGATCTTTTGATCTTGCCGTTAAACAGCAAAGTCAAAAGATCGCAGGCTTCGCCAGCTCCTACTGGATTGTGGTGTACGTAAATCGAAGGTGTTCAGCCAATGATTTTCTTTTTGTGCGGTGCTTGATATTCCGAACAGGCGGAGCCTATTTTGTACGCGTCGCCGTTCGCGGCTTGCATAACAAAAAGGATTGCGTCATGACAACCGATGGCCATTGTTCACTCGCGGAGCGATTGACGGGCATTGATGAGATTGAATGTGTCACGCCGGACTTGAATGGCGTACCGCGCGGCAAGGTAATGACCGCCGAAGGTTTTCTCGAAGGGCGGCGTTTGCAGCTGGCGCGGGGGGTGCTGCTGCAATGCATCATGGGCGGCTATCCGCCAGCGCGCTTTTACGGCAGTGATGATGGCGACTTGGCGCTGGTGCCCGATCCTGCACAGATCCATCGCTTGCCCTGGAGCACACAGCCGCGAGCGTTCGCCATTTGCGACGCGGACGAGCTGACTGGCGAAAGCTCGCCTCTGTCCACCCGAGGTCAGCTCAAGGCCGTCATCGCGCGTTACGCGGCCCTCGGCCTGGCGCCGGTCGTGGCGACCGAGCTGGAATTCTTTGTGTTTGCGCCCAACACCGACCCGACTCAACCGTTCCAGCCGCCGCTGGGCCTGGACGGTCGTCGCGAGGACGGTCTATCGGCGTTCAGTGTCAGTTCCAATAACGGCTTGCGGCCGTTTTTCAGCGAAGTCTACGCCTGCATGGCGGCCCTGAACTTGCCGCGCGATACCTTCATGCATGAGATGGGCGTCAGTCAGTTCGAGATCAATCTGCTGCACGGCGATCCGCTGCTGTTGGCCGACCAGACCTTCCTGTTCAAACATCTGCTTAAAGAAGTCGCGCTCAAGCATGGCCTGACCGTGGTCTGCATGGCCAAGCCGCTGGCACACACGCCGGGCAGTTCGATGCATATTCACCAGAGCATCGTCGAGATCGGCAGCGGGCGTAACGTGTTCAGTGACAAGGCCGGTGAGCCGACCGCGACCTTCCGTCATTTCATCGCGGGTCAGCAGGCCGGCATGGCGGATTTCACCGCGTTGTTTGCGCCGAACGTGAACTCTTATCAGCGCTTGTGCCATCCCTTCGCATCGCCGAATAATGCCTGCTGGTCCCACGACAACCGTGCGGCCGGATTGCGCATTCCGGCCAGTTCGCCCGCCGCTCGTCGGGTCGAGAACCGCTTGCCGGGGGCCGATGCAAATCCGTACCTGGCGATCGCCGCCAGTCTTGCCGCAGGGTTGTATGGCATTGAACACAAACTGGAGCCGAGCGAGGCGATCCAGGGCGAATTTGAAGTGCCGGATAATCTTTCGTTGCCGTGTACCTTGCATGCCGCCATTGAGCGTCTGAAACGTAGCCAATTGGCGAAGGAACTGTTTGGCAAGGAGTTCATCGAAGGCTACGTCGCTTCGAAGACCATGGAGTTGACCAGCTTCTTTGATGAAATTACTCCCTGGGAGCGCCGTGTCCTGGCCGCTCAGGCCTGACGTTCTATCGTCTTCGGGCTATCTTTTCAGATAGCCCGATTCTCACTGCAAGGAGCCGCTCGGAACGCCGATGCGCCAAATCTGGAAACCCTTTCGAGCGCTGTATTTTGCCTCGCTGATGATGTTGATCGGCTCTGGCTTGCTGAGTACGTACCTGGGCTTGCGCCTGGCGGCCGATAATGTCGACAGCCTGTGGGTGGGTGCGTTGATGGCGGCCAACTATTTCGGCCTGGTGCTGGGCGGCAAGATCGGCCATCGGCTGATTGCCCGGGTCGGGCATATTCGAGCCTATTCGGCTTGCGCCGGGATTGTCGGCGCGGCGGTGCTGGGCCATGGCCTGGTGGACTGGTTGCCCGCTTGGCTGTTTTTGCGGGTCATTGTCGGCCTCGGCATGATGTGCCAGTACATGGTCATCGAAAGCTGGCTCAACGAGCAGGCGGAAGCCAAGCAACGTGGCATCGTCTTCAGCGGCTACATGATCGCTTCATACCTGGGGCTGGTGCTGGGTCAACTGATTCTGGTCATGCACCCGTCGCTGGGCCTTGAGCTGTTGATGTTGGTCGCCCTGTGCTTTGCCCTGTGCCTGGTGCCGGTGGCCCTGACCCAGCGGATTCACCCGGCGCCGTTGCACCCGGCACCGATGGAGCCACGTTTCTTTATCAAGCGCGTGCCGCAATCGTTGAGTACGGTGCTGGGGGCGGGGCTGATCGTCGGTTCGTTCTACGGTCTGGCGCCGCTGTATGCCTCGCAGCAAGGCCTGTCCACGGAGCAGGTCGGTCTGTTCATGGGTAGCTGCATTTTCGCCGGTCTGGTGGTGCAGTGGCCGCTGGGTTGGCTGTCCGATCGTTATGACCGCGCACTGCTGATCCGCTGTTTTGCATTTAGCCTGGCGCTGGCTGCATTGCCACTGGCGATCATTAAGCAGGTGCCGCTGGAGGTGCTGTTCATCGCCGGTTTCCTCTGCTCGTTAGTTCAGTTCTGCCTGTATCCGTTGGCGGTGGCGTTTTCCAACGACCATGTCGAGGGTGATCGTCGGGTGTCCCTGACGGCGATGCTGTTGGTGACTTACGGTGTCGGCGCCAGTATCGGACCGCTGGTGGCCGGGGTGTTGATGAAGCTGTTCGGCAGCCAGATGCTCTATGCCTTCTTCAGCTTCTTCGCGCTGGTGCTGGTGTGGCGGATTCGCCCGAAAGCGGTGACCAACTTGCATCAGGTGGACGACGCACCGCTGCATCACGTCGCTATGCCGGACAGCATGTCGAGTTCGCCGTTGGTGGCTTGTCTTGACCCGCGTGTCGATGAACAGGTGGTGCAGGACCAGATGCAGAACCCGATCAACCCTGAGCCTGAGCCTGAGCCTGAGCCTGAACCTGAACCTGAGCCTGAGCCTGAGCCGGAAACCGATCCGCCGCCCGAAGACCCTGATGCACCCCGTGAGCAAAGTTTCACTGAGGCCAGGCCGTAAATCGAAGGCATAAAAAAACGGGCAGTCACCGCAAGGGACTGCCCGTTTTCTATTGAAGCGTCGTATTACATGTCGTCTTTGTCGAAGCGTCGTGCTTCGCGCTGAAGCTGATAGACGAACCGTTCGACCTGGCGCTGCACCAGCCCGCTCATGTTGTGAAAGCGAACGCCGGCGAAGGTGGTGGAGATCCTTTCTTCGAAGTGCAGGTAACGCAATTCGACCGGTGCCGTCATGTTGCCAAAGGGCAGGGCGGCGACGAAGCGGTCGTAGACCTGACCCAGTTGCAGGCTGCCCGTGATGTCGCCTTCGAAGCGCAACTTGCAGCCGGTGGCCGAGATGTCCAGGAGCTTGCCACTGATCGGCGACTTGAGTTTTTCACCACCCAGATCGACGTTGACCAGTTGTGCCAGCTTCAATGCAGCACGGAATGCATTTCGGCGCTGATGGTAAACAACCTCGCTGGGAAGGGCGCCGCGATAGCAGCGACCGCCACCGGATTCATCGATGGTCATCGGGCCGTTGCTTTCCCAGGCAATACGCACGCCGTCGTGAAAGCCTTCTACCTTGAACGGTTCGCCGGCCAGCAGGAAACGTTCACCGTCGCGGGGAATCATTTCGTCCAGGGCCATCATGTTGCTTTCACGGTCAAGGTCCACCAGATAGCTCTGGAAGCGCTGGCTGCGCTCATGGAACGTGATGATCAGCGGATCATGGCTGTCTTGCAGCTGGCGCAGGTTGCCGGAGATCTCCAACGGCGTGGTGAGCACCTTGGGTGGCTGCGGAGCATCTTCCGCGCTTAAGGCATTGAACACGGTTCATCAATCTCCAGACAAAATATGACTACGGCTGGCCAGCATATTGCCAGCATGTTACGCGTCTTGATAGTGCTCGCTTTTCAGCAGGCTCAAGCCTGACTGAGCGGGCGTGGCTTCGCAAGCATGGAGGTTGATCCGCGTGCATCATAAAGCGCTGGCGGCTCACCGCCGTTGAGGATTTTCAGCTGATTGGCCGTCGCGGCCTGTTGCACCAGGATCGACTGGCCATTCTTGACGTTGGCCGCCTGGCACTGCGCCAGGAGATCGGTCAGCACATCGCTCTGCTCCAGTAACTGGTCGCCAATACTCGAATGGCTGGCAAGTTGCTCCAGGCCGTTGCGGTTGGTCGGCAGATTGAGGCTGGCGAGAATTTCACTGCGCTTGCGGCCATGCTGATCGAGCAAAATGATCAATGCCTGTTTCTGCGCCAGAATTTCTTCGAGCAGTGGCATGTCGCGACCGTGCAAGGCGAGGGACTCGGTTTGCAGTAACTCCAGCAAATGCTGGGCTGGAGCGAAATCGTCGGTGATCAGTTGCAGTAAATTAGAGTCGTGCATGGCTGGCCTTGGGTTTTAAGCGTCCAAAAGCCTGGCGCGGGCCTTGGCCTAGCGCTGGGCTTCGAAGTTGAGCAGTTTGCTGGCTACACGGTTGCTGTCGACTTTGTAGCTGCCATCGGCAATCGCTGCTTTCAACTCGGCCACACGGGCGTTGTCGACGGCAGGCTGATCGCGCAGCTTGTCAGTGACCTTCTGCAACTGTTGAGCCTCATTGCTGAGATGTACCGATTCCCCGCTTTTGGCGGTACCGGCCTGTTCGGCCGGGGTATTCAGCGGCGCGGATTTGCCGGTTTCGGCGGTTTCCTTCGCGGTGCTGGTACGTGTACTGCCGGTAAGTGACGGGGAACTGTTTAAACGGCTGAAATCGATGACCATGATAAAAAAACCTCTGGGTATTTGGACGCTTGCCATGTTTTCGGCCATACCCGGAAAAACTTTAGGCCCATTTATCAATGAGCTTGCGCGCGTCAGCGCTTGCCCTGCATGGGGCACAGTTTAGGCAACAGTCGAGTGGCGCGCCACATCTTAGGCAACAGTCGAGTGGCGCGCCACATCTTCACAAACAGAGCGTTCTACATGGCCACTTCCACCTGGCCGGGCGCGGTGACTTGCGCCTTGATGACCCGCTGGGAGTTGAGGTTTTTCACCCGAATCTGTTCGCGCAGGCCGCCGTTGGACAGCGCTTCACCCGGCATGCGTACGCTGAGCGTACCGCTGCGGGCGGTAATCACCACCTGGTCGCCCTTGCTGATGACTTCTGCCTGTTCCATGTGCACCAGGGTCATGACCTGATCGGCGACCATTGGTCGGGTAAGTTTATGCCCGATCGCCTGATCGACAGAAGTCAGGTAACCCTGGTTGATCAGGCTGATGTCACGCTCGCGCAAGGTCACATCGTCGGGCTCGACGATACCGGCGCGCCGCAGCGGGCGGGTGGTGGTCACAATGTCGCGAAACAGGCGCACTTGAGCGGGTACGAAGACGGTCCAGGGCGACGCGCCCTCGCAGCGAACCTTGACCGTAACCCGGCCCAGCGGCTTGGCCGGGCTCTCCAGGGACGCTGTCAATTCCTTGTCGCACATGGGCATCCGCAGTCGCGGATCAAGCTGGTTGACCTGGATTTCGTAGCGGCCTTGCGTTTGACTGGTCGCCAGATAGTCTTCTACGGAGAATTCAAGAAAGCCCTGAGTGACGCCGATAAGCATGTCAGGCAAGGTAACCGCGTCAGCAAGGGCAGGGCTGCCAGCGTTGAACAGGCAAACGGCCGACATCGCGCACAGTAGTGTGCGAGCGTTTGATGTCAGGCGTCGGAAAAATGTCGGTTCTGTGTTCATAAGAGTTAAAAAGCAAGCGCCGTGCCGTTTAGTGATGAATGCGCGTCGCAACACACTTAAGCGTTGGTGTAGGAGTCTGTGCATGGCTGGGGTAATGGATGCGGTAAACCAGCGCACGCAACTGGTAGGGCAAAATCGCCTTGAGCTGTTGTTGTTCCGTCTTGACGGCCAGCAGCTGTATGGGATCAACGTGTTCAAGGTTCGGGAGGTGCTGCAATGCCCCAAACTGACGCTGATGCCAAAATCCAGTCCTGTCGTGTGCGGTGTGGCAAGTATTCGGGGGGCGACCATTCCGATTCTTGATCTGGCGATGGCGACCGGCTCCGGTGCGCTGAAAGATCAAAGCAATCCCTTCGTGATCATCACGGAGTACAACACCAAGACCCAGGGTTTCCTGGTGCGATCGGTGGAACGCATCGTCAACATGAATTGGGAGGAGATTCATCCGCCACCCAAGGGCACGGGACGCGATCATTACCTGACGGCTGTGACTCGGGTCGACAATCAGTTAGTCGAAATCATCGACGTCGAGAAAGTGCTGGCAGAAGTGGCGCCGACACCGGAAGCGATTTCCGTCGGCGTGGTGGATGTCGAAACCCAGCACAAGGCGTTGTCCTTGCGGGTACTGACGGTCGATGACTCGTCGGTGGCGCGCAAGCAGGTGACCCGTTGCCTGCAGACGGTCGGTGTCGAAGTGGTGGCGTTGAACGACGGTCGGCAAGCGCTGGATTACCTGCGCAAACTGGTCGACGAGGGCAAGAAGCCGGAAGAAGAGTTCCTGATGATGATTTCCGACATCGAGATGCCGGAGATGGACGGGTACACCCTCACGGCCGAGATCCGCAACGACCCTCGCATGCAAAAGCTTCACATCATCCTGCATACTTCGTTGTCGGGTGTATTCAATCAGGCGATGGTCAAGAAGGTCGGTGCCGATGACTTCCTTGCCAAATTCCGTCCTGATGACCTGGCATCCCGGGTAGTCAACCGGATCAAAGCAGCAGACATCAGCTAAGGGCCTTCTGCCCTTGGCGGTTAACACGATTTAAGAGGCGGCATCTTTGTCTACGGGTAATTTGGATTTCGAACAGTTCCGGGTCTTCCTGGAAAAAGCCTGTGGCATTTTGCTCGGTGAAAACAAGCAATACCTGGTCTCGAGCCGTCTCAACAAACTGATGGAACAGCAAGGCATCAAGTCCCTGGGTGAGCTGGTCCAGCGCATCCAGACCCAGCCGCGCAGTGGTTTGCGCGAGATGGTGGTGGATGCCATGACCACTAACGAAACCCTGTGGTTTCGTGACACCTATCCGTTTGAAGTCTTGAAGAACAAGGTGCTGCCCGCAGCGATCAAAGCCGCCCCTGGCCAGCGTCTGCGGATCTGGTCGGCGGCGTGTTCGTCGGGTCAGGAACCGTATTCGCTGTCGATGTCGATCGATGAGTTCGAGCGCGTGAACCTGGGCCAGTTGAAGATGGGCGTGCAAATCGTTGCCACCGACCTGTCCGGCACCATGCTGACCAACTGCAAGACCGGCGAGTACGACAGCCTGGCCATCGGCCGTGGTCTGTCGCCCGAGCGCCTTCAACGTTACTTCGACCCGAAAGGGCCGGGGCGCTGGGCAATCAAGGCGCCGATCAAGAGCCGGGTGGAGTTTCGTTCGTTCAACCTGCTGGACAGCTACGCGAGCCTCGGCAAGTTCGACATCGTGTTCTGCCGCAACGTGCTGATCTACTTCTCCGCCGAGGTGAAGAAGGACATCCTGTTGCGCATTCACAGCACGTTGAAGCCAGGCGGTTATCTGTTCCTCGGTGCTTCCGAAGCGCTGAACGGTTTGCCGGATCATTACCAGATGGTCCAGTGCAGCCCGGGGATCATTTACCAGGCGAAGTGATGCAAAAGCGTCAGGCATAAAAACGGGAGCCCTTTGGGGCTCCTTTTTTATGCCTGACGCTTTTGCATCACGTAGGAGCTGCCGAAGGCTGCGATCTTTTGATCTTGATCTTGATCTTGAAAAGCAAAATCAAAAGATCGCCGCCTTCGGCAGCTCTTACCGGGAGGCGAGCGGCAGAAAAGCGGCAGGCGGCGGAAATCGGTTGCCGCTTTTCTGGCATTGCCACATTGCCACTGCCCGCAAAGCCCCGGTTTACGGCCTTTTTTTAATTGGCACGACGCTTGCTTTGTCCATGTTACGAAAAATCAGGTCACCCGAAGGTTTCCCGACATGAGCATCAGCTTCGATAAAGCGCTCGGTATCCACGAACAAGCCCTGGGCTTCCGCGCTCAGCGTGCTGAAGTCCTGGCCAACAACATCGCCAACGCCGACACCCCGAACTACAAGGCTCGGGATCTGGACTTCTCGAAAGTGCTCGCCGAGCAAAACGAGAAAACCAAAAGCGGTTCTTTCGCCTTGAACATGACCAACAACCGTCATATCGAAGCCGAAGGCCTGGGCAATGGCGACGAGTCGTTGCTGTATCGCACGCCGATGCAACCGTCGATCGACCAGAACACCGTGGACGCCCAGCTTGAGCAGTCGAACTACGCGGAAAACGCCGTCGGCTTCCAGGCCAGCTTCACCCTGCTCAACAGCAAATTCAAAGGGCTGGTATCAGCCCTGCGCGGAGAGTAAGCCATGTCTCTATCCAGTGTTTTCAACATTGCCGGTAGCGGCATGAGTGCCCAGACCACTCGCTTGAACACCGTCGCCAGTAACATCGCCAACGCCGAGACCGTCTCGTCGAGCATCGACCAGACCTACCGTGCCCGTCACCCGGTGTTCGCCACCATGTTCCAGGGCGGGCAGAGCGGCGGCAGCGACTCGCTGTTTCAGGACCAGGACGCAGCAGGCCAGGGCGTGCAAGTGCTGGGCGTGGTCGAAGACCAGAGCAACCTTGATGCGCGCTACGAGCCGAACCATCCGGCGGCCGACGCCAAGGGCTACGTCTACTACCCGAACGTCAACGTGGTGGAAGAAATGGCTGACATGATTTCCGCGAGCCGCTCGTTCCAGACCAACGCCGAAATGATGAACACCGCCAAAACCATGATGCAGAAGGTCCTGACCCTCGGTCAGTGATAAGGGGCGACTCAGATGAGTGTGACCGATACCACCAGTGGCATTAGCCTCAAAGACATCCTGGCCAACTCCTCGGTAAAGACCAACACCAGTGCCGATGGCCTGGCGTCCGCGACGAGCAGCGCCACCGGCAAAAAGGCCCTGGGCAAGGACGCGTTCCTGCAGTTGCTGGTAACGCAACTGAAAAACCAGAACCCGCTGGAACCGCAGGACAACGGCGAGTTCGTCGCCCAGTTGGCCCAGTTCAGTAGCCTGGAAGGCATCACCACGCTCAACACCACCGTGAGTGGCCTGGCCAGCAATTACAACTCGTCCCAGGCGTTGCAGGCGTCGTCGCTGGTCGGGCGTTCGGTTATTGCACCGGCCGACAAGACGGTGGTCGATACCTCCAAGAGTTTCACCGGCACCATCGCCGTACCGGCGTCGGTGGACCCGGTCAAGGTCAAGATCACCGATGCCGATGGCAAGGTTGTCCGCACCATCGATCTGGGCAGCCAGAAAGCCGGTACTTCCACTTTCATCTGGGACGGCAAAAACGACGCAGGCGAAGTGGCCAAGACGGGTACCTATACCTTCGGCGCTACAGCGACCTACGACGGCAAGGCGACCTCGCTGGTGACGTACTTGCCGGCCACCGTCAACAGCGTGACCATCAGCCAGACCGGCGGTGAGTTGATGTTGAACCTGGCCGGGCTGGGCAGCATCGCCCTGTCCAAAGTACAAACCATTGGTATGTAGAGCCGACTAACACGGCACAAAGGAGTGGAATATGTCTTTCAATATCGGCCTTAGCGGTCTCTATGCAGCCAACAAACAACTGGACGTAACCGGCAACAACATCGCCAACGTCGCGACCACCGGTTTCAAATCGTCCCGTGCGGAATTCGAAGACGTTTACTCGGCCACCAAGCTGGGTTCCGGCAGCAAAACCATCGGTAACGGCGTGCGCCTGGCCAACGTTTCCCAGCAGTTCACCCAGGGCGACGTCAACAACACCGGCAACGTGCTGGACATGGGTATCAACGGTTCCGGCTTCTTCGTGCTGAGCGAGAACGGTTCGATGTCCTACACCCGTGCCGGTACGTTCAAGGTCGACAAGGACGGTTACGTCACCAATAGCGATGGCTCTGCGCGTCTGCAGGGTTATGGCGTGGATGCCAATGGCAAGATCCTCAATGGCGTTTTGACTGACCTGCGCATCGATACGTCGAACCTGGCGCCAAAAAACACTTCCACGGTTTCGTCGACGATCAACCTGAACTCCACAGCTCCCATCATCAACCAGACTACCAATCCGTTTGACCCGTCCAAGGAAGCGTCCTTCACCAAGCAGTTCAGTACCCCCATTTACGATACCCAGGGTAACAAGCACGTCATGGACCAATACATGGTCAAGACTGGTGACAACACCTGGAAGACCTACACCCTGATCGAGGGTCGCAACCCGGATGGCAGCGATCCTACTCTTGCCGCTTCCCTTCCGGTCGCTTCGACCATGAACTTCGACAGCTCCGGCAAGCTGACTTCGGTCACCACACCGGTTGTTCCAGCGACCGTTCCGCCATCCGTGGTAACCAGCCCTGACCTGAAGGTCACCGGCTGGATTCCGGGTACCGTGACCAATGGCGTGTGGACAGCCAACGGCGCTGCCTCCGGCGTCGTTACGGTCTCCATGGACAAAACCACGCAGTACAACGCTGACACCGCGCGTTCGATTCCTTCGCAGAACGGCTACGCCACCGGCCAGATCACCAACTTGACCATCGACACCAGCGGTATCATGCTGGCCAACTTCAGCAACAGCCAGACCAAGCCCATCGGTCAGATCTCGCTCGCCAGCTTCACCAACGAGCAAGGTCTGCAGCCAATTGGCGGCACTGGCTGGAAAGAAACCTACGCGTCGGGTATCCCGGGCTACGATGCACCGAACACCGGTACCTTGGGCGAGATCAATTCCAACTCTCTGGAAGAGTCCAACGTCAACCTGACCAATGAACTGGTCGACCTGATCAAGGCGCAGAGCAACTACCAGGCGAACGCCAAGACCATCTCCACCCAAAGCACCATCATGCAAACCATCATTCAGATGACCTGATGCGGGTTGGCTGAAAGCGCTGCACAAAGAGCCCCTCGGAAGAGGGGCTTTTTTTTTGTGGTGCGCCAGGTATGGCGCGTTGCGCGCAAGCGCAACCAGTTTGGCTGTGGTGGCCACGCTGGTGACTTGGAGGTGAAAGTCCTCTACACACCCGGCAAGGGGAAGTGTTAGCCAGAGGCAAGGGTGTCGCGGGTGACTGCGAATCTGAAGGAAGCCCGAGGCAAAATGCTGGCCTGACGAACAGGAAGCGGATGAGGCGGCGTAGCGGGGTAAGACGGCCATAATCGTCAAAGCCCAATACTTGCACGGAACGCTACGACGTAGATCCGACAGGCATAAGCAGGAAGGTCGCGCGAATTACCCTGGGAGATCTGCACGTTTGCCACTGTGCTACCGAGCGTCGAGAGGCGACGGGATGAGCGTGCAGAAGTCAGCCGAGGCCGTAGTAAGTGGCAAATAACCCTGCCACCAAGGGCCGAACAGGTTATGCCGCCAGTAGGTGTCAGAGTCTCGTCGAATACCGAAATGCAGAAATTTCTCCCAGAGAAGACTGTTACTCCGAGTCCCGGACAGAATCCGAGGATGACGGCTGACAGCGCAAAGGTATCGACGGCGTCTGTGACGTGGACGAACGCGGAGCCGGACACGCTGATGGCGCGGGTGCTTGCACCCGCCAACCTCAGACGTGCGTATCATCGCGTAGTCAGCAACAAGGGCGCGCCGGGTGCCGATGGCATGACGGTCGACCAGTTGGCGGACTATGTGAAACAGTATTGGCCGACCCTCCAGAAGAGGTTGCTGGCCGGCGAGTACCACCCGCAAGGTGTACGCGCCGTCGACATCCCCAAACCCAAAGGCGGCACCCGGCAGCTGGGTATTCCCAGCGTTGTGGATCGCCTGATCCAACAGGCATTGCTGCAACAGCTCACGCCGATCTTCGACCCGCTATTCTCGGACTATAGCTACGGCTTTCGACCGGGCAGAAGCGCCCACCAAGCCATCGAGAAAGCCCGTGCCCATGTGGCGGCAGGGCATCGCTGGTGCGTGGAACTCGATCTTGAGAAGTTCTTTGATCGGGTTAATCACGACATCCTGATGGCTTATCTGGCGCGCCAAATCGAAGACAAGCGGGTGCTCAAGCTGATCCGTCGTTACCTCGAAGCGGGAACGATGTCAGGCGGTATCGCCAGCCGACGGCAGGAAGGGGCGCCGCAAGGCGGCCCGCTCTCGCCGTTGCTGTCGAACATCCTGCTCAACGAACTCGACCGCGAGCTGGAACGACGGGGTCATCGTTTTGTGCGTTATGCCGACGATGCGAACATCTATGTGCGCAGCCCTCGTGCTGGCGAACGAGTGATGAGGAGTGTCGAGCGCTTCCTGAATCAGCGCCTGAAACTGACGCTGAACCGGGACAAGAGCCGAGTTGCGGGGTCTTGGGCCTGCGACTATCTGGGTTACGGGATGAGCTGGCATCAGCAACCGAAGCTGAGAGTGGCGACGATGAGTCTGGGTCGCTTGCGCGACCGACTCAGAGAGCTGCTACGTAAAGCGCGGGGCCACAAGATGGCGAATATCATCGAGCGGATAAACCCCGTGCTGCGTGGTTGGGCGGGCTACTTCAAGCTGAGCCAAAGCAAACGGCCACTTGAGGAACTGGACGGCTGGGTGCGTCACAAGCTTCGTTGTGTCGTCTGGCGTCAATGGAAGCGGCCCTCTACGAGGGCGCGCAACTTGATACGCTTGGGACTTAATGAGGCGCGGGCGTGGAAATCGGCAGTCAATGGCCGAGGCCCATGGTGGAACTCGGGAGCGCCTCATATGAATCAGGCGTTGCCGAAGAAGCTGTGGGACCGACTCGGGCTGGTCTCGATACTGGATACGATAAACCGGCTTAGCCGTGTAACCTGAACCGCCGTATACGGAACCGTATGTACGGTGGTGTGAGAGGACGGCGGGGGCAACCCCGCCTCCTACTCGATCCTGACAGAATCAATATCAAAAGATCGCAGCCTCGTTTCACTCGACAGCTCCTACAGAAAATTGCTATCTCCTGTAGGAGCTGTCGAGTGAAACGAGGCTGCGATCTTTTGACCTTAAAGGCAGGCAAAAGAAAACCCCCGACAAACCAGAGGCCTGTCGGGGGTTTCGAGTAAGCGCCTTGCGGCGCCTACCGGCTCAGCTTATTGGCAAGCTTCGCAATCCGGCTCGTCGATGGCGCAAGCCTTCGGCACTGGAGCGGGACCGGCAGGAGCTGCCAGGACCGAATCTTCACCGTGGTTGCCGCCGCTGGAAACAGCGTTCAGCTTACCGGTGTTGATGGTCGACTTCTCGGTGCTGGTCGCGGCCAGGGCGCGGAGGTAGTAAGTGGTTTTCAGACCACGGTACCAGGCCATGCGGTAGGTCACGTCCAGCTTCTTGCCCGATGCGCCGGCGATGTACAGGTTCAGCGACTGAGCCTGGTCGATCCACTTCTGACGACGGCTGGCCGCGTCAACGATCCATTTGGTGTCCACTTCGAAGGCGGTCGCGTAGAGCTCTTTGAGTTCTTGCGGGATGCGCTCGATCTGTTGCACCGAACCGTCGTAGTACTTCAGGTCGTTGATCATGACCGAGTCCCACAGACCGCGAGCCTTCAGGTCGCGAACCAGGTACGGGTTGATCACGGTGAATTCGCCCGACAGGTTCGATTTCACGTAGAGATTCTGGTAGGTCGGTTCGATCGACTGCGATACGCCAGTGATGTTGGCGATGGTCGCGGTCGGCGCGATGGCCATGATGTTGGAGTTACGAATGCCTTTCTGTACACGGGCGCGAACCGGTGCCCAGTCCAGGGATTCGTTCAGGTCAACGTCGATGTACTTCTGGCCACGTTGCTCGATCAGGATCTGTTGCGAATCCAGCGGCAGGATGCCTTTGGACCACAGCGAACCCTGGAACGTCTCGTAGGCGCCGCGCTCGTCGGCCAGGTCGCAGGAAGCCTGGATCGCGTAGTAGCTGACCGCTTCCATCGACTTGTCGGCGAACTCGACGGCAGCATCGGAACCGTAAGGAATGTGCTGCAGGTACAAAGCGTCCTGGAAGCCCATGATGCCCAGACCGACCGGACGGTGCTTGAAGTTGGAGTTCTTCGCTTGTGGCACCGAGTAGTAGTTGATGTCGATCACGTTATCGAGCATGCGAACGGCGGTGTTCACGGTGCGTTCCAGCTTGGCGGTGTCGAGCTTGCCGTTGGTGATGTGGTTCGGCAGGTTGATCGAGCCCAGGTTGCAAACGGCGATCTCGTCCTTGTTGGTGTTCAAGGTGATCTCGGTGCACAGGTTCGAGCTGTGAACCACGCCGACGTGCTGCTGCGGGCTGCGCAGGTTGCACGGGTCTTTGAAGGTCAGCCATGGGTGGCCGGTTTCAAACAGCATGGACAGCATTTTGCGCCACAGGTCTTTGGCCTGGATGGTCTTGAACAGCTTGATCTTGCCTGGGTACTGGGACAGGGCTTCGTAGTACTCGTAACGCTCTTCGAAGGCCTTGCCGGTCAGTTCGTGCAGATCCGGAACTTCGGACGGCGAGAACAGGGTCCACGGGCCGTCATCGAAGACGCGCTTCATGAACAGGTCAGGGATCCAGTTGGCGGTGTTCATGTCGTGGGTACGACGACGATCATCACCGGTGTTCTTGCGCAGCTCGATGAACTCTTCAATGTCCATGTGCCAGGTTTCCAGGTAGGCACAGACAGCGCCTTTGCGCTTGCCACCCTGGTTAACGGCTACCGCGGTGTCGTTCACCACTTTCAGGAACGGAACAACGCCCTGGGATTTGCCGTTGGTGCCCTTGATGTACGAACCGAGCGCACGAACCGGCGTCCAGTCGTTGCCCAGGCCGCCTGCGAATTTGGACAACATGGCATTGTCGTGGATCGCGTGGTAAATGCCCGACAGGTCATCCGGCACGGTGGTCAGGTAGCAGCTCGACAGCTGTGGACGCAGGGTACCGGCGTTGAACAGGGTCGGGGTCGAGGACATGTAGTCGAAGGACGACAACAGGTTGTAGAACTCGATCGCACGGTCTTCCTTGTTCTTCTCTTCGATCGCCAGGCCCATGGCCACGCGCATGAAGAAGATTTGCGGCAGTTCGAAGCGGATACCGTCCTTGTGGATGAAGTAACGGTCGTACAGGGTTTGCAGGCCCAGGTACGTGAACTGCTGATCGCGCTCGTGGTTGATCGCTTTGCCGAGTTTTTCCAGGTCGAAGGTAGCGAGGACCGGGTTCAGCAATTCGAATTGGATACCCTTGGCGATGTACGCAGGCAAGGCCTTGGCGTACAGGTCGACCATTTCGTGGTGGGTCGCGCTTTCGGCGACTTCCAGGAAGTTCAAGCCTTCGGCACGCAGGGTGTCCATCAGCAGGCGAGCGGTCACGAACGAGTAGTTCGGCTCACGCTCAACCAGCGTACGGGCGGTCATCACCAACGCGGTGTTGACGTCGGTCAGGGCCACGCCGTCGTACAGGTTTTTCAGGGTTTCGCGCTGGATCAGGTCGCCGTCGACTTCTGCAAGGCCTTCGCACGCTTCGGTGACGATGGTGTTCAGGCGACCCATGTCCAGAGGAGCAAAGGTGCCGTCTGCGCGGGTGATGCGGATCGACGGGTGAGCGTTGACCGCTTCCTCGGCCGGCGCGTGGGCGGCGCGTTCTTTCGAACGACCGTCGCGGTAGATCACGTAGTCGCGGGCCACTTTCTGCTCGCCGGCACGCATCAGGGCCAGTTCGACCTGGTCCTGGATTTCTTCGATGTGGATCGTGCCGCCCGATGGCATGCGACGCTTGAAGGTCGCGGTGACTTGTTCGGTCAGACGGGCAACGGTGTCGTGGATTCGCGACGAAGCGGCTGCGGTGCCGCCCTCAACTGCGAGAAACGCTTTGGTGATGGCGACGGTAATCTTGTCATCGGTGTAAGGAACGACAGTGCCGTTACGCTTGATCACGCGCAGCTGGCCAGGCGCGGTGGCAGACAGATCCGAAGTCGAATCAGCGGCCTGCGGCAAGGTACCCTGCGGGTTCTCGCGAGTTGTGTCGGTTTGCATGGGTGTCTCCACATTCTTTATGTTTGTTTGGGCACCATCACGGTGCCCACCGTTCCGTCCTGAAGCACTACAACCGGCGAGTGCCGGGCATACCAACTTCGGGACAGTCAGGAAGGGGGCTATTGGGCGCCGCTTCCATGCCGAAGTCTTTGGTATCAAGCCATGTGCCTGAGACCGAGTTCCTTGCTGGGTGACAGTTGGGGACTGCAACACCCGTACCGTTTCTCCCCTTGGGGCTGAAAAACAGCAGCCATCCGCACGCGCGGTTTGGTCTTTCAAAAATTCGTTTGGTTCAACCAGAAAGAGGCAATAAAAGCGCTTGAAATTGGTGTCTGGTTTGTGTTTGGTTTTTCACGCAAAACCCTACATGTAGGGTTTTTTTCGCGTCGGGCTACAAGATAATGCGTTTTGGGGGGGGATTGCAACGTACTACCTGTGGATAAACCTGTGCGTAAATTGTGTGTGAAAGGTGGAACGAGCGTGTAGGCCGCGACGTAGCTGGAGCGGACAGTTTTTCGCTGATTTTCAATGATTGAAAACAGTCATTCGGATTTTTAAGGGCGCGAACCCTATCACAAAAAAACGTGTTGTCCGAACGCATTTACCGGCTTGTGTTCTCGGCGAGCGGCGTTTATACAATCGGCCAGTGCGTACGCATTCTTATCCTCCCCAATCATTACAAAAAGACGGGCGGATCCTTCCTTATTAGCGTTGTTGGCAAGCAGAGGTCACCGTGGAACAAGAAGCCTGGCAAGTATTGATTGTCGAGGACGACCAGCGTCTGGCTGAACTGACCCGCGATTACCTGGAAGCCAATGGCCTGCGCGTGTCGATCGAGGGCAATGGCGCCTTGGCCGCGGCACGGATCATCAAGGAGAAACCGGACCTGGTGATCCTCGACCTGATGCTCCCCGGCGAAGATGGCCTGAGCATCTGCCGCAAGGTCCGCGACAAGTATGACGGCCCGATCCTGATGCTCACTGCCCGTACCGACGACACTGACCAGATTCTTGGCCTGGACCTGGGCGCCGACGACTACGTGTGCAAACCGGTTCGCCCACGACTGCTGCTGGCGCGCATCCAGGCCTTGTTGCGACGCAGTGAAGCCCCTGAAGTGGCGCCGGAAAAACAACGGCGCCTGCAGTTTGGACCGTTGGTGGTGGACAACGCGTTGCGCGAAGCCTGGCTGAATGACAACGGCATCGAACTGACCAGCGCCGAGTTCGATCTGCTCTGGCTGCTGGTGGCCAACGCTGGGCGTATCCTGTCCCGGGAAGAGATTTTCACCGCGCTGCGCGGCATTGGCTATGACGGCCAGGACCGTTCCATCGACGTGCGCATCTCGCGCATCCGCCCCAAGATCGGCGATGACCCGGAGCATCCGCGGCTGATCAAGACCATCCGCAGCAAAGGTTATCTGTTCGTTCCGGAAGCCTGCACGCTGTGAACTCGATCTTCCTGCGCATTTATGGCGGCATGTGCGCGGCGCTGATTCTGGTCGCCGTACTCGGCGTGCTGGCCTTGCACTTGCTCAACCAGGTGCGCGGCGAGCAATACCGTGAACGCCTGGCCCACGGCACGTTCTCGCTGATGGCCGACAACCTGAACCCGATGAACGAGACCGAGCGCCACCGTGCCTTGCTGGTGTGGGAGCGTTTGCTCGGGATTCCTTTGGCACTGAAGACCTTCGCCCAGACCGACCTCGACCTCACCCAGCGCACCCGCGTGCTGCGCGGTCAGGCGCTGGTGGAACAGACCGGCCCGCATGCGGCGAAGGTTTACCGGTTGGTCAGCGACAAGCAACAGCTGGTGCTGACGGGGGAGGTCCAGCAGATCAGCGAGCAACTGGCCCGGGCGACTATTTACCTGCTGGCCGATGAACTGGTGCGCTACCCGGTGGCCGAGCAACCCGAACGCCTGGCGCAGTTGAAGCGTGACAAAGGGTTTGGTTTCGACTTGCGGCTGGTGACGGTCGAGCAAGCGGACATGGACGAGGACCAGCGTCGCCGGGTGTCCGAAGGCGATACGGTGATGGCGCTGGGCAAGGGCGGCGATTCGATCCGGGTGTTTGCCGGCATGGTCGGTACGCCGTGGGTGCTGGAAATCGGCCCGTTGTATCAGATGAATCCTTATCCGCCGGAGTGGCTGGTGCTGATCGCGGCCCTTGGGTTGAGCCTGATCGGTTTGATCGTCTATCTGTTGGTGCGACAACTTGAGCGCCGTTTGCGTGGTCTCGAAGCGGCCGCCACGCGCATCGCCAAGGGCAGCCTGGAAACCCGCGTTCCGGCCCGCGGCGCGGATTCGGTGGGACGGCTGGCCTCGGCGTTCAACGGCATGGCTGAGCACTTGCAGCAGTTGCTGGCGATCCAGCGTGAGTTGGTGCGCGCCGTGTCTCATGAGCTGCGCACCCCCGTGGCACGACTGCGCTTTGGTCTGGAAATGATCGGCTCGGCCACCACGCCGCAGGCGTTGGAAAAATACTGTGAAGGCATGGACCACGACATCGAAGATCTCGATAAGCTGGTGGACGAGATGCTCACCTACGCACGACTTGAGCAGGGTTCACCGGCGCTGATTTTTCAGCGGATCGATCTGGATGCGTTGGTCAATCAGGTGATTGAAGAACTGGCGCCGTTACGCGCCGAGGTCACGGTGCAGCGCGGGTTGTGCCTGTCCGCCGCTGACAACGACAACGCGTGGGTCGAGGCCGAACCGCGCTACCTGCACCGGGCGTTGCAGAACCTGGTGAGCAATGCCATGCGCCACGCTCAATCACGGGTGACCGTCAGCTATCAGGTAGGGCAGCAGCGCTGTCGGGTGGATGTCGAGGATGACGGGCCGGGCGTGCCGGAAATGGCCTGGGAGAAAATCTTCACGCCGTTCCTGCGCCTCGATGACAGTCGCACCCGCGCCTCGGGCGGGCATGGGCTGGGGTTGTCCATCGTGCGGCGAATCATCCATTGGCATGATGGCCGGGCGTTGATCAGCAAGAGCAAAAGCCTGGGCGGGGCGTGTTTCAGCCTGAGCTGGCCGAGGAATCAGGAGAAGCGGTGAGAGGTGTGCTGAATGATCCACCGCCTTCGCGAGCAAGCCCGCTCCCACACTGATCTATGCCATACCGAAGATCCCCTGTGGGAGCGGGCTTGCTCGCGAAGAGGCCCGCCCAAACACTGAAGATCCTCAGGCTTTGATGCTGACCAGACTCAACAACTGCCCATCCACAATCCCAAACTGCGCATCCAGCTCAGTGCCGTTGCGCCACTCGCTGGACAGATCCGTCAGCAACCGCAGTCGCACTTCACCGCTCTCGGTCCACTCCAGCACTTCGGCGTGCTCGAAATAGAAGCGCTGCTGAACGATCGGATAAAGCGCCTTGAACAGGCTTTCCTTCACCGAAAACGTCAGGGTCACCAGCATCGCCAACTGATCGCTACGGCCGGCGGTCATGCGTTGCAACTCAGGCGCGGTGAGGATTTCCCCGGACAGTCGTTCGGCCCGTTCAGGGTTGAGCAGGTTTTCCAGGTCCATCCCCAAGCCGCGCCAGTGGGCTTTGTTCGCGACAATCGCTGCGGCCCGGCCGGTGCTGTGGGTGATCGAGCCCGTGATGTGCGTCGGCCACACTGGCGCCCGGTCATCACCAATGGCCGGGACAAAACTCAACCCTTCCAACTGTTGCAACGCCGCCCGAGCGCACACCCGCCCGGCGAGGAACTCAGCCTGACGCTTGGCGACCGAGCGCTGGATCGTGGCCGGCGGTTCGATGGCGCTGCGCTGAAAATCATCGCTGGCCAGTTGCGAGGTATCGAAGTGAGTGCTCAACAGCACCGTATCGGCCAGCGCAAACGGCAGCGGCCAATGGGCATCGAGTGGGGTGCAGCAGACGGGTAGGGCGGGGGCGGGATTCATGTCGGGCATTTTGCCGGGTTGCCTTGAAACTGGGTAGTGCAAAGGTTCAGATCGGCGGCGCGGCCTTCGCGAGCAAGCCCGCTCCCACATTTGACCGAGCTCTTCCTGGAGAAATGCGATCGAATGTGGGAGCGGGCTCGCTCGCGAAGGCCGCGCCGCGGTCTACCTGTTCAACCAAAAATCTTCTTGAAGAATGCCTGCATGTCCGCCCAGGATTTTTCATCCGCCGCTTTGTTATAGCCAATGTCCGGCCCGGCATGATCGCCATGGCTCAGGCGATCAGCCTCAGGATTACTGAACCCATGCTTGGCGCCCTCAAGGCTGACGAACGTGTAATCCGCCCCGGCCTTGTCCATTTCAGCCTTGAACGCTGCAACGTTTTCCGCCGTTATCATGCTATCCAGAGCACCATGTTCGACGAGGATTTTTGCTTTCACGCTACCCGGTGTGGCTGGCGTTTTGGTCGCCAATGCCCCGTGGAAACTCACCACGCCCGCCAGCGGCAAGCCCTGACGTGCTGCATTCAGCACCACGCCACCGCCGAAGCAATAACCGATGGCCGCGAGTTTGTCCGGATCGGTTTGCGGCTGTTTCTTCAACAGATCGAGCCCGGCCTGAAAGCGTGCGCTCGAGGCGCCACTGTCCTTCAACGCTGCTTGCATAAACGCCATGGCGTCCTTCGGATGCTCAGTGTTTTTACCGTCGCCATACATGTCGATGGCCAGCGCGCTATAACCCAAGCCGGCGAGATCACGGGCGCGGCGTTTGGTGTACTCGTTGAGTCCCCACCATTCATGCACCACCACAATGCCGGGGCGCGGTCCTTTAATGGCATCGTCGTAGGCGTAATAGCCGATCAATTTGGTGCCATCGGCACTTTGGTAGGGGATTTCCTGGGTCTTGATGGCGGCTTGGCTGAGCCCGCTCAGGGCCAGTAGTACGAGGGCGAGGAAAATGCGCATAGTCGAATCTCCTGCAAGAAAGTGATCACAACAGCCTGGTCGATTTGATTCAGCTCAGGTTCAGAATGCGTTCAGGGTGAGTTCAGGGCCGGTTGAGTAACCTTGCCCGTACCCAAAATGCACGTAGCGCATGAGGAAATTTCTGATGACTGGCTTTAAGAACCTGCTTCTGGCGTTTACCGTTCTGAGTGCGAGTATTGCGGCTTTCGCTTCCGACGACAATTTCGCCAGCCTTGCTCTAGGGAAGACCAGCGACAAGGTCAAAAAGTCCCAGGCCCTCGGTTATTACGCCGCTTACGACAACGTGTCGGTGTCGCACAATGGCATTAAACTCCGTCAGGAAGACCTCATGGGCCGCTACGATCTGTCCTGCCACAGCCAGTCGCCATGTTAGTCATCGCGAAGCGCCGTTGTGCAACTGGAGATGTTGATTTGCCCGGGAGAGCGTTATGAAACTGCTGGTCGTCGAAGATGAAGCGCTGTTGCGCCATCACCTGCACACCCGCCTTACGGATAGCGGCCACGTGGTCGAGTCCGTGGCCAATGCCGAGGAGGCGCTGTACCAGACCGAACAGTTCAACCATGACCTGGCGGTGATCGACCTCGGCTTGCCCGGCATGGGCGGGCTCGACCTGATCCGTCAGCTGCGCTCGCGCGGCAAGACCTTCCCGATCCTGATCCTCACCGCGCGCGGCAATTGGCAGGACAAGGTCGAAGGCCTGGCCGCCGGTGCTGACGATTACGTGGTCAAGCCGTTCCAGTTCGAAGAACTCGACGCGCGCCTGAATGCCTTTGCGCCGCTCCAGCGGTTTCACCCAGTCGATCATCGTCGCCGGGCCATTGCTGCTGGACCTCAATCGCAAACAGGCGTCCCTCGATGAACAACCGCTGGCGCTGACCGCGTATGAGTACCGGATCCTCGAGTACCTGATGCGTCATCACCAGCAAGTGGTGGCCAAGGATCGCTTGATGGAACAGCTCTACCCGGACGATGACGAGCGTGATCCGAACGTGATCGAAGTGCTGGTCGGTCGTCTGCGCCGCAAGCTTGAAGGCCCGGCCGGCTTCAAACCGATCGATACCGTGCGTGGCCTCGGTTACCTGTTCAATGAGCGCTGCACTTGATTCGTTCCCTTCGTGTGCGCTTGATGCTCGCCGCCACCCTCCTGGCGGTGTTGTTCATGCTGGCGTTGCTGCCAGCGATGCAGGGTGCGTTCAGCCTGGCGTTGCAGGATTCGATCGAGCAACGTCTGGCGTCAGACGTCACCACGCTGATCTCCGCCGCCCGGGTGGACAACAACCGCTTGCAGATGCCGGCGCAGTTACCCGATGAGCGTTTCAACCTCACTGACAGCCGTTTGCTCGGCTACATCTATGACCGCGAAGGGCACCTGGTCTGGCGCTCGAAGGGCACCCAGCAAGAAAACATCAATTACAAACCGCGTTACGACGGACGCGGTAACGAGTTCGCGAGGATCACCGAAGCCAAGGGCCAGGAGTTCTTCGTCTATGACGTCGAGGTCAAACTGCTGGGCGGCAAGAGCGCGGCGTTCAGTATCGTCGCGCTGCAACCGGTGCGCGAATACGAAGACACCCTCGACGGCCTGCGGGAAAACCTGTATCTGGGTTTCGGCGCGGCCTTGCTGGTGTTGCTCGCGTTGCTGTGGATTGGTCTGACCTGGGGATTGCAGGCATTGCGCCGGCTCAGTCAGGAACTGGACGAAATCGAAAGCGGCACCCGCGAAAGTCTCAGCGAACAACACCCGCGCGAACTGTTGCGCCTGACCGGCTCCCTCAACCGCTTGTTGCACAGTGAGCGCGAACAACGTAGCCGATATCGCGATTCCCTCGACGACCTGGCCCACAGCCTGAAAACCCCGCTGGCCGTGTTGCAAGGCGTCAGCGAAGACATGGCCCTGCGCCCGGCAGATCGCGATCAGGCCTGGGTGCTGCAATCGCAGATCGAACGCATGAGCCAGCAGATCAGCTATCAGTTGCAGCGCGCCAGCCTGCGCAAAAGCGGCCTGGTGCGCCATCAAGTGCGCCTGCGCCCGGTGCTGCAAAGCCTCTGCGACACCCTGGGCAAGGTCTACCGCGACAAACGCGTGCGAGTCGCTTTCGATCTGCCGGAACAGTGTTATGTGCCGATCGAGCAGGGCGCCTTGCTGGAAATGATGGGCAACCTGCTGGAAAACGCCTATCGCCTGTGCCTCGGCGAAGTGCGCATCAGCGTGCGTGAAAGCCTTGGCGGGGTTGAGTTGTGCGTTGAGGATGATGGACCGGGCGTGCCAACGGATCAGCGAGCGCGGATTCTGCAAAGGGGCGAGCGGCTGGATCGGCAGCATCCCGGGCAGGGGATTGGGCTGGCGGTGGTCAAGGACATCATTGAGAGCTACAACGCGAAGCTGACGCTGGGGGATTCGCCGATGGGCGGGGCGGCGTTCAGGATTCATTTTCCGGTGGTTTGAGATCGGTGCGTGAGCGAAAAGATCGCAGCCTCGTTTCACTCGGCAGCTCCTACAGGGCTTGGCATACACCTGTAGGAGTTGTCGAGTGAAACGAGGCTGCGATCTTTTGATCTTAATTCTCTTGGGCGCGGTAGGCGCCCGGCGTCAACCCGGTCCACTTCTTGAACGCCCGGTGAAACGCCGAAGGCTCTGAAAACCCCAACTGCTCGGCAATCTGTTGCAACGACAAGTCCGCACGCCCCAAGTGATAAATCGCAATGTCCCTTCGCAGCTGATCCTTTAATTCCTGAAAACTCGACCCTTCTTCCCGCAAATGCCGACGCAGCGTCTGTGGGCTGATGTGCAAGTGCGCGGCCACCGCTTCCAGGTCCGGCCAGCGCGAACTGTCGCGGCTGAGCAACCGGCGCAACTGACTGCTCAAACTGTCGCCATCGTCCGGGCGTGACAACAGGTCGGCGGGGGAGCGTTCGAGGAAATGTTTGAGTGTCCGTTCGTCCTGCAACAGCGCCATGTTCAAGTAGCGACTGTGAAACAGCAGGCTGCTCTGTGCCGTGGAAAACTCCAGCGGGCACGGGAACAGCAAATCGTATTCGGCGCCATGTTCCGGTCTCGGGTAGCTGAACGTCGCCTGCTCCAGCCGAATGCGCTGGCCGATCAACCAGCTGCCGAGGCGATGCCACACCATCAACTGGCTCTCGGTGAGGAAATGGTCTGGGTCCTGGAATTTCGAATCATCCAGGCTGAGGCGGATCATTTCGTCTTCGCGGGTCAGGGTCAGACGCGGCCCCTCGGGGAACAGGCTGTAAAACAATAAGCCGCGTTGGAGTGCTTTCTCCAGACTGCGGCAGTGAATCACCGCATGGCACATCATCGCGAAGCTGCCGGTTTTGCTCGGTACCGGCCCGAAACCCAGGTACTCGTCGTCCAGGGCCAGCCACAAACCCTGGATCAACCGGGTGAACTGCTCAGGTGCAATTCGCGCACGCGGTTCGTCAAGCAACTCGGGGCTGATGCCCAGTTGTTGCAACAGGTATGAATAGTCATAACCCAATCGGCGCGCACCACCGAGGGCGGCACGGGCGAAATGACTGGCGATGGTGCGTTCGCGCATAAGAAGGCAGGTCCGTCCATTGAACGGCGGATGGTAGCCGTGGTGGCCAACGATGAACAAGGCGGATATCCGCCAAATTGCAGGACGTGATTTGGTCGATGGGCGGAAATCCGCCATATCGATGTAGCCGAGAAGCGACCAGGAAAAACCTGTAGCCCTTGATGTCAAAAGGCGTGCAGGCTTTTTGACGAAGGTGGCACGGGCCTTGCGATACAACCCGCAGATGCCTGCCGTTGCGCAGCTCGACAAAACAAATCCCTCCAGTGCAGGAGGGTTCGCAAATGAGGTGTCGTTGACAACAGATGGATGTTGTCGCGGGACGCTCTTGAGGAACTTTGCAATGACGACTCGTCAGCCACTGTACAAATCCCTGTATTTCCAGGTGATCGTTGCTATTGCCATCGGCATCCTGCTCGGTCACTTCTACCCGCAGACCGGTGTGGCCCTCAAGCCGCTGGGTGACGGGTTTATCAAACTGATTAAAATGGTCATCGCGCCAATCATCTTCTGTACGGTCGTCAGCGGTATCGCCGGCATGCAGAACATGAAGTCAGTCGGTAAAACCGGCGGCTATGCGCTGCTGTACTTCGAAATTGTTTCCACCATTGCCTTGCTGATCGGTCTGGTCGTGGTCAACGTCGTGCAACCGGGCGCCGGCATGCACATCGACGTAACCACTCTGGATACCAGCAAAATCGCTGGCTTCATCTCGGCCGGTAAAGACCAGAGCATCATCGCTTTTGTCCTCAACGTGATCCCGAACACCATCGTCGGCGCCTTCGCCAACGGCGACATCCTGCAAGTGCTGATGTTCTCGGTGATCTTCGGTTTCGCCCTGCATCGCCTGGGTGCCTACGGCAAACCGGTGCTGGACTTCATCGATCGCTTTGCTCACGTGATGTTCAACATCATCAACATGATCATGAAGCTTGCGCCGGTCGGTGCCTTCGGCGCGATGGCCTTCACCATCGGTGCCTACGGTGTCGGCTCGCTGGTGCAGCTGGGTCAGCTGATGATCTGCTTCTACATCACCTGCATCCTGTTTGTGGTCCTGGTACTGGGCGCCATCTGCCGCGCGCACGGTTTCAGCGTCCTCAAACTGATTCGCTACATCCGTGAAGAACTGCTGATCGTGCTGGGTACTTCCTCTTCGGAATCGGCTCTGCCACGCATGCTGATCAAGATGGAACGCCTGGGCGCGCAGAAGTCGGTTGTGGGTCTGGTGATCCCGACGGGCTACTCGTTCAACCTCGACGGTACGTCGATCTACCTGACCATGGCCGCTGTGTTCATCGCTCAGGCGACTGACACCCCAATGGACCTCACCCACCAGATCACTCTGCTGCTGGTGCTGTTGCTGTCCTCCAAAGGTGCTGCGGGCGTGACCGGCAGTGGCTTCATCGTGTTGGCGGCCACCCTGTCGGCCGTAGGTACTCTGCCGGTGGCCGGTCTGGCGCTGATCCTCGGTATCGACCGCTTCATGTCCGAAGCCCGTGCGCTGACCAACCTGGTTGGTAATGCGGTTGCGACCCTGGTCGTGGCCAAGTGGGTAAACGAGCTGGACGAAGACAAGCTGCAAGTCGAGCTGGCTTCCGGCGGTCGCGGTATCTCCGACGAGCGTGAAGAAGACGACCTGGGTGTGGCTGAAGGGCCAACCCCAATCAACGTCAAATAAGACGGCTGCACTGAAAAAACCCGCTTCGGCGGGTTTTTTCATGCCTGCGATTTGAGCGTAACGGTCACCGTATCTGACGCATAAGGTGATTGCTGCAATGCTGTTGGCTGCCTAGTCTGGGGGCATCGTTTACGGAGATCACCCATGCTCGGTCCACTGGCATCCCTCAAGGTTCTGGATTTCTCGACACTGTTGCCGGGGCCGTTCGCCTCACTGTTGTTGGCGGACATGGGCGCCGAGGTGCTGCGCATCGAATCACCAACGCGCGTGGACCTGCTGCGGGTTCTGCCGCCCCATGATCGGGGTGTTTCCGCCAGTCACGCCTACCTCAACCGCAACAAACGCAGCCTGGCGCTGGACCTCAAGCAACCTGAGGCGCTGGAGGTGATCAAGCAGTTGCTGCAAAACTTCGACATCGTGCTGGAGCAGTTCCGCCCCGGTGTGATGGAGCGTTTGGGCCTGGGTTATGACGCCTTGAAAGCGATCAATCCGAAACTGATCTACGTGTCGATCACCGGTTACGGCCAGACCGGTCCCTACAAGGACCGCGCCGGCCACGACATTAACTACCTGGCGCTGACCGGGCTGACGAGCTACACCGGCCGTGCCGAAAGCGGACCGCTGCCGTTGGGTATGCAAGTGGCGGATATCGCCGGTGGCTCGTTGCATGGGGTGATCGGGCTGCTGGCGGCGGTCATCGCCCGGCAGCAAACCGGGTTGGGGCAACACCTGGATGTGAGCATGACCGACTGCGCGTTCAGCTTGAACGCCATGGCCGGCGCCGGGTATCTGGCCTGTGGTGAGGAGCCGGGGAGGGAGGATCAGATGCTCAATGGCGGCAGCTTCTACGACTATTACCGTTCGCGCGATGGGCGTTGGTTCTCGGTGGGCAGTCTGGAGCCGGCGTTTATGCAGCAACTGTGTACGGCGTTGGGTCGGCCGGAGCTCGCGGCGCAGGGGCTCTCTTCCAAGCCTGCGGAGCAAAAAGCGCTCAAGAGTGAGTTGAAAATTGAATTCGAGACGCATGACTTTGCCGAGTTGTGCGCGCTGTTTGCCGGCGTCGATGCTTGCGTGGAGCCGGTGTTGAGCGTGGGCGAAGCGGTGCGGCATCCGCAGTTGAAGGCTCGGGAACTGGTGGCTGAAGTGCCGAGTGGTGACGGGACGACGCAGGCGCAGATGGCTTGTCCGTTGAAGTTTTCGCAAGGGTTGCCTGAGCCGAAGCACATTGGCGCGGCGCTGGGGCAGCATACGGATCAGGTATTGGGGGAGTTGGGGTTTAGTGCTGAGCGAATTGAAGCGTTACGCCGTGCCAAGGTAGTTGTGTAGTGGATGTCAGGGCCTCTTCGCGAGCAAGCCCGCTCCCACAGGGGATCTTCGGCGCGACATAAATCCAGTGTGGGAGCGGGCTTGCTCGCGAAGAGGCCAGTACAGGCACCACACATCTTGCTACTCGACCCGCATCTCCCCGCTGAACACCAACGTGCTCCGACACCGCCGACACAAATACCGCCGCCCCTGGCGCACCAAACCATGACGCTGGGCCGAAAACGGGAAATCGCTGTCCACACACGGGCATTTGTAGATGTAGCGGGTCACGCGGCGACGTTTGACGTCGTAGGTGTGGCAGCGATTGGGCGGCAGTTCGTACACGCCGCGCATGATCAGTTGCCACTCTTCACCGTGGGGCGCAATGCGGTCGCCGAACAGTTGATGGGCGATCAGGTGCGCAACCTCGTGGGCCACGGTTTGCTTGAGGAAGTCCTCGGTGTTTTCCCGGTACAGCTGCGGATTGAAGCGCAGCAGATTCTCGTGCAAATGCGCAACACCGGCTTTCTGGCCGCGCAGCTTGAGGCTCACCACCGGGCGTTTGAAAGGTCGTTTGAAAAAGGTTTCGGCTTGTTGGTAACAGTCTTCGACGCGGGTATTGAGTTGCTCGGGCATGCTTGATGGATCTCCAGAGACGTCGAGTATGCCGCAACCCTCGGGACTTGCGAATCGCTCAGGCGCCGAATGGTCGTCGCTCCTGCTCTTTCTTAGAGAGTAGAAGGCCGCCTTGCGGCGGCCTGTGTTGGCAGATCTAGTTATTGAGTGATGTGTTGCTAGTTCGTATAGACCGGCCCCACGCCGAGTCCCCAGACAATCACAGTGAACGCCATGATGGCTACCAGCACCACCAGGCCTACAGCGAGCACCGAACTTGAAAACAGGAATCCCTCGTCTGATGGAATGTTCATGAAAGTGGGTAGCCCCACATACAGCAGGTACACCGTGTAGCAGATGGCCGCGGTGCCGACG
Source organism: Pseudomonas sp. MDT1-17 (assembly GCF_054898105.1). Classification (NCBI taxonomy): domain Bacteria; kingdom Pseudomonadati; phylum Pseudomonadota; class Gammaproteobacteria; order Pseudomonadales; family Pseudomonadaceae; genus Pseudomonas; species Pseudomonas sp. MDT1-17. The sequence continues at coordinate 5,017,859 of NZ_JBUBVM010000001.1, read as the reverse complement.
ATCATCCCCAGCCACATGTGTGGGTACAGCGCCGCCAGACCGCCAACGAACAGCGGTGTCGCGGTGTAGGTCGCAAAGGCAACGCAGCGTGCCAGGCTCGGGTTGGCGTCATAGGTACGAGCCATCCAGTGGACGAACGCGCCCATGACCGCCACTCCGCCGAGCATCGCCAGGTATGACATGACCGTCATCCATAGCGCACTCTCCACCGTCAGCATCACCGGCGCGCGACTGCCAATCACCCAGCCGACCTGAGTGGTGCCGATAAACGCTGACACTGCGGGAATCGCCGCCAGAATCAGGGTGTGGGTGAGATACATGTGGCTGATGCTTTCCTCCTGGTCGCCACGAATCTCTTTCCATTCTTGGTCAGGGTGGGTGAAGAGCCCCACTACGTGATGGATCATGCCAGTCACTCCTCTTGTTTTACCGTCGCCCCCCAGTGGAGCGCCTACGGGCCAAAGTGGCCGAGTAAGGAAAGGTCTGGATATGTGTGTGACCTTATGTCGCAGTATAGAAAGGTCTTACCGGTGCATGTGCGAGGGCGTTAGAGCAAATTGCGCTGTAAACACGCCTGTTAATCGCCGCAGGGTCTGTCGCTTGGAGGCTCTTCGCCCCCGAAGCGTTTTTGCGTAAAATGCCGACCTTTCGTCACACCTCACGGATTTCGCGTCATGGGCACTCTTACGGTCAACCAGAACAAACTGCAAAAGCGCCTTCGCCGCCAGGCCGGTGAGGCTGTTGCCGATTTCAACATGATTGAAGACGGCGACAAGGTCATGGTCTGCCTGTCCGGTGGCAAGGACAGTTACACCCTGCTCGACGTGCTGATGCACTTTCAGAAGGTCGCTCCGATCAGGTTCGAGATCGTGGCCGTGAACATAGACCAGAAGCAGCCGGGTTTTCCTGAAGATGTGCTGCCCGCTTACCTGAAAACCTTGGGCATCGAGTATCACATCGTCGAGAAAGACACCTATTCGGTGGTCAAGGAGCTGATTCCGGAAGGCAAGACCACCTGTTCGCTGTGCTCGCGCCTGCGTCGCGGCACGCTCTACACCTTCGCCGACGAAATCGGCGCGACCAAAATGGCCCTCGGTCATCACCGCGACGACATCGTCGAGACTTTTTTCCTGAACATGTTCTTCAACGGTTCGCTCAAAGCCATGCCGCCGAAGCTGCGGGCCGACGATGGCCGCAACGTAGTGATCCGCCCGCTGGCCTACTGCAACGAAAAAGACATCCAGGCCTACTCGGACTTCAAGCAATTCCCGATCATCCCGTGCAACCTCTGTGGTTCTCAGGAAAACCTGCAACGCCAGGTGGTCAAGGACATGCTTCAAGAGTGGGAGCGCAAGACGCCAGGCCGCACCGAAAGCATTTTCCGCAGCTTGCAGAACGTGATCCCGTCGCAACTGGCGGATCGCAACCTGTTCGACTTCACCAGCCTCAAGATCGACGAAACGGCGGCTTCGCGCTTCGTCAATGTTGTGAACCTCTGAACAACGTGTGGGAGCGAGCCTGCTCGCGAAGGCGTGGTGCCAGCCAACATCAATGTTGAATGGCACACCGCTTTCGCGAGCAGGCTCGCTCCCACAGGTTTCATTTCAAAACCTCAGGAGAGGGCATGCGCGATTACAAGTGGCTGCACGAATACTGTCTGAACCGCTTCGGTTCAGCGGCTGAACTGGAAGCCCATCTGCCCGTTCCGAAAACCCCGGCGCAATTGCGCAAGATCAGCGACGACCGCTACCTCTCGACCATGGCGCTGCGCGTGTTCCGTGCCGGGCTCAAGCACAGTCTGGTGGACGCCAAATGGCCGGCGTTCGAAGAGGTGTTTTTCAAATTCGACCCGGAAAAAGTCGTGCTGATGAGCGCCGAACACCTTGAGCGCTTGATGCAGGACGCGCGGATCATCCGCCACTTGGGCAAGCTCAAGAGCGTGCCGCGCAATGCGCAGTTCATCCTGGACGAGGCACATGAGAGGGGCAGCTTCGGCGCATTGATCGCCGATTGGCCCGTCACGGATATCGTTGGGTTGTGGACCTACCTGAAAAAGCGCGGTCATCAATTGGGCGGGTTGTCGGCGCCGCGATTCTTGCGGATGGTCGGTAAGGATACGTTTGTGCCGAGCTACGACGTGGTCGCGGCGTTGAATGCACAGAAGATTGTCGACAAGGTGCCGACCAGTCTGCGGGATCAGGCGTTGGTACAGGATGTGTTTAACCAGTGGCATGAAGAGAGCGGTGGGCGGGCGATGAGCCAGATTTCGATGATGCTCGCTTACACAGTGAATCATTGACACCGAGTCGCTCCCTTCGCGAGCAAGCCCGCTCCCACAAGGATCGCGTGAACCCTGTGGGAGCGGGCTTGCTCGCGAAGGCGTCAGTTCAGGCGACTCTAATTTCGCCTTCACCCGCCAACTTGCGATTGAGCTGAAACCGCCACCGCACATACAACAGCGCCGAGCAGAATACCGCCAGGCTCGCGCCCATTTCCAGCAAACCAAACAACTGCCGGTTCGGGTCATACGCCGCCAGTGCGCCCTTGATGAAATACAGGTTCACCACAAAACACATCCATGAATGCCCACGCGCGCTGCCGACAATCATCCCCGGCGCCAGCAACAGCAGCGGCACCAGTTCGATCAGCAGAATGACCCACGGCCGTGCGCCGTGCAGGTCGGCGACCACCAGGTAGTAGGCGCAGAGCAGCCCCACCAGACCGAAAAAGCACAGCAGGCTGATGACGCGCATCGCTCGGACCCTGGGTTCGAGCCATTCGATGGAGGGCAGAATCTTCGGCTTCTTGGCCACGTTAGCGCTCCAGTTTCTGTGCAGTCTTGGCCAAGCGCAGGCCCAAGGCCCGGCATAGCGCGACTTCATGTTCATTCAAACCAAGTTTGCCATCGGCCCCGGCGTGATGGCTGGCGCCGTAAGGCGTGCCGCCGCCACGGGTTTCCAGCAGGGCCGATTCGCTGTACGGCAGGCCGGTGATCAGCATGCCGTGGTGCAGCAATGGCAGTATCATCGACAGCAGCGTGGTTTCCTGACCGCCGTGCAGGCTTGCGGTAGAAGTGAAGACCCCGGCTGGTTTGCCCACCAGAGCGCCGGTCAGCCACAGGTTGCTGGTGCCGTCGAGAAAGTACTTGAGCGGCGCGGCCATGTTGCCGAAGCGGGTCGGGCTGCCGAGGGCCAGGCCCGCGCAGTTCTTCAGGTCGTCGAGGCTGGCGTAGAGCGCGCCTTCGTCGGGGATGTCCGGCGACACCGCCTCGCACTCGGTGGAAATCGGCGGCACCGTGCGCAGGCGCGCTTCCATCCCGGACTGCTCGACGCCCCGGGCAATCTGCCGGGCCATTTCATTGGTCGAGCCGCTGCGGCTGTAATACAGAACCAGAATGTACGGCGCGCTCACGGCAACAGCTCCAGCACATTCTCCGGCGGCCGGCCGATGATGGCTTTGTCGCCTACTTCGAGAATCGGTCGCTCCATGAGTTTCGGGTTGGCGGCGATGGCGGCAATCAATTGCGCTTCGCTGAGGCTGCTGTCGGCCAGGTTGAGGGTTTTGTACTCGTCCTCACCGGAACGCAGCAGTTGCCGGGCGCCGATGCCCAGCTTGGTCAGCAGGTTCTGGATTTGCGTGGCGTCCAGCGGGGTGTCCAGGTAGCGAACCACCGTTGGGGTCAGGCCACGGGCTTCGAGCAGTTCGAGCGCACCGCGGGATTTCGAGCAGCGCGGGTTGTGATAAAGCGTCAGATCGGTCATGTGCGGTTCGCATCTTGCGTAAGGTGACGGCTATTCTAACTGTGCAGCGCGTAATCCAGAACCTTGGGAGGCGATGGGTCGCAGGCGCATTCAATTTTGAACAAGGATCACGACATGACTAGGCGACTGGCAGCGGCATTGGCGATCATCGGTACGTTAATGCTGGGGGGCTGCGGTAACGACTATGGCATCGACCAGAACGGCCAGAAAGTCGCCGCCGAACGTTTGGACAAACAATGGCTGGTGCTCAATTACTGGGCTGAATGGTGCGGGCCGTGCCGAACCGAGATCCCGGAATTGAACACCTTGGCCGATCAACTCAAGGACAAGAAGATTGGGGTGTTCGGGGTCAACTTCGACAACGTGCAGGGCGAAGAGCTGAAAAGCGCCAGCGAGAAGCTGGGGATCAAGTTCACCGTACTTGCTGCGGATCCGGCGGAGCTTTTTGAATTGCCGCGCAGTGAGGCGTTGCCGGTGACCTACATCATCGATAACAAGGGCAAGGTACGGGAACAGTTGATGGGGGAGCAGACGGCGGCGCAGGTGATGGCTAAGTTGGAGGCGTTGCAGGCCAAGAACTAAAAGCCAAAGATCGCAAGCTCCTACATGGATTGCCGAACACCCTGTAGGAGCTGTCGAGCCTTGGCGAGGCTGCGATCTTTTCGGGGCTGATGATCAACCCTCTTCAAGCCACCAACGCAACGGCTTCCCTTGCGCCGGCCAAAAGCGCATCTGCTCGATCGGCGAGACGTCCCAGCGTTGAACGTTTTCCAATGCCTGGAGGAAACGCTTTTCCTGCTCCATCAACGCCGGTGCACACAGTTTGCGGGTGCTGCCGACTTTGCCGAAGCTGAGCTTGTCGCCTTCCAGGGTGTACGGCGCGAACCAGTGGTTGCAGCCGCCGTTGCCATAGGCCCGACCGTCTTCACCGAGGGTGACGGTCAGGTGGCTGTAGTCCATTAACGGACGTTCGCCGATCCACTCCAGAATGTAGCTGCGATTCTGTTGCAATTGCACCGGCTCGGCGGCGCAGCCCAGCAGGCTGGCGCCAACCATCGCGGTCAGAGCAAGGCGTTTCATCACGCAGGCTCCTGGCATTTCGGGCACAGGTGCTTCTCGCCGAGCGTGGTCCAGCCCAACTCGGCGATCCGTGCAGTGGCAGCGGGCTTTTCAGCCTTGTTGCCCAGCTTGGCGTCGACCGCGAACTCGAAGCTCAGCTCTTTGGCGCAGCTGTCGCAGTTGACTTTCCAGGTGTGGATCGCCAGTTCGCCGAACACCGGACCACTGGCCACCGCGACCCATTGGCCGGGCGGGTTGATCAGGTGGCGAACCGTTTCGACGGTCAGGCGCATGGACAAGTCCTTGGCACCCTTGAGGGTCACTACCAACACGTCGTTATTACGAATCGAGCCGCCGTTGCCAGTGACTTGATAACGCCCCGGCACAAGGGCGCGGCATTCGGTGAGGGTGTGTTGCGGGTTCATCAGGCTATAGCGGAAATCGTGTTCGACCATGGGTCCTCCAAATATGCGCGGCATGCTAGCACGGACATCAGCGCAGCATGGCGCGGGCATGTGACCTTCGATCTGGTTCAGTCAGCCTTCACCCGATTCACTGGCGCGCCCGCCGCCCAGGCCGCGATGTTCTGCAGGGTGGTCGCGGCAATCGCGCCCAGGGCTTCGCGGGTCAGGAAGGCCTGGTGAGCGGTGATGATCACGTTCGGAAAGGTCAGCAGCCGCGCCAGCACATCGTCCTGCAGCGGCAGGTCGGAACGGTCCTCGAAGAACAGCTGCGCCTCCTCTTCATACACATCCAGCCCCAGATAACCCAATTGACCGTCCTTCAACGCGTCGATCAGTGCCGGCGTGTCCACCAGACCACCGCGTCCGGTGTTGATCAGCATCGCGCCGGGCTGCAGGTGCGCCAGTGACTCGCGGTTGATCAAGTGTTTGCTCTGCTCGTTGAGTGGGCAGTGCAGGCTGATGATCTGCGACTCGGCCAGCAGTTGCGGCAGGCTCAGGTAACGGGCACCGAGGGCTTCGACGTGCGGGTTGGGGAAGGGGTCGTAGGCCAGCAGTTGGCAGCCAAAGCCGTTCATGATTTTCGCGAAGGTCGCGCCGATCTGTCCGGTGCCGACTACGCCGACGGTCTTGCCCACCAGGTCGAAGCCGGTCAGCCCGTGCAGGCTGAAATCCCCTTCGCGCGTGCGGTTGTAGGCGCGGTGCAGGCGTCGGTTGAGCGCCAGGATCAGCGCCACTGCATGTTCCGCCACCGCGTGGGGCGAGTAGGCCGGGACGCGTACAATCGACAATCCCAGAAGCTTCGCCACCGCCAGGTCGACATGGTTGTAACCGGCCGAGCGTAGGGCAATCAGGCGTGTGCCGCCGGCGGCCAGTCGTTCGAGCACCGGCGCGCTGAGGTCATCATTAATAAAGGCGCAGACCACCTCGTGATACTCCGCCAGCGCCACCGTATCGAGGCTCAGTCGCGCCGATTGAAAGTGCAGCTCGATGCCGAGCGGTAGCTCGGCACTGAGAAAACTGTCGCGGTCGTAGGTCTGGCTGCTGAAAAGAATCGTACGCATGCGGTCCTCCTGGAACGTGCATCAGGCATTTATACGGGCATGAGCGGCCAGGCGATTGATGGCCCGGTCGAGGTCTTCCAGCGCGCTGGGGGCTTTGGGGTCCTGTTGCTTGAGCAGGGTTTCGCTGCGTTGGCAGGCGGCGCGCAGTTGCGGGACGCCGCAATAGCGTGTCGCGCCATGCAGGCGATGGACGCGCTCGATCAGGGCGTTCTGGTCGTTGTTTTCCCGGGCAAAGCGAATCGCCTCGCGGTCGGCTTCCAGCGACGCCAGCAGCATCGCCAGCATGTCCGCCGCCAGATCAGCCTTGCCGGCGGCCAGGCGCAAACCTTCCTCGTGATCGAGCACCTGCAACTCATGCCCGCCGCCATGGCTGTCGCTGGCGCGCTCCGGCCCATGATTGCGCAGCGCCAGGCCGGACCACTTCAGCACTACCTGGGCCAGTTGCCGTTCGCTGATCGGTTTGGTCAGGTAGTCGTCCATACCGCTTTGCAGCAGTGCGCGTTTTTCGTTGGCCATGGCGTGAGCGGTGAGGGCAACGATCGGCAGCGGCGTGCAATGCCGTTCACTTTCCCACTGGCGAATCGCTTCGGTGCTTTGACGCCCGTCCATGCCGGGCATCTGGACGTCCATCAGCACCAGATCGAAGGTCTCAGTCTGCACCGCCTTGACTGCCGCGTAACCGCTTTCCACCGCGAGTACTTTGGCGCCCATGTCTTCGAGCAGGGTTTGCACCAGCAACAGGTTGGCCGGGTTGTCGTCGACGCAAAGCACCTTTGGCGCACGGCTGGACAACGGTTCGCCGGGTTCGCTGCGGTGCTGACGCGGGTTGACCAGGTCGGACAAGGCCCGCCGCAGTTTGCGGGTACAGGCCGGTTTGGCCTGGAGCTGGCTGTGCGGGTTGGGCACCGAGAGGTGGAACAGCGTCTGTTCGGTGGTCGGGCACAACACCAGCACCTTGCAACCCAGGTGTTCGAGGTCCCAGATGTGCTGGTTGAGGCGCTCCGGTGGCATGTCATTGCTGGTGATGCCGAGCACCGCCAGGTCGATCGCCTGATCGGTCTGATGGGCGCTGGTCACGCCATTGGCCAGGTTTTCCAGGGTATTGAACGGGATGACTTCGAGGCCGCAGTCTTCCAGTTGATGCTGCAGCGCCTGACGGGCCAGTTCGTGGTTTTCCAGTACTGCCACCCGGCGCCCGAGCAACGGTGGGCCGGGCAGGTCTTCGGCGTCGTCGCGGGTTTTGGGCAGGCTCAGGCTGATCCAGAATTCCGAGCCTTCGCCGGGCGTACTGTCGACACCGATTTCGCCGCCCATCTGTTCGATCAGACGTTTGGAAATCACCAACCCCAGACCGGTGCCGCCCGGTTGCCGGGACAGCGAATTGTCGGCCTGGCTGAAGGCCTGGAACAAAGCGCGCACGTCCTGGTTCGACAGTCCGATACCGGTGTCCTGAATGCTGATGCGCAGTTGCACGCTGTCTTCATGATCCTCTTCAAGCATGGCCCGGGCGACGATAGTGCCTTCGCGGGTGAACTTGATCGCGTTGCTGACAAGGTTGGTGAGGATCTGCTTGAGCCGCAGCGGATCACCCACCAGCGACAGCGGCGTATCGCGATAGACCAGGCTCACCAGTTCCAATTGCTTGGCGTGCGCGGCCGGGGCGAGGATGGTCAGCGTGTCCTGGAGCAGGTCGCGCAAGTTGAACGGAATATGGTCGAGCACCAGTTTGCCGGCCTCGATTTTCGAGAAGTCGAGAATCTCGTTGATGATCCCCAACAGGCTGTCGGCGGACTTTTCGATGGTGCCCAGATAGTCGAGCTGGCGCGGGGTCAGCTCGCTTTTTTGCAGCAGGTGCGTGAAGCCGAGAATGCCGTTGAGCGGCGTGCGGATTTCATGGCTCATGTTGGCCAGGAACTCGGATTTGATCCGGCTCGCTTCAAGGGCTTCCTTGCGCGCCAGGTCCAGCTCGATGTTCTGGATTTCGATGGTTTCCAGGTTCTGTCGCACGTCTTCGGTGGCCTGGTCGATGCTGTGCTGCAATTCTTCCTGCGCGTTCTGCAGGGTGCCGGCCATGCGGTTGATGCCGGACGCCAGTTCATCCAGCTCCTGGCTGCCGAGGGGCGGCAGACGGGTTTCCAGATGTCCGTCCTTGAGTTGCGCCACCGCTTGCTTGATCTGGCTCAGCGGCCGATTGATGGTCCGCCCCATGCGCAACGCCAGCAGCGCCGCACCGGCCAGGCCTGCGCCGATCAGCAGGAGGCTGGCAAACAGGCTGCGGTAACCGCGCAGCAGCATGCCGGTGTGGGACAGTTCGAGCTCGACCCAGCCCAGCAGGCGGTCAGCTTCATCGGGAATCACGTCACCGGCCAGATTGCGGTGCTTGCCGAACACCGGCAGCAAGTAACGCGTCGCGTCATTGCCGCTGCGGCGCAGCATCTGCGAACTGTTGCCGACCGGTGCCTGATTGAGCATGGTCGGGCCGGCGTGGGCCACCAGGGAGCGGTCGGGCGCGAGGAACGAAACGGCGCGCACGTCTGTTTGTTCGAGGGATTGGGTGGCAATGCGTTCCAGCAGGTCGGTGTTCTTGTGGCCCATGGCCGGGGCCACCAGGGGCGCCAGTTGTTCGGCGATCATTTCGCCACGCTGCATGAGCTGGGTTTGCAGGTCGGATTGCTGCGTCCAGGTGAAATAGCCGCCCAGAACCAATGCCATCAGGCTGGTCGGCAACAGGGTCAGCAACAGCACGCGGCCTTTAATTCCCAGTTTCTTGAGCACGCATCTCTCCTGCATCCAGCTATTTAATGACCTGCACGTACGTCCGGCACGCGCCACTTGCGCAGTGTAGCGATTTGCAGGCGGGCAATCTTCGTAAAATTGATGTCGGCGTTCGTCGGCCCGATCGCCACTTTTACGTCATGGGAAAACCTTGTGTTGCCCACAGCGAGGCAATCTTGAATAATCGCCAACTGAGAATTATTTGCAGATACTCATGGCTCCCATCTCTGTTAACCAGCCCCGAATTCTTTCCATCGAAGACGACCTCGTGCTCGGTGCGTATGTTCACGAGCACCTGGGGCGTTGTGGTTTTCAGGTGACCTGGTGCCAGAACGGTCAGGAAGGTTTGACCATCGCCCGCCAGCAAGCCTTCGATGTGGTGCTGATGGATATTCTGCTGCCGGGCCTGGACGGCCTGAACGTACTGACACAGTTGCGCCAGAGCCATTCCACCCCGGTGGTGCTGATGTCGGCGCTCGGTGCCGAGGCGGATCGCATCAGTGGCTTTCGCCTGGGCGCCGATGATTACCTGCCCAAACCCTTCAGCATGGTTGAGTTGCGGGTGCGCATCGAAGCGATCCTGCGGCGGGTTGTGCTCGACCGCCGGCCAGTGCCGGCACCGATTGCCCCTTTGTCGGGCAGCCTGCGTTTCGACGATGAACGCTGTGATGTCTTTTATGGCGAACACGTTGCCGGCCTGACCCGCAGCGAGTACCGGTTGCTGGAAACGCTGAACCGCAGCGGCGATGAAGTCCTGAGCAAAGCCTTCCTTTATCAGCATGTCTTGCAGCGCGGTTACGCGCCCCATGACCGCAGCCTCGACATGCATATCAGCCAGATCCGTCGCAAGCTCAAGGCCATCGGGTACACCGAGCGGGAAGTGCGCACGGTCTGGGGCAAGGGTTACGTATTGAGTGCTGTCGATGAAATGGTCTGACCTGCCAGGCAGGCATTCACTGTTCTGGAAGCTGGCCTGTTTGTTGGTGGCGTTCTGTCTGCTGATGATCTGGCTCAGTTGGTCCTGGGGCCGCTACATGGAACAGAAAAACCGGTTCCTGTCCGACGAGGCCCGGGGCACGCTGACCCGCTACGCCGCCGAGGCCGAGCAGGCATGGAATGAGCGCCAGAGTGCAGGCATCGATGTCTGGTTGCAGAGTGTCGGCGATCGCGAGTCGACGTGGGTCGGTGTGATTGGCGGCGATTTGCAGTCATTGAGCAGTTACCCGCTGACGGGAAAAGAAATCCAGCGCCTGACTTTTTTGCGCGGTCTGGACTGGCCGATGAGTCGCCATACCAAAGGCCTGCCGTGGCTGCGCGTGCCTTTTCCCAACGATCCGTCCGCCGGCAGTCTGGTCATCGAGCTGCCCCAGCGTTTCATGCCCGGTCGCTACCGGGTGTTCTGGCGGGTGATCACCAACGGCGTGATTCCCGGACTGTTCACCTTGCTGTTGTGCGTCGGTCTGTATCGGTTGCTGGTCGTGCCGTTGAACAGTCTGCGCGAACAGGCCAATGCCTGGCGTGCCGACCAGCTGAGCGTGCGCCTGTCGAGCCAGACCACCAACCGCTCGGATGAGTTGGGTGAACTGGGGCGGGCCTTCGACCACATGTCCGAGCGCCTGCAAAGCACGGTGGCCCTGCAACAACAACTGCTACGCGACCTGTCCCACGAATTGCGCACGCCACTGAGTCGCCTGCGAGTGGCCAGCGAAAGCGAGCAGGGGCTGGCGCAATTGCGCGAACGCATTGGCCGAGAAGTCGATGGCATGCAACGGCTGGTGGAAGACACCCTGCAACTGGCCTGGCTCGACACCGAACGCGCCCCATTGCCCGATGAAGCCATCCAGATCCAGGCGTTGTGGGAGATGCTCACGGAAAATGCCTGCTATGAAAGTGGCTGGCCGGCGAGCCAGTTGCAGTGCGCGGTGGATTCGTCGTGCTGGGTGCGCGGCCATCTCAATACATTGGCCCAGGCGCTGGAAAACATCCTGCGCAATGCCATTCGTCATTCACCGCCGGGCGGCGTTGTGCGCCTGGGTGGGCAGCGCGATGGCGATTTCTGGCATGTGTGGCTGGAGGATGAGGGCGGCGGGGTGGCTGATGGAGATCTGGAACGGATCTTTTCGCCGTTCATCCGACTTGACGGTTCGCGACCTGGGGATGGTGGATTTGGCTTGGGGTTGAGTATTGCGAGGAATGCGGTGACGCGTCAGGGCGGGACGCTTTGGGCTGAGAACACCGGGCAGGGGTTGCAGTTGAACATGCGGTTGGTGACTGATGAGGGTGGAGTCAGTGATGACGCCTTCGCGAGCAGGCTCGCTCCCACGTTGGAACGGTTGCAGCCACAAAAAGTGTGAACAATGCAGACCCTGTGGGAGCGAGCTTGCTCGCGAAGAGGCCCTAACGTTCACCATAAAATCCGTCCTTATTCCCATAAACCATAAGCACCGCACTTTGCGTGATATGGCCTGCCGAAGTTTGCCGGTATGATAGGCGCCCCCGCAGTCTGGATTGCGAATACGCCATGACCTTGCAGTACCCAACCATCGCCGATTGCGTCGGCAATACCCCGCTGGTCCGTTTGCAGCGCCTGCCTGGCGCCACCAGCAATACCCTTTTGCTCAAGCTCGAAGGGAATAACCCGGCGGGTTCGGTCAAGGACCGGCCGGCGTTGTCGATGATCACTCGCGCCGAGTTGCGCGGGCAGATCCACGTCGGCGATACGCTGATCGAAGCGACCTCGGGTAACACCGGGATTGCGCTGGCGATGGCCGCCGCGATCAAAGGTTACAAGATGATCCTGATCATGCCGGACAACTCCAGCGCCGAACGTAAGGCCGCCATGACGGCGTATGGCGCCGAGCTGATTCTGGTCACTCAGGAAGAGGGCATGGAAGGGGCCCGCGACCTCGCCCAGCGAATGGAAGCCGAAGGCCGTGGCAAGGTGCTGGATCAGTTTGCCAACGGCGATAACCCCGAAGCGCACTACACCACCACCGGCCCGGAAATCTGGCGTCAGACCGAAGGCTCCATCACGCATTTCGTCAGTTCGATGGGCACCACCGGCACCATCATGGGCGTCTCGCGCTACTTGAAAGAGCAGAACGAGAGCGTGCAGATCGTCGGTCTGCAACCGATGGAAGGCTCGGCGATTCCGGGCATCCGTCGCTGGCCGCAGGAATACCTGCCGAAGATCTACCAGGCCGAGCGCGTGGACCGAATCATCGACATGGCGCAAAGCGAAGCCGAGGACGTGACCCGTCGTCTGGCCCGCGAAGAAGGCATCTTCTGCGGCGTGTCCTCGGGCGGTGCCGTGGCAGCCATGCTGCGTCTGTCCCAAGAAGTTGAAAACGCGGTGATCGTCGCGATCATCTGCGACCGTGGCGACCGTTACTTGTCGACCGGCATTTTCGACGCGCCCAACTGATGGCCAAGCAAGAGAGAGGCCTGCGCTTCCAGCCCACTGGCGGCAGCAAGGCCCCGCAAATCCCGACGGGTAAAAAGCAGCGCTTGAGCATCGAGCGCCTGGCCAATGACGGTCGCGGTATCGCTTTTTTTGAAGGTCGCACCTGGTTCGTCATCGGCGCATTGGCCGGTGAAGAAATCGAGGCGCGCGTATTGGGCGCCCACGGCAAAGTGGTCGAGGCGCGTACCGAACGCGTGTTCCAGGCCAGCGAACTGCGCCGCCCGGCACCGTGTCCGCATGCCGGTCGCTGTGGTGGCTGCAGCGTGCAGCATCTGCCGCACAACGAACAACTCGCCCTGAAACAGCGCATGCTCGCCGAGCAATTGTCGAAGGTTGCCGGTGTCGTACCCGAAGAATGGGCCGTGCCGTTGAGCGGTCCGGAATTCGGCTACCGGCGTCGTGCCCGAGTGGCGGTGTGCTGGGACAAGAAAGCGAAAAAACTCGACGTCGGTTTCCGCGCGGCGGGCAGTCAGGACATCGTTGCGATCAACGAATGCACGGTGCTGGTACAGCCCTTGCAACCCATCATGACCCGTTTGCCGGAAATGCTCCGGCGCTTGAGCAAACCTCAGGCGCTGGGGCATGTGGAATTATTTGCCGGATCAAAGCTGGCCGTTTTGCTGCGGCACATGGCGCCGTTGTCCGACGCCGATATGACGATCCTCAAGGATTTCTGCGCGTTCCATGAAGCTCAATTGTGGCTGCATGGAGAGGGCGAACCGCAACCGGTCGAGGCTGACCAGTCGTTGGGTTATCGTCTTGAACAGTGGGACTTGAACCTGGCTTATCGGCCAGGGGATTTCATTCAGGTCAACGCCGGGGTCAACGAGGCCATGGTCGCCCAGGCGCTGGATTGGCTGAAGCCGAAAGCAGATGAACGCGTTCTCGATCTATTCTGTGGTTTGGGTAACTTTGCCTTGCCGCTGGCCAAGGCCGTTCGTGAAGTGGTGGCGGTGGAAGGTGTGCAGGCGATGGTCGAGCGGGCAGCTGCAAACGCTGCTAGCAATAATCTGAATAACGCAAAGTTTTTTCAGGCCGATTTATCCCAGCCTTTGACCGATGCCGAATGGGCGCGCGAAGGCTTTTGTGCGGTACTCTTGGATCCACCACGGGACGGTGCTTTCGAGGTGGTGCGCAAGCTTGCGTCCCTGGGCGCCAAACGGTTGGTATACGTGTCGTGCAACCCTGCAACGCTGGCGCGCGATACGGTTGAATTGATCAAGCAGGGCTACCGGTTAAAACGTGCCGGGATTCTCGATATGTTTCCTCAGACGGCACATGTCGAGGCCATGGCGTTATTTGAAGCGAGCTAGGACGGCTCGTCTGGTCCGACTGGCCCGCCCGTGCCGCGCTCGCATTAGCCCCGCGAGCGTTCACGGGTAGCGAAAGGTCAGCGATTTGACGCAGTGAATCTGCGTCGTAGGGAAGGTAAGCAAGATGGTACAGGTGAGAGCACACCAGCCGATCAACACCGACGGCAGTATCAATCTCGAGGCTTGGCTCGATCACGCGGTCAGTGTCGATCCGGCACTGGATCGCGAAGCCTTGAAGGAAGCGTGCGAGTTCGCTCGTGCGTCTGAACAACAGGCCAATGCTGCGAAAAATCTATGGTCCGAAGGGACCTCGAGTTTCCGCACGGGCCTTGAGATCGCCGAGATTCTCGCCGACCTCAAACTCGATCAGGATTCGTTGGTTGCCGCGATCCTGTATCGCGGCGTGCGCGAAGGCCAGATTGAATTGCCGGCGATCAGCCAGCGCTTCGGTCCGGTGGTCGCCAAACTCATTGACGGCGTGTTGCGCATGGCGGCGATCAGCGCCAGCCTCAGCCCCCGTCAATCCCTGGTGCTGGGCACTCAGGGCCAGGTCGAAAACCTGCGCAAGATGCTGGTCGCCATGGTCGACGACGTGCGCGTCGCGCTGATCAAACTGGCCGAACGCACCTGCGCGATTCGTGCGGTGAAAACCGCCGATGACGAAAAACGCAACCGCGTCGCCCGCGAAGTCTTCGATATCTACGCGCCTTTGGCTCACCGTCTCGGTATCGGTCACATCAAGTGGGAGCTGGAGGACTTGTCCTTCCGTTACCTTGAGCCCGATCAGTACAAGCAGATCGCCAAGTTGCTCCACGAGCGGCGTCTGGATCGCGAGCGCTTCATCAGCGACGTGATGAGCCAACTGAAGAATGAGCTGACCGCCACCGGCGTCGATGCCGACATCAGCGGCCGGGCCAAACACATCTATTCGATCTGGCGCAAAATGCAGCGCAAGGGTCTGGAGTTCAGCCAGATCTACGACGTGCGTGCCGTTCGCGTGCTGGTGCCGGAAATGCGCGACTGCTACACCGCGCTCGGCATCGTCCACACCTTGTGGCGGCACATCCCGAAAGAATTCGACGACTACATCGCCAACCCGAAAGAGAACGGCTACCGCTCGCTGCACACCGCGGTGATCGGCCCCGAGGGCAAGGTGCTGGAAGTGCAAATCCGCACCCACGCCATGCACGAAGAAGCCGAGCTGGGCGTATGCGCGCATTGGCGCTACAAAGGCACCGACGTCAAAGCCGGCTCCAACCACTACGAAGAGAAAATTTCCTGGCTGCGTCAGGTCCTCGAGTGGCACGAAGAGCTGGGTGACATCGGCGGCCTGGCAGAGCAGCTTCGGGTCGATATCGAGCCGGACCGGGTCTACATCTTCACCCCGGACGGTCACGCCATCGACTTGCCGAAGGGCTCGACGCCGCTGGACTTCGCCTACCGCGTGCACACCGAAATCGGTCACAACTGCCGTGGCGCGAAGATCAACGGGCGCATCGTTCCGCTCAACTACAGCCTGCAAACCGGTGAACAGGTCGAGATCATCACCAGCAAGCACGGGACCCCGAGTCGCGACTGGCTGAACTCGAACCTGGGTTACATCACCACCTCGCGGGCGCGGGCGAAGATCGTTCACTGGTTCAAATTGCAGGCGCGCGACCAGAACGTCGCGGCCGGTAAAACCTTGCTCGAGCGCGAACTCAATCGCCTCGGTCTGCCAGCGGTGGACTTCGACAAGCTGGCCGAAAAGGCCAACATGAAAACCGCCGAGGACATGTTCGCCGCCCTCGGTGCCGGCGATTTGCGCCTGGCACAACTGGTCAATCTGGCGCAGCAACTGGTCGAACCGGAACGCGGCAACGAGCAACTGGAGCTGATCCCGCGCAAGGCCACCGGCTACAAACCGGGCAAGCGCGGCGACATCCAGATCCAGGGCGTCGGCAACCTGATGACCCAGATGGCCGGCTGCTGTCAGCCGCTGCCGGGGGATGCGATCGTCGGTTACATCACCCAGGGCCGTGGCGTGAGCATTCACCGTCAGGACTGCGCCTCGGTGCTGCAACTGGGCGGGCGCGAGCCTGAGCGGATCATTCAGGTCAGCTGGGGCCCGGTGCCGGTGCTCACCTATCCGGTGGACATCATCATCCGTGCCTACGACCGGTCCGGTTTGCTGCGTGACGTTTCGCAAGTACTGCTCAACGAGCGGATCAACGTGCTGGCGGTGAACACCCGCTCGAACAAAGAGGACAACACCGCGTTGATGTCCCTGACCATCGAGATTCCGGGACTGGATGCACTGGGGCGGTTGCTGGGGCGGATTTCCCAGTTGCCGAACATTATTGAAACCCGCCGTAACCGGACGCCGTGAAACCGATGTACAGCCTTGAAGACTTGCTGCACCTGATGAGCCGTCTGCGTGACCCGCAGTTCGGCTGCCCGTGGGACATCAAGCAAACCTACGAAACCATCGTCCCGCACACCCTCGAGGAAGCCTACGAAGTCGCCGACGCCATCGAGCGCGGTGACTTCGATCACTTGCAGGGTGAGTTGGGGGATTTACTGTTCCAGGTGGTTTATTACAGCCAGTTGGCCCGGGAAGAAGGGCGCTTCGAATTCGCCGGCGTCATCGACAGCATCACCCGCAAATTGATTCGCCGTCATCCGCACGTGTTTCCTACCGGTGATTTGTACGCGCCGCTGGATGTCCCGCGGTTGAGTGAAGAACAGGTCAAGCAACGCTGGGAAGAGATCAAGGCCGAAGAGCGCGCCGAGAAATCATCCGCGCCTGAACAACTGTCTTTGCTCGATGACGTACCCGCCGCATTGCCGGCGTTGTCCCGTTCCGCGAAGTTGCAGAAGCGTGCAGGGCAGGTCGGTTTCGACTGGCCGGATGCCTTGCCGGTGCTCGACAAGGTTCGCGAAGAACTCGATGAAGTGCTCGAAGCCATGGCCGACAATGACTCGGCAGCGATTGCCGATGAAGTCGGTGATCTGTTGTTTTCCGTGGTCAATCTGGCGCGTCATCTCAAGGTCGATCCGGAAACTGCACTGCGTGGCGCCAACAGCAAGTTCGAAAGACGCTTCCGTTTTATCGAACAGGCATTGCGCGATACCCACCGTCCCATAGAAGATTGCACCCTCGAAGAGTTGGACGCCTTGTGGGGCGAAGCCAAACGTCAGGAAAAGAATTTGCCCAGCTGCGGTTGAGCAGTTGCCTAAGTGAGTAATAAGCACCATGAGCATTTCCCTTCGCGACCAGTTGCTCAAAGCAGGGCTGGTCAACCAGAAGCAGGCCAAACAGGTCGGCAAAGATAAGCAGAAGCAGCAGCGTCTGGCCCACAAAGGTCAGATCGAACTCGATGACTCCCAGCAGCGTGCCGCTCAGGAAGCCATGGCCGAGAAGGTCAAGCGCGACCAGGAGCTGAACCGTCAGCAGCAGGAGAAGGCAGAAGCCAAGGCCCGCGCCGCCCAGGTCAAGCAATTGATCGAAGTCTCGCGTCTGCCGAAGCTGACGACCGAGGACTACTACAACTTCGTCGACGACAAGAAGGTCAAGCGGATCTCGGTCAACTCGCTGATGCGCAACCAGCTCAGTAATGGTTTCCTGGCGATCGTGCACCACGCCGGCGGTTACGAAGTGATCCCCCGTGAGGCGGCCCTGAAGATCCAGGAGCGCGATCCACAGCGCATTGTGCAGCTGAATGTGAAGACCGACGAAGTCGCTGCCGAGGACGATCCGTACGCGGCCTATCAGATTCCTGATGATCTGATGTGGTAAAGCGTTAACGGCTGCAACAACGACAAACCCCGCTCATGGCGGGGTTTGTCGTTTTCAATGCTGTCATTTGCTTATGCGGATTGGAGCGCTCGTTGCTGCTCCAGTTTTTCCAGTTCTGCCTTGTAGCTGTGGGCGTCGGTCTCGGAATGGAACATCCCCACCAGCATGTCTTGTTGGTGCACGTCCCAGATCCGGATACCGGCGGCTACGCCTTCATGGGACCTATGTGAATCGTCGCGTTCAGTCACTTTTACAGTCATCTGCTAGCTCCAATCTCTGTTATCTGCAGCAAGGCGTGTGCAGGCCTCTGTTATATGTTTGGTTAGCTGGCTAAGTAAACGACTGAGTTTGGTAACGAATGTTTGTGAATTCGGTAAAAGTCTTGCAGCCCGCGGAATCCGCGACATTCGGTCGCAGTGCGTTGAGTTTTATGACAAAACCTTCATGTTCGCTGGGCAGTCCGGCGTACATAAAAACCTGTAGGAGCTGGCGAAGCCTGCGATCTTTTGATCTTGATTTTTGATCACCAAAGATCAAAAGATCGCAGGCTTCGCCAGCTCCTACAGTGCAAAAAAAAACGCCCCGAACCAGTCGGGGCGTTTTTTTGTGCAGTGAAGCGGCGGGGTATTACTTACCCTGCCAGCGCTTCAGTACCAGCGTGGCGTTGGTGCCGCCGAAGCCGAAGCTGTTGCTCATCACAGTGTTGATGGTGGCGTCTTCGCGAGTCTTGGTCAGGATCGGCATGTCAGCCACTTCCGGGTCCAGTTCGTCGATGTTGGCGGAACCCGCCATGAAGTTGCCTTCCATCATCAGCATGCAGTAGATCGCTTCGTGAACGCCGGCGGCGCCCAGGGAGTGACCCGACAAGCTCTTGGTGGAGCTGATGGCCGGAGCCTTGTCGCCGAACACTTCACGTACACCTTTCATCTCCGCGACGTCGCCGACCGGAGTCGAAGTGCCGTGGGTGTTCAGGTAGTCGATCGGAGCGTCAACGGTGGACATGGCCATCTGCATGCAGCGGATGGCGCCTTCGCCGCTTGGGGCAACCATGTCGTAGCCGTCGGAGGTCGCGCCGTAGCCAACGATTTCCGCGTAGATCTTCGCGCCGCGGGCCAGAGCGTGTTCCAGCTCTTCGACCACGACCATGCCGCCACCGCCGGCGATGACGAAACCGTCACGCTTGGCGTCGTAGGCACGGGAAGCTTTTTCCGGGGTTTCGTTGTACTGGCTGGACAGTGCGCCCATGGCGTCGAACAGGAACGATTGGCTCCAATGTTCTTCTTCACCGCCGCCGGCGAACACGATGTCCTGCTTGCCCATCTGGATCTGTTCCATGGCGGTACCGATGCAGTGAGCACTGGTGGCACAGGCAGAAGCGATGGAGTAGTTCAGGCCCTTGATCTTGAACGGCGTGGCCAGGCAAGCGGAAACGGTGCTGCTCATGGTCCGCGTTACACGGTATGGGCCAACGCGCTTCACGCCTTTCTCGCGCAGGATGTCCAGCGCTTCCATCTGGTTCAGCGTGGAGGCGCCACCGGAACCGGCGATCAGGCCGGTACGCGGGTTGGAGACTTGCTCATCGGTCAGACCGGAGTCGGTGATGGCGTCTTTCATGGCCAGGTAGGCGTAAGCCGCGGCATGGCCGACGAAGCGATAGATCTTGCGATCGATCAGCTCTTCGAGGGGAAGGTCAATGGAGCCGGAAACCTGGCTACGCAGACCCATTTCGGCATATTCCGGGTTGAACCGGATGCCAGGGCGGCTTGCACGCAGGTTAGCGGAGACGGTCTCTTTGTCATTGCCCAGGCACGAAACGATGCCCAGACCAGTGATAACGACGCGGCGCATGCGGATAACCCTTAGAAGTTTTCAGTGGAGGTGAACACGCCGACCCGGAGGCCTTCGGCGGTGTAGATTTCGCGGCCGTCGACACTGACCGAACCATCGGCGATGGCCAGGTTCAGCTTGCCCTTCAGCACGCGCTTGATCTGAATGTTATAGGTCACTTTCTTGGCGGTCGGCAGGACTTGGCCGAAGAATTTTACTTCGCCCGAACCCAGCGCACGGCCACGGCCCGGCAAACCTTGCCAGCCGAGGAAGAAACCGACCAGTTGCCACATGGCGTCGAGGCCCAGGCAGCCTGGCATCACCGGATCACCTTCGAAGTGGCAGGCGAAGAACCACAGGTCCGGAGTGATATCCAGCTCGGCGACCAATTCACCTTTGCCGTACTTGCCACCCTCTTCGCTGATATGGGTGATGCGATCCACCATCAGCATGTTGGGGGCGGGCAGTTGCGCGTTACCTGGGCCAAACAGCTCACCGCGACTGCAGCGCAGCAGGTCTTCCCGAGTAAAGGCGTTTTGTTTGGTCATGCGAGCTCCTCAATAATCCCATGCGGCAGGTGGGGCAAATCTTCCCGGCTGATCGAAGCGTTCATGCCTCGAATCAGCAGCCTACTCATAGACTATTGCGTTGTGGTGAAAGTCACAGCACCAAGGACATGAATGTACACTTGTGCACTGAAATTATTATTCAAGCCCCTTTTCGGGCCTGTTCGGGTGCCTAAGACTGCCGCACTTTCGCCTTTCACGCCAGTCGCAGATAGCCGAAAGGCCTGCACTACTGCACCCAACGCTGCAGAATTTGCTGCAGATCAGTGCGTTTGAAGGGCTTGGCCAGGTAATCGTTCATTCCCGCCGATAAACAGGCTTCACGGTCGCCCTGCAAGGCGTTGGCGGTCAGTGCGATGATCGGCACGTCAGCGCAGCCGGGCAATTGGCGAATCTGTCGGGTGGCTTCATAGCCATCGATGATGGGAAGTCGGCAGTCCATCAGAATGGCCTCGAAAATCAGACTCTCGGCGCTGCTCACCGCCTGCGCGCCATCGGTGGCGACGCTGACAGTAAAGCCCAGACTGCGCAACATTGCTTCGATGACCGTCTGGTTGACCGGATTGTCTTCCACCAGCAACACGTTTCGCCCTTCGCCATCACCGTTGCCAGTCAGTGTGCGCGGTGCCAGCACCGGCAGCGTCTTTTTGTAGAGTGCCAGCGGGATTTCCAGGGTGAACACCGAGCCGCGTCCTTCCTCGCTCTGGGCGCGTAACGTACCGCCCATGCGTTCCGCCAGGGTGCGAGCAATCGGCAGGCCCAGTCCGGTGCCACCGTAACGCCTCGAAATAGAACTGTCGGCCTGCTGGAAGGCGTTGAACATCAATTCCAGGCTTTCGGCCGAGATACCAATCCCGCTGTCGCGCACGGTGCAGGTGAACCACAGCAGTTCGTGATCCAGCGACTGCCATTGCGGTTCGATGCTGACACGGCCCCGTTCGGTGAATTTCAACGCATTGCCAATCAGGTTGACCAGGATCTGCCGGATGCGCGTCGGATCGCCCTGAACCTGCAATGCGCGCATGTCCTCGGGGATCAGTAGCGTCAGGTTTAACCCGCGTTGCACGGCGCTGTGCGTGAACGACTGGGCGCAACTGCCGATCAGGTCTGCAAGGTTGAACGGAATGTGCTCCAACTCCAGTTCCGAGCGCTCGATGCGCGAAAAATCGAGAATGTCGTTGATGACTTTGAGCAGGTGTTCGGTGGACTCCGAGGCGAGCGCCGCGTATTCGACCTGCTCCTCGGTCATCGCGGTGGTTTCCAGCAGTTGCAGCATGCCCAGCACGCCATTCATCGGCGTGCGCAGTTCGTGGCTCATCATCGCGAGGAAATCGGATTTGGCGTTGTTGGCCTTTTCTGCTTCCTCGCGCGTCTGAATCAACTGCGCCATCGCTTGATGCTGTTCGCGGCTGGCTTGTTCGAGGCCGTCGGCGAGGTTGTTGATGTGTTGTGACAGCGCGCCCAGTTCAGTGTCGTCGACGATCGGCAGCGGGGTTTTGTAGTCGCCGTCCTGAATCGCCTTGACCGCGTTGCTGATGTCGCGGATCGGTTGCGAGAGGCTGGCGGCCAGTCGCCGGGCCACCAAAAAAGTAAACAGCAGGGCGAACAGCGCCAGGATTCCGGCCTTGAACAGGATTTCCTGTTGACGCTGGCTGAAGGCGTCATTGGACAGGCCGACGATCACCCGTCCCAGGTAGTCCTCGGCAGGGGCCGTGTTGGCGACTTTGCTGCCCTGGAAGAAATCATTGTGCAGCGCGATCCGTTGCAGCCGCACCGGAGCCTGGAACACTTCAACCTGATGCGAGCGGTTGTGGGTTTCCGACGGCTGCTCGACGTACACCAGAATCCGGTTGGCGCTGTCCTGGACTTCCAGAAAGCGCACATTAGGCGTGGCCAGGGTGGCCTTGAGCAAACTGTCGAGCACCTCGTTGTTGCCCGAGATCACTCCGTATTCGGTGGCCGGTGCCAGTTGGTTGGCGATCAACTGCCCGGTGTGGTTGAGCTCCTGGCGCAAGTCCTGGATCCGCACGAAGGTGAAGAAACTGATCAACAGCAACGTCAGCAACAGGGCAGGGCCGAGGCTGATGATTTGTGTGCGGGTGTTGATGTCCCAACGGCGACGGAAGGTCATGGGCGCTTTTCTCCTTCGGCCAACTGTGTTGCGACAGAGGCTTCATTCATCTGTTCAATCCCTAATGAACGAGCCACTTGTGGGTTGCTTAAGACTTTGAAGTGTTGCGGGTAGTGCGTGCGTGGCCATGTGGCCGGTGGCCGATCGAGCAGTTCGTCGAGTATCGCCAGCCAATCGCTCTGATCGCTGTAGGTGCTGGCCAGGCTTCCCGCCCTGACAAACCCGGCGTTAGGACCGATCAGCGCCAGTTGCCGAGCATAGCTGCTGAGCAACAGGTTCTTCGCGGTTTTCGGGTTGTACAGATCGGGATCATCAAGGCCCAGCAACACGTCGCTGTTTTTCAGCAAGGTCTGCAGCGGCCGGCTGTCGTTGGTGTTATCCCAGCGCTCGGTGACCACCTCAAGGCCCAGGGAGTGGGCGGCCTGATGCAGTTCTTTCAAGAGGAATTCGCTGTGGCTGTCGAAGAGCACGCCGACCCGTTTGACCTGAGGCAAGAGCAGTTGGGTCAGGCGCAATTGTCGCTCCAGGGGCGGGTCGCTCCAGAGCAGGCTGAGGCGCGGGGGCAGGGTGGCGCCCAGATGCTGACGGGCTTGCAGGCGGCTGATGCGCAGCACCAGCGTTGCCGGGCCTTGCGCGTCTTGCAGGCGCCAGTCGAGGCTCGGCAGGTCGAGCAGAATCAAACGGGTGCTGGCGGGCAGCTTGCCAGGCGCCGGCAGACTGGCCAGTGCCTGGAAACGCACGCTGTCGGCCGGCCGCAATTCGCTCAGGGCCTGGGTGAAGGATTGCATGCCCGGGCTGTCCTCGGCGCCGGTCAGCAGAATGTCCGCGGCGGTGGCCTCCAGGCTGCTCAACAGCCCGGCAAACACCAGGCACAACCCGGCCAGCAGGCGGCCAAGGATTGGCGTCTTGCGTGACGGGCGATGCAGCATCCTAGAACGCCAGCTCCGCGCTGAAGTAAAGCACCCGGCGCTCGTCGTAGTTATTGTCGACGAAGGTCGTGGGCTGGCTGTCGAGGCGTTGCTGGAGCACACCGGCCAATTCCAGGCTGGCCTTGCCCAGGCCGATGCGTTTGGCGATGCGCGTGTCGACCCGTTCGAAGCGGTAACCGTTCAGGGCATCGTCACCATAGTAGAAGAGCGCACTGTTCCAGCCATGACCCCAGTTGCGCAGCCAACCGGCGGAACCGCTGTTTCGAGCCGTCTGTTGCGCATCCTGCGGGTTGCTCGCCTCGGCGTCGACGTAGGCATACGTCAGGCGCAGGCGGTCGGCGCTGCTGATTCGCCAGTCGAGCTGGGTTTCGGTCCCGGTAAAGCGCGAGCTGTTCGAGTTGCTGGCGATGTACTGATTATTGCGCAGCGGTTCGCTGATCATTCCGGTGATTTCGTCGTAGAACAGCTTCACATCGACCGCCAGTCCCCACTCGGCAAAGTAGCCGTTGTAGCCCAGTTCCCGGGAGCGCATGTGTTCCTGTTCGAGGTCGCCGGGGCCACGGGTCTTGACGAAATAACGGGCACTGGACTGGCCATAGGCACTGGGTCGCAGGTTCTTCACCTGATAACTCCAGTTGACGTTGTTCTCGAACATGTCCGGCGAGCGGATGGCTTCCGAGTACACCGCCCGCAGGCCATGGCGCGGGTTGATCAGGTAGTTGACCGCCACCCGCGGGGTGAGCGAACTGCCAATCAAGTGCGTGTCTTCGAACATCGCTCCGCCCTGCAGCAACCAATGCTCGGTGGCGCGCCACTCGAGTTGGCCGAACGCCCGCCAAGTGGTGTCGTCCAGGGTGCCATTGAAGTAAGTCTCGGAATCTGCCCGGTCGTAACGATAATTCATGCCGCTGACTAGCCGCAGACTATCGGACAGGCTGAGGGTGTCCTGCACTTCCAGGTCGTAGCGTGTTTCCCGGGTGCTCTGGTCAATATCGCCGCAGAGGGTTTGTCGGGCGCCGTTTCGCCATTGGTCCAGCACTTGATTGGCCAGTGCTCGCTGGGCCGGGTCACCGGCTGGCGCGCCGGGGCCGGTATAGCGCTCCATGTTGCGCGCCAGGCGTTCGGTGTAATTGGGGTTGAGCTGCCAGAGCTCAGTCAATTGGGGGCTGAACGAAACCTCGGCATCGCAGGCACGCCAGGTTTGCTGACGATCCCAGTGCTGCGCCGAGCCCTGGATATAAAGGCTGTGCTCGGGATTGATGTCGAGGTTCCAGCGCAGCGAGCCGGCGTAGTCCTTGGCGATGACGTCGGAATTGTCCCCGGCAGCAGTAATCCCCGAGAAGACCGGGCGGTAGGTATACGGCCGCTGGTTGCTTCCGTCCTTGGCATTCAATTGCCAGTCGATGCTCTGGTTTTCAGTGAGCGTCTGGCTGACCGCGAGGTTGAAGCGATTCAAGCGGCGGCTGTCACGGTAATCGGCACCGTTACGGTCCGAGTCGAAGCCGTCGTCTTGTTGACCGGACAGTGACAGGCGCAGGTCGCCGCCGTCCCAGCCCACACCCTGGCTGGCGTAAAAGTCGTCGATGCCTCGCTGCCCACGGGTGACTTTCAGCCGCGTGCCGTGGCTGTCGGCCGGGTTGCGCGTGATGA
The DNA here is from genome assembly GCF_054898105.1 of Pseudomonas sp. MDT1-17. NCBI lineage: Bacteria > Pseudomonadati > Pseudomonadota > Gammaproteobacteria > Pseudomonadales > Pseudomonadaceae > Pseudomonas > Pseudomonas sp. MDT1-17. Next base: position 4,993,082 of record NZ_JBUBVM010000001.1, on the reverse strand, counting down.
TGTTGACCACCGCCATCAGCGCATTGGCGCCATAGCTGACGGTGTTCGGGCCGCGGAAAACTTCGATGCGTTCGATGTCTTCCATGGCCACCGGAATGTCACTCCAGTCCACCGTGGCCAGGCCTGCGCGGTACACCGAGCGGCCATCGATCAACACTTGCAGGCGTCGCGCTTCGGTCGCGTTGGTGCCGTGATAGTTCACCGCCGCCTGGTTACCGCTGATGTTGCCCACCATCATCCCCGGCACCAGTCGCAGCAACTCGCTGATGTCCCGGGCGCCACTGGCGTTGATCAGTTCGCTGTCGATCACCGTCATACTTCCCGGCACCGCGGCCGGCGACTGCTTGAGCCGCGTCGCGGTCAACACTTGCGGCAGCGGCTCGCTGTCGAGGAACAAGTCGTCGGCGAGTAATGGCGAGCTGAAAATCAGCGCCAGTACCAGCGGCGAGCGAGGTGATGGGGAACCAAACGACACAACACATCCTTGATAGCGAACAACTGGCGCGCATGTTAACCGAGCGCAATGACTTTTCCAGTCACGTTGTGGGCATTTTCCTCGGTTTTCTTGGTCTTCTTCCTACAAGTGTCGGTAATTGATACGGGGGCTGGCCGCCACTGGGCCGCTCCGTATAATGCCGTCATCGCCACTGGTATGGATTAACGGATTGCATATGACTGAACAGCGCCCAATTGCGGTCCTGGGAGGCGGAAGTTTTGGTACCGCCGTGGCTAATCTGCTGGCCGAGAACGGGCATCAGGTGCGGCAGTGGATGCGTGACCCTGAACAGGCCGAGGCCATTCGGGTCAATCGCGAGAACCCGCGTTACCTCAAGGGCATCAAGATTCTTCCGGCCGTCGAGCCTGTCACGGACTTGCTGGCCACCCTGGAAGCTTGCGACCTGTGCTTCGTCGCGCTGCCGTCCAGCGCGCTGCGCTCGGTGCTGGCACCTCACGCCGCACGTTTGAGCGGCAAGCTGCTGGTGAGCCTGACCAAAGGCATCGAAGCCCACACCTTCAAACTCATGAGCGAAATCCTCGAAGAGATCGCCCCGCAAGCGCGTATCGGCGTGCTGTCCGGGCCGAACCTGGCCCGAGAAATCGCCGAACACGCGCTGACCGCCACGGTGGTCGCCAGCGAAGACGAAGAACTCTGCCAGCGGGTCCAGGAGGCGTTGCATGGCCGGACCTTTCGCGTGTACGCCAGCGCCGACCGCTTCGGCGTGGAGTTGGGTGGCGCGTTGAAAAACGTCTACGCAATCATCGCCGGCATGGCGGTGGCGCTGGGCATGGGCGAAAACACCAAGAGCATGCTGATCACCCGGGCGTTGGCGGAAATGACCCGTTTTGCGGTGAATCAGGGCGCCAACCCGATGACCTTCCTCGGTTTGGCGGGCGTCGGCGATCTGATCGTCACCTGCTCGTCGCCGAAAAGCCGTAACTACCAGGTTGGGTTTGCCCTCGGCCAGGGCTTGAGCCTGGAAGACGCCGTGACGCGGCTGGGCGAAGTCGCCGAAGGGGTCAACACCCTCAAGGTGCTCAAGGCCAAGGCCCAGGAGGTGGGCGTGTATATGCCACTGGTCGCCGGGCTCCATGCCATCCTGTTTGAAGGGCGCACGCTGGAGCAGGTGATCGGTCTATTGATGCGTGCGGAACCGAAAACCGATGTCGATTTCATTTCCACCAGTGGTTTCAACTGAGCACTCAATTGACAGGGGCAGGGAGCGAGACATGAACGATCCGAAAGAAGAAGCCAAGTACGAATCCATCCTGCTGCGGGTGTTGTGGATGATCGTCTACGTGCTGGTCTGGCAAGTGGCGCAATTCATCCTCGGCGCCGTGGTGCTGGTGCAGTTGATCTACCGTTTGATCTATGGCGCCCCAAGCGCCAGCCTGATGAATTTCGGCGACAGCCTGAGCCAGTTTCTGGCGCAGATCGGTCGTTTCGGCAGTTTCCACAGCGACCAGAAACCTTGGCCGTTCGCCGACTGGCCAACGCCGCGTACACCGGAAGGTGAAGCGCCGCACGTCGTGGCGCCGGCACCACACCCGGCCCGAGATGAGGAGCCCAAGCTATGAAACTCTGGATACTGCGTCATGGTGAAGCCGAGCCACACGGGAAACGTCCTGATTCCGAGCGGGCACTGACGGCCCACGGTCGTGAAGAGGTGCTGCGCACTGCCGCCGAGTTGATCGGCCAGCCGCTCACCGCGATCTATGCCAGTCCTTTCCTGCGAGCGCAGGAGACCGCGATGCTGATACGTGAAGCCCTGGGCTTCCAACCTGAGATTCGCACCGTCGAGTGGCTGACCCCCGACAACCGCCCGCAAGCGGTGGCCGAGCAGTTGGTGTCTGTGGATTGCGCGCTGCTGGTCAGCCATAACCCACTGGTGGGCAACCTGCTGGGTTACCTTCAGCACGGCCATGTGCAAGACCCGGAAGCGGTCCCCACCGCCGGCCTTGCCGAACTGGAAGGCGAAGGGCCGCTGGCCGGCGCAATGAAGCTCAAAGGCATCAAACACCCCTAAAAGCAAAAGATCGCAGCCTTCGGCAGCTCCTGCATGGATTGTGTACACCTGTAGGAGCTGCCGAAGGCTGCGATCTTTTGATCTTGTTTTTGCCGACAAATAATTAACCGAGCAACTGCTTGGTTGACTACGCTTGCTCCAGACCAAAAATAAAGGAGCGAGTCGCATGCCTGCTGCTTTTAGTTTGCCGCTGGACGTTTTCTACGAGCGTGAAGCGCGCCATCCCCGCCAGCGCTTTTTGGTCCAGCCCACGGGCGGCGGGCAAGTCGAGACGCTGACCTGGGAAGACGTCGGGCATCAGGCCCGTTGCGCGGCACACTGGCTGCGCGCGCGCGAACTGCCCCAAGGCAGCCACATCGCCCTGATCTCGAAAAACTGCGCGCACTGGATCATCGCCGACCTGGCGATCTGGATGGCCGGCCATGTGTCGGTGCCGCTCTACCCGAACCTCACCGCCGAGACCGTGGCCCAAGTCCTTGAACACTCCGAAGCGGCGCTGGTGTTCATCGGCAAACTCGATGACTGGCCTGGCATGTCTCGCGGGGTCAACGCTGATCTGCCGACGATCAGCCTGCCGTTGCATCCGCCCGGTACGTTCGATTTCAGCTGGGCCGATCTGCAAAAAAGCTCACCGATCCAGGACGATCCCAAGCCGTCCGCCGACCAGTTGGCGACCATCATTTACACCTCCGGCACCACCGGCATGCCCAAAGGCGTGATGCACAGCTTTGCCAATCTGGGGTTTGCCACCACGCGCGGGACGCAGTTGTTCGGCCTGAATGAGTCCGATCGGCTGCTGTCCTACCTGCCGCTGTGCCATGTCGCCGAGCGGATGTTCGTCGAGCTGGCGTCGATCTACACCGGGCAAACGGTATTTTTTGCCGAGAGCCTGGACACCTTCCTCACCGATTTGCGTCGTGCACGACCGACCGCGCTGTTTGGCGTGCCGAGGATCTGGACCAAATTCCAGATGGGCGTGTACAGCAAGATCCTGGCAAAGCGTCTGGACTTCCTGCTCGGTCTGCCGATCATCGGCAAGCGGGTCGGGCACAAAGTCCTCGTCGGGCTCGGGCTGGATGCCTTGCGCATCGCCTTGTCCGGCGCCGCACCAGTGCCGCAGACCTTGCTGCTGTGGTACCGCAAACTGGGCCTGGATGTGCTGGAGGTCTACGGCATGACCGAAAGCTGTGGCTATTCGCACATTGGCCTGCCGGGCCAGAACAAACCCGGCTGGATCGGCAAGCCATGCCCGGAGGTTGAGGTGCGGATCGCCGAGTCGGGCGAGGTGATGGTGCGCAGCGGTGCGACCATGCTCGGGTATTTCAAGGAGCCTGAGAAAACCGCCGAAACCATCACCGAGGACGGCTTCCTGCGCACCGGCGACAAGGGCGAGGAAGACGCCGAAGGTAATCTGCGCCTGACCGGGCGCCTGAAAGAGATTTTCAAGACCAGCAAAGGCAAATACGTCGCCCCGGCACCGATCGAAAATCGGCTGGCGGTGCATTCGCGCATCGAGCAAGTGTGCGTGGTCGGCGATGGCCTGAGTGCGCCGCTGGGGTTGTGCGTGCTCTCGGCGGTCGGTCAGCAGGACGCCAGCGGAACGGCGCGCGCAGGGCTGCATTCAAGCCTGGAAAAATTGCTGGAGGAGGTTAATGGCGCGCTCGACAAACACGAACGCTTGCATCGATTGGTGGTGGTCAAGGACAGTTGGGCGGTGGAAAACGGCTTCCTGACACCGACCCTGAAGATCAAACGCAACGTGATCGAAGCCACCTACGGCGCCCGGTTCGAAGAATGGAGCGAGCGCAGCGAAGCGGTGCTGTGGCAGGATTGAGCCACGAATAAAACCAACCAAGGAAAGCAACGATGAGTCTGTGGCGCACCACTCCCAACGTCGAGCGGCTGAACGCAATCCAGAAAAACACCATCGGCGAAGTGCTGGATATTCGCTTCGAAGCCTTCGACGAAGAGTCCCTGACCGCGAGCATGGTCATCGACCACCGCACTCACCAGCCTTACGGCTTGCTGCACGGCGGCGCCTCGGTGGTGCTGGCCGAAACCGTCGGCTCGATGGCCAGTTACCTGTGCATCGATGCCAGCAAGTTTTACTGCGTAGGCCTGGAAATCAACGCTAACCATTTGCGCGGCTTGCGCAGTGGACGGGTCACGGCGGTGGCCAAGCCGATTCACATTGGCCGCACGACGCATGTCTGGGATATCCGTTTGACCAGCGATGAAGGCAAGGCCAGTTGTGTGTCGCGGTTGACCATGGCGGTGGTGCCGTTGGGGCAAACACCGCCGGCTCGTTGAAATTCATCGGGCCGGCGGCAATGAGACATCGGTGTGGAGCCTCAACTTTTCGGGCGTGTCTGTTGGTAGCTGTATTTCTGCGGTTTCAATCGGACAGAGTTTGGAACCAGTACCTGAGGACGATAGAGGCTATTCATCAACGTATCGGCAGGCACTTCGTAGAGGGTGTCTCCCGCATCCTCGGCATAGGTCAAGACATCAATCATGACGTTGAGCCCCATCCCGCGAATCATGTCATCGCCCACAAACATCGCCCCATGACGTTGAGTGTCTTCATCTTCGTTGTCCCTCAAAGCGAAGTCTCTTCCGTATGCATGGGCATCTTTTACCCAGGCAGGGGCTCCCTTGGGTCTGCTTGTTGGGAGAATGATATCGAGACTCTGAAGCAGGGAGTATTGCGCCTGACCACTTTCCTGCAACGTCGAAAAAGGAGTTCTGTAGCGTTTATCGCCGAATCGACTGCTGGGTTTGGCAGGCTCTCTTTGGGCTTCCAGTGAAAAGAAAACGAAATCGTCGGTTCCCAGTGAGGTCAAATCGCCCTCAGCTGTATTGTTTTCATTGAAAATCACCTGACGTTCGATAAGTTGTTTTCTGGAATAGAGCTCGACCACATCATTTTTGCGAAGATCCTGGTCGGAAAAATGGACGAGATGGAAGGGGCTTTTACTGAATTCATCGATAAAAAGTGTCTCGGCGGACTCGAGTTCGATTGATTCACCCAGCCGATATTCAAGCTGCCTGATGTTTTTCCTGGACTGCTGCTGGAAGGTAGTCAGGCCATCTTCTAGACTATCAAGCTGCTGCCATGCACTCCCTTGGCTCAACATATGATTGAAGGCTTCGATAGCCTGTTGAGGGTTGCGGCCATCAGGGTCGAAAAGGGTCACAGGATTGCTTCGGACAAACAGATAAAGATTCAGACCATCGACGGTTCCGGCAGGATCCGGGTTGAGCCAGCGTTGCCACCACGGCGAGTAGTACCTGGCACCGTAGTAATACAGGCCGGTAGCATCTCGTTCCTTGCCGCTGTAGCGAATAGTGTTGTAGCTGGCTTCAATTTTGTCGTTTCCGGCCCACCATGCAGTCCCACCGTACGGATAGTAACTTTCCAGGCTGATCAGCTGTGCCTGATCATTCAACAGCAGGGCGCTGGAACCCAGGTGATCATTCAGGCTGTAGTGATATTGATTCTGGGCAACGGCTGATGGCCCGCCTTCTTCCCAATGCAGAACTTGCACTGTGCACCGTCCGGCCTGCACCGAAATAACGTGCAGGACTTCATCAGCCGACGTGCGGATTTCCAGCCCTGGTAAATATCGCGTCTCGTGCGTACGGGTTAACGTGCCGGTGGAGGCGATGCGGATTTTCCGTTGACGCTGACCGGCCTTGTCATAAATGTAGAACTCGGTGTCATTCGGAGCGTCTTCGCGTACCACCTGATCGACTTGCTGCAGACGGTTATTCAGATTCCAGGCCAGATTCTGACTTGGCTGCAGCACCTTCTTATTGCCATTGGCATCGAATCCGGCGGCTATTTCATTCTCGGTGGGTAATTCGCCATTGTCCTTCTGTGGCAGGCCCCGGTTGCTGTATTTGGAGATGCCGATGCGCTGCGTCTGACTGCGGCTGGCAGCGCTGTGAATCAGCTCGGTCAGGTTGCCACTGGTGTCGTACGCGTAGGTCTGGCAGTAGTTTTCCAGTTGCCCGGGGTCAGGTGGTGACTCGAAGTCTGGCAGTTGTGGGCTGATCTGGCTGTTGACCCGTTGCCAACCCTTTGCTTCTATCAGTTGATACAACGTGTCGTAGGTAAAGGTGCGGGTCGATTCGACTTTCTGGTTGCGAAAGAAACGGGTGCGTTGGGCCGCATCATTGATGCTGAGAACGTTGCCGACCCGGTCATAGCTGTAACTGAAGTGTTGCAGCAGTGGTTTGCCGGGAAGTCGGCTCTTGAGCTCAAGTAAACGGCCGTCGAGTGGGCAGTAACAAGCTTCGCTGATCACGCCATTGCCGGCAGTCTGCCGGTCAATGTTGCCAAAAGCGTTGTAGTCAATGGCGCTCAGCAGTGACGTTTCCTGCGTTTGCGCGGCGAGTTTCAGGCTTATTTCGCTAAGTTGACCGGCGACATTCAGGTGCGAGAACTGGACGTTACCCTGTGCATCTTCCTGGCTGATCGCGAATCCCAGGGTGTCGTAGTGGTTGCCGGTGGTCGCGCCGCCACCTGCTTCGTTCAACAGGTTTCTTTCGGCTTGATCATTGGGCCAGTCTGGTTCGTCCAGTTTTTCGAGAAAATGTCGGGTCTGCGAGCTGATTCCACCGGTCAGCGCGAAGGCAGTGAAATGCACAGTTCCGGCACCGTCATCCTGACGGATCAGCCGACTGCATTGATTGAGAGAAGCAGATTCCGCAGTCGCGTCACCATAGGTGTAAAAGGCATTGGTTCTTGCGGGTTTGCCTGGAGCCTGCTCAACAGTTTTGACCGGGCGGAGCAACAGGTCGTATTCGGTCCGGACCTGAGTGAGCAGACTGTCCCAGCTCATGAGGTTTTGACCGGCAACGCCGAACAAGACCAGCCGGCTTCCCGCGTCCACGCTATCACTGCATAGGGGAGTGTCCGTGAGGCTGAACACTGTCTTCAGGTTTGGCCGGGCACCCGGTTCTGTCTCAAGCAGTTTGAACAGGCGAGGGTCGCGGCTGAGCGTGTGACGGCCAGCGGCATCGTAGGATTGGCGATAAACCCGAGGCTCTGGTGTCTTGCCAGGCACGTTGCGGTAGTAGGACACGGTGGCAACGTTGAGCCCTCGCGGATCCTTCACGGCGACTGCCGGGGTTTGTGCGTGCATTAAAGTAGTACTCCCTGAAGAGCGTCGGAACAGGTGCAGTTATTCTCGGTTGCTCTTGTGGTGTCAACTGTCAGAAATAACAGGTGCGCTGAGCAAAAACGTATAGCCGCGGCGCGACTGTCATCATTCCTGGCACTTACGGTCATTGCTGTAGGCTCCGGTCTTACGGACAATCAACCCCTGTTCTAGCTCATGGATCGACCGGTATGTCGCAGCAGATATTTTTCGCCCACGCCAACGGTTTCCCCTCGGGCACCTACGGCAAGTTGTTTGCGGCGCTGGCGCCCGAGTATCAGGTGACGCATCTTGAGCAGCACGCCCACGACCCGCGTTTTCCGGCGGACGACAACTGGTACAACCTGGTGGACGAGCTGATTCATCACCTCAAGCAGCAACCGGAACCGGTGTGGGGCGTCGGTCATTCCTTCGGTGGCGTGCTGCACCTGCACGCGGCGTTGCGGTGCCCCGAGCTCTATCGCGGCGTGGTGATGCTCGATTCGCCGGTGCTGACCCGTGCCGATCAATGGGTGATCCGTGCGGCCAAACGCTTTGGTTTCATCGATCGCCTGACCCCGGCCGGCCGTACGTTGGGGCGGCGCGAAGAGTTCGCCGATCTGGAAGCGGCCCGGCTGTATTTCGCCGGTAAAACCCTGTTTCGCGGCTTTGATCCGGAATGTTTCGACGCCTACCTGCAACATGGTTTGCACAAGGTCGGCGATACGCTGCGTCTGCGCTTCGACCCGGCCACGGAAATCAGCATCTACCGCGGCGTGCCGCACACCAGCCCTGGCCGCGCACGTCAGTTGAAAGTGCCGCTGGCCGTCGTTCGAGGGCGCAAGAGCCGCGTGGTGATGCGTCATCACGCAAGCGCTGTGGGGCGTATGCCGTTAGGCGAGTCTCTGACCGTGCCCGGCGGCCACATGTTTCCCCTCGAGCGTCCCCAGGACACAGCCACGCTGCTGAAAAATCTGTTCAGCCGATGGGAAGGTCGCCGCCAACAGGATTGCGCATGAGCAACGTCGTTGAAGAAGTTCGTCTGAGCCTGCCGCACATCGAGCTGGCAGCGCACATGTTCGGCCCCGAAGACGGCCTGCCGGTGATCGCTTTACACGGCTGGCTGGACAACGCCAACAGCTTTGCCCGACTGGCGCCGAAGCTCAAAGGCTTGCGCATCATTGCGCTGGACATGGCCGGTCACGGTCATTCCGGGCATCGGCCGACCGGTGCCGGTTACGCGCTGTGGGACTACGCCCATGACGTGCTGCAAGTCGCCGAGCAACTGGGCTGGAAACGCTTCGCGCTGCTGGGGCATTCCATGGGCGCGATAGTTTCGCTGGTGCTGGCCGGTTCGTTGCCGGAGCGAGTGACCCATCTGGCGTTGATCGACGGCATCATTCCTCCTACGGACAAAGGCGAAAACGCTGCCGAACGGATGGGCATGGCCCTGCAAGCGCAGCTGGAATTGCGGGAGAAGCGCAAACCGGTCTACAACACGCTCGACCGGGCCATCGAGGCGCGCATGAAAGGCTTGGTAGCGGTCAGTCGCGAAGCCGCGCAACTACTGGCCCAACGTGGATTGATGCCGGTGTCGGGTGGTTATACCTGGCGCACCGATAACCGCCTCACGTTACCGTCGCCGCTGCGTCTGACCACCGAACAGGCGATGGCCTTCGTCCAGCGGGTCAGTTGTCCGGCAAAACTGGTGGTGGCTGCCGACGGCATGCTCGCCAAACATCCCGAGTTGCTGGAACGTCTACCCTTTAGCCGTGAACAGCTGCCTGGCGGCCATCATTTGCACCTGAATGACGAACCCGGCGCCGACCTTGTCGCAGACTGTTTCAATCGGTTCTTCGCCGTTCCTTGACTTGCGCCGGGCAACTGTCGAGGCTGGGCGGGTTGAAATGGGAGACAACCATGATAGATCTCTACACCGCTGCGACCCCGAATGGCCACAAGGTCTCTATCGTGCTCGAGGAACTCAGCCTGCCCTACACGGTGCACGCCCTGAGTTTCGACAAAAAGGAACAGAAGTCCAAGGACTTCCTCAAGATCAATCCCAATGGCCGGATTCCGGCGATTGTCGACCGCGCCAACGGCGATTTTGCCGTGTTCGAATCCGGCGCCATCCTGATTTACCTCGCTGAACTGAGCGGCAAACTGCTGCCCAAAGACCCCAAGGGGCGCTCGGTCGTGTTGCAATGGTTGATGTTCCAGATGGGTGGGATCGGCCCGATGCAAGGCCAAACCAACGTGTTTTTCCGTTATTTCCCGGAGAAACTCCAGGGCGCCATCGACCGTTATCAGCATGAAACCCGTCGCCTCTATGAAGTGCTCGACACGCGTCTGCAAGCCGTAGAGTTCCTTGCGGGCGAGTACAGCATTGCCGACATCGCTACTTTTCCGTGGGTTCGTGGCCACGAGTGGTCGGGTGTCGAGGTCGATGGTTTGCCGGCCTTGCAGCGCTGGATGGCGACCATGGAGGCGCGTCCGGCGGTGCAGCGTGGTTTGCTGGTTCCCGAGCGCATCGATGATGCCAGTGTCGTCAAGGGCGCCCAGGCCATGCTGATCCGATGAGTCTATCCATGCGTTCACTCAGTCTGCTGGCGCTGTGTTGTTTCAGTCCCGTGTTGTTTGCCGCCGATGTTCCGGGCAGTCAGGACCTGCTGATCGTGCCGCGTATGGCCGATGCGCAGATCGTCGACTATCGTCCGGTCGCCGAACTTGAGCGGATCTATCCACTGGGTTCGATCCGCAAGATCAGCGGTCAGTTGCGTTTCGACGGTCAGGTCAGCGCCCGGGGGCAAACCACCTCGGTGACCTACGAACTGCCGCCGGAACATTCCTCCACCGATGCCTTTACTGCTGCTCGTGAAGCCCTTCAGAAACAGGGCGCCGAGCTGCTGTTCTGGTGCCAGGCGCGTGATTGCGGCGAAAGCAGCCTGTGGGCCAATGAAGTCTTCAGCAACGCCAAGCTCTATGGCGCTGATGATCAGCAGGCGTATCTGCTGTTGCGTTTGGCGGCGCCACAAGACAACACGCTGGTAGCGCTTTACAGCATCACTCGCGGCAATCGCAAAGCCTATCTGCATGTCGAACAGTTCGACGCCGCTGCGCCGCTGGGTGATTTGCTACCGACGTCTGCAACCTTGCTTCGGGAACTCAAAAGCACAGGTGAGCTCGATTTTCCCAATCTGGCCGGCGATCCTGACGATGCCTGGCTGCGCTTGATCTCCCGTGGATTGAATCTGGACACCACGTTGCGGGTCAGTGTTTCCGGGCCGAAGGCCGAAGCCTGGCGTCAGGCACTGATCGGGCAGGGTGTGCGTACCGCCAGGATGGAAGCCGGCAGTGTCGAGGGCGCAGGCTTGCACATCGAACTGTTGCGATAAGCTTTATCAGGCGAACGTGCAAGCCGCGTTCGCCTACTCTTTTGCGGGCTGACTTTTTCGAGATTTAGATGATCAATAACGATCGGCTGTTGGTGCAGATCCTGCTCCTGGTGCTGTTTGGCGCGAGCTTCTGGGTGATGGCGCCGTTCTGGTCGGCGCTGTTCTGGGGCGCGGTGCTGGCGTTTGCCAGTTGGCCGCTGATGCGTTTGCTGACGCGTTGGCTCAATGGCCGCGAATCGCTGGCGGCGGCATTGCTGACGCTGGGCTGGATGTTGCTGGTGGCGGTACCGTTGGTGTGGCTGGGGTTCAACCTCGCGGACCATGTGCGCGATGCCACGGCGTTCATCAAGGATGTGCAAGTCGATGGGCTGCCGGAAGCGCCGACCTGGCTGGGCAGCGTGCCCTTGGTCGGCGAGCGGCTGGTGGGGATCTGGAACAGCATCGATCAGCAGGGCGCGGCGATGATGCTGGCGGTCAAACCGTATCTGGGCCAAGTCGGCAATTGGTTGCTGGCGCGCAGTGCGCAGATTGGCGGCGGGATTCTCGAGCTGACGTTGAGTATCGTCTTCGTGTTCTTTTTCTACCGTGACGGGCCGCGTCTGGCGGCGTTTGTTCATGGGCTGCTGGAACGGCTGATTGGTGACCGTGCCGGGTATTACATTGAATTGGTGGCGGGCACGGTGCAGCGGGTGGTGAACGGTGTGATCGGGACGGCGGCGGCCCAGGCGATTCTGGCGTTGATCGGGTTCTTGATTGCCGGTGTTCCCGGGGCGCTGGTGCTGGGGATTGTTACGTTTTTGCTGAGCCTGATTCCGATGGGGCCGCCACTGGTGTGGGTTCCGGCCACGGCGTGGCTGGCCTGGAAGGGTGAGTACGGGATGGCGGTGTTTCTCGGGATTTGGGGGACATTCATCATCAGTGGCGTCGACAACGTACTCAAGCCGTACCTGATCAGCCGGGGCGGCAATTTGCCGTTGGTGATTGTCCTGCTCGGGGTGTTTGGCGGGTTGATTGCCTTTGGGTTTATTGGTTTGTTCATCGGCCCGACATTGTTGGCGGTGGCCTACAGCCTGCTGACCGACTGGAGCAAGAGCCAGGCTCGGGTTGACGATCGCCGGCCCTGAGGTTTTTGGTTGAAGCTTAGGGCCCCTTCGCGAGCAGGCTCGCTCCCACATTGATTTTGTATCGATAACAAGTTATGTGATCAATGCAGATCAACTGTGGGAGCGAGCCTGCTCGCGAAGCTTTTGACTTAAGTGGCCACATTCAGGTACTTGCCCACGGTCGCCACGTTGTCGAGCGAGTACTGCTTGCTCAGGTTGGCGATCATTTTGTTCAGAGCTTCGGTCACGTTCGACTGATCGGTGGAGCTGTTCGTGTTTCGCTCACGGCCGGCTTGCAACGCCGCACCGCGCCGTCGCTGTTGCTGTCGAGTTTGGCGAGCAGTTCTTTCTGAAATTGTTGACTGCGGGCGGTGTTGGTCGTGGTGCTGTTGGTGCTGGTATAGCTCGTGTAACTGCTGACGCTAGCGATCATTGCGCTCACTCCTTGGAATGGATAACCGGTGGGTGCACCGGCTTATGCAGCCTCAAGGGGCAAGTTGTCGTGGGTATGTGAGGTTTGTACCGAGCGGTACACAGAGCGCCAATCAGGCTCGGGGCAGGCGAATCACGGCTGTCAGGCCACCACCGGGCGTTTCTTCCAGGCTCAACTGTCCACCTAGGCGTTCGGCGGCCTCGCGGGCGATGGTCATGCCCAGCCCGACGCCGCCAGAGTTGCGGTTGCGCGAACCTTCCAGGCGGTAGAAAGGCTCGAACACCGCTTCCCGTTTATCCGCCGCGATACCCGGCCCATGGTCGATGACCCGGATCACCAGTGTTTCGCGTGTGTCTTGGAGCGTAATCACTGCCTGCCCGGCATAACGCAGGGCATTATCCAGCAGGTTGTTGATGCACTAGCGCAACGCCATCGGCTGCACTTGCAGCGGTGCGCAGTGGCCGCTGGTCAGAACATCGGCGCCCTGGTCCTGGGCGTTTTCACTCAGGGATTCGACCAGCGCCTGCACATCCATCCATTGCGCCGATTCGCTGGTGCGCTGTTCGTGCAGGTAAGTGAGGGTGGCGTCGAGCATGCTGATCATATCGTCCAGATCCTGACGCATCTGGCCTTGCAGTTTGTGGTCGTCGATCTGCTCCAGCCGCAGCTTGAGCCGCGACAGCGGCGTGCGCAGGTCGTGGGAGACGGCGCCCAGCATCCGCGAGCGCTGCTGCACTTGTTCACGAATGCGTTGCTGCATCTTGTTGAAGGTGTGCGCCGCTTGCCGTGCTTCCCGTGGACCGGATTCATCCAGAGGCGGGCTGTCGAGGTTTTCGCTCAGCCGCTCGGCGGCATCGCTCAGACGCTGGATCGGCCGGCTCAACAGTTTGGCGCCGTACCAGGCGGCGATGATCAGTGAGACAGACTGAAAGGTCAGCGGCACCAATGTCCCACCGAACCACGGCCGTGGCGGGCGTTTTTCGAAGCGCGGGTTCATCGGTGGACGCTGCCCGTCGAAGTCCTCGGAAACCCGGGTGGCGGCGGAGGGGGAGGCGGGCCGTAATGGTGAAACCAGAAAAACGCCAACAGGTGCGCCAGGATGATCGCTACCAGCAGCATGCCAAACAGGCGGCCGAATAGCGTATCGAAGCGTGTGCGCATCAGCCGATATCTCTGGCGTCGAACAGATAACCCTCACCGCGAACGGTTTTGATCAGCTGGGGCGCTTTCGGGTCATCACCGAGTTTCTGGCGCAGGCGCGAGACCAGCAGGTCGATGCTGCGATCAAAGGCTTCGATCGAGCGACCGCGAGCGGCGTCCAGCAGTTGTTCGCGGCTGAGGACTCGACGCGGACGTTCGATGAACACCCAAAGCAAACGGAATTCAGCGTTGGACAGTGGCACCACCAGGCCATCAGCGGCGATCAACTGACGCAGCACGCTGTTCAGGCGCCAGTTGTCGAAACGGATGTTGGCCCGTTGTTCAGTGCGATCGTCGCGCACCCGGCGCAGGATGGTCTGGATGCGCGCGTTCATCTGCCAGGTAGGCTGCCAACCACAAAGATGGGCTGCGAGGTTGTGGTTCCAGCATAGGCGTCCGGCCCGGAGGCGGGAAGTGCTGTAAGGACGTGTTGCGGCTGCCGAAGGTAACGTTGAAGGGTGTTGCAGGCGTGTCGTGTGTGTATCTGACTCGACACAATGGGCGCAAGGGCTAGTCTTGCTTGAGTCGTCTCGACGAATTACCGATCATCGGGTCCCGCAGAGGCGCTGGTTCCGCTACAATGCGCGCCGATTTCGACCTGCCTGAGAGCCCACTCATGTCCGCCTGCCAGACTCCTATCATCGTCGCCCTGGATTTCCCCACCCGTGACGCCGCACTGAAGCTGGCCGATCAGTTGGACCCGAAGCTGTGCCGGGTCAAAGTCGGTAAAGAATTGTTCACCAGCTGCGCTTCGGAAATCGTTGGCACCCTGCGGGACAAGGGTTTCGAAGTGTTCCTGGACCTCAAGTTCCATGACATCCCGAACACCACCGCCATGGCCGTCAAGGCGGCTGCGGAAATGGGCGTGTGGATGGTCAATGTGCACTGCTCCGGTGGTTTGCGCATGATGGCCGCGTGCCGTGAAGTCCTCGACCAGCGCACCGGTCCGAAACCACTGCTGATTGGCGTGACCGTGCTCACCAGCATGGAGCGTGAAGATCTGGCGGGTATCGGTCTGGATATCGAGCCGCAGGAGCAAGTGTTGCGTCTGGCAGCGTTGGCGGAAAAAGCCGGGATGGATGGCCTGGTTTGCTCGGCACTGGAAGCCCAGGCCCTGAAATCGGCGCACCCGTCGCTGCAACTGGTGACCCCGGGGATTCGTCCGGCGGGCAGCGCCCAGGACGATCAGCGGCGCATTCTGACGCCGCGTCAGGCGCTGGATGCCGGTTCCGATTATCTGGTGATTGGTCGTCCGATCAGCCAGGCAGCGGATCCGGCCAAGGCGTTGGCAGCAGTCGTGGCCGAACTGGCCTAACCAAACGCCGCATATCCAAATGTGGGAGCGAGCCTGCTCGCGAATACGGAGTGTTAGTCAACATCAATAGTGACTGATGTACCGCTTTCGCGAGCAGGCTCGCTCCCACATTGGTTTTGTGATCACTTCAAATATCGGGGTTAAACCTTCAGAACCAACTTCCCGAAATTCTCGCCGCTGAACAACTTCATCAGCGTCTCCGGGAACGTCTCCAGTCCTTCAACAATATCTTCCTTGCTCTTGAGCTGCCCCTTGGCCATCCAGCCGGCCATTTCCTGCCCGGCGGCGGCGAACTGCGCGGCGTAGTCCATTACCACAAAGCCTGCCATTCGCGCGCGGTTGACCAGCAGCGCCAGGTAGTTGGCCGGGCCTTTGACCGCTTCCTTGTTGTTGTACTGGCTGATGGCGCCACAGATCACCACCCGCGCTTTCATGGCCAGACGACTCAATACCGCGTCGAGGATATCGCCGCCGACGTTATCGAAATACACGTCCACGCCTTTCGGGCATTCACGCTTGAGGCCGGCATGGACGTCTTCATTTTTGTAATCGATGGCACCGTCAAAACCCAGTTCGTCGATCAGGAACTGGCACTTGTCCGCGCCCCCGGCAATGCCGATCACGCGGCAGCCTTTGATCTTGGCGATCTGCCCGGCAATGCTGCCTACCGCACCGGCCGCGCCCGACAACACCACGGTGTCACCCGCCTTTGGCGCGCCGACTTCGAGCAGGGCGAAATAAGCGGTCATCCCGGTCATGCCCAGTGCCGACAGATAACGCGGCAGCGGCGCCAGTTTCGGATCGACCTTGTAGAAACCTCGTGGCTCGCCGAGAAAGTAATCCTGCACACCCAGGGCACCGTTAACGTAGTCCCCGACCGCAAAGCCCGGATTATTCGAGGCAACGACTTTGCCTACACCCAATGCGCGCATCACTTCGCCGATACCGACGGGTGGGATGTAGGACTTGCCCTCGTTCATCCAGCCACGCATGGCCGGGTCCAGGGACAGGTATTCGTTTTTGACAAGAATTTGACCCGCAGCCGGTTCGCCGACCGGTACCTCTTGATAGGTGAAGGTCTCACGGGTGGCCGGGCCCACCGGACGTTTGGCGAGCAGGAACTGGCGATTGGTCTGGGTAGTCATGACAGGCACTCAAGATGAATGAAGACTTGTTGATAGACCTTCATGATCGATGCCGCAAGTTTGGCTGATGCGGCGAATGCACATCGATCCAGTGCAGTGATAGTCGGGCGGGCGGTTTTATCACTGTCACTCATGGCCGCCCAACCGGCCTTCTGATAGTGCTGCCGTGCCGCAGGCCCTTGTGGCTAGATTGAGAACACGCGATCCCCCGCATCTTCTCTTCGAGGACATAACAATGAGCATGACGTTTTCTGGCCAGGTCGCCGTTGTAACGGGCGCTGCTAATGGTATTGGCCGCGCGACCGCCCAGGCGTTCGCCGCTGAAGGCTTGAAAGTGGTGGTGGCCGACATGGACACGGCCGGGGGCGAAGGTACTGTAGCGCTGATTCGTACGGCGGGTGGCGAAGCAACCTTCGTGCGCTGCAACGTCACGCTGGAAAGCGATGTAAAAAATCTGATGGACGAGGTGGTCAATACCTACGGCCGTCTCGACTATGCCTTCAACAACGCCGGCATCGAGATCGAGAAAGGCAAGCTGGCCGAAGGCACGGTCGATGAGTTCGACGCGATCATGGGCGTCAACGTCAAAGGCGTCTGGCTGTGCATGAAGTACCAATTGCCATTACTGCTGGCCCAAGGCGGCGGTGCGATCGTCAACACCGCTTCGGTAGCCGGCCTTGGGGCTGCGCCGAAGATGAGCATTTACGCGGCGTCGAAACACGCGGTGATCGGCCTGACCAAGTCCGCGGCCATCGAATACGCCAAGAAAAAGATTCGGGTGAACGCGGTGTGTCCGGCCGTGATCGACACCGACATGTTCCGTCGTGCCTATGAAGCCGACCCGAAGAAAGGCGAGTTCGCCAATGCCATGCACCCGGTCGGGCGCATCGGCAAGGTCGAGGAAATTGCCAGTGCGGTGCTGTACCTGTGCAGCGACGGCGCAGCGTTCACCACGGGGCATTCACTGGCGGTGGACGGTGGTGTGACAGCGTTCTGAAACCAGGCACTGCAACGTAGGAAAAAACCCGCATTTGTGCGGGTTTTTTTTTCGGTTCCTTAAAGGAGCCGGACAATGTGTTTCAAATGGTTAGAACCGAGGGTTTTGGCGGCGTTGTCGCACAGCTCATTGACCGATCCTGTGATTAACTGTTTCTCGCAAAACGGACAGGAGTTTGCTTGCTCATGGAGTTGAGAATCGATCGACGGGCATTGGTGCCGGTCGTACAGCAAATCGTCGACGCGCTAGCCTGCTGGCTTCGCTGTGGCGAGGTGCCACCGGGGACGCGTTTGCCTTCCGTGCGGCAAATCGCCCGGATCAATTTGCTCAGTCAGTCCAGCGTCGTTGAAGCCTGTGAGCGTCTGGTGGCTCAAGGGGTGCTGGCGTCGCGTCATGGCGCCGGTTTCATTGTCGCCAATCCAGCGCTGGCCGCTCAGGGGCAACAGGATTGCCCCTGGTTCGAGGGGGCAGAAGTGAAGCAGGGCGGCACCTCGGGCGAACTCAAGTTGGGTTGTGGCGGATTGCCCGAGAGCTGGCGCGAAACTGACGACCTGAGCTACGCGATCTGTCAGGTCAGCCGCACCGACATGGCTGGCCTGTTCAACTACAGCACGCCGCTGGGCCTGCCAGCCTTGCGCCAGCAGATCCACAAACGCCTGAAACAGCTGGATATCGTGGTGGAGGAAAGCCGGATCCTGACAACAGCGGGTGCCAGTCAGGGGCTGGACCTGATTGTGCGGACCTTGTTCAAGCCGGGTGATTGCGTGGTGGTAGAGAATCCCGGTTATTCCTTGCTGTTCGATCTGCTCAGGCTGCACGGTGTCAGCATGATCGAGGTGCCGCGAACCCCGCGCGGGCCGGACATTGAAGCGCTTGAGGCGCTGCTGGTGAAGGACCGGCCTAGCGGGATCTTTATCAATAGCTTCTATCACAATCCGACGGGCAGCAGCCTGGCGCCGGCGGTGGCGCAGCGGGTTCTGCAACTGGCCAAAACCTATGGCCTTCTGGTGATCGAAGACGACGTCTATGCGGATTTGCACAGCGGCCCCGGTACGCGACTCGCCGCGCTCGATATTGATGACAACGTAATCTACGTCGGCAGTTATTCCAAAACCCTCAGCAGTTCGTTGCGGGTCGGTTTTGTCGTGGCCGGTGCCGGGGTTATTTCGCGGCTGGCCGAGGTCAAGATGATCAGCAGCATGGGCGCTTCACGGTTTTGTGAGTCGGTATTGGCAAGTCTGTTGGCCAACGGTGCCTACCGCAAATTGGTACAGCGCCAGCGCCAGCGTTTGAGCAATGACAGGGAGGCGGCGTTGCAGGTGCTTGAAGACGCCGAGTGGGAAGTCTTCGGCAAACCGGTCGGAGGCCTGTTCATCTGGGCGCGATCGCGGATGTCCGACTACGCTCAGGTACGGACTCAGGCACAGCGCTTCGGTGTCCTGTTGTCTTCTGCGACGGCATTCAGTCCCACTGGAGAAGCCAATGACTGGCAGCGCATCAATGTGGCTTATGCCTGTGATCCGCGGGCCCGGGCATTTTTTCAGGCCACCGCTCTGGATCGACCTAAAGCGTTCTGAAAACGACGTGAGCGTAGCTTTTTGCCATTATTCAGACGCCAGAGACTTGTGTTGATACAGGCCCGTTGCGAATCTGCGTCAACAGACTATGTCAGGGGACTAAGTGCAATGATTTCGGCCGTGCAAGGACGTTTTGCCAACCTCGGTATGGCGAAAAAACTGGGTGTCGGGTTTGTACTGGTGCTGCTGTTGACAGCCTTGGTGGCGGCCATCGGCGTATGGTCCCTGCAAACCATCAGCCAGCGCTTCGACGGGCTCAAGCAGATGTCGTCGCTCAACAGCGGTTTGCTCAAGGTGAGATTGCTCGAGCAGGAGTACGCCTTGCACGGCAACCCCAAAACCGCCGATGCCTTGCGCGAGGGCGTTGACGGCCTGATTGCCCTGGCGACCCAGCTGAAAGCGGCGTCTGCGGCCAACGTGCCGGTGATGAACGACGTCGAGCAGTCCTTGGGGGCTTATCGCAAAGCTTTTGACGAGTTCGTCTCGCTCAGCCAGGCCAAGGACCTGGCGCTGGAGATGGCCAGTTGGTCGGTGTCCAGCGTGGCCAACAACCTCGACGTGCTGCAGGCCGGGCTGGCCGATGACGGCGCTTATACGTTGAAGGAATCCGAAGGCAAGGACGGGGGGCAGTTCATCGAACAGGCCAATCAGGTCAGCCAGGTGTCGCGATTGATGTTGCAAGCCATGAACGAAGCACGTGTTCGCCTCGACCAGAGCCGCAAGGGCGATGACAGCGCAGGGCAGGGCAAGATTGAGCAGGCCGACCAGGCACTGATCCAGGCCGAGCAGCTGAAAACCACGGTCAAGGATGAGGGTTACCAAACTGTCCTCAATGAAGTGGTCGGGCACATTGGCGGATTCAGCGAAAAACTCGCCGAGTACACCGGCCTGCTGGCGCAGGAAAAGACTGTCTATCAACAGCTGCATCAGCGCGCTGCGCAGGTGGTGGAACGGGTGGATCAGGCCTATGTCGCCGAAGACCGGTCAATGCAGACGGAGCTGAAAAAGAACTCGCTGCTGATCATCGGTTCCTCGGCGCTGGCGCTGCTGGTCGGGCTGATTGCGGCCTGGGTGATTACCCGTTTGATCGTGGCACCGCTGCGCACTGTGATCCGTGTTGCTCAGCAGATTGCCTCTGGCGATTTGAGTGCGACGGTTGAGGTGACCCGTCGTGATGAGATCGGGCAGTTGATGCAGGCCATGCAGCAGATGGGCGCAGGGCTGAGCAGTATTGTCAGCGGTTTGCAAGCGGGCATCGAACAGTTGGCCAGTTCAGCGCAGTCGTTGTCGGCGGTGACTGAGCAGACCAATCTTGAAGTCAGCAGTCAGAAGGAAGAAACCGAACAGGTCGCTACCGCTATGAATCAAATGACCGCCACCGTGCACGATGTTGCGCGGAACGCGGAGGAGGCTGCCCAAGCGGCTCAGACGGCAGATGGCAAGGTTGAAAGTGGACAGCAGGTGGTGCGCCAGAGCATGGCGCGGATCGAGCAGTTGGCGGACTCAGCCACCTCGGCCAGCTCGAGCATCGAAAGTTTGAGTGCCGAAATCCAGAACATCGGTACGGTGCTGAGCGTCATCAAGAGTGTGGCCGAGCAGACTAATCTGTTGGCCCTCAACGCGGCTATCGAGGCGGCTAGGGCCGGCGAGCAGGGCCGGGGCTTTGCGGTGGTGGCCGATGAGGTGCGGGCCTTGGCCAAGCGCACTCAGCAATCGACCGAGGAGATCGAACGATTGGTGAGTGCCTTGCGCTCGGCGGCTCAGTCTTCTGTTCAGCAGATTCAGAACAGTGGCGAGCTGGTGAAGCTGGCGGTGAGTGATGCGTTGCAGACTGAGAGTGCGCTGGGAAGTATTGCGGCGGCAGTGTCATTGATTCAGCAGATGAACCAGCAGATTGCAGCGGCTGCCGAGGAGCAGAGTTCAGTGGCTGAAGAGATTAATCGCAGTGTCACGAGTATTCGCGCCAGCGCCGATCAGTCTTCGTTGGCGATGCAGGGGAATGCGGCTTCCAGTATTGAGTTGGCGCAGTTGGGGGTTGAGTTGAAGGGGATGGTCGGGCACTTTCGGCTCTGATACTTTTCTGTGTACTGTGCAGTGGTCAAATTATTCCGGACACCTCCACTCAGCCTCCCGAAGGGGCGGGTGGATCAAGATCAAGAGCTGCAGGCGAGCTAACGCTCGGCCTGTTGAGTGGTGGACGGCGGTGGGTGTACGCCGCTTCATTGTGGGAGCGAGCCTGCTCGCAAAGGCGGCCTACCGGTCGACCTATCTTTTCTGGGTGTACTCCCTATCAAATTCAACGCAAAAAAAAGCCACCTGTTTCGGTGGCTTTTCTGCTTTCTCTGATCAGTCGTAGATCACTTTTTTCTTCCAGTCCGCATCGGCCTCGACGTCTTTGAGGCCTTCGGTCAGCTGGTTCACTTCGCCTTCTACCGGGGCGATGTTGTCCATGACTTGTGCGTTGGCGCGAGCCAGGAGTTTTTCCAGGTATTCCAGCTGTTCGGCGTAGACCTGGGGTTCCTGTTGTTTGCGCAGGTATTGCACGCCGCGTTCGAACGCCAGGCGGGCCTGGCCGGGCTGGTTCTGTTGCAGGGCTTGCTGGCCGAGGTTGTTGAAGAATTCGATGTGCAGCAGGACGAGGATGTGGCGAACTTCGCGGATCCAGCGTTTGGCTTCGTTGGTCGGCAAGAAGCCGTCATGTGCGGCGCGGGTAATTTGGCCGTGCAGGGCTTCGAGCAGGAAGCGTATGTCCTTGGCTTTGGCTTCGGTCTGGATCGGTGCGGGCGGGTTGTTCACCGGGATCGATTCGCCCTGGGCGACCAAGGCGTTCAATTCGCCTATCCGTGACTTGAGGTTGGAACTGGTTTTTTCCAGATGGAGCAGGCGTTGGCAGACGTTGAGTTCCAGACGAGTCAACAGCAGCTTGAGTGCCGGTGTCATCAACTGGCCGGGGAAGGTCTCGGTGATTTCGCCGCAACGACGCAGACGATCGTTGAGTTCAACCTTGGCGCGAGCCTTTTCCAGCTTATTGTTTTCCACCACATGGTTCATGTAGCCAATGGCGATCAATAGTGCGATCCCGGCTACGACTAGCAGGGTGATCATGAGTGGTGTCACCGGTAAGACCTCTTTATGGGGTTCGCGTGCGAGTGTAGTGGCTTGGCATTGGGACGCATAGCGCCGCTCAGCGAGTTGAATCGGCTACTTGTACTGCCTGTATCGGCCGCGTTCCTGCTTATATAAGTAATAGCGTGCGAGGTGCACATTGCCATCATCTTTGGCGTGGGTGGACTATAACGTCTTGGCGGATGTCAGAATATAGGCGTCAAACGCCGGGCGGCGGAAAAGCCGGATTAGTGTCTCAAAGCAGGGCGAAGTCATTGATTTAAATAAATTTATATCTGGGGGTTGACGACCCCTCAATCCATCCATAGAATGCGCGCCACTTACAGCGTAAAGCACACAGCGAAACGCGGTAGGAAGTGAATGTTGTACGTGTGTCCCCTTCGTCTAGTGGCCTAGGACACCGCCCTTTCACGGCGGTAACAGGGGTTCGAGTCCCCTAGGGGACGCCAATGCGGGAATAGCTCAGTTGGTAGAGCACGACCTTGCCAAGGTCGGGGTCGCGAGTTCGAGTCTCGTTTCCCGCTCCAATTTTAAACAGCGTTGCTTTCGGGCAGGGCTGAGTGAAACCAGAACCGGTATCTTCGGATGCGGATTTGGGCACTGAAATACACACCATGTGTTTCAGTTAGCGTGTCCCCTTCGTCTAGTGGCCTAGGACACCGCCCTTTCACGGCGGTAACAGGGGTTCGAGTCCCCTAGGGGACGCCATTTGCGGGAATAGCTCAGTTGGTAGAGCACGACCTTGCCAAGGTCGGGGTCGCGAGTTCGAGTCTCGTTTCCCGCTCCATATTTAACGAAAACGCCGCTCAGCAATGAGCGGCGTTTTTGTGTGTGCGTCATCCATAAAAAAGGACCTTAAGGTCCTTTTTTTGTTTGTATTGGAAAGACCATCATAGCGTCGAACCCGCCTGAACAGCGGGTCCGAAAGAGCATCAGAGCTTCGGCAACTGCCCAATGCGCCCCATCATCTCAGTCACGATCTGCAGATCCAGCAGGAACTGGTCGACCGTCTTGAACTCGTTGTCGGTGTGGCCGGTGTACTTGACCTCGGGACGCGCCAGGCCGAATTGCACGCCGTTGGGCAGTTCATGCATCGAGGTAGCGCCGGCGGAGGTGCCGAACTCTTGTTTCATACCGAGGTTTTCGCTGGCCACGGCCAGCAGCGCCTTGACCCATTCACCCTCAGGGTTGCGGTACATCGGCTCGGCGATCGAGTAGTCAAAGGTCGCGACAACATGGCTTTTCTTGCTCCAGGCCGCAATTTTCTCGGCGATTTCTGCCTTGAGCGCTTCCGGCGACTTGCCCTTCGGCACGCGCAGGTTGACCGCGAGTTTGAAGGCTTTTTCATCCATCCCGACGTAGGTCAGGGACGTGGTCAGCGGGCCCATGAAGGCATCGGAGAACCCAACGCCCAACTTGCCACCCTTGTAGTCCAGGCCCCAGTTGTCGGCGGCGTAACGGGCCGCGTCAGTGATGTGGTTGTGCTTGAGCGCAACCTTGCCGTCCAGACCGTGGATGAAGTCCAGCATCCGAGCCACCGGGTTGACGCCTGATTCAGGTTCGGACGAGTGGGCGGAAACGCCGGTGACGGTCAGTTTGACGTCTTTGCCGTCGACCTTGGCGCTCACTTCGAAGTCGCCGCCATTGCGCTTGGCATATTCAGTGCCGGCTTTTTGCAGGCTGGCGGCCAGTTCGGCGGGCTTGTCGGTCAACAATATGACGACTGAGGCTGACGGAATCTGGTTGGTGGCCAGGCCGCCGGTCATCGAAATGATTTCCGCGCCCTTGCCCTCGGCTTTGCGTTTGGGGAAGTTCGCCATCACCGTGCCGTAGCCTTTCTCGGCAATCACCACCGGGTAGCCGCCATCCAGGGCCATGTTGTAGTTGGGGGTCGGGTTTTGTTCGAAGTAGTAAGGAATGGCGTCGCCAGTGGTTTCTTCGGTGGTATCCACCAGCAGCTTGAAATTGCGCGCCAGCGGCAGCTTCTCTTCCTTGATCACCTTCATCGCGTACAGCGCCACCACGATGCCGTTTTTGTCATCTTCGGTGCCCCGGCCATACATGCGGTCGCCGATCAGGGTGACTTTGAACGGATCGAGGTGGGTGCCGTCTTTCAATACCCAGTTCTCCGGCGTCACCGGCACCACATCAGCGTGAGCATGGATGCCCACCACTTCATCGCCGCTGCCTTCGAGGGATATTTCATAGACGCGGTTGTCGATGTTGCGGAAGTTCAGATTGAACGATTTCGCCAGGTCTTTGATCTTGTCGGCGATCTTCAGGAATTCCGGATTGTCGTGCTGAGCGACACCTTCCTTGCGGAAGGTCGGGATTTCCACCAGTTCGCGAAGCGTTTCGAGGGCCTGCTTGCCGTACTTCACACGCGTGTACAGGCCAAGCAGGCGATGGATCTCGTTCTGCTGTTCTGGAGAAAGGGTCTTGTTGTCGAGGAAGGTACTGATGGCCGGGCCGAGATCGTCGGTTTTGGCGAGGTCGCTCTTGGCCAGGCTTCCCAGGAACTGTTTGAAATCGGTGACGGATGCATCACTGAAGGTATTGAGGATGATCGCGCTCTGCTGCGGTGTGATGTTGGCTTGCGCTGGCAGGGTGACGGACGAAAGGCTGGCCAGAATCAGGGTCGACGCGGCCAGGTGTTTGAGTGAAAAATCCATTGCGAGGGGCATTCCTTTGCAGGCAGTGAGTAGGAAATGTCTGATCGATAAGTCAGACAGCTTCGCAAACTAACACCACGAGCGAACGAATGGGGAGCCCCTGAAGTGGGATGCGTCGCACAGAAATGCAAAAGCGGCGCACAAACGCAAAAGACCGGATGAGTCGTCGACTGATCCGGCCTTTTGTCTGGGCGTGTTTTTTACATCGACAGTACCAAGCGTCCTGCGAACAGGATCAGAATCACGCCCATGCTGCGCTCAAACCAGTGCCCCAAGCGCATGAACAGCAGGCGGACCTTGCTGCTCGAGAAAAACAGCGCGACGACCACAAACCACAACGCATTCACGCCGCACATCCACAACCCGTACAGGGCCTGAATTTCCAGCGGTGTACTGGCGCTGATTATCGTGGTGAAAATCGCCAGGAAAAACAGCGTCGCCTTGGGGTTGGTCGCGTTGGTGAGAAACCCCGTGGTGAACGCCTTCAGCAGCGTTTGCTCGACGACCGGGTCATCGGCGACTTTGTCACCCTCAAGCGCGGACTTGGGTTTACTGCGCAGCAGACTGACACCCAAGTACAAAATGTAAGCACCGCCCACAACCTTGGCCACCGTCAGCAACCAGGGCGTGGTGTGCATCAGCGCGCCGACGCCGAGCAGGGTGTAAAGCACATGCACCGAAATGCCTGCGCCGATGCCCAGCGCCGTGCAAATCCCGACCAATCGACCGAAGCGTACGCTCTGACGGATGGTCACTGCGAAGTCCGGTCCGGGTGCGACCACGGCCAGAAAGTGGATAGTTGCCAGCGCCAGAAACTCGCCCAGGTAATTCGAAAGCATCTCAACTCCAAAAAGTAAGGGGTGAAGCATTGCCGCGATAGCCGACAAAGAACGAAAGGCTCAAGCGCGGATCGGCCACACCCGGTGTCACTGAGTGCATGTAGCGCGAATTGAACATGATGAAATCACCGGGTTCGGGAAGAATCTCCAGGGTCGGAGTGCCGAGCAGCGCCGGATCGATGCCGTAACTGTCGCCACGCATTTCGTCGAACTGATCCGCAGATATGTCGTGGTCCCACATCTGCAGAGCCCCCCCCTCGGTGGGCATGTTCAGGTAAACATTGCAGGCGAACTGCGCTTCCAGGCTTCTGGCCTGGTAACTGTCTGGCGCGTCCTTGGCGAAAATATCGTGGTGGGCCAGAAAACAGATCCCGGGTTTCACCACCCGGGAAAGCCCGACGTACATCTTGCGACCGTAGAGGTTTTCCAGGTGCGCCCCCGCCGGCCAGGACTCATCGAGCATGCAGCGCAGGGTGTCGACGGGGGACGAATAAGGCGCACACCGGTTGCGCAATTCCGCAATGTTGCGGGTGGCGCGTTCGAAATAATCTTCGATCAGCAGCGGCTGGTTTTCCGCTTCATAAAACGCCATGCCGATGCGGCCGATGCTCGGCGCATTGATATAGCCTTCGAAGCCAGGGGCGAGGATCTTGTCGCCAATCTGAGTCGCCAGCGGTTTGGGCAACAAGCCTTTGACGCGGACGGCGAGGACTTCTTCGTTGGCCAGTTTCTTTATGCACGTCTCATCGAGACGCTCGACGTCAAGCATCATGTTTTAGGTCCATCTATCAGATAGTCAACAGAACCCGCGACCGCAGGTTCCCGCGGCGTCAGGCGATGACGAGAACGGCATCGCCCAAATGCTTAATCCACGCTGTAGTGGACGGACAGCGTGCCTTTCTTCTGTGAA
Organism: Pseudomonas sp. MDT1-17; assembly: GCF_054898105.1. Lineage (NCBI taxonomy): Bacteria > Pseudomonadati > Pseudomonadota > Gammaproteobacteria > Pseudomonadales > Pseudomonadaceae > Pseudomonas > Pseudomonas sp. MDT1-17. The sequence goes on along the minus strand of NZ_JBUBVM010000001.1, from coordinate 4,966,701 downwards.
AGGGACGCGATCGTGACCGTGCCCAAATCCTTCAGGCTTCGGACATGGGTGCCACCGCAACCGTAGGCGGGCAGTTCACCGAAACCGATTTCCCGGGCGCCTTCGCGAAGTGACGTCAGACGCGGCAGGTCATGGGCGATCCACTGCTCAATGCCGTGCTGAAGGGTCTGGGCGTCAACGATCTGTGCTGAATCCGTCGGTTTGAACTGCACACGTCCTTCGCCCGGCCAGTGATGAGCCTTGATCGGCATCCAGCCCATGGCCTGGACGAAGTGACCGATCAGATGGCCGGCAGAATGCAGGCGGGTGTTTAACTGGCGGCGTTGTTCGTCGACCCGAATTTGAGTCATGCCGAGTTTTACCGGGTGGTCGACGAAGTGAATGATCCGGTCCGGATCCTGAGCCACGCGCAGCACCCGGCTTTCGCCGATCCAGCCGGTGTCAAACGGCTGTCCACCGCCTTGAGGGTGAAACAACGTGGCGCGCAGCACCACGGCAAATTCGTTCTCGTGGGGCGTGCAATCCAGGACTTCCACACTGGCCTTGAGGTCATCACTATGGAAAAAGAGGCGAAGCGTCATATTCCATGCCCTATTAAGAATTCTATTTTTTATTATATGAAGCGTGGAATTGCGTGATAATCCGTTCAAACATCAAAGGACTGTTGCGTCGTGAGCATAAATCTTCCACTGCCGCTGCTCGGTGAAATGGCGATTTTCGTCAAGGTTGTCGAGACCGGCAGCTTCTCCGAGGCCGCTCGCCAGTTGGGTGCTTCACCCTCGGCGGTCAGTCGCAGCATTTCGCGTCTGGAGAAAGCGCTCGCCACTCGTTTGTTGCAGCGAACCACGCGCAAGTTACGCTTGAGCGACGGTGGCGAAGAGGTGTTCAAGCGTTGCCAGGAGATGGTCAGCGCGGCCAAGTCGGTAATGGAAATCAGCGGTCAGTTCACCCAGGAGGCCGAAGGGCTGGTGCGAGTCAGCGTTCCCAAAGCCGTGGGGCGATTCGTGATTCACCCGCATATGCCGGAATTTCTACGGCGTTATCCCAAAGTGGATGTGGAGTTGTTGCTTGAAGACCGCCAGGTGGATTTGATCGACGACAACGTTGATCTGGCGATTCGTATTACTGATCGGCCCCCCGCTGGACTGGTAGGGCGGCAATTGCTGACCATCGATCATTTACTCTGCGCAACGCCGCAATACCTGGCCGAACACGGCACACCGACTCATCCTCACGACTTGCTCAACCACAGCTGCATCTACCTCGGCGAAACCCCGAGCGATGCGCGCTGGAAATTCAAGAAAGGCACCAAGGCTGTCACCGTTGGTGTACGCGGACGTTATGCGGCCAATCACACCGGCGTGCGATTAGGGGCGGTGTTGCAGCACATCGGGATTGGCAGCCTGCCGTACTTCACCGCGCGTTATGCGCTGGAGCAGGGGCTGATCGTGCAGGTGCTGCCGGACTGGACCTTTCTGGCGTCTTACCACGGCGGTGCCTGGCTGCTGCATTCGCCAACCCGTTATCTGCCACCGAAGTTACGGGTGCTGATCGACTATCTGGTGGAGTGCCTGGAAAAGGAACCGACCCTGAGCAAGCCGGGCAAGTTAAGTGATTCGGGTAAGGTCGCGGCGGCGTATGAGTTGCCGGAGAGTGATGGGTTGCTCTAAAGCGAAGATCAAAAAAAGGCCTGCATGTTCAACCATGCGGGCCTTTTGCATTTTTCTGACCGTGGATCAGTGCTTGCTGTCCTGGTTCGACATCGCCAGCAGCTGTTTTTCCTGGTTCCAGTCGAACGGTTCGTCGTTTTGTTCGGCTTCGAAGCGACGTTCTTCCAGCGCCTGGTACAAGTCGATTTCATCGTCGGGCATGTAATGCAGGCAGTCACCGGCGAAGTACCACAGCAGGTCTCGCGGCACCAGGTGGGCGATTTGCGGATAGCGGGTGATCACCTGGCACAGAATGTCCTGGCCCAGGTATTGGCTTTCGATCGGGTCGACCGGCAGCAACGCACGCAGTTCGTCGAAGCGCTCCAGGAACAAGGCATGGCTTTCTTCGGGAACCTGTTCGGCCTCACCTACGGCGACCAGGATGCTGCGCAGGTGGTCGAGCAATACAAGATGATCGGCAACGACGTTGGACACGAGATAAGTCCTCAAGAGCAAAACGGGCGCAGGAGTATAAAGCCCCTGCGCCCCTTTTTACAGGTAGAAGGCACATGACTTGCTGGATCAGCGGACCTTTCCGTCTGCCAGCGCCAGCTCCTCTTTGTCGAAATCATCGACATCGATCACCTTGCGCCGCGCCGCTTCGGCGTCACGCAGGGTTTGCGCTTCCACTGGCTGCAACACGCCAGCCTCAAGCGCTGCATCGATGGCGTGTTCCCCGGCGACCGGTTTGACCTGACCGCTTTTGAGCGCGACATGCAGCTTTTTCTGCAACGGCTGCGCTGCGTTCAACAGGTTGCAGGCGTGTTGAAGAGCACCGACGGCGTCATCAGCCGATTGCGGACGGTAGCAACCACCGAGCAATTCTTCGAGCGTCGGATCGCCCTTGGCACGGCCAATCACCGCAGCCACTTCGGCGCCCAGTTTGTCCGACGGCCCTTTGTGACGACGGCCGAACGGGAACACGATCACCCGCAGCAGGCAACCCAACACTTTGTTCGGGAAGTTGGTCAGCAGTTCATCCAGCGCACGCTCCGACTGACCAAGGCTTTCTTCCATGGCCCAGGTAAACAGCGGTGCCATGTGTTCCGGTGAATCGAGGTCGTGGTAACGCTTGAGCGCTGCGGAGGCGAGGTACAGGTTGCTGAGCACATCCCCCAAGCGAGCCGACAGACGTTCGCGTCGTTTCAGTTCACCGCCCAGCAGCATCATGCTCAGGTCAGCCAGCATAGCGAACGCGGCAGCCTGCCGATTGAGGGCACGGAAGTAACCCTGGCTGAGCCTGTTGCCTGGCATGTGTTCGAAATGGCCGAAACCTAGGTTCAGCACCAGGGTGCTGGCGGCGTTGCTCACGGCAAAACCGATGTGCTGGAGCAGCAGACCATCAAATTCGGTGAGGGCCTGATCCTTGTCCTCACGACCGGCGAGGGCCATTTCCTTGAGCACGAATGGATGGCAGCGAATCGCACCCTGACCGAAGATCATCAAGTTACGCGAGAGAATGTTCGCGCCTTCTACGGTGATGAAAATCGGCGCGCCATTCCAGTTACGACCGAGGTAGTTGTTCGGTCCCATGATGATTGCCTTGCCGCCATGCACATCCATGGCGTGACTGATGCACTCGCGGCCGCGTTCAGTGAGGTGATACTTGAGAATCGCCGACAGCACCGACGGTTTTTCACCGAGGTCCACCGCGCTGGCGGTGAGCATCCGCGCGGCGTCCATCATCCAGGCGTTGCCGCCGATACGCGCCATCGCTTCCTGAATCCCTTCAAATGCCGACAGAGGAACATTGAATTGCTCACGGATCTGAGCGTACTGGCCGGTCACCAGGCTGGTGAACTTGGCAGCGCCGGTACCGACCGCAGGCAGCGAAATCGAACGCCCGACCGACAGGCAGTTCATCAGCATCATCCAGCCTTTGCCGAGCATTTCCTGGCCGCCAATGAGGAACTCCAGCGGTACGAATACATCTTTGCCGGAGTTCGGGCCATTCATGAAAGCCGCGCCCAACGGCAAGTGACGGCGACCGATTTCAACACCGGCGGTATCGGTCGGGATCAACGCCAGACTGATCCCCAGGTCTTCCTCTTCACCCAGCAGGTGATCCGGGTCGTAGGCCTTGAAGGCCAGGCCGAGGAGGGTGGCGACCGGGCCCAGCGTGATGTAACGCTTTTCCCAGTTCAGGCGCAGGCCCAAGGTTTCCTTGCCTTCCCATTCACCTTTGCAGATCACGCCGGAGTCGGGCATGGAGCCGGCATCTGAACCGGCCAGTGGACCGGTCAGTGCGAAGCACGGGATGTCGTCACCGCGCGCCAGTCGGGGCAGGTAATGGTTGCGCTGTTCGTCGGTGCCGTAATGCAGCAGCAATTCGGCGGGGCCGAGGGAGTTGGGGACCATCACGGTGGACGCGAGGTCGCCGCTGCGGGTCGCCAGTTTCATCGCCACCTGCGAGTGGGCATAGGCGGAGAAACCCTTGCCGCCGAACTCCTTGGGAATGATCAGGGCGAAGAAGCCGTTCTCCTTGATGAAGGTCCAGGCCTCGGGAGGCAGGTCCATGGTTTGACCGATCTGCCAGTCACTGACCATGGCGCAGAGTTCTTCGGTCGGGCCGTCGATAAAGGCCTGTTCCTCTTCACTCATCTGCGCTTTTGGATAGGACAGCAGTGTGTTCCAGTCCGGGCGACCGCTGAACAGTTCGCCGTCCCACCACACGGTGCCGGCATCGATCGCATCGCGTTCGGTTTTCGACATCGGCGGCAGGGTTTTCTGGAACCAGTTGAACAGCGGCGCACTGAAATATTTACGGCGCAGGTCGGGGAGCAACAAGGGCGCTGCGACAGCCGCGATCAACACCCAGAGAACCAGCAGCAACCCGCCTGGCGCGCGGCTGAAAGCGCCCATCGCCACCACGTAAACGGCAACGACGCACAGGGCGGGCAGTGGGGCGATACGACGGTGGGCTAAATACGCAATCCCGACAACCAGAACCAGTATCCACAACAGCAGCATATTTAATCCTCCGTGAAACCAGGGTAAAACCAACCTTCAGAGCTTAGACGGCATCCGCAAAACAGGGTGGTCAGAGCGATGTGATTGAAATCGTGGGAAACCTTCGATGTGTTTTGTAGGACCGGTTGGCACCGGGCCGCGCAAATCGTTCGTTGGGCGGGCGGCAAAGCGTCCATGTTTGGCCGAAACGTCGTTATCTCTGTGCTGAACCTGTCGCTAGACTCGTGGCTTCCCCAGGAGATTGCCCTCATGCACGAGTATCTGAGTCCCGGCCGCTTCATCGATAGTGACCACCCGTCGGTGGTGGAGTTCGCCGAAAAACATCGTGGCAGCCGTCGTGACCCGCTCGAGCAGGCGATCAATCTCTATTACGCCGTGCGCGAAGCCGTACGTTACAACCCTTACACCTTCAGCCGTGACCCGGATACCTTGCGCGGCAGTTATGCGTTGGCAGCGGGGGAGAGTTATTGCGTACCCAAAGCCACGCTCCTGGCCGGATGCGCCCGGCATTGCGCGATCCCTGCGCGTATCGGTCTGGCGGACGTGCGCAATCATTTGTCGACGCCGCGGTTGCTCGAGTTACTCAAGAGCGACGTGTTCGCCATGCACGGCTATACGGAGCTGTACCTGAACGGTCGCTGGGTCAAAGCCACGCCAGCCTTCAACCAAGGCTTGTGCGAACTGTTCAATGTCGCACCACTGGAATTCGACGGCATCAACGACAGCGTATTCCATCCTTTCAATCGCGACGGCGAGCACTTGATGGAGTACCTGGTCGACCACGGCCAGTTCACCGACGTGCCTGAAGCGTTCTTTTTCGAGCACTTGGAAAAGTGCTATCCGCATCTGTTCAGCGACACACTGCCAGTGTTGCTGGGTGACATGCAGAGCGATTTGAGTCGCGCCTGATCCGGCGTATGCTGCCTGCGCATTCATCCATAAAGAGGCGGTCATGCTGAAGATCTGGGGTCGGAAAAACTCGTCGAATGTCAGGAAACCCTTATGGGCCGCCGAGGAGCTGGGCATGGCCTATGAAGCCATCGATGCCGGCGGCGCCTTTGGTGTAGTCGATACGCCGGAGTACCGCGCAATGAACCCCAATGGCCGTGTGCCGGTGATTGAAGACGATGGCTTCGTGCTGTGGGAATCGAACGCCATTGTGCGTTACCTGATGGCTCGTCACGCCAACGGCACAGCCTGGTATCCAGAGGATCAACAGGTTCGGGCCTCTGGCGACAAGTGGATGGACTGGACCACTTCAAGTTTTGCCGGCCCGTTTCGCACGGTGTTCTGGGGCGTGTTGCGCACCCCGGAAGACAAGCAGGACTGGCCGGCCATCAACGCCGCGATCAAAGAATGCAATGACTTGCTGTCGATGGCCGACCAGGCGCTGGCGACCCAACCGTACCTGTCCGGCGATGAAATCGGCATGGGCGACATTCCCCTGGGCAGTTTCATTTATGCCTGGTTCGAGATGCCGATCGAGCGTGCGCCGCAGCCCAATCTTGAAGCCTGGTACGCACGCCTGAAACAGCGTCCGGCGTATCAGAAAGCGGTTATGACCGCGTTGACTTAATACTCACTATCGACACACTTGACTGTACTTGTGTGGCGGCGACAAGCACCATTGCGCTCGTGCGCCGCGGTTGTATCAGTCGCCGCCCGCCCTTATTTTTCCCTTTCTTCCCTTCTTGGTGCGTAAATCCGATATGAGTTCCGCTCTGTCCATCCGGCAGCTAACCAAAACCTACGGCAACGGTTTCCAGGCCCTGAGTGGTATCGATCTGGACGTCGCCGAAGGTGACTTTTTCGCCTTGCTTGGCCCTAACGGCGCCGGCAAATCCACAACCATCGGCATTCTCTCGACCCTGGTGAACAAGACCAGCGGGACGGTGAATATCTTCGGTCACGACCTGGACAAGAATCCTGCGCAGCTCAAGCGCTCCATCGGCGTGGTGCCCCAGGAATTCAACTTCAACCAGTTCGAGAAGACCTTCGATATCGTCGTGACCCAGGCCGGTTACTACGGCATCCCGCCGAAAATCGCCAAGGAACGCGCCGAGCAATACCTGACTCAGTTGGGTCTGTGGGACAAGCGCGATACGCCGTCGCGTTCACTGTCCGGCGGCATGAAACGTCGACTGATGATCGCCCGTGCGCTGGTTCACGAACCGCGCCTGCTGATCCTCGACGAACCGACGGCGGGTGTGGACATCGAACTGCGTCGTTCGATGTGGACCTTCCTCACCGAGCTGAACAAGAAAGGCATCACCATCATCCTCACCACCCACTATCTGGAGGAGGCTGAGCAGCTGTGCCGCAACATCGGCATCATCGACCACGGCACCATCGTCGAGAACACCAGCATGAAACAGTTGCTCGGCCAACTGCATGTGGAAACGTTCCTGCTCGACATCAAAAACACGCTGCAAACCGCGCCGCAGTTGCTCGACTATCCGACCAGGCTGCTCGACAGCCACACCCTGGAAGTTCAGGTCGACAAGGCCATGGGCATCACCGCGCTGTTCACCCAGTTGGCGCAACAGAACATCGAAGTGCTGAGCCTGCGTAACAAAACCAATCGCCTCGAGGAGTTGTTCGTGTCCCTGGTGGAGAAAAATCTGTCGAAGGTGGCGGTATGAGTTCCGAGCTGCAACCCAACCTCGTTGCCCTCAATACCATCGTTTACCGAGAGGTCAAACGCTTTACCCGGATCTGGCCGCAGACGCTGCTGCCGCCGGCCATCACCATGGTTCTGTACTTCGTGATCTTCGGCAACCTGATCGGTCGGCAGATCGGTGACATGGGTGGCTTCACTTATATGGAGTACATCGTGCCGGGGCTGATCATGATGTCGGTGATCACCAACTCTTACGGCAACGTGGTCTCGAGTTTTTTCGGCAGCAAGTTTCAGCGTTCCATCGAAGAATTGATGGTGTCGCCGGTATCGCCGCATACGATTCTGATCGGCTACACTCTGGGCGGCGTGCTGCGCGGCTTGATGGTCGGAGTCATCGTGACGCTGCTGTCGCTGTTCTTCACCGACTTGCAGGTGCATCACCTGGGCGTGACCATTCTGGTGGTGGTGCTGACGGCGACGATTTTCTCGCTGCTGGGCTTTATCAACGCCGTGTTTGCGCGCAACTTCGATGACATCTCGATCATCCCGACGTTTGTGCTGACACCGCTGACGTACCTGGGCGGGGTGTTTTACTCGATCTCCTTGCTGCCGCCGTTCTGGCAGACCGTGTCCCTGGCCAACCCGGTGCTGCATATGGTCAACGCTTTCCGTTACGGCATTCTTGGTGTTTCGGACATCAGGATCAGTGTGGCGATCACCTTCATGCTGGTGGCGACTGTCGTGTTGTATGTCGGTTGCGCACGGCTGCTGGTCAGCGGTCGCGGGATGCGTACGTAGGAGCTGCCGCAGGCTGCGATCTTTTGATCTTGATCTTGAATTGCGCTGCTTGAGCTGACGCTCAAAGATCGCAGGCTTCGCCAGCTCCTACAAAAGTATTCCAAGCCAGAAACGGCGCCTTTCCAGGCGCCGTTTTTCATTCTTGCATCCGGCTGCGCTTGCGCCGCTTCCACTGCCGACTCACCCACCATCGCCAGTACATCATGGTCAGGCAATAAGCGAGGGCACCCAATACCAGCCCCATCACCACTGAACCGAGCAAAAACGGCTGCCACAGGGAGGAGAGTTCGCCGCTGATCCATTCCCAGGTCAGTTCATCCGGCAGATGGCGTGCAGGGACGTCCATCAACCAGGCACCGGTCTGGTAGGTGCAGAAGAACACAGCCGGCATGGTGATCGGGTTGGTCAGCCAGACCAGACTGACGGCAATCGGCATGTTGCCACGCACCATGATTGCCAGTATGGCGGCGACCAGCATCTGCAACGGAATCGGCAGGAATGCCGCGAACAGACCCACAGCCATGGCCCGTGCGACGGAATGGCGGTTGAGGTGCCAGAGGTTCGGGTCATGCAGCAGATTGCCGAGAAAGCGTAAGGATTTGTGTTCCCTGATGCTGGTCGGGTCTGGCATGTAACGTTTGAATAAGCGCCGGGGCATAAGGCATCTCGGTCGGTTAAGGCGGCAAGTATGTCTGGATTCTATGAACCGCCCATTCAGACTTTGTGACAATTAATAACGATGCCCGTGCGATTGGCCGTCTATGCCTAGTAGGGAACTCTCAAGGACGGGCTTATGCGCACAGGGATGATGGCGCTGGCGTTGGGTCTGTTGATCCTGCGTTTTTTACCGATATTACCGCCGGTCTGGTTTTGGATGTTGCTGCCGGTCATAGGTTTGATGGCGCTGCCGTTTCGCAGCTATCCACTGGCATTTTTGTTGTTCGGCTTCAGTTGGGCGTGCGCGCAGGCGCAGTGGGCACTGGATGATCGACTGCTGATGAGCCTCGATGGCGAAACCCGTTGGGTTGAAGGGCAGGTTGTGGGATTGCCCCAGAACAATGAGGCAGTCGTGCGTTTCGAACTGGCGGATGCGCGGTCTCGACACGGTAAGTTGCCGCAACGAATTCGCCTGGCCTGGTATGACGGGCCGCCGGTGCAGAGCGGCGAACGATGGCGACTGGCAATCAAGTTGAAGCGTCCTGCCGGGCTGCTCAATCCCCATGCCTTCGATTATGACGCCTGGCTGCTGGCGCAACGCATCGGTGCGACCGGGACGGTCAAGGATGGCGAGCGGTTGATGGAAACCCGGTGGGCCTGGCGCGACGGCATTCGCCAGCGTTTGCAGTCCGTGGATGCCCAAGGGCGAACGGGTGCGCTGACGGCGTTGGTGCTGGGGGATGGCGCCGGATTGAGTCGCGAAGACTGGCAGGTGCTGCAAGACACCGGCACCGTCCATCTGTTGGTGATTTCCGGACAACACATTGGGTTGTTGGCAGGGCTGGTGTATCTGCTGATCGCCGGGATGGCCCGTTATGGCCTGTGGCCCAGACGCTTGCCTTGGCTGCCGTGGGCCTGTGGACTGGCGTTCGCGGCGGCTCTGGGTTATGGGCTGCTGGCCGGTTTCGAGGTGCCGGTGCGGCGGGCCTGCGTGATGATCGGACTGGTGCTGTTGTGGCGGCTGCGATTTCGCCACCTCGGTGCCTGGTGGCCATTGTTGCTGGCGCTCGACGGCGTTTTGCTGCTCGACCCGCTGGCGAGCCTGCAACCGGGTTTCTGGTTGTCATTCGCGGCGGTGGCGGTGTTGATCTTCACCTTCGGTGGTCGGTTGGGCCCATGGCGTTGGTGGCAAACGTGGACCCGCGCCCAATGGCTGATCGCGATCGGGCTGTGCCCATTGCTGCTGGTGCTCGGGTTGCCGATCAGCCTCAGCGGGCCGGTGGCCAATTTGCTGGCGGTGCCGTGGATCAGTCTGGTCGTGCTGCCTGCGGCGTTGCTGGGTACGTTGTTTTTACCCCTTCCTTATATAGGCGAAGGGCTGCTGTGGTTGGCAGGCGGTTTGATCGACCTTTTGTTCGAGGGCCTGGCACTGATGGCCGGGTACTTGCCCGCGTGGGTGCCGGTGGCGATCCCGTTGTGGGTATGGGCACTCGGCACATTGGGTGCCTTTCTACTATTAATGCCGCGAGGTGTGCCGTTTCGCTCGTTGGGCTGGCCGATGCTGCTGTTGCTGGTTTTTCCGCCCCGGCAAATCTTGCCTGACGGCATTGCCGAAGTCTGGCAGCTGGATGTCGGCCAGGGTCTGGCAATCCTGGTGCGCACCCGTCATCACACGCTGTTGTATGACACCGGGCCACGTTTCGGCGATTTCGACCTGGGCGAACGGGTGGTCCTGCCTTCGTTGCGCAAACTGGGTGTGAACGGAATCGATCTGATGCTGATCAGTCATGCCGACGCCGATCATGCGGGCGGCGCCCGGGCCGTTGCCAATGGCTTGCCGGTGAAGCGAGTCGTCAGTGGTGATCCCCTCGCGCTGCCTGACGAGTTGCAGGCAGAAGGCTGCGAGAGCGGCAAGCAATGGGTCTGGGACGATGTGCGGTTCCAGCTCTGGCAATGGTCTTCAGCCAATGACAGCAATCAAAAATCCTGTGTCCTGCAGATTGAAGCCAGCGGTGAGCGTCTGTTGCTGACCGGTGATATAGACGCCGCCGCCGAGCGAGCCCTGCTCGATAGTCCTCTGGCGGTACCTACAGACTGGCTGCAGGCGCCGCATCACGGCAGCCGCAGTTCATCGTCAATGAAGCTGCTCAACGGGCTGCAACCCAAAGCGGTGTTGATCTCCCGCGGCCAGGGCAATTCATTCGGCCATCCCCATCCAACGGTCATCGCGCGCTATCAAAAGCGCGGCATGTCGATCTATGACAGCGCCGAACAGGGCGCCATCCGTCTGCAACTGGGACGCTTCAAGCCGCCGTGGACGATGCGTCAAGAACAGCGTTTCTGGCGCTCTTCGCAATAACCCAGAGTTATTAAAGCCCGACCGGATGCGACATCACGGTCTTCGGTGCGCTCACCCCCTATGTTAGAGTGGCGCACTTTTTCGAGGGGACTGTCACTGTGTGGGAATTGGTCAAATCCGGCGGCTGGATGATGCTGCCGATCATTCTGAGTTCCATCGCGGCCATGGCAATCGTCGCCGAGCGTCTCTGGACCCTGCGAGCCAGCCGTGTGACACCGGAGCATTTGCTCGGGCAAGTCTGGGTATGGATCAAGGACAAACAACTCAATAAAGAAAAACTCAAGGAGCTGCGCGCCAACTCGCCGTTGGGCGAGATCCTGGCGGCTGGCCTGGCCAACTCAAAACATGGTCGCGAGATCATGAAAGAGTGCATTGAAGAAGCTGCTGCGCGGGTCATCCACGAGCTCGAACGCTACATCAACGCGTTGGGCACCATCGCCGCCATGGCCCCGTTGCTGGGTCTGTTGGGTACGGTGCTCGGCATGATCGATATTTTCAGCGCGTTCATGGGCACGGGCATGGGCACCAATGCTGCGGTGCTGGCTGGCGGTATTTCCAAAGCGCTGATCACCACGGCCGCGGGCCTGATGGTCGGTATCCCGGCAGTGTTCTTCCACCGATTCCTGCAACGCCGGATCGATGAGCTGGTGGTGGGCATGGAGCAGGAAGCGATCAAACTGGTTGAGGTGGTACAGGGTGATCGTGATGTTGACCTGAATGGGGGCAAAGCGTGAAATTCCGCCGCAAACCGCGGGAAACGGTAGACATCAACCTCGCGTCGCTGATCGACGTGGTGTTTATCCTGCTGCTGTTTTTCGTCGTGACCACCACGTTTACCCGTGAAACCCAGTTGCGCGTTGATCTGCCGGAAGCGGTCAGCGGTTCGCCTGCCGAAGACCAGCAGGTCAAACACCTGGACGTTGCCATCAGTGCCGAAGGCGCGTTCTCGGTGAATAATCAGGTATTGCCCAAGAACGACCTGGCGACCCTGATGGACGCGTTGCAGAAAGAATCCAGTGGCGACACCAACCTGCCGCTGTCCATCAGCGCTGATGGCAAGACTCAGCATCAGTCCGTCATCACCGCCATGGACGCCGCCGGCAAGCTTGGTTTCAGCCACTTGCGCATGACCACTGTCGAGGCGGCGCCGCCCGCGCCCTGATGGCCATGTCCGATCGCTTGCTCGCAGCGTGGTACGAAGGTCATCCGGGCCTGAAGTTGTTACAGCCGCTGGAGTGGCTGTATCGGCGCGTGGTCATGAATAAGCGCAAGCGTTTTCTGGCGGGTGAGGGCGAGATCTATCAGCCACCGGTGCCGCTGATCGTAGTGGGTAACATCACCGTTGGCGGCACCGGCAAGACGCCGCTGATTCTGTGGATGATCCAGCACTGCCAGCGCAGCGGTTTGCGGGTCGGCGTGGTCAGCCGGGGGTACGGCGCCAAACCGCCGCAACTGCCGTGGCGGGTTGAGGCTGATCAAAGCGCCGAAATCGCGGGAGACGAGCCGCTGTTGATCGTTCAGCGCACCGGCGTCCCGCTGATGATCGACCCGGACCGCAGCCGTGCCGTCAAAGCGCTGCTGGCGAGTGAACCGCTGGACCTGATCCTCTCCGACGACGGTATGCAGCATTACCGGCTGGCCCGCGACCTGGAACTGGTACTGATCGACGCCGCCCGCGGCCTGGGCAACCAGCGTTGCCTGCCCGCCGGGCCATTGCGCGAACCGGTCGAGCGCCTGCAAAGCGTCGACGCGGTGCTCTACAACGGCGCAACTGGCGATCGCGACGGCGGTTTTGCTTTCCAGCTTCGGCCCACCGAACTGGTCAATCTGAAAACCGGCGAACGGCGGTCCCTCGAGCACTTTCCCGCTGGCCAGGCGCTGCACGCCGTGGCCGGGATCGGCAATCCGCAGCGTTTCTTCAAGACCCTCGAAACGCTACACTGGCAGCCAGTCCCGCATGCGTTTGCCGACCACGCCGAATACAGCGTGCAGGCCTTGAATTTCACACCGTCATTGCCGTTGGTGATGACCGAAAAGGACGCGGTGAAGTGCCGTACCTTCGCCGCCGCCGATTGGTGGTACCTGGCGGTCGATGCTGCGCCATCGCCGGCCTTCGTGGCCTGGTTCGATACGCAGCTGATGCGCCTGTTGCCGGCTCGTCTTTTGCCTTAATCCGTTTTTATCCAGGGAATGCTCATGGACACCAAATTGCTCGATATCCTCGCTTGCCCGGTCTGCAAAGGCCCGCTCAAGCTCAGTGCCGACAAAACCGAGCTGATCAGCAAGGGCGCAGGTCTCGCTTACCCGATTCGCGACGGCATCCCGGTGATGCTCGAAACCGAAGCCCGTACCCTGACCACCGACGAGCGTCTGGATAAATGACCACAGCCTTTACCGTTGTCATTCCGTCGCGTTACGCCTCCACCCGCTTGCCGGGCAAGCCGCTGCTGCTGATCGCCGGCAAGCCGATGATCCAGCATGTCTGGGAACAGGCGAGCAAAAGCAGTGCCGAGCGCGTGGTGGTCGCCACTGACGATGCGCGTATCGTTGAGGCCTGCAAAGGGTTTGGCGCCGAAGTGGTGCTGACCCGCGAAGATCACAATTCCGGTACCGATCGCCTGGCCGAAGTCGCCACGAAACTGGGCCTGGCGCCGGACGCCATTGTGGTCAACGTTCAGGGCGACGAACCGTTGATCCCGCCGAGCGTGATCGATCAGGTGGCTGCCAACCTGGCCGCCCACACCGAAGCGCGCATGGCCACGTTGGCCGAGCCGATCGAAGACGTGGAAACCCTGTTCAACCCCAATGTGGTCAAGGTCGTCAGCGACCTCAATGGCCTGGCACTGACGTTCAGTCGTGCCACATTGCCGTGGGCCCGGGACGCGTTTGCCAAAAGCCGCGAGCAATTGCCGGAAGGCGTGCCGTATCGTCGGCACATCGGCATTTATGCCTACCGCGCCGGTTTCCTGAATGACTTCGTCAGCTGGGGCCCGTGCTGGCTGGAAAACACCGAATCGCTGGAACAGCTGCGCGCCCTGTGGCACGGCGTGCGAATTCATGTCGCCGACGCGCTGATCGCACCGCCCACCGGCGTCGACACCGTTGAAGACCTCGAGCGCGTTCGTCGCCTGCTGGAGGCCTGATGCGGGTTTTGTTCGTCTGCCTGGGCAACATCTGCCGTTCGCCCACGGCCGAAGGTGTGTTGCGGCACAAACTGCGCGAAGCGGGGCTGGCCGATCGAATCGAAGTCGCCTCCGCCGGCACCGGTGACTGGCACGTCGGCAAGGCCCCGGACACGCGCAGCCAGGCTGCGGCGAAACTGCGCGGTTACGACCTGTCCGCTCAGCGCGCCCAGCAAGTGTCCCGTGCAGATTTCGCCGCCTACGACCTGATTCTGGCGATGGACAACAGCAATCTGCGCAACCTCAAGGCCCTGCAACCGGCCAAGGGCAAGGCCGAGCTGGATCTGTTCCTGCGCCGCTACCAGTCGCAAATCGATGAAGTGCCGGATCCGTATTACGACGGCGACCAAGGCTTTGAGCAGGTGCTGGACCTGATCGAGCGCGCCAGTGATTTGCTGGTGATCGAATTGAAGGGACGGTTATGAGTTTGCAGGTACAAGCCCGGATTTCGCTCAAACCGTTCAACAGTTTCGGTGTCGACGTTCAGGCCCGGTTATTTGCCCAAGCCCATAGCGATACCGACGTGCGTGAAGCCTTGGCCTATGCAGTGGAACATGATGTGCCGCTGCTGGTGATTGGCGGGGGCAGCAACCTGCTGCTGACGGACGATATCCAGTCGCTGGTGCTGCGCATGGCCACGCGCGGAATTCGCATCCTGAGTGATGACGGCAGCAAGGTCGTTATAGAAGCCGAGGCGGGCGAGCCTTGGCATCCGTTCGTGCAACACACGCTGGTGCAGGGTTTGTCCGGACTGGAAAACCTCAGTCTGATCCCCGGCACCGTCGGCGCAGCACCGATGCAGAACATCGGCGCCTATGGTGTGGAGATCAAGGACGTTTTCGCCGGGCTGACCGCTTTGGATCGCAAGAGCGGCAAACTGCGGGACTTCACCCTGGAAGAATGCAACTTCGCCTACCGCGACAGCCTGTTCAAACAGGAACCGGGGCGCTGGTTGATCCTGCGGGTACGATTCATCCTGGACCGCGCCGCGCACCTGCATCTGGAGTACGGCCCGGTTCGTCAGCGCCTGACCGAGCAAGGCATCGATCACCCCACCGCCACCGATGTCAGCCAGGCGATTTGCAGTATCCGCAATGAAAAGCTCCCGGATCCGGCGGTGCTGGGCAATGCCGGCAGCTTCTTCAAAAATCCGTTGGTGCCCGCCGCGCTAGTCGCACAACTCAAGGCGCACTACCCGGACCTGGTAGCCTATGCGCAACCTGACGGACAAATGAAACTGGCAGCGGGCTGGCTGATCGAGCGGGCCGGCTGGAAAGGTTTCCGTGACGCCGATGCCGGCGTGCATAAACTGCAGGCATTGGTGCTGGTCAACTACGGCAACGCGACCGGTCTGCAATTGCTGAACCTGGCGCAACGCATCCAGAAAGACATTTCAGAACGGTTTCATGTCGACCTGGAAATGGAGCCCAATCGGTATTGAGGCTATGCTTTCAAGACTGATTTCAAAGCCCTGCACACCTTCAACTGTGCGGGGCTTTTTTGTTAATGCTGAGTTAACTTAGCCACCTAACGATGCAAACGTTTGCTCCACCAAAGGCCCGATGCAGACGCTATCGTCCGCATAAGAGAGCCTCATTAGCCTGAGCCGATCTGCGCAATACCCACCGCTAACCCCTGGCGGCAGATTGCTCGACCCCATAACCAATAACTATGCGGGCGTGCCCATGATTACCCTGAAGCTCAATGGTCAAGACCATCAACTCGATGTCACCGAGGACATGCCGCTGCTCTGGGCGATCCGCGACGAGGCCGGTTACAACGGCACCAAATTTGGCTGCGGCATGGGCCTGTGCGGCGCCTGCACCATTCATATCGAAGGCGCTCCGGCGCGCAGTTGCATCACGCCGATTGGTTCGGTAGTGGGCCAGAACGTCACCACTATCGATAACCTGCACGCCGACCCGGTCGGGCAAGTCGTTCAACAAGCCTGGCTCGACACTGCCGTGGCCCAGTGCGGTTTCTGCCAGGGTGGGCAGATCATGTCCGCCACGGCGCTACTCAAGACCAACCCCAACCCCAGCGACGAACAGATCGAAGAGGCGATGGTCGGCAATATTTGCCGCTGCGGCACTTACAACCGCATCAAGACCGCCATCCGCCAGGCATCCACTCACCTGAAGGAGGCCAAGGCATGAACCAGTTACCGAATGATTTCGTGCTGAACAACCTCAGTCGCCGTGGCTTCCTCAAAGGCGTCGGTGCGACCAGTGCATTGGTTCTGGTTGCGAGCTGGGGCTGGCAAGACGCGTTTGCCGAAGAGAAAGAGAAGAAGTTCGGCGCCGACGGCATGCCCCATGGCTGGATCGATGATCCGAAGGTTTACGTCAGCATTGCCGCTGACGGCATAGTGACCGTGGTCTGCAACCGTTCGGAAATGGGCCAGGGTGTGCGCACCAGCCTGACGATGGTGGTGGCCGATGAGCTGGACGCGGACTGGGCGATGATGAAGGTGCAGCAGGCGCCGGGCGACGAAGTGCGCTTCGGTAACCAGGACACCGACGGTTCGCGCAGCATGCGCCACTGGTACGAGCCGATGCGTCGCTGTGGTGCTGCCGCGCGGACCATGCTCGAACAAGCGGCTGCCGAACAGTGGAAAGTGCCGGTCAGCGAATGCCATGCACAGCTGCATAAAGTCATCCATAAACCGACCGGTCGTGAGCTGGGTTACGGTGCCCTGGCCGCCGCGGCCGGTGCGCTTGCAGTGCCGGCGCGTGACAGCCTGCGGCTCAAGCAGCCGTCGGAATTTCGCTACATCGGCAAGGAAGGGACCAAGGCAATCGACGGTGCCGACATCGTCAATGGCCGCGCCATTTACGGTGCAGACGTACATTTCGACGGCATGCTCTACGCCACCATTGCGCGCCCAGCGGTGTACGGCGGCAAGGTCAAGTCCGTCGACTCCAGCGCCGCGATGAAAGTCCCGGGCGTGATCAAAGTCATCCAGATCGAAGATCGTCCGCTGCCGTTGGAGTTTCAACCGCTCGGCGGCGTGGCCGTGGTGGCCAGCAACACCTGGGCCGCGATCAAAGGCCGCGAGGCGCTGAAAATCGAGTGGGATGACGGCCCTCATGCCAGTTACGACTCGATTGCCTACCGCAAGGAACTGGAAGCCGCGTCCCTGAAACCCGGCAAAGTGGTGCGCAATACCGGCAGCATCGACGAGGCCATGGGCAGCGCCGACAGCACGCTCGAAGCGTCCTATTACCTGCCGCACCTGACGCAGGCGCCAATGGAGCCGATGGTCGCCATCGCGCGCTTCAAGGACGGTGTGTGCGAGGCCTGGGCCCCAAGCCAGGCACCCCAAGTCACCCGCGAACGCATTGGCGAACGCCTCGGCATTCCGTTCGATAACGTCAGTTTTAACGTCACCCTGCTGGGTGGCGGCTTCGGTCGTAAATCCAAACCGGACTTCATCATCGAAGCCGCGATCCTTGCCAAGGAATTCCCCGGCAAGGCGGTGCGGGTGCAATGGACGCGTGAAGACGACATCCACTGTTCCTATTTCCACACGGTGTCGGCCGAGTATCTGAAAGCCAGTCTGAACAAGGACGGTCTGCCGTCCGGCTGGTTGCACCGCACCGTGGCGCCGAGCATCACCGCGCTGTTTGCGCCGGGCATGAACCACGAGGCGGCCTTCGAGCTGGGCATGGGCTTTACCAACATGGCTTACGCGATCCCCAACGTGCGCCTGGAAAACCCGGAAGCGGCTATTCACACGCGGGTTGGCTGGTATCGCTCGGTGTCGAACATTCCTCACGGTTTTGCGATTCAGAGCTTTGTCGATGAACTGGCGCACAAGGCCGGCCAGGATCCGCTCAAGTACCAGATCAAATTGCTCGGCCCCGACCGGCAGATCGATCCGCGCACCTTGAGTGAAGAGTGGAACTACGGCGAATCGCCCGAGCGGTATCCGATCGACACCGGACGGATGCGCACGGTGCTGGAAACCGCCGCCAAAGCCGCAGGCTGGGGGCGTGAAATGCCCAAGGGCCGAGGCCTGGGCCTGGCGGTGCATTACAGTTTCGTCACCTATGTGGCGGCGGTGCTCGAGGTTGAAGTCAAAGACGACGGCACGCTGATCGTGCACAAGGCCGATATCGCCGTGGATTGCGGTCCGCAGATCAACCCCGAGCGCATTCGTGCGCAGTTCGAAGGCGCCTGCGTCATGGGCCTGGGCAACGCGGTGCTGGGGGAAATCAGTTTCAAGGACGGCAAGGTTCAGCAGGACAACTTCCACATGTACGAAGTGGCGCGCATGTCCCTGGCACCGAAGGAAGTCGCGATTCATCTGGTCACCCCACCGGGTGTAGTGCCATTGGGCGGTGTCGGTGAACCGGGCGTGCCACCGATTGCGCCCGCGCTGTGCAACGCAATCTTTGCCGCCACCGGCAAGCGCATCCGCGACCTGCCTGTTCGTTATCAGCTGCAAGGTTGGCAGAAGGCGCAGGCCTGATGGACAGCGTCGATCTGAATGTTCTGCGCAGCGTGCTGGAATGGCGCCGCGCCGGTCAGCGAGTAGTGTTGTACAGCGTGGTCCAGACCTGGGGCACCGCGCCTCGGGCGCCTGGTGCCATGCTGGCCTTGCGTGAAGATGGCGTGGTGATTGGCTCGGTGTCCGGCGGATGTGTCGAAGACGATTTGATTGCCCGGCTGCACGACGGTCGAATTCCAGCCGATGACCCGCCGGTGCAGTTGATCGCTTACGGCGTTACCCGTGAGGAGGCGGCACGCTTCGGTTTGCCGTGTGGCGGCACCTTGCGCCTGACCGAGGAGCGGGTCGGCGACCCGGCTTGGGTTGCCGAGTTGCTGGCGCGCTGCGAGGCGCATGAAATCGTTGCGCGGGCGCTGAATATCGAGAGCGGTGAAGTGGTTTTGCAAGCGGCCAACAAGACGGATGTGCTGACGTTTGACGGGCAGACCTTGCGCGCCATTTACGGCCCGCGTTGGCGCTTGTTGCTGATCGGCGCCGGGCAGCTGTCACGTTATGTCGCCGAGATGGCGCGGCTGCTGGATTTTGAAGTGCTGATCTGCGACCCACGCACCGAGTTCGTTTACGGCTGGGAAGAGCAACACGGGCGGTTTGTCGCGGGCATGCCCGATGAAGCGGTGCTCACCATTCAAACCGACGAGCGTACGGCCATCGTCGCACTGACCCACGATCCTCGACTGGATGACATGGCATTGCTCACGGCCCTGGACTCCAAGGCGTTTTATGTCGGTGCGCTGGGCTCGCGGGTCAACAGCTTGAAGCGCCGGGAGAACCTGGCTCAGCTAGGCTTGTCTCAGCAGGCCATCGAGCGGCTGCATGGCCCGATCGGTTTGCACATTGGCAGCCACACACCGGCGGAAATAGCCTTGTCGCTACTGGCCGAAATCGTCGCGATCAAGAACGGCGTCGAACTGAAGCAGAAGAAGCTGTTGCAGGAGGTCGTATGAGTGAACCTATCGGCGTCATCGTGTTGGCGGCGGGGCAGGGCAGTCGGTTTCGACAGGCGGCGGGTGCCGAGAAGGACAAGCTGCTGGCGGATTGTACGGGGCGCGATGGGACTGTTCGTTCGGTGATCGAGCAAGTGCTGGTGAATCTGCCGGCCTCCCTTGAGACGCGCGTCCTGGTCACCACTGAGGATCGCCCGCAAGTGATCCGCATGGCCAAGGCCTATGGCTGCGAGATTGTGCTGATCGAATCGACCGGCATGGGTGACAGCATCGCGGCCGGGGTGGCAGCGTGTCCACAGCTCAGTGGCTGGCTGATTGTGCTGGGGGATATGCCGTTCATCCTTGCGTCGAGTATTGAGCGTGTGGTGGCGGGGATTGCTGATGACGCCATCAGTGTGCCGGTGCATCAAGGCGAGTATGGGCATCCGGTGGGGTTCGGCCGAACGTTTGGTCCGGGGCTGATGGCGTTATCGGGTGATCATGGCGCCAAGGCGTTGTTTGCATCGGCGAGGGTAGTTGAAGTGGCGGTGGAGGATGCCGGGGTGTTGTGGGATGTGGATACACCTGAGAAGTTGGTTTTCGCCTGAGTTACCGTCATCGCGAGCAGGCTCGCTCCCACATCGTATCTGCGGTGTGATCACTGTTATGTAATCACCGCCGAACCCTGTGGGAGCGAGCCTGCTCGCGAATGCAGGCGACTCGGTCTTTCAGACGAAATAAAAAAAGCCCCGCCTGGATCACCAGGCGGGGCTTTTTAGTGGCCGATGGAATCAGACGAGAGGTTTAGGCTCGTGTTCTTTTTCCAGGGCTTGTTCGTGTTGCTCTACCGCTTCCTGAACGGAGCGCGGTGCTTCGTCGATTACCGATGCAGCCGGTTCAGCCGGAGCAGGAACTGCCTCGACTTCTTCAGCGACAACCGGTGCAGGCTCAGCAGCCACGAACGCTTCAACCGGAGCAGCAGCGGCAGCCAGTTCGGCTTCCTTCTGCAGACGCTCTTCTTCACGCTTGCGGCGACGCACTTCACGTGGGTCGTTCGGCGCACGGCCATTTTCGGTCAAGGCGCTGACTGGGGCCGCTTCAACCACCGATGCAGCTACTTCGGCAACAACCGGAACCGGCGCTTCAACGACTGGAGCCGGCTCGGCAGCCACAACCACTGGCTCGGAAACGATGGCTTCAGCAACCGGTGCAGGAGCTTCAACAGCTACCGGCTCGGCTACCCAGTTGAACGCGGTTTGCTCTTCGCGAACTTCACGGACAGCTTCGGTCACTGTTTCGGTTGCTGTTTCAACAATCGGCTCTGCGGCAACCACTGGCTCAGCGGCAGCTTCAAATACAGGCTGTGCTTCACGAACCGGGGCCACTTCGATTTCCGGAGCTGCGGTGGCTTCGACCGGAGTCGTTGCTTCAACCACTGGCGCTTCCACTGGAGCAGTTTCCAGAGTGGCAGCAGTAGCGCGTTCGGCTTGCTCGTTAGCCTGTGCTTCGGCTGGAGCACTGATCACGGTGCTGGCAACGGCTGCGGTAACAGCCAGGCCGGCGGCCAGATCGGCAGCGCTTGGCGCTTCGCTGGTTTCAGCAGCTTCGCCTTCGGCGGACTCGGACTCTTCAGAACCTTCGATCACGTTGCCGTTGGCATCGCGCTGACGCTCACGACGGTTGCTGCGACGACGCTGGCCACGGGAGCGGCGGCGTGGACGATCGCCTTCGGCGCCTTCCTGACCGTCTTCCTGCAGTTGCTCTTCGTTAGTGATCAGCTCTTCTTCAGCGACTGCAGCAGCGGCTTGTTCGGCACGTGGCTGACGTTCTTCACGCGGTGGGCGTGGAGCGCGTTCTTCACGTGGCTGGCGAGCTGGACGCTCTTCAGCGGTAACAGCTGCGGCCGGAGCGCCATCCAGAGGCTCACGCAGTTCACGAACCGGACGCTCTTCACGATCGCCACGTGGCTTGCGATCTTCGCGAGGAGCGCGCGGTGCACGTTCTTCGCGAGGGGCGCGTGGTGCGCGCTCTTCACGTGGAGCGCGTTCTTCGCGGGCTACTGCTGGAACTGCTGGCGTTTCTTCGCGGGCTTCGCGTGGTGCGCGTTCTTCACGCGGTGCACGTTCCTCACGAGGCTTGCGTTCTTCATCGCGGCGACCGTTACGGTTGCGGCTCTGCTGTCGACCGTTGCGACGCTCTTCGTTACGGGCCGGACGCTCGGTGGTCGCTGGTTTTTCAACCACAACCGGAGCGGCTGGCTCTTCCTTGGTGGCGAACAGGCTGACCAGCGACTTCACCAGGCCTTTGAACAGGCTTGGCTCTGGCACGGCAACCGGTGCTGCAACAGGTGCGGCAGCGACGACTTCGGTCGGAACCGGAGCGTTGGCGCGGGCCGGTGCAGTCTTGACCGCGGCTTCCTGGCGTACCAGGGTGCGGGTTGCAGCGGCAGGCTGGACTTCTTCGACGTCGGCAGCGGCAGCAGCGATTTCGTAGCTGGATTGATTGATGCTGGCTTCCGGGCTGTCATCGCGCAGACGCTGAACTTCGAAGTGCGGCGTTTCGAGGTGATCGTTCGGCAGAATGACGATGCGGGCACGGGTGCGCAGTTCGATCTTGGTGATCGAGTTGCGTTTTTCGTTGAGCAGGAACGCAGCCACCGGGATCGGCACTTGGGCGCGAACTTCGGCGGTACGGTCTTTCAGGGCTTCTTCTTCGATCAGGCGCAGGATCGCCAGCGACAGCGATTCAACGTCACGAATGATGCCGGTGCCGTTGCAACGCGGGCACACGATGCCGCTGCTTTCGCCCAGCGATGGACGCAGGCGCTGACGGGACATTTCCAGCAGGCCGAAGCGCGAGATGCGACCGACTTGCACGCGAGCGCGGTCGGCTTCCAGGCATTCGCGGACTTTCTCTTCCACGGCGCGCTGGTTCTTGGCAGGGGTCATGTCGATGAAGTCGATGACGATCAGGCCGCCGATGTCGCGCAAGCGCAACTGACGGGCGATTTCTTCGGCGGCTTCAAGGTTGGTCTGCAGGGCGGTTTCTTCGATGTCGCTGCCTTTGGTGGCGCGCGCCGAGTTGATGTCGATGGACACCAGGGCTTCGGTCGGATCGATAACGATGGAACCACCGGAAGGCAGTTCAACGACGCGCTGGAAAGCGGTCTCGATCTGGCTTTCGATCTGGAAACGGTTGAACAGCGGAACGCTGTCTTCGTACAGCTTGATCTTGCTGGCGTACTGCGGCATTACCTGGCGAATGAAGGTCAGGGCTTCGTCCTGGGCTTCAACGCTGTCGATCAGCACTTCGCCGATGTCCTGGCGCAGGTAATCGCGGATGGCGCGGATGATCACATTGCTTTCCTGGTAGATCAGGAAAGGCGCGGAACGATCCAGCGAGGCTTCTTTGATGGCGGTCCAGAGTTGCAGCAGGTAATCGAGGTCCCACTGCATTTCTTCGCTGCTGCGGCCCAGGCCGGCAGTGCGAACGATCAGACCCATGTCGGCTGGCGCAACCAGGCCGTTCAGGGCTTCACGCAGTTCGTTGCGCTCTTCACCTTCGATGCGACGGGAGATACCACCGGCACGCGGGTTGTTCGGCATCAGCACCAGGTAACGACCGGCCAGGCTGATGAAGGTGGTCAGGGCGGCGCCCTTGTTGCCACGTTCTTCTTTTTCGACCTGAACGATGACTTCCTGGCCTTCGCTCAGGACGTCCTTGATGTTGACGCGGCCTTCGGGGGCTTTCTTGAAGTATTCGCGGGAGATTTCTTTGAGGGGCAGGAAGCCGTGGCGCTCGGAGCCGAAATCGACAAAGGCAGCCTCAAGGCTTGGTTCGATGCGAGTAATCCGGCCTTTATAGATGTTGGCCTTTTTCTGCTCGCGTGCACCGGATTCGATGTCCAGGTCGTAGAGGCGCTGGCCATCTACCAGTGCAACACGCAACTCTTCGGGTTGAGTTGCGTTAATCAGCATTCTTTTCATGTAGTACCGTCGGTTTCCGGGCTGCCGGAAACGGCGTTCGGCACACACGACTTCTCATGGTCGGTGTCAGGTGCGTCAGGAGTGGTTGGACACTCCAGTGTCTAGCGAACCCCGGCCAATTGGGCCGGCGTCGCGACGTACGCGTCCTGCTTGCTGTGGCTACTTAAGCACTCAGTCAGGAGGAGGAATCAAACAGCGGCTGTGGACGAGATGAAGCGTCTTGATAAAGCCTATTGCTACACAGTCCGGCGGTTGTGCATCTCCACCCTACACGTATCCCTGATAATTCGGGTGCTGCCGCGCGCAGAATCCGCAGCGGGTTGGCATTTACCGTGAGCTCCGAAAGGGGAGGTCACGCATCATGGCTAATTTAGGCGTTGTTTCCGAAGCGTTCGCTCGGGGTTGTTCGTAGCTGACTGCACTTTGTGAACTGGCCGTGAATATTTGCTCGCAAGGCGAGTGAAAACTCTGCTTTGCGGCATGCTTCAGGCCTCATGTCACCTGCGCTCGTTACAACTGCAAACTCTACCGTTTCGTAGCGAAAGCCCCGTAGGACGGCCTCTCGTCCTCGTGAATTGCGTTGGTCAGGGCCGGTTTTTGACCGTTAGTCCGCTGTCCAGGCCACTTTTGGCGGCGTTCGCGACTATAGCAGCAATGATTAAGTGCTTCAATTCCATAAAAAATTGTTATCATCCGCGCCATGACGACTACTGCCCCTTCGACCCCAGCCGTACAACTGCTGGAGGTCTCGCCGGAATATGCCGGCCAACGTATTGATAACTTCCTTCTCGCTCGGCTCAAAGGCGTGCCCAAGACCTTGATTTACCGCATTTTGCGCAAGGGCGAAGTGCGAGTGAACAAAGGTCGGATCAAGCCCGAATACAAGCTGCAGGCGGGCGATATCGTGCGCGTGCCGCCGGTTCGCGTGCCTGAGCGCGACGAACCGGTACCGCTGGCCCAAGGCCTGTTGCAGCGACTCGAAGCCTCGATTGTCTTCGAAGACAAGGCGCTGATTGTGATCAACAAGCCTTGCGGTATTGCGGTTCACGGCGGCAGCGGCTTGACTTACGGGGTGATCGAAGCCTTTCGTCAGTTGCGTCCCGATTGCAAAGAGCTCGAACTGGTTCACCGTCTCGATCGTGACACCTCCGGCCTGCTGATGATCGCCAAGAAACGCAGCATGCTGCGTCACTTGCACACGGCCTTGCGCGGCGATGGCGTCGATAAGCGCTACATGGCGCTGGTCCGCGGTAACTGGGCGGCCTCGATCAAGCAGGTTCGTGCGTCGCTCGGGAAGAGCAATCTGCGCTCCGGCGAGCGTATGGTCGAGGTCGACGAAGAGGAGGGCAAGGAGTCTGTGACCGTGTTCAAGGTCCTGCGTCGATTCGGCGACTTTGCCACCCTGATCGAAGCCAAGCCGATCACCGGCCGAACTCACCAGATCCGCGTCCATACCTTGCACGCCGGGCACTGCATCGCCGGCGACACCAAGTATGGCGATGACGATTTCAGTAAAGAAATTCGCGACCTGGGCGGCAAGCGCCTGTTCCTCCACGCCTACATGCTGACTGTGCCGCTGCCCGATGGCGGTGAGCTGAAATTGCAGGCGCCCGTGGATGAGATGTGGGCCAAAACCGTGGAGCGCCTGAGTGCACCCATCTGATTACAAACTGCTGATTTTCGACTGGGACGGTACACTGGCTGATTCCATTGGTCGGATTGTCGAGGCGATGCATGTCGCGTCCGAGCGCTCCGGATTTAAGTTGTGTGATGATTTTGCCGTCAAGGGCATCATCGGTCTGGGCTTACCGGAAGCGATTCGTACCTTGTATCCGGACATTGGCGATGCCGAGCTGATCGCCTTTCGCGAGCACTACGCCGATCACTACATTGCGTCAGAAGCCGTGCCTTCGCCGTTGTTCGAAGGCGTTGTCGAGTCGATGGAAGCGTTTCGTGCCGAGGGTTATCACTTGGCGGTCGCGACCGGCAAGGCTCGTCGCGGGCTGGACCGGGTGCTGAAGGCGCATGGCTGGGAGGATTATTTCGATATCACCCGTGCGGCCGACGAAACCGCCAGCAAACCCCATCCGCTGATGCTTGAGCAGATCCTCGCGCACTGCGTAGTTCGCCCGGAGCAGGCGCTGATGGTGGGTGATTCGTCCTTTGACCTGCAGATGGCGCGCAACGCCGGCATGGACTCCGTGGCCGTCAGCTATGGCGCACAATCGATCGAGGCGTTGAAGCTGTTCGAGCCGCGACTTGCCATTGATCGTTTTTCAGAATTGCATGCCTGGCTGAGTCAGCGGGCTTAATACGTTTTTGCTGGGGTAGAAGTCATGACCGACGAATGGAAAGCGCCCGCCAAGGCGGGCGCAGAGAGCGGTGACGAGAAAAGCTGGAAGCTGCTGGAAAAGACCCTGCTGGCCAGCGTGCAGGAGCAGCGCCGGTCCCGTCGCTGGGGGATTTTCTTCAAGTTGCTGACCTTTGTGTACCTGTTGGGTGCGCTGGTCCTGTTCACGCCGCTGATGGACATGGAAAAAGCCGCGACCCGCAGTGGCAACTACACCGCGCTGATCAACGTGACCGGCATGATTGCTGACAAGGAGCCTGCCAGCGCTGACAACATCGTCGGCAGCCTGCGTGCGGCTTTCGAGGACGAGAAGGTCAAGGGTGTGATCCTGCGGATCAACAGCCCGGGCGGCAGTCCGGTGCAGTCGGGTTATGTGTATGACGAAATTGTCCGTCTGCGCGGTTTGCACCCAGCTACCAAGGTGTATGCGGTGATCTCGGACCTTGGGGCTTCTGGTGCTTACTACATTGCCAGCGCGGCCGATCAGATTTACGCCGACAAGGCGAGTCTGGTCGGTTCCATTGGTGTAACGGCAGCCGGGTACGGCTTTGTCGGCACCATGGAGAAGCTCGGCGTCGAGCGTCGGACTTACACGTCGGGCGAGCACAAGTCGTTCCTCGACCCGTTCCAGCCGCAGAAGCCTGAGGAGACTCGGTTCTGGCAGGGCGTGCTGGATACGACACACCAGCAATTCATCAATAGCGTGAAAAAGGGCCGAGGCGACCGTCTCAAGGACAAAGAGCATCCGGAGCTGTTCTCCGGGTTGGTCTGGAACGGGGAGCAGGCACTGCCGCTGGGTCTGATCGATGGTCTGGGGAATGCCAGTTCGGTGGCGCGTGATGTGATCGGCGAGAAAGAGCTGGTGGACTTCACCGTTCAGGAATCGCCGTTCGATCGCTTCTCGAAAAAGCTCGGTGCCAGCGTGGCTGAGCATCTGGCGATGTGGATGGGCTTCCAGGGGCCTTCGTTGCGCTGACCTTCTTGCTGCATAAAAAAACCGGCTTTTTCAGACTGTGTGAAAACGCAGTTCGCAGCGGCTTAAAGCAAATGCCCCGACTTGTCGGGGCATTTGCTTTTCTGGAATGTAAAAAACAAAGGGCCTCTCAGCCCATCAGCGCTATCAGCTTCCGTGCTCCCAGCACCTGGATAGCCCTTCTCAAGTTGTAGGCCTGTACCGCCAGCGCCATTTCTGCGCGAGTCCCCTTCAGCTGGCGCAGCAAAAACCGGCCGTTGCCGAAGATCCAGTGCTTCAGGTTGCCGAAGGGGTGTTCAACGATGGATCGGCGATAGACCATCATCTCGGGATGGGCCTTCATCCGCTGTTCCATTCGCTCAAACGCCGCTTCATGGGCATGGCGCATCAGATAGCGACGCTTAGCCTTGGTGCAGCGGCTTTTCAGCGGGCATTTCCCGCAGTCGCTGATGGTCGCTTGGTAGATTCGATCCCCTTTGTTCAGTTGTTTCAGTGTCAGGTGTTTGCGGCTGGAAGCGACCGCCTGAAACTTGCTGCCGTCGATGGCCACCAACTCTCCGGCAATCAGACCAGCCTGGCGGCAGAATCGAACGAAGGCACGACAGGTTGCGGTGAACGCGGCACTGTTGTCGCGCCGAAAATCAGCAATGGTTTTGAAGTCAGGTGCCAGTCGGCCCAACAACCACATGACCTCCACATTGCGCCGACACTCGGCCTCAAGTCGCCGCGAAGAACGAATGCGCTGAAAATAGCCGTACAGATAGAGTTTGAGCAGATCGGCGGGATCGTACGAGGGGCGCCCAGTGGCCTTGGGTCTGGCTTTATCAAAGCCCAACTGCTCAAAGTCCAGAAGAGCAATGTAGGCTTCGATCACCCGTACCAGATGATCGTCGGGAATGAGCTCGTCCAGCGAGAGTGGAAAAAGCGCGCTCTGGGAGCGGTTTTCACCTTGGATATAGCGCATAAAAAAATGCCCGTATCTTGCGATACGGGCATTTTCTCAACCGGTGAGCAGATTGCTAGGTTTTCACACAGTCTGTTTTTGCCGGTTTTTTTTAAGTCAAAAGATCGCAGCCTCGTTTCACTCGACAGCTCCTGCAAGGGGTACGCATTTCAATGTAGGAGCTGTCGAGTGAAACGAGGCTGCGATCTTTTGATCTTTAGGGGATTTGCACACCTTCGGCCAGCAGCATGTCGACCAGGCGAATCAATGGCAGGCCTATCAGGCTGGTGGCGTCAGGGCCTTCGGTGCTTTGAAACAGGCTCACCCCTAGGCCTTCGGCTTTGAAGCTGCCAGCGCAGTCGTAGGGCTGCTCGGCGCGCAGGTAGCGTTCGATGCGCGATGGGGCGAGTGTGCGCATGTGTACGGTGAAGGGCACGCAGTCCACCTGGCAGACGCCGGTCTGGCTATTCAGCAGCGCCAGGCCGGTCAAGAAGGTGACACGGGCACCGCTTGAGGCCAATAGCTGCTCGCGGGCCTTTTCGAAAGTATGCGGTTTGCCGATGATCCGATCACCCAGTACCGCGACCTGGTCGGAGCCGATGATCAGATGAGCGGGGTGGCTGCCGGCCAATGCGCGTGCTTTTTCCTCGGCGAGGCGCTTTACCAGCTCGATGGCGGACTCGTCCGGGCGATGGCTTTCGTCGATATCCGGCGAGCTGCAAGTAAACGGCAGCTGCAAGCGGGCCAGCAATTCCCGGCGATAAACCGAGCTTGAAGCGAGTAATAAAGGCAGCATGCGCATCTCCAGAAGACAGGCGCGAATTCTAGCGGAGGCTTGCAAGTGACGGACAGGGCTGAATTTCCTTTGACATGGCTGGGTGCATCCCTATAATGCTGCGCCTATGTTGAATGACCCGATTCCACCTCACGTTGACCCGCGCAAATTGGCTGATCGTGGCACCACCCTTCAAGGTGAACTGCTGCTGGCCGATTTGGAGAGACTCTGCGACCCGCTTTCCGACACTGTCGGTACGGTGCAGGCTAAATTCGTTTTTGAACGAGATGAACGTAAGTCTGTGGTAATCCACAGCTTTATCGACACCGAAGTCAAAATGGTTTGCCAGCGTTGTCTTGAGCTGGTCACCCTGCCGATCCATAGCGAATGCAGTTATGCTGTGGTGAAGGAGGGTGCGAATACCCAGTCGTTGCCGAAAGGTTATGACGTGCTGGAACTGGGCGAAGATCCATTGGATCTGCAGTCACTGATCGAGGAGGAGCTTCTGCTCGCCTTGCCCATTGTGCCTGCTCATCATCCGGAAGAATGCCAGCAGCCGGCGGGTCTCGATGAGCCCGAACCGAGCGAGGACGAGGTAACGCGGTCCAACCCGTTCAGTGTATTGGCGCAGTTAAAGCGTGACCCAAACGTTTAGGAGTTAATCAATTATGGCTGTTCAGCAGAACAAAAAATCCCGCTCTGCCCGTGACATGCGTCGTTCGCACGACGCCCTGACGGCAAGCACTCTGTCTGTAGAAAAAACCACCGGTGAAATTCACCTGCGTCACCACGTATCGCCAGAAGGCGTATACCGTGGCCGTAAAGTGATCGACAAGGGCGCTGACGAGTAATCACTTGTCTGCTCAAGTCATCGCGATTGACGCAATGGGCGGGGACTTCGGTCCCCGCAGCATTGTTCAGGCCAGCCTTGCTTGTCTGTCTGCTACGCCCTCGCTGTACCTGACCCTCGTCGGTCAACCCTCTCTTCTTGAAGAATTGCTCTCTGGCCAATCGGCTGTGGATCGCTCGCGCCTGTCGGTTGTACCGGCGTCCGAAGTCATCGCCATGGACGAAAAACCTGCCCAGGCCTTGCGCGGCAAGCCCGATTCGTCGATGCGTGTGGCGCTGGAGTTGCTGCGAGACGGCAAGGTCCAGGCCTGTGTCAGCGCCGGCAATACCGGCGCGCTGATGGCGCTGTCGCGGTTCGTGCTCAAGACCTTGCCGGGCATTGATCGGCCAGCGATGGTTGCGGCGATTCCGACGCAGAAGGGGTATTGCCAGTTGCTCGACCTGGGCGCCAATGTCGATTGCAGCGCCGAGCATCTGTTGCAGTTTGCGGTGATGGGGTCGGTGGCGGCGGAAACCCTCGGCATCGTTCGTCCGCGCGTGGCGCTGCTGAACATCGGTACTGAAGACATCAAGGGCAATCAGCAGGTCAAGCTGGCGGCCACGTTGTTGCAGAGCGCTCGCGGCATCAATTACATCGGTTTTGTCGAAGGTGACGGTGTGTACCGTGGCGAGGCCGATGTGGTGGTGTGTGACGGTTTTGTCGGCAATATCCTGCTCAAATCCAGCGAAGGCCTGGCGACGATGATTGCCGGGCGCATCGAAGCCTTGTTCAAGAAAAACCTCGCGTCGAAAGTGGTCGGTGCTCTGGCATTGCCGCTGATGAGGCGTTTGCAAGCCGATCTGGCGCCTGCGCGACATAACGGCGCGAGTTTCCTTGGATTGCAGGGGATTGTGGTCAAAAGCCATGGTTCCGCGGGGGTTCAGGGCTTCCAGAGTGCGATTCAGCGCGCCTTGATCGAGATCCAGGAAAACCTGCCGGAACGCATTCATGGTCGTCTGGAGGATTTGTTGCTTTAGGCGTTTTCGTCGGACAATGCTTAAATGTGACCGCTCAGTTCAATTTGCCATCCAACTGTCAGTTTCTTGCGTTCCTCCAAGCGGGACGTCAATTCTCCGACGACAAGATCATTAGGGGCTTGTTACATGTCTGCTTCCCTCGCATTCGTCTTTCCGGGACAGGGTTCGCAGTCCCTCGGCATGCTGGCCGAGTTGGGCGCGCAACATCCGGTTGTCCTCGATACTTTCAAAGAAGCTTCCGATGCTCTGGGTTACGACCTGTGGGCACTGACCCAGCAAGGGCCGGAAGAGCAACTCAATCAAACCGATAAAACCCAACCGGCCATTCTGACCGCCTCGATTGCCCTGTGGCGTCTGTGGCTGGCTGAAGGCGGCGCGCGTCCGGCGTATGTTGCCGGTCACAGTCTGGGCGAATACAGCGCTTTGGTCGCCGCAGGCAGTCTGAGCCTGGGCGACGCGGTAAAGCTGGTTGAACGCCGTGGTCAGTTGATGCAGGAAGCCGTTCCGGCCGGGCAGGGCGGCATGGCCGCGATCCTCGGTCTGGACGACGCTGACGTGTTGGCAGCCTGTGCCGAAGCGGCGCAAGGCGAGGTGGTCAGCGCGGTCAACTTCAACTCCCCTGGTCAAGTGGTCATCGCCGGAGCCAAGGCAGCGGTCGAGCGCGCCATCGAAGGCTGCAAGGCTCGTGGTGCCAAGCGTGCCATGCCGTTGCCGGTCAGCGTGCCGTCCCATTGCGAGCTGATGCGTCCGGCGGCCGAGCGTTTCGCCGAGTCGATCGCAGCGATCGACTGGCAGGTGCCGCAGATCCCGGTGGTTCAGAACGTCAGCGCCAGCGTGCCAGCGGATCTGGAAACCCTCAAGCGCGATCTGCTTGAGCAGCTTTACAAGCCTGTACGCTGGGTCGAATCGGTTCAGGTACTGGCCGCCAAGGGTGCTACCCAGTTGGTCGAATGCGGCCCTGGCAAAGTGCTGGCTGGTCTGAACAAGCGTTGCGCCGAAGGCGTGTCGACATCCAACCTCAATACCCCCGATGCCTTCGCTGCCGCCCGTGCAGCGCTGGCCTGAATCAGGAGAAGCCTGCATGAGTCTGCAAGGTAAAGTTGCATTGGTCACCGGCGCGAGCCGCGGTATCGGCCAGGCTATCGCCCTGGAATTGGGTCGTCAGGGTGCCATCGTTATCGGCACCGCGACGTCTGCCTCGGGTGCCGAGCGCATTGCCGCTACCCTGAAGGAAAACGGTATTCAAGGCACTGGCCTGGAGCTCAACGTCACCAGCGACGAGTCCGTTGCTGCAGTACTGGCGAGCATCACTTCGCAGTTCGGTGCGCCGGCGATCCTGGTCAATAATGCCGGTATCACCCGCGATAATCTGATGATGCGCATGAAAGATGACGAATGGCATGATGTCGTCGATACCAACCTGAACAGTCTGTTCCGCCTGTCCAAGGGCGTTTTGCGCGGCATGACCAAAGCCCGTTGGGGACGAATTATCAGTATTGGCTCGGTTGTGGGTGCCATGGGCAACGCAGGCCAAGTAAACTACGCAGCCGCCAAGGCCGGTCTGGAAGGTTTCAGCCGTGCACTGGCGCGTGAAGTCGGTTCGCGTTCGATTACGGTAAACTCGGTGGCTCCTGGGTTCATCGACACCGATATGACCCGCGAATTGCCCGAGGCACAGCGTGAAGCCTTGCAGACGCAGATTCCGCTGGGTCGTCTGGGACAAGCTCAAGAGATCGCGTCTGTGGTCGCTTTTCTTGCATCCGACGGTGCGGCTTACGTTACTGGGGCTACAATCCCGGTGAACGGCGGGATGTACATGAGTTAAATGTGACGGGTTGCTTCAAAAAAATGTCATACGAGCTGTCTAAAATCCGTTATAAAGCTGCAATCTATTTATAGGCAGAGGGCCACCGGGTTTGAGGAGTGAAGCTTTCAGTTGAAAAACTGAAAAGTCTTTCTATACACTTACCCACTGGCCAGCTGCCTGAATTTGTCCATTAGGAGTGAAAACAAGGTATGAGCACCATCGAAGAGCGCGTCAAGAAAATCGTTGCTGAGCAACTGGGCGTTAAAGAAGAAGAAGTGGTCAACACTGCTTCCTTCGTTGAAGACCTGGGTGCCGACTCCCTTGACACCGTTGAGCTGGTGATGGCTCTGGAAGAGGAATTCGAGACCGAAATCCCTGACGAAGAAGCTGAGAAGATCACTACTGTACAAGCTGCAATCGATTACGTTACTAACCACCAGGCTTAATAGCTTGTAATCGTTGCTTGCTGTCATGGAAAAACCGCACTGCCATCACGGCGTGCGGTTTTTTCTTTAGGCCTGATGCAAAGTCGTCATTTGAAAAAGGAGAGTGCTGTGTCGCGTAGACGCGTCGTAGTCACCGGTATGGGTATGTTGTCGCCACTGGGCACGGATGTGCCGAGCAGTTGGCAGGGCATTCTGGCTGGCCGCAGTGGCATCGGTCTGATCGAACACACCGACCTTTCTGCCTATTCCACCCGTTTTGGCGGCTCGGTAAAGGGCTTCAATGTCGAGGAATACCTGTCGGTCAAGGAAGCACGCAAGCTCGACCTGTTTATTCAATACGGTCTGGCCGCAGGTTTTCAGGCAGTTCGTAACGCCGGTCTGGAAGTCACCGACGCCAACCGTGAGCGCATTGGCGTAGCCATGGGGTCGGGTATTGGCGGTCTGACCAATATCGAAGAAACCAGCCGCACGCTGCATGATTCCGGCCCACGACGGATTTCTCCGTTTTTCGTGCCTGGCTCGATCATCAATATGATTTCCGGTTTCCTGTCCATCCACCTGGGTGCACAGGGACCTAACTACGCCATCGCCACCGCGTGTACCACCGGTACGCACTGCATTGGCATGGCGGCCCGCAACATCATGTACGACGAAGCCGACGTGATGATTGCCGGCGGCGCCGAGATGGCGGCTTGCGGTCTGGGCATGGGCGGCTTCGGCGCCTCCCGCGCACTGTCGACCCGCAATGACGAACCGACCCGCGCCAGCCGACCATGGGACAAGGGCCGTGATGGCTTTGTACTGTCCGACGGTGCCGGCGCTCTGGTTCTGGAAGAACTGGAACACGCCAAGGCCCGCGGCGCGACGATCTACGCCGAGCTGATCGGCTTTGGCACCAGTGGCGATGCCTACCACATGACTTCGCCTCCGGCCGATGGCGCCGGTGCTGCCCGTTGCATCACCAATGCGCTGCGCGATGCCAAGATCAATGGCGATCAGGTTCAGTACGTCAACGCTCACGGCACCTCGACGTCGGCGGGCGACCTTGCCGAAGCCTGTGCGATCAAGTCGGTGTTCGGCGATCACGCTTACAAGCTGGCGGTCAGTTCGACCAAGTCCATGACCGGTCACCTGTTGGGTGCGGCGGGCGCGGTCGAGGCGATCTTCAGTGTGCTGGCGATCAACAGTCAGGTAGCGCCGCCGACCATCAACCTTGATGAGCCGGACGAAGGTTGCGACCTCGATTTCGTACCGCATACCGCACGCAATATGAATATCGATGTGGTGCTGTCCAACTCCTTCGGGTTTGGCGGTACCAACGGCTCACTGGTGTTCCGCCGGTTTGCTGACTGATGGACAGCTGGGTCGACGGTCAGCCGGCTGACGCTTTGTCGCTGAAGGATCGCGGCCTGGCTTATGGCGATGGTCTGTTCGAGACCCTCTTGGTCAAGGACGGGCAGCCGTTGTTGCTGGATCGACATCTGTCGCGTCTGGCGGACGGCTGTTCGCGCCTGGCGATCGCTGCCGATCATGAGTTGATCCGCAGTGAGCTGCTGGCCTTTGCCAGCGCATTGGGTGAGGGCGTGCTCAAGCTCATCCTCACTCGCGGTGACGGCTTGCGTGGTTACGCGCCCGATCCCTCGGCTCATGCCCGACGTATTCTGCAAGGCAATCCTCCCGCTGCTTATCCTGCCGTTCATGGAGAGCAGGGCGTTCGCCTGTTCCCCTGTGCGACGCGGCTGTCCAAACAGCCTCTGCTCGCCGGACTCAAACACCTGAACCGTCTTGAGCAGGTCATCGCCCGTTCCGAATGGCAAGACGCCGATCATGCCGAAGGCTTGATGCTCGATCAGACCGGGCGTGTCATCGAAGGCGTGTTCAGCAATCTGTTCCTGGTGCGCGATGGAGTACTGATCACGGCTGACCTCAAACGCTGTGGCGTGGCCGGCGTGATGCGTGCCGAATTATTGTTTCAAGCCGAGTCATTGGGGATCCCCACCCAAATCACCGACATCACTCTCGATCAGCTGCAATGGGCTGATGAAGTCTTTGTCTGCAACAGCGTGTATGGCGTTTGGCCTGTGTGCGCCTATGCAGCACTGAGCTGGCCGGTTGGTCCGCTCACCCGTAAACTCCAAACCATTGCCCGCGCGCTACTGGATGCTTGATACGTGAGACGTAAATTCTTGCTGCTGCTGGAAACCGGATTGGTTCTGGCGGGGCTGTGTTTGGGGGCTTCGGCCTGGAAAATCCATTCGGCGCTGGAACAACCGCTGAACATCACCCAGGAAGAACTGCTGGAAGTGCCAAAAGGCACGACACCCACCCGTACCTTCTATCGACTCGAAGCCGATGGCGTCATCAAGGATGCGTTTTGGCTTCGCGTGTATTGGCGCTTCAATCTCGCCAAACAACCGTTGCACAAGGGCGAATACCGCATGCAGCCCGGCATGACTGTCGAGGGCTTGATCGACCTGTGGAAACGCGGGGAAATGGTTCAGTACAGCCTGACCCTGGTCGAAGGCTGGAATTTCCATCAGGTCCGTGCCGCGCTGGCCAAGGATGAAAAACTCGAAAAGACTCTCGACGGTTTGAGTGATAGCGAGGTGATGGACAAGCTCGGACACACCGGGATCTTTCCCGAAGGTCGATTCTTCCCCGACACCTACCGCTTCGTGCGTGGCATGACCGATGTTGAGCTGCTGAAGAAAGCCTACGATCGCCTCGACGAAGTCCTCGCCAAGGAGTGGAGCCAGCGCTCGGCTGACGTGCCGTACACCGAACCCTATCAGGCGCTGATCATGGCATCGCTGGTGGAAAAGGAAACCGGTGTGCCACAGGAGCGCGGACAAATCGCTGGCGTGTTTGTGCGGCGCATGGAAATAGGCATGTTGTTGCAGACCGATCCGACCGTGATCTACGGCCTCGGTGATCGTTATAACGGCAAATTGACTCGCGCCCATCTCAAGGAAGCGACCCCGTACAACACCTACATGATTTCAGGCCTGCCGCCGACTCCGATCGCCATGGTCGGCCGCGAAGCGATTCATGCAGCACTGAATCCGGTGGCTGGCAATAGCCTCTATTTCGTGGCTCGTGGTGATGGCAGCCACGTGTTCTCCGATGATCTGGACGCGCACAATAACGCTGTGCGTGAGTTCCAGATCAGGCGCCGCGCCGACTACCGCTCCAGCCCCGCGCCGGCCACGGCGCCAGAGGCGACGGAGGAGCAGGCACCGATTCCGGCCGCATCGCCCGACACCGCCCCCGAGGCTTTGCCGCAAATGCCGCCGCAAGAGCCTGCTCCAGCGGCGCCACCCGAGCCGCAAGCGCCTGCCCAGGAGTCGTCACAGGAACCGGCGCAAGAACCCGTTCAAGAACCCGCTGCTGCACCTGTGCCCGAACCGGATGCAACCGCGCCGCAAAGCCCGCAATGACTCTGACTAAGGACTGCCTGTGACTGGCTTGTTTATTACTCTGGAAGGCCCGGAAGGCGCCGGCAAGAGCACTAATCGCGAATACCTGGCCGAGCGCCTGCGCACCGCTGGGATAGAGGTTGTGCTGACCCGCGAACCCGGCGGCACGCCGTTGGCCGAGCGGATCCGCGAAGTGCTGCTGGCGCCGGTTGATGAAGTCATGAACCCGGACACTGAGTTGCTGTTGGTGTTCGCCGCGCGAGCCCAGCATCTGGCCGAGGTGATTCGCCCGGCGCTGGCCCGCGGCGCAGTCGTCTTGTGTGACCGCTTCACCGATTCGACCTACGCCTATCAGGGCGGTGGTCGCGGCCTGTCGCTGGAGCGCATTGCGACCCTGGAAACCTTCGTCCAGGGCGATCTGCACCCGGACCTGACGTTGATTTTCGATCTGCCGGTGGAAGTGGGCCTGGCCCGCGCCAGCGCTCGCGGTCGTCTGGATCGTTTCGAACTCGAAGGCCGAACCTTTTTTGATGCGGTGCGCAGTGCTTTCCTCAAGCGTGCCGAAGCCGATCCTGCGCGTTATGTCCTGGTCGATGCCGCCCAGCCGCTGGCGCAGGTTCAGCAGTCACTGGATGCCTTGCTGCCGCGTCTGCTGGAGTTGACTCGTGGCTGAAGCCTATCCGTGGCAGGACAATCTCTGGCAGCAGTT
This sequence comes from Pseudomonas sp. MDT1-17, assembly GCF_054898105.1. Classification (NCBI taxonomy): domain Bacteria; kingdom Pseudomonadati; phylum Pseudomonadota; class Gammaproteobacteria; order Pseudomonadales; family Pseudomonadaceae; genus Pseudomonas; species Pseudomonas sp. MDT1-17. The sequence continues at coordinate 4,929,699 of NZ_JBUBVM010000001.1, read as the reverse complement.
GGCCGGCCGCAAGCAACATGCTCACGCCTATCTGCTGCATGGCCCGGCCGGGATCGGCAAGCGTGCGCTGGCCGAGCGCTTGATGGCCAGTTTGCTGTGCCAGCGACCATCCGCCCAGAATGCTTGCGGCGAATGCAAATCCTGTCTGTTGCTGAAGGCCGGCAGTCACCCCGACAACTACATTCTGGAACCGGAAGAAGCCGATAAGGCGATCAAGGTCGATCAGGTGCGTGATCTGGTCAGTTTCGTGGTCCAGACCGCACAAATGGGCGGCCGCAAAGTGGTGCTGGTCGAGCCGGCCGAGTCGATGAACATCAACGCCGCCAACGCCTTGCTCAAGAGCCTTGAAGAACCCTCCGGCGATACCGTTTTGCTGTTGGTCAGCCACCAGACCAGTCGTCTGTTGCCGACTATCAAAAGCCGCTGCGTGCAGCAGGCCTGTCCACTGCCGAGCGAAGCCATGAGTCTTGCATGGCTGGCGAAGGCTTTGCCGGACTGCTCGGAAGAAGAGCGCATCGAGTTGCTGATTCTGGCCGCCGGTTCGCCACTGGCCGCCGTCAAGTTGCAGGCCCAGGGCGTGCGCGAGCAGCGCGCGCTGGTGGTCGATGGCGTGAAGAAGTTGCTCAAGCAGCAACAGTCGCCAACACAATTGGCCGAAGGCTGGAATGCAATTCCGCTGTTGCTGCTGTTCGACTGGTTCTGCGATTGGTCGAGCCTGATCCTGCGCTATCAGCTGACTCAGGATGAGGACGGGCTGGGACTGACGGACATGCGCAAGGTGATTCAGTATCTCGCGCAGAAAGCCGGCCAGGACAAAGTCCTGACTATCCAGGACTGGATCCTCGCCCAGCGCCAGAAAGTGATGAGCAAAGCCAACCTCAATCGCGTGTTGCTACTCGAGGCACTGCTGGTGCAATGGGCGTCCTTGCCTATCCAGAAGTGACCGTCTGAGCCTAGACTCTGAGCATCAGCAACGGAGGTCAGCATGAATGAAGCCGTCAATCCGGGGCCGCGCAACGGCATTTTGTCCCTGACCATCAAGGACAAGTCCGTGCTGTACGCAGCCTACATGCCGTTCATCAAGAACGGTGGCCTGTTTATCCCGACCAACAAGAGCTACAAGTTGGGCGATGAGGTATTCATGCTGCTGAACCTGATGGATGAACCGGAAAAGATTCCGGTCGCCGGCAAGGTCGCCTGGATCACTCCGAAAGGTGCGCAGGGCAACCGGGCAGCGGGAGTCGGCGTGCAATTCAACGACGGCGACAACACGGCGCGCAGTCGAATCGAAACCCATCTGGCCGGAGCCCTCAAGTCCGACCGTCCCACTCATACGATGTAAGTTGCAGCCCTTTTATGCTCGTAGATTCCCATTGCCACCTTGATCGTCTTGACCTCGCCGCCCACAACGGCTCGCTGGATGCCGCACTCGATGCGGCCCGCCAGCGCGGGGTAGGGCATTTTCTGTGTATCGGCGTCAGCGTCGAGAACGCCGCGGACGTCAAAGCCCTGGCTGAACGTTACGACGACGTCGACTGTTCGGTCGGCGTGCATCCGCTGGATGTGCAACCGAATGCCGCGCCGGCGCTGGATTGGCTGTTGCGCGAGCTCAACCACCCGCGTGTGGTGGCGATTGGTGAAACCGGTCTGGATTATCACTACGAGCCAGAAGCGGCAGAGTTGCAGCAGGCGTCATTTCGACTGCACCTGCAAGCGGCGCAGCAGACCGGCAAGCCGGTGATCATCCACACCCGTGGCGCCCGCGCCGATACGTTGAATCTGCTGCGCGAAGCCGCGCTGCCCCAGGCGGGCGTTCTGCATTGCTTCACCGAAGACTGGGAGATGGCCAAAGCTGCGCTCGACATGGGCTATTACATTTCCTTGTCCGGGATTGTCACTTTCCGCAATGCCGACGCTCTGCGTGACGTGGCCAGTAAAGTGCCGGCTGACCGACTGCTGGTGGAAACCGACTCGCCCTACCTGGCGCCGATTCATCATCGTGGCAAACCGAACCTGCCGCAGTACGTGCGCGACGTAGCGGAATTTCTGGCAATGTTGCGTGGTGAGCCCTACGAGCGGTTTGCCGAGCAAACCACCGAGAACTTCAAGCGACTTTTTCCGCTGGCGCATGTGAAAGGTTAAATCGCAGGCAAAAAAAACCCGGGTTCTGGGGGGTGAATCCGGGTTAAGACCATTAGGAGTAAAACAAAGGCACGCGGTCCGTTGGTACCTATATCGGCGCGACACTTGGGGGAGATGCCCCGCCGACATTTGAAGTATTGATCAGTATTGCGCCGAGTCCAGTTTACCGGCCCCGGTTTTTTAAACAAATTTGGAATACGGGCGCTTCGGTTAAGTTCTCATCAATCTGCGAAGCTACCGGAATTCATCAAGAAACACATATATGGTCGGATGATCCGTGCATTTTTGCGCAAGTTAGGCATAATACGCGGCTTCGAATTTTGACCCCTACAGACCTTTTCTTATGCATAAAGAACCTCGTAAGGTCCGTGAGTTTCGTCGCCGCGAGCAAGAAATTCTCGATACCGCGCTCAAGCTGTTCCTCGATCAAGGTGAAGACAGTGTCACCGTCGAGATGATTGCTGATGCCGTCGGTATCGGCAAAGGCACGATCTACAAGCACTTCAAATCCAAGGCCGAAATCTATCTGCGCCTGATGCTCGATTACGAGCGCGATTTGAACGAGCTGTTGCATTCGGCCGATGTCGACAAGGACAAGGAAGCCCTGTCCCGTGCCTACTTCGAATTCCGCATGCGCGATCCTCAACGCTATCGGTTGTTCGATCGTCTGGAAGAAAAGGTGGTCAAGGGCAATCAGGTGCCGGAGCTGGTCGAGGAACTGCACAAAATCCGCGCCTCGAACTTCGAACGCCTGACTCTGCTGATCAAGGGGCGGATCAGCGAAGGCAAGCTCGAAGACGTGCCGCCCTACTTCCACTACTGCGCGTCCTGGGCACTGGTGCACGGCGCTGTGGCGCTGTATCACTCGCCGTTCTGGAGCAATGTGCTGGAAGATCAGGAAGGCTTCTTCCAGTTCCTGATGGATATCGGCGTGCGCATGGGCAACAAGCGCAAGCGCGATACCGACACACCGAGCAGCTGAACCATTCAGTTGCCTTATTGCGCCATGATATTCACACCATGACGCAGTACCGCAGGAATATACTCAGGCATAGGTATTGCTAAAACTTGATTTGTGAGTCAAGTTTTAGCGGTCCGAATATTCTTCCGCCGGAGTGATCCATGATCGTTGACCGTCAAGGCAGGCGTTTTCGCAATTTGCGAATCAGTCTGACTTCAGCCTGTAATTACGCTTGTACCTACTGCGTGCCCAACGGCAAGCGGTTAGTGGCTGCGCAGGATGAATTGTCGGCCGAGGCCATGGCGCGTGGCGTGGCGTATCTGATCGAGGCCGCAGGCATCGAGCGTTTGCGCATCACCGGTGGCGAACCGCTGGTCAGCCCCAAACTCGAAACCTTCATGACCGCCGTCGGGCAGATGGGCCTGGCGGACATCAGCCTGACTACCAACGGTCAGTTGCTGGCGAAAAAACTGCCACTGCTGGTCGACGCCGGCATTCGTCGCATTAACGTTTCCCTCGATACCCTGGATGCCAGCGCGTTTCGCAGCATTGCCCGTGGCGGCGATCTGGCGACTGTGCTCGACGGTATGGATCAGGCCAGCGCAGCCGGCCTGAAGATCAAGGTCAATATGGTGCCACTGCGTGGGCAAAACCTCGATCAAGTGATGCCACTACTCGATTACTGTCTGGAGCGCGGCTATGAGCTTCGCTTCATCGAGCTAATGCGCATGGGCCATCTGGCCAGCGACTCCAATGCTTTCCTGCAGCAGTTTGTCAGCCTTCAGCAGTTGCTGAGCCTGATCGGTGAGCACTACGAATACCTTCAGGCCGATGCGCCAGTCGATGCCACAGCCGTGCGATACGAGATTCCGGGCCAAGGGCACTTCGGTGTGATCGCCAACGAAAGCGTTCCGTTCTGTCGCACCTGCTCGCGTCTGCGTCTGTCGTCGACTGGCTGGCTGCATGGCTGCCTGTCGTCGAGCAACCGCCACTATGTCGGCGATCTGCTGGACAAACCCCGTCATCAAGCGTTGCCCGCCTTGCAGAGACTCTTGGTGAAAGCCTTGGGTGATAAACAGGAAGTGGCATTTTCTGGTGGCGCGACCGTGATGAAAATCATCGGCGGTTGATCCTCCCTCATCGCGAGGCGCTGATGTTCCCGAGCTGGCGCGGAAGCTGCATCCCATGGCCATTCGCCGGTTTTCCGTCACCGGCCTCTGGAGGGTAGGATGCGTAGCCTGGTTTTGCTGCTGGCCGTTTTGGCGTTTGGTGGCTGCATGAATGTCAGCGATCTGGCTGAAGGGACTCGCTACCACATGAGCGATGCGGGGCTGCTCGACCATAGCGACAGTCGTCGTGTGAATAACCTGCGCATTCAACCGGACTCTTTCGTGTATATCGCCCAAGGCGCCTTTGTGCCACCAGGCAGTGCTGTCTACCCACGACCTAACGTGATAGCCGAAGTCGCCTTCAATGGTTTTGTCGAATACTTCCCTATGGTTCGCCGCGCCCGTGCCCCGCAAGGCCTTGATCAAGCCATGGGCGAAGCCCGTGCCGCCGGTGCCCATTACCTGCTCTATACCCGGTTCGCCAGGTCCGACGACCGTATTGGCAACTCGGATGAGTGGCTGGATCAGGAGGCCCTGGATCGCCTCGGTATCGACGGCGGCGTGATTCAGATCATGTTGATCGAGACCAGCACCCAGTATTTGATTGATACTGCACGCATCAAGAGTCGTGGCGGTTTACTGACGTTCCACGACAAAAAGCCAGAGGACCTGATGGGCCCGCCGCTGGAACAATACGCGCGCAGCCTGCTGGGGCTCAGCGACCAGTAATTGAAAAGGAGAACGCCATGAGTGGCCCGCAAAAAGCCAACGATCTGTTGGGGCAAATCCCCAAAACCAAAGGCTTGCCGCCAGTCCACCTGTGGAACCCCGATTTTTGCGGCGACATCGACATGCGTATCGCCCGTGACGGCACCTGGTATTACCTGGGCACGCCGATCGGGCGAAAGCCGATGGTCAAGCTGTTCTCCACCATCATTCGCCGCGATGGTGACGATTACTTCCTCATTACCCCGGTCGAGAAAGTTGGCATCAAGGTCGACGATGCGCCCTTCGTGGCGATTGCCGTGGACGTGGAGGGCGAGGGCGAAGCCCAAGTCTTGCGCTTCACCACCAATGTTGATGAGACCGCCGAGGCCGGTGCCGAACACCCCATGCGCGTGGTGATCGACCCGGTAACGCAGGAGCCTGCACCCTACGTGCATGTTCGCACCAACTTAGAAGCCTTGATCCACCGCAACGTGTTTTACCAATTGGTGGAGCTGGCCGTCACACGCGAGATCGACGGGCAACGCTGGCTAGGCGTGTGGAGCGGCGGCGAGTTCTTCCCCATCGGGCTTGAGCCGTAACTCGCTGAGTTGCTGTGTTCTGGAAAACGGCCCGCTATTAAGCGGGCCGCTGTCATTGGGCTTACAAACCCTTGCTCTTGAGCCGAGCGGCATGGTCAAGGTAGAGCTTCACCGGGTTGACATTCCAGCTGTCGACCCCTGCAATCTGATTGACTGCGTCAAAATGGTCCATCGGGTAATCCGAGCGAATCACTTTCCCCAGGTGCGAACTGTATTGACCGACCAGCCCGTCGTTGGCGTTTTTCTCTTTGTAAAATAGCTTCGACAGCACGATACAGTTCAAGTGGGACGGATCGAGGGGTTGCAGGCTTTGAAAGTTTTGTACGATCCCGCTCCAAGAGTAGTAATACACGCCGTTTTCAATTTCGTTGCCTTCCCCACCCCAATGTTCCGGTATCCCTTGCGGGTACTTGAGATTGAAAGCGGCCAATCCTGCGCTGGTCAGGGATTCGAAAGCCGCTTGAGCGTCCTGAGGGTTTTGCGGATGACCGCTGATCAACGAAATGAAGGAGCCAACTGCTTTGAACAGGGCTAAAACGAGCGCTTCAGGCAACTCTCCAGGCGTCAGCGCCTTATGCAATTGGTCGGCAATCTCGGAGCCATGATTGGGGCAGCTGACGGAAGTGACTGATGCGACCTTTTCCGGGTGTAGCGCCGCTACGTAGCGTGCGGCCAGTGGACCTTGGCTGTGCCCGATCAGATTGACCTTGGCGGCTCCCGTTTCCTGCAAAATACGGTTGACGTGTTCGAGCAGTTTTTTACCGCGCTCCTCGTTACCGTTAACGGCTGGAATGTTGACGGCAAACACTTTGGCGCCTGCATGTTCCAAGGCTTCTTTGATCTCGAAGAAGTAGGGATAGCCGGCAATTTTATCGAAGCCAAAAAGGCCGTGGACTAAAACAATCGGGTATTGCGTAGACGCATCCATGTTCATGCTTATACCTGTCGATAGCTGACTTTAGTGGTACAGATGCTATTGACTGCTTGATCTGTCGTGGCTAACCGTAGGTCACAATAGGGATTCGTTCAAATTGATCGCCTGGACGCCGTCAAACAGAAAAATTCAAATTGACAGCCAATCGTATGATGATTAGCGTGGACACCCATCGCGAACGGCTTTGTGCCGTCCCTGAATCGAGGTGTCCATGTCCAGCAGTTTTCATTCGTCGACGGTCGATTGGCTGGGTTGCTGGATCGCCACGGGGCAGGTCAAACCAGGTGAGACCCTCAAGGTCGAAGCCGACCTGGGCGAGCAACTCGGTGTCAGCCGCACTGTAATCCGCGAAGCCATCAAAACCCTGGTCGCCAAAGGCATGCTCGAAGTCGGGCCAAAAGTCGGTACGCGGGTGTTGCCGGTGCGGCGCTGGAACCTCTTCGATCCGCAAGTCGTAGGCTGGCTGTCGCGCAGCGGCTTGCCGGAAAACTTCGTCGACGACTTGCTCGACCTGCGCCGCACCATCGAACCGATGGCCGTACGCTGGGCGTGCGAGCGCGCTACCGTCGAGCAGGTTCAAGCCATCCTTCAGGCTTACAACGCATTGGAGCGGGCAGTGGACAGCGGCGTCGATTACAACCGTGCCGACCAGTTCTTCCACGAGTGCATCCTCGCCGCCAGCCACAACCAATTCATCGAACAAATGGTTCCGGCCCTCGGCGCACTGCTGGCGGTGTCTTTCGAAGTGTCCGCCGCCGACCCGGACGAACTGCGCCGCACGCTGCCGATCCACAAAGACATGGCCGAGGCCATTGCCGCCCGGGATACCGCGCGGGGTGTCTGGGCCTGCATGACCCTGATCGATAACGCCGACCTGGCCATCAAGCGTTTTTACCCGCAAGTCATGGCCGACAAGAAGGCCAGCTGACAACCATAAAAAGCAGGAGGTTTCATGACGTGGACTGCCGTTACCGAACACCGCGCGCAGCTCGGCGAAGGCCCGTTCTGGGACACACCGACCCAGGCGCTGTACTGGGTTGATATCGCCGGTCAACAGGCGCTGCGGCTGATTGGCGCCAACGTGCAGATCTGGCAGATGCCCGAGCACGTGTCTGCCTTCATCCCTTGCGAAAGCGGCGATGCATTGGTGACGTTGAACAGCGGCGTGTATCGACTCGATCTTGATTCTCCCGGCCTGGAACCACGACTGACCTTGTTTTGCGTCGCCGACCCGCAACCCGGCAATCGTGCCAATGAAGCCCGCTGCGATGCGCAGGGCCGGCTCTGGCTCGGCACCATGCAGAACAACATCGGCGAGCAGGGCGAAGATTTGCCCATCGTGCGGCGTTCCGGTGGCCTGTTTCGCATCGATCGCGATGCACGGGTCACGCCGTTGCTTCGAGGGCTGGGCATCCCTAACACGTTGCTGTGGAGCGCAGACGCAACCACCGTGTATTTCGCCGACAGCCTCGACAGCACGCTCTACCAGTATTTCATCCGCACCGACGGCAACCTCGACCCGGCCCAGGTCTGGTTCGGGCCCCATGAACGCGGCGGCCCTGATGGCTCGGCAATGGATGCCGAGGGGTATATCTGGAACGCGCGCTGGGACGGCAGTTGCCTACTCAGGCTGACCCCGGACGGGCAGGTTGATCGCGTAATCGAACTGCCGGTCAGCCGCCCCACCAGTTGCGTATTCGGTGGCGAAGACCTGAAAACCCTCTACATCACCAGTGCCGCGAGCCCGCTCAACCATCCATTGGACGGCGCGTTGCTGTCGATTCGAGTCGATGTGCCCGGAAAAGCTTGTCAGAGATTTGCCGGTTAAATCCCAAAATATGGGATGTAAAATTATATATTGAGATTATGAGAGAGTCGGGTTTATAGTCCGGCATCAGTTACACGCACTCACACTTAAAAAAACAAAACAGGTGAAGTGATGCAGCGATTTTCCAAAAAGCCTTTTGACCGGACATCGACCGATGCCCGGTTTTTGCCATGCCTTCAAAAAGGGGTTTTGACCCATGGCTGAACCTCTTTCCTTGCCACCGGTGCCCGAGCCGCCGAAGGGTGAGCGACTGAAAAACAAGGTCGTACTGCTGACCGGTGCCGCTCAGGGTATCGGCGAGGCGATTGTCGCGACGTTCGCTTCCCAGCAGGCCACGCTGATCATCAGCGATATCCAGGGTGAGAAAGTCGAGAAAGTCGCGGCTCACTGGCGGGACAAAGGCTTTGATGTTCAGGCGATCACGGCCGACGTATCCCGGCAACAAGACCTGCACGCAATGGCTAAATTGGCGATCGAGCTTCACGGCCGGATAGACGTGCTGGTCAACTGCGCCGGGGTCAATGTGTTCCGCGATCCGCTGGAAATGACCGAGGAAGACTGGCGCCGCTGCTTCGCCATCGACCTGGACGGCGCCTGGTATGGCTGCAAAGCGGTGCTGCCGCAGATGATCGAACAGGGCATCGGCAGCATCATCAACATCGCCTCGACCCATTCCACTCACATCATTCCCGGCTGCTTTCCGTACCCGGTGGCCAAACATGGCTTGCTCGGCCTGACCCGCGCCCTGGGCATCGAATATGCGCCGAAGGGCATTCGCGTCAACGCCATCGCGCCGGGCTACATCGAAACCCAACTGAACGTCGATTACTGGAACGCCTTTGCCGACCCGCATGCCGAGCGTCAGCGCGCCTTCGATCTGCATCCGCCACGTCGCATCGGGCAGCCGATCGAAGTCGCCATGACGGCCGTTTTCCTGGCCAGCGATGAAGCGCCGTTTATCAATGCCTCGTGCATCACCATCGACGGTGGTCGCTCGGTCATGTACCACGACTGAATCAATCGGGTTTCAGGCGCGGAACTACGTCTGAAATCCAATCATCATACGATATGACTATTTGCTGCACCGGCTTTCAAATCACGCTCAAAAAAAATAACAAGGAGTCAGCTTATGAATCGTCGTCGTGGGATCCGTTCCCTGTGCTGTGCCGCTTTGGCGGTCACCGCGGTCAGCCTGAGCAGTTCGTTGCTGGCGGCCGAGGAAGTGAAGATCGGTTTTCTGGTCAAGCAGGCGGAAGAGCCCTGGTTCCAGACCGAATGGGCGTTCGCCGAAAAGGCCGGGAAAGAGAAGGGCTTCACCGTCATCAAGATCGCTGTGCCGGACGGTGAGAAAACCCTCTCGGCCATCGACAGCCTCGCCGCCAACGGTGCCAAGGGCTTCGTGATCTGCCCGCCAGACGTGTCCCTGGGACCTGCGATCATGGCCAAGGCCAAGCTCAACGGTTTGAAAGTCATCGCCGTCGATGACCGTTTCGTCGATGCCAGCGGCAAGTTCATGGAAGATGTTCCGTACCTCGGCATGGCAGCGTTCGAAGTCGGCCAGAAGCAGGGCAGCGCCATGGCCACCGAAGCGAAGAAACGTGGCTGGGACTGGAAAGACACTTACGCGGTGATCAACACCTTCAACGAACTCGACACCGGCAAGAAACGCACCGACGGTTCAGTCAAAGCGCTGGAAGACGCCGGCATGCCGAAAGACCACATTCTGTTCTCGGCCCTGAAAACCCTCGACGTACCCGGCAGCATGGACGCCACCAACTCGGCGCTGGTGAAACTGCCGAGCGCAGCGAAAAACCTGATCATCGGCGGCATGAACGACAACACCGTGCTGGGCGGTGTGCGCGCCACCGAAAGCGCCGGTTTTGCCGCGGCCAATGTGATCGGCATCGGCATCAACGGCACCGACGCCATCGGCGAATTGAAGAAGGCCAACAGCGGCTTCTTCGGATCGATGCTGCCGAGCCCGCACATCGAGGGCTACAACACCGCCAGCATGATGTACGAGTGGGTCACCACCGGCAAAGAACCGCCGAAGTACACCGCGATGGACGACGTGACGCTGATCACTCGCGAGAACTTCAAGCAGGAACTGGAAAAGATCGGCCTCTGGAACTGAGGGCCGGTTGATTTCATCAGTGGCCCTGGCGACGGGGCCGCCTGATCTGTGTGAAGAGGTGGGTTATGCACGCGCAATCAAAAACACAACAACACAATGCCGGCGGCTTGCGCTTCAACGGGATCGGCAAGACCTTTCCCGGGGTGAAGGCGCTGGATGGCATCAGCTTCGTCGCCCACCCGGGACAGGTTCACGCCTTGATGGGCGAGAACGGTGCCGGTAAATCGACCCTGCTGAAAATCCTCGGCGGTGCTTACACCCCGAGCAGCGGCGACCTGCAGATCGGCGAGCAGACGATGGCTTTCAAGTCCACCGCCGACAGCATCGGCAGTGGCGTCGCGGTGATCCATCAAGAGCTGCACCTGGTCCCGGAAATGACCGTGGCAGAGAACCTGTTTCTCGGTCATCTGCCGGCCAGTTTCGGCCTGATCAATCGCGGCGTATTGCGGCAACAGGCATTGGCCTGCCTCAAAGGCCTGGCCGATGAAATCGATCCGCAAGAGAAAGTAGGGCGCCTGTCCCTCGGTCAGCGGCAACTGGTGGAAATCGCCAAGGCTTTGTCCCGTGGTGCGCATGTGATTGCGTTTGACGAACCGACCAGCAGCCTGTCGGCACGGGAAATCGATCGGTTGATGGCAATCATCGGTCGCCTGCGCGATGAAGGCAAAGTGGTGCTTTACGTCTCCCATCGCATGGAAGAAGTGTTCCGCATCTGCAACGCGGTGACGGTGTTCAAGGACGGTCGCTTTGTGCGCACGTTCGAGGACATGAGCGAACTGACTCACGATCAGTTGGTGACCTGCATGGTCGGTCGCGACATTCAGGACATCTACGATTACCGCCACCGTCAACGTGGCGCGGTGGCGCTCAAGGTCGACGGTTTGTTGGGGCCGGGTTTGCGTGAGCCGGTGAGTTTCGAGGTGCACAAAGGCGAGATTCTCGGGTTGTTCGGCTTGGTCGGCGCCGGTCGCACCGAGCTGTTCCGCATGCTCAGCGGCCTTGAGCGCAACACCGCCGGCCGCCTGGAGTTGCGCGGTCATGAACTGAAGTTGCGTTCACCCCGCGATGCGATTGCCGCCGGGATTCTGCTGTGCCCCGAGGACCGCAAGAAGGAGGGCATCCTGCCGCTCGCCAGCGTCGCCGAGAACATCAACATCAGTGCCCGCGGCGCCCACTCCACCTTCGGCTGCCTGTTGCGTGGCCTGTGGGAAAAGGACAACGCCGACAAGCAGATCAAAGCGCTGAAAGTGAAGACCCCCAACGCGGCGCAGAAAATCATGTACCTGTCGGGCGGCAATCAACAGAAGGCCATTCTCGGTCGCTGGCTGTCGATGCCGATGAAAGTCCTGCTGCTCGACGAACCGACGCGCGGCATCGACATCGGCGCCAAAGCCGAGATCTACCAGATCATCCACAACTTGGCCGCTAGCGGCATCGCGGTGATTGTGGTGTCCAGCGACCTGATGGAAGTGATGGGTATTTCCGACCGCATCCTGGTGCTCTGCGAAGGCGCGATGCGCGGCGAGTTGTCTCGCGCAGAGGCCAATGAATCCAACCTGCTGCAACTGGCTTTGCCGCGCCAACGCGCTGACGGCGTGGCGAACTGAGAGGTGACTATGACAATCCAAAACAACGCTTTGCCCACCCAGCGCAAACCTCTGGACCTGCGGCGCTTTCTCGATGATTGGGTGATGCTGCTGGCGGCTGTCGGCATCTTCGTGCTCTGCACCTTGATGATCGACAACTTCCTTTCACCGCTGAACATGCGCGGCCTGGGCCTGGCGATTTCGACGACGGGGATTGCCGCTTGCACCATGTTGTATTGCCTGGCGTCCGGGCACTTCGATTTGTCGGTGGGTTCGGTGATTGCCTGTGCCGGCGTGGTCGCCGCGGTGGTGATGCGCGACACCGACAGCGTGTTTCTCGGTGTGGTTGCGGCGCTGTGCATGGGGCTGATTGTCGGGTTGATCAACGGCATCGTGATCGCCAAGCTGCGGGTCAATGCGTTGATTACCACGCTGGCGACCATGCAGATCGTCCGCGGCCTGGCTTACATCTTCGCCAACGGCAAAGCGGTGGGCGTGTCGCAAGAGCAGTTCTTCGTCTTCGGTAACGGCCAGTTGTTGGGTGTGCCGGTGCCGATTCTGATCACCATCGTCTGCTTCCTGTTTTTCGGCTGGCTGCTGAACTACACCACCTACGGGCGCAACACCATGGCCATTGGCGGCAACCAGGAAGCGGCGCTGTTGGCCGGGGTGAACGTTGACCGAACCAAGATCATCATTTTCGCCGTGCACGGGGTGATCGGGGCGTTGGCCGGGGTGATTCTGGCGTCGCGCATGACCTCCGGCCAGCCGATGATTGGCCAGGGTTTTGAGCTGACGGTGATTTCTGCCTGCGTGTTGGGCGGGGTGTCGTTGAGTGGCGGGATCGGCATGATTCGGCATGTGATTGCCGGGGTGTTGATTCTGGCGATTATTGAGAACGCGATGAACCTGAAGAACATCGATACGTTTTACCAGTATGTGATTCGGGGTTCGATCTTGCTGTTGGCTGTCGTGATTGACCGCCTAAAACAACGCTAACCCCCATTACCTGTGGGAGCGAGCCTGCTCGCGAAAGCGGTCTGTCTGATACATAGATGTTGGATGTACCGGCGCTTTCGCGAGCAGGCTCGCTCCCACAGGGGGATCTTTTGGTCCCGATCCCTTTTGTCACCTCCCTTAAATATTCCTTGCTCGCTGTGACCCGTTTCGGTTATCACGTTGTACATGATTAGACAGGTACGATTTGACAAGAAACAACGGGTGGTCGACGAACTCATCCGGCGCATCGAAAGCGGCCTCATGGAGGACGGCTTTCTGTTGCCGGGCGAGCATCAGTTGGCTCAAGAATTCAAAGTCAGCCGCGGCACGCTGCGCGAAGCCCTGGCTGAGTTGAAACGGCGCAACTACATCGCGACGCAAAGCGGAGTGGGATCCATCGTCACCTTCGACGGTGTAGTACTCGATCAGCGCAGCGGCTGGGCCCAGGCCCTGGCCGACAGCGGGGCGCTGATCAATACCGAAGTGCTGCGGCTGGAGGCGGTCACCCGTCCTGACCTGATGCCGCGTTTCGGCACCGACCAATTCATCACCCTCGACCGTCGCCGCCGTTCCAACGAAGGCAAGCTGGTCTCCCTTGAACGCTCATTGATGCCCGCCACCGGGGGCCTGGAAAGCCTGCCGCGGGTCGGCCTGATCGATAACTCCCTGACCATCACCCTGGCCGCCTATGGCTACATCGGCGAGCGCGGCGATCAATGGATCGGTGCCGAACCCTTGAACGCCGAAGACGCCGAACTGCTCGGTCGTCCTGTCGGCACGGTTTTCCTCAAGGCCTTGCGCACCACGTACGACCGTCAAAACCGCTTCATGGAACAGGTCGAAAGCTTGCTCGACCCGGTGCACTTCCGCCTGCATCTGCAGTTTGGAGAATCAAAATGACCGCGCTCAACCGTGCCTTGGGGGCGTTCTATGGACTGGCCCTGGGCGATGCGCTGGGCATGCCGACTCAATCCCTGAGCCGCGCCGAGATCAAGGCGCGCTTCGGTGAAATCACTGCCCTGGAAGACGCAGGCCCGGATCAACCGATTGCAGCCAACATGCCCAAAGGCTCAATCACCGATGACACCGAACAGGCGATTCTGGTCGGCCATTTGCTGGTTGAAGGCGGGGGCCGGATCGAACCGTCCGTGCTTGCGCAACGGTTGATCAAATGGGAAGCCGGGATGCAGGCCAAGGGCTCGCAAGACTTGCTCGGGCCTTCGACCAAACGTGCCATCGAGATGATCCTTGCCGGCCAATCACCGGAGGAGGCGGGACGCTACGGCACTACCAATGGCGCAGCAATGCGCATCACGCCGGTGGGGATCGCGGCGGATGTCGCCGATCCGGAACGTTTCATCAACGCTGTCGTGCAGGCTTGCCAGGTCACCCATAACACCACGCTAGGCATTTCCAGCGCGGCAGCGGTGGCGGCGGTGGTCTCGGCCGGGATCAACGGCATGGACCTGGGCGAAGCCTTGAACCTCGGCCAGCAAATCGCCCAGCAAGCTGAAAGCCATGGCCATTGGGTTGCGGGTGGGCGAATAGCCTCGCGCATCAGCTGGGCGCGGACCCTCAGCGTCGACAGCGACAAGGCGCTGCTGGCGGATTTGATGTACGACGTGATTGGCACTTCAGTGGCTTCGCAGGAATCGGTGGTGGTTTCGTTTGCCCTGGCGCAACAAGTGGCCATTGGTGAAATGAGCGCCTTCGAAGCGCTGTGCATGGCCGCGAGCCTTGGCGGCGACACTGACACCATCGCGGCGATTCTCGGCGCGATGCTTGGGGCCTGCCTGGGTCTTGGGAGTTGGCCGGTGGCGATGATCGAACAGGTCAAAACCGTTAACGACCTCGAGCTGGAACCGTTGGTGCAAGGGCTTTTAGCTTTGCGCTGATTGCACTGACGCCTTCGCGAGCAAGCCCGCTCCCACACTTAATCTGTGTCATGCACAAGATTTGTGTGCTCAGGAGATCCATGTGGGAGCGGGCTTGCTCGCGAAGGACGCACCGCGCACTCAAATTTTTTCATCGCAATGGATCGCACTGACTTGGCCAGGACAGCCGGGATGTCGTTTTGTCTTCCGTCATTGCCCACAACCACAACAAAGGCAACAGGAGCATTTCACATGAGTTCATCGAACGCCGGGCAAAGCGCCGGGCAACTGGAAACCCGTGGCATCGAGCCGGTGCCGGAAGCGGAGTGCAACGGTCATCCGCTGCAACTGTTCTGGGTCTGGTTCGCGGCCAACATTTCTATCCTCGGCCTGCCACTGGGTGCCACGCTGGTGGCGTTTCGCGGGTTGGCGATCTGGCAGGCGATCATCGTCGCGATCCTAGGGGCCGCCGGGTCCTTCGCGGTGGTCGGGATCATTTCCATCGCCGGTCGTCGTGGCCGTGCGCCGAGCCTGACCCTGTCGCGAGCGATCTTCGGTGTACGCGGCAACATCGGGCCGACCCTGGTCTCGCTGATGTCGCGATTGGGCTGGGAAACCGTCAACACCACCACCGCAGCTTTCGTGCTGCTGTCGCTGTGCTCGATCCTGTTTGGTTCGCCGGTAGAAGCCAAAAGCGCACCGTTGCTGACCCTGGTGTTCATCGCGATTTTCGTGTTGCTGACGTTGTCGGTTTCTGGCCTCGGTCACGCCACGTTGCTGGTGATCCAGAAGTGGGCGACTTACGTGTTCGGCGCGCTGAACCTGCTGGTGGGCGGCTTCCTCTGCGCCACCATCGACTGGAGCGCGGTGTTCAATGCAACGCCCGCGCCGTTGAGTGCGATGATCATCGGCGTTGGCACCATGGCCGCTGGCACCGGGATCGGTTGGGCCAACGCCGGTGCCGACATGTCGCGCTATCAGCATCGCAGCGTCAAAGCCGTGCGCCTGGTGGCGTCGGCAGCGTTCGGTGCGGGGATTCCGCTGGTGTTGCTGATCACCCTCGGCGGCCTGCTGTCGGTGGGCAACAATGACCTGGCCTCGGCCACTGACCCGATCATTGCAATCCGCGACATGCTGCCGACCTGGATGGCCGTGCCGTACCTGATCACCGCGTTCGGTGGGTTGCTGCTGTCGAACAACCTGTCGGTGTACTCCGCCGGTTTGACCACGCTGACCCTCGGTCTAAAGGTCAAACGTGTCTACGCCGTGGTGGTCGATATCGTCGCGATCTTCGCCGGTTCGATTTATTTCATGCTGATCGCCGACAGTTTCTACGGTCCGTTCATTACCTTCATTTCGTTGCTGGCGGTGCCAATCACGGCGTGGGTCGGGATCTTCGTCGTCGACCTGATTCACCGTCATTACTACAGCCCCAAAGACCTGCTGGACGTCAGCCCGAGCAGCGCTTACTGGTACAGCGG
Source organism: Pseudomonas sp. MDT1-17 (assembly GCF_054898105.1). Taxonomy (NCBI): domain Bacteria; kingdom Pseudomonadati; phylum Pseudomonadota; class Gammaproteobacteria; order Pseudomonadales; family Pseudomonadaceae; genus Pseudomonas; species Pseudomonas sp. MDT1-17. The sequence goes on along the minus strand of NZ_JBUBVM010000001.1, from coordinate 4,913,344 downwards.
CGGTATTGAGTGGCGCGCTTTTGGTGCGTGGGCGGTGGCGATCGTCTTGGGCTTCAGCTTCACCACCATCGGCACGACCGAACAAACCGTCTGGTTCCGCGGCTTCCTGTCCGACTCCTGGCTGGGCCATAACGGCCTCGGCTGGATCGTGACGTTCCTGGTGGCCGGCGGGATTTATTGGGTACTCGGCGGGGCCAAGGATCGCCGCGCCGCGACCGAGAACGCTCATGCATAGGTTGCTGCACACCGGCCAGGTCATCATCGACCTGGTCATGGCCGTGGATAAACTGCCTCATTCGGGCGGCGATGTACTGGCGCAGTCCGCCAGTTTCGAGGCCGGCGGCGGCTTCAATGTGATGGCTGCCGCCCAGCGCAATGGCTTGCCGGTGGTTTATCTCGGACGCCATGGCACCGGACGTTTCGGCGACCTGGCCCGCGAAGCGATGAACGCTGAAGGCATTCGGATCGGCATTACTCACCGCGCCGAGCGGGATACGGGATTGTGCGTCGCGGTCACCGAAGCGTCAGCCGAGCGCAGTTTCATCTCCTATATCGGTGCCGAAGGTGAGTTGACCGCCGAGGACTTGGCGAGCGTGCCGGCAGAGGTGGGGGACTATGTCTACGTCAGCGGCTACAGCCTGCTGCAGGGCGGCAAAGCTCAGGCGCTGGTGGATTGGGTGCTGGATATACCGAGAGCGATCAAGGTGGTGTTCGATCCGGGTCCGCTGGTGGATTCGCCGGATGAGCCGTTGATGCAAGCCTTGCTGGCACGCATCGATCTGTGGACCAGCAACAGTGTCGAAGCGTTGAAGTTTACCGGTACGTCGGACATTGCCGAGGCCTTGAACCGGTTGGCCGATCATCTGCCGGCCGACGTCTTGATGGTGATTCGTGACGGCCCTCAAGGGTGTTGGATCAACCAGCGTGGAGACCGCCAGCATGTGCCGGGTTTCAAGGTTGAGGCGGTAGACAGCAATGGCGCAGGGGATGCGCATGTCGGGGTATTTTTGGCCGGGTTGGCGCAAGGATTATCGTCGGTTGACGCGGCGCTGCGGGCCAATGCGGCTGCTGCTCTGGCGGTTACGCGGTGGGGGCCGGCGACTTCACCGGGAATTGCCGAAGTGGATGCGTTAATCCGCAAGACCTTTGGCGCCTGATCTATCGCCTTCGTCGGATCGCCGCCCGGAGACAAGCTCGCTCCCACATTGATCTGCGGCGTACACAGATCCCTGTGGGAGCGAGCCTGCTCGCGATGAGGCCCTCAGCTGTTAAGTATCCAGCTTGCGCGCCGCTTCAACCCCTGCGGCACTGAGTTTGATCGGCAAACTCAACGAATGCTCACCTGCTTCGTTGCAGGTCACGTGCCCATGTTGAATCAGACCGCGATCCTGCAGCGTGGCGAGGGTGCTGGCCACGACTTTCTCCCCCCGGTAATTGTCCAGGACCTCTTTGCCCAAACCGCTTGGATGGGCATGCAGCAGACGGGTCAGGATTTCTTGCTCAAGGTTTTTATCGACGTTCATGGTTACCTCTTCATGGATGTTGATAGGTCGCTCGCGTCGGCGAACTCTCCATTTAATTAGAGCCCTTACCAGATGTTGGTGCGCCCCCGATTTGGATTGGTGCCTGATGAACGACGAACGGTCTAGGCCTGCTGCAACGCTTCGCGGGTAACGACGCGGCGCCAGACCAGCCGGCCGACGGTGATCAGCCAGTTCAGCAGGGCCACGGCCAGTACCGTGAGCAGCAGCGTCGACATCCCGTGTTCGACGATGATTTTTCCGGCCAGCAACGGAAAACCGAACACCCCTATGAAGTAGGACAGGCTGAACAGCAGCAAGGATTGTGCGGTGGTGCCGTTTGGCGCCTCGTTGGCCGCCAGGCCGTTGATCACCGAATAGGTCAGCCCGTAGCCGACCCCGAGCATCACTGCCGCCAGCACGTAGCTGAACCCATCGTCGACGCCGAAACCGAACATCAGGATCGAACCCATCATCAAGCCCGACAGCAGGCAGGACGCCCAGAATGGGTCGCGCTTGACCACGAAGCTGGCGATCAGCATTCGGCTGCTGATCGCTGCGCTCATGAAGCCGAGGAAGAACAGTGAGTAGTCGAGTGAACGCGCCGCCGCGTAGCTGGTTTGAAAACTCGACAGACCGCCGAATACGCAACCACCGAGGCCAACCATGATGATCGGGAACACCGCTCTGGACGACAGCACTTGCGCCGCTGCACGCCAGGAAATTCGTGACACTGCTGCCAAGTGGGCGGGCGCTTTTTTCAAGCGCACATCCAATCGCCAGAACAGCAACACGCCAATCAAGCTGGCCAGCGCCGCCAGGTAAAACGCCGCGGTGATCGGATACCCGAGGGCGCTCGCGGCGCGACCCAGCAAGGGGCCGCTGCCGATCCCTGTCATCATGCTGCCCGACAGCAGCGCAAAGTATTTCGCGCGTTGGGCAGGCGTTACCAGACTCGCCACGATGATCGGCCCCAAGGTGTAGAACACGCCCCAACCCAGCCCCAGCAAGAGCCCGAAAAATAACAACAGATTGCCGAAGCCTGGCGCCAGGGCGAAGCCCAGACTGGCGGCCACCAGCAAGACGCCGAACAGGGCAATCGATCGAGCGGCGCCGAGCAGATCGGACAAGTGTCCGGAAACGATGACCGCGACAAAGGTGCTGAGCATTGCCGCCGAAATCACACTGCCGGCATCGTGCTCGTTGCCGCCGCGGGAACCGATCAATAGCGACAGCAAAAAGGTCGAGCCGTAGGACAACGACAGCAAATAGCTGGCGAGGCAAAACAGGCCGAACAACCTGCTGGAGACTGGGGGTGTTGCGCTAGACATGACGCGGTTCCTTGACCCGATAGAAGAGAGCTTCATCTATCTATCATGCAAGGCGTCGATGTTAGGTCTGAGGTTATCGATTTCAGGGTTAGCGCTGGCCGGAGTAAGGTCTTCAACAGGCACCACGGATGACGTTTTGATTTCACATGTGACGAGCGCCGCTCGCCGACTTAGTATGGCGTTTTCCACTTTTTGACGAAGGCACGTCCATGACGATCGAGATCCGCCCGGCGACCCCGAGTGATGCACCGCAAATCCTCGGGTTCATCACTGAACTGGCCGACTACGAACGTGCCCGCCACGAAGTCATCGCCAGTGTCGCCGACATCGAGCGCAGCCTGTTCAGCGAAGGCGCCACCGCTCACGGCCTGATCTGCCTGCGCGACGGCTCGCCGATCGGCTTCGCGGTGTTCTTCTTCAGTTATTCCACGTGGCTGGGCAGCAACTGCCTGTACCTCGAAGACCTCTACATCACCCCTGAACAACGTGGCGGCGGTGCCGGCAAAACCTTGTTGCGCCATCTGGCGAAAATCGCCTGCGCCAATGATTGCGGTCGATTTGAGTGGAGTGTGCTGGACTGGAACAAACCGGCGATTGAGTTTTACAAGTCGTTGGGCGCGCAGCCGCAGGAAGAGTGGGTTCGGTATCGGATGGATGGGGCGGTGTTGCGAGGGTTTGCCGAGGGTAATTGATTCTCTTAAAAGATCGCAGCCTTCGGCAGCTCCTACAGGATCGGGTTTACACACGGTCAATGTAGGAGCTGCCGAAGGCTGCGATCTTTTTTTGTCTTGGTCCCACAATATGGGAGTGATATTTATATATTGAGATTTAGCCGCATCAAGGTTTATAGTCCAGCTCACTCACTGCCAATAAACAAAACAGGTGAATCGATGCTGGCGCAATTGATCGCGCTCGATTGGGGGACAACCTCATTACGTGCTTACAAACTCGCCGCGGGTGGCCAGGTGCTCGAACAGCGTTCGCTGCCGTCGGGCATCATGCAGCTGCCGAGGACGCCGCGAATGATTGCGGGTCAGGCATGTACCGACGGTTTTGAACTGGCCTTCGATGAGGCCTGCGGCGACTGGCTCGACGCGCAGCCCGATTTGCCGGTGATTGCCTGTGGCATGGTCGGTAGCGCACAAGGCTGGCGTGAAGCGGCTTACCGCGATACGCCGGCGAACGTCGCCAATCTCGGAACTTCCCTACAAACGGTTCGCAGTCTTCGCGGTGTCGATGTGCACATCGTGCCGGGCGTGATTCAGCGTTCGCGCCTGCCGAACGTGATGCGTGGCGAAGAAACCCAGGTGCTCGGCGTATTGCAGAATTTACCGGCCGAGGCGGGCGGTGATCTGTTGATCGGCCTGCCGGGCAGTCATTCGAAATGGGTGGAAGTGGCCGACGGCTGCATCGTGCATTTCGATACCGTCATGACCGGCGAAGTCTTCGCCGTGCTCAGCGAACACAGCATTCTGGGGCGCACCCAGCAAAAGGGCGCGTCCTTCGATGGCCAAGCCTTTGATCGTGGTGTGCAGGTTGCCCTGTCGGCGGATGGCGAGATCGGGCCGTTGTCGACAGTGTTCAGTGCCCGCAGCCTCGGGTTGACGGGCGAACTCAGCGCCACCGCTCAACCCGATTACTTGTCCGGTCTGTTGATCGGCCATGAACTGTCAGCGTTGGCGAGTGTTCAGCGACGCCGACGCAACAGCGTTCATCTGCCTTCGATCATCCTCATCGGTAATGGCCAACTCTGTGCCCGCTACAGCCGGGCGCTCGACGCCTGCGGATTTGCCCGGGTGACCCTGGCCGAACAGGCCACCGAACGCGGCTTGTGGCAGTTGGCGGTTGCCGCCGGACTGATCACATCACACGCATCCCGTTAAACCTGACTGGAGGTCTGACATGCTCAAGCAAGCATTGGCGCAAAACGGTCTGATCGCGATTTTGCGTGGCCTGCGCCCGCAAGAAGCGGCAGCCATCGGCGAAGTCCTTTACGCCGCCGGATTTCGCGTCATCGAAGTGCCGCTTAATTCCCCTGAACCGTACGAAAGTATCCGCATCCTGCGCAGTACCTTGCCCGCCGATTGCCTGATCGGCGCGGGCACCGTGTTGACGCCGGAACAGGTTGAGCAAGTGAAAGCAGCGGGGGGCCAAGTGATCGTCATGCCTCACAGCGATGCCAAGGTGTTGCGCGCAGCGAAAGCGGCGGGGTTGTTTCTGTCGCCGGGTGTGGCGACGCTGACGGAGGCCTTCGCTGCATTGGCCGAAGGGGCAGACGTACTGAAGATGTTCCCGGCCGAGCAGATGGGCCCGGCAGTCGTCAAAGCCTGGCTCGCGGTGCTGCCTGCTGGAACGATTCTGGCACCGGTCGGCGGGATCACGCCGGACAACATGCAAGTGTTTATTGACGCTGGCGTCAAAGGATTCGGACTGGGTTCCGGGTTGTTCAAACCGGGCATGACTCCGGAAGAAGTGGCAGTGAACGCCAAGGTGTATGTCGCTGCATGGAACGCTCTGCGTTAAGACTTTTTTGGCGCCGAGCGCGCTGCATCTAATAAGAGAGACAACGAGATGAAAATCACCAAACTGACCACCTTCATCGTTCCGCCGCGCTGGTGCTTCCTCAAGGTCGAAACCGACGAGGGCGTGACCGGTTGGGGCGAGCCCGTGGTCGAAGGCCGCGCGCACACCGTGGCCGCCGCCGTTGAAGAATTGTCCGACTACCTGATCGGCAAAGACCCACGCAACATCGAAGACATCTGGACCGTGCTCTACCGCGGCGGCTTCTACCGGGGCGGCGCGATCCACATGAGCGCGTTGGCCGGTATCGATCAGGCGCTGTGGGACATCAAGGGCAAGGCCTTGGGTGTATCGGTCAGCGACTTGCTGGGCGGGCAGGTGCGGGACAAGATTCGTGTGTATTCGTGGATCGGCGGAGACCGGCCGGCGGACACTGCTCGCGCTGCGAAAGAGGCCGTCGAACGCGGTTTCACAGCGGTGAAAATGAACGGCACCGAAGAGCTGCAATTCCTCGATTCCTTCGAAAAAGTCGACCTGGCCCTGGCAAACGTCGCCGCCGTGCGCGATGCGGTGGGGCCGAACGTCGGCATCGGTGTGGACTTCCATGGTCGGGTGCACAAGCCCATGGCCAAGGTGCTGATGAAGGAACTCGATCCGTACAAACTGATGTTCATCGAAGAACCGGTGCTCAGCGAAAACTACGAAGCGTTGAAAGAATTGGCGCCGCTGACCAGCACCCCGATTGCCCTCGGTGAGCGGCTGTTCTCGCGCTGGGATTTCAAGCGTGTGCTCAGCGAAGGTTATGTCGACATCATTCAGCCGGATGCGTCTCACGCCGGCGGCATCACCGAAACCCGCAAGATCGCCAACATGGCCGAAGCCTACGACGTGGCGCTGGCGCTGCACTGCCCGTTGGGCCCGATTGCACTGGCGGCGTGTTTGCAGCTTGATGCGGTTTGCTACAACGCGTTCATCCAGGAACAGAGCCTGGGCATCCACTACAACGAGAGCAACGACCTGCTGGATTACGTCAAGGATCCACGGGTGTTCGACTACGACAAAGGCTTCGTGAAAATCCCCAACGGTCCGGGCCTGGGGATCGAGATCAACGAGGAATATGTAATTGAACGTGCGGCGGTCGGCCACCGCTGGCGCAACCCGATCTGGCGCCATGCAGATGGCAGTTTTGCCGAGTGGTGAGTTCTCACTGACTCAACACAATCCCTTTGTGGGAGCGGGCTTGCTCGCGAAAGCGGGGTGTCAGCCGACATCAATGTTGAATGAACCACCGCTTTCGCGAGCAAGCCCGCTCCCACATTTGATCTCCATTGACCGGAAGATCTGCGTCAATCCAAGCTTTTCATCGACCTCAATAAACATAAGAAGAGGCATTCCCCATGCAACCGCAAACCCTCACCGGGCAGGCGTCGTTGGTGACGCCCAGCCGCAAGCGTTTTTTCATCATGGTCCTGCTGTTTATCACCGTGGTGATCAACTACCTGGACCGCAGCAACCTCTCCATCGCCGCCCCGGCGCTGACCAGCGAACTGGGCATTGATCCGATTCATGTCGGTCTGATTTTCTCCGCATTCGGCTGGACTTACGCCGCGATGCAAATCCCCGGCGGCTGGCTGGTGGATCGCGTCCCTCCGCGGATTCTTTACAGCGTCGCGCTGCTGTTATGGTCGATCGCCACGGTGATGCTCGGCTTCGCGGCCAGCTTCATCGCACTGTTTGTGTTGCGTATGGCGGTCGGCGCACTGGAAGCACCGGCGTACCCGATCAACAGCCGTGTGGTCACCACCTGGTTTCCCGAGCGCGAGCGCGCTACAGCCATCGGTTTCTATACCTCCGGGCAATTCGTCGGTCTGGCGTTCCTGACACCGGTATTGGCCTGGCTGCAGCATCAATATGGCTGGCACATGGTGTTTGTCAGCACCGGTGCGGTGGGCATTCTCTGGGCTGTGATCTGGTACGCGGTGTACCGCGAGCCACGGGATTTCAAAGGCGCCAATGACGCCGAAATCGAACTGATCCGCGAAGGTGGCGGGCTGGTGGATATCCAGGCTGAGCAAGCCAAAGTCAAAGCCAAATTCAGCTGGGTCGACCTCGGCATCGTTCTGACCAAACGTAAGTTATGGGGTATCTACCTCGGCCAGTTTTGCCTCAACTCGACGTTGTGGTTTTTTCTGACGTGGTTCCCGACCTACCTGGTGAAATATCGCGGCATGGACTTCATCAAGTCCGGCCTGTTGGCGTCGCTGCCGTTTCTTGCCGCCTTCGTCGGTGTGCTGTGTTCGGGGTTCTTTTCCGACTGGCTGATCCGCCGCGGTTACACCGTGGGGTTCGCTCGCAAGTTGCCAATCATTGGCGGCCTGCTGATTTCCACCTCGATCATCGGCGCCAACTTCGTTGAGTCGACACCGTTGGTGATTGCCTTCCTCGCGTTGGCATTCTTCGGTAACGGGCTGGCTTCGATCACCTGGTCGCTGGTTTCAACGCTGGCCCCGGCGCGATTGCTGGGATTGACCGGCGGGGTGTTCAACTTCATCGGCAACCTCTCGGCGATTACCACGCCGATCGTCATCGGTTTCCTCGCCACCGGTGATTCGTTTGCCCCGGCGATCACCTACATCTCGGTTCTGGCGTTGATTGGTGCGCTTTCCTACATCTTGCTGGTAGGCAAGGTCGAGCGTATCAAGTTGTAGTCGCAGCCATCGGGCGACCATAATGCCGCCCGTTCACTCGCTCAACGGTAAAGGCTGGATATGCAGGAAGACGCCCCAAAAATCGCCAAGGACGCCGCACCGACCGGCACCCAGACACTGCTTCGTGGTTTGGGTGTGGTTCAGGCCGTGGCCAGTGGCGCCCGCGATCTCAAGGAAATCGCCCGGCTGATCGGCACCACGCGCAGCACCACCCATCGTCTGGCCAGTTGCCTGGTGGACGAGCGTTACCTGCGCGTGGTGCCGCAAGTCGGTTATCTGTTGGGGCCGAAGTTGATCGAACTGGGTTTCCAGGCGCGCGAAGAGCTGCCGCTGGTGACCCTGGCCGGGCCGTATCTGGATGAGTTGTCGGCGTTGACCGGTGACACCATTCACCTGGCGATTCGTGAAGGCGACGAGGTGCTGTACCTGCACAAGAATCCGGGGCGCAATGGCCCGGAAATGCGTTCGCGGGTTGGCCATCGCATGCCGTTGGCACGTACCGGGATCGGCAAGGCGCTGATGCTCGATGACACGCAGGAAGAATGGCAGCGGTTGTACGAAGTCAGCTTGCCGGCGGGCGGGAAAAATCAGTTCTGGCCGCAGCACCCGGAGCAGTCCTGGGAGCAGTTTCAGCAGCGCATGGTCGAGTATGTGGCGGGCGGTTACGCCTTCGATCTGGAAGACAACGAACCGTCGATCCGCTGCGTGGCGGCGCCGATCCGCGATGCCAGCAAACGTATCGTTGCCGGCATCAGCATCGCCAGCACCGTGCCGTATATGCCGCTGGAGAAAATGGCCGAGCTGATTCCCCTGATCAAAGGAGTCACAGCCCGGCTGTCGGCGGAGCTTGGCGCTAAGGTTTAGACCTTCAGCGTCGCCATGTCGATCACGAAGCGGTACTTCACGTCCCCGGCGATCATGCGGGTGTAAGCCTCGTTGATCTGGCGGATGTCGAGCATTTCGATGTCGCAGGTGATGTTGTGCTCGGCGCAGAAATCCAGCACTTCCTGGGTTTCGGCGATGCCACCGATCAGCGAGCCGGCCAATACGCGACGGCTCATCACCAGTTTGCCAGCGTGGACCGGTGGATCTACCGGCTCGATCAGCCCGACCAGAATGTGCACGCCGTCGAAACGCAGCGTATCGAGGTAGGGATTGAGGTCGTGCTGCACCGGAATGGTGTCCAGCAGGAAGTCGAAATGGCCGGCCGCAGCCTTCATCTGATCGGCATCGGTGGACACGATTACGTGGTCCGCACCCTGGCGACGACCTTCTTCAGCCTTGCTCGCCGAACGGGTGAACAGCGTCACTTCCGCGCCCATCGCCTTGGCGAACTTGATGCCCATGTGGCCGAGGCCGCCCATGCCGAGAATCCCGACCTTATCGCCCGCCTCCACGCCGTAGTGCTTGAGCGGCGAGTAGGTGGTGATGCCGGCGCAGAGGATCGGCGCGGCGCTGGCCGGGTCGAGTTTCTCGGGGATGCGCACCACGAAGTGCTCGCTGACCACGATGCTGTCGGAATAGCCGCCCATGGTGTTGCTGCCATCAACCCGGTCCGGGGTGGCGTACGTCATGGTCGGACCTTCGAGGCAGTATTGCTCCAGGTTCGACTGGCAGGCTTCACAGCTGCGGCACGAGTCGACCATGCAGCCGACGCCGACCAGATCGCCGACTTTGTGCTGGGTGACGTTCGAACCAATCGCGGTAACTTTGCCGACGATCTCGTGGCCGGGCATCAGCGGGTAGACGGCAATGCCCCACTCGTTGCGTGCCTGGTGGATGTCGGAATGGCAGACGCCGCAGTAGAGAATATCGATCGCAACGTCGTCGGCCCGTGGGCTGCGGCGCTCGAATTTCATGGGGGCGAGGGGAGTGGTGGCCGACTGGGCGGCGTATCCGATGGCGGTGTACATGATGAACCTCGCAAAAGCTGTGACAGGTGAGGTGGTGCATTCTGGGCGTCGCATCGGTCACCGGCCATGGCGAATACTCCGGGTGTCATGCCTATTCCTCCGGCATGTACCTCTGATGGGTCGCATTAGCGATCAGACCTGCGATGATGCTTTCATCCCTTTTCCGCGACTTTTTTTTTAGAGCTCTCATGTTGTTGACCCGACATCTCGATGCCAATGCCACCTTGGTTTCGCTGATTGAGCCACTGGCGATCCGCGACGGTTTCGTACCGACGGCGTTGCCGGGGGTGCAGGTATTGCGGGCAAGTTGCGACGTGGCCCGTGGTCCGCAGATTTACGAACCGAGCCTGGTCATCATCGCCCAAGGCAGCAAACTGGCGTACCTCGGGCCGCGTAGCCTGGAGTATGGTGCCGGGCATTATCTGATTCAGGCATTGCCGGTACCTTTTGAGTGCGAAACTTTTTCGGCGCCGAATGGGCCAATGCTCGGGATTTCCATCGCCATTGACCGGGTGCTGCTCGGCGAGTTGGTGTTGGCCATGGGGCTGGCGCCGGGGCGCAATATTCCTGCGCAGACACCCGAGTCGATGACCTCGGCGGTGCTCGACAATGACATGCGCGGTTGTGTAGAGCGGCTGTTGCGCTGCCTGCACGATCCGCTGGAATGTCAGATCATGGGGCAGGCGCGATTGCGTGAGTTGCTGTTCGTTGCGTTGCGCGGTCCGCAAGCCAATGTGTTGCGTGCGCTGGTGGAGCAGCAGGGTCAATTTGCCCGGGTCGCGGCATCGCTCAGTCATCTGCATGCGCATTACACCGAGCCGTTGAACGTCGAGACGCTGGCCAGTTGCGCGAATACGAGCGCGTCAACGTTTCATGAGCATTTCAAGCGCAGCACGTTGTTGTCGCCGGTGCAGTATCTGAAGCGTTTGCGCTTGCTCAAGGCCCAGCAGTTGTTGCTTGCCGAAGGTTTGGGGGTGGCGCAGGTGGCGCATCGCGTGGGGTATCAGAGTACGTCGCAGTTCAGTCGCGAGTACAAGCGCTACTTCGAGCGTAATCCCGGCGATGAGCGCGCTGCCTGACGGGCAACAAAAAGGCCCCCGTTCGGGAGCCTTGATGTTCAGCCGTTCGACTTACATGTTCGGATAAGTCGGGCCGCCAGAGCCTTCCGGCGCCACCCAGGTAATGTTCTGTGCAGGGTCCTTGATGTCGCAGGTCTTGCAGTGAACGCAGTTCTGGGCGTTGATCTGGAAGCGCTTCTCGCCGTCTTCCTTGGTCACTACTTCGTACACGCCGGCCGGGCAGTAACGCTGGGCAGGCTCATCGTACAGCGGCAGGTTCTTGGCGATCGGGATGCTCGGGTCGGTCAGCTTCAGGTGACACGGCTGTTCTTCTTCATGGTTGGTACCGGAGATGAACACCGAGCTGAGTTTGTCGAAGCTGATCTTGCCGTCTGGTTTCGGGTAGTCGATCTTCTTGCAATCGGCCGCCAGTTTCAGGCAAGCGTAATCCGGCTTGTTATCGTGCAGGGTGAACGGCAGTTTGCCGCCGAAGATGTTCTGGTCGAGCCAGTTGAAACCGCCGCCGACGATGGCGCCGAACTTGTGGATCGCCGGGCCGAAGTTGCGGCTGGCGAACAGTTCGTCGTGGAGCCAGCTCTTCTTGAACGCGTCGACGTAAGTGGTCAGCTCTTCGGTGCCGTCTTTTTCAGCAAACAGCGCCTCGGCCACGGATTCGGCGGCGAGCATGCCGGACTTCATCGCGGTGTGGCTGCCTTTGATCTTGGCGAAGTTCAGGGTGCCGAGGTCGCAACCGATCAGCGCGCCGCCCTTGAAAACCATTTTCGGCAGCGAGTTCAGACCGCCCTTGCAGATAGCGCGAGCGCCGTAGCTGATGCGCTTGCCGCCTTCCAGGTATTGCTTGAGCACCGGGTGATGCTTGAGGCGCTGGAACTCGTCGAACGGCGACAAGTAAGTGTTGCTGTAGGACAGGTCGACGATCAGACCGACTACGACCTGGTTGTTTTCCAGGTGATAGAGGAACGAGCCGCCGGTGTTCTCGGAGCCCATGATGTCCATCGGCCAGCCGGCGGTGTGGACTACCAGGCCTGGCTGGTGCTTGGCTGGATCGACTTCCCAGATTTCTTTCAGGCCGATGCCGTAGTGCTGGGCGTCGGCATCGCTGTCGAGGTTGAAGCGCTTGATCAGCTGCTTGCCGATATGGCCGCGGCAACCTTCGGCGAACAGCGTGTACTTGCCACGCAGTTCCATGCCCGGGGTGTACAGGCCTTCCTTCGGATGGCCTTCGCGGTCAACGCCCAGATCGCCCGTGATGATCCCGCGAACCACGCCGTTCTCGTCGAACAGTGCTTCCTGGGCGGCGAAGCCTGGGTAGATTTCTACGCCCAGATTCTCGGCCTGCTGGGCCAGCCAGCGGCACAGGTTGCCCAGGGAGATGATGTAGTTGCCTTCGTTGTGCATGGTCTTGGGCACAAAGAAGTCAGGAATCTTCTGCGCGCTGTCAGCGTTCTTGAGAACGAAGATGTCATCGCGAGTCACCGGCGTGTTCAGTGGGGCGCCAAGTTCTTTCCAGTCCGGGAACAATTCGTTCAGGGCACGGGGTTCGAAAATCGCGCCGGAGAGAATATGTGCACCGACTTCGGAGCCTTTTTCGACCACGCAGACGCTGATTTCCTTACCGGCTTCGGCGGCCTTCTGCTTCAATCGGCAGGCGGCGGAAAGACCAGCGGGGCCGGCACCGACGATGACCACGTCGAATTCCATGTATTCGCGTTCCACAGGTTATCTCCTACTCAAGGCTCAACAGTTTTTTTTCTAATTGGAGGTTTGGTGTCGCATCCATGAATTCCTGCGCAATGCAGGAAGAGGACAATCGATGAGCCACCTTTCTCTCTAAGGTGGCGCATTATATCTACACCACTCCTAGCGTCCAATACAAACGTTTGTTTGAATCGGCTCAAAGCCAGAGAAATCAAAGTCACGCGGCTTATGACTGGCCATTTTGCCGTATTGACCGGAATAGGCGTTCCGGTCAATATACGGTCGGTTTTGCGCTCGCCGTAGGCTGACTGTTGGTATCAAGAGCACCTCTAAAGACAGGGCGATGGCAGTACAGGGTGGTGCGCCGCACAAGTTTGCTGCGCAGTTTACACGCCGCGATATTGAATGACTTGTCGGTCATCACTGACGAACGGTCATCTGCATCGTGAGCGCTTGTCACTTGACACCTTTGCCAGCGTTTTTAGAGGTGCCCTTGCGCCGATGAGCATCAAACCGCCAGGTTCGCCTAGGCGACTTTCTTTTCACCGGAGAGTAACGAGGAATCCATGAAGGTTCTTGTAGCTGTCAAACGCGTTGTGGATTACAACGTCAAGGTTCGCGTCAAGGCGGACAATTCCGGCGTTGACCTCGCCAACGTCAAGATGTCGATGAACCCGTTCTGCGAAATCGCAGTGGAAGAAGCCGTACGCCTGAAAGAGAAAGGTGTTGCGACTGAAATCGTCGTCGTCTCCATCGGCCCGTCCACCGCTCAAGAGCAACTGCGCACCGCGCTGGCTCTGGGTGCCGACCGCGCCATCCTCGTCGAATCCGCCGAAGATCTGACTTCCCTGGCCGTTGCCAAACTGTTGAAAGCGGTTGTCGACAAGGAACAGCCTCAGCTGGTGATCCTTGGCAAACAAGCCATCGACAGCGACAACAACCAGACTGGCCAGATGCTCGCTGCATTGAGCGGCTACGGTCAGGGCACGTTCGCGTCCAAAGTCGAAATCAGCGGCGACACCGTTGCCGTGACTCGCGAAGTCGACGGCGGCGCGCAGACGGTTTCCCTGAAACTGCCGGCCATCGTCACCACCGACCTGCGTTTGAACGAGCCGCGCTACGCGTCCCTGCCAAACATCATGAAAGCCAAGAAGAAGCCTCTCGAAGTGCTGACTCCGGACGCTTTGGGCGTTTCCACCGCCTCCACCAACAAAACCGTGAAAGTCGAAGCGCCTGCTGCACGCAGCGCGGGTATCAAGGTCAAGTCGGTGGCTGAACTGGTCGAGAAACTGAAAAACGAAGCGAAGGTAATCTAAATGACTATCTTGGTTATTGCTGAACACGACAACAAAGTAGTGGCCCCGGCCACACTGAACACCGTGGCTGCTGCTGCCAAAATCGGTGGTGATATCCACGTTCTGGTTGCAGGCCAAAGCGTTGGCGCCGTGGCTGAAGCCGCTGCGAAAATCGCGGGCGTGGCTAAAGTGCTGGTGGCCGATAACGCCGCCTACGCTCACCAACTGCCGGAAAACGTCGCACCGTTGGTAGCAGAGTTGGGCGCTGGCTACAGCCACATCCTGGCTGCCGCTACCTCCAACGGCAAAAACATCCTGCCGCGCGTTGCCGCTCAGCTCGATGTTGACCAGATCTCCGAGATCATCTCGGTCGAAAGCGCTGACACCTTCAAGCGCCCGATCTACGCCGGTAACGCCATCGCGACCGTTCAGTCGAACGCTGCGGTCAAAGTGATCACCGTGCGTGCCACCGGTTTCGACCCGGTTTCTGCTGAAGGTGGTTCGGCCGCTGTTGAAGCCGTTGCGGCTGCTCACGATGCTGGCACTTCCAGCTTCGTCGGCGAAGAACTGGCCAAGTCCGATCGTCCGGAACTGACCGCTGCCAAGATCGTCGTTTCCGGCGGCCGCGGCATGCAGAACGGCGACAACTTCAAACACCTGTACGCCCTGGCCGACAAGCTGGGCGCTGCCGTTGGTGCTTCGCGCGCCGCGGTCGACGCAGGTTTTGTACCCAACGACATGCAGGTCGGTCAGACCGGCAAGATCGTTGCGCCACAGCTGTACATTGCCGTCGGTATCTCCGGCGCGATCCAGCACCTGGCCGGCATGAAAGACTCCAAAGTGATCGTTGCGATCAACAAGGACGAAGAAGCGCCGATCTTCCAGGTGGCCGATTACGGCCTGGTGGCTGACCTGTTCGAAGCCATCCCTGAGTTTGAGAAGCTGGTCTAATCCAGCGGCCTGACTTATAAAGAGCCCGACCTTTTGGTCGGGCTTTTTTTTGTTCTTCTGTAGGAGCTGTCGAGTGAAACGAGGCTGCGATCTTTTGATCTTTCGCTTGGGATTCGAGTGGACCTGAAAAGATCGCAGCCTCGTTTCACTCGACAGCCCTACAGGCGATGTAACCGACTTTGAGTGGAGAGTATCGCCATGGATCTGCGCCACATGTGTGGCTGGTCATTGCTGCTGGGCCTGACAGTATTTTCCGGGCTGTCCGTCGCTGCGGGCAAGTGCGAACGCCTGGTGGTGACCGGCAGCCCGGATGCGCCACCGTACCTGTGGCAAGACCCGCAAAACCCCAAACACCTGATCGGTGCCAGTGCCGATTTGTTGCAGCAAGTGGCGGGGGAACTGGGCATCAAGGTCGAACTGCTTTACGCCGGCAAGCGTTCCCAGGCCCTGGACGAAGTGCGCAGTGGGCGCATGGACATGCTGGCGGATGCGTCATTGACGGTCAGTGAACTGCAATCCCTGGATTACATTCATCCGCCGCTACTGGAAAACGATTACCTGGTCTGGACCCGCAAAGACTCGACGCTGGTCTACAACGAAGCGCAGGACCTTTACGGTCATCCCGGTGCGTTGTCGGAAAAGTCTCGAATGACTG
The DNA here is from genome assembly GCF_054898105.1 of Pseudomonas sp. MDT1-17. NCBI lineage: Bacteria > Pseudomonadati > Pseudomonadota > Gammaproteobacteria > Pseudomonadales > Pseudomonadaceae > Pseudomonas > Pseudomonas sp. MDT1-17. The sequence goes on along the minus strand of NZ_JBUBVM010000001.1, from coordinate 4,897,674 downwards.
CGGCATTCGGCACGTTCGCCGAGCAGCAATTGACCCTCACACGTACGTCAAACCTGACCCAGGCTTTTCAGAAATTGCTGTTGGGCGAGGTGGAATTTGTCCTTGCCGGACGCTACTCGGGCATGGCCGCTGCGCAGACGCTGAGCATGGCCAATGACCTGATCGCCCGCCCACAACCGATCGACAAACCCGGCCTGTTCCTCGCGGTTTCCCACAACTCAGCCTGCAACGATCCGTGGTTGCGCGGACAGCTGGCCAAAAAGATGACAGAATTGCCCGCGTCCGGACTGACGGAAGCCGTGCTGCAACGCAATATCGAGCGCTGGAAGGCGCAACAGCAGCAATCGCCGCAACAACCCGTCAGTACCCCAAAACAGTAGGGATTTTTAGTGAGTATTCGACCTCTTTTCGCTGCCCTGGCCGTTCTGGCTCTGGCGGGTTGTGCAGCCGATCCGGCGCCGAGTGAACAAATGCGCCTGACCGAACAGGCACTCGAGCAGGCCAAGGCCGTGGGCGCCAATGCCGACGACGTGCCGGAAATGAAACTGGCCGAAGACAAGTTCAACCGCGCCAAGGGCAGCATGAACGACCAGTCCTTCAGGAACGCGCGCATGCGGGCCGAGCAGGCCGAGCTGGACGCGCGTCTGGCCGAAGCCCGGGTTCTGACCCTCAAGAGCGAGGAGCAGTTGAACGTGCTCAATACCCGCATCACTCGCCTGCGCAAGCAACTGGGAGATGCCCAATGAGCCTCAAGACCAAAGCACTCGGCGGTTTGATCCTGGCAGGCTGCGCAAGTCTCTATGGTTGTGCCGGTCATCACAGCGAGACCGCGTTGCAACAAGCCAGTACAGACTTCCAGAAGGTCAAGGAAGACTCCAACGTGTTGCGTATCGCGCCCAAGGACGTGATTCGCGCCGGTGAGTCGCTGGCCCGCGCCGATCGTCTGTCCAGCTACTGGGGCAGTGGATCGGACGTGCTGCATTACGCTTACCTGAGCGAGCGCTACAGCGAAATCGCGCGCGAACACACCAATCAGGTGCTCAACGAAGAACGTGCAGCGAAGCTCGAACTGGAGCGTCAGCGACTGCAACTGGCCCTGCGCGAATCCAAACTGCTCAGCGTGCAGCAGCAGGGCAAATGGCTCGAAGAACAGATTGTCGCGCTGGCGACCACCCAGACCGACCGCGGCCTGGTGATGACCCTGGGCGATGTGCTGTTCGACACGGGCGAAGCAGAGTTGAAAAACTCGGCTAACCGCGTGGTGTTGAAGATTGTGCAGTTCCTGCAGCTCAACCCCAAGCGTGTGGTGCGCATCGAAGGCTACGCCGACAGTACCGGCGGTAAACAGGAAAACCGCAAGCTGTCTCGCGACCGTGCGCAATCGGTAGCGAACGTGCTGATGGATCTGGGCATCGACGACAAACGCATCCAGGTCGAAGGGTATGGCGATGAATACCCGGTGGACGTGAACGCCTCCGAACGGGGCCGGGCACAGAACCGTCGGGTGGAAATTGTGTTCTCCGACGAAAAAGGCCAGCTCGGCGCCGCCCGTTAAGGGTCGCGTTACTGGAGGCAGGCCTACGGAAACTGCTGACGCTCGAGATCCTGTAGCAGCTGTCGAGTGAAACGAGGCTGCGACCTTTTGATCTGCCGCTTGGGACTCAAGTGGATCTGAAAAGATCGCAGCCTCGTTTCACTCGACAGCTGCTACAACCCGGCCTGCCAGTCAGCGCCGGGTTTTTTTGCGCCTGCCATTTACCTCGCGTCATGCCCCTAAAAGCAGTACAGTTTTGGCTGACACAGCACTGTACGGTCGACTATTGTGGCAACTGTCCCAGTACACTTCTAAACTGTTCCGGTATTGTTTCACACAAGAATAAAATGCCCGTGAAATCGAGTGCTGCGTCATGACCAATCTCTTGCTCTACCAACGTATTGCTCAGCAACTGGCCGAAGACATCCGCCGAGGCGTCTATCAACCCGGGGAGCGCGTGCCTTCGGTGCGCAAGATGAGCTCACAGCTCAACGTCAGCCACGCGACGGTGTTGCAGGCATACGCCAACCTCGAGGATCAGGGGCTGATCCGCGCCCGGCCGCAGTCGGGTTACTACGTGCACCAGACCCCGGCCCTGACCGCGCCGACACCGGACATCGCCCGGGTCGAACGTCCCGGTCTGGTCACTCGCAGCAGCATCATTCAACAAGTCCTGGTCGAATCCCGCCGCGAAGGTGTTTTCCCTTTGGGCGCGGCCGTGCCGAGCGTTGATTATCTGCCGGTGCGGGCGCTGCATCAGCAACTGGCCAAAGTCACCCGTTTCCATAGCCCGCGGGCGTTCAGCTACATGTTCAGCCCCGGCTTCGAGCCATTGCGCCGTCAGGTTGCGATTCGCATGCGCGATGCCGGCGTAGTGGTCGATCCGTCGGAAGTGGTGATTACCCACGGCTGCGTCGATGCCTTGCAGATGTCGCTGCGGGTGCTGACCCGGCCGGGCGACCTGATCGCCGCCGAGTCACCGACTTATTACGGTTTGCTGCAACTGGCCGACCTGCTGGGCCTCAAAGTCATCGAGATCCCGAGCGACCCGGCGACCGGCATGAGCCTCGAAGCCCTGCAATTGGCAGCCAACCAGTGGTCGATCAAGGCGCTAGTGCTCACCACTCGTTTGAGCAATCCGCTGGGCGGCACCATGCCTGAAGAGCGGCAAAAGCAACTGCTGCGTCTGGCCTCGGATTTTGATATCCAGATTGTTGAAGACGATATCTACGGCGAGTTGATGTTTGAGCAGGGGCGCACCAAGTCGCTCAAAGCCTATGATCGGCTGGACCGGGTGATCTACTGCTCCAGTTTCTCCAAAACCCTGTCGCCGGGCGTGCGGATCGGCTGGATGATTGCCGGCAAGTACCAGCAGGAAATCCAGCGTTTGCAGACCTTCAGTACTCATTCGGCTTGCAGCGTCACACAAATGGGCATTGCGGCCTATCTGGAGAATGGTGGTTACGACCGGCATTTGCGCTACATCCGTCAGGAGTACCGCAAGAATCTCAGCGCTTTTCAGCTGGCCGTGCAGCAATACTTCCCGGAAGGCACGCAGATGACCCGGCCGACCGGCGGCTTCATTCTTTGGGTCAGTCTGCCGGGGCGGGTCAACACTCAGGAGCTGCACGTTCGTGCGTTGCAGCAGGGCATCAGTATCGCGCCGGGGCTGATTTTCAGTAACACCGAGCAGTTCAATCACTGCATTCGGCTGAACTGCGGTACACCCTGGAACCGTGAAGCCGAGCGTGCGTTGATGACCCTGGGTATGCTGGCCACCCAGCTCTGTCAGGAGATGGCCGGCGGCCTCTGACGGTGCGGGCAGGTTATTCCTGTCCGTGCTTGTCATGTAGCCTGCAACAAGCGAGCATATGGCCTCCTGCCGTTGCACCGTTGGGTCCATGAAATCGATTTTCCCCACCGTCTGGCTTTCGATCTGCCTGCTGATGACCTTCCAGGCCGAAGGCGTGATGGCGGCTTCGGTTCAGGAAAAGCCGGCAGCCAGCACCGCCTCGAAAAAACCGGCGCCCGCCAAAAAAGCCGCGCCGGTCAAAAAGAAAGCGGCCCCGGTGAAAAAACGACCGCCGATTGCCTCCAAGTCAAAAACCGCCAGTGAAGTCGTGAAAACCAAGCTTCCATCGGTCGACTTGGATTTGAGCCTGCCCGAGGACATGGCCGAGGAGCTGAAACCGATCGGTACGGTCCCGTTGGCGCGGCACGATACGGTGTTGCCGCAAATGTTCGGTGACAAGGCCGGCAGCTCTCCGTTTCAGCTCAACGGAAGGCTGATCAGCAACGAAATGCAGTTACAACTGCGCAACGAAGAGCGCCATGAAGTCGAAGGCGCAGCGCTGGAATTCGAGTTCAAGCGCTAATTCCCTCCCATCTGTGACCCGCTGGCCAGACGCTTTGTCGGAGACTGGTCAGTCACGCTCGTTTGAGCGAAAAAACCCGGGTCCAGGTAATTTTAAACAAGCGTTTTAGCGGTTACTCTGTGCCACTTCCATCAACACATCGCCCGTCGCGAGGAGCTCGTCGTCATGAAATGCCGTGAAGGCTGTGGCGCCTGTTGTATTGCCCCTTCCATCAGTTCACCGATTCCCGGCATGCCCAAGGGCAAAGCCGCCGGAGAACGTTGCGTACAACTCTCTGTCGAAAACCTGTGCAATATTTTCGGAAAACCGGAACGTCCTGCAGTGTGTTCGGCGTTCGAAGCCGACATCGAAGTCTGCGGAAGCAGCAATGACGAAGCGATCAAGTTGCTGGGGTGGTGGGAGCAAATGACGGCTGCGTGATGTGTTCGACGAACGGAACTTCAACAATAAGGAATAAGATTATGGGTTCGCTGCAACGTTTGGCTGTGCTGTGTGGTTTGACGGTAATGCTCGCCACCACGGCTGCTCAGGCCGAAGACTGGAAAGTCGCCAAGGAACAGGACGGCATCAAGATCTCCTTGAGCGAGGTGGCCGGCTCCGATTACAAGGCCTACCGTGGTGTCTCGCTGATGAAGACCACCATGGCCAAACTGCGCGCATTGCAGGAAGACGTGTCAGGGGCCTGCGCCTGGATTCACGAATGCAAGACCCAGAAATTGCTCAAGCACGAAGGTGATCAGAGCTGGACTTACACCCAGTTCAATACGCCTTGGCCGGTCACCGCGCGTGACTCGGTGCTGCATGTCACCACGGTCGAGGGTGCCGATGGCAGTCTGACCCGTAAGCTCGAAGGTGTGCCGAAGTACATTCCTGAGGAAAAAGGCTTTGTGCGGGTGACCAAGGTCGACGGTTTCTGGAAGTTCGTGCCCAAGGGTGACCAGATTGAAGTGACTTATCAGGTGCACACCGAACCGGGCGGTAGCATACCGTCGATGGTGGCCAACAAGTTTGTGGTCGATGCACCGTTCAATACCTTGAAAGCCCTGAAAGAACGCGCCGAGAGATAAATTCGGTTTTGATGGGGGCATATCCGTTTCTGCGGTAACGGCGACTGGCGGTTTCGCTTTTACAGCGAGTCACTTGGAGAAGCGCCGATGGAAGTAGTCACAGGTTGACGGACAGGCTCAGGGCGTGAGGGGGCGTGCAGCGCAAAACCAAGAGCGAGGCGGTCTGCCGGCCGGCCTGGCTTCAAGTGAACGCATTTCCCTGTAGGAGCTGACGAGCGAAGCGAGGCTGCGATCTTTTGATCTTTTGATCTTGCCGTTGCCGTTGCTTTGCTTTGGCTTCAGATCTGCCGCCCCTTTCCCAGAGGCCGAACGCAGGCGTTGCGCAGGGGGCACCGCGGCAAGGATGCCGCGGTAGCCGCCCCCGGCCCAGAGTGTGTAAAAACGCTTAGTCAAAATTGAGGTCTGCGCTTCTATGTGAAATCTGAAGTTTATCGGCTGGTTGGCAGACCTAGATTTTTCGTAGATGCGTGATTTTCAGCCCTGATTTTGGCGCCAATCTCGCTGAAAAACGTTTTTACACACTCTGGGCCATGGATGGCCGATGGCGGCGGGCCCCCGGAGCAATGCCGGAGTGAGGGCATGCCGAGCCTAAGCGAGGCACCGAATGGCGGGGCAAAAGCGTTTGGTTAATTTGGGCTTTTCAAAGTGACTCGCTGTAAAAGCGAAACCGCCAGCGGCCGTTACCGAAGAAACGGATATGCCCCCGATCAAAGAGCAGCCATTACCGAAGAAATGGATATGCCCCCCGAACTAACGGGCATCAAGAGCAGGGGCCTGTATTTTGTTTCCGGATATCGCGTTGCACGAAATTTTCACAAAGTCTCCAAGACAATCCGCCCGCGCCAAACATGCGGGGCAGTAATCAATGGCAATGCCGCGGATGATCGTGCAACATTTGCGCACCGCGCAAGCCCCGGGGCCGAGTACTGGCCAACAGAGGGCAAGGCGCCGCTGTATTTTTGAAACTTCAACTTCCAATGGGTCCTAAAACGACATGGCAATCCCGGACGCCCTGAATCAGCAGCGAGCTTCAAGTCGCCTGCTGCAACCGACCGTCAAATCGCATCTGGCCTACACGTTGCTGTGTGCCTTGGTCATGATGGTCATGTTCAGCCTGCTGCGCGTCGCGCTGCTGGTCTACAACAGCTCGATGATCCTCGATACCCCGGCTTCGACCTTCCTCGAAGCGTTCGCCAACGGCCTGCGTTTCGACCTGCGTCTGGTGGTCTACCTCAGCATTCCGCTGGTGCTGGCACTGTTCAGCACCCGGGCCATGGCCGCACGCGGGTTCTTCCGTTTCTGGTTGACCATTGCCTCGAGCATCGCGCTGTTCCTCGGCCTGATGGAGATGGATTTCTATCGCGAGTTTCACCAGCGCCTCAACGGCCTGGTCTTCCAGTATGTGAAGGAAGACCCGAAAACCGTCATGAGCATGCTCTGGTACGGTTTCCCGGTGGTGCGCTACCTGCTGGCCTGGGCCGTGGGCACGTTGATCCTGACACTGGCGTTCAAGGGCGCCGACCGCGCCACCCGTCCACGTGGTCCATTCAGCGGCGGCAGCATCGGTACGCGCCAGATCGCCCCGTGGTATTCGCGCATCGCGGTGTTCGTGATCTGCCTGCTGGTCTGTGTGGTCGCCGCTCGCGGCACCCTGCGTCAGGGCCCGCCAATGCGTTGGGGTGACGTCTATACCACCGACTCGAACTTCGCCAACCAGCTGGGCCTTAACGGCACGTTGTCGCTGGTAGAAGCGGCCAAGAGCCGGATGTCCGAAGATCGCGACAACATTTGGAAGGCCACCCTGCCACAGCCTGAAGCGCAGAAAGTGGTGCGTGACATGCTGGTGATGGCGGACGACAAGCTGGTGGATAGCGAAACCGCAGCCGTGCGTCGCGATTACACGCCGCCGGCCGACAAGACCCTGCCGATCAAGAACGTCGTCGTGATCCTGATGGAAAGCATGGCCGGTCACTCGGTGGGAGCCTTGGGTGCACCGGGCAACATCACGCCGTACCTCGACAAACTGTCGAAGGAAGGCCTGATGTTCGATCGCTTCTTCTCCAACGGCACCCATACCCACCAGGGTATGTTCGCCACCATGGCGTGCTTCCCCAACCTGCCGGGTTTCGAATACCTGATGCAGACCCCGGAAGGCGGCCACAAGTTGTCCGGCCTGCCGCAATTGCTCAGCGCCCGTGACTACGACGACGTGTACGTCTATAACGGCGACTTCGCCTGGGATAACCAGTCGGGTTTCTTCAGTAACCAGGGCATGACCAACTTCATTGGTCGTAACGACTTCGTGAATCCGGTGTTCTCCGATCCGACCTGGGGAGTGTCCGACCAGGACATGTTCGACCGTGGTCTGGTAGAGCTCAAGGCGCGGGAAAACGGCAAGCCGTTCTATGCGTTGCTGCAAACCCTGTCCAACCACACGCCATACGCCTTGCCGACCCCATTGCCGGTCGAGCGCGTGACTGACCGCGGTAGCCTGAACGAGCATTTGACGGCCATGCGCTACGCGGACTGGGCGTTGGGCCAGTTCTTTGAAAAAGCCCGAAAGGAGCCGTATTTCAAGGAAACCCTGTTTGTGATCGTCGGCGACCACGGTTTTGGCAACGAGCGTCAGATCACCGAAATGGACCTGGGGCGCTTCAACGTGCCGATGCTGATGATCGCACCGGGCATCCAGGAGAAGTTCGGCCAGCGTGACCATACCGTGGGCACGCAGATCGACATCGTGCCGACCATCATGGGCCGCATTGGTGGCGAAGTGCGTCATCAGTGCTGGGGGCGTGACCTGCTCAACTTGCCTGAAGGCGACACTGGTTTTGGCGTGATCAAGCCATCGGGTAGCGAGCAGACCACCGCCATCATCACGGCTGATCAGATTCTGGTTCTGCCGAAGGAAAAGGAAATGGCGCCGAAGATGTACCAGTACGAACTGGGCGCGACGCCTCACGCCGAGATCGTTACTGATGCGCCGCGTACCGCTGAGCTGAAGCTCAAGCTCGAAGCGTTCCTGCAAACGGCGACCAAGAGCCTGATCGACAACACCGCCGGTGTGGTTGACGGCAAGCCGGACTAAGTCTTGACGCAATAAAAAAGAGGCCCTTCAAAAGGGCCTCTTTTTTTGCCGGTTAAACCTTCATATCTTGCCGAGCAACAGCAGGATCAACAGCACCACCAACACGACGCCGATGATACCCGACGGGCCATAACCCCAACTTCTGGAGTGCGGGAACACTGGTAAACCACCAATCAGCAAGAGGATCAGGATTACGATAAGAATTGTGCCCATGTCTATTTCCTTGTTGGAAGTGTTCTGGAGTACCTGGCGTTTAACTGTCAGCCGGGATGCTATAAAACCAGGCTGCTTACAAAATCCGACTGTCGCTCATGAAAGAAAATTCCAAGTTTTTTTAATGTTTTTCGAAGAAAGGCTTATTTCGTTTTTTATTACTCTAGTTGGTTCAGACGCTCCCGCGGTTTGCTCGGGCCATTCAGCAATCTGATGGAGCGTGGGTCGGGCATTGTCCTTCGCTACACTCGATGCATCTTCCCCGGAACTACAAGGCTGTTTGCTATGCAAAATCGCATGATGATCACTGGCGCGGGCTCAGGCTTAGGTCGCGAAATCGCGCTGCGCTGGGCGCGTGAAGGCTGGCAGCTGGCCTTGTCGGATGTCAGCGAACCCGGTCTGCAGGAAACCCTCAAGCTGGTTCGCGAAGCCGGTGGCGATGGTTTTATCCAGCGTTGCGACGTGCGCGATTACAGCCAGCTGACCGCCTTCGCTCAGGCTTGCGAAGAGAAACTCGGTGGCATCGATGTCATCGTCAATAACGCCGGTGTTGCCTCGGGCGGGTTCTTCAATGAACTGTCCCTGGAAGACTGGGACTGGCAGATCGCGATCAACCTGATGGGCGTGGTCAAGGGCTGCAAGGCCTTCCTGCCGCTGCTGGAAAAAAGCAAAGGCAAGATCATCAACATCGCGTCGATGGCAGCCCTGATGCAAGGCCCGGCCATGAGCAACTACAACGTCGCCAAGGCTGGCGTGGTGGCATTGTCCGAAAGTCTGCTGATCGAACTGGCGCAGCAGGAAGTTGGCGTGCATGTGGTGTGCCCGTCGTTCTTCCAGACCAACCTGCTGGACTCCTTCCGTGGCCCGACGCCGGCGATGAAAGCCCAGGTCGGCAAGTTGCTGGAAAGCTCGCCGATCACCGCTGCCGACATTGCCGATTACATCTATCAACACGTTGCCGCCGGCGAATTCATGATTCTGCCGCACGAGCAGGGCCGCATGGCCTGGGCGCTCAAGCAGAAGAACCCGCAACTGCTCTACGACGAAATGACCGTCATGGCCGACAAAATGCGCGCCAAGGCCAAACAATCCGCAGGCTGAGCTTGCCCGTGCACAACACCGTCGTTAGGGTGGCCGCAATCGGTCATCCTCGTGAGACGTTTGCATGCTCAATTACCTGTGGTTTTTCCTTGCCGCGCTGTTTGAAATCGCCGGGTGCTTTGCCTTCTGGATGTGGCTGCGCCAGGGGAAAAGCGCTTGGTGGGTCGTGCCGGCTCTGCTCAGCCTGACCTTGTTCGCGCTGCTGCTGACCCGCATCGAAGCGACCTATGCCGGTCGCGCCTACGCCGCTTACGGTGGTATCTACATCATCGCGTCGATTGGTTGGCTGGCGGTGGTCGAGCGGATTCGTCCGCTGGGCTCGGACTGGATCGGTGTGGCGATGTGTATGATCGGGGCGAGCATCATCCTTTTCGGGCCGCGTTTCTCCGCCTCCTGAAGGATCGGTCCTTCAATCAATAGGTTTGTCAGACGTTTCCTTAGGACGCGTTCGACCTGCGCTGTAGGGCGGGACTGATTGTCTGTCAGCGCATTGAAGAGCCGCTGCACGCGGGGCATCTTCAGGGTCCGAAAACCTTGAAGGATGAATGTCATGCTTGTACTCAGTCGCGTTGTGGGCGAATTGATTTCCATCGGTGACGACATTTCCGTGCGCATTGTCGCGGTCAACGGCAACACTGTGCGCTTCGGTGTCGAAGCGCCGCAGAACGTCAGCGTGCACCGGGCAGAGGTCTACGACCGCATCCAGGCCAAACGGGCAAAAAACAAAGGGCGCTGAAGGCGTCAGTCGAACAGATGCTTGGGCACATCATGCTTGAGCATCAACTGGCATTGCTCGCTGTCCGGATCGAAGACAATCAGCGCCTGGCCCTTGGTCAATGCCTGGCGAACCCGCAGAACACGGGTTTCCAGCGGCGTGTCATCACCGTTGTCCGTACCGTCACGAGTTACGAAATCCTCGATCAGGCGGGTGAGGGTATCGACTTCAAGTTGGTCGTAGGGAATCAGCATGGGCACCTCGGCTAAACAATGTCGCGATGCTACGGAGGTTGAGCTCACAGGACCAGTAGGAGCTGCCGCAGGCTGCGATCTTTTGATTCTCAGCGATGCAACTGACGCCAAAGATCAAAAGATCGCAGCCTGCGGCAGCTCCTACGGTTTTGCGTTCGCTTTAGCTATCCGAGCGCTGCCCCACCAAACTGTCCACCGACGGCACCCGCGTGTCGCTTTCCATCTGCGTGTCATGTTCGATCTGATGACTGAACCGGTCGAGTGAGCCCTTGGCCGGTTGTGCATCGCTGGCAAACACTGGCGGGCTGAGGATGTAGGCGCCGAGCAGGCGGCTGAGGGCGGCAAGGCTGTCGATGTGGGTGCGTTCGTAGCCGTGAGTGGCGTCGCAGCCGAAGGCGAGCAGGGCGGTGCGAATGTCGTGCCCGGCAGTGACCGCCGAATGGGCATCGCTGAAGTAGTAGCGGAACAGGTCGCGGCGCACCGGCAACTCGTTGTCACTGGCCAGGCGCAGCAGATGCCGCGACAGGTGATAGTCATAAGGTCCGCCGGAATCCTGCATCGCCACGCTCACGGCATGTTCACTGGAGTGCTGGCCCGGAGCGACCGGGGCAATGTCGATGCCGACGAATTCGCTGACGTCCCACGGTAATGCGGCGGCCGCGCCACTGCCGGTTTCCTCGGTAATGGTGAACAGTGGATGGCAGTCGATCATCAGCTCTTCGCCGCTGTCGACGATCGCTTTCATGGCGGCCAGCAGGGCTGCGACACCGGCCTTGTCGTCGAGGTGACGGGCGCTGATGTGGCCGCTTTCAGTGAACTCCGGTAACGGGTCGAAGGCGACGAAATCACCGACGCTGATCCCCAGAGAATCGCAATCGGCGCGAGTAGCGCAATAGGCGTCCAGGCGCAGTTCGACGTGATCCCAACTGATCGGCATTTCATCCACGGCGGTATTGAACGCATGCCCGGACGCCATCAGCGGCAGTACGCTGCCACGGATCACGCCGTTGTCGGTAAACAGGCTGACCCGGCTACCCTCGGCAAAACGGCTGGACCAGCAACCGACAGGGGCCAGGGTCAGACGACCGTTGTCCTTGATCGCGCGAACCGCCGCGCCGATGGTGTCGAGGTGGGCGGAGACCGCACGGTCGGGGCTGTTCTTCTTGCCCTTGAGGGTGGCACGGATGGTGCCGCGGCGGGTCATCTCAAAGGGAATGCCCAGCTCTTCAAGCCGCTCGGCGACATAGCGCACGATGGTGTCGGTGAACCCGGTCGGGCTGGGGATGGCGAGCATTTCCAGCAGGACTTTTTGAAGGTAGTTCAGATCCGGTTCCGGAATTTTGCTGGTCATGGAAACTCCTGATGAGTTAAGCGCATCGATGGTTTCGATGAGGAGAAGAGATTGGGTGCCTGACCTGACGCCTTCGCGAGCAGGCTCGCTCCCACAGTGAAATGCGGTCAGCTGTGGGAGCGAGCCTGCTCGCGAAGGCGCCAGTCCAGGCTCTACATCATTAAGAAACAGCCGGCTGACTATGCGGAAACAACAAGTCCACAAACCGCTCGGCCGTCGGCTGCGGTTCATGGTTGGCCAACCCGGCACGCTCATTGGCTTCGATAAACACATAGTCCGGTTGATCGGCGGCAGGCACCATCAGGTCGAGCCCGACCATCGGAATATCCAGCGCCCGCGCCGCCCGCACCGCCGCATCCACCAACGTCGGGTGCAGGATCGCCGTCACATCCTCAAGAATGCCGCCGGTATGAAGATTCGCCGTACGCCGTACGAACAGATGCTCACCGGCCGGCAGAATGCTGCTGTAGTCATGACCCGCCGCGTGCAAGGTGCGTTCGGTTTCATGATCCAGAGGGATTTTGCTTTCACCGCTGGTAGCCGCCTGACGCCGCCGACTCTGAGCTTCGATCAGCTCACCGATGGAATGCTGGCCATCGCCCACCACTTCTGCCGGTCGGCGAATGGCCGCGGCGACCACCTCAAAACCGATCACCACAATTCGCAAATCTAGGCCATCGTGAAAGCTCTCCAGCAGCACTCGACTGTCGAACTGGCGGGCGGATTCGATGGCTTGCTGGACCTCTTCGATGGTCCGCAGATCCACCGCGACGCCTTGGCCCTGCTCGCCATCCAGCGGTTTGACCACCACGCGTTCGTGCTCGTCGAGAAACGCCAGATTGTCATCGGCATTGCCGGCCAGTTGCTGCGCCGGCAGGTTCAAACCAGCGGCCTTGAGCGCTTTGTGCGTCAGGCTTTTGTCCTGGCACAACGTCATGCTGATGGCGCTGGTCAGGTCACTCAGTGACTCACGGCAACGGACACGCCGACTGCCATGCACCAAGGTGAACAGACCGGCCTCGGCGTCATCGACCTGTACTTCGATGCCGCGCCGATGGGCTTCATCGACGATGATCCGCGCATACGGGTTGAATTCGGCTTCGGGACCGGGGCCCAGAAACAGCGACTGATTGATCCCGTTCTTGCGCTTGATCGCGAAGGTCGACAGGTTACGAAACCCGAGCTTGGCGTAAAGACTTTTCGCCTGGCGGTTGTCGTGTAGTACTGACAAATCCAGGTAACTCAGCCCACGGCTCATGAAGTGCTCGATCAAATGCCGCACCAGCACTTCACCGACACCTGGTCGCGAACGGTGCGGATCGACTGCCAGGCACCACAGGCTACTGCCGTTCTCTGGGTCGTTGAACGCCTTGTGATGATTGAGGCCCATGACACTGCCGATGATCGCGCCGCTGTCTTCATCTTCGGCCAGCCAGTAGACGGGGCCACCCTGATGGCGCGGGGTCAGCAGACTCGCGTCGATCGGCAACATGCCGCGTAACTGATACAGCTGATTAATCGCCTGCCAGTCCGCGTCGCCCTGGGCCCTGCGAATGCGAAAACCGCGAAACACCCGAGTGGACTGGCGGTAATCACTGAACCACAGGCGCAAGGTGTCGGACGGGTCGAGAAACAATTGGGCCGGCTCCAACCCCAGCACTTGCTGAGGCGCAGCCACGTACAGGGCGATGTCGCGTTCACCGGTCTGCTCGTTGAGCAGCTCTTGGGCCAGGCTCGCCGCATCCGGAAAGGTATGGCCGATCAGCAACCGGCCCCAACCGCAATGCACGGCTATCGGTGCGGCGCCCAATTCGCTGCCGTCTTCGGCCAGACGCGCCTGCAAGCGTTCGTATGAGGGCGCCTGACCGCGCAACAAGCGTTGGCTGTAGGCCGTGGCGTGGGGTTTCATCGATCAGATTCCTTGTTCACTGAGCCACAGGTTCAGCGCCGCCAATTGCCACAGCTTGGAGCCGCGCAACGGAGTCAACTGGCCCTGCGGATCGGTCAGCAGGCGGTCGAGCATCTCTGGCTTGAACAGGCCGCGATCCTGACTCGGATCAAGCAGCAGCTCGCGCACCCAGTTCAACGTATCACCCTGCAAGTGCTTGAGACCAGGGACCGGGAAATAGCCTTTTTTGCGATCGATTACTTCACTCGGAATGACCAGCCGCGCGGCTTCTTTCAAGACTTGCTTGCCGCCATCCGGCAGTTTGAATTTGCCCGGCACGCGCGCCGACAATTCCACCAGGCGGTAGTCGAGGAACGGCGTGCGCGCTTCCAGGCCCCAGGCCATGGTCATGTTGTCGACGCGTTTGACCGGGTCGTCCACCAGCATGATCGTGCTGTCCAGACGCAGGGCCTTGTCCACCGCCGCATCGGCGCCGGGCTGTGCGAAATGTTCTTTGACGAAGTCACCAGCGGCGTCATTCGCTGTCAGCCATTTCGGCTGCACAGTGGCGGCGTAGTCGTCGTAGCTACGGTCGAAAAACGCATCGCGATAGGCCGCGTACGGATCGGCGGCACCGTCGACTTGTGGGTACCAGTGATAACCGGCGAACAACTCGTCGGCACCCTGGCCGCTTTGCACCACCTTGCAATGCTTGGCCACTTCACGGGACAGCAGATAGAACGCAATGCAGTCATGACTGACCATCGGTTCGCTCATGGCACGGAACGCCGCAGGCAGTTGCTCGATGATCTCTTTTTCGTCAATGCGCAGTTGGTGATGCTGCGTGCCGTAGTGCTTGGCGATCAGGTCCGAATACTGGAATTCATCGCCGCGCTCGCCACCGGCATCCTGGAAACCGATGGAGAAGGTCGACAGGTTTTCAACACCGACTTCACGCAACAGACCGACCAGCATGCTCGAATCAACACCGCCCGAAAGCAGCACACCCACATCGACCGCCGCACGTTGACGGATCGCCACCGCGTCACGGGTGCTGTCGAGTACACGGTCACGCCAGTCTTCCAGTGTCAGATTCATCTCGTCGGCGTGTGGGCCGTAGGGCAGGGTCCACCAGGTTTTCTGCTCGGTGGTGCCATCCGCTTCGATGCGCATCCAGGTCGCTGGCGGCAGCTTTTCGATACCGGCCAGCAAGGTGCGCGGCGCCGGGACCACGGCGTGGAAATTCAGATAATGATTGAGTGCCACCGGATCGAGGATCGGGTTGATGTCGCCGCCCTTGAGCAGCGCCGGCAGTGCCGAGGCAAAGCGCAAGCGCTGACCGGTGCGCGACAGGTACAGCGGCTTCACGCCGAGACGGTCGCGGGCGATGAACAGGCGCTTGGCGTCGCGTTCCCAGATGGCGAAGGCGAACATGCCATTGAGCTTTGGCAGCAGCGCTTCGCCCCAGGCGTGATAGCCCTTGAGCAGCACTTCGGTGTCACCACCGGAATAGAAGGCATAACCGAGGCTTTCAAGCTCGGTGCGCAGTTCCGGAAAGTTGTAGATCGCGCCATTGAAGGCCAGTGACAAGCCCAATTGATTGTCGACCATCGGCTGTGCCGAGCCGTCCGACAGGTCCATGATTTTCAGGCGACGATGGCCAAGGGCAATCGGCCCCTGGCTGTGAAAGCCCCACGCGTCAGGGCCGCGTGGTGCCAGGTGATGGGTGATTCGTTCAACGGCTGCAAGGTCCGCAGGTTGATGATCAAAGCGTAACTCGCCAGCTAATCCGCACATAAAGTCCTTACCGGTTTTTCCGTTGGGGAGGGTCAATCGATACCTCGCCAAAAACGACGGGTACTCAGAAACTGACCCGCCTCGGTAGTGGGAGTTTTAGATCGATAAGTTATAAACAGAAATTGCCGGACGAATGGCAGGCAGGGCAGAAATGCGCAGTGCAGTGGTGGTAATTAATGATGTGATGCATAGGAGTTGTTGCTTGGATGCGCGCCACTCCGATCCGGAATTCGAATTATTAATTGCCTGTCGAGCTTCATAGACTGAGCGCCTCCTAACGCAATAAGGATATTGCTCATGCTGGCTACAACTTCGAAGGCCGCCCCCGCGGCGGAGCCAATGACACCCGCGCAACGTCTCGCGGCTTTGTTGGAACACACCGGTGATCTGGACAAGGCTGAAGTGTTGCAAACGTCTATTCCAGAATGGTTGGCGACTCCGGGTCTGAAGGTGGTGCAGGCTCTGAGAACCGCCTTCGAGCAGTCTTTTCTTGTTCAAGGCAAGGTCACAACGGCGCTGAAAAAGCTCAAGCCGTTGGACGAGTTCTGCCAAGAGCAGCTGACCACCTTCCTCAAGGGCAAATGGAGGACCGATTTCGACGTCGCGCGGGACACGCTGGACATCACAAAAAAAACATACTCGTCAACAGGACTTGCTCCGTTCGGCTCCCTGGCTAAAGAAACCACCACCTCACGCAGCCTGCTCCACGCGGCCATGGAAAACTTCACCGTTGAAGAAGCGAAGGGCGGCGCAACTCCGGTGGAGTCAGTGATACGGATCGACGCGAAGGCCCAATCAGGAACTGAAATAACCACCGAAAAGTTCGCAACGCTCTGTCGTGAACTCGACCTGGGTGCCCGCTATCAACGCCATATCAGCGAGGCCCTGGCATTGCCGGCAAAACCCAATAAAGGAGTGCCTGTCGATGATCGGGCTTCCACAGCTGACATCCGGCGATTGAAGGTGCTGGACATGCAAGTGGCCCTCCCTATTGCCTACCTGAAAAAGGACATCACCCAGGCCACTTATACGATGCTGTTGAGTGTGCTCGAACAGGATGTCCCTGCAGCTCAAACCAAGGACGCACGGTTTGATGGCGGGCCGGTGCTTTGGCAAGGCCTGACGATTCATGACGCCTGCATCTGTGGGGTATTGGTATTTACCAAGGCCTCCATCGAGAACGAGCCTAAGGCCAAGTGCGTGGTTTACATGCCGAACGAACCCCGACGGCCGCTGTTCGAATACGCCTCGCTGGAGGAGTTCAAGGTCTACCTCACGCTCAAATTGCAAAGTACAAGCTACAGAAAGTTTTTCGTCGAGCAGTACCTCCACGGCCACGAAAAAACCGATTTTTTTACCGGGTTTGATAAGGGCAGGACCCTGGGTACGCTCACCGCCTCTCCCGCCGACACCTGTCTTGCCGATTTTTTCTTCAGTACGTTTGTCAGCAAGACTCAACAAGACGCGCGAATCCTTGCTGTCCCGACCCAAGACGTCGATGAGCAACAGCGGGAAAAAACCATTCAGCTATTGGTGAATGGAGGTCTTGTGCTGTTGAACGCGGCCTCTTTTTTCGTGCCTGTGATCGGCCAACTGATGCTGGTGGTGGCCGTAGTCGACATTGTCAGCGAGGTGTATGAAGGTGCGGTTGACTGGACACATGGCGAGCGAACCGAGGCGTTGTCCCATTTGCTGAACGTTGTGGAAAACGTCGCGCAAATGGCGGCATTTGCGGCGGGCGGCAACATTTTTTCAGCCGTCAGCAGAAGCGTGAAAGAGCAGGTGGCTTTCTACGACGGATTCGAGGCCGTCACCCGCACTGATGGCAAAACAAGATTATGGAAACCCGACCTCGAACCCTATAAACAGACCTCGACACTGCCAGCCGACGTGCAACCTGATTCGCAAGGGCTCTACCGGCATGCCGGACTGACGTCGATCGTCATGGATGGGGCGCCCTATCGAGTCACTCGCAACACTGAGGGGGCGGCATGGACCATCAATCATCCTGTCCGAACGGACGCATTCCAGCCGGCCATCGAACGAAACGTGGAAGGTGGCTGGCGGCATGTCTATGAGCACGCACACGAGTGGCACGATGCCGGGTATGCGTTGGGACGCTCGGATCAGCGCCTGAGCCATCTCGGCATTGATCTGGAACCTTTTGCCGAAATCACCGAATTATCGACCGACAAGTTGCACCATATGCATGAAAGCAATCTCAAGTTGCCGCAGCGGCTGAACGACTGTGTAGAGCGCTTTAAACTCGACCAGTCCATCACCGATAGGGTCGCGGCCATGGAGCGCGGAGAGACGGCGAATACCGACTTTCTTCAGGAGCAACTGCATACACTGCCGAGGCTGCCCGGCTGGCCGAAGGAGCGCTTCATTGAAGTACGCGACGAGAACGACCTAGTCGTGTCCCGCTTCCCCGAAACAGCACCCCACAACGATGACATCAACAGCGTGCACGTCAGTCAGACGCAACTGGCTTCGGGACAATTGCTCGATACCGTCATCAGTGGCCTCTATCTGAAAGAAGTCGAGGGCATCATCGGTAGCACGACGACTGAATCGAAATCGCAGCTGTTGGCAAAGAAGATTGCGGCAAGTCTCAAGAGCAATCACCAGCCGCTGCGTGAGTGGCTCTATAAAACCTATGACGGCACCGCCACCGGTGACGTTGCGACGTTGCGTGAACACGCCGCTGACCTTCCCATCCGCGTGTGTCAGGAGTTGCTGGATAATGCCTCTGGCAGGGATCGCATTTTTCTCCGTGACCGCAAAATCCTTGGCATTGATCTCGCCCGGCAGGTCAGTGAGGCGCAGGCCGCGATCAGGCAGGACCGTGCACTCACGGGGTTGCATTTCCCGCAACTGGCCAATGCCGACACCGACACACTGGCGCTCGGGCTGATGGATCGGGTGCAAGGCTGGAATGACGGCTATCGACTTGAAGTACGACAGGGATCAGCGACCGGCACCTTGCTGGACAGCGTGGGCGAGGCTGATGCGCTGTCGCCCGGGGTCATCGTCAAGACACCCTCCGGCTATCAGGTCACCCAAAGCACTGGCAATGTGTCTTCCTATCTGACGAGCGAAACGCTGCTTCAGTCGATGCTTGATGCATTGCCCGCCACCCGACGCATCGGCATGGGCTTCACTGGCAACGATGCGTTGGATGTCCCGACGTTGCGATCACGACTGTCGCGGGCCGCCACCGGCGATCGGGCGCGTACCGGACGGCTGTTACGAGGTGAACACAGTGAAGCACCGAAACACCTTTCTGCCTGTGTCCAGGCGGATCCTCCCGCTGCGAGTTCTTATTCAAGGGGTTTGATTCGTAAAGTCAAAAAGCTCTTTCCGCTGTTCACGGATGCCCAGGTCTCGTCGTTTCTTGATGAGGCCGGCAGTACTCAGACGTTGCGGGTGAATCGAATCAAGGAACTGGAGCAGCAACTGAAGACACTGCGCGGGGTGCTGCGAACCTGGCGCGAGGATGAGGTGCAAATGAAGACGCTGCCGGGGCAACTCAACGATATCCGTGTCAACCGTCGTCAGGTGGCCAATGCCATCGAAAACTGCTGGCGTCGGGTAGCGCATCCGCGATGGCCGCAAAATCAGCCTTTTACCGCGCTAACGCTCCAGCGTAACCCAGCGGGGCCATTGCCGACGCTGACCGAGCAGGATGTCGCCCACGTGCGCTACCTCTCGATCAAGGACATGCAGGCCGGAGATGAGCTGGCGTATTTCCTCAAACCGTTCAAAGGACTGGTCAGTCTGGAACTGGACCGCAATCAACTCACACGATTGCCTGAGGCACTGTCGCACATGCCCAACCTTGAGCACTTGAGCCTGGGCGGTAATCAGATAGCGCTGACCGAATACACGTTGCGCAAGCTGGCCGAGATGCGCAACCTGCGCACGCTGGGGCTCAGCGGCAATCGGTTGGGTGCCACGATTGATGTCAGCAAAATGTCTGGTCTGCGGTCCCTGTTCCTGAGCGATACCCACGCCACGGAAATGCCCGTGGGGCTTGCTCGTTTGCCGAATCTGGACATGGTGGACCTGCGAGGTAATGAAATTCGGGAGTTGCCAGGCTGGCTGTTCCAGACCCCTCGAAACTTCGCCGAAGCGATCAACCTGCGGCACAACCCGATATCCACGGCGAGCCGTGCGAAGCTGGAAACGTACCGTGACAGTACGGGCATCGGGATGGGGCTGCTGGACAATAAAACCGTGATGCTCAATGAGCAAAGGGCCCGAGACCTGTGGATGTCAAAAACGGTTGAAGAGACCTATGCCAGTCGTAATCGTGCCTGGGTGGCGCTGAAGAACGAACCCGGTTCGACTGGATTTTTTGAATTGTTGGCAGACGTTGGAAGCGCGGCGGACACCCGCTTTGTGCGCGAAGACATGACCCGGCGAGTCTGGAGTGTGATTGAGGCGACTGAGGCTGACTCGGCGTTGCGCGATCAATTGCTGTCGATGGCGGTGAAAACCCATTGCGCTGATTCTGCGGCGACGATTTTCAGCAACCTTGAGGTGGCAGTGGATATCGATACCGTGGTTCGACAATCCGCCAACGCCCATGATCAGGCCGCTCGGCTGTTAAGTCTTGGGCGACGCTTGTTCCGCCAGGATTACCTCGCCGGGATTGCCCGGCAACAGGCCAATGCCGATCCCAAGCTTGATCCGGTAGAGGTGGAACTGGCCTATCGCACCGGCCTGGCCGACAGACTCGAACTTGTCGGTCAGCCCCGGCATATGCGTTATGCATCGCTTGGTGGTGTAACACCCAAGGAGCTGAATGATGCTTACAACAAGGTCCTCACCGCAGAACTCTCACCCGAATTGTCGACTTACATCAGTGGCCGCTCGTTCTGGATCGACTTTTTGCGTCAGCATCATGGCAAACAGTTCACCGACCTTGCTGCGCCTTTTCACACGCGGATGCAGACGGCCTTTGAAAGTCAGGAGACGCTTGGTGCGAAATATCTCACACAGGTCGACGGCATCGCCGATGAACTGAAGAGGGCTGAGGCCGGTTTGTTGACGCGTCTGACCGAGGCGGCCATGAAGGCTGACGAGTCAATGACTTGCTTTCCGTTCGATTGAACGCCTCAGGCCTTCCCTCGAATCAATCGACGCAGGGCGAAGCGGTTTGGATGACAGGCCTCGGCCACGGCTCTGGGCAGTGGCAGCGGTTCGTCATCCAGCCAGGCAGCCAGCAATTCGCCTGACAACGGCGCGGTAATCAATCCTCGCGAACCGTGGCCGCTGTTGACGTATAAACCGTCCAGCCAGGGGCAAGGGGCGTCCGGGACTTGCCGGGCATCCTTGCTCAATGCGCTATAGGCCTCGGCGAAAGCCGGGGCGTCGGCCAGCGGTCCGACAATCGGCAGATAATCCGGGCTGGTGCAACGAAACGCTGCCCGTCCCTCCAGCGATTCGGGTTGCATCGTGTCGGCGCCCAGACGCAGGACCAGATCCCTGGAGATTTCTTCGAGCATCTGCAGGTTGCCAGCGTGCTCGGCGGCTGTCGGTGTCAGGTCATCGTTGTTGAAGTCAAAACTGGCACCCAGGGTGTGTTCACCCATTCGCGCTGGCGCGACATAACCGTCGGCGCACACCACGGTGCTCAGCGTCTGGCTGTCCGGTGTCTGTGGCAGGCGGGTGATTTGTCCGCGTATGCGTTTGAGTGGCAACTCGCTGCTGTAAGGGAAACGCTTGATCTCGGCAGCGCCGGCCAATATCACGACCGGTGCATCGGCCAGCAGGTTTTTGCTATCCCAGGCTTGCCAGCGTCCATCCATTCGACGCAGATCCAGCACATCGTGATGGGTCATTATCTGGATGTTCGGATGCGTTGCTTGCCGTTGGCACAACGCCGGCGGATGCACCCATCCACCTTCGGGGTAAAACAGCCCACCCCATTGCAGGCCGATACCGGCACGCGTCACGGCCTGTTCTCTATCGAGCGTATGCAGCAACTCTTCGGGAAACGCCGCCGCCAATTGTGCCTGACGCTCGGCTTCCTTGGCGTTGAAGGCCAGCTGCAAGACCCCGCAGTCGTCCCAGTCGACGCCCCGTTGCAGATGTTCAAGCAAGCGCCGGGTGTGACCGAAACCGCTGACAATCAACTGAGACAACGCCGTCCCATGGGCCGACAGTTTGAGATACAGCACGCCCTGTGGATTGCCCGAGGCTTCTTGCGCCAGCGCATCGTGACGCTCCAGCAGACTGACTTGCCAACCCCGCGCCGCGAGGCTGGCGGCCGTGGCGCAACCGGCCAGGCCGGCGCCGATTACCAGTGCCCGACGTTCGCCGGTCAGTGGTGTCGGGCGCGCGAACCATGGTTTGGCTGCGGCGGGCGGCGGGACTTCTTCAGGCCAGCCGAGGAACACGCCGCGCAGGATTTCCCATTTGTGACCAATGCCGGGCGTGCGCTTCATCTTGAAGCCCGCCGCATTCAGCAGTCGGCGCACCCAGCCGGTGCTGGTAAACGTACTGATGGTTGAACCGGGCGCCGCCAGCCGGGCGAGTTCGGCAAACAGCTCGGCGGTCCACATGTCGGGGTTTTTCGCCGGGGCGAAACCGTCGAGGAACCAGGCATCAATCTGCGCGTCCAGTTGCGGCAACTGCTCCAATGCATCGCCGATCAACAGGGTCAACGTCACGCGACCGTTATCCAGCACCAGCCGTTGGAAGCCTTGATGGATCGCCACGTACTGCGCGAGTAACTGATCGGCAAACGGCTTGAGCTCCGGCCATAGCGCTAGCGCCCGTTGCAGATCCGGTGCACTCAGCGGGTACTTTTCGACACTGACAAAATGCAGTCGCGCTCCGGCTACCGCGTGCTGTTCGAACAGTTGCCAGGCGCAAAGGAAGTTCAGCCCGGTGCCGAAACCGGTCTCGCCAATCACCAGCCGACCGCCAGCCGGTAACGCAGCAAAGCGTTCACGCAGCGCGTTCTGTTCGAGGAAGACGTAGCGGGTTTCGTCCAACCCCGACAGATCGGAAAAATACACATCATCGAACACCCGCGAGCGCGGGAGGCCTTGGTCGTCCCAGTCGAGCTGGGCGTGGGGCAATACAGGTTTCATGGCAGGCTCGGCAACGGCAAGGCGGCCATTCTAGCCGATCGCCGGGGCGGTGCTTGATCCATGGCAAGTGTCAGGATGGCGTGCTTGGTCAAAATGGTGGTGACCGCAAAAGATCGCAGCCTGCGGCAGCTCCTACGGGTGTACGCCGATCCCACGTAGGAGCTGCCGCAGGCTGCGATCTTTTGGCCATTTTTGCATCACCGCAAACCTTGAACTTCCGTTAGTCTTGCTCAATCTGGAAAGGGAGCCATCCATGTTCGAATCTGCCGAAATCGGTCACGCCATCGACAAAGAAACCTACGACGCCGAAGTGCCGGCCCTGCGTGAAGCCTTGCTTGAAGCGCAGTTCGAACTTCACCAGCAACGCCGTTTTCCGGTGATCGTTTTGATTAATGGCATCGAAGGCGCCGGCAAGGGCGAGACGGTCAAGTTGCTGAACGAATGGATGGACCCACGCCTGATCGAGGTCCGCACCTTCGATCAACAGACCGACGAAGAGCTGGCACGGCCACCGGCCTGGCGCTACTGGCGGATGCTCCCGGCCAAGGGCCGCATGGGGATTTTCTTTGGCAACTGGTACAGCCAGATGCTGCAAGGCCGGGTTCATGGCTTGTTCAATGATCCCAGACTCGATCAAAGCATCAACGCAGCCGAGCGGCTGGAGAAGATGCTGTGCGACGAAGGCGCGCTGATCTTCAAGTTCTGGTTCCATCTTTCCAAGAAACAAATGAAGGCGCGGCTCAAGGCCCTGGCGGATGACCCGCTGCACAGCTGGCGCATCAGTCCACTGGACTGGCAACAATCGCAGACCTACGACAAATTCGTGAAGTACGGCGAACGCGTGTTGCGTCGTACCAGCCGTGATTACGCGCCGTGGCATGTCATCGCCGGGATGGACCCGCGTTATCGGAGTCTGGTGGTGGGAAAAATTTTGCTCGAGGGTCTGCAAAGCGCTCTGAAACGGCCGAAAATTCACCCGGAAAAAGTCAGCGCCGCGCCAGTGTTCCCTAGCGTCGATCAGGTAAACCTGCTCGACAGCCTCGACTTGACCCTGCGCCTGGACAAGGACGATTACGAAGAACAGTTGATCACCGAACAGGCGCGGTTTTCCGGGCTGATGCGCGACAAACGCATGCGTCGGCACGCCTTGATCGCGGTGTTTGAAGGCAACGATGCGGCGGGCAAAGGCGGGGCGATTCGCCGGGTTGCCGCCGCGCTGGACCCGCGTCAGTACAGTATCGTGCCGATCGCCGCGCCCACCGAAGAGGAACGGGCGCACCCGTATCTCTGGCGCTTCTGGCGACATTTACCGGCGCGTGGCAAATTCACTGTGTTCGACCGCTCCTGGTATGGCCGGGTGCTGGTGGAGCGCATCGAAGGCTTTTGCAGCTCGGCCGACTGGTTGCGCGCCTACAGTGAGATCAACGATTTCGAAGAGCAGATCGCCGATGCCGGGGTAATCGTGGTCAAGTTCTGGTTGGCTATCGACAAACAGACGCAACTGGAACGATTCGAAGAGCGCGAACAGATCCCCTTCAAACGCTTCAAGATCACCGAAGACGACTGGCGCAACCGCGATAAGTGGGAGGCCTACAGGGCTGCTGTCGGTGACATGGTTGACCGTACCAGCACCGAGATCTCGCCCTGGACCCTGGTGGAAGCCAATGACAAGCGCTGGGCGCGGGTCAAAGTCCTGCGCACCATCAACCATGCACTGGAAGAAGCGTTCGTAAAGTCCGACAAACACGCCAGGAAAGCCAAAAAGAACTCGTAACGAGCCGATGGTTACGCATACGCGGGGTGAATGATTGTCGCGGTCGGTAATGCAGTGGACTTATGCTCGGTCCACTCTCAACCGACAACAACAATGAGGTATGCCATGCGTGAAGTGGTGATCGTCGACAGCGTGCGGACCGGCCTGGCCAAATCCTTTCGCGGCAAGTTCAACCTGACCCGTCCGGACGACATGGCGGCTCACTGCATCAATGCGCTGCTCGAGCGCACGGGCATTGACCCGGCCAGCGTCGAGGATTGCATTGTCGGTGCCGGCTCCAACGAAGGCGGCCAGGGCTTCAACATCGGTCGCAACGTCGCGGTGCTGTCGCGCCTGGGCACCGGCACTGCCGGCATGACCCTCAACCGTTTTTGCTCGTCGGGCTTGCAGGCGATCGCCATCGCCGCCAACCAGATCGCTTCGGGTTGCAGCGACATCATCGTCGCCGGTGGCGTCGAGTCCATCAGCCTGACCATGAAAAGCATCAACACCGACAACCTGATCAATCCACTGCTTAAAGAGCAGGTGCCAGGCATCTATTTCCCGATGGGGCAGACGGCCGAAATCGTCGCCCGTCGTTACAACGTCAGCCGCGAAGAACAGGACCTGTACGCGCTGCAGAGTCAGCAACGTACCGCTCAGGCTCAGGCCGCTGGATTGTTTGACGATGAAATCGTGCCGATGGCGGTGAAGTATCGCATTGAAGACAAGGCCACTGGTCAGGTGCAGATCCTTGACGGCATCGTCGATCACGACGACTGCAATCGCCCGGGCACTACCCTGGACAGCTTGGCGGGATTGAAACCGGTGTTTGCCGAAGACGGTTCGGTGACGGCGGGCAATTCTTCTCAGCTGTCCGATGGCGCGTCAATGACGCTGGTGATGAGCCTGGAAAAAGCCCTGGAACTGGGGTTGAAGCCGAAGGCGTTCTTCCGTGGTTTCACCGTGGCAGGGTGCGAGCCGGATGAAATGGGCATCGGCCCGGTGTTCTCGGTGCCGAAGTTGCTCAAGGCCAAGGGTTTGCAGATTGCCGACATTGATCTGTGGGAGCTCAACGAAGCCTTCGCGTCCCAGTGCCTGTACAGCCGCAATCGGCTGGAGATCGATAACGACAAGTACAACGTCAACGGCGGTTCGATTTCCATCGGCCATCCGTTCGGCATGACTGGTTCGCGGCAGGTCGGGCACCTTGTGCGTGAATTGCAACGGCGAAATCTGCGTTACGGCATCGTCACCATGTGTGTGGGGGGCGGGATGGGTGCGACCGGGTTGTTTGAGGCGGTGCGTTAAATCCCCAAGTTTTCTGTTGCCTGATTTACCGCTTTCGCGAGCAAGCCCGCTCCCACATTTGAAATGCATTCCAATGTGGGAGCGGGCTTGCTCGCGAAGGCAGCGCCGCGGTCTATAGGCTCATACGCAGAAGCAGCATCCGCTCGATGTAAGCCTGAATCTCCCGCGCTGCCTTCTCCGGGTTTTCAAACGGCCCCTCCAGGGTGTTTTCCCGGGTGCTGAAATACAACTCCCCATTCACACGACACACCCGATCACAACGAAAGTGCGTGGCGGGTGCATGGTCCTGGGCGCGTTTGCCGTACATGGCGATCTCCTGAGGCACGTTCTTATTGGCGAATGCAATGAGCATATGCATGAACCCCTTGCAACGCCTGGCCAGCCGATCGACGGCATAGCGCCAATTTAATGGTGCGACCTGCACAGTTTCATTCGCGGCCAACACCCAACTGTCCCTGTGTGCCAAACGTCGCTAAGCCTAGAATGACCCTTCTCGCCACTTGGCTTCGGGGTTCGCCATGCACATTTCATCGGGTCGCTGGGTTTATGGTCTGTTCCTGGCCTTGGTGACCGCGTTGCTGTGGGGAATCCTGCCGATCAAACTCAAGCAAGTGCTGCTGGTGATGGACCCGGTGACAGTGACCTGGTTTCGCCTGATCGTATCCGGCGGGTGCCTGTTCATTTACCTGTCGGCGACCAGGCGCCTGCCGAGCCGCAAAGTGCTCGGGCCGCGCGGAGGCTGGTTGGTGTTGATGGCGGTGCTCGGCCTGGTGGGCAACTACGTGCTGTACCTGATGGGCCTGACCCTGCTTAGCCCCGGCACTGCGCAACTGGTGGTGCAGATGGGTCCGATCATGTTGCTGATCGCCAGTCTGTTTGTGTTCAAGGAACGGTTCAGCGTGGGGCAGGGGATTGGCCTGCTGGTGCTGCTGATCGGCTTTGCGCTGTTTTTCAATCAGCGCTTGGCCGAGTTGCTCACCTCGCTGACCGATTACACCGCCGGTGTGCTGCTGGTACTGTTGGCGTCCACGGTCTGGACCTTCTACGCCTTGGGCCAGAAGCAATTACTCACGGTGTGGAATTCGCTGCAGGTGATGATGGTGATCTACCTGTTCTGTGCGCTGCTGCTGACGCCGTGGGTGCATCCGCTGGAAGCGCTGCAACTGAGTCCGCTGCAAGGCTGGCTGCTGCTGGCGTGCTGCATGAACACCCTGATCGCCTATGGTGCGTTTGCCGAGGCTCTGGCCCATTGGGAGGCGTCGCGGGTCAGTGCGACGCTGGCGATTACGCCGTTGGTGACGTTCGCCGCGGTGGCTGTGGCGGCGTGGTTGTGGCCGGACTATGTGCATGCCGAGCAGATCAATGGTCTGGGTTATGGTGGGGCGGTGCTGGTCGTGCTGGGGTCGGCGCTGGTGGCGTTGGGGCCGTCGCTCATCGCCGGTCTCAAGGCGCGGCGGGTGAGGATGGCCGACAGTTAGACCGCGTCATCGTTCTTCGCGAGCAAGCCCGCTCCCACATTTGACCGTATTTCTCTGAGAGAACTCGGTCAAATAATGTGGGAGCGGGCTTGCTCGCGAAGGCGGACTTACTGTCAACGCAGATCTCAGCCTTTAGCACCCGCCTCCAACATATTCTCCGGCCGCACCCAGGCATCAAACTCTTCATCCGTCAGATACCCCAGTTGCAACGCCGCCTCACGCAAGGTCAGCCCTTCTGCGTAAGCCTTTTTGGCGATCTCCGCCGATTTGTCATAACCAATGTGCGGATTCAGCGCCGTCACCAGCATCAACCCACGCTCCAGGTGTTCAGCCATTTTCTCTGCATCCGGTTCCAGGCCCGCGATGCAATGCTGCTGGAAGTTGCTGCAGCCATCGCCCAGCAGACGGATCGATTGCAGCAGGTTGTGGATGATCACCGGTTTGAACACGTTCAATTGCAAATGGCCCAGACTCGCTGCAAAACCAATGACGACGTCGTTGCCCAGTACCTGACAAGCCAGCATCGATAGCGCTTCGCACTGAGTCGGATTGACCTTGCCCGGCATGATCGAACTGCCCGGTTCGTTGGCGGGCAGTTTCACTTCGGCGAAGCCTGCTCGCGGCCCGGAGCCTAGCAGGCGCAGGTCGTTGGCGATTTTCATCAGGGTCACGGCGAGGGTTTTCAGCGCGCCGGACAGTGTCGTCAGCGGTTCATGGCCAGCCAGGGCGGCGAATTTGTTTGGTGCGGTGACGAATGGCAGGCCGGAGAGGGCGGCCAGCTCGGCAGCGATGGCTTCGCCAAAACCGTGGGGCGAATTCAGCCCGGTGCCGACCGCGGTGCCGCCCTGGGCCAGTTCACACACGGCCGGCAGCGCGCTGCGGATCGCCCGCTCGGCGTAATCCAGTTGCGCGATGAACGCCGAGAGTTCCTGGCCGAAGGTAATCGGCGTCGCGTCCATCATGTGGGTGCGACCGGTCTTGACCAGTTTCATATGCCGCGCGGACAACTCGGCCAATCCGCCCGACAGTTCGCTGATCGCCGGCAGCAAATGCTGTTGCACCGCCTGGGCGGCGGCAATGTGCATGGCGGTCGGGAAGCAGTCGTTGGAGCTTTGAGAGCGATTGACGTGATCGTTGGGGTGGACCGGCGTCTTGCCGCCGCGAGGATTACCGGCCAGTTCATTGGCGCGTCCGGCGATCACTTCGTTTACGTTCATGTTGCTCTGGGTGCCGCTGCCGGTCTGCCAGACCACCAGCGGGAACTGGTCGTCGTGGCTGCCGTCGAGCACTTCGTCGGCGGCCTGCTCAATCAGCCGGGCGATGTCGGCGGGCAGGTCACCGTTGCGGTCGTTGACGCGCGCCGCGGCTTTCTTGATCAGCGCCAGGGCATGCAGCACTGCCAGCGGCATACGTTCGTTGCCGATGGCGAAGTTAATCAGCGAGCGTTGCGTCTGAGCGCCCCAGTAGGCTTCATCCGGGACTTCCACCTGGCCAAGGCTGTCGGTTTCGATACGGCTCATCATGCACACTCCTGTAGGTCTGATAGCGAGTTTAGGCCTTGATCGCCGGCCGTGGTTCCATCAGTCTGGATTTTGACCGTTCAACCCCTCTAATTCAGGCCCTGTAAGGCTTGGGGTTGAGTGACACACTTTTTTAGGCGCAGAATGGACGCCCTTGGGGTTTTACCTCGCCTGCTAGAAAAGGAAACTCGATGACTCGTCTTCGTGCCATCTGTACCGCGGTTGCACTGGTTTGCGCCAGCGGCCCTGTTTTTGCCGATACCGCCAGCCACAACGCCAGTGCCGAAGCTTTCCTGACCCTGGCGCACGCTGACAAATTGGGCACCCCGGTGTACATGCAAGTACAGCAAATGTTCGCTCAGCGCTTTGAACAGACCAAAGCCCCTGAATCGAAAAAAGCCTTGCTGGAAACTTACCAGGCCAAAGCCAACGCCGCGCTGGACCAAGCCATTGGCTGGAACAAGCTGAAGCCGGACATGGTCAAGCTCTACACCACCAACTTCAGTGAATCCGAGCTGAAAGACCTGGTCGCGTTCTACAAATCGCCACTGGGCAAGAAAGTCCTGGAAAAAATGCCGCAGCTGACTCAGCAATCGGCCCAGATGACTCAAGCCAAGCTGGAAAGCGCGGTGCCTGTGGTCAACAAACTGCTGGCTGACATGACTGCCGAGCTGGAGCCTAAAGGCGCCGCCGCTCCAGCCAAGAAAAAGCCTTAAGCGGAGTTCGGTATGACCATGCAACAACGCATCGAATCGACGCTGGGCCTGTTGCAGCCGCAGCATCTGCAAGTGCTGGATGAAAGCCACATGCACAGCCGTGGGTTGCAGACCCACTTCAAGGCCGTGGTGGTCAGCCAGCAGTTCGAAGGGCTCAACCGGGTCAAGCGTCACCAGAAAGTCTACGGCACGCTCGGCGAGCTGATGGGCGAGTTCCATGCGTTGGCGCTGCATACCTACACACCAGAGGAATGGGCACAGATCGACGCGGCTCCGGCCTCGCCGACCTGTGCTGGCGGTAGCAAGCATTAAGCATTGGTTTTTTGCTAGAATCCGCAACGCGCCGCTCACCCGGCGCGTTTTTTTTCGCATCCGGTTCACCCCTTACGAGGGTAGCCACCTGGAGAATCACCCATGACACAACAGATTGTCGTGGCGGCACTGTATAAGTTCGTCACTCTGGAAGATTACGTCGCCCTGCGTGAGCCATTGCTGCAAGCGATGGTCGACAACGGCATCAAAGGCACGCTGCTGATCGCTGAAGAAGGCATCAACGGCACCGTGTCCGGTAGCCGCGAAGGCATCGACGGGCTGATGGCCTGGCTCAAGAACGATCCACGCATGGACGACATCGACCACAAAGAGTCGTACTGCGACGATCAGCCGTTCTATCGCACCAAAGTCAAACTCAAGAAAGAAATCGTCACCCTTGGCGTTGAAGGCGTGGACCCGAACAAAAAGGTCGGCACCTACGTCGATCCAGAGAACTGGAACGCTTTGATCAGCGATCCTGAAGTGCTGTTGATCGACACTCGCAACGACTACGAAGTCTCGATCGGCACCTTTGAAGGCGCCATCGACCCGAAGACCACCAGTTTTCGCGAATTCCCCGACTACATCAAAGCCCATTTCGACCCGGCCGTGCACAAGAAAGTCGCGATGTTCTGCACCGGCGGCATTCGTTGCGAAAAGGCCTCGAGCTACATGCTCAGCCAAGGCTTCGACGAGGTTTATCACCTCAAGGGCGGCATTCTGAAGTACCTCGAAGAGGTGCCGCAGGAAGAAACCAAATGGCAGGGCGACTGCTTCGTGTTCGATAACCGCGTGACCGTTCGTCATGACCTCAGCGAAGGCGACTACGATCAATGTCATGCCTGTCGTACACCGGTCAGCATCGAGGACCGCGCGTCCGAGCACTATGTGGCCGGCATCAGTTGCCCGCATTGCTGGGATAAGCTGAGCGAGAAGACCCGTCGCAGTGCCATCGACCGGCAAAAGCAGATCGAACTGGCCAAGGCGCGCAACCTGCCTCATCCGATCGGCTACAACTACAAGCAAACTCCTTCCGAGGCTTGAATCATGTCTGCGCAACGCCTGCTCTATGTGATGGACCCGATGTGTTCCTGGTGCTGGGGCTTCGCGCCAGTCGCCAATGCGCTGGTCGAGCAGGCGCAAGCCGCGGGTGTGGACGTGCATCTGGTGGTAGGCGGTTTGCGCACCGGCAGCGGCGCGGCGCTGGAGCCGACGACCCGACGCTATATCCTTGAGCATTGGCAGGCGGTCACCGAGGCTACAGGCCAACCGTTCAAACTTGAAGGCGCATTGCCCGACGGGTTTGTCTACGACACCGAACCCGCCTGCCGGGCACTGGTGACTGCGCGCAGCCTGGCGCCGGATTGCGCGTGGAAACTGCTCGGTTTGATTCAGCATGCGTTCTACGCCGAAGGTCGCGATGTCACGCACGCCAGTGTTCTGGTGGAGCTGGCGGAGCAGGCCGGTCTGCCGCGCATTGAATTCGCCGCTGCGTTCGACCGTGCCGATCAGCACGCCGCGACGGCTGCCGATTTCACCTGGGTCCAGGACCTGGGCATTGCCGGTTTCCCTACATTACTGGCTGAGCGAGACGGTCAATTGGCGCTGTTGACCAATGGCTATCAGCCACTCAGCGTATTGTCTCCGTTACTCGACCGCTGGCTGGAGCGCGCTGCCTGTGCATGATCTGCCCGACGACGTGCCAGCTCCTTCGCGTGTCGACCGTCTGAGCTGGGGGGAAATCCGTCGCCTGGCACTGCATCACAAAAAAACCCTGTGGATCGCCAACGGCGTGGCGGTGCTGGCAACCCTGTGCAGCGTGCCGATCCCCTTGCTCTTGCCGTTGTTGGTCGACGAAGTGCTGCTGGGCCACGGCGACGCCGCACTGAAGATCATGAATCACGCGCTGCCCGAAAACTGGCAGAAAGCCGCGGGTTACATCGGCCTGATGCTGCTGGTGACGTTGGGACTGCGTTGCGCCGCTTTACTGTTCAACGTTGTGCAGGCACGGTTGTTCGCGGCGCTGGCAAAAGACATCGTGTACCGCATTCGCGTGCGGCTGATCGAACGGCTCAAGCGCATTTCGCTGGGCGAATACGAAAGCCTGGGCAGCGGCACGGTCACCACCCACCTGGTGACCGACCTGGATACGCTGGACAAATTCGTTGGCGAAACCCTCAGTCGTTTCCTCGTGGCCATGCTGACCCTGGTCGGCACCGCGTCCATCCTGATGTGGATGCACTGGAAGCTGGCGTTGCTGATCCTGCTGTTCAACCCATTGGTGATCTACGCCACGGTGCAGTTGGGCAAGCGGGTCAAGCACCTGAAAAAACTCGAAAACGACAGCACCTCGCGCTTCACCCAGGCACTTACCGAAACCCTCGATTCCATTCAGGAAGTGCGCGCCGGCAACCGCCAGGGCTTTTTTCTCGGGCGTCTGGGTCAACGTGCCCGGGAAGTACGCGATTACGCGGTGAACTCGCAGTGGAAAACCGATGCCTCGAACCGTGCCAGCGGCTTGCTGTTCCAGTTCGGCATCGATATTTTTCGTGCGGCGGCGATGCTCACCGTGCTGTTTTCCGACCTGTCCATCGGCCAGATGCTCGCGGTGTTCAGCTACCTGTGGTTCATGATCGGTCCGGTGGAACAACTGCTGAACCTGCAGTACGCCTACTACGCTGCCGGCGGCGCGCTGTCGCGGATCAACGAGCTGCTGGCCCGGGCCGATGAGCCTGAATACCCGGGCGGCGTCGACCCGTTCAATGGTCGAGAAACCGTTGGCATCGAAGTCCAGGGATTGAGTTTCGGTTACGGCGACGAACTGGTGTTGAACCAGATGAACCTGTCGATTGCCCCCGGTGAAAAAGTTGCGATTGTCGGCGCCAGCGGTGGCGGCAAAAGTACCTTGGTGCAGTTGCTGCTGGGCTTGTACACGCCGCTCGCCGGGACCATTCGTTTCGGCGGTTCGACCCAGCAGGAAATCGGTCTGGAAACCGTTCGGGAAAATGTCGCCGTGGTCCTGCAGCATCCGGCACTGTTCAACGATACCGTCCGCGCCAACCTGACCATGGGCCGTGAGCGCAGCGACGAAGCTTGCTGGCAAGCGCTGGAAATCGCGCAACTGCACCAGACCGTTCGAGAGCTGCCCAACGGCCTGGACAGTATCGTCGGACGTTCCGGTGTGCGCTTGTCCGGCGGCCAGCGTCAACGCCTGGCGATTGCGCGGATGGTGCTGGCTGACCCTAAAGTGGTGATCCTCGATGAGGCTACCTCAGCGCTGGATGCCGCCACCGAATACAATCTGCACCAGGCGCTGGCGCGGTTCCTGAGCAACCGCACCACGTTGATCATTGCGCACCGGTTGTCCGCGGTGAAGCAGGCCGACCGGGTGCTGGTGTTCGACGGCGGGCAAATTGCCGAGGACGGCGATCACCAGCAACTGATTGCCGAGGGTGGGTTGTACGCAAAGCTTTATGGGCATTTGCAGCAGCACTGAGCACGGCGAGCATTTATTTCCAGATCACGTCCAGCGCATCAGGGCCGTCATAACCAAACTGCTTCATGACAACCGAGCATGAGTCGCAGGGCGCCATGGTGGTCGCGATGGTGATGGAGTCCAGCTCCTTGGGATCAGGGTACTTGCCTCGAATAACGCTGATGAGTTTGCTCTCGGTGTCCAGCGAGGTGGGACGATTCGTCAGTGCAGGTGTGTAGTTTTCAATATCGTTGATCGTGTGGGGGATCGCCTGCAGCTTGCCTTGGGGGTTTACTTCAAGTGCCGTCTCGGGGAAGCGGATTCCATGATCGATATTGAAGTAACTGGCGTTGCCGACTTTTACTTCGTTAGCACTCCTGTTTTTGGCAAACAGCGGGAGGAAGCCAGTGTCATTCTGATTGCCGGAAACGCTGACATACACCTCATGCACCCCGCCCTTGGTCTTGATCTCGGCGAAAGCAATGTTCCTGGGGCTGTGAACGGGGCGATGTGTTTCCTTGCTTATGAGTCGTTGCAGTTGGCGCATCGTGTCGTCGATCTTTAAGGCCTTGGGGCCGCCCTGAGTCGATGAACTGAGGGTTACGACCTCTTTCTGAAATAGATGGTTGAAGATTTCTGCGGTGGTTTCTCTCACGCTGTTCGGGGCAGCCTTGGACAGGGACCAGGTTGCGGCACCATCGGTGGAACTACGGACAATCATTCTTGTGGAGTGATCGAACAGCACTGCTTCCCCAGGGCTGGTATCAACCTTGAGCAATTTGAGCGTATCGGGCGGATTCACATGGCCGCCAACAGGGATGGCGATTTCGTCCATGGTTCTCAAGGCGCGCTCAACAGGACCGACCCCGTAAATCCTGGCCATGTTATTTGCGTTCAACGAGCCGGTGTACACCAGCAGTAGCTCGTTTTTCAGTGCTTCTGGAAGGGTATCGGCCTTCTTGAACGTCAGGATGTCGTGCACGCTCTGTCCGATTCCGCGCTCGGCAACGTAGAAGTCCCCTGCGTTCAGACGCATGAAAACATAGTGTTTTGAGCCATCCATTGATTCGACGATGATGCTGCCAACCTGAAAGTTATCGACGAGCTGTTTTCCTCGTACAGGGACACTGACGAAGACCCGCCCGTAGATACCTTTTTGAAACTCCATCGTGGCTTCGAGGGTGGCGTGCGCGCGGATGGCATTGACCTGCATCGCGGCTCTGCCGGTGGCAGGGGTGTAAATAATGTCACCGAACCAGGGCGCCCAGCCCTTGTCATTAACGAAGCTTCCGAGCTCAGGGGTAGGGGCCGGGTCGCGAATGACGTAACTTGTTTTACACAAGTCGGCACCCGGCGCGCGACGCACTCGGCAAGGTATTGCCTTGTAGTTGTTATCCGCACCCGTCAGGTCTGGACGGCGTAACACGTCGTCCTTCAATCGGTAAGGTTGGTCATCAATGAAGAGTGTCGTTCTGCCGTCTACTTCAAGCACTTCCCGAATGCGACTGTTTTCAGAAAGTTCGACAATGACGTGACGGTCGTTCTTTGCCCGCATGCTGTAGTGGGAGCGACCCAACGACAATTCGCCCGAACGGGTGGCGAGCGAAGGGCCGTACTGCTTGGACGATAGCGGATCAATCAGGTGATAGTGAGCTGTGCCTGTAGATGCGATGTTGCGCACGGGGACATCTTCGATTCCGCGCAAGGTCGCCAGTTGGTCCCCATGTGAAAGTGGGGTCCAGCGGCCGGGATTGCTTGCCTGAGGTAGACCCTCGATGAAACTGTAGCTGCCTGATCTACCGATCAAGGGCTTCAGACTGTTGTATGACTTTCTTGCCGTGAATCTAACGCCTGCATAGATCCCCGACAGGGCACCACGTGCGAGCCGCAGGGTTAGCGTTGGAACACCATAAAACGGAATAAAGTTTTGTGCGGTTGAAACAAGCAGTTTTTGCGACAGTGCTCCAAATTTCGGAAGTGCAGCACGTACACCTGATCGGACGGATGTGGAGACCAGTTTCATTGAACCCGATACGAATTTACCCAAAGGAAATGCAAACGAGGCCACATCTATAAACAAGCCAAAAACGGCCCATCCCTTGTTCGGATTGTCTGAAAGCAGATCACTGATACTGCCCCAAAACGGTATGAACCCTTTGACTGACTCCAGCCAATGTGGGCGTGCAGCGATACGCTCCATTTCTGTTTCGCCCCTGGCTGTGGCATGAAGCAGTTTTTCGTCATAGTAGAAGAAGTTTCTGGCAATGAAGTTGGCAAGTTCCGTAGCGCGGGAAGTCGTATCGGTCAGGCGCGCAGACAGCTCGCGCTCGATGTTAGGAAAAGGGGCTGTAAATGTAGAGCCAAGTTGATCAATGATTGCGTCACAGGTTGCATTTTTTTTCGGGAAACTACCGCTCTCATGAGCGGACCAGTCAAATGGAACACGTTTTTCACCTCGCACTGCAATGACGTCAGTGTTTCCGAGGAATGATCCTTTGACTTGCTGGGCTTTTATTTTTCCGTTGAGCATGGCTGATGAAAAATCCCAACGCTTTCGAATAATCCCGGAACGTGGTAAACATTCGTAATAGGAAATCCTGGCCTTATAAGAGATCTGAAGAATAAAGCCCATTCGAAGCCTGAGTGGCAGTGTCATTTCCGATGTCTCGTCTTCCAGCTCTATTTCGCTAGTGGATTTTCTCAAGGTATAGATCTTTACCTCCCCCAGTTCAATGGCTTGACGATCATCATAGGGGAGTGAAGTAAGCTGACTTTTCAACAGTGTTTGATACGCGCTTTTACTCAGTTCAAGGTAACTGTTGAATGCCGTATCAAATAATTTTTCTATATCGGGTAGGGGCTTCTGAGTCAGCGTTGCCGGAAGCCAGGGTGCATCGGTTTTTATTGTGCGGTCTGGGTTAATGCTGATTCGGTACTCGCTTTTACGTATTCCGTCAGTCGTTGTAATAAACCAGTTTCTGTTTTTACTCAGACCTCCCGAAATATAAACATCTTGAAATGTGTAGATTTTGTCCTTTAACGGTGGGGTCTGTAAAAGTCCACCTCCATCAACATCTCCGAAGTCCTCAATCAACTTTCGTCCGTCGGAGATGAATGCGAAGAAGGATTGGTTCTCACCCCATCTGCTGTATAGTTTTCCATCATGACCCGTGCGCAAGGCATCCTTGAAATACCTTTTTATTTCCCTCTCGGCGATAGTTGATCTTTCTGGATAGTTGACATCCATTTGAATGATCGCTTTTTTCAAGGCGTCTGTGTGTTCGTCGAGTGCTTTAATAGAATGAGCTTTTTCCTCTGTGGAGTAATTCGAATCGACTCTCTCAGCAATGATGCCGTTGGTAATGGCCCACTCGAGAGTTGGAGGTAATCTGCACAATGCGATGAGCTCCAGCTCTTGCTGATTAGCTTGCATAGACTGCTGAAGCGGAAAGTCCACCAGTTGCTGAAAGCTCATGCGCTGGATCGAGTCAGGCTCCATGGCCTCTGCGAGCACCACACCGTGGACGAAGTTTACCCATACGATTGAGCTCCTGTAGGGCAGGTCTTGCGGTATATCACGAACCTGAAATTCGGTGGGTAGCTGCGGCTGAAGCAGGCGTGCGAGCAAGATAGCTTCACGAGTCGTGGTCACACGACCCGAATCAATCAAATAGAGTTCAAATTCGCTGCGCAGGGTTTGATAGCTCTTGCCCCAGTTTGAAGCTTGTTCAAGTCTAAAGCGTGCAATGGTGTCATCGGGTTTGTCGTCCGTGAGGCTGTACCAGCGCCGGATAGCCTCAGCTACCAACCTTTTTTTGATGGAGCTATCGGGCTCTTCATCGGGCTGTGCGCCGTACCATTTCAACTGTTCGAGCAGTTTCTCCGCCAACCATTGCGCTTTATTACTGCTTAACAGCCGATCCAGGAAAATGGCAGGGGTTGCGCGCAGTTTATCGGCCGCGACATTAACTAGCGCTTCCTTCCCCAGACTTTCAATGACAGATGTTTCATCGTCGTCAAGGATGAGGCTGACGGCATCGAGTATTGGCCGATGATCGGACTCCTCGATGAGATCGCCAATATCCATGCCGTTTTCCAGACCGAGGATGTAATCCGCCCGCATCTCATCCAGCTGCTGAATCAAACTGTCAAGCGTGCCAACATTTTGCAGCTGCTCCGGCTCCAGGCCGTAGTACCACAGGATCTGAGGAAGACTAAGCAGACGGTCGGAGCGTATTCGTCCGCCAATGTTCAGGACAGCTTTCTCGATATTTCCCGCCAGGCTCTGCAATGATGATTGCTCGGTCAAGGGCAGGATGATGGTTTTGCCGTCTATATTAGCCGTCTCATAGACAGCGTTGCCGTTACTGAACGCGACTGAAAGGTACATGCTGCGGATGCTTGCTGCCTTGGAGCGCAGCAGGTCAAGATAATCCGGGTTCTCTAGCAGTTTTTGCAGGTGGGTCTGGCCAATTTCATGCTCCTGGGCAAGGGGAGAGTGGGGTTGGGGGGAAAGAAAGATGTCGGGTAGAGAAATGGTGTTGGCCTTGGCGTTACGCAGAGATGTTATCAACGCGTCATATTCGGCCAGTTGCCCCATATGTTGTTGGTATGAGGTTGTTGCCAGAGGATTTGTGGCCAGCATAAAGAAGAGCCTGCGCTTGAAAGTGAACCCTCAGTATTTGAGTTTCAAGAGCAATTAATGCGGTACATATGTATTGGGGGTATTGATGTTCGATGCTTTGCTTGCCGGAACCGAGAACGCACCCTAGTCTAGCTGTAGCGATCACGTTGGATGATGATCTGGCAGTGCTAAAACAAGGGACCTCATGAATCAAACGCGGACTCTCGGAACGCCACGGTTGTTGGGCATCGTCTGGCCATTTATCGCCGTCGTTTTATTTCAGGCTCTCCTGGGCGGCGTCAGCCTGTACGTTCTTTCGGCGGTTCGTGGCTATGTGGCCGGTGAAAGTCTCTGGTCCAAGGGCCAAAAAGACGCCATCTATTACCTCAACCTTTACGCCGACAGTCGCGACGAGACGATTTTCCTCAAGTACCAGAGCGCTCTTGTCGTGCCTCAGGGCGGTCACGAATTACGTGTGGCGCTAGACCATCAACCACCCAATATCGAGGCAGCGCGACTGGCGATCCTCAAGGGGGGCAATCACCCGGACGATGTTTCCAGTCTGATCTGGCTCTACCTCAATTTCCGGCATTTCAGTTACCTCGAAAAAGCCATCGACCTTTGGACGGTGGGCGACGCGTATCTGGTGCGTCTTGATAGTGTTGCGCGGGAAATGCATCAGCGCATCACTGCCAGTCAGGCCACCGATTCCGACATCAAGCGCTGGAAAGACCAGATATTCGCCATCAACGATGGCGTGACACCGGCGGCGAAAGCCTTCAGTGATGCCTTGGGCGAAGGCTCGCGGATGATCCTGCGGCTGCTGCTGGTGACGAACCTGGCCACCGCCCTGGGCTTGATTGCATTGGCCTTGATGCGCACGCACAAATTGCTCAAACAGCGCCATGCGTTCGCCGACGCCTTGCAGTTGGAGAAAGAACGGGCGCAGATCACCCTTCAATCGATTGGCGATGGCGTGATCACCACGGATGTCGAAGGCGCGATCGCCTACATGAATCCGGCCGCCGAGGCGTTGACGCACTGGAAGGCCGAACAGGCGACGGGGTTGCCGCTGGCGGCGCTGTTCAATCTGCTGGACGAGAACGCTCAGACCGATGGCTTTACGCTGATCGAACACATTGTGAGCGGACATCTCAGCGGTGGCAGCGAACACTCCAAATTGATCCAGCGTCTGGATGGCAGCACGGTGTCGGTCACCCTGGTCGGTGCGCCGATCCGCAACGCTGGCAAGGTCAGCGGCACGGTGCTGGTACTGCACGACATGACCCAGGAGCGGCAGTACATTGCCAATTTATCCTGGCAGGCGACCCATGACGCCTTGACCGGGCTCGCCAACCGCCGCGAGTTCGAATATCGGCTGGAACAAGCGCTGCATAACCTGACGCGGCAATCGGGGCGCCATGCGCTGATGTTCCTCGATCTGGATCAGTTCAAACTGGTCAACGATACCTGCGGCCACGCCGCGGGTGACGAGTTACTGCGACATATCTGCGCCTTGTTGCAGTCCGGTTTGCGCGAAGGCGATACCCTGGCCCGGCTGGGTGGCGACGAGTTTGGCATCCTGCTGGAGAACTGCGCCCCGGAAGCCGCTGAGAAAATCGCCGAGGTCTTGCGGCAGACCGTACAGAACCTGCACTTCGTCTGGAAAGGCCGACCCTTCGTGACCACGGTGAGCATCGGGCTGGTTCACGTCGCCCAGAATCCGACCACGCTGGAAGCCTCGCTGCGCGCTGCCGACATGGCGTGCTACATGGCCAAGGAAAAGGGGCGCAATCGGGTTCAGGTCTATCACGCCGACGATTCGGAATTGTCTCTGCGCTTCGGCGAGATGGCTTGGGTGCAGCGCTTGCACATGGCGCTTGAAGACAACCGCTTCTGTCTGTATGCCCAGGAAATTGCACCCCTGGGGCATGTCGAAAAGGGTGGCGGACATATTGAAATTCTATTGCGCCTGCATGACGAAGCCGGACGCATGATTCTGCCCGACAGTTTTATTCCGGCTGCCGAACGTTATGGACTGATGACGTCCCTTGACCGCTGGGTTGTGCAGAACGTATTCAAGATCATTGCCCAATGCATTACCGAAAAGCACAAAGGGCCGTTAGCCATGTGTGCGATTAATCTGTCAGGCACAACTATCGGAGATGACGCGTTTCTAGACTTTCTGCGTGAACAGTTTGTTGCTTACTCCATACCGCCTGAAATGATTTGTTTTGAAATCACTGAAACCAGTGCAATTTCCAATCTTGGAAGTGCAATTAGATTTATTAATGAACTCAAAGGTTTAGGTTGCCACTTTTCGCTGGATGACTTCTGCGCCGGAATGTCCTCATTCGCCTACTTGAAACATTTACCTGTAGACTTCCTGAAGATCGACGGGAGTTTCGTAAAGGATATGCTGGACGACCCGATTAACCGCGCCATGGTCGAAGTGATCAATCACATCGGACATGTAATGGGTAAGCGTACGATTGCCGAGTTTGTTGAAACACCCCAGATCGAGCAGGCATTGCTGGAGATCGGGGTGGATTACGCTCAGGGGTATGTTATAGAACGCCCGCATCCGTTTACCTGCGACAGTTTACAAAGTCGTCCTGCCAGGCCTCAGCCTTTGTTATTCAAGGCGCCTGGCACGTTCCGTTGAAATCTCTTGCTGGTCCTTATAATCACAATCAAAAGGAGCTCGACAGTGATCGACACATTCAACCGAACCGGCCCCCTCATGGAAGCTGCAAGTTACCCCGCCTGGGCTCAACGCCTGATCCAGGATTGCAGCGAGAGTAAACGCCAGGTTGTCGAACACGAACTGTATCAGCGTCTGCGTGACAACAAACTCAGCGTAAAGACCATGCGCCAGTACCTGATTGGTGGCTGGCCAGTGGTCGAACAGTTCGCGTTATATATGGCACAGAACCTGACCAAGACCCGCTTTGCCCGCCACCCGGGCGAAGACATGGCGCGTCGCTGGCTGATGCGTAACATTCGCGTCGAATTGAATCATGCCGATTACTGGGTGCACTGGAGCCGTGCTCACGGTGTCAGCCTGGAAGATCTGCAAGCGCAACAGGTTGCCCCTGAACTCCACGCATTGAGCCATTGGTGCTGGCACACCAGTTCCTCGGATTCGCTGATCGTTGCCATTGCCGCCACCAACTACGCCATTGAAGGGGCGACCGGGGAGTGGTCGGCGCTGGTCTGTTCCAGTGGCGTCTACGCGGCATCGTTCCCGGAGGAAGATCGCAAGCGGGCCATGAAGTGGTTGAAGATGCATGCCCAGTACGACGATGCTCATCCGTGGGAAGCGCTGGAAATCATCTGCACACTGGCGGGCATGAACCCAAGCAAATCCTTGCAAGTGGAATTGCGTCAGGCAGTCTGCAAGAGCTACGACTACATGTTCCTGTTCCTGGAGCGTTGCATGCAGCTTGAGCAGGCGGAAAAGGCCCCGGTCGCGCGTGAGCGTAGGGCACTGGCCGAAAGCTGATTCGTTATCCCTGTATTGAAAAAGCCCGCCCCCCTGTCCGTATCGACAGGGGGGCGGGCTTTTTAGTTACAGCTGAAAATGACTAAGCGCTGACCTTCAGCCCAACCAGCC
Organism: Pseudomonas sp. MDT1-17; assembly: GCF_054898105.1. NCBI lineage: Bacteria > Pseudomonadati > Pseudomonadota > Gammaproteobacteria > Pseudomonadales > Pseudomonadaceae > Pseudomonas > Pseudomonas sp. MDT1-17. Next base: position 4,856,380 of record NZ_JBUBVM010000001.1, on the reverse strand, counting down.
CGGCAATGATCAGCGCCACACTGGCCAGCCGGAACAGCGCCATGGATTCGCCAAACAGAATGATCCCGGCGATCACTGTCCCGACTGCACCCACACCGGTCCAGATCGCATAGGCCGTACCCAGCGGCAATTCCTTCATGGCAAGACCCAGCAAGCCAAGGCTGATGACCATGGCGGCAACGGTCAATGCGGTGGGGAGAGGACGGCTGAAGCCATCGGTGTATTTCAGGCCGACGGCCCAGCCAACTTCAAACAGGCCGGCGAAGAACAGAATGATCCAGGACATGAGAGACCTTCATCGATTGACGGGGTCGTCCCCAGATTAATGACTCGATCGAGCCGCGAGGTCGTCCTCGCTTGCGCAATAGAGTGCCCATCATTAATCCGGGGATCAAGTTTTTGGATCAGTCGACAGCCTGCTGGGCCGCTATTTCCCGATCCTCTACCGAAAATTACGCGGACACATTGAAAACCGCGCGTCAGGTTAGATTCCCTGCGGAGTCTCTTCGCTGCCCAACGCTTCAACCAGCGCCGGCAGGAAGTCGCCAAAGGTCAGCATCATCAGGGTGAAGCTGGCATCCAGTTGACCGAGGGCTTCTTCGCCACCGTCCTGTTCTGCCTGATCTTGCAGCAGATCTTCGAACTTCAGGCGCTTGACCACCATTTTGTCGTCAAGCACGAAAGACAGCTTGTCTTGCCAGGCCAGCGACAGCTGAGTGACCACTTTGCCGGTGCTCAGGTGCAGCTGGATTTCTTCGCTGGTCAGGTCCTGACGCTTGCAACGCACGATGCCGCCGTCTTCGTGGGTGTCGCGCAGTTCGCACTCGTCCAGCACGAAGAAGTCGTCCGCCGCTTTCTGGGTGGTGACCCATTCGGTCATGGTCGCGGTAGGGGACATCTTCACGGTCAGCGGACGCACCGGCAGCGAGCCAATGACTTCACGCAGGGTGGACAACAGGTCTTCGGCACGTTTCGGGCTGGCCGAATTGACCAGGATCAGGCCCTGTTTCGGCGCGATGGCAGCGAAAGTCGACGAACGACGAATAAAGGCGCGCGGCAGGAAGGCCTGGATGATTTCATCCTTGATCTGGTCGCGTTCCTTTTTGTAGACCTTGCGCATTTGTTCCGCTTCGATCTCTTCGACCTTTTCCTTCACGGCGTCACGTACGACGCTGCCCGGCAGAATACGTTCTTCTTTACGCGCGGCGATCAGCAGGAAGTCACCGCTGACGTGGGCCAGCGGTGCATCTTCGCCCTTGCCGAACGGCGCGACGAAACCGTAGGTGGTCAACTCCTGGCTTGCACATGGACGCGCCAGTTTGGTGGCCAGTGCAGTTTCCAACGCCTCGGCATCAAAAGGCAGATCTTGGGTCAGGCGATAGATAAGCAGGTTTTTGAACCACATGGGGCAAGTCTCTCCTTTATGCAAAGGGGGGCATTATTCTCTTCGCGGCGCCATAGGCCAACCCTTCTCTAAGCCTTTGGAAGGCCTGAAAAATTATTTTAAAAAGTGCTTGCCAGAGGTGGAGTCGCTCCGTAGAATGCGCGCCACACCGAAAGTGAAGGGTGATTAGCTCAGCTGGGAGAGCGTCTGCCTTACAAGCAGAATGTCGGCGGTTCGATCCCGTCATCACCCACCATTCGCTTCAAGTGTTACGCGCAGCGGTAGTTCAGTCGGTTAGAATACCGGCCTGTCACGCCGGGGGTCGCGGGTTCGAGTCCCGTCCGCTGCGCCATATTCGGTAACCTGGAACGCTGAACGCCAGGTCACCACGGAAAAGCCCGCTAACGCGGGTTTTTTTCTGTCCATAGTTCCTGCAGGGTGTATCGTTTTACCGGTTTTCAGATTTTTTTGATAATTTATCAATTAAATCAACACGTTATGAAAATCTGTGGCACAATGCGCCCCGCAACGAAGGTAAAGGGTGATTAGCTCAGCTGGGAGAGCGTCTGCCTTACAAGCAGAATGTCGGCGGTTCGATCCCGTCATCACCCACCATTACTTTCAATGTTACGCGCAGCGGTAGTTCAGTCGGTTAGAATACCGGCCTGTCACGCCGGGGGTCGCGGGTTCGAGTCCCGTCCGCTGCGCCATATTCGGTAACCTGGAACGCTGAACGCCAGGTCACCACAGAAAGCCCGCTTAATGCGGGCTTTTTGCTGTCTGGGATTTGGCTTCTGCCGAGGCTGCACTGAGAAAGCGACCTTGGGATCGCTATTTGTCGTTCTGCCTTCTTATTGTTCGGCGTTGCGGCTGTGTCGGTAGTCGCTCACGGCTTCATACACGGCTTTGCGCAACCGGTTGATACCGCCAATGGGGCGATGAGCCTCAAGGCCAAACCACGGGTTGAACGACAGGTTGTCGCATTGCACGTTCAGCGCAGGCGTATCGAAGTCCTGGGCAGGTACTTTGATCCGCGCCACGGTCTCGAACAGTGCATCGCTTTGCTGCCACTCAATGCTCGTGTCTTCGATCGGCATGTACTTGGCCGGGTCCTGGCGTTGTATCTGCAACACGAAACAGGCCGCCATCCGGTCGGCCGACAATTGCTGGTTCAGCGCATTGCGCAGGAAGTTCGGTAACTTTTGGTTTTGCGCGGGCAGGGTGTAGGTCGGGCAGCTTGCCAGATCGGGCGTGACGCGAAACTTGGCATTGGCTTCGCCGAATTTGTAGGGCGAGACCGAAAAGTAAGTCGTTTGGGTCGGACTTTCCGGGGCGGGTGACAGTGTCGCCAGCGCGATAAACAGGTGGCGAACCTGCCAGGTCCGTGGGTCCCAACCCGGGAAGAACGCCCCCAGCTTCTTGCCGTCAGCCTGTGCGGCTACATTCTGACGGTACTCGGCGACATCGCTGACGAAGAAGTTTGGATGGCTGAACATTACGAAGTCCTGTTCGCCACGACTCTGTTGATCGTTCAGCAGTTGTTTGTCGGGCACGTCGAGCAACTTGATTGCCATACCCCGTGCATCGCGAATACTGTCGAACTGCGGGTACGCATTGCCGTTGGACAGCCGCATCGTCGCTTGCCAGGTTTTCCCGGGTTCGCTGAACACGCCCTGACGCAGCTCAACCGCCAGATTCGGCAGCACCTGAACCTCGGCCTTCACGCAGCCGTGGGCCTTGGCATGGGCGTCGCGCAGGTAGCGGGTGCTTTCACGGTGTTGATCGACGATGCGCACGGCAGTCTGGATGATGTCTTGGCTCATCGCTGATTCGCCCTCTGGAATCAGTTCTTCAGCCGAAACCGGGCCACTGTGTTGCCAGGCGAACCACGCCGTGGCCAGCGCCCAGCCGAGCAATCCAAGGCCCAGCAAGCACAACAGGATTTTGCCGAGAAGGGCGCCAAGACGCATCCAGAGCCTTTTCATGGCAATTGCGCCTCCAACGGCCCGCCCAACACTTTCAGGTACTCCAGCAATGCCCAGCGTTCTTCCGGTTGCAGCCAGCGGCCGATAACGCCGTTGCCGCGCTTGCCTGCGCGGAACTCGTGGCCACTGTTGTGATTGCCGGTGATGCGTGTCTCGAACAAAAATCCATCGGTGAAAGCCTCGGTGCGATAGCCGAGGTGCCTCGGGTCGTACTCGAAAGTGCCTTTGTAGAAGGTGGTTGCACGTTCATCCTGAGGCGAGAGCAATTGATAAAGGCTCGGTACCGAACCATTATGCAGAAATGGCGCGGTCGCCCAGACGCCTGCCAAGGGGCGCGCCTTGTAGGCCCGCATTTCGCGCACGCCAATCGGCAGGCCGAAGCCATCCATGTCCGGTCGTCCGGCCGTAGGAATGTCTGCTTCGCGGTAGGCACGATTTCCGACGAAAGCGGTGACATAGGCCAACCCTTTAGCCGATGAGAGCTTGCTCAAATCCAGCGATTCGGAGGGCGTCGGCTGCAATTGCACATTCAGCTGCGCCAGTTCCACCGGATCCCATTGCAAGGCCGTCAGGTCGAAGCGATGGTCGGCGATGTTATTGGCGGCGCCTGGGTCTGTGCCAATGAACTCCACGGGCAGCATTTTCAAATGTTGCACCCAGCGTCCGTTGCTCTGGACCGATCGAGGCACATGGCAGCCAGCGCAGTTCTCGGTAAACAGCTCGCGACCTTTGGTGGCCATGGGTTTGTCGACAGCGCCGAGCAGCTCTTCAGGCCAGGCCGGTGGTTTGAGCCGTTGCAGGGTTTGTTCGATCAGGTGCAGATCACGCAATCGGACACTGGACGGATAACGAGCGTCACCTTTAAGCGGTTGGCCGTTAGCGTCGAAGAAATTCAGCGTGGCGCCTACGCCCAGGGCCTCACCGATGTTGCGGGCCATCGGTTGCTGAGCCGAACCGTTCCACTGCACCCAGTCGAAGGTCCACATGTCCCACAGTTGTGGATAGTCGACCGGAGCGTTGGCCACGCGGTAGTTGGTTGGGGAAATCGCATCGCCGAAACTGGCGTTGGCAATGCGACCGAAAGCGTCGGTGCGGCCGGGGCCTTCTTCGGTCGGGTAGAGCCCGCGATGGGTGTCGTTCCAGGCCACCTTCAAGAAGGTGTCGAGAGAGATTTTGAAGTCTTTGCGCAGCTGTTGATGCCGGGCATCGTAGTCCTGGCCCAACACGTTGCGTGCGAAACGTTCGAATTTCCACGGGTTGTAGTAAGTCGACGTCAGACTGGCCACCAGCGCTTGCCCGAAACTGCCACCGCGCAACGTAGGAACGCTGGATGGCAACACATGCTGCGCCGAACCACCATCGATACGCACGGCCTGGCCGTTAAAACGCAGTTCGCCGGTATGGCAGGCAGCGCAGGTGATGTCCAGAAACTCGTCCTGGCTTCCAGGGTTCTGATGACGGGCAAAACCCACGGGCAAATTGCCGGGGTTGTTCGGCGTGGGTCTTTGGCTGGGGTTGATCAGGAAACCGAAGCGCGCGAGGTATTCGGGAGCGGCGAATCGCTGTTGCGAGAACGGCAATTCGAGGGCCTTGAACCAGTTATAGCGCAAGCCTTTGACCTGAGTACCCTGAGGTGTGAAGTAGTAAATCTCGCGGTCGGCGGCGCTCCATTGCTCCAGGTAGTGCACCTGCTGCACGGGTGACCAAGCCGGCAGTTTCGGGTTGGCGACGTAGTACAGAACCATGGCGAGGCCCAGCCCGAGCAGCACTGCGAGCAGAACCAGTAAACGGAAGAAGAGACGCAAGATAAACATCCTTGTCAATTTATAACTCCCTTATGCCTCAACACCAGAGGTGCGGCAAGTGGCCATTACGCCAGATGCTGTGGTATCCGATACCTGTTTCTATGAGCGCAAGATGACAGAAGCTTCATCATCCCATTCCCGAAATGCGTTGAAACACCTGAACTTATCAGAAGTTTCCGGCTCTCATGCCGGTAGCCATTGGTCGTGGCCGCCTGATAAGCTCGCGGCTTTATTCGATTGCCCTTTAGGCGCATGAACAAGGAAATAGCATGAAACAGCATCGGTTGGCGGCGGCGGTGGCCCTGGTTAGCCTGGTACTTGCGGGTTGTGATTCGCAGACCAGCGTAGAGCTGAAAACCCCGGCGCAAAAAGCTTCCTACGGAATTGGCCTGAACATGGGCAAGAGCCTGGCTCAGGAAGGCATGGATGACCTGGACTCCAAAGCCGTAGCGCAAGGCATCGAAGATGCCGTCGGCAAGAAAGAACAGAAGCTGAAGGATGACGAGCTGGTCGAAGCCTTCGCAGCACTGCAGAAGCGTGCTGAAGAGCGTATGGCCAAAATGAGCGAAGAGTCGGCATCCGCCGGCAAGAAATTCCTCGACGACAACGCCAAGAAAGCCGGTGTAACCACCACCGCTTCGGGCCTGCAATATGAAGTGGTCAAGAAGGCCGATGGCGCACAGCCTAAGCCGACCGACGTAGTGACCGTTCACTACACCGGCACCCTGACCAACGGCACCGTTTTCGACAGCTCCGTCGAGCGTGGCAGCCCGATCGATCTGCCGGTCAGCGGTGTGATTCCGGGTTGGGTCGAAGGCCTGCAACTGATGCACGTTGGCGAGAAGTACAAACTGTACATCCCTAGCGAACTGGCTTACGGCGCCCAAAGCCCAAGCCCGGCGATTCCAGCCAACTCGGTGCTGGTATTCGACCTGGAACTGCTGGCGATCAAGGATCCAGCAAAACAAGACGCCGCTGCCAAGTAACAGGCGTCTGCTCTAAAAACAACGCCTCGCTTATGCGGGGCGTTGTTGCATCTGGCGTTCAGCGAAGGTAAACAAAGCGAACGGATGCTGTAGGCTGGAGTCATAGCCATTGAGGACGCCTGTGCTAGCCGCGCCAGAGCGCCAAGTCAATGAAATCTTGGGTTTTTTTATGTGAGTAAAAAACGCCCGATCTGAGTTAGGCCCTTATGAAACGGGGCTTTCAGCCGTGAAAAGCAGCTCTGTTCACAAGGTTATCCACAATTTGTGTGGATAACATTTCAGTGGGAGGAAATGATGAAAACACCCTGGAATTTCGCTCGTTTCCTGCCTTTGGCCGGACGCCTGCTCGCGCGTGGACGTTTGCCGACCTTGCTCTTCGCGGTGGCCAGCAAAGGTGCCAGCCAAGGCAACCGGCTGGGCAAACTCAAGGATGATCTGCGCCTGTTGCAGGGACTCTGCCTGGCTTACTGGCGCGGCGAGTATCGGGCCATCAGCCCAAAGGCGCTGATATCAGTCGTGGCAGGCCTGATGTACTTCCTCAGTCCGCTGGATGCGATTCCGGATTTCATTCCGGTGTTCGGCATGCTCGATGACATCGCGGTGCTGGCTTGGCTGATGAAAGTCCTCGACGACGAACTCAACGCTTTTCGCGCCTGGCGCAATCGTCAGTCGCCGGAGAAGCTCGCAGTGGCCGAGCGCCTACCCGATACCCCGGAACAACTTCAGCTTCAGGGGCCGAAAAAAAACTGAGTTGATTCAGTCTCATCCACAGATTGATGCCCCCCGCGACCTTGGCCGCTGTTAGGATTACACTTCTAGGGAAAAGTGCCGACTCGCTAAGTGTTGTTGTCCTACGGGGTAGTCATGGATATTCAGATAATTACACGCGAAGGCGAGCCCGAATATGCGGTTCTGCCGTGGGCTCAGTATCAGGCTCTACTGAAAGCAGCAGGCATCAACGAACAACCGGCGCCCGACACGCCGGTGCGTCACGCAGCATCACCAGACCAGATTCTTCCGGGGCTGGATCAACTACGCAGTTTGCGCGAAGGGAAGGGCATCGCCATCGAGGCGCTCGCCCGCACGGTAGGCATCAGCCCGTCTTATCTGGCCTTGATTGAAAGTGGCGAGCGTCAACCCGACGCTGCGATTCGCCGCAGCCTGGCCTGGGAATTGACGGTGCCAGGGTGGAGGGATGAATCGTGAGCGTACGCATCAGTCGTCAACATTGGGACGGGTTGCTGGGTGAACTGGATCAGGCGCGCCGCCAGCGCCATCTTCTGACATATCGGGCACTGCTAGAACGTTTGCAACTGCCCACGCCGGCCATGCAAACCCTGACCGCCGCCCTTGAGCATCTGGCCGCGATGGACGCCAAGGCCGAGCAGCCCTTGCGCAGCTCGCTGGTGATCAGCCAGGGTGCCAGCCGCTTGCCGCGCACCGGTTTCTTTGAATGTGTCGAGCGTCTGGGGCGTTTCTCCGGTCCTTCCGATGGCATCGCCGCAGCGTCCTGGCATGCCTCGGAAGTGGTGCGGGTGTTCGAGTACGAATACCCCGAGTCGGCGGAGGCCTGAGTGTTGCTGCGACTCAAGGCGAAGGCCAGTTACTGGCTGGCGCGTAGGTTGTTTCACTGGTCGTGGTTTGTGCGTCAACCGCGTGGCTGGAACTGGCTCGAAGGCCAGTTCGCCCGCATGGCGAACCTGGGTGATGTCGGTGCCCAGAGCTTCTACGGCCACATCCTGGCCTTTCGCGGCGTCGGCCTTGGGGCACGCGAGGAGGGTGTGAGATTGCTGCGCCTCGCGGCGTTGGCGGGGGATGGCAAGGCAGCGTATCAGGTGGGCGTGATCAGTCTTGCCGGAACGCCGAGCAAGGTGCCGGATCCGGTTGAAGCTGCGCGGTTTTGGGGAATCGCTGCCAAGGCTGGGCATCCGTTGGCTGAGCTTAAATTGAAAGAGTTGGCGTCTCGCGGTTCTGCGCAATAATCCAAAGATTGTCCGAAAAATAAACGTGGCGTAAGGGAAACCTTCCGCCACGTTTGCGTTTCTGCCTGCTTGTCATTCGGTGATCGTTAATTAGGGATTCGCCCTACATCCATATCCTACTTCCCTGACTTCTTTCTTGATTGATCCCCCGCAAAGTTTCGCGCGCCCCATTTTCTGCGCGAGGGATTGCTCATGTTTGACCCGATTATTCACTCTGCTTCATGCCGCATGGTGCGTTGATGACGTACATCGCCCGCATTGAGCAGGAGCTCGACGGTTTTAAAGACACCCTAAGTTTGTATCGCCAACAACTCGGCGGCTTCCTGAGCAGGAATGCGGACAGGGTCAGTCGGGCTGCGGACATGCCGTCGCTGATGGGCATGGAGCGGAAGATCAAACTGGGGAATACCAGTAAGTCCGTTAGCCAAAGTGATGAGGATTTTTTCTCCAGTGTTGCGCGATGCCCGGAAGGCGGAATTCTGGAAATCGAGAGCAAGTTTGAATCGGTTTACGACATTCCGTTGGGGAACATTTCGGTCGATGTGATTGCCATGGATGGCGGTAAGCGCGCATCGGTCTCGCTCGACGAAAACGGCAAGGGACAGTTCGAAGGCACGCCGGGCAAGTTCTATCGAGTTCATGTTCAGAGTGAAGTGACTCCGGCACACATCAAAGATCTCTTTTCCTCTTACGATGGCCTGACCTCAGAGTTGGAAGATTGGCTGCGCAAGGAATGGGAGGGGGTCAAACCGCAGTGGTCGCAGTCGGCTTTTGCAGCCACGGGTAACGGAATGCTCGCAGGAAGTTGGGCTGCGATTATTGGTGTGTGGGACAGCATCAGCCTGCTTTCAGACATTCTCCAGGATCCCCGAAAGTTCGGTGACCGCTTGGGTAGCGGCGCCGGCCAACTGGCCGAACTGGCGGAGAAATTTCCAGCAACAATGGAAAAGGTCCAGCTGCTGGCCAGTGATGAAGCGGCCCTCTGTCTGTTGCTGCGCACGGCCAGCCTGTGGTTGGAGATGCTGCCTCCCAGCGTAATCGCCGGCAAAACTGCCGAAGCGATTTCAACCGTGGTGGTGCAACTGCTCATCGATATTCTGATCGGGGTTGTCCTGACTTTTGCGGGCGCAGGCGCAGGCATTGCCTATCTGGGTATGCGCCTTACCAACTACGGCGCCCGAATCGTCGACGCTGTTGTGGGTTTCGTCAAAGCGATCTTCAACATCATCAACAGCTTCATTACCTACGTTGATCGCTACAAAAAAGTTGCCGCGCGCGGTGTTGCAGCGGGTCTGAAAAAAGGTCGTATGCAACTGCGTTGGGATGCCAAACGCAACACCACGCTCAAGCAAAACGAACACCGCGACGACGTCCCGGATCAAGCGAAAAACCCCAACGGCGACAGCGTCGACTCCGCCGATAAAACCGCGACCAACAAATGCCCGGTGTCGATGGTCACCGGCGAAGAACTGCTGACCCTCACCGACGGTGCGCTGGACGGCATCCTGCCGTTCAACTTCACCCGGCTCTATCGCACCAGCGCTGCCGAGATCGATTGCGGCCTCGGTTTCGGCTGGAGTCACAGCCTCGCCCATCGACTGGAAATCGATGGCGAAAACGTCATCTGGATCGACCACGAAAACCGCCGCACCCCCTTCCCGCTACCCAACAGCGAACGCCCGGCGATCCACAACAGCCTGTCGCGCGCGGCGATTTACCTGGGTGATCAACCCGAAGAACTGATCCTCGCCCAGGCGGGAGACGACACGCGTTTCTATCACTTTCAAAACGGTCGGCTGACAAGCATCAGCGACGCTTACGACAACCGCCTGCGCATCACCCGCGACCGCCAGGACCGGATCAAGCGCCTCGACAACGGTACCGGCCGAGCCTTGCTGTTGCGCTATGACCGCAGCCATCTGGTCGCCGTCGACTATCAGATTTTTGTCCCGGCCCAGACCCTGGACGAAGCTTGGCACACCGAGCAAACACTGGTCAGTTACCACTACGACGAACGCGGTCAGCTGATCGAAGCGGCCAACGCCGCCGGTGAAAGCGAGCGCTACGACTACGACGATCAGCACGTCATTCTTCAGCGGCAACTGGCCGGTGGGGCAAGTTTCTTCTGGGAGTGGGAAAGGTCCGGCAAGGCGGCCCGATGCATCCGCCACTGGGCGTCGTTTTCGCAGATGGATGCGCGGTATGTCTGGGATGACCAGGGCAGTGTCACCGTCCACAACATCGACGGCAGCGAAGAGGTTTACGTCCACGACGATCGGGCGCGGCTGGTACGCAAGGTTGAACTGGATGGTGGCGAACACCTCAAGGCCTACGACGACCAGGGGCGGTTGATCGCCGAGCAGGACCCGCTCGGCACCGTCACCGAATACCGCTACGACGAAGTCGGACGGCTGGTCGCGCTGATTCCGCCAGAAGACGAGCCGACGGCCTACGAGTATCGCAACGGTTTCCTGCACGCGCGCTATCGCGGTAAAGCCGTCTGGAAATATCAGCGCAATGCTCAGGGCGATATCACCGAAGCGACCGATCCCGACGGCCATGTCAGCCACTATCACTACGACGAAAAAGGTCGGCTGCTGTCGATCCGTTACCCGGACAACAGCCGGCATGTCTTTGTCTGGAGCCCATTAGGGCAACTGCTCGAAGAGACCTTGCCGGACGGTGGCCAGCGGCGGTTTTCCTACGATGGATTGGGCCGGCAGATTACCCGTCAGGACGAACACGGCGCCGTCACCCAGTACCAATGGGATGCCGTCGGCCGACTGATTCAGACGACGCTGCCTACCGGTGCCAGCCGCGCGTTCACTTACAACGCCTACGGCAAAATCACCGCCGAACGCGACGAACTGGGCCGCGTCACCCGTTACGAATACGTCGACGACCTGCACCTGGTCAGCCGCCGCCTCAGCGCCGACGGCACCCAGCTGAAGTATCGCTACGACAACGCGCAGCTGTTGCTCACGGAAATCGAAAATGAATCCGGCGAAAAATATCAGCTGGACTACACGGCCAACGGCCTGATCCGACAGGAAACCGGCTTCGACGGCCAGCGCACGGCGTATGCCTACGACCTCAATGGCCATCTGCTGGAGAAAACCGAGTTCGGCGATGACGGTTCGCAACGGGTCACGCAATACGAACGCGATACCGCCGGACGTCTGCTGTTTAAGACCCTGCCCGACGGCATCAAGGTTCAATACTGCTACGACAGCCTCGGTCGCCTGATCAGCGTCAATGACGGTCATGACCATCCGCTGGAATTCGAGTACGACCAACAGGATCGCCTGATCACCGAACACCAGGGCTGGGGCACGCTGCGCTACGGCTACGACGCCTGCGGCCAGCTCAATCGCCTGCGCCTGCCGGACGGCTGCAAGCTCGATTATCACCACGCCAAGGGCGGCGCGCTGACCGCCATCGACCTCAACGGCGCGCGGCTCACCACCCACCAATTTGCCTTCGGTCGCGAACAACAACGCCAGCAAGGCCAGCTCACCAGCCACTATCACTACGACGAACAAGGCCGGTTGCAGGCCCACGCGATCAATCAACAAACCCGACCGCTGTACATGCGCCATTACGGCTACGCGGTCAACGGCAACCTGGCGACCATCGCCGACAGCCGCCACGGCCAGCGCAGCTATTACTACGACCCGCTCAACCGCCTGACCCGCGTGCGCCACACCCGCGACGCCCCACCGGAAACTTTCGCCCACGACCCGGCCGGCAACCTGCTGATGCAGGACCGCCCCGGCGCCGCGACCGTCAAAGGCAATCGCCTGCTCATGCAAGGCGACCGCCACTACGACTACGACGCCTTCGGCAACCTGATCCGCGAACGCCGTGGCACCGGGCAAAAACTCGTCACCGAATACCGCTACGACTGCCAGCACCGCTTGATCGGCGTCACCACCCCGGACGGTCGTTGCGCAAGTTACTGCTACGACGCCTTCGGCCGCCGCATCGCCAAAATCGTCGACGGCCACACCACGGAATTCTTCTGGCAAGGCGACAACCTCGTCGCCGAAAGCAGCCGCGAGCATTACCGCAGCTACGTATATGAGCCGGGCAGCTTCCGCCCACTGGCCATGCTCGACGGCAAAGGCCCGCGAAAGGCGTGCCCGTTCTACTACCAACTCGATCACCTCGGCACACCGCAGGAATTGACCGATTTCGGTGGCGAGATCGTCTGGTCGGCGAAGTACAACGCCTACGGCAAGGTCACGCGCTTGGCGTTCGGTGGGGGCGAGCAGCTCGAGCAGCCGTTACGGTTTCAAGGGCAATACTTTGATGCCGAGAGCGGTCTGCACTACAACCGGCATCGGTACTATGATCCGGAGGTGGGTCGGTACCTGACGCCGGATCCGATCAAGTTGGCGGGCGGGCTGAACCAGTACCAGTACACGCCGAATCCGACGGGGTGGGTTGATCCGTTGGGTTTGTCTTGTAACCCGTGTCCTGGCGCCAAAGAGGACGTTGGACCGTATAGCGAAATCGTTCCTGGAGGAGGGTTGGGTGCGCATGAAGCTCGAGGAGGGCACTTCATTGAAAAACACGTAGGTCGATCTGAAGCTCAGCTGGCACAGCGGTTAAAAGACGAGCCGTGGCTTGGTAAGGCGTCGACTTTCTCTGATCGGGCAACGGCGGAGAAAGCCATGTCTAGCGTGATAGCGACCAATAAGGCTGTAATAGAAAAATTCATAAAGAGCCGAGATACCCAGATTATTATTAGTGACTCTGTCCCTTATCCAGTTGGTGTTGTTTTAAGACGCAAAGCGTCTACCGTTAAGCCCGTATCCGGGGTGTATCTACTTTTACGCAAGGACAAGCGAATGCCAGACGGTTATCGAATACATACAGGATATGCAGAATAATGAGCACTAGATTTCCCTCGCTATTCCAGTTCCTTGCTGGCTACTTCCATGAGGATTGGCATTGTGATCACGAGTCTGAGGATGATGTCGTTCGATCATTCCTTGCTGAATCATCGTTAGAAACGATTTCTCAAGTGAAGTACGAGTTACAGGTCGTTTTGTACACTATCCAGAGTGAAGAGGAACTACAGGTATTCTTGTTTGAAGAAATAGGATGTTCCTACTATTACCCCTATGCATGGACGTCAGGGCGAGCTTGGTTAGAACATCTTTTCGGGATGCTTTAGCTTGGACGTTACTAGGTTTCTGTTTAATCGAAGCGGGGGCGTGGCGAAATTTCTGGGCAAGGTCGTCGGAAGTTTCCTTCAAAACGTATCGATTTCCAAGAACTGGTGCGAAGTCAGTTCACCCGGTAGCCTTTGATGGTCACTGAAAACTCAGTGGTGGGGTGTAGGAACCTTTTCAGCATCGGTATTGCGTAAGCGTCGAAACCTGATTTGCGGCCGTCAATTTGCGTCCGTAAGATCTGTTGCGGCGGCTGTGCGCGGGCACGCTTCGGCGTGGTCGAGTCTCCGATGCTCGGTATTCCTACCCCGCGTATAGCTGCCACCCAAGCCTGTAGGAAGGCTTTTGGCAGCTCCTATTTTCATCGGAAGGTCTCAAATGCCAACACTACATCCCGATCCACCCTACGAAAAACCAATCCCCCACCCCGAAAACCGCTTCATGGCGTTGACCAGCAACTGCAACGACATGCCCACCCTGTTCGTTGATACCCGCGCACCGCTCGATGTCTTGGCCGACGCGGCCAGCTTCCGAATCCGCGCTGTCACTCAAGTGCTGGAGAACCTGTCCATGCGTGGTTCGGTTGAGTGTCAGTCCTTCATTCTCAGCGACTTTGCCTTGCTCTGCGCCATTCCATTGCGAGATGGGTGTGATGTGCTGGATGTGATTGGACGGCGGTTGCGGGCGCGGCCTTCGGAGTAGCACCGCTGAAAGATCGTTCCCACGCGCGTGGGAACGATCAGATCACCGATGTCCGGCAACCAACGTTTCCTCGGCTTCTGGCACGGCCAAACTATCAATCACATGCACGCTATACCCCGGCACATTCTTCGCGTGGTGCTTGGCTTGCGAGGCCATCTCCGCCAACTGACTTGCATCGAGTTGTCCACAGGCCTGTGGATGTAAATGCACCACGCCGATCGACAGTGACAACAACGCAAACTCCTGACGCACGCCCTGACGGTTGGGGGCGATGAAGCAGCCGGCTTCCAGGTGTTCGCTGCGGTAGAAACGTCGGCACTGGCTCTGGAAGTCGTCCAGCAACTGGTTCAAACGTTTGCGCCAGTCTTCCGGGCCGAGTACCAGCAGGAAGTCATCGCCGCCGATATGCCCGACGAAGTCGCGGGAAGGATCGACGCGATCATTCAGGCATTGCGCCAGGCACAGTAGGACTTCGTCCCCTCGGCCGTAGCCGTAGATGTCGTTAAAGGGTTTGAAACTGTCGATGTCCACGTAGCAGATCACCGATTCCCGTTGCTGTTGCAGCAGCCGTGTCAGGCATTGCTGGATCGGCACGTTACCCGGTAGCAGGGTCAGCGGGTTGGCGTAGCGGGCTTGCTGGATCTTCAGTTCGGTAATCAGTTTGAGTACGTCGATCACTCGACCCAGTCCCAGGTAACCGCCGTTGAGGGTGATGATGAAGTCCTCTTCGATGCGCTGCCGCGCGCGGCTGGTGATCAGGCGACTCACTTGTTGCAACGACTGGCTCATCTCAACGGCGAGGAAGTCATCGTTCATTAAGCGGTTGATCGGCTTGCGGGCGAACAGGTCGGTGGCAAAGGGTTTGAGCAGTGCGTCAGAGAGTGAATGTCGGTGGACAATGCCGCAGGGCTGGCCTTGCTCGTCGAGCACTGCCAGGGAGTTCAGGTTGGCCTGGCGGCGGAAGGCTTCCAGCACCGTGGCGGTCGGAGTGTCGCGATTCACTGCCGGTTGGTCGTTGAGCAGGGCACTGAGGTCACTGCCTTCATCGTTCAGCGCCACGGCGGAGCTGTCATGTTTAGGCATCATCGTTCGGGCATCCCGAGGCGGTTGCTCCTGAGGCCGACAGAGCAAATAGCCCTGGACCAGGTCGACGCCCATCTCGGTCAGTACCGCGAGTTCTTCCGGCAACTCGATGCCTTCGGCGATCACTTGCGCCCGCGAGGCCTTGGCGATTTGCAGGATCGAGCCAACGAATTCGCGCTTCAGGGCGTCCTGGTGAATGCCGTCGATGAAGTGTCGATCAATCTTCACGTAGTCCGGACGCAGTTCGGACCAGAGCCGCAAGCTCGAATAACCTGCACCCAGATCATCCAGAGCAATGGAAAACCCCATCGCTCGATAGTGATGCAGCGCGGTTTGCAGCAGCTCGAAATCGTCGGTCGGGGTCTGTTCAGTCAGTTCGATCACCACCTGGCTCGGCGGTATGCCGAAATCCTGCAAAAGTTGCAGGGTGCGACCGGGTTGGTGAGCGGCTTCGAGCAGGGATTCCGGGGAAACGTTGAGGAACAGTTTGCCGGGCAGTTGTTGTTCGTTGAAGCGGCGGCAAGCGCTTTGACGGCAAGCGATCTCCAGTTCGCTCAGGCGGCCAGCCTGCCGGGCGACGGCGAACAGTGCGATGGGGGAGTGCAGCGGACTGTTGGAGGGGCCGCGACTGAGCGCCTCGTAACCGAGAATGCGTCGCTCGGAAAGGCAAATGATCGGCTGGAACAGGCTGTGCAAACCGCTTTGAGCCAGTATGGAACTCAAGGCACTCAGCTGTTCTGTGGTGGTCATGGCTTTCTCTGGCGATAAAAAAAGGACTGGCAGCAGACTCTCGATAAAGAGGTGTTCCCAGTCCTGTATTTCACGACAGAACGATGACTGTTTGATGACGCTCCGGGGAGCGCCACCATTAAATTGCCATCATCTTGCTTGTAACCACTTAGTGCTTGGCTACCGCGGTGTTGAGCTTCAGGTAGTCCAACAGAATCCGCCCGGTCTCGCTCAGATAGGCATCGTCTTCTGGTTTGGTCTTGTCTGGCTCGGCCGCGATCGCGTCTTCGTCTTCTTTCTTCAGCTCTTTGAGCGGTTCTTCACCCTTGGCCTTGCGACGGATGTTTTCCATGGCAAGTTGCTTGGCTTCGATATCGGCGTGTTGGGCACGACGATCAGCTTCATTGAGGCTGACGGTTTTTTCCGCCATCAGTTTCTGCGCCAGGGCCAGTTTGTCGCGGATGAACACGAACTCCGCGTCTTTGGCCGAGCGTACGTCATGCTCGGATTTAAGCTGCGAGATGTACGGCTTGAACGGGTCGACCGCAGGCTTGATGGCCGCACGGATGGTGTCCCACGGCATGGCTTCAGGTAGTGCGCTTTCGCCGATTTCCTTGGTGTCGATGATCGACGGGTAATTGATGTCCGGCAATACGCCCTGATGCTGGGTGCTCTGGCCGGAAACCCGGTAGAACTTGGCCAGGGTCAGTTTCAGTTCGCCATGGTTCAGCGGCTGAATGGTCTGCACGGTGCCTTTACCGAAGGTCTGGCCGCCGATGATCAATGCGCGGTGGTAGTCCTGCATGGCGCCGGCAAAAATCTCCGAAGCCGAGGCGGACAAGCGGTTGACCAGCAGCGCCATTGGCCCTTTGTAGAAGGCGCCCGGGTTTTCATCTTCCAGCACATCGACCCGGCCATCGGCATTACGCACGAGAACGGTCGGACCTTTGTCGATGAACAGACTGGTCAGCTCGGTGGCTTCCTGCAGGGAACCGCCGCCGTTGTTGCGCAGGTCGATGACTACGCCGTCAACTTTGTCTTTCTGCAACTCGGTCAGCAGTTTCTTGACGTCGCGAGTGGTGCTCTTGTAATCCGGATCGCCAGCACGGAAGGCCTTGAAGTCCAGGTAGAAGGCCGGGATCTCGATGACGCCGAGCTTGTAGTTCTTGCCGTCCTGTTTCAGGTTGAGGACCGACTTCTTCACAGCCTGGTCTTCAAGCTTCACTGCTTCGCGGGTGATCGGGACGACCTTGGTGGTCTGGTCGTTCGGCGCGTTGCTGGCCGGGATCACTTCCAGGCGCACCACGGTGCCTTTCGGCCCACGGATCAGCTTGACCACTTCGTCCAGACGCCAGCCCACCACGTCGACCATTTCTTTGTTGCCCTGGGCAACGCCGATGATCTTGTCAGCCGGTGCGACTTGCTTGGTCTTGTCGGCCGGGCCTGCCGGCACCAGACGCACGACTTTCACCTGGTCGTTGTCGCTCTGCAACACGGCGCCGATGCCCTCGAGGGACAGGCTCATGTTGATGTCGAAGTTCTCCGCGTTATCCGGCGACAGATAGTTGGTGTGCGGGTCGTAGGACATGGCGAAGGTATTGATGTACGCCTGGAAGATGTCTTCCGGACGGGTCTGGTCCAGGCGCGACAATTGGTTCTTGTAACGCTTGGTCAGGGTTTCCTGAATCTGCTTGGGCTCTTTGCCGGCTATCTTCATCCGCAGCACTTCGTCCTTGACGCGTTTGCGCCACAGGTCGTCGAGTTCGGCTGTGGACTTGAGCCAAGTGGCGTCCTTGCGATCGATCTGCAAGGTTTCCTTGGCCGTGAAGTCGATCTTGTCGACGCCTTTGTTCAGTTCGGCAAGGGCAAAGTCCAGACGCGCTTTGACGCGGTCCAGGTAGCGCTTGTAGATGGTGAACCCTGCGTTCAGGTCGCCGCTTTTGAGGAAGTCGTCAAACTGGGTTTTCCACTTGTCGAATTCGGCAATATCGCTGGCCATGAAGTAGCTGCGCGACGGATCCAGCAGCTTGAGGTAGCTGTCATAAATGATCACGGAGCGCGCGTCATCAAGCGGCGGTTTGCTGTAGTGATGGCGCTTCAGCAACTCGACGACGTTCAGACTGGCGATCACTTCGTCACGATCAGGCTGAAGCTTGTCCCAGCTATTGGCTGCAAACAAATTGGTCGACATCGGCAACAGGCCGATACCAATGAATAAGGCTAGGGCGGTGCTGGGAAAAAAATGCTTCATGCTGATTCGACGCGGGGACAATTGATCACGCATATTAGGCCGTCTTTGAAGTCGCCGGTTCCACAAAGGGCCGGTCAAAAAATGCAAGAAAGCCCGGCGCTACAGCAACGGGCTCAGTCCAGACTCACTATGGAGGCACTGTGAAAGCATTGCAAGGCGTTGAAGGTCAAGTGGAGTGGGTGGAAGAGCCCAGTCCTACATGCGATGTAGGACAAGTTAGGATTCGAGTGGCGGCTGCGGGTCTCAATCGCGCTGATTTGTTACAGAAGGCGGGTCTTTATCCGCCACCGCAGGGAGCCAGTCAGGTACTGGGTCTTGAGTGTTCGGGGGTGATCAGCGAGGTGGGGCCGGGCTCGTCCTGGCAGATCGGTGACCGGGTCTGCGCCTTGCTGGCCGGGGGTGGGATGGCCGAGGAGGTAGTTGTCGACGGACGGCATGTGTTGCCGGTTCCCGAAGGTTTGTCTCTGGCTGAGGCAGCAGCGCTGCCGGAAGTGTATGCGACCGTTTGGCTGAATTTGTTTCAATTGGCTGCGCTCAAGCCGGGTGAAAAAGTGCTCCTGCACGCCGGAGCAAGTGGAATCGGTTCAGCTGCCATTCAGCTGTGCAAGGCGTTTGGTAACCCGTGCTGGGTCAGCGTCGGTTCCGCCGAGCGTTTGGCGTACTGCGAAGCGCTGGGCGCACAAGGCGGGGTAGTGCGCAACGGGGGGCTGGACAGCTTGAGCGATCTGGGGCCGTTCGATGTGATCCTCGATCCGGTCGGTGGTAACTACGCGACGTTGAATCTGAAACTGCTGGCCCGTGACGGCCGTTGGGTGTTGATCGGCCTGATGGGCGGACGTGAGGCGAAGCTGGATCTGGCGCAGGTGCTGGCCAAGCGTGTGCAATTGCTGGGTTCGACGTTGCGCAGTCGCGACGATCGGTTCAAGGCGGATTTGTTCAGTGATCTGAGCCAGCATGTCTGGCCGCTGTTTGCCGAAGGGCGATTGAGTCCGCAGTTGGCCAAGACCTTCCCGATCAAGGATGCAGAGGCGGCGTTTGCGGAGTTGGCGAGTAATAAGGTGGCGGGGAAGTTAGTCTTGGTGATCGACCCAAGCCTGACTTGAGAAACCTGGTACGGCGCAACCCTTGTGGGAGCGAGCCTGCTCGCGAAAGCGGACTTACATTCAACACATAGGTTGAATGACACACTGCCTTCGCGAGCAGGCTCGCTCCCACATGGGTTCTGCGTTACTTCCAGAGGTGGATTGGCCAGCCTGCTTTTTCGGCGTGCTCAAGCAACACTGGATCCGGATTCACCACGTGCGGGAAATCCACCTTCAGCAACAGCGGCAAGTCATTGCGTGAGTCCGAGTAGAAACTCGCGCCTTCCAGATTTTCTTCCTCCGCATCCAACCATTCCAGCAAACGCGTGATCTTGCCTTCGCGGTAGGTCAAGGTGCCGACGGTGTGCCCGCTATAAACCCCGTGCGCCACTTCCAGCTCGATGCCGAGAATCTCGTCAATGCCCAAACGATCGGCAATCGGCCTCACCAGGTGCGTGCCCGACGCCGAAATCACCAAAATCCGGTCGCCGGCCTTGCGATGGGCTGCAATTGCTTTGGTGGCGTCACTGAAAATGATTGGCTCGATATAGTCTTCCACCCAAGGTCCGACCAAATGGTCGACCTCTTGCGGAGTGCGCCCGATCATCGGCTCCAGACTGAAGGTCATGTACTCCTCCATCCGCAGCTTGCCGTGGCTGTAAGCGTCCATCAGTTCGTTGTTCTGACGCATGAACGACTCGGGATCGACCCAACCCAGGCGACCCATTTGCTCGCTCCAAAGGGTGGCGCAGTCACCGTGGATCAGGGTTTCGTCCAAATCAAAAATTGCCAGGGCCATCAGTGCGGTTCTCTCTTCAACATCAGCAAAGGCATCAGGCTACCTCACAGAGGGCCGTCGGATCGATGGAAAGCGCCAGACGCTGACCATCGGGATGTAGATCGGCCGCCGAGCGGTTCAAGACATCCACCACCAATTCCACGCCCCGGGCTTCAACCCGGTAGCGAATCACGTTGCCCAACAGGCTGTGGCTGCGAACTTGCGCGTCGAGTTCGCCATTCAGGCTCAGTTCGATGGCTTCCGGGCGAATCGCGATGCGGTGGGTAATGGGGCGCTGCAGCAATCTTGTAGCACTGTCGGCGTCCAGCAGGTTGTAGTTGCCGATGAAACCTGCGGCAAAGAAATCGATGGGTGCGGTGTAAAGGGTCTGCGCGTCGCCGCTCTGTACGATTTTTCCCTGATTCATCAAGAATATCCGGTCGGACATCGTCAGGGCTTCTTCCTGATCGTGAGTGACGAAGATCGTGGTCAAGCCCAGTTCACGCTGGATCTGACGGATCTGTTCGCGCAAGTGCTTGCGAATCCGCGCATCGAGGGCCGACAGCGGTTCATCCAGCAACAACAGACGTGGTCGGGTCACCAACGATCGGGCGAGGGCAACTCGCTGGCATTGGCCGCCGGACAGTTGATGTGGATAGCGCGCGGCGAAATCGTTGAGTTCCACCAGTTTCAGCACTTCGGCGACACGCTTGTGGCTGTCGTCGGCGTTGACCTTCTGCATGCGTAAACCAAAAGCGACGTTCTGTTCCACGGTCATGTTGGGGAACAGCGCGTAGCTCTGGAACACCATGCCGATCCCGCGCTTCTGCGGGCTCAACGGTACGAGGTCGGCGCCATCGAGCAGGATCTTGCCGCCATCCACCGAGGTCAGCCCGGCGATGCAACGCAGCAGCGTCGACTTGCCGCAACCGGACGGGCCGAGGAGCGTGACGAACTCACCCTTCTGGATTTCGCAGTTGATGTCGCTGAATACGGCGGTGCCCGAATAGTTTTTTTGCAGGTGTTGGACGCTGACATAGCTCATTCGCTTTTGTCCTTGTTCAAAATATTGGCCGCCCAGGTCAGAACCAGCACAAAGAAGAAGTAGGAAATCACCAGCGCACTGGTGAAGTGGCCGCTGCTGTTACGCATGTTGTTGAGGTAGACCTGCAGGGTTTCGTAGCGGGTGCCGACGAGGATGTTGGCGAACACGAACTCACCGAACAGGAACGAGAACGACAGCAGCAACGCCACCATCAAACCTTTGCGCAAGTTTGGCAGCACCACCAGGAACGCCGCTTGCCAGGTGCTGGCGCCGAGCAGTTGGGCGGCGTCCATCAGGTCGCGCAGGTTGATCGCTTGCAGGTTGTTGGTGATCGCCCGGTACATGAACGGCAGCGCGATGGTGAAGTAGCAGCCAATCAGAATCCACGGTGTACCGACCATCGCAAACGGCCCGGAACCATAGAGCTGCAACAGCCCCACCGACGACACCACCGGCGGCACCGCGAAGGGCAGCAGGATCAGGATGTTCATCAGCGCATCAAGTTTGGGGAAGTGGTAATGCACCACGAACAGCAGCGGCAGAATCAGCACCACCGACAGAATCAACGCGCCGACGCAGACTAGCAGCGACTGCCCGAAGGCATGCAGAAAGCGCGGATCGCTCCACAGCTGGATGTACCACTTGAAGGTAAAGCCACTGGGCAGAATGGTCGCCGACCAACTGCTGGCGATCGAGTAGATCAGCGTCCCAAGCAGCGGCAACAACAGAATGGCAAACAGCAAGTACACCACCACCCGGTGATAGACACCGATGGGGCCCAGTTCAGCGCGAGACATGGTAGCTCCTCTTCAGCAGCAGCTGATGCACGATGGTCACCAGGGTCATCAACGCCACCAGCACCACGGCCAAGGCACTGGCCATGTTCGGATCGAGGGAAATGTCGCCGGACACCATCGCCGCGATGCGGATCGGCAGCACGTTGAAGTTGCCGGTGGTCAACGCGTAGACCGTGGCGTAGGCGCCGAGGGCGTTGGCCAGCAAGATCACGAAGGTGCCAAGCAGCGCCGGTGTCAGCACTGGCAATCCGATGTGGCGCCAGAACTGCCAGCCGTTGGCGCCGAGCAATTGGGCGGATTCACGCCAGTCTTCGCGCAAGGCATCGAAAGCCGGGTAGAGCAGCAGCACGCCCAATGGTATCTGGAAGTAGGTGTAAAGAATGATCAGCCCGGTTTTCGAGTACAGGTTGAAGTCCTGAATGATCCCGGCCTGTTTGAGCATGATGGTGAAGCTGCCGTTGAACCCCAGCAGGATGATGAACGCGAAGGCCAAAGGCACGCCAGCGAAGTTGCTGGTCATGTTGGCGAAGGCGTTGACGAAGTTGCGCAGTTTCGAGTCGACCCGGCGCAGGGAATAGGCTCCGAGAACCGCGATGATGATCCCGAACACGCTGGACCAGAAACTGATCTCGAGGCTGTACTGGATCGCCTGCAAATAGAACTTCGAATTGAAGATCTTGGTGAAGTTCGCCAGGCCCCAGCCGAACTCTTCCGATTGCAGGCTGTTGATCATCACCCAGATGAGGGGGGCGATCTCGAACACGATAAAGAACAGTGCGAAAGGCACCAGGCACAAGGCTGCCAGCCATTTGCCGCGCGTCATGGCGTTCACTTGAGCAATTCCCGGCATACAGGTTTGTCGTGGGCCACACCCAGCAATTCGCAGACGGTGCCGCATATTTCAGTCTGTTTCGGTGCGGCGCTGGCGTTGAAGCTGAAGGCATCGCCGAGGACGAACAGCGGCACTTCGCGTTCTTCCGGCAGGAGGCCATTGTGGGAGCGGTCGTTGTTCATGCCGTGGTCCGCGGTCACCAGCACCTGATAACCGGCGTCGAGCCAGGTTTGCAGATAGTCGGCCAGAATAATATCGGCCGAACGAGCGCTGTTGCGGTATTGCGGAGTATCGAGACCGTGCTTGTGCCCGGCGTCGTCGATGTTCATGGGGTGGACCAGCAAGAAATTCGGCGCATGACGCAGGCGCAGATTTTCGGCGTCGGCGAACAGGTGCGAGTCCGGGTAGAGATCGTTCCAGTAGAAATGGCCGTGCTGGATTGGCAGGTCGGGGTTGTCGGTGTGACGATCCCGTGCCGCCACGAAGGGCGAGCGGTTATACAACTCGCTGACCCAGTGATAGGCCGCGGCGGCGGTTGTAAGGCCGGCATCCGTGGCGTAGTGATAAATGCTGCGCTGGTTGGACAGGCGCGAGACGTTGTTGTGGACGATGCCGCTCTCGATGGGCGGGACGCCGGTGAGGATGCATTCGTAAAGCGGTCGGGACAGGGCCGGCAGTTCGCACTCCAGTTTGTAGAGCGACGCGCGTCCTGCGCCGACGTAAGCCTGCAGGTGCCCCATGGCGTGGCGCGCGACCTCGTAATTGAGGCCGTCGAGCACGACAAGGATGACGTTGTGCTTCATAGGGGCAAAAACTCCGCAAAACAGATAATTCAAGTACGCAACCAATCCCCCTGTGGGAGCGAGCCTGCTCGCGAAAGCGGTATGACATTCAACATCTTCGTCGAATGTTCAGCCGCATTCGCGAGCAGGCTCGCTCCCACATTGGATCTCCATTAGGTGTCCAATGTGGGATCTACAGCATTACTGCATGTTGATGATGACTTCTTCCTGCCACTTCTGAGGCAGCGCCTTGGAGGTCTTTTCCCACGCATCTGCGTCTTTGATCGGCGTGACCTTTTTGTACTGCTCGTTAGGCAGCAGTTGGGCCTTGACGTCATCCGGCAATTTGACGTGGTCGGCGCGGATCGGACGGGCGTTGCCGCGCGCCAGGTTGATCTGACCGGCATCGCTGAAGATGTATTCGCGGGTCAGCTTGGCGGCGTTCGGGTTTTTCGCGTATTTGTTGATGATGGTGGTGTAACCGGAAATCACTGAGCCATCGGATGGAATCAGCACCACGTAATCATCCGGATTTGCCATCTTGGCCTTGTAGCTCAGGCCGTTGAAGTCCCAGACCACGCCGACTTCGATTTCACCCTTTTCCATCGTGGCGATGGTCGGGTTGGCCATGGACAGGCGTCCTTGTTTGGCGATATCTGCGAACAGCAACAGCGCTGGTTGCAGGTTCTTTTCGTCGCCACCGTTGGCCAGTGCTGCGGCCAGTACACCGTTGGCGGCCTGGGCGGCGGTGCTCACGTCACCGATGGAAACCTTGTATTTACCGGTTTTCAGATCAGCCCACTTGGTCGGGGCTTCGGAACCGTGCAGCAGCTTCTTGTTGACGATAAACGCGATAGTGCCGGTGTAGGCCAGCGCCCAGTTGCCGTCCTTGTCCTTGGCCCAATCTGGAATCTGATCCCAGGTAGAGGGTTTGTAAGGTTGCACTACATCTTGTTTGACTGCGATCGGGCCAAAGGCTGCACCGACGTCGCCGATGTCGGCGCTGGCGTTGTCTTTTTCAGCTTTGAACTTGGCAATTTCCTGGGCCGAACTCATGTCGGTGTCGATGTGTTTCAGGCCGTAATTCTTGGCCAGATCATCCCAGGTGCCTTTCCAGTTGGCCCAGTTGTCGGGCATGCCGACACTATTAACCTCACCTTCCGCTTTCGCAGCGGCTTCCAGGGTTTTCAAGTCGGTGTCAGCAGCCATGGCGGCGGTGCACATGGCAATGGTCGAGCCTAACAGTGATGCCAGGAAAAGCTTTTTCATCCGAAGCTCCTTTGGGCGTTTTCAACGCTGCGATTGCGGTTGTGTTGGTCTAGGTCAGCAATACCTGAGCCAATTTAGGCCGGCTGGATGACATTTTGATGTCGACGACCGGTCTACCTCTATGTTCTGCGCTGGAATGCTCAGGCTCCGAGGTAAGCGTAGACCATGGCTAAAGAGCTGATATGAAAGGACTTGGCTGTGAAATTGCAGGTGTCTGGATCAACCGTTCGGCGGCTTTGTCATCTGTCAGTCATAAGCAGTGCCTAGGCTTGCAGGGAGTTGATGGGAGCCGATTGAATCGCGGTTCCGCCCCGAAACAGTGCTGGTCTAGTCCAGATAGGTAACGTTGATGCGCATCGAGACAACCAAAGCGGTGACAGCGATCGGGCAGGTTCTGCAGGAACAGCTTGACCATGGCCTGTTGGCGCCCGGTAGCAAACTGCCGGCCGAGCGTAAACTCAGTGAGTTGTTCGGTACCACGCGAATCACCGTGCGTGAAGCGTTGTTGCAGTTGGAAGCCCAGGGGCAGATTTATCGGGAGGAGCGCCGTGGCTGGTTCGTGTCGCCACCGCGCCTGGCGTATAACCTGATGCAGCGCAGTCACTTTCACGCGATGGTCAGTGCACAGGGGCGTGTGCCGTCCACCGAGGTGATTTCAGCGCGGTTGCAACCGGCGTCGGCGGCGGTCTGTGCCTGGTTGCAGTTGCCGGCGTTGTCGAGCGTGATTCAGATTTGCCGGGCCCGGCGGATTGATGAACGACTGGTGTTGTACGTGGAGCACTATTTGAATCCGCAGTTTTTCCCGGGGATTCTGGATTTCGATTTGAATCAGTCGATTACCGAGCTGTACGCGCGGCATTACGATTTGCACTATGGGCGGGTGCGCTTCGAGATTGTGCCAACGGCGTTGTCGGTGGATGCGGCGGCTGCTTTACGGGTATCGGTGGGGAGCCCGGGGTTGCGCATCGCTCGGGTCAATTACGATCAGCATGAACGGTTGATCGATTGTGACCTGGAGTTTTGGCGGCATGATGCAATTCATGTCGGGGTTGATGTGGTCTGAGCCTGGCCGCCACAGGCTGAGCGCTTGTATTGCGACATTATCCGAAGCGGTAAATGTCCATGCCCAAAGCCCCCATGGTGAAACCCTTGTGAGTCACGCTGAAATTTCCGCCGGCACCGCGGGCAAAATATAAAGGCAGCAAATGTTCATCGCTAGGATGGTTGCGCACGGCATTCGGTGCTTGCTGGCGGTAGTCGTGCAACGCGGTTTCGTCGTTGGCAGCGAGTTTTTCGATCATCCAGTCACGAAATGCCTGGGCCCAGGGCTCGACGCTTTCCGGGCCGGCGTGCCAGTCCAGTTCGCGCAGGTTGTGGGTGATACTGCCGGAACCGATTAATAGCACGCCATGTTCGCGCAGACTGGCCAGCGCATGGCCGACCCGAGTTTGCAGGGACGGGCCGCCACGGGTGGGCAGCGAGACTTGCACCACGGGGATATCGGCGTGTGGATACATCAACGACAAGGGCACCCAGACACCATGGTCGAACGGCCGTTCGGCGTCGATGCGTGCGGGCAGGCCATCAATCTTCAGCAGTTCGGCGACTTCTGCGGCCAACTGTGGATCGCCGGGCGCCGGGTATTGCACGTCGAATAACGCCTGTGGAAATCCGCCGAAGTCATGCCAGGTTTCAGGCTGGGGATTGCCGCTGACGAGCAATTCATTGCTTTCCCAATGCGCAGAAACAATGACGATGGCCTTGGGTTTTGGCAATTCGGCGGCCAGGCGAGCGAGGGCGGGCCCGCTGGCGCCCGGTTCCAGTGCCAACATGGGCGAACCATGGGATATGTACAGGCTGGGGAACATGAATGAGCTCCTGAGGCGTAAGATGGCATCATCTTCAGTCAGATCATTGATCTAAATCTAATATAAGTTTTAGGGTCTTTTGATCGAATTTTCGGGATTAATTATGCAGCCGGAGTTTTGGCACAAGCGGTGGACGTCGAATCAGATCGGCTTTCACCTGCCGGAAGTAAATCCATATCTGCAACGGCACTGGCCGCAGCTGGGCCTGGAGGAGGGCGCGCGCGTACTGGTGCCGTTATGTGGGAAAAGTCTGGATTTGTTGTGGCTGGGGAAATGCGGTCACGAAGTGTTGGGCGTCGAGTTGTCGGAAAAAGCGGTGGAAGACTTCTTTCACGAGCATCAATTTGATCCGGACGTCAGCGATCAAGGCCCCTTCACTGTCTATCGGGCGGGCTCGATCGAGATCTGGTGTGGTGATTTCTTCGCCTTGACGGCCGGCGATGTCGCCGATTGCAGTGCGTTGTACGACCGCGCTGCGTTGATCGCCTTGCCACCGAAGATGCGCGAGCAATACGCCGAGCATCTGAAGCGAATTTTGCCGAAGGATTCGCTGGGCCTGCTGATTACCCTGGACTACGAGCAGACGCAAATGGACGGACCGCCCTTTGCAGTGCTGGATGACGAAGTGCAACGGTTGTTCGGGGCAACGTGGAAGCTGAAGATTCTGGAGGATCAGGACGTTCTGGGCGAGAGTTGGAAGTTCCTGGAAAGCGGTGTTACGCGGCTTGAAGAGCGGGTGTATAGGATTTCCAGCTGATCAGCAGACAAAAAAAGGCCCGCATTCACTGCGGGCCTTTTTTTATTGCGGAACCTCTCAGCCCCGACGACGCAACGCGTCGATGCGCTCTTCCAGCGGCGGGTGGCTCATGAACATGCGGGCGAACCCCTGTTTGATGCCACCGTTGATGCCGAAAGCAGTCAGGGTGTCCGGCATGTGCACCGGCAGACCCTGTTCCGAACGCAGGCGTTGCAGGGCGCCGATCATTGCGGCGGTGCCGGCCAGACGTGCACCGGCTTCATCGGCACGGAATTCGCGTTTGCGCGAGAACCACATGACGATGGCGCTGGCCAGAATGCCCAGGACCAGTTCGGCGAAGATGGTCGCCACGTAGTAGGCAATGCCCCGGCCTTCTTCGTTCTTGAAGATCACCTTGTCGACAAAGTTGCCGATGATCCGTGCGAAGAACATCACGAAGGTGTTCACCACACCCTGGACCAACGCCAGGGTGACCATGTCGCCATTGGCGACGTGGCCGATTTCGTGGGCCAGAACGGCTTTCACTTCATCCGGCGAGAAACGCTCGAGCAGGCCCTGGCTGACCGCGACCAATGCGTCGTTCTTGTTCCAGCCGGTGGCGAAGGCGTTCGCCTCATAGGCCGGGAAAATACCGACTTCGGGCATCTTGATCCCGGCTTCCCGGGACAATTGCTCGACGGTTTGCAGCAGCCATTGCTCGTGACGTGTGCGCGGCTGGCTGATGATTTGGGTGCTGGTGCTCATCTTCGCCATCCACTTGGAGATGAACAGCGAGAACAACGAACCGGCGAAACCAAAGACCGCACAGAAAATCAGCAGCTGATTGAGGTTGAGATCAACCCCGTTGGCCGCCATGAACCCGTTGAAGCCGAAAAGGCTCAGGGTGATGCTGGCAATCAGCACGACCGCCAGGTTAGTGGCCAAAAACAGCAGGATGCGCATCATGGTTGTAGAAATCTCCTCATGCTAAATATGTAGCGTACTGCGGGGTATATAAGGTGCTGACCCGGGCTATTCAACCGGGTGACTATTTCAAACTGTGTCCTACGGCAACAGTCTAGCTGCTTGAAGGGCATTTCCGACGTCGATAGGGGAAGGGTTTGTCAGTCATTTCACGTCGCAGGCCCCGTCGTTGTTGGACGCGAGCGCGCAACGAGTCCCAATCAGCAATTGAAGACGCGATGTTTGGCAGGGCGCAAAGATATGTTGCTGAATCAATCACCGTGCGACTTACGCAAGCGTCGCACGGTGACAGACCGCTTACTGGCGATAGGACTTGAGGAAGTTGCCAATACGTCCAATCGCCATGTCCAGTTCGTCGACTCGGGGCAGAGTGACCACGCGGAAGTGGTCCGGCCAAGGCCAGTTGAAGGCGGTGCCTTGAACCACCAGCAGCTTCTCCGACAGCAGCAGGTCGAGCACGAATTTCTCGTCGTTATGGATCGGGCAGACTTTCGGGTCAATCCGCGGGAACGCATACAGCGCGCCCATTGGCTTGACGCAGCTTACGCCGGGAATGTCGTTGAGCAGTTCCCAGGTACGGTTGCGCTGTTCCAGCAGCCGACCTTGGGGTAGTACCAGATCGTTGATGCTCTGATAACCGCCGAGGGCTGTCTGGATAGCGTGCTGGCTCGGCACGTTGGCACACAGGCGCATGTTCGCCAGCATGTCGATACCTTCGATGTAGCTCTGGGCGTGGTGTTTCGGGCCGGAAATGGCGATCCAGCCGGAACGGAAACCGGCCACGCGATACGACTTGGACAGACCGTTGAACGTCAGGCACAGCAGGTCCGGTGCCAGAGAGGCCGTGCAGATGTGTACGGCATCGTCGTACAGAATCTTGTCGTAGATCTCGTCGGAAAAAACCACCAGGTTGTGCTGACGGGCCAGTTCCAGCATGCCCAGAAGGACTTCTTTCGAATACACCGCGCCGGTCGGGTTGTTCGGGTTGATGATCACCAATGCTTTGGTGTTCGGGGTGATCTTGGCCTTGATGTCGGCCAGGTCCGGCCACCAGTTGGCCTGCTCGTCGCACAGGTAATGCACCGGGTTGCCGCCCGACAGGCTCACCGCGGCGGTCCACAGCGGGTAATCCGGGGCCGGCACCAGCACTTCGTCGCCATTGTTGAGCAGGGCCTGCATCGACATTACGATCAGCTCGGAAACGCCGTTGCCCAAATAGATGTCTTCAATGCCGACGCCTTCCACCTGCTTTTGCTGGTAGTACTGCATGACGGCCTTGCGGGCGCTGAACAAACCCTTGGAGTCGCTGTAGCCCTGAGCGGTCGGCAGGTTGCGGATCACGTCCTGGAGGATTTCATCCGGCGCTTCGAAACCAAAGGGCGCCGGGTTGCCGATGTTCAGCTTGAGGATGCGATGGCCTTCCTCTTCCAGGCGTTTGGCGTGCTTGAGCACTGGGCCGCGAATGTCGTAGCAGACGTTGGCGAGCTTGTTCGATTTGCTGACCTGCATGGCGATGTGTTCCCGAAAATGAACGATCCAGGCGGAGTATGAACAACCGTACTGGGAATCCTGCGTATTCACACAGGCCTGGCGCCTTGAGATGCAGCACCCATAAATCCGTTTGAATGCGCGTGGTCTGGCTGCCAGACTGGCGTTTGACGAGGCGCAATCATACGTGCCGCCCGATCCGTGGAAAAGGTACAGATCGGGCTTTTTCAACTGCTGAGGTGTGATGATGGAAAAGTTGGAAAAAACCCTGGAAGAATGGAAAACAATGCTCGACCCGGAGCAGTACAACGTTTGCCGCCTCAAGGGCACCGAGCGACCGTTTTCCGGCAAATTTAACGACACCAAAACTGACGGTGTTTACCACTGCATCTGCTGCAACGAGCCGCTGTTTGATTCAAAGACCAAATTCGACTCCGGCTGCGGCTGGCCGAGCTTCTATGCGCCGATCGGCGACAGCGCCATGGTCGAAATCCGTGATGTCAGCCACGGCATGGTCCGTACCGAAGTGGTCTGCGGCAAATGCGATGCGCACCTGGGGCACGTGTTTCCCGACGGTCCACCGCCGACCGGTCTGCGTTACTGCATCAATTCGGTGTGCCTGGACCTGGTACCCCGCGTGTAATAAGCCAGAGGGCGATCCGATGATCGCCCTTCGGATATTTAAATTGCACACAATTCAATTGCTCGCTATGTTTGTCTCGTCTTCCCTCATTTGGAGTCCGAATCATGAGCGACAACTTGCTGAGCATCCCTTGCACCACCATCAAGGGTGAGCAAAAGACCCTGGCGGATTTCGCTGGCAAAGCCGTGCTGGTGGTCAACACAGCGAGTAAATGCGGCTTCACCCCGCAGTACAAAGGCCTTGAAGAGTTGTGGCAGACCTACAAGGATCAAGGTCTGGTGGTGCTGGGTTTCCCGTGCAACCAGTTTGGCAAGCAAGAGCCGGGCAACGAAGGGGCGATTTCCGAGTTCTGCGAACTGAACTTCGGCGTCAGTTTTCCGCTGTTCAAAAAGATTGAAGTCAATGGTGCCGGTGCCCATCCGCTGTTCGTTCAACTGAAAAAACGCGCGCCGGGTGTGCTGGGTTCCCAGGGCATCAAGTGGAATTTCACCAAGTTTCTGATTGGCAAGGATGGCCAGATGGTCAAGCGCTTCGCCCCCGCGACCAAGCCGCAGGACCTGAGCCGCGAGATCGAAGCCCTGCTCAAATGAACACCTTGTCAGTCGACTCCCTGAAGCTCGACAGCCAATTGTGCTTCAAACTGTACGCCGCTTCCCGCGCGGTGATCCGCGCCTACAAGCCGATGCTCGATCAGCTCGGCCTGACTTACCCGCAATACCTGGCGATGCTGGTGTTGTGGGAATGGCAGGAAGCAGGCCCTGAGCAGCCGACGGTCAAGGCGTTGGGCGAACGCCTGGCGCTGGATTCCGGCACGCTGACGCCGTTACTCAAGCGTCTTGAGCAACTGCAACTGGTTCAGCGTCAGCGCTCGGCGCGGGATGAGCGTGAAGTGCACTTGAGCCTGTCGCCCACCGGCAAAGCCTTGCGCGAACAGGTCGGGCCGCTCAAGGCCCGTCTGCTGTGCGACAGCGGTGTGGATCTGGATCGCCTGAATGATCTGCGCGATGGCCTTGATCACCTGTTGGGGCAAATCAAAGCACTGTCGTCGTAGGGATCCACACGTCCAGCAGGGCAGCCAACTCTTCCCGGCGGAAGGGTTTTGCCAGGTAATCGCTCATGCCCGCCGCACGACAGCGTTCGCGCTCTTCGGACATGGCGTTGGCGGTCAGGGCGACGATGGGCAGCTGTGGCCAGCGCCCGCTGCGACGGATTTGACGACTGGCCTCGTAGCCGTCCATCACCGGCATGTTGCAGTCCATCAGCACCAGATCGAATTCGCGCTGCTCAAGCTGATCCAGGGCCTCGCCACCATGACCGGCGACGATCACTTCGCAACCGAGTTTTCCGAGCATTCCCTTGGCCACTAATTGGTTGACCGGATTATCCTCCACCAGCAGCACGCGTCCGCGTCGTTGTGGGGAGAGGGTGTCGAGCCGGGCATCGTTGATCGTGTTGAGTTCCGGCTGCAGGACTCGTCGCAGCGTCTGGTACAGCGCGTTGCGCGCCAGAGGCCGCGCCTGTTGTTGCAAGGGGGTGAGGGCGAGGGCTTCTTCGCTGGGCATGAAACTGCCGTAAGCGGTGACCAGCAGAATGGGGGCTGTACACGAGGGACGCAGGCCAAACAGGCATTCGGGGCAATCAGTAATCAGTACATCAGGGTTCAGGCCCAGCAACGAGTCATCGATGGAACGCTGCTGATAGTCGAGCCCCCAGCCGGGCAACACACTGTTCAACAGTTCTGCCAGACCGCTGCTCGCGGCGGTAATTGCGATGACCTTGCCCTGTAAGGCGGCCGGAGGAAGAGCGCGGGTGTGGCTGGGCAGCGGCAGATCCGCGCAGAACTGGCTGCCAAAGCCTGCTTCCGAGCTGATGGTGAGGCGCCCTTGCATGACTTCGCAGAGGTTGTAAGTCAGCGCCAGGCCCAACCCGGTCCCGCCGAATTGCCGGGTAATGCCGGCACCCGCCTGGGTGAAGGGCTGGAAGATCTTGACCTGGGCGTCCTGGGCGATACCGATGCCGGTGTCGCAGACTTCGATTCTGACGCCGTCCTCGAATGTCGAGAGGCGTACATCGACTCGACCGAAACGCGTGAACTTGAGGGCGTTGGACAACAGGTTGCTGACGATTTGTCGGACCCGGGTCGGGTCCCCGAGCACCAGCGCCGGAAAATGCGGATCGATCAGGCAGCTCAGTTCGACGCTCGGCGCGGCGTTCTGTGACAGCAGGTTGGCGGTGTCCTCGATCAGCGCGCCAAGGTCGAACGGAATATGTTCGAGCTCAAGTTGGCCGGCATCGAACTTCGACAGATCGAGAATATCGTTGAGCAGTTCCACCAGTACTTTGCCCGAGTCATGGGCGATGGACAGCTGTTGCTGTTGCTCGGCATTGAGCGGACCGTCCAGGGAAAGCGCGATCATCCCCAGCAGGCCGTTGAGCGGCGTGCGGATCTCGTGGCTCATGTTGGCCAGGAACACCGAGCGCGCGTCGGCCATACCCAGTGCGGTGCTGCGGGCGACTTCCAGCTCCTGATTGGATTGGCTGAGCCGAGTGTTGATCGCCTTGAGTTCCGCCGTACGGGCCGAGACGATGTTCTCCAGTTGCCCGAGGTAGTCGGTCAGACGGTTTTCGGCGTTGCGTCGCTGCTGGATTTCGGTGGCGATGTTTTCGAACTGTTGATTGGCAACCATGACCAGTACACCGATTTCATCGTTTTCATGGCCCGTCGGACATTTCATCGACGTCGGCTCCGCGCTGCGCGGGTCGCGACTACTGAGTTCGCGGATGACACGCACCAACGGCTTGGTCAGCATCACATAGAACAGCGCCAGCAGGATGCCGGTCAGCAGCAGGCTGCGGGCGAAGCCATTGAGCAGTGTCACCTCGGCCCGGCGCAGGAACCGGTTGCCGAATGAATAGGTGTCGACGTCCAGACGCAGGGTGCCGAGCGATTCGGTGGGCAAGTGATCCAGGTAGAGACGGTCTTCGAACTGCCGGTTGGCGCCGAACAGGAAGTCGCTGATTACCCGATAGCCGCTTTGCACGCCTGGGCGTTTGACGTTGGCCAGCACGGTACTGTTGTTGTCGATCAATTGCGCGCCGATGATTGCCGGCGAGCGCAACAGGCCCAGGGTCAATTCCTGAGCGAGTTCGGCGTCGATGTTGTAGGCGATGCGGGACGCGGGGTTATGGCTGATTTCCAGTAAAGACAGGATTTCGCGGTTGATGGAGGCGTCTTCACTGGCATAATCGATGCCTATTTGCAGCAGACTGAGCAGCGTGCCCAGAATGAAACCGACCAGCACCGTAAGCCTGGCTTGCTTGTAGGACAGCCGGTTGGTGAACTTGATATCCATGGGGTGTTGAACCACTTCCGTTTCCCTTCGCTGCTCAAGCATAGTCGATCATGCATGGATACCGATGTTCTCGCGAGCCCTTGTGCCAAGGGATGAACCGGACACCGAGCGCTGTGTTTCGTCGCTGTATCGCCATCATTACTGTGAACGTGCCTGAGGAGAAGACGTGGATTCCCGATTAAATGCTTTTCTTGAACGCGCCGATGCCGTTTTGGCCCGTATCGAACCGCTGCTGCCCGCACCTCGGCAAGTCATCGACTGGAACCACTGCCTGGCTGCACGCTGGCAGCGCGAGGGGCGCAGCGGTTTTATGCTGCCGCTGCAAGTCAGCCTCGACATGCGTTTGTCCGACCTGATCGGCGTCGACCGGCAACTGGAGCAACTGGGGCGAAATACCCAACAGTTCCTCGACGGCATGCCGGCCAACCACGCGTTGCTCTGGGGCTCGCGCGGCACCGGTAAATCGTCGCTGGTTCGCGCCTTGCTGGCCGAACACGCCAAGGCAGGTTTGCGGCTGATCGAGATCGAACGCGATCACCTGGCAGACTTGCCGCGAGTGGTCGAACAAATCGCCAAGCTGCCGCAGCGTTTCGTGCTGTTCTGCGATGACCTGTCGTTCGAGTCGGGCGAGGGTGACTATCGGGTGCTCAAGAGTGTGCTCGACGGTTCTCTCGAACAGGCGCCGGATAACGTGTTGCTGTACGCCACTTCCAACCGTCGCCATCTGGTGCCGGAAAAGGAAAGCGATAACGAAAACTGGAAACGGGTCGACGGCGAACTCCATCCCAGCGAGGCGGTGGAAGACAAGATTGCGCTGTCGGACCGTTTCGGATTGTGGCTGTCGTTCTACCCGTTTACCCAGGAACACTTCCTCAACGTCGTCGAACACTGGATCGGTCAACTGGCCGACAAGTCTGGCCTCAAGTGGCAGCGAGACGAAGAGCTGGACATCCTCGCGGTGCGCTGGGCCACGGGGCGGGGTAATCGCAATGGACGTTGCGCGTATCAATTTGCCCGCTACTGGGTCGGGCTGAAGCTGTTGGAGCACAAGGCATGATCGATTTACAGAAAAGCGGCCATGGCCTCGAAGGCTACGGCATGCTGTGGGCACAATTGGAGTCATTGCTGGCGGACGAGCGGGATTTCATCGCTAACGCCGCGCAGTTCTCGGCGTTCCTGTTCAACCAGCTCGATGACCTGAACTGGGCTGGGTTCTACCTCAATCGCAACGAAGAACTGGTACTCGGCCCTTTTCAAGGACAGATCGCCTGCGTGCGGATTCCATTCGGTCGGGGCGTGTGCGGGGCTGCGGCGGCGACCTTGCAGACCCAGTTGGTCGAGGACGTGCATGCGTTCCCCGGTCACATCGCTTGTGACAGCGCGTCGAACAGCGAGCTGGTGGTGCCACTCGTCAAGGACGGCCGATTGATTGGTGTGCTGGACCTCGACAGCCCGAAACTGGCGCGTTTTACCGCTGAAGATCAGGCCGGTATCGAGCAATTGGCGGCGATTTTCCTGCGCCTGACCGACTGCTGATCATGCCCTCAAGCCTGCCTTGACCAGCAGGCTCGCCGGATCCACCGCATCGATTTGTTGGGGGTCGAGGAATCGATCGGCGTACTGCAAATAGATTTGTGCGTTGATGAACAGCCCGAACAACTCAGGATCGATGTGGGCGTCCCGGCACATGGTGGCCATGATGCCCAGCGCTTCGCTCAACGACTTGGCATTCTTGTAGGGGCGATCGGCGGCGGTCAGTGCTTCGAAAATATCGGCAATCGCCATCATCCGCGCCGGCAGGCTCATCTCTTCACGCTTCAACTGTTTGGGATACCCGGTGCCGTCCATTTTTTCATGGTGGCCGCCGGCGATCTCCGCGACGTTGTTGAGGTGGCCGGGGAAGGGCAGGTGGCTGAGCATCAGAATCGTCTGCACCATGTGGTGATTGATGATGTAACGCTCCTCGCGGGTCAGGGTGCCTCGGGCAATGCTCAGGTTGTAGAGCTCGCCCCGGTTGTACTTGTAGCGCGGCACATCGAGTTTGAACCCCCAGGGATTATCCTCCGGAATAAGTTCGGCTTCGGGTCGTTCGAACAGGTGCTCGGGTTTGTCCGCCAGCAATGGCTCGCTGACCGGCAGTGTCGGTGCCGGGGTTCGCGCCTGGCGCCGGTTCTCTTCCCAGGAAACACCCAGCCGGTCATCCAGTGTTCGGGTCCAGGTGCGCTGGGCCATGCTGTGCAGGCGTTGCAGGTCGGACTCGGCCATCGCCTCGCCACCGAGGTTGCAGCGGGCAACGAACGCGAAGTCATCGTCCAGTCCCGCCAGAGTGGCATTGCGCAGTTCGGCCAGGTGCTGTTCGTCACCGCCCAGGGCCATGGCTTGCCAATAGTTGATCCAGACATCGCGCTTGAGCACTTCGAAACGGGTACGGATTTCGTGGATGCGGTCGTTAAGCGTTTCCAGCTTCGTGGCTTTATCGACCACGTATTCCGGCGTGGTGACCTTGCCGCAATCGTGTAGCCAGGCCGCGATGTGCAGCGCTTCCCATTCATCCTCGGTGGGCTGATAGCCACTGAAGGCCGGGTCCTGACTGGCCGCGGCAGCTTGGGCGAGCATCAGGGTCAGCGCCGGCACTCGCTGGCAGTGACCGCCGGTGTAGGGGCTTTTGGCGTCAATCGCACCAGCCAGCAGTTGGATGAAGGAATCCAGCAGTTGTTTTTGTTTGGCTTGCAGACGCTGACTTTCAATACTCACGGCGGCCGCACCGGATACGGCCTGGAGGAACGCGATGCGGTCCGGACGAAGTTTTTCCAGATCGCTCTGGTTGCCGGTATCGGCTAACAGCAGGACTAGCAGGCCCACGGTTTCGTTATGACGATTGTGCAATCGAATACCGATCAGATGAACGCGGGGGCACTCCAGCGCAAGCAATACTTTCTGCAAATCCCCGGCCTGTTCGAAACCCAGCGTGGTGACGACGTTGTTGGCATTCGCCAGCTGCCGTAGCCATGCCGGGCTTTGCGGAGCCTGGAGTTCGTGTCCTCGAAGATCAAATGACGGCAATGCCTGTGAGGTGCCGTTGATGACCAGACCCTGCGGCTCCATGCGATCGCCATCACCTTCGCGCAGGTAGATCAGACCGGCCTGGGCCTGGCCGATTTTCACCGTTTCAAACAACACGCGTTCCAGCAAGGGGGCAAAACGGACCTCGGCGCTCAGGCTTTCGGTGATCTGGAAAAAACTCGCCAGGGTGTCTTTCATGCGCGTCATCGATACGCTCAGTTGGTCGACTTCGAGCACGGGAGAGCGACGTGAGGCCGGAAAGTTGAAGTCAAAACTGCGAACCGCATCGGCCTCTCGCACCAGCGCGCGCAGGGGTTTAACCAGAATCCGAGAGGTCAGCCATCCCAGCGGCAGGCACAGCAACAGCGTGGCGAGGGTAATCAGCGCGCCTTGCCAGCGCATGCGGTAGGCATCGGCGAGCAATTCATCTTCCGGCACCAGCAGCGCCAGTTGCAGTCCCTGGGGGCCGCCCTCCTGCATGCTGCTGCGGGCAACGATCCATTGACGACCGGCGACATCCAGGCGGTTACCTTCGGGGGGATTGTTGAGCAATGCACCGAGGCTGGGGCTCAGGTCAGCGGCTTTGATCAGGCGGGCAGTCTGATCGTCGATGATCAGTTTGCTGCTGTCGGGATAAGCAATGGCATTGCCCTCGGCATCGAACAGCACGATTTCGGTACTGGGGGTCACCACGTGTTTGGCCAGGGTCGCGGAGAGTTCCGCCAGGGTCAGATCGGCGCCCATGACGGCTTGTTCGCCGCTGCGCCGGGCCAGGGTGGTGCCGACATTGTGGGTGGAGAAAAAAATGTAGGGTTCGGTGGTGATCTGATCCCGGTCGCTGCGGGCGTTGGCATACCAGGCGCGGGTTCGCGGATCGTAGGTTTCGTCGGGGTTGTCCTGGCGGCTGATGAGGGCCAGATCTTGATCGAAAAACAGTGATTGGGAGCGGGCCTTTGCGCTGTCGCCGGTTCGCTCAATGCTCCACACCTGATAAGCCGCAGTGTCCGGGGCATTGAGGAGCGTTTTCAGACCGGGGGTTCGCAAGGGCCTAACCATGAAAAAATCACCGTTGCCGTAGCCCAGATACAGCGAGGCCAGGTCGGGGTTGTCCTTGAGTGACTGGCTGAAGGGTTTGAACAACGCCAGCCGTTGCTCCAGGTCAGGTGCCTGCGTCGCCGGGTAATCCGCCAACAGGCTCAGCAGGTGACGAATCGGCTCATAGGTGGTGTGCAGGTCCCGACGGACGTCCTGCTCGATGCGGTTGAAAAGCTTTTCACTGCTGGAAAGGATGATCTGCGTGGTGTGTCGGTAGTTGAAAATGCCCAGCACCACTCCAGTCAGCATCAGCAGGAGAGTGAACATTACGCTGATATGGACGTGCAGGGGAAACCGCCGTTGATCCGGGCGCAGTGGGCTGGGCATTGCAGGTCTCTCCATGATGGTTAACACACTGCTCAGCGTCCTAGCATAGTTAAGGCCCTGTCATTCTGCTGTTGTCGTTTTGGCCAATCTGTTGCTGCAAGGCTTGCTCCAGTTCGAGCATGGCGCGCTCTATAGCCTTGCTGCAGTCGGCCACCTCGTCATGATGGAACACTTCATGGCAGGCCTTTTCCAGCGCCTCACAGCTGTCGATCACCCGGGAAGCCTGGACGATTCGGGCGGCGCCCTTGATTTTATGGGCGACGTCGAGAAATGACTGGGGGTCTTTGGATCGGGACAGGGCCAGCAGTTCTTGTCGGTCCAGACGGTTGCTGTTCAACAGTTCGGCCAACAATCGCTGGTCCAATAGCGGATTTCCACCCGTCAAAAGACGCAGTCCTTGCAGGCTGAACGCCGGATCGCGGACGGTCGGCCTGATACCTTCAACCCACTGACTCAAGGCTGTCAGGGTGAGGGGTTTGAACAGGCAGTCGTCCATCCCGGCTTGTTTGCAGCGATGTATTTCTTCCGGTTGCGCGTTGGCGGTATAACCCAGAACGGTACAGGGCGGGCGTTGCGTGTGTCGTTCCTGGCGGCGAATGGCGCGGGCCAGTTCGTATCCGTTCATGATCGGCATGTTGCAATCGACAATGACCAGATCGAACGACTCTGCTTTCCACGTCTCGTATCCCGCTTCGCCATCCGCCTGGACGCTGAATCGATGCCCCAGAAACTCCAGTTGCTGGCACATGAGCAAGCGATTGGCCGGGTGATCGTCGACCACCAGAACGTTCAAGGGGGTCGTCGTGGTGTGTATCTGCGCTTCAACAGTCTCCGGCACCTGCGCGAGTGGCAGTGTTGCCAGGTGCAACGAAACCTCGACTTGAGTGCCCACGCCCGGCTGGCTGCTCAATTGCAGGCTGCCACCCATCATCTCGCACAGGCTGCGGCTGATCACCAGGCCAAGTCCTGCGCCACCTCTGTCTGAATGTGCGCAGTTATCGGCTTGAGCGAAGGGTTCGAATAACCGCTGCTGATCCTGTTCGCTGATGCCTATGCCACTGTCCTGAACGTGCAACAGCATCCGAACCCGCTCGGGTTCGGCGGTGGGCTGCAGGTCGACGATGACCCGGACCTGGCCCTGCTCCGTAAAATTGATGGCGTTGCTGACCAGGTTGGACAGCACCTGCTTGAAGCGCATCGGGTCCAACAGGACATCGAACTCTGGATTGGCAGGGCGGAATTCCAGCAGCAGTCGGAGATTTTGCTGGCGAGCCAGTCCATCGAAGACCCGCACGACCGAGGTCACGATTTCACTTGGATTGACGCGTTCAGGGCTCAGGCTGAGACGTCCGGATTCGATCCGTGCAATGTCGAGAATGTCCCCGATCAGTTCCAGCAGGTCCTTCGCCGAGTTGTACGCCACATCGATGGCCGGGCGATCCGGGTGCTCATGATCGATACGCTTGAGTGTCAGTTCAAGCATGCCGATGACCGCATTCATTGGGGTGCGGATCTCATGGCTCATGGTTGCCAGAAACGTGCTTTTTGCCCGGTTGGCTTCATCGGCGCGCTCTTTCGCGCAGCGCAGCTCATCAAACAGTTGCCGCCGTTCGCTGATGTCGATCCAGCCGCCGATGATGCCTTGAACTTCACCGCTCGAATCACGGTAGGGCAGAATCCAGTGGTAAATCGTCAGTCTGCGGCCGCCGATGTGCAACGCGCGGTCGAGTATCAGCGGTATGCCTTCGGCCACGACGCGCTGGTAATCGGCCTGATATTCCCGGGCTTCGAACGCATTGCTCATGTTGCCCTGCATGACGCTTTTGCCGATGACGTCTTCACGTTTCGCGCAGAAGGCTTCCAGGTAACTGTCGTTGCAGCTTTGCAGCAATCCCTCGCGATCGCGTACGTAGATGGGATGAGGCGTGCCGTTGACCAGTGATCGCATGAATTCGAATTGATCGTTCAACGCGCGCTCCGCTGCCTGACGCTGCTTTATCTGGCGACGCATGTAAGCGTTCCAGGCAACGGAAATCAGCAGCAGCACCCCGGCACCGATAACGATTTGGTAGAACAGTCGGTGATAGAGACGCCAGGTACTTTGTGAGGACGCCGAATAGCCACGCCAGCGGCTGTTGATGATGCCCAGCTCTTGCGGCTCAATGCTCAGCAGCGCCTTGTTGAGGATGGCGTTCAGTTCTTTGGCCTCTCGGCCTGTGGCCAGGGAGAACGCGGCCTGGCGGGTACCGATGGTGGTACTGATTTGAAGTGTGTGCTCGAAGAGCCGCGATGAGATGAAGTAGTTGGCAATCACCAGCGAGTTCACCGCGCCGTCTGCCTTGCCCTCGGCCAGCAACTCCACGGCGCTGAATGCGTCCGGTGTTTCAATCAGCTTGATCCGTGGAAACTCGCTGCGCAGGTAATCCACCAGGGGATTGCCTTCGGCAATTGCCAGGCGTTTGTCCTGCAACTGCGCAAGGCTTGTCGGGCTGTCGGCGGCTTTGCGAGTCAGCAGGACAAAGGAGTTTTGCAGATAGGGTCGGGTGAAATTCAACGTCGTTTCACGTTGGGCGCTGGGGAGCAAGGCGGCGATCACGTCGGCCTTATTGTCCTTGATCTGCTCGATCATCTCGCCATCGCTGCGGCTGCGATGGACGTCGAAGCGTAACCCGGTGCGCAATCTGATCAGCTCGAGCAAGTCCGCGGTAACCCCGCGAAAGTTGTTATCACTGTCGAAAAACGTCAGCGGCGCAAAGGCCTCATTGACCACCACCCGGACTACCGGATGTTGCGCCAGCCAGCGTTCCTCGTTGTCAGTGAGCTGCAGTTTTTGATCGGTGAGAAGAATGTCACTGCCGGCACTCCAGCGTTTGGCGATGTTATCGCGTTCGCTGGTGGGGATCGCCCTGAGCATTGCGTTGATGATCCCGAGCAATTGCGGGTTGTCTCTGCGCACAGCAAAGCTGAAACCGTGGGCTTCGTGTTTGCCGAAGTTGGCCATGCGGATATTGTTCAGATAGCCCTTGTTGATCATGTAATGGGTGGAAATAGTGTCACCCAGAAAAACATCAGCCTGGTCGAAGGCAACTGCATTGATCGCATTCTGGTAGGACGGAAAGGACGTGATGATCGCCCTCGGATACATTGCCTCGACCTCTTCCAACGGCAGATAGTGATACACCATGCTCAGCCGTAGACCGGCCAGGCCATCGGTCAAGGATCTGATTTCTCCTTCGCGCGTGACCAGAACCGGCTGGTCTACGGCGTAGGGTGTGGAAAGTACAATGTCGGCGTTATGCGCTTCGAATCCGTTGGCGCTACCCAGCAAGTCGACTTCGCCGTTTTCGAGTGCTTCGATTGCGGCCTCCCGGGACGCAAAGCGCAGAACCTTGATTGGCAAACCGGTTGTTGTGCCCAGGATGCCCGCGTAATCGGCGGTATAACCTTCATAGTCGCGACCACTGGTGGTCATGTCGAAAGGGGGGTAGTCCGGCGCTGACGTGCCAAGGATCAGTTCCCGTTTATTCTTGATCCATTGTCGTTGTGATTTATCCAGTTGGACTTCCTGATGTCCGGTCATTGAGCGACTGAGCAGGGTGTAGTTCTCGCTGACGGCCTGCGCAGCGAGCACTGAGGTGCTCAGGCATAAACCGGCGGCCATCAGTGTCAGATAATCCTTTATACGACTGGGCATCCTGTCTCTCACACTAAGGCGTTACGTTTTGCCATATCGATGAGTTCAACCAGAGATTTGGCTTTGAGTTTTTGCATGAGGCGTTTTTTATAAGTGCTGACAGTCTTGTTGCTTAAAAACATACCTTTGGCAATTTCCTTGTTGGTGCGGCCCTGGGCAAACAGTTGCAATACCATCAGTTCTCGGTCATTGACTGACTTGAACAATTCCAGGTCGGCGAAGCGCGCGTCATCACAGCGAACAGGATTCAAGGCCTGACTTGGAAAATAGTTGTACCCTGACAATACGGCTTTTATAGCACTGACCAGTTCACTCAGATCTTCTTGTTTGCACACATAACC
The DNA here is from genome assembly GCF_054898105.1 of Pseudomonas sp. MDT1-17. NCBI lineage: Bacteria > Pseudomonadati > Pseudomonadota > Gammaproteobacteria > Pseudomonadales > Pseudomonadaceae > Pseudomonas > Pseudomonas sp. MDT1-17. The sequence continues at coordinate 4,814,116 of NZ_JBUBVM010000001.1, read as the reverse complement.
CGATGCACCGGATTGCATGCAGCGAATACCAAAAAGTGTCGGGCACTGTGCTGTAAGCACCAAAGTTTTGAGACGGGTACTCATCGCGTTGAATCGGGCGAGAACTTCCAGCCCATCCAGTTTGGGAATACTGATGTCGAGAATGACCAGGTCGGGCGTGCATTCGCGAACCATCTGCATGGCATCGACCCCATTATCAGTTTCGCCGACGACTTCGTAACCTTCATGTTCAAGCAACATTCTGACGGCAAGGCGAATGACCGGGTGATCGTCGACAATAAAAACGGAGTTCATAATCAAATCCCATACGAGCGCAAATAAAGCGCGCACCTTAGCTCAGTTAGCTGAGGTGACGCATGAACTGGCGGACCTGTAGCGGCAATATAGGAAGATTCCTACAGATGAAGAGGAATAGGACTACGCATCAACTGGATTATTTGTGAAGAAGGGCGAAGTTTGTCGAAGCTTGGTCGAAGTGTTGCAAGTATTGAGTTGTAAACTTCAAGTTGTGTTCGTGCTGAATTTTTAATGCGTTCGGTGTAGGTTCTTTACAGTGAAGCCAAGGTCAACAAATATCTGAATTCGGATTGTTTCAGCGGCTTGATCAAGTAACCCAACAAGGGCAGTCCGTGTTCGTTGGCTTTTTTTTCAAGTTTGTCCAGTTCAGCGGATGTCAGGCTACTTAACAGTATTGCCTGTCTGATCATCCCCCGGTGGCTGGCGATTTCGACCAGGTCAAGCCCGCAGAGGTCGGGCAGACATTGATCGCATAAAAGAATATCAAACGGTTGCCCGGCCTTGAGCATTTTTTGCAGCGCGCCATCGGCACTGTCGGTGGTGGTCAGATGGGTGAAACCGTAACTCTCAAGCAGGTATTGAGTCGCCTTGAGTTGAAAGGGATGATCTTCCACCAGCAAGATGCGCAGATCGTCTTTGAACATAGGTTTATTCACGCTTCTTCTGTCGAACGGAGGGAAGCGGGATTATTTCGCGAGGTTACTGAATAATCGATCAGTTAGCTCAGCACATGTTGTAGGGGGATTCGGCGAACGTTGAGTGCACTTGGGTTATGAGAGGTCAATCAGCCATCGAAGGCAGTGTAATGGCTGATCAACCGGGTCTCATCAGTGGCTCGAACGACCGGTCATCTCCAGCGCCATTTCGCTCGCATAGCTGTCGGTCATGCCGGCGATGAAGTCAATCATCCGTAGAAACGAGGTGTGCAATGGGCCGTGGGGATCGGGTGCATTGTTGCCCAACAGGTCGAGGATGCGGCGACTCTTGAAGGACGGCGTTCGACCGTTATGCTGTTCCAGTGCCGCGCCGCAGAAGGCGTTGAGCAGGATTTCCAGCGTGGTGTATGCGCCGATTTCATGCAGGGTCTTGCGCTTGTCCTGGAAGATTTTTTTGCGCGCCATGTCCTTGGCATTCAGTACGCAACGCTTGGCAGGGCCGTGCATGTGCTCCACCAGATCACCGGGCAGCGTGCCGGCCAGCAACGCGTCCTGTTGCTCGACAAAGGCGCGGGCTGCGGCGTTGGTCAGGTGTTCAATGGCTTTGCCTCGCAAGATCGCCAGTTTGCGCCGACGCGAATCCTGTGGACCAAGCTGGCGATAGGTTTCCGGCAGATCGTCACCCACGAGGTCCAGCAATAGCGACTCGACTTCGGCGTATTCCAGCAGCTCCATTTCCAGACCATCTTCCAGATCGATCAACGCGTAGCAGATGTCATCGGCAGCCTCCATCAGATACACGAGCGGATGGCGCGCCCAGCGTTGTTCCTCGAGTTGCGGCAGACCGAGTTTATGGGCGATCTGTTCCAGTAGCGGCAATTCGCTCTGATAGCAGCCGAACTTGTGTTTCTTGTAGCCCAGTGAATCGGCGTGTTTCGCCGTCCATGGATACTTCAGATAAGTACCCAGGGTGGCGTAGGTCAACCGGGTGCCGCCGTCGAACTGGTGATATTCCAGCTGGGTAAGTACCCGGAAGCCTTGGGCGTTGCCTTCGAAGTTGAGGAAGTCATTGCGTTCGACTTCACTCATTGCATCCAGCCAGCCACGGCCGGCGGCTTGCAGGAACCAGTGACGAATGGCGTCTTCGCCGGAGTGGCCGAAGGGCGGATTGCCGATGTCATGGGCCAGGCAGGCCGATTGCACCACCATCCCCAGATCGCTGGGCTCGCACCAGTCGGGGAGGGCGCTGCGAATGGTTTCGCCGACGCGCATGCCCAGCGAACGGCCGACGCAGCTGACCTCCAGCGAGTGGGTCAGGCGCGTGTGGATATGATCGTTGCTGGTGACCGGATGGACCTGGGTCTTACGCCCGAGGCGGCGGAACGCTCCCGAGAAAATGATGCGGTCGTGGTCTTTGTGGAAAGGGCTGCGGCCGAGTTCTTCCGGGCTGTGCAGAGGCTTTCCGAGGCGTTCGCGGGTAAGCAGGGTTTGCCAATCCAAGGCTGGTTCTCTCCGTCAGGTGACTGAGCCCCTAGCTTCCCGTTTCGCACCGGTGCCTGCAAGCGGAACTACAGCCCGGCGGCGTCGATATCGATGAGCAGCAGTCGCTCACCGTTGTCGAAAAATTGCCCGGCGGTGAGGCAGTACTGGTTGCTGGTGGCGTCGCGGTAAGTGTTGGAAAGCGTCAGCCTGCGCTCATCCCAACCCTCTGCCAGCAGGTGATAGAATTAAGGGCGCCATGACCAGTTGTGGCCGAGGTAGCGGTTGTCAGCCTCCCAGCCGTTATTGCGCCATTCAAGGTTGGGTGTCAGCTGCGTGCCGTGGCGGTCGCATTGATAGAAGCGCAGCAGCCAGGGGAATGCGTCCAGTTGTGGCAAGGCGCTGAGCGGTGCACGGGCCTGAGCCCATTCTTGCAGGATCGCCATCAGCTCGCTGAGCTGTTGGCGCATGATCATCAGGCGCCCGCGCTCAGCCAGCTTCTGCTGAACATAGCGCTGACGCAACTGAGCAAAGCGCTCGACAAAGGCGTCCGTGGCAAAGAAATCAGCTTGCACTCGGGCGAACAGAAAACCCTGGACGTAGCGCGAACCGCATTCCAGGGCAAAACTCAGTTGAGCTTCGGTTTCCACCCCTTCGGCGATGATCCAGCAACCGGTTTTCTCCGCCATTTGCGCCAGAGCCTTGACCACGTCGCTGCTCGGTCCACCTAACGCAGCGGCCTGGAACAAGCGCATGTCGAGCTTGAGAATGTCCGGTTGCAGCGCGAGTACGCGATCAAGCTGAGAGTAACCGGCACCGAAATCATCGATGGCGATCCGCGCGCCGGCCTGTCGGTAGCGTGCCACGACATCGGCCAGGCGCTGAATATCGCCTCCCAGTTCGGTGATCTCGAAGACAATACGTTGCGGGTCAACGTTGTGCCTGTTCAATTGCTTGAGGCTCGGTAGAGCCTGGTCCTGCCGCAAGCGTGGCGATATGTTCAGGCTCAGAAACCAGTCCGCGGACGCTTCATGCAGACGGCTCAGCGCGTTAGCGCGGATCTGGCGATCCAGACGACGCAGCGCGATAGCAGGCGTTCGCGGGTCGGCGAACAGCGGCCCCACCGAGGCCATTTGACCGTCGGCCTGGCGCAATCGACCCAGTGCCTCGACGCCGGCGATGCGGCCGGTGGCGGTATCAATGAATGGTTGAAAGCAGGCGAGCGGTTGCCCGTCGATCACGAGGCCTCCTTGGTTAGGTCTTGTTCTTGGATAAAATCTGGTTACCGGTCAGGCACGCAGGATTGAACCCCTCGATAAAGAGGTTCATCCCGGTGATGTTGCAAGAATGCAGCCAGAGGGTGGCTTTAGTGATTGCGCGAAGAGCCCTGTATGACCAGCTTGATCAGCGGCCCCAGCGTGGTGCCCAGACGAACCAGTCGGGTGAGGCTGCTTACGCCACCGCTCTTGGCGCCCTTGCCAGTCAAAAAGCCCAGCAAGGTGACGGCTGCCACGCCCCAGAGTGGGGCGTGCTTGATGCCGAAACCATCGTGCAGGTTTTGCGTCATCCCGCGCATGCGCTGCAAAGGTTGCAGCAATTGCCGGGATTCGTGGCGAATTTCCTGGCGATGCATTTCCATGCGCAGGCGGATCAGCGCCTTGCGCATTTCTGTGCGCGAGCTGTTGTGAGGCAGTTCAGGCAGACTCATGGCAGCAGGCGCTCCCGATCGTTGGCCAGTTCTTCCAGGGTGCCATGGAAGGGCGAGGACTCATCGAAAATCGCCGCTCTCAAGCGCATCCCGCAGAAGACGCATGCAAGGGTGTAGAACACGCAGAGTGCGATGATGGCGGGCAGGCGATAAGTGTCCCAAAACAGGATCATCACCAGCGTCGACAACCCCACCAGTAACAGCAAGGCAAAAACCAGCGCCAGGCCTGCAAACAGCAACAGGCTTACAGTGCGCGCTTTTTGTTCCTGCAATTCGATGCCGAACAATTCGACATGGCTGTGCAGCAGTCCAAGAAAAGCGGCACCCAGGCGCCGCGGTGATGAGCTTGGGCCCGTCGCGGACGAGCCGGATTCGCCGATCGCCATATCAGCGCCGCGTTGCCAGCAAACCAATCAGGAAACCTACGCCAGCCGCGATGCCGACCGATTGCCATGGGTTTGCCTGAACGTAATCTTCGGTGGCGGTGACGGCGGCTTGGCCGCGTTCGCGCAGGGAGTCTTCGGTCAGTTTCAAGGTTTCGCGGGCACGCAACAGACTGTCGTGGATCTGCTCGCGCAACTCATCGGCCTGATCGCCGGCCAGGGTAGCGGTGTGTTCCAGCAACCGTTCGGTGTCGCTGACCAGTGTCTGAAAATCGTTCATCAGGATCTCTTGAGCAGTCTTTGCCTTGATGCTGGCCATTGGTGGATCTCCGTAAGTGGCTTCTGAAACGTTCGAGTATGAGCCTTGCGCGAAGGTTCAGTACAAATGACTGGTACAACTTTTGCTACGTCGTGGTGCATCTGCCTGCGTCGTTGCGCTGTTGCCGGGCATGACTTCAGGAAAACCTTAACTTAAACAATCAAAACCCGCGCAAACATCCCGCTCGTGATTTGCCTTCAGGAATTTTGTGCGCCAAAGCGGTTTGTCGCGATGGGCTCTTGATTCCGGCAAGTCGCAACTTGGTGCATGAATTGTCTGCGCGAACTGCTTTGGTGCTTTTTTTCAGCCTTAAGGTCTGCCAACCCCATGGAAAATCTGCAAAGCGCTGTGGACAGTCTGGTCCATAGCTCCAATACGTTGTTCATTCTGATCGGCGCGGTCATGGTGCTGGCGATGCACGCCGGTTTCGCCTTTCTCGAAGTCGGCACGGTTCGACAAAAGAACCAGGTCAATGCCTTGTCGAAGATCCTCAGCGACTTCGCCATTTCGACCCTGGCCTACTTCTTTATAGGCTATTGGATTTCCTATGGGGTGACTTTCATGCAACCGGCAGCGGTGATCAATGCTGATCATGGCTATGGCTTGGTTAAGTTTTTCTTTCTGCTGACCTTTGCTGCGGCGATACCCGCGATCATTTCCGGGGGGATTGCCGAGCGCGCCCGGTTCGTCCCTCAGTTGTGCGCAACGGCACTGATCGTGGCGTTCATCTATCCCTTCTTCGAGGGGATGATCTGGAACGGCAACTTTGGCCTGCAAGCCTGGTTGCTTGAACGCTTTGGCGCCAGCTTCCATGATTTCGCCGGCTCGGTCGTGGTCCACGCCATGGGTGGTTGGTTGGCCTTGGCAGCGGTGTTGTTGCTCGGGCCGCGTAATGGTCGTTATCGCGAAGGGCGCCTGGTGGCGTTCGCACCCTCGAGCATTCCCTTTCTGGCGTTGGGGTCGTGGATCCTGATCGTTGGCTGGTTCGGTTTCAACGTGATGAGTGCGCAAACCCTGCAAGGTGTCAGTGGACTGGTGGCGCTGAACTCGTTGATGGCCATGGTCGGCGGTACTGTCGCGGCGCTTATCGTCGGGCGCAATGACCCGGGTTTTCTGCATAACGGCCCGCTGGCCGGGTTGGTGGCGATCTGCGCCGGTTCCGACCTGATGCATCCGGTGGGTGCGCTGATGACGGGCGCGATTGCGGGGGCACTGTTTGTCTGGTGCTTTACTGCGGCCCAGGGCAAATGGCATATCGATGATGTGTTGGGGGTCTGGCCGTTGCATGGTTTGTGTGGCGTCTGGGGCGGGATCGCCTGCGGTATTTTCGGTCAAAGTGCTTTGGGCGGTTTGGGCGGCGTGAGCCTGATCAGTCAGTTGATCGGCACTTCGCTGGGCGTGGTCGTGGCGCTGGCTGGTGGTTTTACGGTGTATGGCGTGATCAAGGCGTTCCATGGTCTGCGCCTGAGCCAGGAAGAAGAGTATTACGGTGCGGACTTGTCGGTGCACAAGATTGGCGCCGTGAGCCAAGACTAGGTTTCTTCATCGTTAGCACCTGGATAGAAACCGTGCAGCAGGCGATAGCGGTCATGCCGAATCTGGTCCGCCCGTTCCTGTACCTGATGCGCGGGTAATCCCAGCATGATCAGTGCATGAGAGGCGAGCATCAGGCTCGACTCCAGCAATTCGGGCACGACTTCGCTGGCACCGGATGCTTTCAACTCGGCCAGTTGGCTGTCATCGCGTGTGCGTACCAGAATCGGCACGGTCGAGTTGAGTCGGCGCGCTTCCTTGAGGATCAGCAAAGCGATGTCGGTCTGGTCCACGGCGATCACCAGCAGTTTGGCACGCTCCAGCCCTATTGCGGCCAGCAGTTCGCCGCGGCGTGAGTCGCCATAATGCACGCAGGTTTCACCAACGGCAGCTTCCTGAACACGCACCGGATCAGAATCCAGTGCGATATAGGGTTGCTGCGCGTTGCGTAGCGCGCGTCCGATTGACTGACCTACACGACCGTAGCCACAGATCACTACATGGTTGTGCAAATCGGCGTTGAGTGCGCTGATTTCTTCAAGTTTCGCTTCTTCATTGGGTTTGCGGTGCAGGCGTGTGGCGATGCGAGGTGCGGCGCGCAGCAGCAACGGCGTGACCAGCATCGAACAGAAGGTCGCCGCCAGCAGCAGACCGCCAAAATCGGCGGGCATCAGTTTGTTCAGCTGCATCTGTGCCATCAGCGCAAAGCAGAACTCGCCGCCCTGGGCCAATGCCAAGCCGCTGCGCCAGGCGGTTTCACTGTCGCTGCCGCGCCATTTGACCAGCAGCGCAACGACGCTGCCCTTGATCAGCAACAATCCCAGGGTCAGGCCGAGGATCAGCAGGCCGTGGCTGGCGAACAACTGCAAGTCGATCAACATGCCGATACTGACGAAGAACACCCCCAGCAGGATGTCGCGGAACGGGCGGATGTCGGCCTCGATCTGATGCCGGTAGTGGCTTTCCCCCAGCAGCATGCCGGCGAGAAACGCACCCAGGGCTGGGGAGAGGCCGAGCAGGTGAGTCAGCCATGCTGTCAGCAGCACAATGACCAGCGCCAGTAGCACGAACAGTTCCGCGGAGCGGGCCGCCGCCACTTCATGGAACAGCCGCGGCAAAACCCAGCGACTGGCCAGTAGCAGGCCGACGAACAACACGACGGTTTTCCCCAGCGTCAGTGGCAGCGCCCAATACCAGGCCTGTTCGCTGCTACCAGCGAACACTGGCACCAGGGTCAGCAGCAATACCGCCACGATGTCCTGGAACAGCAACACGGCGATGGCATTCTGGCCGTGGCTGCTGAAAATCTCGCCGAGACTGCTCAGCTCTTTACTGACAATGGCAGTGGAAGACAGCGACAGGCCGGCGCCGAGCAACAGCGCAGGCGTGATCGGCATGCCGAGCAGCATCAGTATGGCGCCCAGCAGTATCCCGGAACCCAACACTTGCAAGCTGCCAAGGCCAAACACCACTTGACGCAACGCGAGCATTTTCGACAGGGAAAATTCCAGACCGAGGGAGAACAGCAGAAACACCACGCCCAACTCGGCTAGATCCGGCAAGTCCTCGTTTTCATTCACCCAGTTGAATGCGGTCGGCCCAATCATCAGCCCCACGCACAGGTAGCCCAGCACTGGCGGTAATCGCAGGCGCTGGAACAGTGCAATCACCACTAGGGAGGAGGCGAGGATGATCAACAGGTTGGCGAACACAAAAAACTCCGGTGATAGGTTCTGGCTACACAAGCGTAGAGGCAAAAAAGCCGTGAGCATGTCGCAAGTAATGTTCTGACCGAATGATGTGCGTCAGGGAGTTGCAGAAATCTCCTGAAACCAGTTCTGGTCAACACGTCCTCGGCTCGACGACTTATCGTGGCGGGCCTAGAATGAACGCCTACTTTGCCGGGTCTTATGGTCATGCCTCCTGAATGTCAGCTTTTCGGCACCCTTGGGTGTCATCTCTGTGAAGTGGCCGAAGCCATGTTGATGGAATTTGTCGAAAACGGTCTGCTGGTGGAACTGGTGGACATTGCTGACGACGAAACATGGTACGAAGCCTACAGTCTGCGTATTCCGGTATTACGACGGGTCGATACTGGCGCTGAGCTGGGCTGGCCGTTCGGTGCCGATCAGGTAGTGGCATTCTTGCGTTAAGCGGTTTTTGCGGCGGCGGTGTTCCCGCCTGTCGAACTTTGCGATTGATCCCCTTGGCTTTACCGGCAGTGTTCGGATACTGTATGCGCATACAGTTATTCGTGATGCCTGCCCTGCGCAGGCAATCCGGGCGTGAGAGGGATGAATCGTGGTCAATGTCGAACAATTGAAGAACAGCGTTAACCGGATGTCGGCGGACGTGGTGCGCGAGGCTGTCCTCGAATTACGTCTGGATGGCCTGGTGACGGAAGGTAAAACCCCCTTCAACAAACTGCATTTCAATACCTGTTTCGCGGAAATCGAAGCCTTGTTCCAGCGCGCGGGCTATCACCGGCAGCTGGATGTCGTGGGTTATCAGGGGTTGTTGTACGCGCTTTATGATCCCGGTCGCTGGGAAGCGGTCGATGTGTTGCGCTGGCTCAAGGAATTCACCGAAGCGGCAGCGCGCACGCAGATACCGGCTTGAGGATTCTCTTCTAGGTTCGTTCCGGCCGCTGTTGGATAATGCCGCCCTGTATTGAGGGTTAGAGCTTTCGTATGTCCACTTCATCTTTTTCTGCTGCACACAACCAGGCCAGCACGCTCTACTTGCCGCCTGGCCCGTGGCAGACCGTACTCGATTGTCTGTGCGAACATTTCAGTGCCATTGGCCGTGATCAATGGCTGGACAGAATCGCCCGCGGTCGTGTGCTTGATGGGCATGGCATGCCAATCGCCCTGGACTTGCCTTACAAGGAAGGCCTGCGGATTCACTATTTTCGTGAAGTGCCGGACGAAAAACCGATTCCGGTGGTGGAGTCGATTCTGTACGCGGATGAACATCTGGTAGTGGCGGACAAGCCGCATTTTCTGCCAGTGACTCCGGCGGGTGAATACGTGGAACAGACCCTGCTGCGACGGCTGATCCGTCGACTCGATAACCCGCATCTGGTGCCTTTGCATCGCATTGACCGTCACACGGCGGGGCTGGTGCTGTTTTCCGCCAACCCTAAGAGCCGTTCGGCGTATCAGTCGTTGTTTCCTACGCGGCAGATCGAAAAGCGCTACGAGGCAATTGCCCGAGCGTTGCCTGAACTCTCTTTTCCATTGGTCCATAAGAGCCGGCTCATTGATGGCGAGCCTTTCTTCCGCATGCAGGAAGGTCCTGGCGTCAGTAATACCGAGACGGCAGTCGAGGTCCGGGAGAAGAACGATGACCTCTGGCGTTATGCGCTTTACCCGGTGACGGGCAAGAAACATCAGTTGCGGGTGCACATGACCGCCTTGGGCGCCAGTATCTGCAACGACCCGTTTTATCCGCAGGTACTCAAGGATGTTGAGGATGACTATGCCAATCCTTTGAAACTGCTCGCTCAGGGGCTACGGTTTGTGGATCCGGTCACCGGCCAGGAAAGAGTATTCGAAAGTACTATCACCCTGCAGTGGTGATCGCGAGTTCAGTAAATCTGCTGATCTTCAGCCACGAAAAAGCCCGCATAAAGCGGGCTTTTCCATATCCGGTTGTCACCGCAAAAATTACAGCTCTTTAACGGTACGAACCTGATCCTTGTTGATGCGGGTCTGCTTTCCATCCAGTTGTTCGAATTCGTAGAAACCCGAATCCTTATCGAACTGTGGCGCGTCGACAGCCTGGATTTCTCGACCGTCATTCAAGGTGATCACTGTAGGCGATGCGCAACCGGCGAGGGTAGCGAGGCCCAGTGCGAGCATGAAAGTGGCGAGGGTCCGTTTAGTCATGAGTGTGTCTCCGAATATGAATTCTTTTGGTTACTGAGCTTGAGACGTGTACAGCGCGCGCAAGTTCCTTCTCCTGTCAGTCTGACACAGTGTTGTGGGCACTTAATAGTTCTGGTGTGTTGAGGTTGGCCAGGCGGGGGTCGTTGTCGGGGCATTGCAGGGCGGTAGCGCCCAGTTTGCGCATGAGGCGACCCGGGCTGCGTTCGCCGTCGCTCCAGGCACTGTCGAAATCTGCCAGGAGTGCCACGGGGATAATGCACAACAAGGGTTCCCAGTGTTCACCATGGCGCAGCATCAGCGGTTGGTCCGGGTGCTGGCTGGCAGTTTCGCGCATGCTATTGAGCAGCGCGGCATCGATGCGCGGTACGTCACAAGGCAGCACCAGCAGATGCGCATGGCGGGCAGCCTTCAAGCCTGCGCGAATACCGGCCAGAGGACCCGGAAAGTCGCCTTCATCGTCATGAACCAGTTGGTCGGCGTAGGGTGCGTACTTTTCCAGGTTTCTGTTGCAGGAGATGATCAGGTCATCGCTCAGCGAACGGGTCTTGCGGTGCAAGTGGGCGATCAGTGGCTCGCCGTGCCATTCCAGCAACCCTTTGTCCTGTCCGCCCATGCGTTGGCCACGACCACCTGCCAGGAGCAGAATGGAACAGGGCGGCAAAAGTGTGTTCGAGGTCATGGCAGGTCTCCATGGGGGCGGCGAAAAAATGAGGCGCTGTGATATAACACCGGGCTGTTTCTCCTACAACTGGATGAGCCTATGACAGCCAAGGCTGATGTACCTTTCGCGCCGCTCAACATCGCGGTGCTGACGGTCAGCGATACTCGTACCCTGGAAACCGATACCTCAGGCCAGGTCTTCGTCGACCGGTTGAGTGCAGCCGGTCATAACCTTGCGGCCCGAATTCTGCTCAAAGATGACCTCTACAAAATTCGCGCGCAAGTCGCCAACTGGATTGCCGACGATATCGTGCAGGTCGTGCTGATCACTGGCGGTACCGGTTTCACTGGACGCGACAGCACTCCGGAAGCGGTGAGTTGCCTGCTGGACAAACAGGTCGACGGTTTTGGTGAGCTGTTCAGGCAGATATCGGTGGCGGATATCGGCACCTCTACTGTTCAGTCCCGTGCACTGGCCGGTCTGGCCAATGGCACGCTAGTCTGCTGTTTGCCGGGTTCGACCAATGCCGTGCGTACCGGTTGGGATGGCATTCTTGCCGAGCAGCTGGATTCGCGGCACCGTCCGTGCAATTTCGTCGCTCATCTCAAACAGGCGGCACCTTGTGAATCCCGCGGGTAAGCCAGGCAAGACGGGTAGTCTGCTGGCTGTCGAGGTAGCACTGGCACGCTTGCTGGCAATGGCTGAAGCCTCACCGATTCGTGAGCGTGAACGCTTGCCATTGGCCCAAGTTCAGGGTCGCGTGCTGGCCGATGACCTGGTCTCGACGCTTGATCTGCCACCTTGGCCCAATAGTGCCATGGACGGTTATGCCTTGCGCATGGCCGACTGGACTGGAGAACCAATGGTGGTCAGCCAGAAGATTTTTGCCGGACAGGCTCCGGAGCCCTTGAAACCCGGCACCTGTGCACGAATCTTCACCGGTGCGCCAGTTCCCGCAGGCGCTGATTGCATCGAGATGCAGGAAAACACCGAGGTTCAGGCGGATGAGCGAGTACGTTTCACCGAAACCGTGACCTCAGGACAAAACATCCGTCCTCAAGGCCAGGAAACCACTGTCGGTGAATTGATCCTGCCAGCCGGCACGCGCCTCGGGCCGATCGAACAGGGGCTGGCTGCATCGCTGGGATGTGCAGAGCTGGACGTGATTCGCAAGGTTCGTGTTGCTGTTCTGTCCACCGGGGATGAACTGGTTGAACCGGGTCACGCTCTGGGGCCAGGACAAATCTACAACAGCAACCGAGTGTTGCTTTGCAGTTGGTTGCAGCGTTTGGGCTGTGAGGTGATCGATGCCGGTATTCTTCCGGATGATTTAGCAACCACTCGCGTTCGCCTTGGTCAATTGAACGATGTCGACCTGATTCTTTCGACCGGCGGTGTATCGGTGGGAGAGGCGGATTTTCTGGGCATTGCCTTGCGTGAGGAGGGCGAGTTGACGTTGTGGAAACTTGCCATCAAACCAGGTAAACCGCTGACATTCGGGCATTTTCGCGGCGTCCCTGTGATTGGTTTGCCCGGCAACCCCGCCTCGACCCTGGTGACCTTTGCTTTGTTGGCAAGGCCCTATTTCTTGCGTCGACAGGGCGTAAAAGAGGTTGAGCCCCTGAAGTTCCAGGTGCCGGCAGGGTTTGCCTGGCCCAAAGCAGGCAATCGACGCGAGTATCTGCGTGGACGTCTGGAGAACGGCCGGGCAATCATCTACAAGAATCAGAGCTCTGGTGTACTGCGTAGCGCCGCCTGGGCCGATGGTCTGGTTGAGGTGCTGGAGGATCGCACGCTGATCGAAGGTGACTGCGTAAGCTTTATCCCGCTGAGTGAAGTCCTGAGCTGATTCCTGTCGAAGGCTTGCCCCTAACCCGGTTGATCGAACCGGGTTTTGCGTTCATGGCTAACCCTTAATGAGCCAGGAGTGTCACGACCTGGTCAAAACGGCTATTGGCGATCCAGGCCAGAAGCCCGATGACCACGGTAGTTCCGCCAGCCGAATAGGCAAGCCTGTGTTTGATGGATTTGACGTCGCTACGGACTTCATCCATGTCTCGTCGGATGTATTTGAGGTGTGTCTCCAATTCAACGACGCGAGGTTCCATATCAACTTCTCCAGTGGGTTTTGCGCTGTTTTTGAATTCAGCTTGATGATTGGCGCGTTTTTCTGCGAGCGGTACGACCGGAATGACCGGTGACCTGATCTCATGGCTTTGCATGGCACGTCCCTGTGTGTGTCCTGCTGATGTTTGATAACCGCAGACGCCAAGGTGTACCAATCGCACTTGCCGGTCAATTGAGCCGATTCCTCAGATTTGTAAGAAAAAGTCCCGCGTTGTAGGACGCCATACTGCTCGCCTTCAAATAATTCAAATTCTTGCGACTTTTATGGGGCGCGACGAGGTCAACATCTCTCATACGGAATTCAATCATGGGAGTGACCACAATGAGCGAACGCAAAGCGGTGTTGATTCTGCATGGCAAGCAAGCGCTCAACGAGGCGGTTCGTTCTGCCGTTGAGGGCAAGCGCAAACAGGGTTGGGAGCTAGCCGTTCGAGTGACCTGGGAGGCCGGCGACGCACAGCGCCTGGTGGATGAAGCGCTGGCGGCAGGCTATATGCAGGTTATCGCCGGCGGCGGTGATGGCACCTTGCGTGATATTGCCGAGGCCATGGCGGCGCATTCGACGCAGGCCAGCCTGGTACTGATGCCCTTGGGGACCGCCAATGATTTTGCTCGCGCGGCCGGCGTGCCTCTGGAACCCGATCAGGCGCTGGATCTTCTTGATACTGCGCCGAGCGCCATTGATCTGGGGGAGGTCGGCGGGCAGGTGTTCCTGAATATGGCCACGGGCGGTTTTGGCAGTCAGGTCACTGCGAACACCTCGGAGGACTTGAAAAAGATCCTCGGGGGCGCGGCTTACCTGTTCACCGGTTTATCGCGATTCAGTGAATTGCACGCGGCCTATGGCGAGTTGCAGGGGCCTGATTTTCAGTGGAGTGGCGAGCTGTTGGCACTGGGCATCGGCAATGGCCGGCAGGCTGGTGGTGGACACGTGTTGTGCCCGGAAGCGCTGGCTGACGACGGGCTGCTGGACATCAGTATTCTGCCTGCTCCGCAGGAACTCGTCGGCACTTTGAAAAACCTGCTGGCCGATGGCTTCGGCATCGACAACATGTTTGTGCGA